>NZ_JBITIW010000007.1:0-494214 GCF_044459405.1 Nonomuraea sp. NPDC050328 | reverse complement strand
TTGCCCGGGTGCCTATTTGGGGCTTAATCGCGTGTTGGTACCGGTGGGGGCCCCCACTCTACCTGACGCGTCGCGTCGGCGGGGGGGGGGGGCCGGTTGCCGCGCCCACGACGCTGATCGCCGCCCAGCCGGCGGCCGCGGCCGCACCGGCCGTCTCGGTGGAGTTATCGGACGGTTCGCAGAGCCGGCACATCCGGCTCAAGCTCTACATCGGGCGCTGCAAGGACACCTGCCGGGCCAAGGTCCGCGTCACCAACATCTCCCGGAGCAACCTCTTCAACGCCCGCCTCACCCTCTCGGTGAAGGTCAACGGGAAGAAGATGGGCAGCTGCACCGACTACATCGGGCGGATCAACGCCAAGCGGGTGCGCTGGGCGGCCTGCACCATCCGGACCGCCAAGCTGGACAACTACTGGGACCGCTGGCTCGACGGCGACCTGAGCCGCTGGTCACCGTACGTCTACGCGGTCACCAACTACCGCTACTACGTGTGAGTCGGCGTTTCCTGCCCGGTTGACGACAAAAGCCGTCTGGCCGAAGGGCCAGACGGCTGGGTCGCGCCGGTCGGGTCAGGGAGCGGTGATCATCAAGGCGAGCCCGATCAGGACGACGATCGGGACGACCCAGACCACGGCCTCGGCAGCGAATTCCTTGTACATCGTCGCGCTCTCCCTTTTGCCACGCTTTGTCAGGCGCTCACATTCAGACTGCAGCATAGCGCCTGTCCGTATGTGGCCATGACCTCTAGCCCAAGGACGAATCTGCCTTTACCGTCCATCACAGATCTTGTCCGATCCGGGAGATGAAGCATGCGCCTCTTACGTCTGAGAACCGCTGTCGCGGCCGTGGCAGCCGTGACCCTGTCCGCCGCCCTGGGCACCCCCGCCGAGGCGGGCACCCTCGACGACATCTTCGCGAAGATCCTCGTCAAGAAGGTGACCGGGGAGAACGTCCACAAGCACCTCGAGAAGTTCCAGGCCATCGCCGACGCCAACGGCGGCAACCGCGCCGTCGGCACCCCCGGCTACGCCGCCTCCAGCGACTACGTCGCCCAGACCCTGCGCCGCGCCGGCTACAAGGTGACCGTCCAGCCGATCAAGTACGTCGAGAACTGGGTCGAGAACACCCCCACGGTCTTCCAGCAGACCGCCCCCAACGCCAAGGCCTACGTGCCGGGCACCGACTTCTTCACCGTCAACGCCTCGCCCAGCGGCGACGTGACCGCCCAGGTCCAGGGCGTCGACCTCACCCTGCCGCCCACGCCCACGCCCTCCTCCACGAGTGGCTGCGAGCGCTCCGACTTCACCGGCTTCGTCCGCGGGCGCATCGCGCTCATCCAGCGCGGCACCTGCCCCTTCACCCAGAAGCTGCGCAACGCCGACTGGGCCGGCGCCGCCGGCGTCATCATCTTCAACGAGGGCCAGCCGGGCCGCACCGACGCCTACGAGCTCCCGCTCGGCGAGTGGCGCGGCGGGCCCATGGTCTTCGCCGACTTCGCCGTGGGCCAGGAACTCGCCTCCGCACCCGGCGCCACCGTGCGGATCAAGACCGACACCACGACGACCTTCGGCACCAGCACCAACGTCATCGCCGAGACCCGCTTCGGCGACCCGCGCAACGTCGTCATGGTCGGCGCGCACCTCGACAGCGTGCCCGAGGGCCCGGGCATCAACGACAACGGCTCCGGCACCGCCGCCATCCTCGAGACCGCCCTCCAGCTCCGCCACATCCCGGTGCGCTACAAGGTGCGCTTCGGCTTCTGGGGCGCCGAGGAGATCGGCCTGCTCGGCTCCGAGCAGTACGTCCGCGGCCTGTCCCAGGCCGAGCAGGACCGCATCCGTGTCTACCTGAACTTCGACATGGTGGCCTCGCCCAACTACGCCATCAAGATCTACGACGGCGACGACTCCGACGGCGTCGGCTCCCCGGCCGGGCCGCCCGGCGCCGCCCAGATCGAGAAGCAGCTCGAGAGCTTCTTCGACAAGCGCGGCGTGGGCCACGTGGGCACCGACTTCGACGCCCGCTCCGACTACGACGCCTTCAACTGGGTCGGCATCCCCTCCGGCGGCATCTTCACCGGCGCCGAGGGCATCAAGACGCCGGCCGAGGCGGCGCTCTTCGGCGGTACGGCAGGCGCGCCGTACGACCCGTGCTACCACTCGGTGTGCGACACGATCACCAACATCGACAAGACGGCGCTCGACGTCAACTCCGACGCCATCGCCGACTCGACGGCCCGGTTCGCCTTCAACCTGCGGGCCATCCCGGACCGGTCCTCGACGGCGGCCCTGACCGCCGCCACCCCTGAGAGCCGGCCCGCCGTCGAGGGTTCGGACGACCACCGCCTCCGCTGACCCTCATCTGACAACGGTGCCCCGGCCCTCCTTCGGGCCGGGGCGCCTTCAGGTCTCCCGGCGACCTTCCGCGGCCTGGCCCCAGCCGAGCGGTAAGGATGGGTTCATGACCGTCGACCTCGCCCGAGCCGCCACCTTCCTGGCCGGCCACGCCCGCGTCCTGGACCGCCGCCGCTTCGGCCTGCTGTTCGTCCAGGACCACCCCGCCGACCCCGCACCCGTCCTGGCCGCCCTGGACGGCTACCGCAACCCCGACGGCGGCTACGGCTGGGGCCTGGAAGCCGACCTCCGCTCCCCGGAGAGCCAGCCCGGCGCCGCCCTGCACGCCTTCGAGGTCCTGGAAGACGTCGCCCTCGCCACCACACCGAGAGCCGTCGAGCTGTGCGACTGGCTGGGGTCGATCACGCTGCCCGACGGCGGCCTGCCGTTCGCCCTGCCCCTGACCTACCCCGACGCCAGCGCCCCCTGGTGGCAGAACGCCGACCCCACCGCCTCGGCCCTGCAGATCACCTCGGTCACCGCGGCCGCCGCCTGGCGCGTCGCCGCGCACGCCCCCCGGGTCGCCGCCCACCCCTGGCTCGCCCGCGCCACCCGCTACTGCCTCGACGCCATCGCCGCCCTGGACGAGCAGCCGCCCGCCTACGTCCTGGCCTTCGCCATCCGCTTCCTCGACGCCGCCCACTCGGCCCACCCCGAGGCCCTCGACCTCCTGGGGGGCCTGGCCAAGCACCTCCCGCCCGACGGCATCGTCCCGGTGGCCGGTGGCACCGCCGACGAGGCCCTCCGCCCCCTCGACTTCGCCCCCCATCCCGGCCGCCCCGCCCGCGACCTCTTCACCCCCGCGCTCATCTCCGCCGACCTCGACCGCCTGGCCGCCCTCCAGCAGGAGGACGGCGGCTGGATCGTGGACTACGCCCGCATCTCCCCGTCCGGAGCCCTGGACTGGCGCGGCCACGCCACCGTCGCCGCCCTCCAAACCCTCCGAGCCAACGACCGCCTCTAGGCCCTGCCGCCCGCCGGACCCGGCAACCCCATCCCGGCCAGCTTGTCCGGGTCCACCACGATCGCGATCCCGGTGATCTGCTCCCCGCTCACCGTGAACGAGATCACTGAGAGCACCGTGCCGTCCTCCCGCCATGAGACGTATCCCGGCCGCCCGCCGACCAGCACGGCCTGGTAGCTGACCACGGCTCCGGACACCGACTTCGCCCCGGTCGCCACGGCGGTGGCTCCGAGGGTGACCACCCTGCCGCCCGGAGTGTCCACGGTCAGCCGTACGTCCGGATCGAGCACCCGCAGCAACGCCTCGAAGTCCCCGCCGGTCGTCGCCGCCCGGAAGGCCTTGACGACCCGCCACTGCTCCCGCCCCGCGACCACCGGCCGCTCGGCCTCGCGCACCTTCCGCCGGGCCCGGCTGGCGATCATCTTCGTGGCGTCCGCCGACTTGCCCAGGATCTGCCCGATCTCCGCGAACGGCACGCCGAACAGGTCGTGCAGCACGAACGTCACCCGCTCGGCGGGCCCGAGCACGTCCAGCACCACCAGCAGCGCGACCCCCACGGAGTCGGTCACCGCCGCGGCCTCCTCGGGCGCGCCGCCCTCGTCCACGGTGACCACGACCTCGGCCAGGCCGTCGCCGTAGGACGCCTCGTGTCGCGCCTGCCGGGACCGCAAGACGTCCAGGCTGATCCGCCCCACCACCGTGGTCAGCCAGCCCGCCAGGTTGCCGATGCCCGCGGCGTCCTGCCGTACCAGCCGCATCCAGGCCTCCTGGACCACGTCCTCGGCGTCCACGTGCGAGCCCAGCATGCGATGGGCGACCGCGCCCAGCCGTCCCCGCTGCGCCTCGAACGCCTCGGCCAACAGCTCCACCCGACGGGCGTCAGTCACCTCGCACCCTCCTCAACTCCGCTTCCTGGTGGCCCGGCCAGGGCTCGCCCACGTCCCTGCACTGCTACCGGCGAAGCGGCTGGCGAAGCGCGATCCGGTTCCCGTCCGGGTCGACCGCCTCGATCCGCACCCCGAACGGGTAGTCCTCCGGCTCGGCCTGCTCGAACTCGACGCCCCTCTGGCGGAACACCTCGAAGTCCGCCCGCAGATCCTCGGACTCGAGGAACAACGCCGCGATCGCCGAGGCCTGCGCCTCCTCACCCTGCGCGCGGGGCCACAGCAGGATCTGCACCGGGCTGTCGCCCACCCCCACGGTGAGGAACCGCCCCTCCGGCCCCGGGAAGTCGAGGCGCTTCTCCAGGCCGAGCCCCTCGGTGTAGAACTTGAGCGCCCGCTCCTGATCGGTGACGTGGACCGTCACGTACATGATTCCTGTCAGCATTCTGATCTCCCGTCTCGGTGCGGTCCGACGGCCATGAGGGCCGGCGACCACCCCTATGACGGGCGAAGCCGTACAAAGGTAACAACCCACTTCTGGTACGGCTGGGCACGCCGCTCAGGGGTGCCCTCAGAACGGGTCGGAAAGCCGGAGCAGGAGCGCGGCGGCGATGTAGCGGGCATGCCCGGTGATCGTGCGCGGGTCGTACCCGAGGGCCCGGGTCAGCGACTCGTGCTTGGCCTGCATCGTCGAGTGGTGCATCCCCAGCCTGGCCGCCGCCGACCGCACGCTGTCCGACTCGACCAGGACCCGGGCGATGTCGGCCGACCGCGGATCGAGGGCGGCCAGGGCCCGGACGTCGTCGTGCGGCTCCCGCGGATCGTACGCCTGGGCGAGGATCAGCAGTGCCCCGATGTCGGTGGCGTCCACGACGGGGGACTTCGGGTCGGTGAGCCGGTAGGCGATGACGGCGCCCTCCCACGACTCGGGCGCCCGCTCGGCGTTGAGCCGCGGCCCGATCCCGGCGGGTTCGGTGGGCGCGAGCTCACCGGTCAGGTCGAGGGTGGCGCGCAGGATGCCGAAGCGGGTCGGCATCACGGTGGACGGCGCGCTCATGACGGGCGCGTCCGTGGCCGTCGCGATGAGCCGGATGCGCGCGTTCGGGCGGACCCGGAGCCTGGCGAGCGCTTTGGCGCGTTCGGAGACGGGTGTTCCGGCGTCGAGGGCGGTTTCGAGGGCGCCTTCCGGGTTGCGGCGCGCTTCGGCGAGATCGACGGCGAGGCCGAGCCGTTCCAGGATCATCTCGTCGTTGGCGTGGGGCGGGCCGACGCGTTCGAGCCAGACCGAGCCGCTGCGGGTGGTGCGCTGGAGCGAGCGGTGGATCTCGGTGTCGGTGACGTGCAGGCCGCGCGGGCTGTAGCGGGTGGTGCGGCCCCGCCGTTCGGCGCCGGCGACGACGCCCGACAGCACCGCGGCCCCGCGGAGCAGCCCGTCGAGGCCCGCTCCGCCCGCGTTCAGCGTGTCGAAGTAGGCGATGACCTTGAGCGTCTCACTCGCATCGGGGTCAAGGGCGGTGAGGCGTCCGACGAGATCCTGCATGTCTGCTCCCTCGGCCTGTCACCCCAACATACCCGCAGGTCGAGCGCGCCTCCGGGGCCCGTCCAAGAACCACGCCCACCGGCCCACCCGCGGCCACCCTCCCGCCCACGGCCACCGCTCCCGCGCACAGCCGTCCTCCCGCCCACGGCCACCGGGCCGCCCACGGCCACCGGCCTGCTCTCGGGCGCTTTCCGAAGCAGGCCGGTCACCGGCACTTCGGTGATCACTTACCGAGGATCTTGGCCACCCAGGCGTTCCGCGTGGCGACCGTCGCCTGGGCGAGGGCCGAGTGAGGCGCGGCGAGGTCGTAACCGTGGAACCCGCCCGGCCACACGTGCAGCTCTGCCTGGCCACCCGCCTTCCACAGGCCCATGGCGTACTCCACGTTCTCGTCGCGGAAGACCTCGGCCGAGCCGCACTCGATGTAGGTGGGCGGCAGCCCGCCCAGGTCGGTCGCACGAGCCGGGGCCGCGTAGATCGAGACGTTCTCGGTGCCGCGCCGCTCACCGAGCAGGGCGGTCCAGCCCATCACGTTGCTCGCCCGGTCCCAAAGGCCGACGCCGTCCATCTGCAGGGTGGAGACGGTCTGGTCGCGGTCGTCGAGCATGGGGTAGATGAGGACCTGCCCGACCAGCGCGGGGCCGCCCCGGTCGCGGGCCAGCAGGGCGGTGCCCGCCGCGAGCCCGCCGCCCGCGCTCGCGCCCGCGATGATCAGCCGCCCGGCGTCGATCCCGAGCTCGGCCGCGTGCTCGGCGGTCCACACGAGACCGGCGTAGCAGTCCTCGACGGGGTACGGGTCGGGGTGCTCCGGAGCCAGCCGGTACTCCACGGTCACCATGACGGCGTCGTGGTCGACGATCCACCGCAGGGTGTCGTGCAGCCCGGAGAAGCGGCTCCCGGCGACCATGCCGCCGCCGTGCGTGTAGTAGATCCCCGGACCGAGCCCCGTGTGGTCGTCCCGGGCGATCACCGAGACGGTGATCTCGGCACCCTCGTAACCGGGGATGGCGACGTCGCGCCTGGTCAGCCCGGTGGCGCTCAGATCCTCGTCCGTTACGTCGTTCGACGGGTGCCGGCGCAGCAGCGGGATCATCTCGGCGGTCACGACCGGCGGTAGCTGGTCGGCGATGAGCGCGAGCGTGGCGTCCAGTTCGGGATCGAACGGCGGTCGGGGAATGGCTTGCGACATGGGTTCCTCCACCTGGCCGCACCGGCGCGCGGCCTCCCTTCCATCATCCGAACCGGCCGCCAGGGTCACCCCCGCCAATCGTGGCAGGTCGGGGCCTTTTTCCCCGCCGTTCGGCCGGTAACAAAGCGAGGCCCGCCTGCGACCGTGGAACCACACCTACGAAGAGGAGCATGTCATGGTCTGGCCTGCAGGAGAGGTCGCCTTCGTCACCGGCGCGGCGTCGGGCATCGGGCTCGGCATCGCGAGAGCGCTGGTAGCCGCGGGGGCGAGCGTTGCGCTCGCCGACATCGACGGGAAGCGGCTGGCGGAGATCGCGCGCGAACTGACCGAGGCCGGCGGTTCGGTGGCCGCGATCGAGCTGGACGTCAGCGACGCCGCCCAGTGGGAGGCCGCGGCGGACCGGGCCGAGGCGGCCCTCGGGCCGGTCTCGCTGCTGTTCGGCAACGCCGGCGTCAGCGGCGGCGGCCGGATCGAGGACACCACGCTCGACGTCTGGCGCTGGGTCCAGAAGATCAACATCGAGGCGCAGTTCATCGGCGTCGCCACCTTCCTGCCCCGCTTCAAGGCGCGCGGCGGGCGGGCGCACATCCTCAACACCGCCTCGATGCAGGGCTGGTGCCCATGGTCACCCAGGGCGCCTACGTGGCCTCCAAGTTCGCCAGCGTCGGCTTCTCCATGGTGCTGCGGGACGAGCTGGAGGGCACCGGCATCGGCGTCTCCGTCCTCTGCCCCGGTACGGTCGCCACCCGCCTGGGCGTCACCGCCCCCGAGGCCGAGGCGAAGCTGCTGGGCGCGGACCTCGACGTCTCGATCGTCGAGCGCAACAGCGCCCTCCTGGCCACCGGCGCCGACCCCGACCAGGTCGGCAAGCAGGTCCTCGACGCCGTGCGTGACGGCCAGTTCTTGATCATCACGCACCGGGAGTGGGCGCCACTCGTCGAGGGCGTGCACGCCGAGCAGTCCCGCGCCTTCACCGAGTTCGACGGCCGCCACGGCGTGGACGCAACCGCCCAGATGCTCGCCTCGGGCATCCACATCGACCAGGCCTAGGGGCGCCTGCCGAGACCTTGACGTCTGGTCCCCCCTGATCGGGACCGCGAAGACGGCCTCTTGACCAGGCCTCACGAAGACCTCCGATTGACCAGGCCTCGTGAAGACCTCCGAGCTTGGCGGCGTCGCCGTTCTCACCGGTGCTCGGAGGTCTCACGGCCCACGACGCCACCCGGCCACCACTCCGCCCGGCCACCACTCCGCCCGGCGGCCACTCCGCCCGGCCGGCACTCCACAGCGGCCGGGACTTCTTAAGCCCTGCACTTCCTCAGGCCCCGTACCCTTTCCAGGCCTGCACCCCTTCGGCCTGGGATTCTTCACGCCCGGTACCTTCCGGCTCGGCCGCCTTCGACCTGAGCCGCGCTCACGAGCCGCCCGCTTCGACCGCAACTCCGGCTCTGCTCCGCCCAGGAGATCTCGGGCTGAGATCGCGTGGTCAACGGGGGTCGAAGGGGGCCGGGAGGCCCCCTGGGAAGACTGACCGAGCCTTTGCGCGCAGCGCCCCCGCGGCGAAGGACCAAGTAGCCGGCTCCCGCGGCGAAGGGCCAGGTCGGTGGCCTTCGCCGCGGAGGAGGGGGCTAGGAGTCGGGGTTGGTGAGGCCGGCCTTGCGGAGGGCTTCGGCCATGGCGCCCGACGGGGCGGGGCGGCCGCCACGGTTGCGATCGCCGCCACGGCGGTCAGAGGTGTCGCGGCGGTCGGACGGATTGCCGCGGCGGTCGCCGTTGGAGTCCCGGCGAGACGGGGAGTCGGCGCGCGCTGGGTCGGCGGTGCCACGGGAGCCGGCTGAAGTCCCTGCGCCGCGGGAGCCGCCTGCACCACCACCGGCACCGCCTGCACCACCGGCGCCGCGGGAGCCGCCTGGTGCGCCACCGCGGGGGTTGCCCGTGCCGCGGGGGCCGTCGGAGCGGGCAGAACCGCGGGGGACGCCGGAGCCTCGGGGGCCGGCACCGGCACCGGCGCCAGCGGTGCCGCGGGAGGAGGGGGAAGAGGCGGCGTCGGTGGTGTCGTCGTCGAGGCGGAGGGTCAGGGAGATGCGCTTGCGCGGGATGTCCACGTCAAGGACCTTGACCCGGACGATGTCCCCCGACTTGACCACGTCACGCGGGTCCTTGACGAAGGTGCGGGACATGGCCGAGACGTGGACGAGCCCGTCCTGGTGGACGCCGACGTCCACGAAGGCGCCGAAGGCGGCGACGTTGGTGACGACGCCTTCGAGGATCATCCCCGAAGCCAGGTCGGAGATCTTCTCGACGCCGTCCTTGAAGGAGGCGGTCTTGAAGGCGGGACGCGGGTCACGGCCGGGCTTCTCGAGCTCGCCGAGGATGTCGGTGACGGTCGGCAGGCCGAAGGTGTCGTCGACGAAGTCGGCGGGCTTGATGCTGCGCAGGGCGGCGGTGTTGCCGATGAGGGACTTGAGGTCGCTGCCGACGGTGGTCAGGATGCGCCGGACGACGGGGTAGGCCTCGGGGTGGACGGCGGAGGAGTCGAGCGGGTCGTCGCCGCCGGGGATGCGGAGGAAGCCGGCGCACTGCTCGAAGGCCTTGGGGCCGAGGCGCGGCACCTCCTTGAGGGCGGTACGGCTGCTGAAGGGGCCGTTGGCGTCACGGTGGGCGACGATGCTGAGGGCCAGGGTGGAGCCGATGCCGGACACGCGGGTGAGCAGCGGCGCCGAGGCGGTGTTGACGTCGACGCCGACGGCGTTGACGGCGTCCTCGACGACGGCGTCGAGGGAGCGGGAGAGCTTGGTCTCGGAGACGTCGTGCTGGTACTGGCCCACGCCGATGGACTTGGGGTCGATCTTGACGAGCTCGGCGAGCGGGTCCTGCAGGCGGCGGGCGATGGAGACCGCGCCGCGCAGGGAGACGTCGAGCTCGGGCAGTTCCTTGGAGGCGTACTCCGAGGCGGAGTAGACCGAGGCGCCGGCCTCGCTGACGACGATCTTGGTGATGCCGGGCATGTGCTTGACCAGCTCGCCGGCGAGCTTGTCGGTCTCGCGCGAGGCGGTGCCGTTGCCGATGGCGATGAGCTCGACGCCGTGGCGCTGGGCGAGCGCGCCGAGGACGGCCAGGGACTGGTCCCACTGCCGCTTGGGCTCGTGCGGGTAGATGGTGGCGGTCTCGACGACCTTGCCGGTCTTGTCGACGACGGCGACCTTGACGCCGGTGCGCAGGCCCGGGTCGAGGCCCATGGTGGCGCGGGCGCCGGCGGGCGCGGCGAGCAGGAGGTCCTTCAGGTTGGTGGCGAAGACGCGGACGGCCTCGTCCTCCGCGGCCTGCCACAGCCGGGTGCGCAGGTCGATGCCGAGGTGCACCAGGATGCGGGTGCGCCAGGCCCAGCGCACGGTGTCGGCGAGCCAGCGATCGGCCGGGCGGCCCTGGTCGGAGATGCCGAAACGCGAGGCGATGCGCATCTCGTACTCTTCGGCCTCGTCGGGCTCCAGCGTGACGGAGAGGATCTCCTCCTTCTCGCCGCGGAAGAGCGCCAGGATGCGGTGCGAGGGCAGCTTGGTGAAGGGCTCGGCGAAGTCGAAGTAGTCGCTGAACTTGGCGCCCGCCTCCTCCTTGCCCTCGCGAACCTTGGCGGAGACCTGCCCGTGCGTCCACATGCGCTCGCGCAGGGTGCCGATGAGGTCGGCGTCCTCGGCGAAGCGCTCGATGAGGATGGCCCGCGCGCCCTCCAGCGCCGCGCCCTCGTTCTCCACCCCCTCCTTCACGTACGGCGAAGCCGTACCGAAGGGGTCGAGGGACGGATCGCCCAGCAGCGCGTCGGCCAGCGGCTCCAGCCCCAGCTCCCGCGCGATCTGCGCCTTGGTGCGCCGCTTGGGCTTGTACGGCAGGTAGATGTCCTCCAGCCGAGCCTTGGTCTCGGCGCCTAGGATCTGCTCCCGCAGCTCGTCGCTGAGCTTGCCCTGCGACTCGATCGACTCCAGGATCGCGGCCCGGCGCTCCTCCATCTCCCGCAGATAGCGCAGGCGCTCCTCCAGCGTACGCAGTTGCGTGTCGTCGAGGCCGCCGGTCACCTCCTTGCGGTAGCGGGCGATGAACGGCACGGTGGAGCCGCCGTCGAGCAGGTCGACGGCCGCGGTCACCTGCCCTTCGCGCACGCCCAGCTCGTCCGCGATTCGCTGCTGGATTGAGAGCACCACTCCGCCTTTCCGCAGGTGCCTGTCCGAAGGCCTTGCCCGGTCAATTGTGCAGGACCGAGCCACTCTTCACGACCGGGCTGTGGATAACCGTGCGCCCGGCGTGCATGACCAGGGTGCGCGGCGGCCGGGTGACGACGGCTTCGGCGGCGCAGGAGGCGGGGACCGCGACGAGGTCGGCGCGGTCGCCTTCGGCGAGCCCGTAGCCGCTCAGTCCCAGCACGCGGGCGCCGCCGTAGGTCGCGGCGCGCAGGGCGAGCTCGATGTCCTCGTCGCGGCGGAAGGCGCTGCGGTAGGCCAGGTGCATCGCCCGGTCCAGCATGTCGCCGCTGCCGTACGGTCCCCACAGGTCGCGGATGCCGTCGTGGCCGCAGGCGACGGTGACGCCTGCGGCGAGCACGCGCTTGAGCGGCGGCACGGGGAAGCTGTAGACCGCGGCGGTGACCAGGGCGACGTCCGCCTCCGCGAGGAGCCGGGCGAGGCGGTCCTGGTGGTCGGGCTCGATCTGCCCCAGGGCGTAGGCGTGGCTGACCGCGACCCGGCCGCCGAGCCCGAGCGCGCGGGTGCGTTCGGCGATCAGCTCCAGCTCCCACGCGCCCAGGCTGCCGCCGTCGTGTAGATGCAGGTCGAGGAGGGCGCCGTAGCGGTCGGCGAGGCCGAAGACGAGGTCGAGGTGGCGGACGGGGTCGCGGTCGACGCCCGCCGGGTCGAGGCCGCCGATCGCGGCCACGCCGTTCTTGAGCGCCTCCTCCAGGAGCTCGGCGGTGCCGGGGTTGACCAGCACGCCGTGCTGGGGAAAGGCCACCTGCTGCACGGACATGCCGGTGGCCTCGGCGGCCTCGGCGACGGCCTCCACGCCGCGCAGGCCGACCTCGGGGTCGATGTCGGTGTGCGTGCGCACGTGCGCCGTGCCGTACCCGCGCATGGTCCGGAGCAGGGCGGAGATGCGTTCGACGCTGGGGACGCCGAGCGGGCCGCGGCGGGCGAGGTCGTTGGCGATGCGGCCGGGGAGGGTGTCGTCGGCGGAGTGGGGGACCCACGGCCCGCCGTACAACGTCTTGTCGAGGTGGCAGTGCGCCTCGACCAGGCCGGGGAGCAGGAGCTGGCCGGTGAGGTCGATGACCTCGCCGGGCGGGGGCGGCTGGTCGGAGGGCAGGACCCGGGCGATGCGGCCGTCACGGATGAGGAGGTCGGCGGGTTCGGCGCGGCCCCAGATCAGGCCGCCGCGGAGCAGCACGTCACTCATGAATCGACAGTAACCACCCGGATCATGATTTATCGGCATCCGTGCAAGCTTGCGCCGATACGATCTTGACCTCCGGTAGTGAACCGGATGCAGGCCGCCGAACTCCGCGTGCCGTACAAGATCATGATAAATCGGGAAAGGACCTCAATGCGTTGGCATAAGGGATTACTCGTCAGCGCCTTGGCCCTGGCGCTCACCGCCTGCGGGGGCGGTCAGGTACGCGGCGCCGACCGGACCCCCCAGCCGGCGGGGACGGCGACCGGAACCCCGGCGACCACCACCGCCGCCACCACCACGAACGACGACACCTTCGTCTACGCGCCCAACCTGGACGTCGTCACCGACTGGGACCCGGCGACCTCGTACTCCAACGAGATCATCGCCATGGCCAACCTCTACGAGGGCCTGACCCGCTACAACGCCCAGACCCAGAAGCCCGAGCCGCTCCTGGCCACCGAGTGGAGCTCGGCCGAGGGCGGCAAGGCCTGGACGTTCAAGCTCCGCGAGGGCGTCAAGTTCCACACCGGCGCCCCGCTCACCGCCGAACTGGCGAAGAAGGCGATCGAGCGCACCATCGAGAAGAAGGGCGGCGCGGCCTACATCTGGGACGCGGTCCAGACGATCGAGGCGCCCGACCCGCTGACGCTGAAGTTCACCCTGAAGTACGCCACCCCGCTCGACCTGGTGGCCGCCTCCGGTTACGCGGCCTACATCTACGACCCGGCCGGGATCGACCCCGAGGGCGGCAAGGACGGCGGCAGCGGTCCGTACACGGTCGACACCTGGCAGAAGGGCAAGGAGACCGAGCTCACCCTCAAGGCCTTCGACGGCTACTGGGGCGGCTGGAAGCCCGAGCAGTACCGCAAGGTCGCCTTCCGCGTCACGCCCGAGGTCAACACCGCCTGGCAACTGCTGAAGAACGACGAGGTGAACTTCGTCCCGCGGCTCAACCCGCAGCTCTTCCGTCAGGCCGCCGCCGACGGCACGGTCCTGACCTCGCAGACGCCGTCGTTCCAGAACCTGCTGGTGCTGTTCAACACCAAGAGCGGGCCCCTGCGCGACCCGGCGATCCGGCAGGCACTGCAGCTCGCGATCGACTACGACGGCCTCGCCGCTGCGCTCAAGGGCGCGGGCGTCAAGGCCAGCGGGCTGGTCCCGGCGGGCCTGCTCGGCCACGTGCCCGGCCGCGAGCCGGTCTTCGACCCGGACAAGGCGCTGGAGCTGCTGCAGGGCGCCGGTTACGGCCGTGACGCCGACGAGCTCACCCTGACCCTGACCTACGCGCAGGGCGACGCCGACCAGAAGCTGCTGGTCACGCTGCTCAGCAACGCGCTCAAGCAGCTCAACGTCCGGCTCGACGCCCGCCCGATGCAGTGGAACGCGCAGTGGGACCAGGGCAAGAAGGGCGGCCAGGACATCTTCGTCATGTACTGGTACCCCGACTACCCGGACGCCTTCTCCTGGTTCTTCAACGTCTTCCGCAGCAAGGACTCGACCGAGTTCAACCTGACCTACCTGAAGGACGCCGAGATCGACCAGGCGATCGACGCGCTGCCGGAGCTGGCGGCGACCGACCGCGACGCGGCCCAGGTCTCCTACGCCAGGATCCAGGAGAAGATCCTGGTGGACCAGGCCGCCGCGGCCGTGCCGTACGTCCAGACCTACCAGCGGGCCTTCAGCGCCGGCCTGCGCGGGTACGCCGACAACCCGGCGTACCCGAACGTCGTGTTCTTCTACGACCTGACCCGCTCACAGTGAGCGCAGCGCGCTGATCACGTCGAGCAGGATGCCCGGGTCCTCCATGGGCGCGGGCAGCTCGACCCGGACGAGCTCCTGGGCGTGCAGGTCGCCCACGAGCACGCGGACCACGCCGATCGGCAGCGCCAGCTCGGCGGCGACGTCGACCAGCCGGGTGGGCCGGATGCACTTCTGCAGGATGATCAGGTGCTCCGGCCCGAGGCCGGGCGGCGGCGCGAAGCCGCCCACGGTGGTGATGACCGCGATGAGGTCGATGGCCTCGCTGACCGGCACGGTGCGGCCGCGGGTCAGCAGGTAGGCCGGGACCACCGGCCCGGCCTCCTCGTCGAGCCAGCGCTCGTCAGTCATGGATCACCGCCTTGAGCGGAGCGGGGGTGATCACCTTGGCGGTGGGGATGAGCACGATCGCGGTGGTCCCTCCGTAAGACGATCCGCGCAGCGTCACGCGGATGTCGTTGCGCCTGGCGAGCCGGCCGACCACGAACAGGCCGAGCTTGTCGCCGTCCTTGAGGGCGTCGAACTCGGGCGGGTCGGCCAGGCGCGCGTTGTACTCGGCCAGCTCCTGCTCGCTCATGCCGAGCCCGTGGTCCTCGACGACCACGGCGAAGCCCCGGGCCGCCTGCTCGCCGCGGACGCGGACGGTGGCGGCGGGCGGGGAGAAGCGGGCGGCGTTCTCGATCAGTTCGGCGATCAGGTGGATGGTGTCGGCGACGATCGCGCCGTCGAGGTTGAGCCCGGGCATGGGCTCCACCACCACCCTGGTGTAGTCCTCGACCTCGGCCGCCGCGCCGCGGACCACGTCGTGCAGCGGCACCGGGCGGCTCCAGCCCCGGCCCGGCGTCGAGCCGGACAGGATGATCAGGCCCTCGGCGTGCCGGCGCATGCGGGTGGTCAGGTGGTCGAGGCGGAACAGGTCGTCCAGCGCGTCCGGGTCGGTCGCCCGGTGCTGCATGGTCTCGAGCTGGATGCGCTGGCGGTGCAGCAGGGCCTGGCTGCGCCGCGACAGGTCGCGGAAGACCCGCCGCACGCCCTCGCGGAGCTGGGCCTGCCCCACGGCGGCCTCGACCGCGGTGCTCTGCACCATGGCGAAGGCGGTGCCGACGTCGGCGATCTCGGCGGTGCTGCTCCTGATCTCGATGTCCGGGACCTCGACCGAGGCGCCCTCGCGCAGCTTGGCCACGACCTGGGGGAGCCGCTGCTCGGCGACCTCCAGCGCGGCCCGGCGCAGCTCGGCCAGCTCCTTGGACAGCCGCGCCGCCTGGCGCAGCGAGATGATGATCGAGACGATGACCAGCAGGAGGCCGGTGCCGCCGATGAGGATGGCGCGAAGCACCACCGAGTCGGCCACCGGCTCGGCGCGGGCGGTGAGCGTGGCGCCGGCGTGCATCTCGGCCTCGCCGAAGGTGCGGACCAGCTCCTTGCTGGTGTCGGCCCAGCCGGCCGGGACCCGGCCGTCCATGATCTGTTGCTCCATCGTCCGGACCCGCTGGTAGAGGGGCGAGGTGACGATGCCGAGCTGGATCTCGCGCAGCTCCGGGTCGAGCTCGGCCAGCGCCTGGTCGATCATGAAGCGGCGGTTGCCGACGAGCTGGGTGAAGGCGGTGCGCTCGGCCTCGGTGGTGGGGCCGGCGCCGATCGCCTGCTCGCGGGTGAGCAGCTCCTTGGCGTACCCGAGGGTGATGACCAGCCGGGACTGCTCGTAGATCGGGATGTCGTTGATCATCGCAACGCTGCGGTGCAGGGCGAACAGCGAGTCGACGATGGTGTTGTAGGAGTCCATCGCGTGGTAGCGGTCGAGCGCCGCGGCCTCGATCTCGCCGCGCACCTCCTCCAGCCGGTCGAGCTGGGTGAGCGTGGCCCTGACCTGGGCGCCGATGGCGGGGGAGGCGTCCATGGACAGCGCGGAGCGGGTGCGCAGCCGGTCACGGGCGTCGTCGGTGGCGGCGCGCTGCAGCAGGAAGGCCTGCCGGTCGACGTCGGCGTCGGTGCGCCCGCGCGAGCGCAGCAGCCGGACCGCGGCCAATCGCTCGTGCTGCAGTTCGCGGACGAGGTGGTAGGTCGGCTGTCGCAGGTTGGTCCAGAGGGTCTCGTAGGCGCGTAAGCCCAGGGACTCTTCGACGGTCAGCGTGGCCAGCACCCCCCAGAGGACCAGCATGGAGATGATCGGAACGAGCAGCAGGCCGATGATCTTCGCCCGGATCGTGCGGCTGCGGCTCATGGCACCTCGCTGGTTTGATCAGTAGAGGATAGCAAGACGATCACCACAAGTCCCGTTTTCTACGGACTTGTGCGATAGGTTGCCGAGCATCATGGAGGCCCGGGAATCGCGGCGCCGCCGCCTCGTGGCCGGCGTCCTTGTCGTGCTGCTGGCGATCGCCGGCTGCACCTCCGGCGCGTCCATGGAACCGCAGCCGTCGCCGGTCACCCGGGTGCCCCAGTTCGTGTACGGCAAGACGCTCGACGTGATCACCGACTGGGACCCGGCCTGCTCCTACTCCAACGACATCGCGGCCCTGCAGAACATCTACGAGACCCTCACCGTCTGGAACCCGGTCACCACCAGCGCCGGCCCCCGCCTGGCCACCTCCTGGCGCTCCTCGGCCGACGGCCGCCGCTGGACCTTCCAGCTCCGCAAGGACGTGCTCTTCCACACCGGGCGCAAGCTCGACGCCGACCTGGTCAAGGCCTCGGTCGAGCGCACCAAGCGGGCCAAGAGCGACGCGGCCTACATCTGGGACCCGGTCGAGGCGGTCCGGGTGGACGGCCCGCTGACCGTCACCTTCCTGCTCTCCTACGCCGTCCCCTTCGACCTGGTCGTCTCCGCCGGCTACGCCGCCTACATCTACGACCCGGCCGGGATCGACCCCAAGGGCGGAAAGGACGGCGGCAGCGGGCCGTACAAGATCGGGTCCTGGCGCAAGGGCGAGACCGCCGAGCTGGTCCTGGAGGCCTTCGACGGCTACTGGGGCGGCTGGGACGACCGCCCGCACTACCGGCGCGTGCTGTTCCACGTCTCCGGCGACCAGAGCGAGCACTGGCGGCGCCTCCTGCGCGGCGAGACCAACTTCGTGCCCCGGCTCAACTCCCGCCAGTACGGCAGAGCCACCGCCACCGGCGGCGTGCGCACCTCACGCACGCAGTCGTTCCAGATCCTGATGCTGCTGTTCAACACCAGGACCGGCCCGCTGGCCGACATCCGGCTGCGCAAGGCGCTGCAGAAGGCGATCGACTACGACGGCCTCATCCGCGCGCTGCGCGGCTCGGTCTCACCGGCCAGCGGCATCGTGCCGAGGGGCCTGTCCGGCCACCAGCAGGGGCTGCGCCCGAGCCGCGACCTCAAAGCCGCCGAGCAGCTGCTCCGCCGCGCCGGCTACGGCCCCGGCGGCCGGCCGCTCACCCTCAGCCTCACCTACGCCGAGGGCGACGACGACCAGCAGCTCCTGGTCACCTCGCTGACCCGGGCGCTGCGCTGGCTCAACGTGCGGCTGGAGGCGCGCGCGATGCCCTGGATCGAGCAGTGGGAGCAGGGCAAGAAGGGCGGCCAGGACATCTTCGTCATGTACTGGTGGCCCGACTACGCCGACGCCTACTCCTACTTCGGCTCGGTCTTCCGCAGCTCGGAGCAGCCCACCTTCAACCTGACCTTCGCCGCCGACGCCGAGCTGGACCGGCTGATCGACTCGCTGCCGGTGCTGTCGGCGACCGACCGCAAGGGCGCCGAGCGCGTCTACGCCAAGCTGACCGGGCGGATCCTGGACGACCTGGCGCTGGCCGCGGTGCCGTGGGTGGTCAACTACCAGCGGGGCTACTCGCTGGGCATCCAGAGCTACCACGACAACCCCGCCTATCCCGAGGTGGTCTTCGTCTACGACTTGAAGCCCTCGGCCTGAGCGTCGACCTCGCTCACCTTCTCGCGCAGCC
This sequence comes from Nonomuraea sp. NPDC050328, assembly GCF_044459405.1. Classification (NCBI taxonomy): domain Bacteria; kingdom Bacillati; phylum Actinomycetota; class Actinomycetes; order Streptosporangiales; family Streptosporangiaceae; genus Nonomuraea; species Nonomuraea sp. NPDC050328. The sequence goes on along the minus strand of NZ_JBITIW010000007.1, from coordinate 476,126 downwards.
GTACCCGGATCTCGTCCGGCGTGTAGGCGCGCCGGCGCCGCTCGGCCCGGGCGATCACCACGCCGGTCGCGGCCACTCCGGCCATTCCGGCCAGACCCAGAATCTTCCACCAACGAACGCGCATGCGCCCACGCTACCCGTGCTTAGTCTTGATGCGTGCTCACACTAGACGAAGCCGTCAACGAGACCCGCACCGGCGACCTGTGGGTGTTCAGGGGCCGCTCCGTGCCCGACCGGGCGATCCAGACGATGACCAACAGCCCGGTCAACCACGTCGGCATGGCCATCGTGGTCGAGGACCTGCCGCCGATGATGTGGCACGCCGAGCTCGGCAAGTCGCTGCCCGACCTGTGGGCGGGCACCCACCAGCGCGGGGTGCAACTGCACGACCTGCGCGCCGCCGTCACCGTCTGGGGCAACCGGTACGGCCAGCGGGCCTGGCTCCGCCAGCTCGAACCGCTGGCCAGTCCCGAGATGGAGGACGCGGCCCTGCGCACGGTGGCCAGGCTCGACGGCACGCCGTTCCCGTCGACCGCCCGCCTGGCCGGCCGCTGGTTCCGCGGCCGGGTCCCGCAACTGCGCAAGCCGCCGCGCGAGCGCGTGCTGGAGAGCGCCTACTGCGCCGAGGTCGTGGCGGTCACCTACGAGGCGATGGGCCTGCTCCCGGCCGAACGGCGCACCAACTGGTACGACCCGGGACGGTTCTGGAGCGGTGACGACCTCGAACTGCTCGGCGGCTACAAGCTGGGCAACGAGATCACCGTCGGCGTCCCCCGGCAGGACTAGAACGCGCCGATCATCGCGCTGAGCTCGCCCCGGTCGCGGGCGCCGGTCTTCTCGTAGACCGCGCCCAGCGTGTTGGCCACCGTCCGCACCGACACGACGAGGCGTTCGGCGATCTCCCGGTTGCTGAGCCCCTGCGCCGCCATCATCGCGATCTCGCGCTGGCGCGGGGTCAGCCCGGGCACCTCCAGGTCGGTGAGGGCGACCGTGCGCGCCCCCTGGCAGGCGCGGGCGAGCTGCCAGGCCCGGGTGGTCGCGTTGCGGGCGGCCCGCGCCTGGCCCTCGCGATGGTGGGCGAGCGCCGCCTGAGCCCCGGCCTCGGCGGCGAAGAGCAGGAAGCCGAGCTCGGCGAACTCCGCCGACACCGCCGCGAGCTCGGCCGCGCCGCGGGCCTGCGCGTGCCTGGCCAGCAGCGGCAGCAGCCGCCCCTCTATCGGCCACGCGGCCAGCCGGTCGGCGACCAGCTCGGCCCGGCCCAGCCGGACCACGTCGTGCAGCGCGAAGGGCACGAAGCACGGCGTCGTCTCGTCGGCCAGCTCCAGCGCCGCCCGCACCGCGCCGGCGAGATCGCCGCGCGCGGCCAGCGTCCAGATCCGGGCGAAGGCCACCGGAGCCGTCACCGGCGGCCCGATCGGCAGGGCGCGCCGCTCGGCCTCGGCCAGCCGTTCCTCGGCCGCCGACGCCTCGCCGCGCAGCGCGTGCGCCAGCGCCAGCTCGCCCAGGCAGGGCCCGGCGAAGGCGGCCCGCTCGGGCAGCCGCGTGACGATGTCGCGGGTGAAGCCGAGCGCGTCCGCCAGCCGGCCGCGCAGCCGCGCCACCTGCGCCTGCCGCGAGCCGAAAGTCTGGATGGCGCGCGGCCAGGTGCCGAACTCGCCGCCCAGCCGGTAGCCCTCCGCCGCCGCCTCGCCCGCCCGGTCGAGCTCGCCCATCAGCAGGTGCGCCGCCGCGGCGCTGTCGAGCACGGCGGCGGTCATGCTCGGCAGGTCGCCGCCGTACCGGGCGATCTCCGCGCGCATCTCGGCCACCTGCGCCAGGCACTCCTCCAGCCGGCACTCGGCCAGCAGCAGTCCCGCGCGCGTCGTGCCGTGGGCCAGCCGCCCGCGCGGATGCACGATCCGCTCGCTCGTGACCCGCTCCAGCCGCGCGCTCGCCGAGACCAGGTCGCCGCTGAAGGTCTCCAGAGAGGCGCGGGTGCCGAACGCCGCCTGCCGCTCCTCGGCGCCGGTGATCCCGGCCTCCGCCTCGTCCAGCACCGCGAGGGCCGCCTCGCTCCGGCCCAGGCCCCAGAACAGGTTGAACGAGCGGGTGATGGCGCACTCGATCCGCCGGTCGTCGTCCATCTCCCGCGCCCAGGCGGCGGCGTAGACCTCCTCCGACTCCTCGTAGCGGTCGAGGTAGAACAGGATCGCGGCCAGCGCGAGCTGCGCCTCCAGGCCGCCGCCCGCCTCGGTCGCCGCCCTCGCCAGGCGCAGCGCGAGATGCAGGTCCCGGGTCGCGCGGGCCCGCTGGCAGGCCCGCAGCAGCAGGTCGGGATCGCGGGCCGCGCCGCCGTCCAGCCGCCAGACCGCCACCCGCAGGACGTCCTCCCGGCGGCGCAGCCCGGTCGCGGCCACCGCGTCGGCCAGGCGGCGCATCAGGCCGCGGGCGCGCAGCGTGCCGCAGCCGGCGCGGATCACCTCGCCGTAGAGCGGGTGGGCGAGCCGGACGCGCAGGCGCCTGCCGTCGTGATCGACGGTGACCAGGTGCCGGTCCTCCAAGCGCTCGACCGCCGCCTCGGCGGTGAGGGCGGCCAGCGGCTCGGCGCCGAGCGGCTCGCCGTACGCGAGGTATTCGAGGACCTCGCGCTCGTCGGCGGTGAGCCGGCCGATGCGGCCGGCGATCGTCTGGCGCAGCGAGGGGGTGATGGACGGCTCGCGCGCCCAGCGCCACAACTCGCCCGAGCGCTGGAGCACGCCGGAGAGCACCAGCTCGTGCAGGTAGAGGGCGTTACCGCCGGACGCGCGCCACAAGCGGGCCACCGACTCGCGCTCCACCCGCCCGCCCATCGCCGCGTCGAGCAGGTCGGCGGTCTCCTCCAGGGTCAGCGGCCCGAGGTCGAGGCGCGGCAGCAGGTCGTCCTTCCACAGCGCCCGCACCGCGTCGGGCGGCGTCGTCTCGGCGCGGACCGTCACCACCACTCTGGTACGGCGGTGCACCACCAGATGGTGGACCAGCGCGGCCGAGGCGGCGTCGAGCAGGTGGGCGTCGTCCACGACCAGCAGCGGCGCGGTGATCGCCGAAGCCGCCCAGCCCAGCGGGTTGCCCCCGGGACTGTCGGTCGGCAGGAGCGGCGCGAACGCGCCCAGCGGCAGCTCGGCGGCGGCCTCGGTGGCCCGCACCCACGCGGCGCCGGAACCCTCGACGGCCTGCGCGGCCAGCCGGCTCTTGCCCGCGCCGGGCGGCCCGGCCACCACGATGCCACCGGCCGCCGACCGGATGGCCGCCAGTTGCGCGTCACGACCGCGGAAAGGCCACACACTTGAGTATCGCTTACTCATGCGGCCGGCCGCCGGGGAAAAGGATCGTCGAGGTATGAGCAGCTTGCAGGAGGTCGTGCGGACCCACGTCGGAGACCCCGCGGCGCGGATCGCCACCCAGCACGTCGAGCACCTGGGGCACACCGCGTTGTCGACCGCCGAGCTCCGCCGGATCCACGGGACCACGACCGACGGCCGCCCCTGGTCGGTGGTCGCCAAGTCGATCCGGTCGATGCGGCACTGGCCCGAGCTGGTGGCGATCCCGCCGGAGCTGCGCGAGCGGGCGGTCGAGGGCTACCCGTGGCGGGCCGACGCCGACGTCTACCTCTCGCCGCCGCCACTGCCGGAAGGGCTGCGCCTGCCGGAGGTCTACCTGGTCGAGGACCTCGGCGACGACCGGCTGGTGCTCTGGATGGAGGACGTACGGCAGGCGGCGGGGGAGTGGGACCTCGAGCGCTACCGGCGGGCGGCCCGGCTGCTCGGCGAGCTCGCGGCGCTGCGCCCCTCGCCCGACATCGACGCCGGCATGCGGATCTACCTGGGCGGGGTCGTGACGCACGCGTTCGTGCCGATGCTGCGCGAGCCGGCCTTCTGGCAGCAGCCCCTGGTCGCCCGGAACGCCGACCCGCTGCTGCGCGCCGACCTGCTGGCCCTGGCCGGGCGCATCCCCGACCTGCTGAAGCTGTCGGAGGGCCTGCCGCACTTCCACGGACACGGCGACGCCGGCCCGCAGAACCTCCTGGTCCCGGCGGAGGGCCCGGCCGAGTTCGTGGCGATCGACTGGAGCTGGCCGTACCCGGGCGTCGCCGGTTTCGACCTGGGCCAGCTCCTGGTCGGCCGGGCGCACGACGGCGAGGTGGACCCGGCCGAGCTGGCCGCCATCCACGACACCATCCTGCCCGCCTACGCCTCGGCGTTGCCGGGCGTGGACGTCGAGACCGGATACGTGGTCTCGCTGGTGCTGCGCTCGGCCTGGACCGCGCTGCCGCTGGACCGGGCGGGCGAGGCGGCGACGCCGGCGACGGAAGAGTTCTTCCGCCGCCGGGCCGGCCTCGCCCGCTTCATCGCCGACCTCGGCCGGAGCCTCTAGCCGGTGCGCAACGTGCTGATCGGGCGCAACGCCATCCTGATCAGCGCCAGCGCGTTGTCGTCGCCGGCGATGCGGTTGGCGCTCAGCTCCCCGCAGGCGACGCACTCATGGATGATCATCCATTCGCCGTCCTGCCGGACCGACAGGCTCAGCGCCGCCATCCGGCCCCGGCAGCGGGCCTCCCGGTCGCCGGGTCGCCGGCGGTCGAGATGCACGCTGGTCAGGCAGTGCGGGCAGTGGTTGCGGTGCGCGGTGCCGGGGGCGGCCAGCGGGACGTCCATCCGGCAGCCGACACAGCGGAACGCCCCGCCGGCCGCCTCACGGACCAGCGGTTTGGGCTGCTGGGGGCGGCTCTGCCGTACCTTCTTGCGCGGCATCACAACACGCCCAGCGTTTCGAGCGGGAACGGCGGCTGCGCCAGCGGGCGGACCGCCATGCGCAACAGGATGAGCTGGTTGTCGTCCCCGCGGACGGGTGAGGAGGTCAGCTCGCCGCAGCCGGAACACCGGTGGATGAGCATCCAGTCGCCGTTGCGCAACACCGCGATCGAGATCGGGGCCATGCGTGAACGGCACTCGGACGGCCCGCCCTGGACGTGGTCCGTGACGTGCAGCGAGTGGAGACAGGTGGGACAGTGATCGCGCCGCACGCCGTCGGGCGCGAGCGTGGTCACGGTGAGACCGCACCGGGTGCAGGTGAACGTGCCGGTGCGGGAAACAGTCTGGTCAGGCAACGCCGGAGCTCCTTGCTCATCAGAGAGAAAAAGGCAAGGGCGGCCGAGCGGCCAAGCGTCTTCAGTTGGTACGGCAGGGCGCGCTCGGCGCGAGCCGGGGCATGGGCCATCCTTCAGGTCCGGATCCGACGGTGCCCTGGGAGGCTAACAAGCGGCCTGCGCCGGGCGCGATCGGTTTTTCGCGGGCCCGTGGATCAGCGGCGGTGTCGTTCGCGCCACTCGCGGGCGATCTCGAGTGCCTGCTCGGCCTCCTTGCGCAGGGCCAGGGTGGGCGGGAGCGGGAAGGAGAGGTTCCCTGAGCGCAGCTTCTGCTTGATCCACCACAGCTCGTCGCCGGGGATCGGCTTGCCGGAGCCGGGCAGGTTGTCGAACTCGCCGCGTTCGGTGGCTTCGCGGATCTGGCGGTCGATCCAGGTCTCGAAGGGCATGCCGGGTGGCTTGCGTCCCGTCACCGTCTCAGGCTACCCAGCGTTCCGATATTCGAGGAATGTCCCTTTTGTTGGAAACTTCCTCTGGGTTCACTTCGGAAAAGAGGAAATTTCGCATTATGCCGCTGTGCTTGCCGTACGCTTCTCTGGCCGTCCAGCGGAGGTAATCAGCGGTGATCGCACAGACCTTGATCGGTCAGCAACTGGCACGCTTACGCGTGCACCGAGGTCTGCGCATGGAGGAGGCCGCCGCCGCCGTCGGGCTCACCCACGCCCGCGTCGCCGCCATCGAGACCGGCCGCCACGAGCCGCAGGAACGCGAGGTCGCCGCCCTCCTGGAGCACTACGGGCTCCAGGACTGGCACGAGCGCCAGCACCTGCTCTCCCTCGTGCGCGGCGAGCGCGAACCCGGTTGGTACGACCGTCCCGAAGTGCCCATCTGGCTCTCGGCCGCCTGCGCCTCGGAGGACCGGGCGAGCCTCATCTACAGCTACGGCCCCCACTACCTGCCCGCCCTGCTCCAGACGCGTGCCTATGCCGAGGCCGCCGTCCGGGCGGTCCAGCACCCCGGCGCCACCACCGAGCAGATCCGCACCGGCGCCGACCTGATCATGCGCCGCCAGGAGGTGCTGCGGCGCGAGGACGGACCCGCGCTCTGGGTCGTCCTCGACCGGCGCACCCTGCTCGACCCGCCCCTGGCCAACGTGGACGCCCGGCTCGACCAGATCGACGCGCTCATCGCCGCGGCCAAGGAGCCCCGCATCACCGTCCAGATGGCCCGGCCCAGCACGGTGACCCAGTACCTCTACAACGGCGCGCCCTTCACCCTCACCCGCTTCCCCGAGCGGCACCGCGAGGACCTGCTCGCGCTGCACCTGCTGCACGGCTCCAAGCTGATCAGCGAGCCCGCGCTGGTGGAGGACTACCACATCGCCTTCGCGCGGCTGTACATCTCCGCGCACCCGGTGGACGCCACTCCCGACGTGCTGGGCGAGATCAGAGCCTTGGTCGCCGCCTGAGCCCTCTTGCGGCGGCGGCTGTTCCTCTTAGGGCGGTGGCTGCCACGGGCTTCCTCTTACGGTGGCAGCTGTTACGGCCTGCCCTCATGCGGCGGTGACTGTTACGGCCTGCCTCTTAGGGCGGCGGTCGCTGCGGCCACGCCCCTTGCGGCGGTGACCGCTACGGCCAGCCCGGCTGCGGCGTAGGAGACCTTTCTGACCAGCCGTACGGCAGGCCGGATGTCGCGCACCTCCGGCTTCCGCCCCTCGCCCAGCTCGGGCCGGTGCTCGACCCGCTCGCCGTACACGTTGGTCCCGCCCAGGGTCAGCCCCAGCGCCCCTGCGAAGGCCGCCTCGCACCGGCCGGAGTTCGGGCTCGGATGCCGGTGCCCGTCCCGGCGCAGCACCTTCAGCGCCCCGGCACGATCCGGCCCGGCGGCGACCGCCAGCAGCCCGGTCAGCCGCGCAGGCACCAGGTTGGCGACGTCGTCCAGCCGCGCCGCCGCCCATCCGAACCGCTCGTAGCGCGGCGAACGGTGCCCGACCATGGCGTCCAGCGTGTTGATCGCCCGGTAGGTCAGCAGCCCCGGAACCCCCGCGACCGCACCCCAGAACAGCGGCGCGACCACGGCATCCGACGTGTTCTCCGCCAGCGACTCGACCGTGGCCCGCGCCAGCTCGGGCGCTTCCAGCGCGGACGGGTCCCGCCCACACAAATGCGGCAACCGTTCGCGCGCCGCGCCCAGGTCGTCCGCTTCCAGGTGACCGGCCATCAGGGTGCCCTCCCTGGCGAGGGTCGTCCCGCCCAGCACCGCCCAGGTTGCCGCCGCCGTCAGCAACGTCCTCACCGGCGCCGGAGCCCGCTCGGCCAGCATCCCCAGCCCCGCCGCCGCCCCCACCAGCACCGCCACGTGCACCACCCCATTGGGCCGGCGATCCGCGTACAGCCGCCGCTCCAGCGCCGCCGCCGCGCTCCCGAACAGGGCTACGGGATGCGCCCGCCGAGGATCCCCGAACACCGCATCCAGCACCACCCCGAGCGCGATCCCCACCGCTCTTTCTTGCGCCCGCCTGTCCTGCGCCGGTCTGTCGTGCGCCCGGTTTCCTTGGGCCCGGTTTTCCTGCGCCCGCGTCAGGCCCAACCCGTCCCGCTGCCTACTAGATGAGATGTGCACGAAGCTCATCTTCGTGCACATCCAGCCAGGCCGACGCCCGCCGGATCCGCGCCCCCGCTCCGCTGTCCCACATCCGCGCCCACGCCGGCTCCTCCGCGGCTCGGCTCCGCATCACCTGGTAGGAGCGATGAAACCGCGTCCGCGCCAGATCCAGCAGCCGCCGCCGATCCCGGGCCGCCAGCCCATAGGCATCGCAGAACAACCGCAACCGAGGCCCCACCTCAAGGGGACGCAACAGAGGATGCCGATCCACCGGATCCGCGATCGGCGCCCAATGCCGCACCGTCGTGACAATGTCGAACAACCGCGTCGTCGGCCGTGCCAAATCGAAGTCGATGAGCGCTACCGGAGTGCTTCCCCGAAATATCGTATTCTCCGGCGTGACATCGCAATGCCCGATCACTTCCGGCGTCCGATCGTCATTCGACCCTTTGGACCACCCGTGCGGCGAGAGCGAGAACCCCTGCGTCGCGTCATGAAACTCCCGCAACAACCCCGCCAGCCCCTTGAGCGCCTCATCACTCGCACTCTCCGCCGTCAGGCCTGCCGTACCCGGGATGAAGCTCACCACCTCGCGCCCGGCCTCATCCACCCCCAGCAGCCGCGGCGCCCCCTCGAACCCGGCAGCCTCCAGATGCTCCAGTAACGCATGCACCTTGGGCGTCCACGCGCACACCGGCCTCCGGACGGTGTCGCCGATCCGCACCACTCCGTCCGTCACGTTCCCGCCGCTCAACGGGACCTCGCACACGAGCGCCGTGACCATGGCAGAAGAGAATAAACCAGGACTCCTCCCCGCGCCCGGCATTTCCCCCGGCCCGCTTCCCCCCTTTCAGCCCCGCCCCAACCTCCCGCCACCGCCACCCGCCCGCCACCGGCAGACCGTCCCCTACATCAGCCGACGCCTCACCGCCCGGTCCGGCCGCCGTGCCTGGCCAGGGCGAACCGCCGACTTCACCCTCCCGCCACCGGCAGACCGTCCCCTACTTCGGCGGTGCCCCCATCGGCCGGTTCAGCCATCGTGCTCAGCCATCGTGCTCAGCCAAGGCAAACCGCCGGCCTCACCCCTCCTCAGCCTCCATCGGCAACCCATCCCCGATCCGCCGATGCCACTCCCGCCACATCTCCAGCCCATCGAACGACCCACCCCGGATCTCCTCGACCAGCCCTCCCACCCACTCCAGCTCAGCCCGCCGCAACACCACCACATACTCCGCCTCGATCATCAACAACCGAGGCAGCCCATCCTTGACCGCCACCCCCCAGGCCGCCTCCGCCTGAGCCAGCCCCTGCTCCAGCCGAGCCCGCCGCTCCTCCAGCAACCGCACCGCCACCCCCGGCTCCAGCACCGGCAACAACGACAGCCCAGCCTCGAACCCCGTGTACTCCCGCACCGGCACAGACACCAGCTCACTCAGCCAGTCCTGCAGCTCCAGCTTCCCCGCCTCGGTGATCTCATAGATCGTCCGCTCAGGCCGCCGCCCCTCCCGTACGACCTCCTTCACCCGCACCAGCTCCCGCTTCTCCAGGCTCTGCACCACCGAGTAGAGCGTGCCGAAGTTCAGCTTGATGCTCTCCTCCTTGCGCCGCTCCCGCATCGTCGCCGCCAGCTCATACGGATGCATCGGCCGCTCGAACAGCAGCGCCAGCACCGCCAACGCCAATGGATTACTTCTCGACCTAGGGGCCATGGTGGTGAGCTCTCCTCGAATACTCGGCTTCGAGTATCCTCGCAGACGGCGTACTCCGCTATCCAGTTCGTGAGCACGCGTGGGATCATGCACAATGATGCCTGAGCGCCCTTAGCTCAGCTGGATAGAGCACCGGACTTCTAATCCGACGGTCGCAGGTTCGAATCCTGCAGGGCGCGCTTCGATCATGGCGCTGACCTGCGGTAACCTATTTTTGCGCCCTCATTTGGAACATAGTTCTAGTCGTTTGGTGCTCCTCCGGTGCTCGCCCGTACCAATCCTGTACACACCATGATCAACATGCTGTCTGTCGTCGTGTTCACCGCTCCCTCCGCGCGTGACAACGGCCTCGTTCCGCGCGCTCCCATCGGAACGAGGCCGTCATCTCACCTCGTCGGCTGTTCCTGCTGACAGCTAGGCGGGAAGGTGACGCACCACGCTGCCATCGTGCTCGTCGCCCAGCAGCAATGCCGCGGTCTTCTCCGCCGCGGCCATCGCCACTTGAGGGAAGACGGAGGTGTAGGTGTCGGCGGTGAAGGCGCTGGAGGTGTGTCCCAAGGTCTCCTGCACGACCTTGATCTCTACGCCGGCGGCCAGCATCAACGATGCGGCTCCGTGCCGGAGGTCATGCAGCCGGATCGGCGGTAGCCCGGCCAGGTAGGCCAGCCACAGGAACTGGTCGGACACGTGCTGGGGGTGCAGCCGATCCCCGTCCGGCTGGGTGAACACGAACCCGGTCTCTGTCCAGGCTTGTCCGGCTGCGAGCCGTTCCTCCTGCTGACGGCGTTTGTGCTCCCGCAGCACCATGACGGTTTCGGCGTCCAGCGCGATGGTGCGCATCGAGGCGTCGGTTTTGGGTCTGCTCTCGCGGATCTGACCGGCCAGCTGCACCAGTTGCCAGGCGATGCGTGCGCTCCCGGCGTCCAGGTCGACCTCTTTCCACCGCAGCCCGCACGCCTCGCCGCGCCGTAGTCCCCGCAGCGTGATCAGCCGATACAGGGCGAACAGGCGATGACGCCTGGCCTCCTGCAAGAACAGCCGGGTCTGCTGCGGTGTCCACACCATCACCGACGACGGTCGCGGCACCCGCACGTAGGCGTCTATCGGATCGACCCGCCGCCCGCCTCGCCTCTCCCGCTCAGCAGCCCGGTAGGCGCGAAAGTCGCGATGCCATTCCTCGACCCGGTCCTTCGTCCACACCAGTGCTTTGGGGCGAGTACTGGCCGGCATCTCCAGCACGGCGGCCGGGTTGAAGTCGATCAGCCGGTCCTGGCGGATGGCCATGTTCAGCGCATGCCGCAGCGTTGCCCGGATGCGGTGCATCGTGGCCGTGCTCACCGCACGCCGATACTTCACACTCGCGCGCACCTGCCGATCCGCGCTGGCCCGCCGCTCGGCGATGGCGTCGTTGAACTCCTCGATCTGCTCGAACATCCCGGCCACGTCCCCGACCTTGAGCTGATCCAGCCGGATATGGCCCAGGTACGGGGTGAGGTAGAGGCGGATGTGGCCTTCGTAGGAGCGCCGGGTCGACTCTTCGATCTTCCGTTTGCGTGTGAGGAACTCCTCCAGCCACTGCGCGACCGTCACATCCTGGGTCAGGTCCTGCCGCGTCCGGACGCGGCGGCGCACCGTCTCGACGCTGGGCAGCGCGCCGGTTTCGGCCAAGGTCCGCTTGATCAGGTCGGCGATCTGATTGCGGATCAGTACCTCGGCAGGGTCGGCCAGCGCCAGTAGGTCACGCACCTGCGTTAGTTGTTCGCCGGCTGCGTCCTGGGTGGGGAACCCGCTGCGGCGCAGCGGGCCCCGGCGCTTTCTCTCTACGGTGGCGGGTAGCTCGATCTGGTAGCACCAGACGCCGTGCCGGCTGCTCCAGCCCCCGCCGGCCCGTCGTAGTTTGGGGCACTTCTGCCCCAGCGGCTTGCCGTCCGCTCCGGTACAGGAGCACCGTTTGTAGATGGTGCCGTCAGCCATCACCGTTCTCCTTTGCCTGTGACGTCTTCTCCCGCCGCGCGTCACGGACGAGCACCCACACGTCGAGCGACGCTGACCGGGCGAGCACGCCGTCAACACCAGCCCGCGCGTGGTGCGGCCCGTGTCGGGCGGGGGTGTATCGACGCCCACCTTCGCGACCCCCGTCAAGCCCAATCCGATCGTCGTTCCGGATTTCAACGACCACCTCATCCGGATCCCGGCATCTAGGCCGGAACGTCGGCTTCGGCTTAGGCGGTCGACGAAGCTGTCCTGTCACCGATCCAAATACCTGCCGGCAGAGTCGATATCGGACAGCTCGGCAGGACAAGGTTCGGTCACCCCCGTCGACGACGGTGTGCGGTGACGACGGGCATGGGCGTCGTAAATCTCTCGAGCCTGATCCGATTCAGCGCGAGTGAAAGCGCAGGCCAGTAGCAGGAGCACCATGATGAGGGCTGGACACAAGAGCGGAGGGCCTTGAATTTTCCTCCCGAATCATCGGGACATCTTCGGAGGGGTTGATACATACACCTCCGAACTACCACTTCGCCACCGCGCTGGGAGGCAGGTCAGGTGCGGCAACGACCGCCGGTCCTGGCCGCGCTTGGTCCATCAACAAGGCGCAGAGCTGCGTTTGAGAGACAGTAGGTGGCGTAGCCGGTGTTCGGCGCCTTCCACCGACGCGGTGAGCGTCGCCGCATGGTCGGTCGGCAGGCTCCCTGTTCCAAGCCCGGCCGCAGCAGCCACTGCCGCTACCCCTTGCTCCTGGCCGGCAGACGTGTGCGGGCTGGTGGCGAGGTATTTGGGCACCTCGCCGGCAGCGTAGGCGTCGCCACGCGCCACATCGACAACGGTGGCATGTAGGTCGGCCGCATCAGGTGTGATCCGGGCGCCGGCCACTTGGAGCGCGCTCAGACCGAGGCGAGCGCCAAGACGGCGGTTAGCGTCGGGCTCACGGGCTAGTGCTGTGATCGGAAACTTTCACCGGCTCGAGTGAGGGATTCAGGCTGCTGGTGTGAGTGGCCGGCCGCCCCAGCGGATGCCCTTCTCACTTCGGATGCGAGCGCGTTCGCGTCGTTGGGCGGCCAGCACGTCGGGATGGCGGGTGTGCGCGTTGCGCCAGCGTGGATAGGCGTGCAGTGCGCGGGTCAGGACGGTGTGGTTCGGGTGGTCGGAGTTGGCCAGAGTGAACTGGCGGAGCGGTCCGAAGTGCGCCTCGATCGGGTTGGCCCAGGACGCGTACGTGGGGGTGAACAGCAGCTTGACCTTGTTCTTCTTCGCCCAGGTGCGGATGCGCCAGTTCTTATGGGCTGACAGCTTCTCCAGGATCACGTAGATCGGGACGCCGCCCGGACGGGCGGCGCGGATCGACTTCAGAGCGGCCCAGGTGTGGTCGATGCCCTTGCGTGCCCGGTTGACGCCCCACAGCCGGTCGTCACCGACGGAGTAGCGACCGTGGAAGCAGGTGACGCCCTGGGTGCGGCGGTAGGTGGCCGGCAGCCGGTCCGGCTCACCCTGCGGGGCCCAGCCAGTCCCCGCGGTCGGCCGGATGCCGAGCGGGCCGAACTCGTCGAAGGCGAAGGTGCGCTCGAGCCGCTGCGTCAGCGCGTACTCGATCTGATCGAGCTTGGCGTCGAAGTCCGGATCCGGGGACTCCTTCCAGGTCTTGATGCGCTGGAAGTCTTGGTGCGCTGGAAGAGACCCCGTGCCGGTGCAGCAGGGTGCGCAAGGTCTGCCGGCCGATCGAGATGGCCCGGCCGGGCAGGCGGCGCAGGTAGGCGAGGAGCTTGCGGATGGACCAGCGGGTGAAGGGCTGGCCGAGTTTGCTCGGGCGGGTGGTGGCCGTCTGTGCGACGAAGCCTTCGTCATCGGGACTGAGCAGGCGGGGACGGCCTCCCGCCCACTGAGGGTCCAGGCAGGCCAGCCCGATCTCGTTGAACCGGTGGATCACCTCGCGCACGGTGTTCTCATCGGCCTGCACGAGGCGGGCGATGACCGGCACCGTGTTGCCGCCGGCAAAGGCCGGCAGGATCATCGCCCGCCGATAGCGGACCGTGCTCATCGTGCCGCGCCGCACGATCCGCTGCAGCTTCTGACCTTCCTGGTCCGTGAGCCTGCGGACCTTGACCGGTTGCGTCACCGGGCCTCCCGAGCGCCAATCGAACAAGACCAGCCCATCCAACCGGCCGGTAAGTCCCACACGCCAACCCGGTGATCATTCCGGTCACAGCACTAGCCGGGTGATTCGGCAGGTCTGCCAGTCTGAGTAGCTTCCGGCCATCCTGCCGAAGATCCAATCCGCGTTCAAAGGGGGTTTGGGATCGATAGTCCGGAAACTGTCACACCCTGCGGGTAGAAATGAGGGGTGACTTCCAGCAGCGGCAACCCCACCGAGGACGAGACCTGCAAGCGGTTCGTCCTGCCCGCTCTCGTCCGGACCGGTTGGAATGTAGAAGAGCAGGTCAAGAGCCAGTATCGGATCAACCGCGGCCGGATCCAGCCGACCGCCCGCCGCCACCATCAGCAACGCCCGCTGATCGCCGATTACGTGCTGGAGTACTCTGACGGCCTACCGCTCGCCGTCGTCGAGGCTAAGCGCTCCCGCATTGATCCCGCTGAGGGTTTCGAGCAGGCCAAACGGTACGCCGAGCTGCTGGACGCCCCGTTCGCCTACTCGACGAACGGCACCCGCATCATTGAGATCGACTACCGGGCTGGCCTGATTTCGGAGATCTCGGAGTTCCCCACACCGGAGCAGCTCTGGGCCCGGTACCGCGATGACCGATCCCTCACTGACGACGCTCATGCCCGCCTGGCCTCCGCACCGTTCACACTGACCCGCAACTGGGACGGCACTCCGAAGGACCCCCGCTACTACCAGCGCAATGCGATCAACCGAGCCGTCCAGGCCATCGCCAAGGGGAATCGGCGGTTGCTCCTCGTGCTGGCCACCGGCACGGGCAAGACCCTGGTCTCGGCACAGATCGTCGCGAAACTGTGGAACGCAAACTGGCCGGACAAGGGGCGGCGGCCCCGTGTCCTGTATCTCGCCGACCGGAACATCCTCATCGACCAGCCGAAGGACGACTACTTCACCGAGATGTTCGGCGAGGCCGTCCACCGGCTCGGCCAGGGCAAAGTGCAGAAGAGCCGCAACATCTACTTCGCGCTGTACCAGTCACTGTCGCAGCCCGGCGGAGCGCAGGACTTCTACACGAAGTTCGACCGGGACTTCTTCGACCTCGTCATCGTCGATGAGTGTCATCGGGGCAGCGCCTCCGAGGGCTCGCAGTGGCGCGAGATCCTGGAGTACTTCGAGCCCGCCGTCCAACTGGGTCTAACAGCCACGCCGATTAGCCGTAAGGACGTCGACACCTACCATTACTTTGGCGACGCGATCTACGAGTACTCCCTCGCCCAGGGCATTCGCGACGGATTCCTCGCCCCTTACCGGGTCCGCAACGTCCGGATCGACATCGACTTGTACGGCTGGCGGCCGGACACAGGCCAGCTCGACATGTACGGCAGGGAGATCCCCGACGAGCTGTACGGACCGAAGGACTTTGAGCGGCTCGTGGCCATCCTCGACCGCACCGACGAGGTAGCCCGCTACCTGACGGAGTATCTGCACAAGACCGGCCGCATGCACAAGACCATCGTGTTCTGCCAGACCAACGACCACGCGATGCGCATGGTCGGGGCGCTGACCCGCGCCAACGCCGACCTGTCGCAGCGGTACGGCCACAAGTGGGTCTGCCGGATCACCGGAGACGACCACGAGGCCGGCCGAGAGCGTCTGGACGAATTCCGCGACGACGCCTCCGAGGTCCCGGTCATCGCGGTGACGTCGCGGATGCTGTCGACGGGCGTCGACATCCCGACCGTCCGCAACATCGTGTTGTTCCGCGTGATCCGCTCGATGCCAGAGTTCAAGCAGACGATCGGCCGCGGCACCCGCCTGTCGCCCGAGACCGGCAAGTTCGCGTTCGACATCATCGACTTCGTTGACGCGACCCGCCTGTTCTACGACCCCAAGTTCGATGGCCCGCCCCTCCGGCGGCTCCGCGACGAGGCAGACCCGGACGGCAGCTTCATCACTTTCCCTGAGGACCTCGATATCGAGCCGGACCCGGATCCCGACGAGGCGGCCGAACCCGAGGCTGGGTATGAGGGTCACGACGGCGGTGACCTTCCGCCGATGATCACCGACGGCGAGGAGATCGACGACATCCGCGCCGAGGGCCGCACCCTCTATATCGACGACGTAGAGGTGAACATCCTCGGTTCGGCCGTCTACATCACTGAGACCGACGGGACGGGCCTGCGGCTGCGCCTCGTGCGGCTGGAGCAGTTCATCAAGGACAAACTGCACGAGCTCGATCTATCCCCGAACCAACTGCTCGCCCAGTGGGCGCACAGCCGGAGCCGCAAGGAGCTGCGGGAGCGACTGGAGGCCATCGGCATCAGCACCGCCGACCTCGGTGAGCTGACGGGCCGTCCCGATGCCGACGCTATCGACCTGCTGATCTATCTCGGCTGGGGCCTCCCCGTACTGTCGCGCTCCGAACGCGCCCTCCGCTTCAAGTTCCAGCACCGTGAGTTCCTGGAGTCGTTCGCCCCCGAGGCGCGCGCGATACTCGACCGCGTGCTGACGCAGTACTCCGCGCACGACGAGAGCGAACTGGAGGTTCAGTCCATGGACTCTCCGGCCTACCAAGAGTTCGGCACGGTTGTCGAGATCGCGGAACTCTTCGGCGACCGCTCCGGCACCGGGCTACGCACCGCCGTCGACCACTTGCGCACCCAGCTGTACGAAGCCTCCTGAGCTCTTTTGGGGCGAACAAGGCGAGATCCGCATCGTGCACGAAACTAAAAGTGACTATAAGTTTCCCTTACGCTAGCCTGGCGACCGTGAGGCAGCGGGAAGAGGAATCCCGGACCCGGCTCTGGCGCCGGGCCGCCCGTCAGCGCGGCTACTTCACGGCGGCCCAGGCACTGCTCGACGGCTACTCATATCAGTCGCAGTACTTCCACGTCCGCCGGGGCAACTGGACGCGCGTAGACCGGGGGCTGTACCGCTTCCGCGAATACGCCGACCTCCCGTCGAGCGACCTGGACCATCTGGTCCGCTGGTCCCTGTGGAGCCTGGACCGCGCGGTCTTCTCCCACGAGACAGCTCTGAGCGTCCATGGCCTCGCGCCGGTCGACCCGGCCGTCGTGCACATGACGGTTCCGCCTGGATTCCGCCAGCGGGACCCCGCCGTGCTCACCCACCGCGCCGACCTGTCCACCGCAGACGTCGAGCATCGCGACGGCTTCCGCGTGACGACTCTCGCCCGCACCCTCATCGATCTGAACATCCAGCCGACGAACAAGGATCTCTAACGACCATGGCCCCACCCGCAAAGAAGCAGGACACTACCTCCCGCGCCCGACTGTCGGCGGTCATCAAGTCGGCCCGCGACATTATGCGCAAGGACGCGGGCCTCAACGGCGACCTGGACCGCCTGCCCCTACTGTCCTGGCTACTGTTCCTGCGCTCCTTCGACGCGCTGGAGGCCGAACGCGAGGTGTTCGGCGAAGACCCGATCATCAAACCGGAGTACCAGTGGCGGGCCTGGGCCGACAACGAGACGTTCACCGGCGCGGAACTGCTGGCGTTCGTCAACGGCGAACTGCTGCCGGAACTCGCAAGCATGCGCAGTGACGTGCCTGGCGACCCGCGGAACGTCCTCGGCCAGGTATTCGCCGGCGTCCAGAACCGGATGCTGTCGGGCTACCTGTTCCGCGACCTGGTCAACCAGATCCGCGGCATCGACTTCAACAGCAGCGACGACATCCACACGATGGCGTTCCTGTACGAGGACCTGCTGAAGCAGATGCGCGACGCTGCGGGCGACTCGGGCGAGTTTTACACCCCGCGCCCCGTCATCCGCTTCATGGTCGAGCAGACCTTCCTCAAACTGGGCGAGTCGATCCTGGACCCGGCGTGCGGCACCGGCGGCTTCCTCGTCGAGGCCTACACCGAACTGTTCCCACAGGCCACTGGCAAGGTCCTCCAGCAGCAGTTGTTCAACAACATCCGCGGTATCGAGAAGAAGCCTCTTCCGTTCCTGCTCTGCATGATGAACCTGACCCTGCACGGCATCCCTTCCCCGAAGATTCTTCACGCCAACTCCCTCCGCGTAATGATCGATGAGAAGGGCCCCGGCTCCCAGGTCGACGTCATCCTCACCAACCCCCCCTTCGGCGGCGAAGAGGAGGACTCGATCGCCAAGAGCTTCCCCTCCGGCTACCAGACCCGTGAAACGGCCTGGCTCTTCCTCCACGCCGTCATTAAGAAGCTGAAGCCCGGCGGCCGCTGCGCCATCGTCCTTCCCAACGGCGCCCTCTTCGGCGAGGGCATCGGCGCCAAGATCCGCAAACAGCTCCTCGAGGAGTGCGACCTCCACACCGTCGTCCGCCTCCCTCAAGGCGTCTTCGCCCCCTACACCCAGATCCCCGCCAACCTCCTCTTCTTCGACAAGACCGGCCCCACCAAGGAAACCTGGTTCTACGAGATCACCCCACCCGAGGGCCGCAAGGGCTACGCCAAAACGAAGCCCATGCGCTATGAGGAGTTCGAAACCTGCACGGCGTGGTGGGGCGGCTTGGATCGCATTGGCCGGGAACAAACGGATCGCGCGTGGCTCGTCCCCGCGTCCGACGTCATCAGCCAGGGCTACAACCTCGACCTCGCCAACCCGACCGAGGAAGATGATCTGTCCCACCGCCCGCCCGCCGAGCTCATCGGTGATCTGATCTCCACCGAGAACGAGATCCTCGCACTCCTCTCCTCGCTCGCGAAGGACCTGGAGGGATGAGCATGACCACCTACCCGGAAGTCGCTCTCGGTACGTTCCTACGGCAAGAGGCAGACACCGTGGCCGTTGACCCGGACGCGACTTACACGACGGTGGGCATCTACAGCTACGGGCGCGGGCTCTTCAAGCGCCCGCCCATCACCGGTTCCGAGACTAACTACCCTAAATACAACAGAATCCGGAAGGGGCAGTTCATCTACAGCAAGCTCTTCGGCTGGGAAGGCGCGCTCGCCACTGTGCCGGAAGAGTTCCACGGCCTCTACGTATCCCACGAATTCCCGACATTCCACATTGACGACACCCTCGCCGACCCCGGTTACGTCGTCCATCTGGCCACTTGGCCTGGCCTCCATGGCAAACTCCGCGACCAGGGCACTGGCATGGGCTCCCGCCGTCAACGAGTCAACGTTGACCGCCTCATCAGCGTCACCGTTCCCCTGCCGGACCTGGACGAGCAGCGCCGCATCGCTACCCGCCTCGACGTCGCCACGGCGAAGCTCTCGCGGGTCGAGCAGCTCCAGGAGCAGCGCTCCAAGCTTCAGGCGGCGTTCAAGGAATCACTGATCGCGGACTCACGCGCCAATCACCCGGACGAGTGGGCTGTGGGTGAGGTCATCAGGCTGACGCGCCGTCAGGTTGATGTGGTTGAGAGTGAGACGTACCGGGAGATCGGTATCAGGTCGTTCGGGCGAGGGGTTTTCCACAAGGAACCCGTGACCGGGGCTGAGCTGGGCGGAAAACGTGTCTTTGCGATCGAGCCTGGGGATCTCTTGTTCAGCAGCGTTTTCGCGTGGGAAGGCGCGGTCGCCCTCGCAGGAGATGCCGAGCGTGGCTACATCGGGAGCCATCGGTTCATGACGTACCTCGTCGACACCGAGCGGGCCGACGCCTCGTATCTACGCCACTACTTCACTTCGTCAGCTGGGCTGGAAGTGATCCGCCGTTCGTCACCCGGTTCGGCAGGCCGTAATAAGACGCTCGGAATCAAGAATTTCGAGGCCCAGCGAATTCTGCTGCCCTCGCTGTCCGAGCAGCAGCGCATCGGTCGGCACCTCGATGCACTGGCGATCGGTTTGGGCATGAGCAAGAGTCCCGAGTTCGTGAAGGCTCTGCGACCGTCGCTGTTGAATGCGGCGTTCAGCGGGCGGTTGTGAGCGTGGTCGGGGCCTGCACCGCCTCGCCCGGATCGTTCGTCGGGAGCAGTGGGCGCGGATTTCGCCATTCAAGGTCTGCGACCTCGCGAGTCACTCGTATCCTTCCGTTTGAGCTTCATTCAAGTGACGGATTCGAGCTGCGGGCGGCACTCGCTGAACGGGACTGGCGTGCGTCCGTCGACTGAGCTTCGCCGATGGTCTCCCGCCGTGTGGATACAGGCGCGCGACGGGCACCTGGCGGGTCTGTGTGTCGGGGCCACCCGACCGGATCGCCGAGGCCGACGACCGAATGGACTCGTGCGAGCCGTCTCCACTGGTTGGCCCGGCACCGGTGTGATGGTCACGGGATCCTGGACCACATAGTCGTCGGTGACGATGACGTGGTCGAGCAGGCGGAGCCCGACTGTGGTCTCGGCGTCGCGGAGGCGGGCGGTCACCCGGACGTCTGCCTCGCTCGGCTCCGTCCGGCTGCTCGGATGGTTGTGCGCTACCGCGAAACGGGCGCCGCCCAGCGCGAGGATCAGGCTCAAGACGTCACGGACCGGGATCGGGGTGCGATCCGCTGCGCCGTCGGTGAGCACAGCCATCTTCTGGTCCGGCCGCCGGCGTCGCAGACGACCACGACCGCCCTCTCGTGCCGGAGACCGCGCAGCAGCGGTGCGGCGGCGACCACTATGTCCTCGGCGACTGTGATCCGGCCGAGGCGCGGCGGCCTGGCCGCGCGTCGCGCCAGCTCGAACACTGCCGTTACACGGGCCGCCCTGGCCGGGCCTATCCCCCCGACCGCTAGAGCGCGCCCGGATCGGCCGCCGCCACTGCGGCCAGCCCGCCATGGTCGGCGAGCAGCCGGGACACCAGCTCGATGACTTCCACGCCGGGACGGCCCTCTCCCAGCACGAGCGCCAGCAGCTCCCGGTCAGCGAGCGCACGCGGGCCATGCTCGAGCAGCCGTTCCCTGGGCCGGTCGGCTTGAGCACATCAGTGATGCGCATGAGACGCACCTCCCGCCACCAGGAGACCATCCGTCACCGACCGAACGCCGCCGCCCGGGCCTCAGTCGTCGGTGTCCTCGTCTACGACCTCGACCTCGTTCGCGAGCCGCAGGCTCTCCTCGTCGAGCTCCGCGGGCGCGGCCTCCGTCGCCAGGCCGCGCTGGATGAGGTCCCTCGCCCACTCCAGCAAGGTCTCCGACCGGGCTGCGAGGAACGCCTTGTAGTCGCCGCGCATGGCCGCGTCGAAAGCGGGTGCGGAGACGAGGCAGGTGTCGAGCCGCTCGCGGATCGTTCGTTCGTCGCTGAAGTCGATTTCGGCCTTCAGATAGGCGGACGGCGGGAGGTCGGAGAACCTCTGGTTGCTGATCGCGGTCAGCATGACGATGTTCGCGAGGACGTTAGCCTGCTCGAACCTGACGCCGTCGCGTAGGAGGGCCGCTTTGGGAAAGAAGTGGTGGAACTGCAGGTAGTTGTCCCCGGCCAGGGTCTTCCCCACATCGATGGCCGCCCCGGTGATCAAGTCAACGGGGCCCCGTGCCGCGAGCATGAGTGCGAATGCTTTTTGCGGCGCGGTGCCCCGATCGTACTTGCCTCCCCACAGTCGCGTGCTGGGCGACGGGGCGTCCACCTCGATGCCCTTGGTCTCGCCGTTCGCAAACGCCGTCACCGCCGCGAGGTCTGCCGCCATCTTCCGGGGATTCCAGCCCTCGTAGTAGCCGCCGAGGACCGTCCGCCAGAACCAACTGCGGAGCTGGGCGAACTGTTTGCCGTTCGGCCTCGGGATCTGCCGGAAGATCTCGATGACGACAGCGAGCTGGTTGGCGTGGGGAAGCGCGGCCGCCGTCGGAGTGCCGATCTCAGTGGTGAGAAAGTCCACGGCCTTCTTCGCGGCGTTCTCGGTCTCCTCGATGGCCGCCAGGAGACGCTCATGGCCGATGGACGGTAGCTGCTCCATGTCGGACTTGGAGAACCCAAGCCCGGCCGCCGCCGAGATCGCGCGCAGCAGTAGCATCTGGTCGATCAGGCCGTAGTGCTTGGCTGCGAGCACGTCGCGGACGCCGTCGATCGCGTCTAGGAGATCGAAGTCGCTGCGCCAGGTCACCGCGCGGATGACCTGGACCGCCGTCAGCGGTGTGCCGCGCGTATTGACCCGTTCGAAAATCCGGCCGACCTCAGTGATCGAGGCCGTCTTCAGCGTCACGACCGAGGTCTCGTAGTTCGCGAAGTTGTCGAAAAGTTGCCCCGCCGCCTCCTCGAACTCCTCAGGAAGCCGTTTCGAAGCCCACTTGGCGTACTGGTAGGGCTGGGCGAGCAGCCTCAGCGGAATCTGGTGCGCGGGCGGCTCGTCGAAGTCCTTGCGGTGCGTGAAACGCTGCTCCTCGAAGTCGTAGACCAGGTTCCAGAGGCTCTTCGGATCGCCCTTCGGCTCCCAGTACAGCGCCCCGCAGATGGTCGACAGGCGCTGGCAGCCGTCGAGCAGGTAGGCGGTACGTTCACGGTGCGGCGCCTGGTCGATCTCGATGCCCGCGATGTCGTGGTCGCTCGCCAGCCGCAACTCGCTGTCCCACAGCAACAAGCTTCCGATCGGGTAGTTCCGTGAGATCGAGTCGAGGAGATCGAGGACCTGGTGGCCCTTCCACACGAACTGCCGCTGGAATTTCGGAAGCCTGATCTTCCCCGCTCTGACCCGCGACGCGAGCTCGGTGATCTTTTCTAGCTGGGGGCGGTGAGCGCGCTCGTGGGGGATCAGTGACATACTCCAAGATTTTCACGAACGCCACACCGTTGTCACCCGAAGCACTGACAGGGTGACCTATCCGCCTTTGTCGGAACCGCCGGGGTGATCAAGATCATCTGGCGTGGGACCTGCTGGGGCGACGGTAGCCTGCCGAGCGCTCTCGACCGCTGCGACGTTGGCAAGTGTCATGTCCGTGCGACGTCGTCGTCCGAAGGGCGCAAGCTATTCCAGGATGTATCTGCTCGGCTTCGGGAGGGGCGGCAGCAGGTCACGGGCGCGTGAGTCAAGGGATCGGGCTTGCCCGTCGCGGGGTTGAAGCCATACACGAATGCACTTAATGGCGGAGCACCATAATCTTGGCATCCTTGGAAGCCTGGCTACGCCCCAGCAGCACCAGCCAACCGAACACACGAATCAAGGTTAGATGCAGCAGACGCATCGGCACAGCTCGTGATCTTGGCCTCGCTGCGGCTGAAGGCCAAAACTGCAGATCGCGCACTATACGAGGCGTTATGAAGCGGTAGAGGATCCTTCGTGGCGATCCGGTCGGCCGGGCCGCGCTCTACCCCCCGTGAACCGAGCTTTATGCGGTCCGCGGGGGGAGCCAAGGGGCGTCGAGAAGCGACCCGGCAGCACGGGCGCCTACTGCTGCTCCGGGCACCCTGACGATCTCAGGACGCCGGCGAGGGAGCGCGCCCCCTACTTCTCGACCAGCCAGTTCCCGATGACCAGCGCGTCCAAGCCGGTCGAGTAGAACGTGCGGAGCGCGTCCCTCGGAGTCTGGACGATCGGTTCGGTCTCGTCGTTGAAGCTGGTGTTCATGACCACCCCGTACCCGGTCGCGTCGCCCAGGTGACCCAGGAGCCGGGCGTACTCCTCGTTGTGCAGGCTGGAGACCACCTGGGCCCGTGTCGTGCCGTCGACGTGCGACACCGCAGGCAACGTCATCCGCATGTCGTCTACCATCGGGAAGGCCCGCAGCATGAAGGGCGAGCCCTTGTCGGTGCCCAGCATCTTCTCGGCGGTCGCCGGGAGAGCGCTCGGCGCCAAGGGACGCCACAGCTCACGTCCCTTGATGCGGTTGACGCGCTCCAGCATGCTGTGAAGCTGCGGATTCGCCAGTATCGACCGGTGGCCGAGCGCCCGGGGGCCGATCTCGGCCCGCCCCTGGAACCAGCCTAGGACTTTGCCGTCGAGGATGAGATTGGCTGCCACGCCCGCAGCGTCCACCTGGCGGGCCGACACGCCGAGTTCGGTGAGAGTCTGCCGGATCTCGCCGTCGTCGAAGGAGGGGCCGAAGAAGGCGTGCTCGATCTCCCCTTCGACGCGGTCGCCCATCTGCTCCGCCATCCACAGCGCGGCGCCGACGGCCGTCCCGGCGTCACCGGCGGCGGGGAAGATGTACATTCGGTCCAGCCCCGCCAGGTTGACGAGCTTGCCGTTGCTGGAGCAGTTCAGGGCGACGCCGCCGCCCAGGATGAGGTTTTTGGCCGGCGTCCAGGAAAGCGCCGTCTTGGCGAGGTGGGTCATGACCGACTCGAGCGCGCTCTGCGCACTCGCCGCCACATCGGCGTAGGCCAAGACGTCGTCGTGCGACGCCCGGATCCGCCCGGCGCGGACATCGTAGGCATGCTTCAAGACAGGACGCGGGCCGAAGGCGCCCGCAAGCCAGGTCGCCCATGACTTCTGCAGGGCCCTGCCGTACTCGTCCCACGGCGCGTCAGGGACGGAGAGGTCCACGCTGTAGCCTGAGGGATCGAGGGTGATGGGGAAGTCGCGGATCGGTTTCCCGTACGACGCGAGGCCCATCACCTTGCCTTCGGCACCGTCGCCGAATCCGAGGTATCTCGTGGTCGCCCCGTACAGGTAGCCGAGGGAGTCACGGATTCCGAAAACGGCCTTCCTCTCCAAGGACCTGTCCTTCGCGATATAGATCGACGTGGCGGCCGCCTCGCCTCGGCCGTCGGCGACGATCACCGCGCCGTCAATGAATCCGGAGCCGGCCCACGACGCGTAGGCGTGCGCGAGGTGGTGATCGACAGGCGTCACCGGCGGGAGTTCCCCGCGAAGCAGGTCATGGTCGACGATCGCCTGCAGGTAGTCCCTGGGTTGCTCCGCGTCCGGGGCCAGTTCCGGATTCCATCCGGCCGCGAGCATGTCGACATCCCTCAGCCCGATCCCAGCGGCGGCGAGACAGTAGTGGATCGCATGGATCGGCAGTTCGAAACGGGCGCGCTTCTTCCGGATGAAGCGCTCCTCCTCCGCCGCCGCGATCAGGCGCCCGTCCACGACGATGGCGGCCGCCGGGTCGTGAGAGAGACCTCCGCTTACCCCGAGAACAATCATAGTCTTTCCTTTCTTGAGCCAAACGACTACGTCGCGCTTTCGGCAGATCAGCGCCTAGCTGTAGGAACCAGAGCGGAGCGCTTCCCGGTATCGGGAACTCAGCTTCTGACAGGCGATCGACGCCACCGTGAAATCGGAATCGGCGTGCAGGGATCCGAAGCGGAGCGCGAAGTCGTGCGGGGGGCGGCCATAGCGGTGCTTCAGCCGCCGCACCACCTGCTCGATGAGGTGGGAGTCGTCATGGAGCTCGACGATGCCTCTCGCCTGCAGCCAGGCACCACCGATCTTGTATTTGGCGAACGACGTCGCGACAGGTGTGCCCGCGCCGACCGCGACGTTCTCCTTGGGCACCAGGAAGGTGATCCGCGCCTCGCCACCGATGGCGGTGACGTCGAACCCGATCCGCCGCGCACGGAGGCGGCCGAACTCATCGTGAACCGCGATGTGCCCGTATGTGCTGTTGACCGATCGGAACTCAGAGCCCTCCCTGGCGTAGCCGAGAATGGCGAGCTCGTCCTTGGTGCCAAGCAGTTCCAGCTCATCCGCCGGCAGGCGATCCTCTTCCCAGAAGGTGTCAGGAGCGCATGCCCGCCCTTCCAGCAGATGGCTCGGCTGAATGCTCCTGCCTTCGATGTGCCGCATCCAGGGGGCGAACCGGGCCCGTGATTCATCACCGAGCTCGTTGGTCACCTGATAGGCGATCAGATCAAGCCTGATGCGCCGGTTGCCCTCCCGGCGATCCCAACTGGTGTAGTTGCCGTCGGCATGGACGCGCATCCCCGGATTGCTGTACAGCTCCGCGATCTCACGGATCAGCGCGTTCCCCTCATCCGGGGACTGCATGACCAGCCCGCAGACCTCGACGCCGAGAGGACTGCCAATTCCCGGAGCGATAGATATCGCCGCCATCGGATCGACGGCCGTCGCACGGGCTTTGATCCTGTTCTCCACGGTGCTCAGCACCACCTGCCTGTCCTTCGTCGTCACCCAGAGGGGCGTGATGCTCGGGAACCCTTCGGGATCGCGAACCGCCAGATGGCCGAAGGCCCGGGAGGGGCTGGGCAGGTGCCGGGCTCGCGAGAACGGGGGCTTGATGACCGTGATCTCGTCGTCGTTGAGCTCGAGCCCATCGAGCAGCCCCACGACCGCAGCGACCTCGTCGGCGCGGCGCTTCACCGCGCGCCTAACCTCGTCAGTGGCGATCCGCTCGGCGGCGGCGAGGTCGGGGCGCTGTGCTGCGTCGTAGAAGAGATGACGGGCGTACGCCAACGGCAGAGGAAGGGTTTTCAGGAGCCCGGCCGCGGTTCGGTCTTCAGTCGGCTCACGTATCTCTAACAAGGCAGGCTCCGCGCCTCAGGGGAATTCCTCTCCGCGACGAACTGCTCCAGCAGCATCGGATCCTTCAGGAAGCTCACGAAGTCGCCGAGCAGAGACGCCATGGTCTCCGGCGGCCAGTTCTCCGATCCGAAGGTCAGCTCGATCACCGCGTTGCCGCGCGCTTCGATGATGTCGACTGCCAAGCCCCCGAAGGGAACAGCCGTCGCCGGCAGATCGTCGAGTTCCTCCGCGTCCATTCCGTGCCAGGAGACAGGGCCGGAATCGCTCTGATAGCTGAAGAAGACGTTGGGGCCGTTCCTGCCCATGTCGGGCTTCAGTAGTTTGAGCACCAGGAAATACGGCAGTTCCTCATGGCGCGAGGCGTCCAGAATCGCCGCCCGGGTTCCCTCGAAGAGACTGGCCAGCCCGTCCGCGCGGACGCGCACCTCGAAGGAGAACGCATGGGCGAACCAGCCGACCACCCGCTCCGCACCCATCGGCCTGTTGCCGGTGACCGAGACGATCGGCACGCTGTCAAGACTCGCGGCACGTGCCGTCGCTGCCGCGAAGGCCGTGATCGCCACCATGTACGGGGTGAGACCGTGACGGCGACCGAGATGGAGTGAATCCGTCAGCTCGGAGAGCGGCACGACGGCACGTGCTTTCGTCGCCAGTGGTAGTCCTTCGGTCTTGCGCCACTGAGGGAACGCGACGCCTTCGTAAAGGCCGCGGTCCCGGATCTGCGCCCCCCAGTAGTCCAGCAATTCCTGGCGCCTATGTCCCGCCAGCCGTGTGCGTTGCCATCTGGCGAAATCCAGGAATTCATAGGGTAGCTCGGGAAGGCCGGCGTCGGCGCCGGTCACTTCGCCGCCGTAGAGGGCGGCTAGGTCCGCCAGCAGGATGTCCAACGCCATGCCGTCGGCGACGAGATGTTCGACGACGAGGGCGATCGCGAAGGTCTCCTCCGCCAGGTGGGCGCAGACTATTCTCAGGAACGGCGGAGCAGAGAATTCGAAAGGCAGCGCACAAGCCGCGTCGACCGCGGTCTCCACGTACCGACGAGCCGCCGCGTACGGCAGAGCACGAAGGTCGTACCAGTCGATGTCGAACGCGTCGCCCACGTCACGGACGGCTACGTGCGGCACTCCAGCGGGCGGGACGTCGAAAGCGGATCGCAGCGCCTGATGACGGGCAAGCAGGCGCCGCGCGGCACGGGTCAGCGCTGTGCGCTCCAAGGGGCCGCGCAACAGCTGCATCCGGCAGAGGTTTCGCGAGGTCGGATGCTGACGCCAGATGTCGAAGCGATGCTCCTGCGCGATGGAGACGATGCCGGAGGTGACCTGAGACCTGCTGGGCACGTCGGGTTCCGCGTCGAGCGCGCCTTCTGCCGAGAGTTCGGCGAGCACCGAGGCCAGCCCCTCGGGAGAGGGATACTCCAAGATGTGCACGAGGCTGACCGGTGTCCCGAGCCTGCTCCGGATCAGTCCTGCCAGGCGAGCCGCCGCCAGCGAGTTTCCTCCAGCTTCGAAGAAGTCGGTGTCCGCTCCTATGGCGGCGTCGGGCAGGATCTCGCGAAACAGACCGCACAAGTCCTCGACGATTCGCGGCATGGCGAAGTACTCCTTTCTCGTTCAGGTCTTCTGGAATAGCGCCGTAGCCGGGCTTCGGGCGGTACGTCGAGCGGTCCCGCCAGCCGGGTGAGCGGGGTCAGGCGCGCACGCCCAGGTGCAGGACAGTCCATCCGGCGGCGCGCCAGCGTCCGGAGTCGATCACGCCCCGGGCGTCGATGATCCTTCTGTCGGCGGCGTGCCTCGCCATCTCGTCGGGGTCGAGATCGCCGAACTCCGGCCAAGCGGTTCCGACGAAGACGAGATCTGCCCCTTCGACGGCCCTGATCGCGTGCACCGCGTATCCCAGCTTCGGAAAGGTCTCCTGCGCGACGCCCGTCGACTTCGGGTCGTAGACCGTGACATCGGCTCCGGCCTTATGCAGGTGAACAGCGATGTCCATGGCGGGAGAGTCCCGGATGTCGTCGACCCCCGGCTTGAAGGCGACGCCGAGCACGGCGACACGTTTCCCCGCCACCTGGCCGCCGAGCTGCTCCAGCACCAGGTCCATCGCTCGACGGCGCATATGGAGGTTGACGCTGTCGATGCTCCTGAAGAAATCTGCGGCGACGGACACCTCGTACTGCTCGGCCTGATGGACGAAGGCGCGGAGGTCCTTCGGAATGCACCCTCCGCCGAAACCAAGCCCGGGAGACAGGTATGACCGGCCGATCCGCGCGTCATGGCCGATCGCGTCGGCCAGCTCGCTGACATTCGCCCCCGCGCCGGCACACATTTCGGCGACCGCGTTGATGAAGGAGATCCGCGTGGCGAGGTAGGCGTTCGCCGTCGCTTTCGCCATCTCAGCGGTGGCGGGGTCGGTTAGGATGACGGGACACCCGTGGCCGCTGACGATAGGATCGTAGAGGTCGAGGAGCGTCGCCTTCGCCTTCTCCGATGTCACGCCCAGGACGATTCGGTCTGGCGTCAGCGTGTCGGCGACGCTAGTCCCTTCCCTGAGGAACTCGGGGTTCCAGGCGATCTCGACCAGGTCGCCCGAGGGCGCGAGTTCGGCCGCGAGGCGCTGCAGCGCATGGGCGGTCCCCGGGGCGACGGTGGACTTCCCCACGATCAGGCACTCACCCGTGAGGTGAGGCGCCAGCTGCTCGATGGTGTTGTGGAGCTGCGACAGGTCGTATCCACCGGCCGGACTCACCGGGGTGCCGACTGCGAGAAAGTGCACCTCGCCGTGTGCGGCTGCTTCTGCGAAGTCGGTGGAGAAACGCAGACGTCCGGCCTCGATGTTGCTCTGCAGCAGCTCGTCGAGACCTTCTTCGTGAAACCAGCTGCGTCCTTCGTTCAGTGAGTCGACCTTGGCCTGATCGACGTCGATGCCTACGACATGATGTCCGATCTCCGCCATACCCGCAGCGTGGGTCGCCCCCAAATGCCCGCAACCAATGACTGTAATCTTCATTCCGCTCTTTCCTCTCACGCTTTTTCCATTACTCGGGAGATCATGACGATAAGAAACTTCACGCAGAGCCTCGAAATCGATTGACGACCTCCGACTCGACGAATACCACGCATGGTCAGGCGTGGCCGGCGCTGACTCGCTGCCACCACATGGAGATCAGCAGGGCCTGGAGCCGGGAGCGGCCCAGATGGCCGACGCTGGCCGCGCCCAGCCGCTTGATGCGCTGGGCGAGCGCGGGCGTGCCGGCGTCTTCCAGGGGACTCACGCTGGCGTGGTACCAGCCGTCAAGTGTGGTGGCCAGCCATCCTGGAACCGGCGAAGCGAACCCGCGCTTGTCGACGTTCGCCCAGATCTCCTGAGGGACGCCAATATCCCGGGCGAAGTCGCGTAACACCCGCTTGCTGTATCCACTCCTCCGCTTGTATTCGAGCGGAAGCTGAAAGCAGAGCTCGGCCCACTCGTGCGCGAGATAGGGGGATCGACGCTCGATTCCGTAGGCGGAGGCGAGCTTGTCAGAAGTGAGGAGCATCGCGGGCATGGACACGCTCAGCTCGACCAGCGATATCGCCTGGCCGAGATCCGCCCCCCGGTCGAAGCATTCGTAGACCAGATTCCTGGTCTTCGCCGTTAGGTCCGGTCCCCGCAGGCACATTCGATAGTAACGGTCGGCCGGGCTGGTGCCTTTGTCTTCTTCTCTGAATTTCTGGCCCAGGGGTTCGTAGGAACGGAGATCGCTGGCGTCGGTGATCGAGGGGCCGTCCAGGGCGATCGAATTCCTCACATAACCCAGCAGGAACTCGTCTGGGCCGATCCCGCCGTGGACGACTCTGAGCCCCAGGCGAGCAGCCGCTCTATACAGCAGGTGCTCGGAGAGCAGGCTGGCGTTCCCGACGGGATAGTCGAGATCTTCGACGATCTCGGCCGCCCGGTTCTGGAAGTCGCTCACCTGGGGCTCGACGACCACCAGTTCGGCGCCAATCGCATCCGCCACCTTCTTCGCCAAGTCGTACTCGTCGTAGCGCGGGGCTCCCGGATAGCGCGCCGTCAGCAGGACCTGCGGGCGCAGCAGCATCGCGAGAACCGCCGAATCCAGCCCCCCACTGAGAAGAAGGCCGGAGTCGCCGCTGAAGATCCTCCTGCGGGCGGTGCGGACGAGTGCGGAACCCGCCTGCTCATAGGCTTGCACGTAGGAGGGATATTCGTTCACCTTCGCGGCGATCGACCACCACTGGCGGTGCGTGCATCGCAAGGAGGCGAGCTCCACGATGAGGTACGAGCCCGCTTCAACGATGTAGACGTCGCTGTACGGCGTGTCGGCCCCGAGCGGGCTCTCCACCGCCAGCCACTCCTGGCTGAACTTCGGCGTCAGGCGGGTGATCGCCTCAATCCCCTTCACCTCGGAGGCGAAGCTGAACTCTTCCTGATCTACGTGGTAGTAGAGGGGCTTCTCCCCGAACCGGTCACGTGCCAGGAACACCGTGCCGTCGCGTGGATCGAAGACAGCGAAAGCGAACATCCCGTCGAACAGCTCCAGACAGGCGGGCCCGAACCGGAGGTAGGCCTCCAGCACAAGGTGCGCGTCGGTCTGACCCGGCGCGAGGGTGATTCCCCACTGCCTGGCCAGTTCCCGGTGGTTGTAGATTTCACCGTTGAAGGTGATCCGGGCCCCCGAGACCGGGTCACCGTAGGGCCCGGCCTGGGCGTCGCCGTCCACGATCGCCAGCAGGTTCATGCCCAGGCCCAGACGACCGCACGCTGATGTCCAGGTATCCGAGCCGTCGGGGCCACGGCGGCTCTGGGCCCGATTCATCGCTCGAATCCGATCGACATCGACCCGGCCCTTCGTGACCAACCCAGAAATCGCACACATAGTCGTCCTCGCGCACTCGTCTACTCGCGTCTTCCCTGCATTCCCGGCTCAGTGGGCTCAGGGAAGCTCCCACCTTGATCGCTGGTCGGTTTCCCGGCCGAGACCACCCGCACGTGCCTGTTTCACTTGTGGAGAGGGGACTGGGCGTCCCGGCGTATCCCGGTCCCGTTGCTCGGGCGGGTGGCCCCTGCGCACCCACCGCTCCGGGTGCGGTTCGCCCCCTGCCCCTCTCCGGACGTCGTCGCCGGGAGACACCACGCGCGCCACAGGCGGGCGTAGGCGCCGTCACGCGACAGCAGATCATCATGCGTGCCGAGCTCGACGATCCTGCCCTCCTCCATGACGGCGATCCGGTCGGCGTCTCGGGCGGTGTGGAGCCGGTGCGCGATGTAGATGATGGTGCGCCTGGACAACACCTCCGTCATCGCCGACTCGAGATCTCTAGCCAGCTGGGGGTCGAGGAAGGACGTCGCCTCGTCGAGAACGATGACCTGCGGATCCGCGACGACGATGCGCGCCAGCGCCAATTGCTGCGCCTGGGCGGGTGAGACCGCGAAGGCGTCGGCGCCGAGAATTGTGTCGAGCCCCTGCGGGAGACGGGCCACCCACGAGGTCGCCTTGACCACGTCGAGCGCTCTGCGGAGTTCCGCATCCGAGGCCCGGGGGTCGGCGGCGGTGAGATTGTCGCGCAGGGTGCCGCTGAACACGTGGTGCTCCTGGGCCACCAGGGCCACACGCCGCCGATCATCCCGCCCTGAAGCGGACCCCGACGGGAGGGCGTCCTGCTCTGAAGCGAGCCCCGGCAGGAGGTCGTCCTGCTCCGAGGTGAGTGTTAACGGCCGGCCGTCCAGGAGGATCGACCCCTTGGCGGGCTCATACGCCCCGGCCACCAGACGCCCCAGCGTCGTCTTCCCTGCGCCGGAGGCGCCCACCAGTGCTATCCTCTCGCCAGCCTCGACGACCAGGGAGACCTCGCGCAGGGTATCGACGCCTTCGCGATAGGAGAAGGACACCTGGTCGATCACCAGCCGCCCGTCGCGGGGCGAGGTCACGTCCAGGGACTGGAGCGGATCGGCGGGCGGCCGGGGCGGCTGCGCCACGCCGCGCACCCGGGAAAGGGCGGCCTGCCCAGCCTGCAGTTCGTTCATCCACGTCACGAACCGGTCGAGGGGATCGGCCAACTGGTGGACGTACAGCGCCGCGGCCACGACGTGCGCCAGCGGCAGTTCCCCCTCCGCGTACAGGTAGCCGGAGAGGGCGAGGGTGGCGGTCAGGGGGAGCACCCAGGCGAGACCCGCCGAAGGAAACCAGATGGTCCGCAGGCGCAGCGTGTAGAGCTCGGCTCCCCATGACCGTTCGATGTCGCTCTCGGTGCGCGCGACCCGCAGGGCTGCCAGGGCGAGCGCCTCCACGGTGCGAGCTCCCTGGATGCTCTCCGTCAGCCCGTCGACGACGCCCGCGTAGGAGGACCGCTCGCGGAGGTAGCCCTCGCGCGCCCGGCACAGGTACCACCGCGAGGAGTACCACAGGAGCGGGATGCCGAGAAGGCCGGGCACGGCCAGGATCGGGTTGAGCACCACCAGGGCTCCCAGGGTTAGCAGGCACGTCACGACCGCGATGAAGATCTGGGGTGCCGCTCGTCGCACCACGTTGGCCAGGGTAGAGACGTCGTGCGAGCTGCGGGTCAGGAGCTCGCCGGTGCCTGCCCGCTCGAACAGGGCAGTCGGCAGCCGCAGCATGTTTGCGACGAAGTCCTCACGAAGCCGGGTGAGTACCTTCTCCCCAAGCTGAGCTGAGGAGTTCAGCGCAGCCAGGGTGAGCGCGCCCTGTGCGAGGAGGAGGGCCAGCACGCAGGCGATGATCAGGCCGGGTTCGGCGACGCCGTCCCGTATGTCCTCCACCAGCCACCCCAGCAGGAGTGGCGCTCCGAGCCCGGCTCCGACGGCAGCGGTGTGGAGGAGCACGGTGCCGAGGAAGGCGCGGTCGTTGGCCCTGATCAGCTCTTTCGCGTATCGGTGGGTCTCGGCCGTGTCGGCGACCCGAAGCCGCTCGTTCGTCAAAGCCGCTCTCCCATGCCGATCAGCGAGCCGTACCGTGGCTCCGCGTTCACCAGATCTTGGTGCCGTCCTTCGGCGACGGCGGAGCCTTCCTCGACAAAGACGACGTGATCGGCGCGGGTGGCGAGCAGCGGGCTGCTGGAGAAGACCACCGTCGTACGGCCAGCACGGGCGCGGGCCAGTCCCTGCGCCATGCGGCTCTCGGTGTGGACATCGACCGCGCTGGTGGGGTAGATCAGCACCAGGACCTCCGGTGCGGCGATGAGCGCGCGGGCCAGCAGCAGTCGCTGGCGCTGTCCGCCGGAGAACTCCTTTCCCGAGTCGGTGACTCGGGTCGAGAGTCCGTCGGGAAGCCCTCTGACGATGTCCTCCGCAGATGCTGCGCTCAAGGCCGCCCGCACCGCTTCGTCGGTGGCCCCGTGCGGTGCCAACTGATCGGCGAGCATGCCGTTGAACAGCCAATCGTCATGGTCGGCGAGCAGGATGTGCGCGCGGACGGAGGCCCGCGGCAGGGTGGACAGGGCTATTCCCGAGAGCGTCGCTTCCGTCTGGCCGTAGCCGCTGAGGCGCAGGCCGATGCTGCGCGCGATGGTGGGATCGGTCGCGGCGACCACGGTGAGCCGCCCCGGAGGGATCCGTACGCCTGAGTTCGGGTCGGACAGTTCCGGGAAGGGGGGAAGCAGCGTCGGGTCTGACGACTCCGGGGCTTCGATCGACAGGATCCGGATGATGCGCCGGGCCGAGACCAGCCCCTTGCTGATCTTCTCGATCGTCTCGATGAGGATGCGGAGCGGAGGGCCGAGAAAGGTAGCGTAGCCGTAGAACCCGATCAGTTGCCCTGCGGTGAGGCTGCCGTCGAGCACGCGGTGCACGCCGAGCCAGATCACGCCGAGGAGCAGCAGACCTGGAAGCATCTGTCCCGCGGCTCCCATCAGTGCCGCGAAGCGCGCGACGTCGAGTCCCGCGTGGAGAACCTCCTTCGAGGTCCGCCGGTAGCCGGCCACGAAATGGCGTTCGCCGCCGAGGCCCCTCAGCACGCGAAAGCCCTGGATGATGTCGAGGGTCTTCATCCCGAGTTCGCCCTGCCGCGTTCTCAGCTGTTCCTGCCGCCGGGTCAGCGGTTTGAGCAGCGCTGTCATGACGAGGGAGACGGCGGGTACACCGAGGAGGATCACGACCCCGAGCGTGGGGTCGGTGACCAGCATGAGAATCGCGACGACCGTGACGCTCGTGGCGGCCGCAGTGCCGAGCATCACCATCTCCGCCGCGCCGGCGACAGAGTTGACATCGCCCATGCCGACGGTGATGACCTCGCCCGCGCCGACCCGCCTGGTGAGCTCGTCGCCGAGCCGGGTCGCCTTCCAGACGAGGGTGCGGACCGCCAGGTAGAGCCCGCCGAGCCAGGAGGTGACCGTGCTGCGGTGGCGCAGAATGGCGGCGATCACCTGCACGAGCCCCAGGCCGAGGACCACGAGGAGCCAGCGGAACAGCGCTTCTGTGTCATGGAACGCGATTCCTTCGTCGACGGTGCGCCCGATGGCTGCGGGGATGAGGGCAGTGGCCAGCATGGACGCGCCGCTGAGGGCGATGCCCGCCGACAGCCGGGCAGCCTGGCTCCGAACCGTCCATAACAGGAATCGTCCGGGGGACGATGTGGCCGACTGGCTGATCGTCATCGGAGGTCCAGCCCCATGAGATCCCCTCTCCGGTCGAGAACGCCCGGCCGGAGCCGTGGCTTGGTTTGCTTCCTGACGACATGCCCCATGGGAAAAATGAGTTCATCAGGTGGTAGCACATGAATTAACCGCCTCATCATGATGCGACCGCGCCCAGTATTCCGTCGAGCGCAGGAATAACCAGGGCAAGCACGAAATCACCGAGAGCAGACTCTGCTTCGATGCATTCTGGCTACGCGGGTCTGCCGATATGGCCGCTGGTACCGAGGGCGGGTCAGTAGCGCAGCGTTACTGCAATGCCATATGTAATATCACACATCCGTCGGCTATTCAAGATGTTCCCTCTTGGTTGCAGGAGGAGCAATGTGGCCTTTGACGTGCATCTATCGCCAAGCGGCTCTCCCCGCCCGCTCTCGCCGTCAAGGTGATCATCATCACATCCAAAGTCTTGTCGCCTGAAATGTCACACTGGGTAGTCGTAAGAGAACGCTCTCTGAATTTTCCGCATCGCCGCTTCTCGGCGTGACAAACCGCTGTTGACCGTCATATCAACTCAATGGCATCATGCGGTGGCGATCTTAGACCGCAGCAATCCGATCGCGCCCTGATCGCGATTGTAAAGAACGAGATACCTATACCTCCCGCGAAGCAGTCGCGATTTCAGGAACGTCGCGCAAAGTTCCCTTCTACCACCCTTTTCTCATCCATCATTAGCTTCCGATTAGCGAGACCCATGCCTACTTCCACATACCTGGTGACGCTCAACGATTACGGCCAGCAGTCCATCTGGCCGGCCCACCGGCCCCTGCCGGAGGGATGGAAGCCAGCGGGCCCGAGTGGTTCGCGGGAGGAGTGCCTGGCGTACATCGACGGTCATTGGCCGGCCCTGCCACCCGCCCACCCCGCGGCCCTGTCCGCCGATCGCAGCGAGACGGTCCTCGCCCTCTTCCGCCTGCAAGCCGTACAGACCCCAGACGCCGTCGCCATCGCGGCAGGAGAGCGCCGTCTGACCTACGCGGAACTGGCCGGCCGGGTCGCGGCACTCGCGGGGGAACTCCGCCGCCGAGGCGCCGGGCCGGAGGTCCCGGTCGGGCTCGAGATGGACCGTTCCCCCGAGTTGGTCATCGCGATTCTGGGTGTGCTCTGGGCCGGGGGCGCCTACGTCCCTATCGACCCCGAGTATCCGGCCGACCGTAAGGAGTTCATGCGGGCCGACTCACAGATCTCGCTGCTTCTGACCCAGCACGACGTCGCCGAACTCTCGACCGGTACAGCGAACGCGGCGGATGCGCCGCTGCCCGACCCGGCGTCGCTGGCCTACGTCATCTACACCTCCGGTTCCACCGGGCGGCCCAAGGGTGTAGGCATCGACCATTTCGCCCTGGTCCGGCGGGTCATGTGGATGCGGGAGCGGTTCGCGCTCGGCCCTGGCGACCACATGTACCAGCATGCCGCCGTGAGCTTTGACGCCCATGCGGAGGAGATCTTCCCCTGCCTCACGACCGGTGCCACGCTGGTGCTTCCGCCGCCGGGAAAGGACCTCCCCGATCTCCTCGCCGAAGGGACGAAGATCACCGTTCTGGACCTGCCCACCTCGTACTGGCAAGGACTGGCCGGCTCTCCGTGGCCCGAGGAACTGCGGCTGGTGATCCTCGGAGCCGACCCGCTCCGCGGCCAGGCCCTCGCCGGCTGGTACGCGGAGATGGGCGACACCGTCGAGGTAATCAACACCTACGGGCCGACTGAGGCGACCATCATCGCCAGCGCGGCCACGATCACCAGGGCGGAAGCGGGGGGACGGCCCCCGATCGGCCATCCGCTCAGTGACACCAGGCTCCACGTCCTCGACCGGGAGCTCGAGCTCGTCGAGCCCGGCACCCCGGGTGAGCTGTGCATCGGCGGGCTGGGGCTCGCCCGTGGCTACCTCGGGCAACCCGCGCTCACCGCCCAGGCCTTCGTCCCTGACCCCTTCGGTGCCCCGGGTGAGCGGCTGTATCGGAGCGGCGACCTGGTGCGCGCCCGCCCTGACGGCGCCCTGGAGTTCCTCGGCCGCCTGGACGGCCAGGTGAAGGTACGCGGCTTCCGCGTCGAGCCGGGCGAGATCGAGATCCGGCTCCTGGAGCATCCCGCTGTCGAGCGGGCGATCGTCGTCGCGCGCAACGACGGCCTTGACGCCTATCTCATCCTCGCCGTCGACGTGAGCAGCGAGGAGTTGGCCGCGCACGTGTCGTCGAAACTGCCGTCGTACATGGTGCCCAATACCTTCACCTTCCTCGACGCTTTCCCGCTCACCCGGTCCGGGAAGATCGACCGGTCCGCACTTCACGCGCCCGCGCCCGCAGCCGCTCCCGGTCAGGCGTCGCCCGGCCTCGCCACCCCGACGGAAGAGGCGGTCGCGGAAATCTGGGCAGAGCTCTTCGGGCTCGACCGCGTGACCCCTGACGACGACTTCTTCGCCCTCGGCGGGCATTCACTCCTCGCGACCAAGGCAATCGTCTGGCTGACCCCGGTCGTGGGACAGCACATTCCTCTGCGCGCGCTCTACGAGACACGGACGCTCAGGAGCTTCGCCGCCCATCTCGATGAGCTCAAGCGGGAGAAGGCCGAGCGCTGATGCCTGTCCATCTGCCGACCTTCGTGGTCAACCTCCGGCGCCGGCCTGATCGCCGGGAGCGGATCGCCGCCCAGCTCTCCGGCCACGTCGACGCCTCCTACACCTCCGACTGGGACGGGCTCTTCGACGGCGCGGACATCACCCGGCAGGCGCTCGCCAACGCCGGGCACGACCTGTACCCGTGGGCTGTCGCCTCCCCCAATCCCTGGTGGAACCGGCCTCTGCGGCTCGGCGAGATCGGGTGCACGCTGAGCCATCTGGCGTGCTGGCGCGAGGGAGCCAGCACCGGGGCACCATACTTCATGGTCTTGGAGGACGACGCGACCCTGTTCCCCTCCTTCTTCGACCAGCTGGCCGAGGGCCTGGCCGAGGTCCGCGTCCGCGAGCAGCCGGGGCTGATCTACCTCGCACGCTGCCCGATGGAGGCCGACGAGCCTGCCTGGCCGGGTTTTGTGCGGCCCGGTTTCAGTTACTGCACGTGGGGCTATCTGCTCAGCCACGAGGCCGCGCTGACGTTGCTGGCGGCGGGGCTCGATCGGGCGCTGATGCCCATCGACGAGTTCCTGCCCGCCATGTACATGGAGCATCCCCGGCCCGACGTCCGCGCCCGGTTCTCGCCGAGGATTAGCGCGCTGGCCTTCGATCCGCCGCTGCTGGAGACGCCCGAGCACGTACTCGGCGACAGTGATACCGAGGCCTCCGATGCCGTCTGCTGGTAGTGACGCACCTCTGCTGGTGCGCTTCGAGTTCCTCGGTGAAGTCCCCCGCCGGACCTTCTCCGGTCTGGCCGAGCTGCGCCCTTCGACGAGCAGCCTGGTGATCGATCCCACGAGCCATCCCGGCCTACGCGGCTCCGCCTGCAGCCTCGCGGATCAGGCGGAGTACTGGGCTGGAGAGGCCCGGCGCGCCTCCCCCGGCCCCTTCATCGTCATGGGCTACTGCTCGGCGGCGAGCCTGGCCCTCACGCTGGCGGAGAAGCTCGACGGAACAGTCCTGGGAGTGCTGCTGTTCGATCCGCTCACCGTCACCCCGGAGTTCACCGCGTCGAGTGTCCGCGACGTGCTCGCGAGCGCTGGCGTCGCGGCAGGAGACCGCGGCACCGGCGCGCTGACGGAGATCGAAGCGACGTTGACCGGCCACGAGAACAGCGGGCTGCGTTTCCTGCCAGAAGAGATTAGGTCAGAGCTGGTCGAGCAATACATGCGCTGGCTCGCGTTCGTACACGCCTCCTCAGGCGTCTCCGCGCCGACGACGCTCCCGTTCCCCCTCCACCTCTTCTGGAGCGACCCGGCCTTCGTGGACGGGTTCAGCGGCGGAGCGGCAGCGGACTCGGCGCAGGTGATCGAGAGCAACGCCGTCGCCCTGCTGTCGCACGAGAGAGTCGAAGAGGTGTTCCTGTCCGCCACTCACCCAGGGAAGTCCGAAACATGAGAATCGCCGTCGTCTCCCCGCCTTGGCTCAGGACCCCTCCCCTTCGCTACGGCGCCGTCGAGACCATCGTGAGCAGTCTGACCGAAGGCCTCGTCGCCCGAGGCCACGACGTCACCCTCTTCGCCTCAGGCGACTCGCTGACTTCCGCCGCCCTGCGGAGCTACTACCCGAGAGCGCTGTACGAGACCGGCGACGAGCAGAACGGCACACTGGAGGTGATGCACGCGCTGTCCGCCTACCGGTCCATCGAGGAGTTCGACCTCGTCCACGACCACAGCGATACCGTGGGGATGGCGATAGCCTCCTTCGCAGGCGCCAGCCGTCCCGTCGTGCACACCATGCACGCACCGTCCAGATCGCCCTGGTTCGGGCCGGTCTATCAGGCCACCGGTGACCATGTGCATCTGGTCGCCATCAGCCAGGCCCAGATCAAGGACGCGCCCGGCATCCGCTACGCGGACATGATCCACCACGGGATCCCCGTCGGACGCTTCACCTTCAGGGAGGAGAAGGAGGACTACTGTCTGTTCGTCGGGAGGCTGTCCCCGAAGAAGGGCCTCGACCTGGCGATCAAAGCCGCCAGGAAGGCCGGCAGAAGACTGGTGATCGCCTGCAAGGAGATCGCCGGCTCCATCGAAAGGACCTACTTCGACGAGGTCATTCAGCCGCTGCTTGGGCCCGACGTCGAGTTCCTGGGAGAGGCCAATTTCGAGGAGAAGGTCGATCTGTACAGCCGCGCCTTCTGCACGCTCGTGCCCACTCGGTGGGAGGAGCCCTTCGGCTTGACCGCCATCGAGTCGTTAGCCTGCGGAACGCCTGTCGTCGGGCTCAGCAGGGGAGCCACGGCGGAGCTCATCGACCACGGGCGCACCGGCTTCCTGACTCATGACCCCGATGAGCTCGCCGACCACCTCGCTGACGTCCCGGGGATATCACCGGCGGAGTGCCGGAGGGTCGCGGTGGAGCAGTTCTCGGAGACGATGATGATCAGCCGCTATGAGGATCTGTACCGGCGGCTGATCTAAGCGACAGCCGATTCTGTACGGCACGGCGGAGCCCGCCAGCGACGCCGCGCCACCTGATGTCCTTCCACCAAAGGAGCACAGAGATTCCGCACCTCCAGCACAGCCCGGCCCCGGCGTCCGGCCGAAGTCCGCTCCAGGAACTGGCTTCTCACGGCGTCGGGAGCGTCGACTGTCTCCTCGTCTCCGGCCCCTACGCGCGTGGCTGGCTTCACCGGCACAGCGATGTGACCGCCTATGCCGTCCTCGGGCCGGAGCAGGACGTCTCCCCCGGCCGGCTGACCTTCTTTAGAGACGGCACCCGGTGGGAGGTCATCACCTACAGCGCTGACACGATCGCGCGCGCCGTGACGTCGATCAGCGAGCTCGCCGCGGCTTCGGCCTCGGCCTGGCACCGTCGCGGGCTGCCGGCCCAGGACGGCGGGCTCACCGCCGTCCTGAACATCTGGGACGGCGTCGCGGTCGCTGGCGCGGAGCGGGCCGCCGCGCATCGGCGCCTCCTCCGGGCCGCGGGCCTCAGGCACGTCGTCAGCAGGATGGCGGCACTCGAAGCGGAGAAGGCCCTGGACAGCGCGCTCAGCCTCTCCTATACCGGGGACCACCGCTCGGCGGTGCTCTCAGCTCATGTCGCCGTCGGCAAAACAATCGATGCGTTCCTGGCGGCGGCGGGCACTCTGTACGCCGACTCCACGTGGCGGCATCGGAGACTGGAGGCTCTGGTGAGCGACGGGGCGCCCGCGCCGCTCACGTTCGATCCGGAGAGCTGCTGGAACTGGCTGAGCATGCGGCAACTGGCCGACCTGTCGCCCGTCGACTGGACCAGAGGAGCGGTCGCCTTCTGCCAGGCGATGCTCGACTCGATGACTGTACTGCTTCAAAATCATCACACGTGTCCTGACCTGGTCGTTCAGTAGATCCCTGCACAATGGTGATGAGGTTGAGCTGATCGTTTCGCCTCATTCCACAGGTATGACCCAGGGCGCCCGGGTACGGTTCCGTTTCGCCGGAGGCCGGGGAAAAGCCAGGGGTTCGGCGTAGGATTCACGGGTAAAGGAGGCGCCATCGTGGTTCGGTAAAGCCCGGTGGTATGGCCGGTGGTTGCTCGGTGGTTGCTCTTCGGCATGGGGTACGGCGTGTCAGGTGCCGTCACGTCCCGGCACGATGTGCGGGGCACAGGCGGGAAGACCGTCATTGATCGGCACATCGTGACGCGGGGTAGCACCAGGGCTGCGGACTATTAATCCGCAGGTTCCGGGTTGGGAGTCCAGGGCGCCCCGCCACTCCATGCCCAAGTTGACCTGATGTTTCCCGATTCTGGATTCTCAGCTCTCTCAGAGGGGAGAGTGGCCGGGTTCATGGTCGTTACATGGTCTTCGGCGCGGCTTCATCGGCGGGCGAGCACATGCGCGGGATGGATTACTCCGCTTGGCGGGCGCTCCCCGGGCGGTCAGGTAAAGGCCAGACCTGTCAAGCGTTCAGCGGAAGTGGCGCGGCGCAAGGACCCTGAGCTGGCTCGGCCTAAACCTCGGTGACCTGTTCGCCCTCACCAGGGCGCCGCGGACGGCAAGCAGGCTTTCGTCATCCAAGAGCTGTGCGGCCCCGCTTGGCTGTGCCCTCGGCGTCGGAGTGGCGCTCGGCCTGGCAGGCGCGCTCTTCAGGTTGTCGCCCCCGTAACCTGAGCGGCAGCCCCGAGTCGCGTCCGATTTGATGTCAGCCTCGCCTAAGACGACGTCTCATTTGGTGATTCGGTGGTAGCAGATGAGGGCTGCGGCCAGGGCGACGAAGGATGCGAAGTGGTCGGCTCGGCGTTCGTAGCGGCGGTGTAAGCGTCGGCAGCCTGCCAGCCAGGAGACCGTCCGTTCGACCACCCATCGATGGCGGCCCAGGCGCTGGCTGGATTCGATCCCGCGGCGGGCGATGCGCGGGATGATGCCGCGCCCGCGCAGGAAAGCGCGCAGGTGCAGGTAGTCGTAGCCCTTGTCGCCGTGGAGCTTGGCGGGTCTGCGGCGGCGCGGGCCACGGCGGGAACGAATGGGTGGGATGCTGCGGATCAGCGGTTCCAGTGCCAGGCTGTCGTGCGTGTTGGCGGCGCTGATCGCGACAGAGATCGGCAGACCGGTCCGATCGGTGATCAGGTGGATCTTCGAGCCTTTCTTGCAGCGATCGACAGGATTCGGGCCCGTCAACTCCCCCTTTGACCGCCCGCACGCTGACCGAGTCGATCGCGCATCGAGACCAGTCCAGCTCTCCGCGCGAGCCGAGCTCGTCCAGCAGGATCCGATACAGCTTGGCCCACACCCGGGCGGCGCTCCACTCGGCGAAGCGGCGATGCACCGTCTGCCAGGAAGCGCCGAAGACCGGCGGAAGCTGACGCCACGTGCAACCGCTGGTCGCTACAAACACGATCGCCGCCAAGACCAGGCGGTCATCGGCTCGTCACCGCCCACCACCCTGCGGGCGCGTCGGCGACGGCGGCACCACCCGCTGAAACAGCTCCAACAACTGGTCCGGAACCAGCCAATCGATGAACGGATCCATGATCAACCAAACGATTGAACACCAAACAAGACACGGTCTAACTGCTGGCAAAGCTGTTCTCAGTCGAGCTGTGGTCCTTCCATAGTGGCTGCCGTTCTGATCTTCTCTACGGAACGGAAGCTCGATGATTGTTCGCTTTGCACTGCTCGGAAGTGCTGCCCTGGCTCTGCTCGCCTGGCCGGCCTCGGCCGCCCCGCCGGTCTCCGGCTGGACCAGCGGGTCCAGCGAAGGGTTCGTCTACGTCTCAGCTGATCGCAAGAACATTACCGTGTGTGACCTACGGGACGACGATAGGCAGGTCGGTGCCGAATACGCCACTTCCATGCTCGGTATCTACAAGGTGCCCGATGCGAACGGCCCCCGGTCTGGGTGTGGAACCGACAGCACGCTCCTCTCTCGTATCGATGTCTTCAAGATGTGCGTCACCATCGGCCTGAACCGGGAATGCCGCAACCCTGTCTGGATCAACGACCGCAGGTGAACGGCAGGCGGTCGCGCTGGCAGGTGAGGGTCTGGGGCTGAATCAGACCCTCGCCGCTGCTACTGGCTGCGCCAGAAATCGAACTCTCCTTTCTTGGCGCCATCAATGAAGGCGGCCCAGACCGAGGATGAGACCACGTAGGGGGGCAGGTCGGGGCGCTCAGAGTCGCGCAGCCCCACACGGCCATCCTTCAGGAGGGCCACTTCGATGCAATCGCCGTTGTCGCCGGAGCGGGTCGCTTTACGCCACTCAGCCGACTTCACTAGTCCTGCGGTCACTTCGTCCATTTCTCCGCCATCTCCCCAATCAACCGGAGGGAGGCCTGCCGAGGCAGGGCCTCGTTGTGCAACATTTCGTACCTCGACTGAACTTCCCGCACCCGCCCGCTATCGGCGGTAATCTGACTCATCGTGATCGACTCGAGGTAGACCATAGCCGGCATCCCCGGTCCGCCAGCCAGCACGAACGCTCCCTGCAGGCCGGTCGTGACCGACGAACTGTATGGGAGAACGCGCACGTTGATACGAGGATGCTCGTCCAGGGCGATCAGATGCGCCATCTGCTGAGCCATCACCGCCTCACTGGCAATTGGTCGGGTCAGGACCCCCTCGTCCAGTATCGCCCACATTGTTGGCCCGCTGTCGCGATGGAGGACGCGCTGGCGTTCCATTCGCGCGACGACGTTGTGCTC
Organism: Nonomuraea sp. NPDC050328; assembly: GCF_044459405.1. NCBI lineage: Bacteria > Bacillati > Actinomycetota > Actinomycetes > Streptosporangiales > Streptosporangiaceae > Nonomuraea > Nonomuraea sp. NPDC050328. The sequence continues at coordinate 432,924 of NZ_JBITIW010000007.1, read as the reverse complement.
GATCTCTTCCGCAGTGATGGCTGGCCTGCCACAGAAGATGGACCGTGCGTACTCCGGTGTCTGAAGCAGGCCGGGGACGATGAGTGGCTGCCAGGTGCGCAGGATGTCCGCCTGCTGCTCGATCTCTGCCAACTGTGCCAGCCACACGGGCCAGCGCGCGGCGTACTCGACCGTCTCGCGCCAGCGTGCGAGCAACTCGCCCTTCGCTCGTAGCGCGGCGTCGGCTGCCCGCACAAAGTCTTCGCGAGCCGGACGTTCTCCACGTTCGACCATACTGATCTTCGAAACGGACCAGCCGAGCATGGCGGCTAGCTCCTTTTGTCGCTTACCGGCCAGTATGCGATATTCGCGAAGGTGATCACCAAATTGCACTCGAGGTGCTTTCAGCTCCGGGTCTGGCTCGACGTTTTCCAAGGTGAAAAGTTCTTCCTTTGACGGGTCGCACGAGAAATACACGGCAGTGTGTAGTATCACGTTTGGTTCGTGCCTGGGAAGTGCTTTGCAATAAGCCCTATGAACAGGCTTTTTCTGAGATGGTCTCTTCAGGCCGGGTCGCACTATGACGCCAGCCACACGAAAACGCGAGCGGATGTGTTGGGCATCGCTCCCTCTCCTCGTAACAGGAAGCGGCCCGTGATTGGGACGTAGTGAGGCGAAACGGTGATCTACCTCGTACCCCCACCCATGAAACTTGAGGAACTCGGCGTAGTCCGGTTGGCGTGCGGCTTGCGGGCGCCGTATCTGGCCAGGGAGGCGATCACCACGTGGTTGGGGAGGACCCACACCGCTTGGGAGATTGTCATGCTGGCGGCATCGGAGCTGGTCACAAACGCCGTCAAGTACGCCGGTGCCCCCAGCGTAGGCGACGGTCCCAGCGCCATCACAATCAAGCTGTCGCAAGACCCGCTCGTCCTGCGGTTAGCGGTGACCGATCCCGGGTCGAACTTCTCGGCTCCCACCCGTATTCCGCTGCAGGTGCCGAATCTGCGGTCGGAGCATGGGCGGGGGCTGGCGATCGTGGAGACTCTGTCACGCGGACGGTGGGGAAGTTACCGGATGCCCGGCACTGGACACCGTCACGTGTGGTGCCACCTGGATCGTCACCTTAACGGGGCGCAACTGGAGGAGCTGTTCTGCGATCCGGCCGCTAGCTGACTTCGGGCTTCTTCAACGATTCGCGCTGTTCGCGCCGTGTGCTGGCCTGCCCGAATTCGGAGAAGCGTCGTGCGCCGTCCTCACTCGCTCATGTTCATCCCGGGGCTGGTCACGGCTCTGCCGTGGGCGGGCCGTGTGTGTTCGCGGCTGCGATGCTTGGGCGGCGCTGGCAGCTCCGTCGCCGGGCGGCTGAGGGCCGTTCGCATTTCGGCCGCTGACCGCCTCACCCCACCGATTCCATCAGTCTCTCGTACCTCCGTAGAAAGGTCCCCTCCGTGTTCCGTGGCAAGGCGTTGTCCGTGCTGGCCCTGTTCCTGACCGCTGCGTTCGTCGCCTTCGTACTCGCAGGGCCTTCACCTGTGGTTCGACCCGTGTGCCAGGCGCTGCTCGCCGTCATCGTCGCTGGAACGGTGGCGGTGATCGTCAGGAAGGTTCTCCTCGCGCGACGTTCGGCCAGCCGCAACCAGCCCCCAGTTTCTTGACCGTTCCAGCCCGCCCTCGTGTGAGGCCGTCATGCCCGAACCCGTTCCCGCCGATGTCGCCGACCAGGCCGCTGCCTACCTCGCGGAGCTGAAGGTCCTGCTGGAGGTACGAGGTCTGCACGCCCGCTTCCTCATCCAGCCCGGACGACTGCCGCGCCTGCGCGAGCCTGTGCGAGGTGGTCACCGCCGCATCGATCGGCGGCGAATGGAGCTTGTGGTGGTCATGGGCCGAACGGATCACCGGCGTCGGTGAGATGGTCGCCGCTGTCGAACGCATCGGCCATGTCCTGACCCCGGCGACCTCAGCGACCCCGGCCGCTCAGCGCATCTGACCCGCCCTACGGCGGGCACGTCCCGTACGCGCCCCTACCGCCGCTCGTGGGCGTCGGGGACGCCCGGTGGGGCCGCGCATCTAATCGCGCCCGGTGCGGCCAACGCCGGTCGGGTCGCCATATGAACCCTGTCAGTCGCAGCCGCTTTGCGGGCGGAGATCCACTGTGGCCGGCAGCGCCCTCACCCGGTCCGTCCGGGAAGCCGGGCGAGGAGGACCCCCCAAGATTTCCCGGAGGCCGAATAGCCGTGCGCAGGCGGTTGTCCGCTTCCGGGATAGAGGTGACCGCGAGCGCCCGGCGTGGTGGCGTGAACGCGGTCACCCAAGAGGGGGTGGCTGGCCGGTAAGAGGAGGCGGCTAGCCACTTCCTCATGGCGATGATCATGGCGGGGCCCCGTCCGCCTGATCGCCGTCAGGGGCGGCCTTTCGCAAGCGGTGACTGTCACGGACAGTCGATGCCGTGACGCGAGGGGCCGCCCCTCCCAGAAGCGTCCGGCGGCAGCATCCCCCTCCAACAGGTGCTGCCGCCGGGCCGGGGGTCGTCGGGAAGGCTCCCGCTGCGGGTCACAAACGCAAGCGGGGGCATCATCCCTTTCCTGAAAAGGCCCCTGTCTTCCGATGAAGGTTGGAAGAGAGCAGAGGCCGGTCAGTCGTGCGGCCGGCCGGCCTCGTGCACCCTCCCGGGATCGACTAGCTGGGTGTTCACGAATGCGGTTGACCTGGAGCGTAGGAGAGGTTAAGAAGATCGCTTCCCAAGGGGACGATGATCGTTTCCCGCGTTCGTTCGATTTCTGCCCCGCGACCAGGTCTTCGTGGACGGCCGATCTCGGTAGACCCTGCACCCGGATTCGGTTCGTCACAGTAGGACCCTTCATGTCCGGAGCCGGATGATGGAAGATCGCTAGGTGACGATCGACATGTCGGGACGCTTCGAGGTGGGAACGACCGTGGTACGCCGCCACGTGTGGGGCGGCAAGGTGTGGTCAGCGATGCCGTATCGGGTGCTGGAGGACGTCGGCGACTATCTGACGGTGGCCAGCTGGCCGGGCTTGCGCGGTTTGGTGTCTACCACGTGGATCACGGCGTTCTTGAACGAGGGGCGCGGCCGGGATCAGACTATTCAGGAGCTGGCTTCGGGCGCGTGGCGGCTGGGGTGGTGGGCGTGGCGGGGCACCACCGTGCGCAGCTGGTACGGTCTCCACGCCTACTTCACGGTGCGGCAGCACTTTGACGCCGATCGACGCCCGCTTGCCTGGTATGTCGACTTCGACCTGCCGAAGCAGCGCACTCGCATGGGTATCGACACCTTCGACCTTCTGTTGGATCTGGTCGCCGAGCCCGACCTGTCACGCATCCGGTGGAAGGATGTGGAGGAATATGAGCACGGTCGCCGGCTCGGGCTGATCGATGATCGGTCGCATCAGGGTGTGCTCGCGGCGCGCGAGGAAGTAGTCGGGCTGATCGAATCGCGGCAGGGGCCCTTCGCGCACGACTGGTCGCCTCTGGCCTGCGAGGACTGGCGAACGCCCGTACTGCCTGATGCTGTTCGGTCTGCCGACGTGGACTCCGGCCTTTGGATCGGTTAGCCATCCGGCGGGCGCCTCCGCCGTCATGGCGTTGATCGAGGCCGAACTCGGCCCACGCCCCGGACCGGCCGGAGTGCCGATCCGCGCCGTGCTCGTCTGCCAGCTGATCTCCATCCACCACACCGGCAAAGCCACCCTCGCCGAGGCCTGGCGGTTGTCGGCCTTCTCCCTGTCGCAAGCCGCACGCAAGCGTCTCGGTTTCGACCCCACCCGGCCGTACCCCGACAATCCGCATGCCTGCCTGGCCGACAACCGGCGTTTCTACCGAGCCTTCGACCGGCTCGCCGCCCTGCTGGACCCTGCCCGCAACGACTACCGCGCCCGCCTGCCCCAGCACGAAGCCGACCAGTACGCCATCGCCTGGCACGACAAACATCCAGAGCGCACCCGCAAGCGAGACCTGCTGCAAGACATCGTCACCGCACTCGTGCTCACCCCAGTGCGCTGGGCCAAAGGTCGCGGCTACCTGGCAGGCTTCCACGGCGACGTCGGCATCGATACCACCGCTGCCCCGTCTTTGCCGACCGCCCCGAGCTCTCCGCTCCACCGGTGAACTGCTCGCTCCACCGAGATCACCGCGGGCTGGCACCACTCGGCAGGCAACGACCCACCCGCCTTACGGCTACAGCGCCACCATCACCGTCGCCGCCCGAACCCGTTCGACTCCAGGGTCCTTCCCGCAGCTGGCGCTCGGCCTGGTCCTTGACACCCCGCACAAACGCATCGGCGCCAACGCCATCACCACTCTGAAGCCCTTGGCCACGCTCGGGTTTCCCACCGGCTTCGCTGCCGTCGATCGCGCTTACACGACCAGCAGAGCGCCCATTTCGCCCAACCCGCCTGCACGCTCGGCTACCGGATCGCCCTGGACTACAAGGTAGAGCAGCGCGGAGTGCAGGGCAGCGTCCACGGCGCCCTGCTCATCGACGGCAGCCTGGCCTGTCCGCTGATGCCTGACCGGCTCGCCCGCGTCACCACCACTCTGGACGATGTTGCCGTCCGCACCCCATCGGACGAACTCAAGGCGCTCATCAGCGCGCGAGAGCCGTACTTGCTGCGTCTCAAACAGGGCCCGAACACCGACGGCACTGTCCGCTTCCAGTGTCCCGCGGCAGGCACCTCCCCATCGCTGTCCTGCCCCCGCTTCGACCGTCTCCACCACCGCGCGCCCAGCTGGCCCACCGCAGTCGACCTGAGCGACACCCGACAACGGGCGGCGCATCCGGCGGCCAAACCCCGCATCCTGCCCACGAGCCCCGACCTGAAGACCAGAGAGTTGCCGAAGATCTGCCGCCAGCACACCATCACCCTGCACAAGAACGACCTCGGGCACCTCGACAAGTTCCGCCAGGATGTGTGATCTATCTCAGCCCCAGGTGGGAAGGGGTATACAAGCCTGTCCGCGCCATGACGGAGGGCATTAACGGGCGCCTTAAGGGGCATGACCTCGATCTTGGCGATCCGAAAGACCGGCTCGCCCGCGGGCGCGTCGCCCAGACCATCCTGATCGCACTGCTCGTCACAGTCGCCAACGATCACTTCCTCGACACCCGGCGGCGACAACACCAACCTCAACGCGAACCCGACGCACCCACCGACCACCCCGGACAATCGGCCGAACCCGCCGTCTCCGAACAACTCGAGCGTGAAAGCCGACCGCCACCAGGCCCATAAACCGCACATCACGCCACCATGTCGCATCACCCAGCCCAGAGTCGGCCCCGTCATGCCCACCGACGCAAACTCAGCCCTCCACCAGCGACACCACCCAGGCCTCCCCAGACAGCTGCCGCCAGGCCTCAAACCATGACGAAGCTGATTCGGAAACTCTCTGAAACGACAAGATCCCGCCCGATCGTGATGATCGGGCGGGACTCGTCAATCCTTATCGGGCCGTTTCAAGAACGGCCCTAGCTGGTCGGTAGGTGGATCAGCGACTCGCTGGCCTGCTGCTTTCTAGGCGCGATGCGGTACGGGCGGTTCTGGCTGGTCGAGTAGTGCCCGTAGCCCGCATATCGGCACCGCGTATCGGCCACCGATACGCAGCACTCGGCACGGAAACTCACCCGCTTGAGCGAGCCGGTATGCCTTGGTCCGGCCCATGCCGAGCAGGCGTCCGGCCGCAAGCAGGCCGACCACCTCCGGCTGTTCGGCACTCTCGGCTCCCGTCTGGCTCGGGGTTGTGCTGGTCATGCATCACCTCCACGTTGATGAACAGGGGCGGGCCGCGGTGTGCGCGCCCGCGGTTGGGATCGGTGAGACGCGGCCACTGTGCCCGGCCGCCGCCGTTTGCGGGGCGGGATCGACTAGTTCATGGCAGGCTGACTCAGCCCCGGCTGGCACCGGTTGAGAGACATTCGCAGCTCAGCGCCCCGAACCATGTTTGCGGCTCAGAGCCGCGCCGGTGACGGGGGCGGCTCTGACTACTCCCGCTCGGGGGCTGTTTCGAGGTCTGAGGCCAGGGCGGCGGCGGGCGCGGTGGGCTTGATGTAGATGAGCAGGTCCTCATGGGCGAGCGCATGAACCGGCAGGCCGCGTGACCATGCCTTGCGTGCCTCATGGAGCTGGAAGAACGAGGCGCGGTTCAGGAGTGTGCCTTCGCCCAGGCCGCAGAGCAGGCACGCGATCCGATCGGCGAGCACCAGCCCTGCGCTCTGGGCGACCTGGTGGATGTGGCCGGGCAGATCGACCAGTTCGCCGCGTACCCGGTACGGACGCACGGTGACCGCGACGACACCGTTGGGGCGCAGGAGCTTCACGCACCCGGCCAGGATGCGGCCGAAGCCCTCCAGCAGCACAGGGAGCTGTTGATGGGCGAGGTTGCCGCGGTCTTGTGAGTAGTGCTGGTTCCATTTGCGTACGCCCGGCTCGCCGGTGTCGCGGGTGGAGCGGATGTGGCCGTGGGTGTAGGCGCCGTACGGCGGGGAGGTGAGCACCAGCGTTGCCTGCCCCAGCAGGTCAGGCAGCAGCCGGGCGATGTTACGGGAGTCCCCGGCTACGACCCGCCCGGACCCGGACGCGCCGTGGATGCGGGCGTGGCTGAGGTTGGCGACCGCCAGCCGTGCCCACTTCTCCTCGTACTCCACGCCTGCGGCGTGCCGACCGAGGTGCGCGGCCTCGACGAGTGTGGTGCCGATCCCGCACATCGGGTCGACCACCAGCTCACCGGGACGGGTGTAGGTGCTGATCACGCGGGCGGCGATCGAGGGGAGCATCTTGCCCGGGTGGCTCATCGATTCCGGCAGGTACCGGTCCCGTCGCTGGACCCGCGACTGCTGCTGGCCGGTTGCCCACACCGAAGTCGTCGGCTCAACGGGGGACTCGGTCGTGGGGGAGTCCGTCATGGACTCGGTCATTGTCGGTTGCATCGTTAACGGGCACTCCCCGTTTGTGCGGTGGGTCGGGCATCGATCGGCGATTGTGCGCTGCCTGGGGGAGGGGTCTGCGGCGCGTACGGCTTGGAGTGCCCGCCGCTCGGCCGGGTGAACAGAAGCACGTCGCTGTGCGCGCGTGGGCTCCAAGGCAGCCAAGCGCAGGCCGGCATCTGCTGGGCTCCAGCCGGCCGGCGGGCGGAGAGATGGTGCCCGGGGAGACGAGGGTCGAGGTGGTCGCCGCGGGCGGGTTGGTGAAGGGCGATGATGTGCTGCAGATAAACCAATCCCGCCCGCCTGGCCATGGCGATGATCTCCGGCAACGGATCGATCACATGGTCGGTTCGATGCAGGCCGGTCACCACCGCGAGGTGGCCGCCGGGCCTCAGCAGGTGCGCAGCTTGGACCACGTCGAAGCCCTCGGCCTCGAGAGCGGGCTGGCAGTCAGAGGAGACCAGGTGCTGCTGGCAGGTCTGCTCCGCCACGACCAGTCGTGCCCGGTCGGTGAGGTCTGCTGTCACTGGTGCGCCGTGGTCGTGCGGGTCCGTGATGCGCAGGTCTGTGACCTCCAGGTCGTGGTCGGGATGGGTGCGCGCGAGCCGGGTCCAGCTCACGCCGGCCCGCTCGGCGCTGCTGAAGACGGCCACCGGCAGGCAGCCCGCGGTGAGGGCGGCCGAGACCACCTGGTGGTCGGTGGCGCCCAGGTGGATGACCGTCTCGCCCAGGCGGGTGCAGGCGGAGATCAGGTGGCGGGCCAGTGGGCCGCTGACGGGAAGGCAGCAACCCGGCCGGCAGGTGGAGGCGCACTCGGAGTCGGCGGGGGTAAGCCAAACGGTCAGCGGCAGATGCGCCCGGGCCGGGTCCTGCGCCTCGCGGCGTACGGTGGGTTCATGACGTGCGGGGTTGGCCGGCTTGCTGGCGGCCGAGCTGGTGGAGCTGGCTGAGTTGGTGGTGGGTTCGGTCATGTGGGTGTGGCCCGAGTTCCGGGTCAGCGTTCCCTGTCACTGATCCAAATACCTGCCTCAGGGCCCGGGTTGGGACACGCCGTCAAGCAAAGCTCGTGTCATGCCTGTCGATGTCGGGTCGTCGCGCCCCTGCTTGAGCCCGACTGCTTGCTGCCCACAGGTGGATCGTCCGGTGGCCAGTCGTCAACGCCGGCCCAGTGGCTCTCGCGATGAGCAACGGAGCCAAACGTCGGCGAGGCTGGGCATCATTTGAAGATCAGCGACCTGAAGTGACGATGAGTTTGGCTCCAGTACTTGGGCCCCGACTGCCTTACACTCCCTCCATGACCGTGGCCTTGATCGAACTGGGTGAGGGTACGCAGTTACGCACTTGGACCACGGGCTCAGTGATCCCGCAACGATTTCCAGTGGTCATGCTGCATGGCGGTCCAGGGGTCCGGGACTATCTGGCCCCGGTCGCCGGCATCATCGAGGACCTGTGCCTGGTCCACCGCTACGACCAGCGAGGCACCGGCGGGTCCTCCTGGGAGGGAGAGCACACGATCGCTCGCCACGTTGAGGACCTGGTGCTGTTGCTTGATGCATGGGGGCACGACCGCGTTGTTCTGGTGGGGCATTCGTTCGGAACCAATCTGGCCGGCTACTTCTTGCTGGCCCATCCCGAGCGTGTGGCCGGACTGATTCAGATTGCCGGGCCGTTTCTGGATCCTTGGCGGGAAGCCGACCGAGCAGCACAGCGAGCACGACGCACTGATGACCAGCAGATCAGGCTCGATGAACTGGAAGCGCAAAAATCGCGCACAGAAGTCGAGGAGATCGAATACCTCACGCTGGCGTGGTCTACTGACCACGCCGACCGAACTCGAGCCTGGGAATGGGCGCTAACATCAGCCCGCACGCTACGGCCCATCAACTACGCGATGAACGCGCAGCTTAGCGCCGCGAAGAAGGCTGGTCCTCTCGAACTACACGTGGACGAGCTTCGTCAGCTCCTACCGCCCGGCGCGGTGATCATCGGCGGAGCTGGCGACAGCCGCCCCGCTGATGCCCTACGACGTCTCGGGACGCGCCTCAATTGCGAGGTGATCATCATCCCGAATGCGGGACACCATCCGTGGCTGGAGGCACCGGACCAGTTCGGTGCGGCGTTGCGTGCTGCCGTGGAAGCGCAGACCCAACGGGCTGGCTGACGGGCCAACGCCCACCTACGCCAGGCAAACCCGGCGCTCAGTGCAGCAGGCATTGGGCGCGGCCGTGCGCTCCAACGCAAGGCTTCCCCTGATGTCAGGGGATAGTCTCGGCCCCACTTGCGAGCATGAAAACCCCTACCTCTTCCGAGGTTGGGGTCCAAGCTAGCCGTAGGGGCGGTCTGGAACAAGATGCCGGTTCAACCAGAACCAGATGAGCGGCGGAACCTCCAGGCGAACACGGCTAGCGGTGTGTTGCGCAATCAACTTGGAGAGTTTGCGCCACTCTCGCCTGTAAAGGTGAGAGATGAAGCATATCTGCTCCGTGGCCATGTCGTCATCGCTCTTAAAACGCAATCTGAGGGCCAAGAGCTCCTTGACGGGCTCTCGTCCGACGATTTCCTCGAAGCGCGCCTGTCGGAGGTCCTCCCACTTAATGTCGTATACTTTATGTCGTTGTGAACGCGTAGGGGATTGGCCCCTCACTCTCATCCCCCAGGAATAGACGTGGAAGGCGATGGAGAACTTGGAGCCGATCGCGACTTCACGTTTGGGCCATCTTGGCCGGCGTGACACGCTGACAGGTTCGGGCACAGCTTCCACCGACTCGATGGCTACCTGGCTAGTTGCCCTGTTGAACGATTTGAGGGATGCCGCCTGTTGCCAGGCGAAGAGCCCGCCCGATCCGAGCGCGAAGGGTAGCGAGGCCCAGGCTGTGTCGACGACATCCACGCCCTGAGCTATGAGCCCGAGGATTGCCACGATTGCGCAGACAATCGTGGCAACTAGCAGCGACCTCGGAAGCTTGGGTAAGTTCATGCATCCCGCCGTTGGTTATGCCCGCGCTGCCTCGTACGCATCCACGACCATCTTGGAGATGCGGCCACGCTCGCTCACGTTCAGGCCAGCCTCCTTAGCCCACGAACGGATGGCCGACGACTCGTCGCGGCTGAGCTTGTCTCGACCGGCGACAGACAGCTTGCGGCCTCGAACACTGCGGCCATCGCGCACTGGGCGAGCCGCTGCGATGTAGGGAGCGAGAGCCTTCCTGAGGCTGTCCTCGTTCCTGCTGGACAGGTCGATCTCGTAAGCGTCGTTACCGATGCTGAACCGAACGGTGCCTTCGGCCTCGCTGCCGTCGAGGTCGTCAACGTACTTGGTAATGACTTGCTTCGCCATGCTGGTACTCCCAAGTGTTATACAAACAGAGGACCCTTGACGTGTTGTAGCGGTCCTATCTCAGCTCATCAGCTCGTCACGACACTGCGGACAGAGCTTCATGCGCTCGCACTGGTCAAGGATGTCCTCGGTGATCGGTCGATCATACATCTCGGAGTCCGGGTTGTAATCCGGAGGATAGCTCGTCATCGGGTCGATGACGAAGATAACAACAGTAGTTCTGTCGAACTCAAAGAGAGTTCCGCAGATCCAGCACTGACCAAGATCCGTTGCCGCGGGGCGTGAGCGTACTTCTTAAAAGAAGCCAGCAAGGACCAGTGGAGGAGCCATTCGCCTTTGCGACCACAGGCTTAGGTGTCGCATCGATCCTTGGGGTGATGGTTCGGGGGACTGGCGAGGGTTCACGCGCTCGGCGGGGTTCGCTGTTGGTTGCTAAAAGCGCCTTCATCTCGCTCCACTTGCTTGGTAGGGCTCCGGCCGCCTGCGGCCCAGGTAGGGGATGAAGTAACGCGGTGCCCCGGTAGGTCCATGGAGCTTCCATCGCTCGGTGAGCCCGGCTTCTTCCGCGTCTGCACCGAGGTTCTGAACTCTTTGCGCTGGCGTTCATTCGGGGGGTGAACGCCCCAGGCTTCTGGCCTTCTTCTCCAGCCCCTTCGCGGCAGCCACCAGCCCTGCCACCTCCTGCGGCTTAATGCCCAGATGCTTAATTGTCGGTGCGGCGATGCGTGATCATGCAGCTATGTTGCGCCTTTTGAACAGCCGAGACCCTGCCTTCCCACGGTTCGGAGGGAAGTGGAGCAGCGCCGCTCTCCGTGTCGTCGGTCCGGGAAGCGGCTTGGCGGCGGTCGCTCCCGGTACTAGCACTAGCGGCTAGGCCAAGGGCGGTATGGGTGCGGAGTCGCCTGCGGGCAGGACACGCCCTCAACTACGCGAAGCGCGTTCCGAGGTGGCACTTCCAAGTCGTAGGTGAAGCAGCGTCCGTCTCCGCCCCCCGTGTTGAACATCCGCACGACGACGTGGGCTCGGCCCGGCCGAGCGTCGAAGTGCCACCACTCCCGCCCCACCGAATCTTCCACCTCCCGTGCCGTCAGGCGCCCGTCCGCCGCCGCCGAACTCAGCGCACCGCCGATGCTCGCCGCTCGGGTCCGCATGCTCTGCAAGCCCGCTTCTTCACGGGCGCTCGCGAAGGAGTTGAGGCTGGCAAACACCCACACGACAGTGGCGATCGCCGCCGGAGCCAGCACGCCGAGCAGGACGGTGACAGCAAGAAACACCCGCCCCGCAACGGATGATCCCGATGAGGGCGTAGCGCCCCCCCACCGGGCTCATGAGGAACCACCGTTGTCGCCGTCGTGATCCACCTCGACCATGAACGGCATCCGGTAACGGGCCCACGCCGTCGTCTTCTCCGCCATGGCTACGATGATGTCGGCCATGCCAGGGCGAGACCACGCCCGGTGCGAGATTGTGACGCCCTCCAGGCCGCGACTCTTGTCAGGGCCGGGGGATCAATAGTCGCCCGCGCCGTCTTCGGCGAGGGTGTCGAGCCGACGCTCTTCGGCCTCCACTCGGCGCTCCCGCTCCACCAGGCGCTGCATGCCGGTGACTTCGGCGGGGGCGTGCAGGTCGACCACGCGCGAGGGCTGCTCGAGGCGGGCCATGCCGACGAGGTAGAGCCCAACCATTGGCCGCGCATGCACGGCAAGGCCGCGACCAAGCTGCGCAACCTCACCGTCCGGCTTGGCTCATACGTCGCGGGCGACGTCCGCGACTACCTCGCCAAGGTCGTGCCTCAGGACGCGGCCGTCGTGATGTTTCCGCCCTTCTACGGCGGATACTGCGAAGCCCAGTTCACGTCCACGCCTACCTCGGCGCGGGCCGCACACGCTCCGGAAACCGCCGAGAGTCTGACCAAGAACGATCGCTACGTGCGTGACGTCGCGGTGGCCATCAAGTGGTGCGAGCGGGCCGAAGCGTACGACCGGCACCTGGACAAGCTGTATGAACAGGCGTGGCTGGAAGAGCGGCGCAAGGCCGCCGAGGCGGACGCGAAGATCCTCGGCGCCGCCGTCGGCAAGATCGCTCAACGGCTGCCGGCGCTGCGCGCCGAGGACCTGTCGGCGGGTGACCTCATCCGGCTGCTGGACGTGACGATGCGGCACCGGCGTGGCCTGTTCGGCGATCCGACGCTCACCGTGGCGGTGACCGGCCCGAGAGGCGATCCGCTGATCGTGCAGCTGGCCGACTTCGCGAACCTGGCGCCGGAGGAGCGGCGACGTCGCCTGGCCGACCTGGTCGCGGCGATGGGGTGCCGGGTCGCGGCGGAGGGTGGCGGCGAGGACGAGGTATACCCGGCCGGCGACGATGACGGCCTGGACGAGACGCCGGCCACCCCCTGGGCCCATCCGTCGAGCCCGCATCGGAGGTGCCGTGGGCCAGGATGGCGGGCCTCTTCACCGTGGGCGCACCAGCGCTGATCATGCTCATTGCCGCCATAACGAGCCGTGCGGTTATGGCCTTCTCCTTCCTGGTGCTCACCCTGCTGACGCTGTTCCTTATGCCGGAGTTCGCGTCCTTGGGCCAGCGCGGATGAAGGAGAGGCTTGGCAGACACCCGCGCGGCCGGGTGGCGGAGTTTTGTGAGTGCGGCAGGTCACCGATACGACACGAACGCCGCGCTGGCGCAACTTTCGGCGCCTACCGTGCGACGAACAAGCATGGACGAACCGGCAGGGGAGGATGCGGCCCGTGCTCGCCGAGGCAGCCGGCGGGGTGAGATCCCCATCGTTGCGCTCACGGCAGGCTGGATTCTGGGCGCCCATTTCCTCTTCGTGCTGACTGTGTTCGCAGGATTTGCCGATCCCACGCCGGTGGTTGGGCGCCGACCGGACGGCACCCTGGTCCCCGTAGATGCTCGGAGTGCCTTGGAGCGGTGGTCCGCGGTTCTGACCTTCGAGCAGTGGCTTACCGCGCTGGGAGTCTTCTTGCCGGGCGTCCCTCTGCTCGTTGCGATCATCGCCTTCGTGAGCAGCCGGAAGGCGGTGGCTGTCTTCTTCGGCATTCTCGGCCTGCTGATTCTCGCAAGCATCTTCTGGTTCGCGTCCCTGGGAGCGAGCCCGGAAATGTGACGAAGAGTTCAGGAACACCGACTCTCGGATACTTCAGTGAATGGAACCAGAACAGTGATCGATCCAGCAGGCACGTTTCCAGACCAAAATCAGTACGATCTTCTAGCAGCTCATGGGTTCGGAGAAGCGTTCTGCGGCTACTGGATCGAGAGAGGCGATCTCGACGAGCTGGCCACCCTGCTAAGACTCGATCCGGCGTCTCGCCGGGATCAAGACCTGGCAACGGCTGCTGCCGACATGTCGAATGCCGTCGACATCTACGACCCGAGTGACCTCTGGATTGGCCCGCATAGCCCAGGGTGGTCGGTAGTCATCTGCTCGATGGAGCTGCAGGCAGTACCCGAGGGGGTCATCCCCGGCGCCCGGCGGCTCCTTGAAGTTAGCTGGACCTGGGATATCGATGGCCTCCACGACCTCTCTTTCTGTCAGGGGGACAAGCTGATTGCTCAGATTCCAGCGTTTCCGTGGGCCTTCCTCGCGGTACGGCCGGCGAAGCCAGCGAAGAGTTGCTGGCAGACTCCTTCCTCGCCATCGTGGGGCGAATGACCGGCCGTTTCCTCGACGAGGAGTGGTTCGCTACCCAGGGCCGCGTGTACAACGTGCCCGTTGGCGGTGCATGAGTCGGCGGACGAGAGGTTGAGCCGTCCAGGCGAGTGAACGGCGACGCGTTCCACGCCCGGCGACGGCATGGAGGAGGTGCGTAAGCAGCGAAGGAAGGCCCACGAGTTCGTCGACGGCCGTACAGCCCGGACACGCCGCCTGAAGCGCGACCTCGGCATCCAGGTGAAGTCGTGGCGACGCCCTTGCATGCTCCGCCACCCCAAACGGCTGGCGGACTACACCGCCCACCGGGACCTGGGCTGCGGCATCGACTACAAGCTCCTGGATCACGGCATTACCTGGTGGAGAGGCGGTCACCTGCTCGCCGTGGTGACCGAGCCCTACGACCCGGAGGGTGAGGAGGTAGCCGCGCTGACCGCCAGTTGCGTGCTGTACGGGCTGGACGTGCACATCAGCGGTGAGCACGCCGTGCACTTCCCGCCGTACACCCTCGCGGTGATCGTCACACGGGCCGGGGACCGGCTCCAGCATCGGGACAAGCGCGCGGGCTGAGCACCGCTTCCTCTCGCTCACCACACCGCCACAGAACAATGTCCGCAAAACGCACACTCGGACTGCTCAACAAGCCCTAGGGGCGGGTACATATCTATACGAATCGACCGAAAGAGACTCCATGGGGCTCTGGTTCACGCTCGGCGCCTTCGGCGTAGGAGCATTGCTGTGGGTTGCCTACGCCCTCATCGACGCCTTCTTCGGAGAGTTTGAATGGATTCTCGGAGCGGCCTTCCTGTGCATGTTCTGTGGCCTCTTCATCGGCGTCCTCTCAGTGATCGACTACTTCGGCTGGGTCGACCTATCAGGGCCAGGGCCTCTCTACTAGAGCCTGTACGGTGTTCGGATCTTCAGGCTGGGCGGAGGCTGCGGAGCCAGAGGATGGCCCCGCGTAGGTACAGGCCGGCGAGATAGCTGTCGGGGGTCTTGTCGAAGCGGAAGGCCAGACCACGCCACTCTTTGATCCGGTTGATGCATCGCTCCACGGTGTTGCGTTGCTTGTAGAGCTCGGCATCATGACCGACCGGCCGGCCACCGCGGGAGCCACGCTTCTTGCGGTGGGCCGCCTGGTCGGCCTTCTCCGGGATGACCGCCTTGATCCCGCGCCGGCGCAGATAGGCGCGGTTGCCACGGGAGGAGTAGGCCTATCGGCGGCCACCGCGTCCGGCCGGGTGCGCGGTCGACCGATCGGCAGGCGGATCCTGATGCGCTCCAGCACGGCACGGAACTGCGGGCTGTCACCGGCCTGTCCAGGGGTGAGAACGAAGGACAGCGGACGGCATCGCCGGTCGGCCGCCAGATGCACCTTGCCGGTCAGGCCACCCCGCGAGCGGCCCAGCTTGGCCACCTTCAGCCGGAAGCGATGCCGGCGTCGCATCCGTCGGCGTTCGTCCCGCTCTGCGTCATCGCCCGGGTCACCGTCACTGGCGATTTGCCCCTTTGGCGCAGCCCCTTTTCCTGCTCGGCGGCCTCATGCAGCGCTGCGGCCAGCTCGCTGTGCAAGGCCATTCCCGCGGCGTGGTGGTGGGCGCGGGCCGTCGCAGAGTCCACGCTCACCACGTCGAGACCGGCCTGTCCACGAGCCGCAGCCTCGGCGATCATCGCCTCCATCAGGCGCTCGAACACGCCGCTCACCGCCCACGAACGGAACCGGTCATAAACGGTGGACCAGGGCCCGTAGTCCGCAGCGGGCACATCCCGCCACGGACTGCCGGTCCGAAACCGCCACATCACCGCGTTGAACTGCTGCCGCAGATCCGGGATCGGACCTCGCTCACCCAAGGGCAGGTGAGGCTCGATCAGGGACCACTCCTCGTCGGTGACGTCTCCGCGTGCCATGGCGAACACCTACCAGGGCCACCAAGCAGACCGCAGGCAATCCCTCTGATCTCAACTCCGTACAGGCTCTAGCCCGATCGTGAGTGAGGCTCTCAGGCGTATCCGATAGCGCCTGCGGCACTTGGCCCCACTTTCAAGGCGAGCCTCACAGGCCGGCCTGGGGCGCCCGCCTGGCGCAAGCTTGACCCGAGAATTTGGCCTTCGTCTCGTTGTCGCAGGTCAAAGGGACTTTCGGTGCGCTATGACGGGAATCCTGGCCCCCGCCGCCGGGTGGCTACATGGATCGCTGCCTGATGTTTCTGCAGGTCATGCGGGGTTCGGTGGATTGGGGCAACGCTGAAATGATCTTTACCCTGCCCGGCGTCTGATCATTTTCTGCCCGGTTCCTGCCCAGGCGCTCTGAGCGGATAGCGACGTCCGAACCGAATCTCTTCCTCGGGAGCGTCGCATGTTCCACACCTCGGTCCACCTCTCTGCGGACACCACCTCACCCATCACCTCGGCCACCACCCCGTCCATCACGGCGGCCGCGCCGGACAGTGCGAGCGCACCGGCGGCCATCGCCGCCGGTTCCCTGCCGCTGGACGTGGCTGAGCACGCCTTCGAACTGCTGATGTGCGGCCCGGCCCCGCTGTCCATCGACGGGGCCGCCCTCGGGCAAGGGCTACCGGCCCGGCCGATCCCGTTGAACGAACTGCGCCAGATCCTGCTGCACCCGTCGTGCTCGCGTGCCACCCGCGACTACGTCTGGCGGCACCTTCTCGCCCAGGCCCGCGCCCACCGGAACGCGTGGATGGTCGCCGCCGTCGCCCTGGCGATCCCGATGCTGCGCCGCCTTGTCGGCGCCCTCGTCGGCAAGACCCCGTCCGGGCGCATCGACCGCGAAGACCTCGAAGCCGAGGTCCTGGCCGCCTACATGGAGGCCGTCACCCGGGTGAAGCTGACCTGGTCCCATCCGCTGCTGCGGCTCTCACGCATGACCCAGCTCGCCGTCTTGCGCATCGTGGCCGTCGAGCCGCCCAGGCTGCTGGACGACCCCGAGTCGATCGAGCGCGCCGGAAGCAGCCACGCCTTGGCCTATCCGGCAGGCCACTCCGACCTCCTGCTCGACCAGGCGGTCGCAGACGGGATCATCTCCGAAGCCGCGGCGGAGCTGATCCAGTTCACCCGGTTGGAGGGCATCCCGCTCACCTCCTACTGCCGTCGCCGAGGGCTGCTTTACTGCACCGCACTCAAGCGACGCCAGCGCGCCGAAGCTGCGCTCCACCAGGCATTCCTCAAGCGCAACCAGTAGCGGCTGGGCGGGCCGCCAGCCGAGCAGGCGAGCAAAGATCGCCCCAAACCGCCTGGCGCCGATGTCCCAACTCAGCTCTTCGGCCAGGTCTTTTACCTGTTAAGGCAGCGCGGAGGATGGCGCGGTCGGCAGTCGGAGCCGCTCCTGGTCACCGGTCCCTGTCACCCCGGCCCAGCTCCGCACCTCGAAGGAGGACGCCCGCCGGCCCGCCGCCGAGCCCGCCAACTCCGCGCCGCCTTCCCATCCGCCGCCGTACGGCTAGCGCCAGATGTTCCGGGAGGAAGCCCTTGTCCCGCCCGCGCCGCACCACCTCAGCACCGCTCCACAGCCTGACCATCGCCCTGCTCGCTCTCGCCCTGTCGGGAGGCATCGTCCTGGGCGTCCTGCTCGACCACGCCCTCGCCCACGCGGCCACCAGCCTCGCCGCACACCACGCCCCCGACCACGCCCTTGGGCATGCCCTGGCCGCGCCGGGTTCGCTCAACACGGTGATCGACAATCTCCGCAATGTCATCGTCGGACTGCTGGTGGCCCTGGCGACGCTCTTCCTCACCGTCGCAGGAGTCCGCTACATCCTGGCCGGCGGCGACCCCGGCGAAGTCGAGGCGGCCAAGAAGGGCCTGCGCTACGCCGCGCTCGGCTACGGCATCGCCGCCCTGGCCCCGCTCCTCGTCACGATTCTCAAAGGCATCGTGGGCGCGGAATGATCCGTCTCCCGTCTTGGCGGCGATGCTTCAGCCGGGCACGACACCGGCTGCGCCGTGCCGGCGTCATTCTGGCGTTGCTCGCCATCACCGTGTCGAGCGCGCCCGGCCTGCTTGTCGCTCCTGCTCGGGCCGATCCCGCCCCCTCATCCTCGCCCGCTCCAGGCCCGAGCCCGGTCCCGTCTGCACAGGTGACGTGGCCTCCACCCGCCCCACCCGCTACGCCGATCCCGCCGCCGGCGACGGGCGAGGCGCAGGAGTGCGGGTGGATGGACGCCGGGTGCAAGCTCAACCAGGCGATGAACGGCTGGTTCACCAGCCTGGTCGCTGATGCGATCAATCCCGCCTTCGTCACCGTCGGCAGCGTCCTGCTCGCCGCCCCGCCGCCGTCGATGCTGGCCCGCGTTCAGGAACTGGCCGGACATGTGCGGCAGGTCGCGAACGCGCTGCTGGCGTTGATGGTGCTGGCCGCAGGCGTGATCGTCATGGCCCACGGCAGCACCTCCGGTATCTCGACCACACCGGGGGAGGTCGTCCCGCGCCTGATCGTCGCGGTGATCACCTTGAATACCTCGCTTCCGATCTGCCAGTACGCCATCGAACTCACCAACGCCATGGTCACCGCCCTGCTCGGCGACGGCGTCGACCCCACCCGCGCCGGGAACCTCCTCGCGGCCAAGGTCGACGGCCTGATCAAAGACCCGATCGGCACGGTGCTTTTCCTGGTGCTGCTCGTCGGCACGGCAGTACTGATGGGGCTGCTGCTGGCCTTCATCGGCCTGATGCGCATCACCTTGCTGCTGTTCGTCATCATCGCCGCGCCGCTCGCGCTCCTGTGTCACGCGCTCCCGCAGACCGAGGGCATCGCGAAGCTGTGGTGGCGCAGCTTCTTCGGGCTGCTGGCCATCCAGGTCCTGCAAGCGCTCGGGTTGATCCTGGCGTTCAAGTTGCTGCTCACCGACTCCACCGACGCCTACTCCCTGGCCGAGCCCGCAGACCCCGGCCTGCGCGACGGCGTCGAGGCGCTCGCCCGGTCCGGCGCCCACAAGGCGCTGGACGCGCTTTTGGTGATCGGCATCCTGTTCATCCTGATCAAGATCCCCGGCTGGGTGGCCCGGACGATCTGGCAGCAGGGCCAGCCCCACATGCTGAAACGCCTCGTCAAGGCCGTCATCGTCTACAAGTCGTTCGGTGCCGTCCGCGCCCTCGGTCAGGCCCGCACCCCTACCGCCGCAAGCAAGTCCACCACCGCAGCCGGAAAGACCGCCGCTGCAGCCAGGAGCCGGGGCGGCAGATCGGCCAAAGGCGAAGCTGGGCCCGGCAGCAGCCGGAAGCCGGTCGGCCGCCGCACGCCCGAGCGTCCCGGCTCCACGACATCGACCAGCAGCTCTACGACGGGAACCGCCATGCCCAGTCGTTCGCCTTCCTGGCAACAGCTCGAACTCCCGCTCAATCTGCCCGCACACGATCCGCCTGCGCCCGCCCCGCAAGCGGCGGCTGCCTCAGCCCGGCGGGCCCGCCAGGGCAAGCAGCTCGCGCTGCCGTTCGCGGTCACTCGCGTCCCGCGCGTGCCCGCGCCACCCGGTGCAACGGCAGCGACCTCAGCTCCGCCTGCGCTTGCGGGGGCCGGGACGTGGATACGGCCCCGCCCACCCTGGGTGCAAGACCGGCTGCCCGGCATGCCCACCCGGCCACCCCGGCCCGGCCAGCTTCGCCTGCGGCTCGATCCGCCGCCCCGCCGTACCCCGCGCCAGCCGAAACAGGGGGACCGATGAGACACGACGCCGAACCGCCGCCGCTGCTGGCCCGCATTCCCGCCGATATCAACCAGCCCGACAAGATCGCCTACGGGCTCACTCTCCGCCAGTTCCTCATCGTCGCCTTGACCGGCGGCATCGCGGCCGCCGTCTACTACCTGTTCCACCAGCTGCTGCCCGTCATCATCCTGGTCGCGATCCTGCTCCCGCTTCTCGCCTTGGGGCTGGCGATCGCCCTCGGACGCAGGGACGGGCTGACCTTGGACCGGTTCGCCCTGGCCGCTCTGCTCCACGGCCGGGCCGGCAAGCGTCTGGTCGCCGCACCGGACGGGGTCGCTGAACCGCCTCGGTGGTGCCGCCTGCGCGGCAAGCTGCCCGCGCCGCTCCGGCTGCCGGTGAAGGCGATCCGTACCGACGGCGCACTCGAACTCGCCGACGGGGGAGTCGCCGTTCTGGTGGAGACCGGCACTCTGTCCTTCCATCTGCGCACCACCGGAGAGCAGGCCGCGCTGGTCGGCGGGTTCGGGCGGTGGCTGAACTCGCTCGAAGCACCCGTGCAGCTCCTCGCCCGAGCCCGGCCGGCCGACCTGACCCACCTCATCGAGACCATCCAGGCCCAGGCCGGCGGTCTACCTGACCCGGCGCTGGCCTCGGCCGCCCGCGAGCATGCCGGCTACCTGGCCGATCTGAACACCTCCCGCGAGCTGCTGACCCGGCAGGTCCTCGTCGTGCTTCGCGACCACCCCGCCGCCAGCAGGGGCCGCCGGACGGTACGGCGCGACACCTCGGCCGCGGTCGTCTTGCGCCGCGCCGCCGAAGCAGAACGCGCCCTGGCAGCGCTCGGCCTCACCACCCGCGTCCTGGACGCCGACCAAGCCGCCCGGGCTCTCGCCGAGTGTCTCGACCCCGGCGCCTGGCTCCCCGCCGGCCAAGCCCTGCCCGACGAACTCATCACCTCGCCCAGGAGCCTCCCGTGAAGCTTCGCCGCCGCTCCCGCCACCGGGAGCCGAGCCCGCTGACCCGACCGGCTGCTGTCCAGGTCGGCGTGCGCACTCTCACCCTGCCCGACGCTGTCACTACCTCGTTCGCCG
Source organism: Nonomuraea sp. NPDC050328 (assembly GCF_044459405.1). Taxonomy (NCBI): domain Bacteria; kingdom Bacillati; phylum Actinomycetota; class Actinomycetes; order Streptosporangiales; family Streptosporangiaceae; genus Nonomuraea; species Nonomuraea sp. NPDC050328. The sequence continues at coordinate 412,244 of NZ_JBITIW010000007.1, read as the reverse complement.
TCACCGGCTACCCACGCGAAGTCGGCGCGGGCTGGCTCGAACCGCTCCTCACCTACCCCGGCCACCTCGACGTGTCCCTGCACATCGAACCCATCCCGCAGCAGGTCGCGGCCATGCGGTTGCGCCGCCAACTCGCCCGCCTGGAGTCGGCCAGCCGATCCGATGCCCAACACGGCCGCCTGGCCGACTTCGGAGCCGAGGCCGCCGCCGATGACGCCACCGATCTGGCCGACAGCCTCGCCCGGGGCCACGGCCGCCTCTTCAAAGTCGGCCTCTACCTCACTCTCCACGCACCCACCGAGCAGGAGTTGGCCGCCGAGGTCGAACGCGTCCGCGCGCTGGCATCCTCGCTCCTGCTCGACGCCCAACCAGCAACCTTCCGCGCCTTGCAGGGGTGGACGACGACGCTGCCGCTCGGCGTCGACTCCCTGAACCTGACACGCACCTTCGACACCATCGCGCTCGCGGCGGCCTTCCCCTTCACCTCACCCGACCTCACCTCCGAGATCGGCGAGAGCAGCGTGTTGTATGGGCTGAGCGCCACCGGCTCCGGCGTCGTGCTCTGGGACCGCTACGCCCAGGACAACCACAACTCCGTCATCCTCGCCAGAAGCGGCGCGGGTAAGAGCTTCTTCACCAAGCTCGAAACCCTCCGGCTCCTCTACCAGGGGGTCGAGGTCGCCGTCGTCGATCCCGAAGACGAATACGCACGCCTGGCCCGCGCGGTCGGCGGCACCTGCCTGCACCTGGGGGCCACCGAAGTCCGATGGAACCCGTTCGACCTGCCCGCCAGCCAAGGCCCGAGAGACGACGTGCTTTCCCGCCGGGCGATGTTCCTGCAGACCCTGATCGCCACCATGCTCGGGGGCCAGCTCACCGCCCCGGCCCGCGCCGTCTTGGACTCGGCGATCCTGGCCACGTACGAGGCTGCCGGGATCACGCGCGACCCGGCTACCTGGACCCGGCCCGCCCCGCTGCTCGCCGATCTGGTCGCTGCCCTTATCCGAACCGGGGGCGGGGGAGAGGCCGGGACGGATCTGGCAGCCCAGCTCGCCCCCTACGTCTCGGGCTCCTACCGCGAGCTGTTCGACGGCCCCACCACCACCCACCCTTCCGGGCACCTCACCGTCTTCTCGCTGCGGGACCTGCCCGAGGAGATGAAAGCGGTCGGCACCCTTCTGGCCTTGGACGCCATCTGGCGCCGGGTGGCCAACCCGCGTGAGCGCCGAAAGCGCCTCGTGGTGGTGGACGAAGCCTGGCTTCTGATGAAAGAGCCAGAAGGGGCACGGTTTCTGTTCCGGATGGCGAAAGCGGCCCGCAAGCACTGGGCTGGACTCGCCGTCATCACCCAGGACGCCGCCGACCTGCTCGGGTCGGAACTGGGGCAGGCGATTGTCGCCAACGCCGCCAACCAGGTGCTGCTCCGGCAGGCGCCGCAAGCCATCGGCGCCGTAGGCGACGCGTTCGATCTGACCGATGGCGAGCGGCAGTTCCTGCTCACCGCGGAGCGAGGCGAGGCGCTTCTGATCGCTGGGCCGGCCAGCCGAGCTGCCTTCCACATCATCGCCTCACCCACCGAGGCAGCGCTGGTCACCACCGACCCTGCCCAGCTGGCCCAGCTCGATCAGCTCGCCGAGTCCCATCAACAGCCCGCGCCGGCGGACGCGTCGACCGGCTTCCCCGAGACCGGCGGCCCCGGGGATGAGGAGGCCGATCCGCTGTGAAGCCGACCGTCACAGACGCTGAGAGTCCGTGCCTGCTGTGCGGGATCGACGAGAACGACGTCCAGAAGGCCCTGGATTTCCTGGCCGAGCTGCCGGCCCGGCTGCCCGAGTTCGCCCTCGCCCACGGACCGCGTATCGCCCTGGTCCTGGCCGTCATCTGGTCCGTGGCCGCCGCCGTCAGCTACCTGCTCGGCTGGGCCCACCACGCCGACATGACCCCGCAGGCCCGGCTGATCGAGATCTCCTCCCCACCGCGCAGCGACCCCGAAGGGGCGCTGGTGCTGTGGCGGCAGCTGGTCGGCCTGCTGCGACCCGCATGGGCTCGCATCTTCACCGGGCAGCCGCACCTGGTGTGGGAGTACCACGGCAGCAACGCCGGAATCCGCATCCAGCTGTGGGTGCCCGGCACCGTACCGCCCGGCATCGTGGAGAAAGCCGTCCAAGCCGCTTGGCCGGGCGCGACCACCACCACCTCACCGGCCACCTCGCCTTTGCCCAAAGGCGCGCAGGTCGCGGGCGGACGCCTGGTACTCGCCGCGCCCGAGCATTTCCCCCTCACCACCAACCACGACCACGACCCCGCCCGCTCCCTGCTGGAGGCCATGAGCGGACTGCGTGAAGGCGAACACGCCGTCGTGCAGATCCTGGCCCGCCCCTCCACCGGCCGCCGCCTGCGCCACGCCTACCGCGCCGCCGCCCACCTACGCGGCGGCGGCAGCCGCACCCACGTCGGCCGCGTCTTCGACGCCGTCCTGCCCATGCCGGCCGGCCATCGCGAGCATCGGCCCGGCGAGCTGGCCCGCGACTTTCCCGAACGAGCTGAGCAGGTCCGTGCGATCTTGGAAAAGGCCGGTCAGCCGCGTTACGAGGTGGCGATCCGCTACGCCGTCTCCACCAGCCGCCACCCCACCTCCACCACCACGGCCGAGAACAGCCAGCCGGACAGCGCACGCTCCGGCTCGACCCCTCGTGACTTGGTCCGCAGGTGGCTGCGAGGTCAAGCCCACACGCTGGCCGGCGTCTTCGCCCTGTTCACCAACAGCCACCAGTACCTGCGCCGAGCACGCCTGATGCGGCCCGGCCGCGCGATCAGCTCGCGCCGCCTCGACCACAGCTACCTGCTGTCGGTCGCCGAGCTGGCCGCGCTCGCCCACCTGCCGTGGGACATCGACGCCCCCGGCGTCACCCGCGCTGGAGCCCGCCCCGTCGCTCCGCCACCGGCCATACCCCGCACCACGGCGGCCGGTACGGCCCGCATCCTGGGCGACGCCGACAGCGGCCCACAGCGCCCCATCGCGCTACCCGTGGCCGACGGGCGCCACCACACCCATGTGCTCGGCGGCACCGGCGTCGGCAAATCCACCCTCCTCGCGAACGTGGTCCTGGCCGACGCGCAGGCAGGCCGAGGCGCGCTGATCATCGACCCGAAAGGCGACCTGATCACCGACATCCTCAACCGGCTCCCCGCGAGAGCCGTCGGCAAGACGGTCGTGTTCGACCCCCAGGACCCGGCCCCGCCGCCATCGATCAACATCCTCGCCGGCCCCGACCCCGCCTTCGCCGTCGACTCCGTCGTGACCATCTTCCACCGCTGCTTCTCCACAGCGTGGGGACCACGCGTCGACGACCTGCTCCGCTCCACCTGCCTCACCCTGACCAGCGTCCTGGGCTGCAAGGCGACCTTGGCCGACGTCCCCAAGCTGCTGACCGATTCAGCCTTTCGCGCCCGGACCACAGGCGAACTACACGACGAGCTGCTGGCCGGATTCTGGGACTCCTACGAAGCACTCACCCCCGCCGGACAAGCCACCGTCATCGGCCCCGTCATGAACAAGCTGCGCGCCGTCCTCCTACGGCCGTTCGTCCGCCAGGCACTGGCCAGCCCGGACACCACCGTCCCCATCGGGCAGCTCCTCGACCGCGGCGGACTGGTCCTCGCCCGGCTCCCCAAGGGCATCCTCGGCGACGACGCCGCCCGCCTGTTCGGCTCCATCCTGCTCGCCCACACCTGGCAGGCCACCACCCGCCGCTCCGGCCTCGCCGAGGCCGACCGGCCGGACGCCTGCCTGGTGATCGACGAGTGCCACAACTTCCTGAACTTGCCCGGCCATATCAACGACGTCCTGGCCGAGGCGCGCGGCTACCGGCTCTCCCTGGTGCTCGCCCACCAGCACCTGGACCAGCTACCGGCGGACCTGCGCGAAGCCCTGTCGGCCGACGCCCGAAACAAGGTGTACTTCAACACCTCACCCAAGGACGCCAACGAGCTGAAACACCACACCGCACCGCTGCTCACCCCGCACGACCTCACCCACTTGGGCGCCTACCAAGCCGCCGCCCGCCTGGTGGTGGACGGGCAGCAGACCTCCGCGTTCACCCTGCGCACCAGGCCCCTGCCCGCACCGGGCGAAGGACGGCAGGAGGCGATCCGGCAGGCATCCCGCGAGCAGTTCACCCAGCCCAGCCGTGCCCCCCGGCCACGCGCCCGCACGGCCCGCACGGCCCGCAAGGTCCGCGTCGAGCCGGACCTGCGCCCCACCCTCCACAGCCGGCCAGCAGCCCGCGACGAGCAACTCGACTGACTGATCCTGCCCTCGGCCAGCCGCCCGCCCGGCCACACCGCCTGTATCCGCCTCGCCTTGGAGGTCCGTCGTGTCCGTCACCCGTATCCCGCTCCGCCTGGCCCGCTTCGACGCTGCCGCTATGGCCTACGCCGCCGCCCGCCTCACCCCGCGCGACTACCGGATTCTGGAACACCTCTACCACCACCGCGTGCTGACCACCCACCAGCTGGAGAAGCTGTTCTTCACCAAGCCACAGCCCGCCCGCCGCCGCCTGGGCATCCTGCGAAAGCTCGGCATGATCGCCTCCGCCCGGCCCTGGACACCCACCGGCTCCCACCCGAACCACTGGGTCCTGGGCCGGGCCGGAGCCGAAGTCCTCGCTCTGCGCGACCAGACCACGGTCAAAGAGCTGGGCTACGACGCGGACCGAGCCATGTCGCCCGCCCTGTCGTCTAAGCGCGGCCACCACATCGGCGTCAACGACTTCTTCGTCACCCTCGCCCACCTGGCCCGACACCGCCCCGACAGCCACCTGCGAGCCTGGCTGTCGGAGAAGCAGTGCCTGAAGATGTGGGGCGATCGGCCCCGGCCCGACGCCTACGGCTGCTGGATGGAAGACGGCCACCAGATCGACTTCTTCCTTGAACACGACACCGGCAGCATGACCCTCGCCAAGGTCACCGACAAACTCGCCGCCTACGCCGACCTCGCCGACACCACCAGGGTCAACAGCCCGATCCTGTTCTGGCTGCCCAGCCGCACCCGCGAGACCAACCTCCGCAATCTCATCACCACCGCTGACCTGCCGATTGCCACCGCCGTGCAAACCGAGCTCGAGGACGGCCCGGCCGGACCCTGCTGGCTGCCCATCCCCCCACACGCCAGCCGCGAGCGCATGCGACTGGCCGACCTCGCCGGCGGCTGGCCCCACCTGACCCTCGGCGCAATCCCCGAACCACCCGACACCGCCCAGGACGAGACCGCCTTCCTCGACCGCATCTTCAGCGACGAGGAGAAGACGAACAGGTGAAGGCCGCCGCGGCCGGCGCCGTCCTCCTGCTGCTCATCGTCTTGGCCTTTCTCGCAGCCGCCACCAGCATCCTGACCGGCTCCGCAACGCCCGGCGGCGTGGCCTGCGCGATCACACCCGCCACGACGGCGAGCAGCACGGCGAGCCGGCCGGTCGCGGCTCCACCGGTCACTACCGTCGCCTCCACGTTGACCTTGGACAGCGAGCAGCAGACCCACGCGGCGCTCATCGTGCAGATCGCGATGGAGCGCGGCCTGCCAGCACGAGCAGCCGTCATCGCCATCGGCACCGCCCTGCAGGAATCCAAGCTCCGCAACCTGACCTACGGGCACCTCGATTCACTCGGCCTCTTCCAGCAACGTCCCTCCCAAGGGTGGGGGACACGCGAGCAGATCCTCGACCCCCGCTACGCGACCGGCACCTTCTACGACCACCTGGTCAAGGTGCCGCGCTGGGAGCAGCTCCCGCTCACCCGCGCCGCTCAAGCGGTGCAGCGATCCGGCTTTCCTGACGCCTACGCCCCATGGGAGCCTCTCGCTCAGAGCGTCGTTGACGCGCTGGCGGGAACCTGCGTCGCCCTCATCCCCGCTGAACGTGTGGCGGCGGTTATCGCCTACGCCCACGCCCAGCTCGGCAAACCCTACGTGTGGGGAGCCGAAGGGCCGGCCTCCTTTGACTGCAGCGGGCTCACCATGCGTGCCTACCAGGCCGCCGGGATCACGATCCCGCGCGTCGCCGCCGACCAATGGCGGTGGGGGCCGCCCATCCCGCGTGGCCAGGAGCAGCCCGGAGACCTCGCCTTCTTCCGGATGGAAGCAGACGGGCCCGGACACGTGGGCCTCGTCATCGGAGGCGGCCGGATGATTCACGCCCCCAACGAACGGACCGTCGTTCAAATCGACACCTACCAGCGCCGAGACCTCATCGGGTTCACCCGCCCGGCCGCCCACGCACCCACCGGCCATCCCGACCCGCGCTAGCCCCGCTCACGGGACCGGTAGCGTCGGGGCGGCGATCCGCTCCGGGGATGGGCGCGGAACGCCATGCCGGGATCACAGCCGCCCGGCCCATGGGGCCCATCCATCCGACGCTGGCATGGTGACAGCAGAGCCTGACGTCGTATCGGCCGTAGATCCGCAGGTGAGCGGCTTACCCCTTTTTGGAAACTCGCGGTCACGCAGAGCGATGTAACCGATACTGGGCGGGAGATCTCCAGCATCTCTAGGTGAAGGAGCCCCCATGTCCACTGTCCGGCCCGCCCCATTCCCACTCGTCGTCAGCCTCTCCGAAGATCTCGACGAACCGATCAAGCTCCGAGCCAAGCACAAAGTCGCCGACATGCTCCTGCTCGAGCGCAATCACGCCAGGCGCCTCGATCGCGGCTGGAACGTGCCCGGCGCATACATCCTTCTCGACCGCCCCGACAGCGAAGGCCGGTGGGGAGCCTACGTCGGCAAAGCCACCAATCCCGGCCTCCGCCGTCGGGTGCTGCAGCAGGTCAAAGAGCGTGACCATTGGTATCGGGCGCTGCTCATCCGCTACGCCTCCAACGACGACGAAACGCTGAACAGCAGCGAAGCCGCATGGCTCGAAAGCGAGCTCTACTACTGCCTCGACAGCTCCGGACTGGTCGACCTGCACAACCGCAACCGGCCCCACGACCCCACCCTGTCGCATATCGACGAGGTCAGCCTTCGCGACTACCTGACTCCCGTCGAGTCCGTCCTCCGCTTGATCGGCCACACCCACCACCCCCGGAGCCTTGTCACAACGATCACGCCCCGCCTCCTCGCCAGCGTCTAAGGAACTTGTGACGGACGTGAGCGCCCTCAGCCTTGAGTTATGTTTCTCGCTGGTCCAAGCAGCCCACGCGTCGGGGTGATCCGGTGGTGAAGGCGGTATGCCCCGGCCAGCGCACTGTGATTGTGCTGGGCGGGGCATGCCTCCTACATCACCGGATCAGCTAGCGCCGTACTCCTCCTCGCTGTCTTCGCATCCGTCGTCCTCGTCGTGGGGTTCTCCGCCGAAGATCCGGCAGGCCCGTTCCTCCTCGGTCGTGAGGACTACGGCCGCCAGCTCGGGGACGCCGGTGTCGAGCGCCTTGTAGAGGCGGTGCCAGCCGTCGATGATCAGCATCCCGCTACCGGGGACGGTGATCACGATCAGCGGCTCGGACATGTCCACCTTCGCGGCGTGCTCGGTGTCGATGGCGACCAGGTGAAGCATGCCCGACCACTCCCTCGGGGTGATCCGGCCCTCCGCTTCCCGGCCCCGTGCGAACTTCTTGGCGGCGGTGACGTTCCATCGCCAGGCCAGCATCTGGAAGAACTCCACCTGCGGACGGCGCTCCCGGCCCGGCGCAGGCTTGTCCGGGATCGCCGTCGAGGCGGCATCGAGGGCGCGGCCGTCGGGCGTGCTGTGCTGGGTCATGCGGTCATCTCCTGCTCGTTCGAATGGGCCGGAATCTGCTCGGTGCAGGCCGGCACGAGGTTCTTGACTTGAGCCATGAAGGTTCGGGCCGCGTCTCGCCGGATCAGAGCCATAGCCCGATCGAAGTGGGCGAGAGCGAACTCGCGCTCGACATCCGGCCCGAGGACCTCCACCGACAGGGCCACATCGGGCGCGACGGTGTCCTCCTCGAGGTAGGGGCTGACCCAGGCGACATACCTGGCCACCATCTGCTCCGTGGTCCGACCCCGACCGCCACAGGCGTGCTGGATATGCCGGTCGACGAGCAGCCACCACGTCGCGAGCGTCTGGGCGTGCAGGCTGTCGTAGAGCTGCTCGGCGGTCAGCCGTTCGCCCCGGCCCAGCCGTCGCCCGATGTCCTCGGCGTTGTGCTGGCGCATCTCGCGGGCCTGCTCGATGACCCCCTCCACCGACAGTGCCGCGCCGGAAGCCGGGCCGCTGGTAGGGCGGCCGAGAACCGGAGACGGGGCCGGGGTTGGTGGCGCGGGTTTCGGGGTGTGGGGGTGGTGCGGGTTCCGCATAGGGCTGTCCTTTCGTGGGGTGCGGGCGTCAGTGCCGGGCGGCGCTGACGTGGCCAGTTGGCCGTTCACGGGGTGTTCGCCGTGGATGAGGGCACCCCCGGCGTGGGCGGGGTCGCGGGCGAACTGTCGGGGGTGTCGCGGGCGCAGGGCGTGCCCGGTGCCGGGGCGTCGGTGCCGCCGCCGGACTGGACCTTGCGATGGATCAGGAGCTGGCTGCTCGTGGCGAGGAAGTCGCGGGCGGCCATGCGGGCGGCGTGGGCGAGGGCGTGCTCGAACAGCGTTCCCGGCCGCGCGGCCGGGGCCTCCTTGGTCAGGAAGTGGCGGGCCCAGGAGCGCACCCGCACCACCGCGTGTTCGCAGGTCAGCTTCTTGTGGGTGATCTCGCCGTCGACCAGGTCCCACCAGGCTCGTGTGGTCTGGGCGTAGACGGCGGTGAACAACTGCTCGCCGCCGAGGAACCGGCCGTTCTGCAGGGCGATCACCGCCTCGGCCGCTGCCGCGTAGTGCGTGTGGCGGGCGGTGGTGATTGTCAAGCTGATGAGCTCGTCGATCGAGGAGCACGCCTGCCCAAGTGAGGAGGTGTCGCCGACCACTCCGCTGGTCGGTGGCGGGTGGCCAGGCTGCTGGCGGTCGTTCATGATGCGGGGTTCCTTTCGTTGGTGGCTCAGAGCCGGTGGACGTGAGAGGTGAGGGCTTAGCGCCGCCGTCTCGCGGCGGAGTGCCGCCTCCGCGCCCGGGCGGGCGGCGCAGGCAAGCGGGCTGGCCGGGCTGGCGCTAGGGCCGGTATCGGCCGGCCGCGTCTTCCCGCGCCGCCCGCACAACTCCGGCGGCGGCTGCGCGGCTGGCAGGCGGGTTGTCGGCCGGACGGTTGGCCCGCGCGGGTGGCAGGGTCAGCGCGTCGGCCAGCGGGCGGGTCGCGTGCAGGAACTTCTGGGCGGCGGCACGGCGTGATTCGGCCATGGCCAAGGCGAAGGCAGAAGCGTGGGTGCGGGCAGGGAGCAGGATCAGGTACTGCTCGGCGTTGTGCCGGACGGCCAGCAGCGCGGCCCCGCCGTCAACGCTCTCCTCGCGGCCGTGGGTAAGGTCGGTGACCTCCTGCCACCAGCTCCTCAGGTGGTAGAGGTCAGCCACCTTGCCGAGGGCGTGGTCATCCAGCGTCCCCTCCTCCTGGATGGCGTTGACCCGGATGAGGGCCTCGCCCAGCTCATAGTCGGCGTCGACAGCGTGGATGATGATCAGGTTTCCGAGGCGACCCATGGTGTTCTCCTTCGTGATCGTGGGCGGGGTTGTTCGGCGGGCCTTCCGCCGGGCGCGGGGCTCTATCGGTCGAGGGGGAGTGGGGCTGCGGGGGCTTTCCAATGCGCACGCCGCCTAAGGGGGCGCGGGTGCGGCGTGGCCGCGTGCAGGGTTACGGCGTTCGGCCGGAGGGCCCGGCGCGGCCCGGTGAGGGGCCGCGCCGGGCAGCCGGTCAGACCGTGGCGAGCATCCGAAAGGCGCGAGTCTTGATCTTGGCGTTGTCGTGGTCGTCGAGCAGGGCGCGCTCGGCGCGTACGGTGGCGACGTCGCGGCTGCCGAACACCGGGCTCTTGTGGTCCAGCCGCTCGGTCACCGCGTTGTAGGCAGCCCACCGCGTATTTCGAATCGGCTCCTGCGTCGGAGCCTCGCTGAACAGGTACTCCAGCTCCCGCATGGTCAGGTCGTGGTTGCGCTTGGCGAGCTCCTTCGCGTCCGCCGGAAGCGGGTGCAGGCGGGTGGCGAACTGGCGGAACTCCTTCACATCCATCGGGATCGCAAGCAGCTTCTCGGCCTCAGCCGCGAACGCCTCACCGTGCTTCCACGTGAGCTTGAGCGCCTCGCGCGCTTCGGCGATGCGCCCGGCGACGTTGCCGGTGTGGCGGACGGTGAACTTGGAGGCGTGGTTGGCGAGCGCGGCTCGTTCGGTGTTGGCGCACACCACCCGGACGGGGGTGGCGACCGTGGTGAAAGCGCCCCACCCGTCATGCCGGGAGAACGCCGCCAGGTACAGGTCGATCTGGTCGAACCCGCCGACCATGAGCGGCTCGGGCAGCCGCATGGTGACAAACACCCGCCGCCCGTGGTTCAGCGAACCGCCGGTGTCGAAGATCGCCCCCGACTCATCCACCAGGGTCTGGAGGAAGCCGGTGACGTCCTCGTTCTGCAGGACCTGATAGTCCCGCCCGACCCGGCCGAGCCGCTCAGGCTCGCCGGTAACCGGGTTGGTTCGGACGACCAGGAAGTCCTCATCGGTGACGACCGGCTGGCCAGTGACCGGGTCGGTTACCTGGCCGACCGGCACCTTGCGCACGTTCCACCCGGCGAGCTGCGATCTCGACAGGAGTTCCTCGGCGGTCATCGGGCCGGGAGCGGTGTAGCCGAGCCCGTGCCAGCCGGGCTTGCCGGCGGCGGCGAATCCGGCCGAACCGTTGGCGAAGATCTCGATCTCGTGAGCCATGACATGTCCCTTTCTGAGGTGCCGGCGCGCGGCGTGGTGGTGCTCGGGCAGGCGAAACAGACGCGATGCCGTCGCGGGGTGTGGGTTGGAGGGTGAGCCCCCGGCGTGTGAGCCGGGGTGCCGGTGATCAGCGGGGGAGGGGCATCCGCCCGATGCGGGGGCCGTGCGCGGGCGGGTCGTTGCCGATGCGGGCGGGACAGTAGGGGAGTCCCGCCCGCAACCGGGCCGGACCGGGCGGCCCGGTCAGGGCGGCCTGCCCACCCGGCTACGCCGCGTCGGCGTCCGAGTCGTCGGCGTCGGCGTCGGCGTTGTTGGCGGTGGGTGCGGCGGGCGTGGGCTGGGAACTGGGGGACAGGCCATACCGGCGGGGCCGCTCACACGTCAGCACCGCCTCCTCCAGGCTGACGAGCCGGTCCAGGGCGTTGGCCACCGCGCCCGACGAACGGTCCAACGCCCGCCCGATCTCGTAGGGGGTGAAGTCCTTGTCGGGGAACTCGACCAGGTGCGCGTGCACCAGGTCCCGCAGCCCGCCCGTCCGCACGCTGCCCCCGATGCCCGCCGCGCCGCCACCGGCACCCGGGCGGGCCGCCGGCACCGGACGAGCCGGGGTTGCGGTGCCGGTCAGCGCCGCCCGCGTGCTCCGGTGCGCGGCAGTGACCTTGGTCATCGCCATTTCGAGGCATCCCAACGCCATCACGGTGTTGCCCTCGTCCTTCGCCGAGATCACCCCGCTGAAGAGATTGAGCAGTTCCGTGAGCTCGGTGCGGGCCCGCGCCCAAGCCGGGTCGTCCGCCACCGGCTGGGGTGCGTCGGCCTCGTGGGCCGCGTCGAGGTCACCGTCCGCCCTGTCCCCATCCTGACCGACCTCGTCCCCGATCAGGTTCTCCTGGCCTGCGGCCTGCTCTTCCGGCGCCGGGTCGGCCGACTCGATGTCGTCCGGGGCGGTGCCCGCCTCCGGCTCAGGCATCGCGTCAACGCCCGAGACGCCGGTGTCGGTGCCGGTGTCGGGTGCGGTGATCGCCTCGGGCGCGACATCCGGCGTCTCAGGGGCGGCGGCGGGCGCGACGTCGGCCTCGGTCGGCTCGGCGGGGTCGGTCGGCTCATCGGGGTCGGTGGTATCGGCGGAGGTGGGGGAGGTGATCGGGTACCACCGGTCAGCCGCCCGCCCGCGCCCGCTGTCGCTGACGCCCGGCTCACGCCGTGCCCGGCCGTTCGCCTCGAAGTCGTTGAGGATCTTCCCCGCTGCCATCCGGCTCAGACCGGCCGCCGCCCCGATCGCCGTGGCCGACCCGCCCGGCTCGGCGTTCAGGGCCGCCCACACGGCCATCACACGCCCGTCCGTGTCCGTCGCGGGGTAAGGGGCCAAGGCGACGGTCGCGGGTCCGTCAGCGGCCGTCAGGGGCGCGGCAGGACCCGTTTCGGTAGCGGTGATTTCCGCATCAGCGGGGGCGGTTTCGGTAGCGGTCGTTTCCGGGGTGTGAATAGCCATTTCGTGACGCCCTTTCCGGCTGAATTCCCGGCCCTGTCCGGGCCGGTGTTTTTCGTTTGCGTCACGACCATCCCTCGTCGATAACCCGGATGGCAAGTCGACCCGGCAACAAATGTTGTCACCCCAACGGCTGGAGAGGCTGACCTAACTAAACAACCGCTGATCTGGGAAAACATCTCGCGAGAAGGTCGATGTCCAGGCTTGACATCAGAGGCCGGCCCGGCTCTTCACCTAATAAGAAGACGACAGCGAACGATGCCGTAATGCCCGAATCCCAGGACGAGAATCTGCGAGATGAATACGCATCCCGGTTGACATCAACACGGCAACGAGCGTCCATGGAATTAGGCGGGAATCACCGCCGGAAAATAGCGCCGGACCACACGAAAGGGCACACCGCATGACACACAACGACCCCGGAAACGGCAACGGGACCGACCCCACCGCCTGCCTCACCGTCAAACCCGCGCACGCCCGGGCCCTAGCCGACCACGGCCCCGGATGGGCGATCATGTGGGACGACCGCAACAGTCAGCCCGTCATCGTCCGGCCCGCACGCGGCGACGACGGCACGCTGCTGGAGATCTGTGGCTACGAGGACATGTTCGGGCTCGGCGGCGATTGCGACACCTGCGGCGACGCCCACACCTGCGACACCTGCCGGCCGGGCGGGCAACCCGACTTCGAGACGATTGCCGGCCACATGAGCGACATCCTCGGCGACACCTACTTCAGTCGCGCCGACATCGCCGCGTGCATGCCTCTCACGTTGCCCTACACCCGCGCCCTGAGGGCCTACGGCTACGAACGCCGCTCACAGGGCAGCCGCCGCCCGGACAGCAGTTCCACCCGCATCTATGACGCCTACGGTCAGGAGTACCGCTCGCCTGAAGGTCACCGCATGGAGGTGAGCATCCCGCTGACCGCGCCCGATCCCGGCCACGCGGACGCGCCGTCGCTCATCATCCGATGGATCTCTCTCGGCCGCATCGCCCCCGGCGGCACCTATCCCCGCACGTATCTGCGAGCCGATACCCCGGCCGCCGACGTGGCCGAGCTGATCGCCGCCCACGTGGCCCTCCACCCGCCCGCCCCCGCCGCGCCGGACCCCGCCACAGGCGGGCCTGAGAGCGCCGCCACGCCCGCCCCCGCCTAGCCCCCCGGCCGACGCAACCGGCCCCGGCACCGCCCTACAGCGGTACCGGGGCCGCGCGTCAAACTCCCCGGCCGGTCAGCTCACGTCGGCGAACCCGTACCCGGTGGCGTCATCCAACGCCGCCAACCCCAAACATTCCGACCCGCACGGTTCCCCCGGCCCCGCATCGCACGCGTCACACTCCCGCGCCGGATCCGCCGGACGGAAGATGTCGATCATGCCGCCCGGCAACGCGGCCGGGTCCGCCACGTAGCGGGCCGGGTTCAGCACCACATCCGTGGGGCGAACTTCCGTCGCCGCAACCGCCATGAACTCCCCATCGAATTCGCCCGCACCGTACGCCATTTCTTTCACCTTTCTACTTCTTCCCGCTGACATTCTTATTTTATCTCGATAGCGCCGCCACTCCTAGGGTGTGTGGCTTTTTCTCGCGCCCGAAAGGTAAAGTCTTTCGGTCATTTCCCGGCGTCCGATCCGACGCTGCCTGGCCGTTGCCCGCGCGTCCCGCCGGTGCGTCCCGTCCGCCCACATCCCGGTGATCAGCCGAGACGATGGCACTGCTCGCCGCACAGGACGAGGCGGCCGCGAGGGCCGGCCCGCGGCCGAGCCGCGGGCCGGCAAAGGCTGATGGAAGAAAGGCTGGCGGGAGAAAAGCGGCGGAAGGATAGAAGAGAAGTTGACGCTTTCGACGCCTGCGAGAACGCGCGCACACATATTCAAAGGAGTCGCTTGTAAGCGATTCGGGGCGGCCAGCGCAACAGACGAAACCCGCGTGACCTGAGGAGATGACACGCCAGGGGGCGTCGCGATCTCAGTGGCTACAGCGGACGCAACACCAAAACGCGACACCGGATGCGACACCGATCAACACCCCACCAGCGGATTCCGCAACACCCGCCGAACACTCACCCGTGTCCGGCCAACCCCCACACCTGACCCGTACGAACCCGAGGTGGGGTCGCCCTTCCGCAGCGTAGGACGACCCCACCAGCCGGCGTGCCTCCAGCGCCCACGTACGGACGCCGTATGCAGGAGACGGCGGGATCGCCTCACCCCCTACGCGAGGCGACCCCGCTCAGAACCGTGCATCTCGGCACCCGGTGCGCTGGGCTGCACGGACCGGTATTGACCCCCGCCTCAGACCGGGCGGACAAGCACGTCCCGGCCATCACCCGAGGCCAGTGCGGGGAAGTTCGCCTCGCCCCTTTTCGCGAGGCGAACTCCTCCCTAGCCCACCCACCTTGGCCGCTCCGTACCGCACGTACGGATAGGGCGGGCGGACCGGTATCAACGCCCACCTTGATTCCCGATGTCATGCCCGCGCGGCCCCCCACGCCGCGCCCCCGCTCCGGCCGTGCACCACCGGGAATCGACCTCAAGCAGCGACGGGGGAGTCCGGCGCTGAGAGTCTCGTCCGGGCCCGACGATGACGAGGCCCGCCCTCGCCCACCCGCCCCGTCCCGCCGGCTGCGTCAGCGCCTTGCCCCGTGCGGGAGCCTGACCGTGAACGGCCCCGACGCCGACCCAGCCGCCACCACCCGCTCGGCCACCACCCCGACCGCGCCCCGCCACTGTCAGCAACCGCCCACGTTCCCGTCACCGAACACTCGGCCACCATCATCCCTAGCGACGGCCCTGCGCCCGTCAGCGGGCCACTCAGTCCCGCACCGGGCCCACCGTCGACCCGTAGCCCGCCCGCGGCCCGCGTTGACGCCGGGATAGGCGGAGGTGAGCTCGTCCTGATCCAGCTCACGCCCGGTTCTCCGCGCAGCAGCTCGTCCAACGTCGGCAACGCCAGGGCAGGATCGGGCACCCGATGCTCAATCGCGACAGGCCCGGCCGGGTTCGCCTGGGCGTGGATCGGCGGCAGCGCATACCGCAGCTCCTGCGGATCGGTCGCGCTGACGATGACCTGCTTGCCCCGTATCGCCAGCCACCGGTAGCGCACCACGAGGAACGCCCAGTCGGGCCAGTTGCGGCGCAGCTCCGCCAGGGCTTGCTGCGCCCACGGCTCCTGCCCGAACGCCGAGACCCGATCCGTTTTCCTCCCATGGTCGGAACGGACGGCGCTCCGGCCGGCGAGATCGACCACCGCCACCGGCCCGGTCACCACCAGCTCCCGCGCGCCAGCCGCACCCGCGTCCGCTGCTGCCGTACACGGGCGAACCTCCTGCGGCCTTACCGAAGCCCCAACAGGATTAACGGTGAGCGCGAGATCCGCCCAGACCGCGTGCCCCGTGACCGCATCGCCCGCCGCCCCAACCCGGACCGCCAGCGCCGCCACCCCGGCCAGGCCCCGCCCGTCCTCAGCCGTCTCCGGTACCCCGTCCGGCGAACGCGAGAAGTCCGGAACAGGGCCGCCTCCCAGGTCATAGACCACGATCCGCGCTGTCTCTATGCCGAGCAGCACCTCCACCACGAAGAACCCACGGCCCTGCCCCGAACGCGTATGCCGCAGCGCGTTACTGACCAGCTCGGCCGTCACCCACCGCGCATCATCGGCCCGCTCCGTGTCTGCCAGGAGCTGGCCGACCATCCGGCGCGCAAGCGCCGACTGATCTCCCCGCCCCGGGAAGGCCCGCCGCCAGGCCATCCCCTCCCAGACCCGCCGCGTCCGGAAGGTCGACATCACCAGGCCTGGCGCCAGATCGGGGAACTGCTCCGCGGGCGGCAGGCCAGCAGGCGGGAAGAAGGAGCGGCTCGGGTCAGGTGAGGCCGGGTGTCGGGGCGTGTGAGTGTCCATCGGATGTCCCTTCGGGCGATGCCCCGGCGCGGCGCTGGGGCGGCCAGCACGATCACTTACCTCGCCGCCCGAATCACACCCCCAAACCGCCAGCCTGCGCCAACCCCGCCCCGGCCTGCGGCGACACAACTCCCACCCCGCGACCGGCCGTAGGGATCGACCCGACGATCACCCCATCAAAGACTGGAGCCCCTCCACGCAGGCCGCCTACCGTCCCCCGTACCCCGAACGCGGGCCCCCGGCACAACCCTCGGCGCACGGCAACGAAAGGGACTCCACCGCATGTCCGCTACCGGATACCAGGCGCTGCTCGATTGCCGACGCCGCAGCCGATACCTGCGCGAGCACGGCTTCACCCTCGACCAGGTCGCCGTCATCCTCGCCCTTGACCACCCCGCCACCCCGCTGCGCCTCTACCGGTACGCGGCCGGGCTCACCGCCGCCCAGACGATCGAGGCCTTCCACCAGCTCGCCGGAACCACCGGCGCTGGACTGCGCGAGTCCCGCCTGTATGACTACGAGAACTGGCCGCAGGCAGGCCGGCGCCCCTCCATCTCTACGCTCCGCCTTCTGGCCCGCATCTACGGCGCCCACCCCGCTCGCTTGCTTACCGCGGCGATGATCGCCACCTACCCGAGGCGCGACCAGGAGGCTCTCCACGACGAAGGGTGAAGCCCGTCCTTCTGGAACTCCACCCTCCGTGCTCCTACTCCGGGGGGTTAGCGAAGCAGGCGCTCGTACAGCTGCCGTACCTGAACACTCGGGACCGCATCGATCTCCACCAAGCGCTCCCGCATCAGCTCGAACGAACGCCGCACCGCGAGATGACCACCCACTTCGGCCTGAACCGTCATCAACCGGCACCACAACAGCTCGTTGTACGGATCGATGCGCTCCACCGCCAACTGCAAAACGTCGACCGCACGGCCGGGATCATCCGCGCGCACCAGCTCCGCCAGACGCTCAGCGGCATTCACCGTGTGCCGCTGAGCCGCCTGCCGTACCGGAACCACCCATAGATCGTCGCGACCGGCCAGCAACGGCCCCCGATACAAGGCCAGCACCTCATACAACGCCGACACGCGCGTCGCCTCGTCGACCGCGGTCGAGACCAGCTTGCATGCCTCATCGAAGCGCCAGAAGTCCACATCGAACGACGCCGGTGGGAGCAGGCGCCGCTCGCCGGACTTCACCACGAACCGCACGCCGGTCGCGCAGCCGGTCGCGTGCCGCATTGCCTGGTTGACCTCGCGTACCGCTGACTCCAACCTGCGCGCGCCCCGCTCGTAGTCGCCTGGCCACAGCGTCTCGACGATGCCCTCGGTCGGCATGCCGTCTCGCGATACCGCCAGCAGCGCGAACAGATCTCGCGCCTCTGCCCGCCCGAAGACCACCTCCTTTCCCGCTGAGGTCACCCTCGGGACGCCGAACACCTCGACCTTGGTCTTCCCCGCTGCCACCGCAAAGCCGGAACCGACGGCGCCAGGCGCAGCAGCAGCCGCCGAGACGACGGTCGAAGAGGCCGGCACTCCCGATGGCTCGCCACGTTGCTCGGGAGCAGGCGCGCCCAATTCCAACCTTTCCGCGTCGTCGACCGGCCCCACCTCGACGGGCTCGGCTGGGGGAGTCCGCAGACCGGCAGCCAGCGCGATCGGCAAAGCGACGCCTGCGTCGGAAGTGCTGTGAAGCAGACCGTCACCGCCCCCAGGAGGCCCTTCGTGGCGTGAGCCCCCGCGGGCCAGCCCGAGGCGGAACCGCATCCGGGAGATCAAAGCCGCGGCCAGTCCCATCACCAGGAGCCCGAACGCCAGCGCGGTTACCCACGGTCCGGTCAGGCTCTGCGGAGAACGGGTATCCGCCACTCCGGGAGAAGGCGAAGCCCCCTCGTCCGCTGGTGATGGTGAGACGGACGGCCTCGGAGGCCAGGGCGTTGCATTCTCTCGAGATGTCGGCGGCGTACCTGCCTTGTGTGGACGATCAGCTGCCTGGTGCGCATCGTGGGCTGAGGACGGGGCGGGAGTCGGGTTGGTGCCCTGCGGGTTCTCGACGGGCTTGTCCGGTACGTCGGTGTTCTCATCGGTGCGGGGCCGGCGCTCTTCTGAGACAGGAGCGTTTGAATCCGCTTCTTTCTTCGGGTGGGGGACAGGTGATGCCATCGTTGGATGACGGCGCGACTGCTCCAGCCGCTCGCCCAGATTTGGCACCCGCCCCGCATCCAGGTCCTCGTTTACGGATGCGCACCATTTGTCGATGTCGTATATCTCGCGCGCCTGATCCGACACCGTCGGGCAGTACGGCTCCGCCATAGCACTGGTCGAAGAGCAGGCCGTAAGTAGGAGTGCGGCGGTTAGTGCTGGACGCGCGAACGGAACCCATAGTCCGGTTCCGCTCACTATTCCAGCATTTGAGAAGTCCTTCCGAATCATCGGAAACCTCCGGAGGGTTGATAAATACACCTCCGAATTACCGTCGCACTACTCTAGCTACGCTCCGAAAAGAGAACGCGAATGATAAAACATCACCGCATGCATTTCCGTAGTGTGCGCACGATCAGCTGCTGTAGTGACCTGCTCCGCGTCCGTGCGTGCCGTGCACCGTCACTCCTAACAGGGTCTCGAACGTCCCGCCGTACAGCGCGTCCTCATGCGGCGGATAACCGTAGCTGGCTCGTCACCAGATCGACGTTCACCTTGGCCTCTCGAACAGGAAGGACACCTCCTGCGGCCACAGCCTGCCCGCTCGGTCGTGAACAGGATGATTTCTGGCGACACGGGGAACTGCGCGCGACGGACAGTCAATAACCATCGAAGCAATCCACGCCACCGAAACAGACTCGCGCGTGCGTCAGCCGCAACTCGTCCTTGGTCCCCGCCTCAAGCGTCGAGAGCCGCCAGCGCGGACGTGATCAACTCGCGAGCCCCCTTCCCGTACATAGCCAGCTCGGCCAGATCGGAGAACACCGCAGCGTACGCCCCGACCTCGTGCGCCTGGGTGAGGGTGAGATGCCCCGACACCAGTTCGACGGTGACCTCGCTGTCGTCGAACATCCAGAACCCTTCCATCGGCCAAGCCGACGTCCGGACCGCGCCCAGAGGGATGATCCCGAGCGACACGTTCGGCAGCACCCCCGTGGTCAGCAGATGGCCGAGCTGCCCAGCCATCGCCTCGGCCCCGCCGATCGGGTGACGCAGCACGTTCTCCTCCAGCAGGATCGCGAACCGGCGGTGAGGATCGTTGATCACGTGCTGCTTGCCCATCCGTACCCGGACTGCCTCATCGATGTCATCGGCCAGGCCGCGCCGGCGACGCAACGTCGTCAAGATCGCCTTCACGTAGGAGGCAGTCTGGAGCGGGCCGGGGATGAGCTTGCTGGAGTAGATCCGGAAATGGTTGGTCCGCTCCCAGCGCGGGATCACCGCCCGCTGGGACACCGCCAGCCCAGAGCGCTCCAGCTCGCGCCACGTCACGTAGGTGCCCTCGATCGCCTCCAGGGAGGACACGAGATCCGGCGCCTGGTCCGCCGCGCCGCACACCTCGCACCACACGCGGACGTCGTCCGCGCTGGGCGGCCGCCGCCCGCACTCGATCCGGGACACCTTGGACGCATCCCACCCGGCCCGCTCGGCGAGTTGCCTGCCGAGCAGGCCGGCGTCCTTACGGATGCTTCTCAACCGGCGCCCCAGGATCTGGAGCGCCTGCTGAGCGCTGGAGGACGAGGACGGCATGCCGCTGCTCACACCAGCCGGTAGTCCTGGTGGGGGACAGCGCGCTGCCACACGGCCTCGAACGCGTCCCGGTAGAAGGTGATCACCGAGTCGGTGTCGACGATCTCGGTGTCGACCTTGTCGCCGGCGCCGCTGAAGTGATGGACAAGAAGGAGCTGCCCGTCGAACAGCCAAAAGTCGTTCGCCGGGAGCGGCAGACTTGTCGCGTTCCGGCGAGAAAGCCACCGGACCTCCTCGCCGGCCCTGACGTTCGGAACCGTGCAGCCGTGCTCGAAACGGATGTAGTCACTCACCGGCTCGGACACAATCCGCGCCCGCCGTACCCGCACGCCTCGCGAGGTGGCGTCGACGATGTTCTGCAGCCAGGGGCGCCACCAGGAGCGGCGGTCGTTCAGGTCGATTCGGTGCCCGGCCTTCCATGCATGAAAGGCGGGGTCGTCCGCGGTGTAGCCGTCGCGCAGCTCAAGGTGGAGAGCGGATTCCTTGCAATCGGCGAGGAGTTGTTCAACGGGTGGGGGCGGCACCGTTGACCTCGGGGAAGAAGCTCATCAGGCGCTTAGGGAAGCGGATCACGTTCTCGCCGGGTGGCATTGGGTTCGCGCTGGCCAGTTCGGCGAGCTGCGTGAGGGCGGCGAGGTCGGAGACGGTGTAGCCCTGGATGAGGTAGTCGTCGCCGTCCTCCCACACCGTGGGGGAATCGCCGTCGTTGCTGTTGGGGTCTCTGCCGAGGAATCGAAGAGTCATGGCGGTCGGTCCCTTCTCACGATCGGACATGGCTCGCATGACAACCTTGCGTCCGCCAAGCATCGGCTGCAAGAGAAATGCCCGGACTTGCCAAACGATCACGGGCAGGGACTTCATGGCCGTCCCGCGGCGCCAAGTCCTGGCAAGACCGTTGAGCTCGCTCAACTCGCATTTCTACCGTCCGTAACAGAGCCCTTCCCGGCTGCTTCAAGCCTGGGCTGAGAAGCGAAGGCGGTGGATGGCATGTCCATAGGCTTCCGGGTCGAGCAGGAGTACCTGCGGCACAGGATGACGCCGGGCCAGCAAGGCAACGAGATCGCCCGTGCACGAGAGCAGGACCCGCCCCGGCAGATCCCGCCCCTCGTCCAGGAGCTCTTGCCGAAGCCGCCCGGTATGAAGCGCATGGCCGTGCGCCAGGACCGTCCGGCCGGGCACACCCCGCGCATCGACGCCACGGGCGGGGGCCAGTGACGTGGGCGGCCGGCCCCAGAACATGTTCCTGGAGACCGCGTTCGCGCGGGGGATCCGTGCCAAGGGTCTGGCCGAGCAGTTGTCGCTCCGGCAGATCGCCGACCAGATCTACCAGGGCGGACGTGAACGGTTCGGCACCACACAGATGAAGGCCGCCCGTCTGGCCCGCGGCATCAAGCTCCGGGATGTCGTGGAGCAGATCCGGGCGCACTTCGAGCTGGCGGGCCGCGATACGCCCGGCATCGGGGAGACGCTGCTGTCGGCGTACGAGTCGGGTCTGAAACGGCCCGGACCGGAGTACCTGCACTACCTGTGCACCGTGTACGAGGCCGATCCGGAACAGCTCGGATACTCCTCCGGCTGCGTGTGCGGCGCCCCCACGCACGCCCGCGTGGTCCGGCCCTCGGCCTTCGAGCCGCCTTCGGCCCGCCTGCTGCACGAGCCGCCGCCTGCGCCCTCCCTCCGCGGCGGCACCACGGCGGCCGGTAGCCGGTGGACGGCAGCGCTGCACGACATGCTGCTGCAGATCCTGTCTGGCGGGCACGCCGGGCCGGAGGAGGTGCAGCAGGTCGTTGCGGCCGCGGCAGGCATCCGGGACGAACTCGACGCCACACTCTCGGCCACCACCATCTCCTCGACGATGGTGGACCACTGGGAAGCCTCCCTCGGCTCCTATTCCCAGCAGTACCTGACCGAGCCGCCGCTGCGCGTGCTGCTGGACGCCGTCCTGGACTTCTCCCACCTCATCCCGCACCTGCGCAACCGGCAGCCGATCGACGTCCAGATACGGCTGTGCCGGGTCGCCGCTCACCTGGCCGGCCTGGTGGGGATGCTCTACATCAACGTCGGCGACCACCGCCAAGCCCGGACCTGGTTCCGGACGGCGCGGCTGGCCGCCGACGAAACCGGCGACCGGGCACTGCGCGGCTGGGTCCTGGCCCGCGAGGCGTTCCTGCCGCTGTACTACGGCACCCCACAGGAGGCGCTCTCGCTGGCCAAACAGGCGCTCAACGTCGCCGGCCAGACCGGGACCGCGAGCGTGCTGAGCGCTATCATCCAAGCCCGCGCCGGCGCTCTGCTGAGCACCGACCGGCAGACCGACCAGGCCGCAGCCGTCAGCCACGTCAAGCGGGCGATCACCCGCGCCCGCGCGGCCCTGGCCTGCCTAAGGGACAGCGAGCGCGGCGACCCAGTGTTCGGCTACAGCGAGGAGCAACTGCTGTGGCATCAGGGCGAGGCGATGGCACGCATGGGTCACGCGATGGAGGCCGAACTACTCCTCGAGAGAGCCCTGAAGCGGACCACCGGCCGCGTGCTTGATCTCGCGCTGACCAAGCTCAGCCTGGCCTGGTGCCGCATGCTGCAGGAGTCACCCGCTGACGCGCTGAGCCTGGTGATCAACGCGCTCAGCGACCTCCCCGAGCAGAACCGGCCCTATCTGGTGATGTTGCGCGGTCATGAACTGGAGCAGCAGCTCGTCCGGCGCGGCCATGGCGACCATCCCGACATGGCCACCCTGCGCCTCCTGCTGTGCTCGCCCGCCGAGACCCTCCACCACAGGAGGGACGACTGTTGGAGGCTGAGAATTGTGATTTAATAGACGCCAATTATTATGATAATAGCCATGCCGCCTGTAGTGGGCGCATGAATCGCTGCGCCTACTCAGAGTAATTCAGCCCCTGTTCTAGGATCAGCTCCCCAGGAGGGTGTAGGCGCTGATGAAGACTTCTCCGGTTCGGGCGGCGTGCTGCCGTTTGCGGCGGAGCAATTCCTGCAAGTCGATACGGCCGTCGATGACGGCGCTGAGGTCAGCGCCATCCATAAGGATCATTACTGGGCGCGCGTGCGAATAGACCTGGATAGCCGTGTCCTGGTACCCATTCATGGACAAGAAGAGTCCGAGGGTGTTGTCTAGCTTCCGGTCTATCTTGCCCTTGAAGGAGTCCAGCGCGGCGACTGCCGCCTTCTCCTCGTGCCACTTCGCTTCGAGCAGGAACTCGCTTTCAAAGGTGAAAGCACCATCGATCTGCTCGCCGCTGATCTTGAACGGCGCTTTCGCATCGATATCGAACAAGGCGAAGAGCCCGTTTAGGAATTTCTCCAAGGCGTACCCGCGGGGTTGCGGAGGTAGGCTGACGATCTCATGGAAGAGGTGCCTCAGCACGTCGAGCTTCTCCGCGAACGCCTGCTGCATTTCTGCCTGCGCTCGGTCCATGGTGCGTCGACGCTCCGCCTCTTCCTCTTCGCTGCGGAGCCGACGATACGGTCCTACTTGCTTTCGCAGCGTGTCCAACGCCTCCACGGCCTCGGCGTAGCGGACTTTGCCGTCCTCTAGTCGCTTGAGGTGCGCGGGATCTGTGATGTCGGCGGTAGCGAGGATGAGATTGAGCAGGTCGTCGAAGTGACGGTGCTGGTCGGCGGCCAGGCTATCTACGAGGCGGGCGACGATGGAACGCTTGTAATCGGTCCAGTCGAGGTGTGCGACCAGCTCACCTCGGTCGAGGCATGAGCTGAGAAATGCCCGAAGATCCTTCTTGTACCAGAATGCCAGCGCGAGCGCCTCCTTTAAGGGGTGGAGAATAGCAGGACTGACACGCTTCGTGCTCATACGGATCATTATAGCTAACTCTTGGCCCACTGCCAGGATCACAAGTGCCTGACAGGAGCAGGTTCTACGCAAATCGTCTCAAATGTGAGAGGAATTTCCCCTAATCTGTTTGGAACCGCCAGTTCCGGATGCCCACTATCTATGGCGAGACAGCAGGTCATCAAAGAACTGCCTCAACATAGCTTCGGCTCCCGACCGCTTGAGCTCATAGCCACCAAAGCGGTAGACCTCATAGCCCTTGAGTCTGAGCTTGCGATCCTCAGCCACCATCTCCGCGTAGAGGCGAGGCGACGCAATCTCCCCCTCGGCGTAGTGTTGCTGGCCGTCAAGCTCGATGACGATGCGCACGTCATGGGGAAGCAGGAGAAGAAAGTCCATACGCTCGCGCAGGAGTACGCCGGGCTGTCCCAGCCGCTCTCTGCGGGTGCGCGGGTCATAGTGCAGATATACCTGTGGCAGCAAGGGTGGCTGCTGGTGCCCAGCTTCACCGCCATAGCGTTCACAGTAGGCCCGGAAGATCATGCGCTCTGGCTTGAAGTCGGACGACTTGGGAAGGCCGGTGTCGAGTGATGCGGACAGGTGGTTGATGGCTCTCCACCAGTCCGTCAAGTCGGCCAGCGAAAGGCCGGTGTCGGACAACGGTCGATCATAGAACAGGCAGTGCTCAGCGTTCTTGGTGATCTCAACCAAGTTGTTTATCGCGTCTCGGAGCACGATCTCCGGCTTGGGGCCCTTGGAGGCGAAGATGATGTTCTTTAGCTCGCCGTCCACTCCGCAAATGGCTCCGTCGGCCTGGCGGTCTTCCAGCTCGCCAAGTTGACGAAAGATGGGCTCGAAGGCGCCTTGGAGATAGCCACGACGCGCCCCCCACCCTCCGGGGCCAGACATGTCATTGGCGCTCCAATAGCCGTGGAAGCCTTTGAAGTCTCGGAAGGGCAGATCGAGTGTAGTGCCGAGACGCCTCAGAACGGCGCGGAGCGAACGCAGGACCAGCGCGATGTCTTGGTCCTCCAAGTTTTGGTCACCGCTGGTGCCGAAGGCTACGAGCTCGTCATGAGCGAGGGTGGCCAGGCCAAAGGCGGCATCAAGGTCGCTCGTGCCATCAAGAGGCTTTTGCCGAAGCTGATCGACAAGGCGCGAATCGAGGAGGAGGCCCATACGCCGTTCTGGATCGAGCCCAATGAGATCCCAGGCGGGGTTCTCTTCGCTGACTAAGAAATCTCTGGGCTGCATGACCTGATTTTACGAGTGCATGGACAACATGTCTTGATCCACGGGACAAGATTGTCCCCGGCGATCCGCCTGTCACACATCCCGCTCACTGAGCACTAATTCTTAGCGGGGATCGAGCCCGCTGTCGGCCCGCCTAGGCCGGGTCGGCTATGTCAGGCGTTGAGCCATTTCTTGCACGAAGGCTGACGGCCCTCTCGATATCCAGTACCCGTTCTTTGTGTGGTACCCCTGGCCGGTGATCAGGTGCACGGTCGCTTCTGCACGGGTGAGAGCAACATAGAAGGCCCGTCGTTGTTCTGCGATTTCCGTCGCCGTTGGCCTGCGCCAACTACCCTGGTCAGCGATGTCGCGAGGGATGATGCCATTGAGCAATCCAGGCAGAATGACCGTGTTGAACTCCCGGCCCTTCGCTGCGTGATAGGTGGTGAGGAGGATCTTGCCGATCACCTGCTCACCTTGGGCAAGGTCTTGCAGCAGCAGGCTTCTTGAGCGACACAGGCCAGCGAGGACATCGAGGCCAGTGCTGTTGTCCTGGTCGGGATGCGCCGCCGCTACTGCGTCCAGGTCTAGGCTCTCGCGCAGTTGATTGAGCCATTCAATGGCGGACGCGTCGACTGGATAGGACGGCTGAGGGTCGAGACAAACTTGCAGCGCTCGCGGCAGTTGTAGTCGAGATGCAGGTGCGGGAAGGCCAGCCTCGGTACGCAAGGTGGCGAGGGTGCGAGCCAAAGCGGCGATCGTTGGTGCTTCCGACCGCCCGAGCATGTCGGCGCGGGCGGATTCGGGAGAGGCATGAATCTGGGAGTTGGCTACGGCACGGCTGGCGCAGCTTTGGACGAAGCGGGACAGACTCCCAGCGGGAAGCCGGTCGTCGCGCTCGTGGAGGAAGCTCAGATGACGCGCGGCCAGTTCGTCGAGGACGGCGTCAAGTACCGGACCTCGCTGCGGGTAGAGGATTGCTATCTGCTCAGCGGCAATATGCAGGTTCTGAGACTGCTGGACAAGGTCACACACAAGGTGCGCATGAGACTCAAGCCCTCCGTCGACCTGGGTCAGGTTGACTTCGCCGGGAGGAGCGTCGTCGCGTGCGCGGCGGCCCCGTTGCGCTCCTAGCGCGGCTTCGGCGGCCGTGATGATGTCTTGACCGCTGCGGAAATTGACGCTGAGCTCCAGGTTGCGGAAGTCATCCCGAGTGGCCAGCTCCATCAGGTATCGGGCATCGGCACCTGCGAATCCGTAGACAGACTGATCGGCGTCCCCCACGGCGAAGACAGTGATGCCAGCCAGATCGTGGAGAGCCACCACCAGGTCGTGGAGGACGCCCCCGAGGTCTTGGTACTCGTCGACGACGAGGTGCGGGAAGCGCGCGTGAAGCACGTCTCGAACGGGCTCGTAGGTACGCACGATGTGCACAGCTCGAATCACCATGGCTTCGAAGTCGACTACTCCCTGCGTGGCGAGTCGTTCTTCGTAGAGACGAGCCGCCTGCACCTCTCGCGCATCGAAGGAGTCCAGTGGTTCGGCGCAGGCCAACGCGCGGCGGATGCGGATGTTGTCGCTGGTGCGGTACTGGGCGAGCGTCTCGGCAATGCCGATCTCGTCGAAGCAGGACTGAAGCAACGTGGTGCCTGCTGTCGTACTCAGAACCTGTCCCGCTTGGGGGGCCGGTTGATTAGTGAGGGGGGCGAAGGCTCGCAAGATCTCGTTGAGGCAGAAGGCATGGACCGTGGAGCAGGTTAGCCGTCCCTCCGCGCGCACGCCCGCGCGGAGGACCCGGCGGCGGATCTCATCAGCGGCGGCGTTGGCGTAGGTGATGCAGGCTACGCCTCGGAACGGGGAGACCTGGGTCTGCAACAAGTAGCCGATGCGTGCGACAAGGGTGCGGGTCTTGCCACTGCCCGGCCCCGCCCGCAGGACGACATTGCCAGGCTGGAGGACCGCTGTGCGCTGCTCAGGGTGAAGGTCTTCGAGTTCCTTCAAGAGGGCGTTACTCAGCTGCATTGGTGTCCTGCTGCTTGCTGTCCAGGTGCCTCCGGGCTTTGGAAGAGCATGATTCCGCGGACTGTGGAAGAGACCTGGTTGAGGGCGAGGAAAAGGTAGGAGGCAGGGCCGAGCCGGCGCAGGGCCTTATCGTCCAGAGGTACGCAGTCATCGGTGATGCCTGCTGCCGCGCGGAGGCGAGCGGGTAGGTCGATCTGAGCGATGTGGGCGGCGAGCCGTTGCGCGAAGCGGCCCTTTCCTAGATCAGAGATGCGCTCGAGCATGGCCTTCCGAACGGCGTAGTCGATCGTGATGCTCTTTTCGTTAGCGACGCCGTTGCGGACGTCCGACCCCGCAGCTTTTCGGCCGTCCAGCTCTTCAAACGCTGTAATGATCTCGTTGCCGAAGAGGCCGCAAAGATCCGTTTCCAAGGTCTGGGCGCCTACGTAGACGCCGATGCCCTCCAGGTTGGCGGCGAGGGCGGCGCGGTCGTTGCGATAGGTGGCGGTGCCGAGTTCGGGCAGCTTGCCGATCTCGGTCACGAGCGTCTTGGTGCGGGTCTGGTCGGGGTGGAGGTTGGCGCCTCGCTTAAGCCCAGCTTCCCGCTGTCCATTCCTGGCTGGGGCGGCGTCGCCATCGGTGATGACCACATGCGGGGTGTTGAGGCCGTTAGGGCCGAGAAGGGCGCAGTAGGGTTTGAAGTCGGTTCCGTGGACGCTGGCAACGACGGCTCCGTAGGCGTCGAGATCCAATCCCGCAGCGATCGCAAGGGCGGGCAGGATGTAGAGCTCGGCCAGTCCCTCGGTCAGGATGACGGCGGAGGCGAACAGGACCTCAGCGCGACTGACGTCGAGGTAACGTTCCAAGTCGGCTGCTTGGTCAGCACTGACGGGCAGGGCGGCCGTGCTGGATCCAACGGTGCCGTTCTCGGTTGCGCGTAGGACGATGAACGAATGGATCGGGGTCACCGCAGCGATGTGTGGACTGTGGGTGGTGAGAATGAGAGACTGCCCGGTGCGCAGCAGGTAGCTAAAGAGATGGCGTTGCAGGCCGACGTGGAGATGTGCCTCGGGTTCCTCGACGGCTACCAGAGTGGCAACGAACTGCTCATCGAGGCGTTGTTGCGTGAGCGCTTCGAGTAGCAGGCCGAGGTAGATGACGTTGGCGCTGCCCAGGCTGGCATCGGAGATACCTCTTCGACCGGCCGCGTCGAAGAACAGCCGGATGGCGCGGATGAGCTCGTCCGGCTTGGAAGAGGCGAAGCCGAGCGTCGGTTGCACGGCCAGCCGGGGACCGAACATGTCCCCCAGCCGGTTAGTCAGATGCTGCTCCAGCTTCGCTACGTTGTCATCTGCGGTGAGCTGGTTGACTGCGGCCGTGACTGCGTCGGCCGTAGCTTTCAAGTTGGCTGGATCCAGAGGTAGACGCTCAAGGAGATCTCGTAGCGGACTGCGCCGCCAGTTATGGAGGTCGCCGGCGGCATCGCGCATAGCTGGTAGAACACGCAAGGCAACCTCGCGTCGAATGACGCGGATGTCTTTGGTCTCGTCGGTGCCTGGGAAAGTGACGAAGTCGTAGTCCTGCGGGGTCAGCGGCCGGACCGTGGGTTGCAGCGCAGCATTGATCTCAGCCTGAGGGGCGAAGCGGTAGGTCAGCCGGGCGGTGTATGGCGAGTAGCTCACCGCGGCGGCGGACAGAATGCTCTTGGCATCGTCGTCGGAGTCGAATCCCTGCAGCTCCACCACAACCGTTACTTCGGCTCCGCCGGACAGCCCCTTCGGATGTCCCTCCCAGATATCTTCCTCGCGGAGCATGCGTCGTGAGTCGGGTAGTGAAGGGTCGAGGACCAGGCGAATCGCTTCTAGCAGGTTGGACTTGCCGACACCGTTTTCGCCGACGATCACTGCGTGGGTGGGGACGTCCTCGATGACCAGGTGGTGGAAGTTCCGAAAATTGTGTACCTCAAGCCGGGAAATGTGAAGACCCATTCGCTCCTCGGTCCTCCTTCTCTTGCTGCTCTGACCCAATGAGCATTTCAGAACCCTCGGTGAACAGCTGTCCTGGAGCTCCGGGTTGCCCAGTGTGGCTGCGTAGCTCCGCTACCACCCAGATAAAGAAACCTCTCTCTCCGAGTGAAAGATGATCGTCTCGGAGGAAGGATCGACATCGAGGTGATGACAGAGAGCGATCCAGGCGCAGTAGGACTGACTCCAGCGAGCTTCGCCGCGAGCTGGTTAGTCGGGCTAGGCCGAGAAGATCGTGGTGTAGCCGGTGCGCACCAGCTCGTGGTCCTCGCAGATGAGCACCCGGATCGGCGTACTGGTCACGCAGCGCTCTTGGACGGGATGAGGGCCCGGACGGTGAACCCGCCCCCGGGCCGCGCACCGGCGGTCAGCTCGCCGTCCAGCAGGTCCAGGCGCCGGCGCAGCCCGTCCAGCCCCCGCCCTCCGGGCGGTACGGCGGGGCCTTCCGCGCGAGCGGACCCTTCGGTGGTCACCTCGATGTCGATGTGGCCGGCGCGGTGGTGGACCGTGACCCTGGTGGGCCGGCCCGGCGCGTGTTTGACGGCGTTCGTGAGGGCTTCCTGAACCACCCGGTAGGCCGCCAGCTCGACGTCGACGGCTCGGGGGAGCTGCTCGCCGTACTCGGTCAGTTCGACGGGCTGGCCGGACATGCGGGCCTGTTCGACCAGGCCGGCAACCCTGCCGAGGGTCGGCGGATGGTTCGTGAGCGCGGCGTCGCCGGTCGCCTCCAGCACACCGAGCAGGTGCCGGAGTTCCGTCAGCGCCTGCCGGCCGGTGTCGCCTATGGCGGACAGCCCCTGGCCCGCGCGTTCCGGCGCGGTGCCGACCAGGAACTGTGCCGCGTCGGCCTGCACGACCATGGCGGTCACGTGATGGGTGACCACGTCGTGCAGCTCGCGGGCGATGCGGGCCCGTTCGTCGGCGCCGGCCGCCAGCGCGGTGAGCCGCCGCCGTTCGGCCTCCTCGGCCCGCCGTCGGCGCATCGCCGCACCGGCCAGCCAGATCACCACCAGAACCAGAGAGAAGGCGAGGAAGTCGGTGATTCGGTTGGGGGATCCCAGCCGGCTCAGGACGATTGCCAGCGCGGCGTAGCCGGCGCTAATCGTCTCCGCGAGAGTACGACGATGCCTGCTCTGCTGGGCTCCGGCCGTGAGCAGGGCCACGTACAAGCCGATACTGGCGAACGTCTGCGGGTAGCCGAGCGCCTGATGAACGGCGAAAGCGGCACCGATGACGGCGAGACGGGCCGCCGGGTGACGGCTGCGAAACACCAGCGGCGCCGACTGCGCTACGGTCAGCACCACTGCCAAGGCGTCGGCCTGGCGCACCGGCAGGTCGCCGAGCTGCACCCCGATGACGGACAACGTCGGTACGAATGCCAGCGCCGTGAGCCCGCCGTCCTTGACCCAGGCCTGCCGGGCTCTCCACCAGACCGGCCATGAGCGGACGGCCAGGGGAAGCTCACGATCATCGATGTAGTCTAACGGCCCTCTCTGCGTGCACCTCGCGGGGCGCTCAGCCCTCGACGCGGGCGCCAGGAAGGATGACAGGGTTTAGAGTATTAGGTCGCCTTCGGGTCTTGGCGTGGGCTGTGGGCGTCGCGGGGCGGTAGGCTCACGCAGCACCGCGCCCTCGCCACTGTTCGGCGAGGGTCAGCGTGGATTAAGACCACCAATGACCCTTGGTGATCTTAATGCAGATCTCGCGGCCCTGCTGGTTGTCCTTGATGAACAGAGAAGCGCACACGAAGCTCGGCGTCGGGAAAGTCTCATCTACGGGGAATCTGAGCCAGGCGCGTCCCACGGAACAACTGGTGCCACCACTCTTTTCCCATCTTCTATATTGCTGGTCCCCGTTGGCGCTGACCCGGATGACCGCCCGATAGTCGCAGATAGTTGCTCTCCAGCTGGCGCCCCAACTGGCTTCGACCTCACGGACGTAGGCCTTTCTGCCCTTTACCCAGTTGCAGGCGTAGAAGACGTCCCTCCCGGCGACGCAGACTTGGCTCTCGGCCTTGGCGGGCGTTGAGATAGCCAGAAGGGGCAAGGCTACCGAAAAGGCGAGAGCTGATCGAACGATGGATCGGCGAGCGGAGTTGGTTTGCATGGCCCCTCCTGCGTGGGTTGAAACTCCATTTCAGAGTAGGGCTGAATGTGGTCGAGTCAATATTGTGAGCTATGAAATATCACCGCAGTCTTATTGTGGCGAGAATTGACTCTCGCAGTCAACAATAAAATAAGAGGGCTATGCATTTCATGGCGGGAAACGTCGCATTCTATACATGCGGGACAGAGGGTGATATGTCCGGTGATCTCACCCGCTAGGGGCGTCCGATATGCCTTCCGAAAAGTCGTCGCCGATGTTGCATGTGGCAGGAGCGAGTACCCGGTTGAGAAAGTCCTTGAGCGCGGCCTGCTCCAGGCCCTTCCGTCCGCTGAGTGCCTTGCGGATGGATCGTTCACTGACATGGCTGGGGACATCCGGTTGCCGCACGGCCCGGGCGGTGATGTCCCTGAGCAGCAACCAATCGGTCAATGGCGGGTAGCGGGCTGACGTCAGTGGGCCTACCGCCATCCCGCGAACAGATACTGGTGGCTGGGCTGCGAGCCCGGCCTACATGATGATCGCCGCGTCACGAACACGCCGCGGCGGGCGGCGGCGCGTTCGACAGCGCCGTGCTCGACTGCGGTGAGGGCGTCGGGCTCGCCCGGCTTGGGGACGGTGGCGCGTTTGACGTCGATGCGCAGCCCCATCTGGACGTACATGAGGGTGAGCGCGGCGACTCCCTGGTTGATGGTGTTGGGCGCGGCCCGGCCTTCGATCCGGCGGCGCCGCCAGGCGGTGACCGCGGCCTCGACGCCGACGACGCCGGCGAAGGCGTCGGCGGGCTCGACGCCGGAGCCGGTCAGCCACGTCACGTGGGCGGCGGCCTGCCGCTTGTATACCTTGACCGTGCTGGCCGACAGCTTGCACCGGTCGAGGTGGCGGTGCAGCGCAGTCAGCGCCCGGTAGGCGCCGGGACGACATCGCCGGCACCGGGGTGCAGCGCGGCAACCTCGGCGCTCAGCGGCCGCTCGCTTCCGGCCCGTGCCCTTCGTCATCGGGGGCGGTGTCGCCGCGGTCGACGTCGGCGTGCCCGTCGGCGAGGTAAGCCTCGCGGGCGGCCCAGTCATCGACTCCATCCACGAGCGGCGGCAACCCTTCGGCGATCCACTGCGCCGGGTAGGGCGGCGCGGGCTCATGGTCGATCGTCGCCGCCTGCAGGGGGCGCTCCGGAGAGCCTGACGGGCGGTGTCCTCGGCATGCCAGGCGGTGCGGATCTTCGCCAGCAGCTCGCCGGTACGCTCGAAGCCGGCTTCCGCCAGCCGCGCCATCTCCTCACGCTGCGCGTGGCTGACGCGATCGCAGGTGGCGCTCGCCTCGTCGCGAACATCGCGGGCCCTGGCCATGCGGACCTGGTCGCCGCTGGCGTTGCGGCGGCCAGCTCGGCTTCCGCCTGTTCGTAGCGCTCGTGCATCGTCTGGTGCTGGGCGAGGACGTCGACTCGCCGGGCGTGGGAGAAGATGCCCTCGGCGACGTTGACCGTCACGAGCTCGGCCACAGCGCGGCTCTCGGTATCGGCCCGGTCGAGCAGCCGATCGACCTCCGGTCGCCCGGTCCGGCCCACGGGGACTTCGTCGGAACCTGCCGTGGTCGACACCATCCTTGTTATCCGCTGAGTTCCGTCCCGGCTTCCGGTTCTCCAGCGACGTCGTTATCCACTGAGATCCTGCGCTAACTCAGCGGATATTTCTGGTTATCCGCTGAGCCTGATACCTCCCCCGGGAGTCCCAGCACCCTCGCTGTCCGGTCTCATCCGACCTAGGCACGTCGCACTGATCATGAGGTATTTGCTCGGATACCTCAGATGCGTGAGACGGCAGGCCCGTGGCCAGGTTCGGCCAGCGGGAGCCGGAAGCGAAACACCCCTCATGCCTCATGTCCAGCGGCAGGTCCGCATCACCGGTGCCGAGCGTCAGGCACTCGCCCAGCTCCTGCGTGAGCAGTACGAGGGCGGCGCGACCATCCGCGCCATCGCCACGGCGATCGGCCGCTCGGACGGGTTCGTCCACCAACTGCTGCGCGAGGCCGATGCCACCCTGCGCGCCCACGGCGGCTCCCGTGGCGAGGCTCAGGCCGCGTGAAGGTCCGGAAGAGGTCCGCCGAGGCCGACCCACCGGTGGAAGAGCGGCGACACCCGGACGATGGTCCTGCCGCCGTGGTCGGACCGAGGTAGATCAGCGAGCCTGTGTTCACGCAGCCCAACTGCCCAACGCGTACCCAACGCCGACCCAACACGGGCTCCTTAAGATCACGCAATGATCCGTAGATCGAAAGCCGCAATCGGCGCAGCCGTGCTCCTGGCCGGACTAACGTTCGCCATCACACCCCCCACTTCCGCAGCGTCCGTGAGCGGCCCCCACCGGTTCATCAACTACGTAGGCACGGGCGACTGCCTCGATGCCGGCGCCCTTTACGGCGACCCGAACGACGTCTACTCGGTCCGGTGCAACAGTTTCAGCGACCCGTACCTGTCGCATCAGCAATGGTTCATCGTGACCACGGCCACTCCCGGCCTGTACCTGATCAAGCACTCAGCTACAGGAAAGTGCCTGTACATGTCCGGAGGCGGCAAGAACGGGGTCTATCTCTCCAGCTGCAGCGAAAAGGTTGTTAACCAGAGATGGAAGATCGAGAACAACCACATCCGTAACGCTGCTTACGGGTACCTGCTCTATGACGAGGCCGGCACCACAGACATCCGCGGCGCCGCCAACCCCAACCCGTACAACAACTCGTACTGGAAGCAGACCGCACCAGGCCAGTAAGACCTCCTCGCCCGGCCGTGTGGGAGAGGGCTTCCAGCACGTACTCTGAGCCCGTGTATACCTCCCGCATCCGCTCAATTCACCCGATCGGGTGCGGCTGCACGACGTGCAGCTCCAGCGACGGCAGCAGCACGCCGCTCGAACAGGCCACCCCCGAGCAGGTGCTCAGCATGCTGATCGACGGGTTGCCCCAGGACCGCACGCGCGAGTCGTGGGACATCGCGGTGCACTGGGAGCTCGAGCCCGAACAGGGCATGTCGGAGGTACGGCCCCGCCGCGTCACCGCGACCAGCGGGAGCGGCCAATCCCGGACGCTGCCCGACATCGGCGCGCACGGCTGGGGCTGGGCCGTCCGATACCGGTAAGCACGACGCCCCGCCATCCAGGCGGGGCATCGTTGCGGGCGATGAGGTCTGAGAGGTCGTCGTCGGGGGCGGGCCCCTTGACGATGGCCCAGCCGTGGAGTTCGAGGACACTCGCACGGTGAGTGCTTGCGACGAGAGTGGGAAATGGCAGATCCCATAGTCGATTTCAGGCTCGCGGTGATCGAGGCGGGGCGCACCCCGCCCAAGCCGTCGTCTACCTGACCGACCGCACCCGTCTGGACGACCCAGCCGTCGTCTACTGAAGGTCATACACTCCCAGAACCGCAGCTGCTGGCGGCTTCGCGGACGGCGATCTCCCGGCCAAGAACGGCGAGCGAGGCGCGGATCTGCCCGGGGGTTCCGACGTCGACCCACCAGATCAGGTCCGTAGGCGCGCCGCGGCGGGCACCGGCGTAGTGCAAGACTCGCTAACGTCACTGGCCGTTCGGCTGCTGCTAAACCCCATGCACGGGCCGCCGCCCATCTCGCGTCAGAGCTGGGCGAGCGGTGGGCAATGCACGACCTGCTGCGTGCCTGCAGGCAAGAGAGCAGGTCATCGCGTACGCCGTCGGTATGACCGAGATCGGGCGCTAGCGCCCGGCACTTAGAGCGCCTAACAGAATGATCTTTGTTGTGCTTTGATCTCTCGCTGTAGCCGG
This sequence comes from Nonomuraea sp. NPDC050328, assembly GCF_044459405.1. NCBI lineage: Bacteria > Bacillati > Actinomycetota > Actinomycetes > Streptosporangiales > Streptosporangiaceae > Nonomuraea > Nonomuraea sp. NPDC050328. The sequence goes on along the minus strand of NZ_JBITIW010000007.1, from coordinate 377,398 downwards.
GTGAGAGGAGCACGGGTGGCCAAGCTGAAGCCGTGGGAGGTCAGTGACGAGTTGTGGGCGGTGATCGAGCCGCTGTTGCCGCATCGTCAGCGCCGGTTCCGGCATCCGGGACGTAAGCGGCTGGATGACCGGCTGGCGCTGCAGGGCATCCTGTTCGTGCTGCACACGGGGATCGCCTGGGAGCACCTGCCGCAAGAGCTTGGCTACGGCTCGGGCATGACCTGCTGGCGGCGGCTGGCCGAGTGGAACTAGGCCGGCGTGTGGCAGCGGCTGCACGAGGTCCTGCTCGATCGGCTGCGGGCCGCCGACGCGCTCGACTTCTCCCGCGCCGTGGTGGACTCCTCACAGATCAGAGCGTTAAAAGGGGGCCGCAGACCGGCCCGTCCCCGGTCGATCGAGGGCGGGCCGGCAGCAAGCATCACCTGATCACCGAAGCCACCGGCATCCCTCTGGCCATCATCTTGACTGGTGCCAACCGCAACGACGTCACCCAGCTGCGCCCGCTGCTGGATGCCATTCCCCAGGTGCGTGGTAAGCGCGGCCGGCCCCGCCAGCGCCCCGACGTGGTACTCGCCGACCGCGGCTACGACCACGACAAGTACCGCAGCCTGGTCCGGGAACTGCGGGTCCGCCCGCTGATCGCCCGCCGCGGCACCGAACACGGCTCCGGCCTGGGCAAACAACGCTGGGTCGTCGAGCAGACCTTCGCCCTGTTGCATGCCTTCAGACGCCTGCGCATCCGCTGGGAAGTCCGCGCCGACATCCACGAGGCCTTCCTAAAGCTGGCGTGCGCGCTCATCTGCTGGCGGCGCCTCACTTCATTGCGTTAGCAGCTCTTAGACCACTACTGCCTGAGACCTGACGTTGCACAGTGTCCGTGCCTGTGACCGGGAATCCGGCAGGACGCTGGTCTCTTGTCAGGGTTCTTCGCTGGACCTCATACGATCAGCGCAAAGCAGCCGTGAGAGCCGGTGCGTGGCGGTAGGTAACACCTTGGTCACCCGCGTTCCGGGCGGGCCGCTGACCGGTCAGGCTTGACGGCATGCCAAGAGAGCGGGACGTGGCGGCGCGGGCGGGCAGCCGGTGGTGGTGGCGGGGGCTCGCGGTGGCAGCGGTAGTGGTGCTGGCGGGTTCGGTGAGGCTCGGGCTGGTGTGGCTGTTCTCCGATCCACAGCCCGACTCGCGCGAGTGGCTGGAGACGTTGAGCTGGCGGGCCGGCGTGGTGGGCATGTTCACCGGCGTCCTGATCGGCGTTGCGGCCCTGCTGGTCTCGGTGCTCGCATTGCGCTCCCAGAGACGAGCTGTAGGACCGTGGGCGGTGCCCGCCCGGACCAGCGGCGCGCCGGCACGGACGCCGGCGGCTGGAGCGACTGAGGGACCGTTGCACACCTCACAGCCGCAGCCGCCGAGTTCGGCGCAGCGCGCGACAGCTACGGCCGCAGACGAGCCGGGCGGGCAAGCCGGTGGCTCCCACCGCTCCTACGGCGGTGACCATGTCGAGTTCCGTGGCGGCACCTTCCATGGCCCGGTCGTCGGCAAGCAGGTCAATCCGCCCGAGCCGAAGAACCCGACCGCCGGCACCGGCGGGCAGCAGCCGTGAGCGACGACCGACCGCCCGAGCGGGACGGTGATGGTCCCCGGCGTTACGCCGGGGACCATGTCGAGTTCCGCGGCGGCGTCTTCCATGGCCCGGTCGTAGGCAAGCAGGAACACCACCATCACTATCCGCCAGCGACTCCGCTGGGGCAGATCGTCGAGGGACCCATCCCTCAGCGGCCGCGTGGATTCCAGCCGCGACCACAGTTGGTCGAACGGCTGGCCACAGCACTCGGTGATCCCGTCCCTGGGTCCGCACAAGCCGTCCCAGGCGCGCCTGGCAGTGGGGGCGGGGCGGCGGTGATCTCAGCGGTGACCGGCACCCCCGGGGTGGGCAAGACACTGCTGGCCGCCTCCTACGCCTGGGCCTGCCAGCAGGCGGGCTGGCCGATCGTGGCGTGGGTAGCCGCCGAGAGCTCAGATCAGATTGTGGCGGGGCTGGCCGCGCTGGCGGCCCGAGTGGGCCTGTACAGCGCCGAGGACGAGGCCGAGGGCGCGGCGGCCAAGGCCAAGAACTGGTTGTCAGCCCGCTCGGCGGCCGGGATGCCGGGCCTGCTGGTGTTCGACAACGCCACCCACGTGGCCGACATCGCTACCTGGTGCCCGGCCACCGGCGCGCTGCGGGTGCTGATCACCACCCGCAACCGGGCCTTTCACCAGCCGTACGCGGCGGTCGAGGTCGACACCTTCACCACCGCCCAAGCCGTCGCCTACTTGACCGAACGCACCGGCCTAGACGATGGGGCTGGAGCGGCGGAGCTGGCGGCCGAGCTGGGGTGCCTGCCGCTGGCTCTGGCGCAGGCCGGCGCCTACATCGCCCACAAGCGCCTGACTTACGCCACCTACCGGCGGCTGCTGTCCACCTTCCCAATGGAGGAATACCTGCCCGCGGGCGCCTACGACGCCTACCCGCATAGCACCGCCAAGGCGATCTTGCTGTCGGTCGTGGCCGCTGAGGAAGCCAGCCCTGAGGCCGCCGGGCTGCTGGCCCTGCTGGCGGTCTTGTCCCCAGCCGGCGTCCCGCTCACGTTGCTGACCGGCGGCGCCGACCTCGACGATCCCGACCTGCCGGCGGACGTGCTGGCCGCGCTGGCCGCGTTTCAGGGGGTGCTGGCCGGGCTGGCCGACACCTCGCTGATCACCTTCAGCGAGGACGGTGCGACTATCGTGATGCACCGGCTCATCCAGCGCGTCATCCGTGAACGCGCCACTCGCGACGGCGACCTGCCCCTGCTCATCCAACAGGCGCTGGAGGTGCTGGAGGCCTACGACGCCCAGATTCCCGGCGGCGTGCACACCTGGGCAGCGCGCGCTGCGGTCGAGGTGCTGCTGGAGCAGACTGACGCCTTGCACAACCTCAACACCCCAGATCTGCCCGCTGGCTTGCTCTATCTGCGCATCACGTGCGGCTGGTATCTGGTCGCCCTGGCCGAGTTGGCCCGCGCCATCCCCCTGTTGGAGCAGACATCCGCCGACTGCGAGCGGGTGCTCAGGGCAGACCACCCCCATACCCTGGCCTCCCGCGACGGCCTAGCCTACGCCTACCAGGAGGCGGGGGACCTAGCCCGCGCCATCCCTTTGTTCGAGCAGACTATGGCCGGTCGGGAGCGGGTGCTCGAGGCAGACCATCCCCGCACCCTGGCCTCCCGCAACACCCTGGCCTACGCCTACCAGAAGGTGGGGGACCTGCGCCGCGCTGTCCCTCTGTTCGAGCAGACACTCGCCGACAGCGAGCGGGTGCTCGGTGCAGACCACCCCGACACCCTGGTCTCCCGCAACCTCCTGGCCGGCGCCTACCAGGCGGCGGGGGACCTGCGCCGCGCCATCCCTTTGTTCGAGCAGACGCTGGCCGACCGGGAGCGGGTGCTCGGGGCAGACCACCCCGAGACCCTGGTCTCCCGCAACGACGTCGCCGGCGCCTACTGGGCGGCGGGGGACCCGGGCCGCGCCATCCCTTTGTTCGAGCAGACGCTGGCCGACCGGGAGCGGAAACTCGGGGCAGACCACCCCCACACCCTGATCTCCCGCAACAACCTGGCCGGCGCCTACCAGGCGGTGGGCGACTTGGGCCGCGCCATCCCCGTGTTCGAGCACACGCTGGCCGAGCGTGAGCGGCTACTGGGCGGCAACCACCCCGACACCCTGTTCTCCCGCCACGCCCTGGCCGGCGCTTACAAGGCGGCGGGGGACTTAGGCCGCGCTGTCCCCCTATTGGAGCAGACGCTGGCCGACCGGGAACGGGTACTCGGGGCAGACCACCCCCACACCCTGGCCTCCCGCAGCGCCCTGGCCAGCGCGAGGGCTTCGGGGCAGACGCCGGCGTAGCGGGCCAGGGAGACGACGGAGGGTGGCCGGAGGCGGCCAGCAGGGTGGAGATGTTCGCCCCGTCATCGGCCGCGTGGGTCAGGCGGAACGGCGGAGCTGATGGAGCGTCTTCGGCCCGCCGAGCAAGCCGGTGGTGGTGGTTTCGAAGAGTTCGGCGGCGCGCCGGTAGGACAGCCGGACTTGGCCGGTGGCGGGGTCGAGGTCGCCGGGCGGCAGCTCGAGGCGGGCGCGGCGGCCGGTCAGGAACAGCGGCCCGGTGCGGCGGCCGTCCAGCAGGGGGTGCCGTTAACGAACGTGTCGCCAGCCCCAAACGAGCGGCATCTCCCCAGGTCATAGCCTTTGCATTGCAGGTCTCCCGGCTGCTTCGTCGTGGTCGCGGAGCCTGCGCAGCACGGTGGCCGGTGAGGGGTGCTGCCCTTCTTCCTTCTTGCCCCGGATGATGACCAGGCGGGCAGCGATGTCGCGCAGGCTGAGGCTCCGGTCGCGCAGGTGCAGCAGCGCCATGGACAGCATGATTTCGTCGGTAACGGTGGCGCCGCCGATGTGCTTGCCCCGGGTGCGGGCCGACTCGTGGCCTTCCAGCGTGCGGTCACGGATGTACCGGCCCGCGAGGAGTCTGAGTGCAGAAATTTGCGTCGAGACGATCATGAGTGTTATCGCAGATAATGATTCATTATCTGCGATAGCTTGGTTGCCGTCCTGGGGAAACACCCCGCCGCAGGGGCGGCGACTCCGGGCGCTTATCTGCGATAGAGCCTCGAAGGGGTCGCCATGGCGAACGTGCACCGCCTCCGCCCGGCCGCCGGCGCTCCCGCGCTCGGCGCCGCCGCGGCCGCCTTCCTGGAGACCATCGCCGCCGCCAACACCGCCAAGGCCTACGCCATCGCGCTTCGCGCCCTGGCCGACCACCTCGGGGAGCACGCCCCGCTGACCGACCTGGAAGGCGAGAGCGGCGCCGACCGGCTCGCGGCCTGGTTCACCGGCCGGTGGGGCGACGCGGCCGCCGCGACGTTCAACGCCCGCCTGGACGCGCTCGGCTCGGCGTGCGGATGGTGGCGCGATCAAGACTGGCTGACCGCCGACCCCCTGCGCCGCATCCGCCGGCGCCCGCGCACCCCCGACCGCACCCGCGCCCTGGCCCGCGCCGAGGTCGAGGCCCTGCTCACCAGCCCGCGCCTGGCACTACGGGAGCGGACGCTGTTCCGGCTGCTGTATGAGAGCGCCGCCCGCGCCCAGGAGGTGCTCGCCCTCGACGCCTGCGACCTCGACCTGCGCAACCGCCGCGCCCGGGTACGGCGCAAGGGCGGCGCCGTCGACGTCATCGTCTGGCGCACCGCCACCGCCCGCCTGCTGCCCCGCCTGCTGGACGGCCGCCGCACCGGGCCGCTATTCCTGACCGGCCGCCGCGCCCGCCTCGAGCTGCCGCCCGGCGACCTCGACCCGGCCACCGGAGCGGCCCGGCTGTCCTACCGGCGCGCCGCCGAACTCTTCGAGGCCGCCACCACCGGCCTGCCCGGCGGGCCGTGGACGCTCCACCAGCTCCGCCACTCCGCGCTCACCCACGCCGCCGAAGACGGTGCGAACACCTCCACCCTGCTGGCCTACTCCGGCCACACCTCCGTGGCCTCTCTGGCCCGCTACGCCCGCGTCTCACCCGAAGCCCTGGCCCGCTGGCAGGAAGGCCGCGACCCGGCCGGCCGCCGCCCCTGACGGAACGAACGCCGAGCACCGCCAGCAGGCGACCGCCAGCAGGCGACGACAGCGCGGCAGGCCGCCCGCCGCACCTCAACCGGCGGACGGCGCGCCGTGACAGCGCTTGAACTTCTTGCCCGACCCGCACCCGCACACCCTGTTCCGTTCCACATCCCCAGGCACAACCCCGCCCCGCGCAGCGCTACCTGACGACGGGAGAGCAGGTCCATCGCCTCTCCGGACCCTCGACAGGTTGCCGCTCACGATCTGGGTCAGCGGGTGGTCTGGCCCAAGTACCCGCAGGCAGTCGGTCAGGGTCTGCTCGTACAGCGGGATGGCCCGGCGCAGGTCCCCCGCCGTCTGGTAGGCGTAGGCGAGGTTGTTGCGGGAGGTCAGGGTGTCGGGGTGGTCGCCGCCCAGCACCCGTTCCCGCTCGGCCAAGGTCTGCTCGTACAGCGGGATGGCCCGGCCCAGATCCCCCGCCGTATCGTAGGCGCCGGCGAGGTTGTTGCGGGAGCTCAGGGTGTCGGGGTGGTCGCTGCCCAGCACCCGTTCCCGCTCGGCCAGCGTCTGCTCGTACAGCGGGATGGCCCGGCCCAGGTCCCCCGCCGCTTGGTAGGCGCCGGAGAGGTTGTTGCGGGAGTTCAGTGTGGAAGGGTGGTCGCTGCCCAGCACCCGCTCCCGCTCGGCCAAGGTCTGCTCGAACCGGGGGATGGCCCGGCCCAGGTCCCCCGCCGTCTGGTAGGCGTAGGCGAGGTTGTTGCGGGAGGCCAGGGTGTCGGGGTGGTCGCCGCCCAGCACCCGTTCCCGCTCGGCCAGCGTCTGCTCGTGCAACGGGATGGCCCGGCCCAGGTCCCCCGCCGTCTGGTAGGCGGCGGCGAGGTTGTTGCGCGAGGCCAGGGTGTCGGGGTGGTCGTCGCCCAGCACCCGCTTCCGGTCGGCCAAGGTGGCCTCGTGCAGCGGGATGGCCCGGCCCAGGTCTCCCGCCGTCTCGTAGGCGGCGGCGAGGTTGTTGCGGGAGGTCAGGGTGTCGGGGTGGTCGTCGCCCAGCACCCGCTTCCGGTCGGCCAAGGTGGCCTCGTGCAGCGGGATGGCCCGGCCCAGGTCCCCCGCCGTCTCGTAGGCGTGGGCGAGGTTGTTGCGGGAGGTCAGGGTGTCGGGGTGGTCGCTGCCCAGCACCCGCTTCCGGTCGGCCAAGGTGGCCTCGTGCAGCGGGATGGCCCGGCCCAGGTCCCCCGCCGTCTGGTAGGCGGCGGCGAGGTTGTTGCGGGAGTTCAGGGTGAAAGGGTGGTCGCCGCCCAGTACCCGCACGCTGTCGAGCAAGGTCTGCTCGAACAGCGCGATGGCCCGGCCCAGATCCCCCGCCGCCTGGTAGGCGTGGGCGAGGTTGTTGCGGGAGGCCAGGGTGTCGGGGTGGTCGTCGCCCAGCACCCGCTTCCGGTCGGCCAAGGTCTGCTCGTACAGCGCGATGGCCCGGCCCAGGTCGGCCAGGTCGGTCAGATACCGGCCGCACCACAGACGCAGCGTGAGCAGGCGGGTCGGCGGGCCGGCGGGAGCGGTGAGGGCGCGCAGGGCCTCGGTCTGCTCCAGCAGGGTCTCCACCGCGGTGCGGGCGGCCCAGGTGGCCGCGCCGTCCGGGATACGCTCGTTGAAGGCTTCCAGCACGGTCAGCGCGTCGTCGACGGCGGTGCCCAGCAAGCCGTCGTGGACGGCGCGTTCGCGGATGGCCCGCTGCACCAGCCGGTGCATCACCACCGTGGCCCGGTCTTCGGTGAAGGTGATCAGTGAGGTGTCGGCCAGCCCGGCCAGCACCCCCTGGAACGCGGCCAGCGCGGCCAGCACGTCCGCCGGCAGGCCGGGGTCGTCCGGGTCGGCGCCGCCGGTCAGCAGCGTGAGCGGGACACCGGCGGGCGACAGCACCGCCAGCAAGCCCAGCAGCCCGGCAGCCTCCGAGCCGGCGTCCTCGGCGGCCACGACCGACAGCAGAATCGCCTTCGCGGTGCCATGCGGGTAGGCGTCGTGGGCGCCCGCGGGCAGGTAGTCCCGCAGGGGGAAGGCGGCCAGCAACCGCCGGTAGGCGGTATACGTCAGGCGCCGGTGGGCGATGTAGGAGCCGGCCTGCGCCAGAGCCAGCGGCAGGCACCCCAGCTCGGCCGCCAAGGCTTCGGCCCCCGCCTGGTCGTCCAGGCCGGTGCGTTCGCTCAGGTAGGCGACGGCCTGGCCGGTGGTGAAGGTGTCGACCTCGACCGCCGCGTAGCGCTGGTGGAAGGCGCGGTTGCGGGAGGTGATCAGCACCCGGATCGCGCCGGTCGCCGGCCGCCAGGCGGCGATGTCGGCCACGTGGGCGGCGTTGTCGAAGACCAGCAGTCCGGGAAGCCCGGCCGTCGAGCAGGTCGACAGCCACGCCTTGGCCTTGCCGGCCGCGCTCAGCGCGTCCTCATCCTGCCGGCGTAGCCCCAGATGCTGAGCCAGGGCGGCCAGGCCGGTCACGATCTGGTCGCCGCTCTCGGCCGTGATCCAGACGATCACCGGCCAGTTCGCGTGCTGGCAGGCCCAGGCGTAGGAGGCGGCCAGTAGCGTCTTGCCCACCCCTGGGGTGCCGGTCACCGCGGTCAGCACCGCCGCCCCGTCCGCCCCCGCCCGCGCGTGCAGCCGCGCCAGCAACTCCTCACGAACCAGGAAGCCCAGCGGCTGCTCCGGGATGTCACCCACCACGACCGGGCCACGCTCGGGCTGAGGGAGCAGGGTGAGGGTGACGTTCCCGCTCACGTTCGCGATCTGCACCAGGTCGCCGAACACGACGCTGTTCAGGACCGACTGCGACCACGGGCCGGACACCAGGTCGCCTCCGGCGGGTTGCCCCGCCTCGCCGGGCGGCTCGCCTGCCGAGGGGGAGGTCATGACCGCTCGATGTTCACATCGCCGCCCACACCCGTGATCTGGGTGATGGACCCGCTCGCGTGAGAACCGCCGACGTGCTGCCCGCCGCCCGGCGCAGCCCCGGCACCCTCATCGTCGTCATCTTCGCCCTGGCCGGCGCCTGGCGGATGTGGCGTGGCCGGGCCAGAGGGGGCGATCGCCGACGTCGTGGGCGGTACGGGTACGGCGGGAGCACCCAGATGGACGCTGCCGCGAACGCCGCTCACCTGGTTGATGGACCCGCCGGCCGTACTACCGGTCACCTTCTGAGCCGAGGGCAGCGGCCGCGCCCCCGGGACGGCCGATGGCTTGCGCGTCAACCGGTCGGTCACCCACAGACCGGCCGCGGCCAACGCCACCGCCGGAACCGACCACCACCACTTCCACCCCGCATCGGTCAGGATCTGGTTGGCCGCCACCGCAGCACCCACCGGCACCACCGCCGCCAAGGCCAGCAGGACCCACCGCACCCAGCGCACACCCTGAGCTGCCATAGCGACATCATCCGCGCGCAATCCACCAGCGGCCAGCCGAATCCCCAACCCGTTACCCGCAGCCGCCTGAGGGGCGAACACCGTCGTCAGACGCGATGTCCGCGACGTCAGCTTGACGCTGCGATCGCATCAACACTCTGACCAGCAAGCAAGCGCTCAATCCATGATCAACCACCAGATAACTTGGGATCTGCCGGGTATGGAAACGCGCTGACCTGCACAAACGCGGAACGACCGATCTGATGCATGATGGGGGCGAGGATTGATGCCCTAGTGTCCGTTTTTTTAGGGCGGTTCTGCATGATCATGCATCGCCGGAGCGTCCCCGCCTCGCGGCGCGAAATGACTATCCAGAACCGAATGGTTACCGTTTGCTCCTCATCTGTCGGCGCGGTCAGGAAGGCGATGGCCGCACCGCTCCGTGGAGGAGGGGGGCCCGGGCCCGGTCGACGGCTCTCGCCCCTACGCCCGTGACACTCCATGGCTCTCCCTTGACCAGCCGCAGCCGGAACTCGCCGTCGTGACGCCCAATCGCCCGGATTCGGTCACAAGGCAGCGCGTTGCCGCAAGACAGCGGATGCCTTCCGATATCTGTGCGGGCATGGACTACGGCAAGGCACTACCGTTCACCGGGCTGGGAATTCCGATCTTCGGCGTCGTCATGGGCGAGGCCTGGCTGGTCGCCATCGTGGTGGCGCTGCTGCTCGGCGGCGCCGTCGCCGTACGGTTGACGTGGCGGCGGGGCAAGGACGTCTCGTCGCGATGACCGGCCACGCGGCGGTCAGGGCGCGTGGCCGTACGGTGCTGGCGGTGTCCTGCACGGTGGTGGTGCTGATCGCCTGGGTGGTGCACCACCTGATCACGCCGTACTCCGGAGAGCTGGCCGCGCTGTGGATGGCCTCGCTGCTGGCGCTGGTGTGGGGGCTCGGTCTCGCGCTGTTCGACCGGCCCAAGACCGGGGACCCGGGGGATCTCGAGGTGGCGGTGGCGGTGCCGGTCTTCAACGAGGATCCGGCGCTGCTCGCGGCCTGCCTGGACTCGCTGCTCGTCCAGACCCGGCCGCCGGCCGTCGTCCACGTGGTGGATGACGGCTCGACGAGCGGGACCTACGACGAGGTACGCGCCCATTTCCTGCGTACGGCCGCAGCGCGGGGGGTCCGCGCCCACTGGACACGCACGGCGAACGGCGGCAAGCGCCACGCTCAAGCGGTCGCGTTCCGGGCGGCGCCGGAAGCCGACATCTACCTGACCGTGGACTCCGACACGGTCCTCGACCGGCACGCGATAGCGGAGGGACTGGCGCCGTTCGCCTCGCCACGAGTGATGTCGGTGGCGGGGGTCTGCCTGGTCGCCAACAATCGCCGGGGGCTGTCGTCACGCATCTACGACCTGTGGTTCGTGTCGTTCCAGCTCGTGGACCGATCGGGGCAGTCGGCGATGGGCGCGGTCATCGTGAACTCCGGCATCCTGGCCTTCTATCGGGCCGCGGTCGTGCGCGACAACCTCGACGGCTATCTCAACGAGACGTTCTTCGGCCGTCCCGTCGCCTTCTCCGACGACTCGATGCTCACGCTGTATGCGCTGCTACGCGGCCGTACGGTGCAGCAGCCGACGTGCGTGGCCTTCACCCACGCGCCGGAGCGGATGTCGCACCGGCTGCGGCAGTACATCCGGTGGACCAGGGGCTCGACGATCCGTACCTGGTGGCGGCTCCGCTACCTGCCGCTCGACTCCTACGCCTACTGGGCTCACCTGATCCACACGCTCTACTTCCCGCTGGCCACGGTCACTGCCGTCTTCCTGCTGCTCATTCATCCCGTGGTGAGCCGTGCCCTGGTCGTGGACGCCGTTGTGATCACGGTTCTGCTTTCCTATCTGCAGAACCTGCGCTACCTCACCTATCGGCGCTCCGACCAGCGCTTCACTTCCCAGCTCCTTACCTATGCCCTGAGTCCCGTCAGCACGCTGTGGGTAACCCTCTTCCTGCGGCCGCTTCGCTGGTACGCCGCCGCCACCTGCTTCCGCACCGGCTGGGGAACCCGCACCGCCGGCGTGGAGGTCACCCTCACCTGACGCCTCTTGATGTACGCCCCGCCGGCCGCCGCCTAGGCAGCGGGGCGCCGCGGCCGATCGCACCGGAAAAAGGGGGCCGCCGTGAGCGGTTTCCAGCAGGCGGTCGATCAAGCGCGTTGAAGGCCCGGCTCAGCGTCTGCGGTGACGGTGAGCAGCTCGCCGACGCGGTGACCACGCTCGCGCGGGTGGCGAAAGGGCGGATCCAGGTGAACCTGGTAGCAGTTGCGGCGCCCTTCCCGTACGACGCTCACGTAGCCGGCCTTGACCAGGTCGGCCAGAATGCGCTGCACCGCCCGCTCGGTGATCCCCACCTTGGCGGCCAGGTCCCGAAGGCGCGCGGTCGGATCACGCGCGACGCAGAGAAGGACACGGGCATGGTTGGTCAGAAACGTCCAGCCGGTCACACACCCAGCATAAAAGACGTCATCTCAATCATGAATTGCAAGGCGTGCTTCCCAGTGAGGCGCCTCGCCTATCGGCGCGGTCGCAGAACGCCGCTCGTGGGGAAGGCGAGGGGGCGCCGCCCGGCGGTGGAGGATTCCCGGGGTCCGGTCGACGGCTCTCGCCCGCCCGCGTCTCCACGTCGCGCCACCCGACCACTGTCCGTAACTGTGCACGCAAGAGATATCACTCTCTGTATCGTTCGCTCGTGATCACACCGTTCCGTCGCGCGGCCGCTCTGTTCGCCGCCCCCGCTGTCTTCACCGCCGTCTTCGCCGCGGCCGCCTACCCCGCCGCCGCCCGTCCCGCCGCGCCGCCGTCGCAGAACCCTCCCCGCGGCTGCGCCAGCAAGACCGTCACCCACGGCGACTACTCCGCCCGGGTCACGATCTGCCTGACCGAGTCCAGCAAGCCGGGCCTGTACGGCGGGTCCACCCTGGAGCCGACCGACACCATCGCGCTGCGGTGCTGGTACCGAGGCTTCCTGTGGAACAACGCCAACTGCTCGATGAACTCCCGGCTGTCCCTGTTCAAGGACGGCGTCCACGCCTGGACCGAGAGGCGGGGGAACAAGGTCGACATCGCCTTGACCGGCCTGACCGACACCACCACCGACCACTACGCCTGCCGCGGCAACGGCGAGTACGAGCTGCGCTTCGAGGAAGGCAAGGCCGCGGTCACCGGCGGGTCAGCCGGCGGCGCCCAGCTCGACATCCCGACGTTCTCGGTGAAGGCACGCGGCTGCGTGTGACCGGCCCGCGCCCCGGCCTGAGCTCGCCTGAAACGGCTGGCTGCCGGCCGTGAGCCACGAAGGCGCGCTCTGCCCAGACGAGAGCCCGCTCCGCTTCCACGTTCGGAAGCGGAGCGGGCTCGCTCATGCCGGCCAGAAGCCTCCGGTGGAGCCCCGGCCGGCCCCGCGGTCCCAACCGTCGGATCCGATCCGCGGCGCCCAGCCGCCCGTGGCGGCCCTCCGCTCCCGAGATGTCCCCAGCCGCCGCTCCGGCGCGCCGCCACGCCTGCTCGGTCCTCGCGGAGCCCTGCTCTACCGATGGTTAACGTGCGGGAACAACGCGATCCCGCAAGCAGTCAGCGATAACGGAAAGTAGTAGACCGTTACTGTGTGTGACTGTTTGGGGGCGGGAAATGATCACCGGTGACCTGTCACCGCAACCGCCCCTGGCGGCATGCCCTATGACATCCCGGACCCGGCGGCGCCTCGCCGCCCTCACGTTCACCCTGCTCGCCCTGCCCCCCGCCGCCCTCAGCCTCACCACCCCCGCGCACGCCGACGCCCAGCAGTGCATCGACTTCCTGAGGGCCAACGATTATCCGAACAGCCCCGCCAGGGTCGCCGCCGCGTGCACGGCCGGCCAAGAAGGCGACTTTGATCGCTGCGCGTTCACTCTCGATGAGGACGGCGTCGACGAGAACATTGTCGACGCGGCGTGCTCGATAGCCCGGATCCGCAGGTCGTAGCTCGGCCGGATCAGTCACCGCACCCGCCGCCCGGGACAGTCCTGCGACGCCCGGCGCTGCGGCAAGGCCCCGTCACCGAAGCAGGTGACGGGGCCTTTGTACTCGGCGTGTACGCCACAGCGCTACTTGAACGCACCACCATTGCGCTGACCTGCGGCTAAGCCATCCCAGGAACCACACAGAATCGAGGCTCTGAGTGGTCAAGGGCTACCTGGCGGCTGGGGCCACGCTCGGGAGGAGGACGCCGTGTCCAGCCCGTCAGCACTTCGGCGCGCCTGCGAAGTTCGCCGATGACCAGCACGAACGGGCGGCGGTTTGAGATCTTCTGCATGCCTCTCGCCCGCAGATGACCAGCCATGAAGCTGGCCGGGCACGGGGCAGAAGGAGCCGCCGCTCATGCGCCCAGCGCACCTCGCCCTCTCCACCGCTGCCGTGCTCGTCGTCCCGCTCGGCGCGGGCCCGGCCGCCGCAGCAGCCGGGCCGCCGGGCATCCCGACCGTGGTCACGGCCAGCGCGCAGCTCGCCGGCCTGACCGTGGCGCCGGAAAGCAGCGCCGGCTCCTACGACCGGGACCTGTTCCCGCACTGGGCCGCCGTGGCCGGCACCTGCAACGTGCGCGAGACCGTCCTGCAGCGCGACGGCCAGGACGTCACCACCAACGCCGCCTGCGCCGCGATCTCCGGCACGTGGCACAGCCCCTACGACGGCGCCGTCTGGCACCAAGCCAGCGACATCGACATCGATCACATGGTGCCGCTGGCCGAAGCCTGGCGATCAGGGGCCTCGCAGTGGACGCCGGCCAAACGCCGCCAGTTCGCCAACTCCCTGGCCGACTCGCAACTGTGGGCCGTCACCGACGACGTCAACCAGCACAAAGGCGACCGCGACCCCAGCGCCTGGAAACCGCCGCTGACCAGCTTCTGGTGCACCTACGCGCTGAGCTGGGTGAACGTGAAACACAACTGGCAGCTCACCCTCCAGTCGAGCGAGAAGACGGCCCTGCAGGAGATGCTCACCACCTGCTCAACCCGCTGAACCTGCCGGGGCCAGGTCACTGTTTGACGAACGGGCCTGCCCGTGCGTGATTGGGGATCGCTTACTGGGGTCTTACTTGTCGGCCGGCACGTATAGGCCTCCACTCTTGCGGCATGAGCGCTGCCAGGAGGGTACGAAACTAGTAGACAAGAGGGGCGGGTGCCCGCCTATGCCGACTTCGGCGGGCACCTCCTGGTGGCTTGGTGAGCCGAGAGGCGCACACTCACGACGACGGCTGCGTGTGACTTCGGCGGGCCATGCCGACGTTTTCGCGGGGCCGTGGAAGGCGGGTGACCGTCATGACCACGCTGACGACGGATGTCCACACCGAAGCCGGCGATGTCCTGCTGCACCTGGCCGGCGAACTGGACTCCACTACCGCACCGCTGTTTCGCGCGGTGTTCCTGCAGGCCGTGGCCAGCAGACCGCGTCACATTGAAGTCGACATGAGATCACTCACCTTCTGCGACTCCGCCGGCTTGCAGGCGCTCCTCGCTACTCGCGACGCCGCGGCGGCCGCTGGCGTCGGCTTCCACCTCGCCCACGTGCAGGGAGCGCTGCAGCGAGTGCTGAGCGTAACCGGCCTGGACGCCGCCTTCTCTGTGCTGACCCGCGAGGATCCTGTGGGCAGAAACTAGCCATGTCCTCGACAGCGTCCTCCTCCCGAGCGTGCGCGGCGCGGCCCGAAATCGTCTGGTCGGACCATGACGCCTCCCCTCAGCGCGAAGGAGCATCGCAAGCTGGCGCGCCAGCGTCAGGCGCGAAGCACCGGCGCGTGGCTGGAGATGCCTCGGCGCGATCGGCACATGCAACTTCGTCGAGCGGACCTGCTCCGGCGACACCCGCTTACCCCCAGAACCAGCGGGTCGCCCGCTGGTGCCGGCGGCCGGGGTGTGCTGTCCAGTGCAGGAGGTCAGGCTGTCGGTTCCATGAGGATGCGCATGCGCGTGAGGTCGAGGGTGAGAGCGTACGGCTTGAAGAACTGGTGCGTGGGCAGGCCGCCGATGCGGAAGCCGAAGTCGCTTTCGAACCACTGGGGGAATGCGCCGGCCAGGCCGGCCACGTCGTGGCGGACGGCCGAGCCCAGCCTCACCTCAGGCACCGTCACCGTATGGAGGCCCTCGCCTGCCGGGGTCTCGATGCCGGCGGCGGTGAAGGTGGAGCGGGGAGCGGTGAAGCCGATGTCGCCGCCCCCGGTGTCGACGAAGAACACCATCGGGTCCAGGTCGTTCACGGTGCCGTGGGAGAGCAGGTAGTGGTCGCCGGCGAACCAGAGGGATGCGCTGTGCCGCGCCTGCACCGATGCGCGCCTGTCGCGGCGCAGGATGAGCGCCTGGCCGGGGTAGTCGAGGGTGGGCAGGAAGCGTGCCAAGATGCTGGTGCCGATCGCGCCGCGGGTGACCCTGCCGTCGGGGGCGGCCAGGCGAATGGCGTCCGGGATGGTGTGGACCGGGACGTTGTCGATGCGCAGGCCGCCGTCGAAGGCGAGGCGGTCCACGCGTGCCTGGTAGGCCTTGTGCTCGCCGTACATCGTCTTGCCGAGGGTGTAGCCGTAGGTGGGGATGCCGAGGTGCTCGGCGTAGTCGTCATTCAGTGCGAACAGCGCGCCGGTGTCGAGGAAGAACAGCTCGGGCGGGGCGCCGTTCAGCGACGCCTCGATCATGGGCAGAGGATCGGCCGCCGCGAAGGGGATCCTGGCGGTCGCGGGGCCGGAGATGTCGTACGGCTTGCGCCCGGCGAGGTTTCTCAGCTGCTCCACCGTTGCCGTGGGGCCGTCCTTGGTCACCAGGGGCAGGGTCTCGGCCAGTTCGGCGAAGCGGTCGGCCCGCCACAGCGCGTCGGCCAGGTTGCTGATGGAGCGGGTGTGTCGGGGGTCGAGCCGTAGTACCTGCTTCAGCAGCCGGGTCGCCGCGGGCAGCCGGTTGGCCAGAAGCGTGATGTAGGCGTGCCGGGCGAGGGCGTGCACGTGGTCGGGGTCGCCGCTGAGCACTTTCTGGTAGAGCGTGTCCGCCGCGGCGAATTCGCCTGTGAGGAACAGTTGGTCGGCTTTCTCCAGGGTCTTGCGTGGTGTCGGGGTCTGGGCGGGTGTGCCAGGGAGCATGAGACCTCCTGTGAGGATGGCGGATTTCAGGAGTGTTCGTCGAGTGGTCATCGCGTCGTTTACATACTGATCGGTATTGGGATACCGATCAGTATTCATATACTCTTGGGGATGTCAATGGCAGGAAGGGGAGCGGCGCGTGACAGAACGGCTCACCCGGCAGGAGCAACGCGAGCGGAACCGCCTCAAGTTGCTGGCGGCCGCGGAGAAGGTGTTCGCCGAACGCGGTATCCAGGGCGCCTCCCTGGACGAGGTCGCCGCCGCGGCGGGCCTCACGAAGGGCGCCGTCTACTCCAACTTCGACGGCAAGGAGGACCTGCTGCTTGCCGTCATGCGCCACCGCCTCGGCCAGGAGGCGCGGGCCCAGGCAGACCGCACGCTGCACGCAGAGCGGGATGCCGGCGAGCTGGTGGAGGAGTTCGCGGGCTACTGGGCCGATCAGGTGCGTGCAGGTGATCAGGACACGTTCGCCCAGATGACCGTCGAGCTCATGATCCACGCCACTCGCGATCCCGCGCTACGCGAGCACCTTGTCGCCTTGGTGTTCCCGCCCGCCGACGTTCCGCATCGTCATCCGCTGGCGCCTTCTGGCAGCGGGCTGGGCGAGCTGCCGTACGAGCAGGCCGACGCCATCCTCAAAGCCCTCGACCTCGGCATGCGCCTGCTCACCCTGCTGGCCCCGGAGCGCTGCCCGCCCGAGCTGTTCGCGACGGCCCTTCGTCTCCTCACCGCCCCCAGAGCCTGACCAGGGGCGCTGAGACACTGCCTCTTTCTCTCGTACTTGGTGCCTCCCCCAAGGCGGGACGTCACACTTCGCTCAAGATCATTCTCAGCGCCAACGGCTGTTCCTGGGTTCCTCATCCCCGTGCTCGGGCCGTGTCACGCCCTGCACCGCCTCGGCGAACAAGGCGTCGAACTCGGCCACGCGCAGCGGCTGCTCGGCGGTGGGCAGCGTGCAGGCGGAGGGGACTCATCCCAGGTCAGAGGCAATGTTGTGTGTCATACCTCGACGGTAAACCTGTACCTAGGTACCGAATGCAACCCCTTGACGGGTACGCCAAAAATCCGGTTCGAGCCTCCCGGCACGTCGCCGGGCGGGACTCATGACGGGTCGGCCGGTCGCTGCCCGGGATCGTCCCGCAGCGCCCAGAACTGTGGCAAGGGCCCGTCACTGAAGCAGGTGGCGGGCCCTTGCGCTTGGCGTGGACGCCACGCGTGGTTGTGTGGCAGCTACTTCGCGCGCCGCTCGTGGATAAGGCGAGGGCCGCCCGCTCGGTGGGTGGAGGGGTTCCCCGGGCCCGGTCGGCGGCTCTCGTCCGCCCGCGCCTTCGTCGCCTTGCCCCCGTGTCAACGTCGACCAGGACGACGGACGCCCTGACCGCGCTGGCCCGCCCAGGCGTGGCCCGCGTGCTGACCGACCCCGGACATCCCGCCGCCGCCGACACCGCCGACGCCCCCGGCCCTTCGCGAGGGCCGGGGGCTGCAGGTTGCACGCGAAGGTGTCGCTACCCGGTACTAACCGCCGTGGCCGGGGTAGTAGTCCTCCTTCATCGGGGCCACCGTGCCGCCGCCGGGGTAGAAGTCGTCCTTCATCGGGGCCACCCCGCCGGAGCTTGGGAAAAGGTTGTCCTTGGCGGCTGCCGGGCCGGCGGCCAGGGCGAGCCCGGCCGCGGCCAGCAGCCCGATCGCGGCCAGCCTGAGCGTCGTGGTGGTCATCGCTGTCGCCTCTCCTCATCTTCGTGCGCAGGGGCCTCTTGCGCCTGCGCGGGCGTGGGATGCGGTGGTCTCGGGGCGCCGCCGCTTGTCGGCGTGTTCCGGTCTGATCAGGAACACGCCAGAGCTCATAGGGCCTCGCCCAGGCGTCGCTGTGCCGCTGGCGGACCTCATGCGCGGTCGGCCACACCGGGTCGTACCGCCCCCCGTGCTGACACTTCGTGGAAAGTAGCATAAGGCGCTCTTCGTCCGCTATTGATCTTCGATCACGGCCTGGCGGCGCCCTGGTGGCCGCGCACAGAAGGACGCCTCACCCCCTCTACGGCTTACCTGACGGCTGGGGCCACGCTCGGGAGGAGGACGCTGTCCGGGTCCGTCCGGGTCCGTCCGCAGCTCTGTTGGACATCTCTGCCGCACAGCTTTGCTGATGCGCGAGGTCGTGACACCGGATGCAGCAGCCGGTGCACCAGGAAGAAGGAGTCATTCATGAACATCCGCCGGCGACTCATCACCGCCACCATCGCCGCAAGCATCTTGTCCTGCACAGCGGCTGCCGCACCGCCCTCCGCCCAAGCGTCCGCTTCTCATGCCCTGGGCTCACCCGTCGAGTGCCATCTCCGGGGCTGGGAAACCGTCCGGTGGTCCCGCTATCTGACTGGCTGGCTCTGCCTGCTCAAGTTGCCGGAGGGCTCGGACGTCTACACCGGATGGGTGTTTGGGGTTCCCGTGGGTACCGAGGTGTACCTCGCATGGCCTCACACTGGTGAGCGGGGAGCACCTGCCTGGGTCGAGCCAGGAAGAACCGCCGTTCAAACCCTTTCCGAGGTGCGCAGAGGCAGGCGTATGTGGGCGTGCGCCGAGACAATAGAGCCCTTCGGCAGACTCTGCACAGACTTGGTTTGAGTTAGGAGCCCCAAAGGCCGATCACGCGGCGGCCGCCTGTCGCGCCATGGCGGCAAGCTGCAGGTGCACGCGGGCGGCACGGTGGTCGGCTCGGCCGTGGTGGTTGCGGGGGTAGCGCGGTCGGTTGGCGTGGGACGGCGCGCCGGGCGGGATGAGCCGGCCCAGTCCTGGTACGGCAGGGCCGCTGCGGTGCGCCCGCTGCGGCCGGATCCTCATCGACGGCGGCCGCCGCCGTCGATGCCCAGCCCCAACCCGTTCCGGCTGGCGGAAGCGGGCGGGGCTCGCCGTGTCGGTCAGAAACCGCCGGTGGATCCCCGGCCGGAGTGGCTTTCTGCGGTGATCTGCCCATCGCGGTGAGTGCAAGGCGCCGTCAAGCGGGCCGCGTTACGCTCACCGCGCTCACCGCGAAACGCGAAACAGGGCAGAGGGGGCCGGATGCGGCGTCCGTCGCGGGTCACGATGGTGGCCACTCCGATCCTTGTCATGGTGCTGCTGCCTGCGACGATCAACCTGGCCACCGGCGCGATACCGGAATCGTGGAAGCCCTACCTGCCATGGACGTGGCTTTTGGTGCCGATCCTCGCGCTGCCCGCCCTCATCGTCGAAATCCGCCACCAAAAGCAGCTCAGCGCGCCATCCCGCCACGCCGGCCGCGCCCCGGCCGCCCCGGCCGTCCTGGTGGAGGCGGGCGTGCGTCCCGGTGCTCAGACCGAGGGGCTGGTGTGGAACATCCCGGCGCCCTCGCGTACCTTCACCGGCCGCCACAGCGACCTGAACGCCATCCGGAAGGCCGTCACCGCCGAGCGGGCCGCCAGCGGATGCGCGCGGCTGGCCCTGTGGGGAATGGCCGGGGTGGGCAAGACTCAGCTGGCGCTGAAGTACGCCGAACGCGCCCGCAAAGCCGCCGAGACCAAACTCGCCCGCCGGAGCGCGGACGCCGGCGCCAACACCGGTAGCGAGACGAAGCCGAAGCTGTCGGTGGGCTGGCTGATGCCGGCCAGCGACCGGCTGGTGGCGGTGGCGGAACTGGCCGAGCTCGCCGACCGGCTGGGCGTCGGGGATGAGGATCAGGAGCGGGCGTGCCGGCGAGCGGTCGACGCGCTGGCCGGCCGGGCCGACTGGCTGCTGATCTTCGACGCGGCGCCCGGGCCCGCGGTGCTGGAAGGGCTGATCCCGGCCGGGCGCGGCCGGGTGCTCATCACCTCCACCAACCCGGCGTGGGAGAGCACCGCGCGGCCGTGCCCGATAGCCGAGTTCGACGTGAAGCAGAGCATCGCCTTCTTGCGCGCGCGCCGCCACCCGGAGAGCACCGCAGCCGCCGAAGCCGAGTTGCCGCCGGCTGAGCAGAAGGCGCTGGAAGAGGTCGCGGCGGAGCTGAACGGGCTGCCGCTGGCGTTGGAGCAGGCCGGAGCCTACTGTGCCGTCAACGGTCTGAGCTGGCGATCGTTTCTTGAGCGCTACCGGGCCGATCTGGCCGGCATCCTGGGGGCTCGCGGCCCCTCCGGCCATCCGCTGCCGTTGACGGTGACGTGGCGGATGACCTTGCGCGAGATCGACCGGCGCAACCCCGCCGCCGGCCAGTTGCTGCGGCTGATGGCCTTCCTGGGGCCCGCACCGATCCCCCGCGAGCTTGTCACCCGTGCGGTGTCCTCGCTGCCTCGGGCGTTGCGCCGGGCGAACGCCGGAACGAACCTGCAGACCGCGGACGAGATGATCGCCGCGGTGACCACGCGCTCGCTCGCGCGCTGGAGCACCGACCCCAGCGATCACGACGAGCCCCGGCTGGTCATGCACCAACTTCTGCAGGCCGTCATCCGCGAGGAGATACGCCTGCCCAGCACCGCCCCACCGAACGCTGCCACGGCCCTGGCCACGCTGCTGCCCCGGCGGGGCGGGCGATGGCCGAGCGCACGCTGGATCAGCTGCGCCGTCGACCTTCTGCGAGCGGCCACCCCGGACGACGCTCGCGATCATCGCGCCCAGGGGCGCTTCCTGACGTTGCTGCCCCACGCGCTGACGGTCCTGGCCCACGCGGAGCGCTTGGAGATCCTCTCCAGTCCTCTGGCAGACCTGCAGCACGCCTACGGCGACTATCTGGACCTCCGGCGCCAGGACGCGACCGCCCGAGCCTTGCTGGAGGGTGCCTTCGCCTACCGAAGCCGTCGTCTCGGCACCTCTCATCCCGACACACTGGCCACGATGACCGTCCTGGCTTTCGCCCTGCACCGCGATCCGAGCCAGCATCCCCGTGCCCGCCAGCTCGCGCAGCAAGCAGTGACGGGCTACCGCAACCTGTATGGCGACGACCACCGCGCCACCCTCAAGGCCAAGACGGCGCTGGCTGCGGTGATGTTTTCGCAGGGCCAGCTGGGGGAGGCGTGTGAGCTGGGTGAGCAGGTGTTGGCGGGGCAGCGGCGGGTGTTGGGTGAGGACGGCCCTCACACCTTGGCCTCGATGGCCAACCTCGCCGCCGTCTACCACGCTCTGGGCCGGCTGGCGGAGGCTTGTGAGCTGGGTGAGCAGGCGCTGGCGGGGCGGCGGCGGGTGCTGGGTGAGGACCATCCCAACACCCTGATGTCGATGAACAACATCGCCGCCGTCTACCGCAATCTGGGCCGGCTGGCGGAGGCGTGTGAGCTGGGTGAGCAGGCGCTGGCGGGGCGGCGGCGGGTGCTGGGTGAGGACCACCCCCACACCCTGATGTCGATGTACAACCTGGCCATCGCCTACCACGCTCTGGGCCGGCTGGCGGAGGCGTGTGAGCTGGGTGAGCAGGCGCTGGCGGGGCGGCGGCGGGTGCTGGGTGAGGACCATCCCAACACCCTGATGTCGATGAACAACCTGGCCATCGCCTACCGCGACCTAGGCCGGCTGGCGGAGGCGCGTGAGCTGGGTGAGCAGGCGCTGGCGGGGCGGCGGCGGGTGCTGGGTGAGGACCACCGCCACACCCTGAAGTCGATGAACAATCTCGCGGACATCGAGCGCCTGATCAGCGAAAGAACAGAAGACGAGTAAGGCGAGGAAGAACCGAGCCCGCGCTGCTCCCGCAGCGAGTCCGGTCGACGGCTCTCGCCCGCCCGCGCCTTCCCCGTCTTGTGCCCGCGTCGCCGACGCCGCCCTGCTCACCAACCACTAGACGTCGTCAGGATTTCCTGTCATGTTGAATGTAAGGAAATCCTGACGATCGAGGAGGGTGGGGTATGGGGTGGACGAACGAGGACGGCCGGTGTGAGGGCTGGGCCGCCGTGGTGTTCCCCGACGGCCGGGTGTCGGTCGGTTCCACGAACGGCGGCGCGCTGGTGGCCACCGTGGGACCCGACGGCGCGGTCCAGACCCGGACCGTGGCCACGGTCGGCGAGCAGGCCGACGTGTTGGACGGCCGGACCGCGACCGGCTGGCGCGGGCACTGCGAGTGCGGCTGGCAGGGCCCGACCTGGACCCGCGTCCTGGACTCGGTCCAGGAGGAGTTCGACAACCGGCGCGCCTACGACCCGGACCCGCGCGAGTGGGGTCACGTCCCCGACCGGGTCGAGCAGGCCATCCACCAGGAGTGGAAGAGCCACCTGGAGCCGGTCACCGTCACCACCGTCCGCACCGCGGCCGCCGCCCTCCGGCTCGCCCAGGCCGAGCTCGACCAGGCCGTGCACGCCGCCCGCGCCGACGGCCAGTCCTGGGCGCGGATCGGGGACGCCGCCGGCATGACCCGCCAGTCCGCACACGAACGCTGGGGCCGCTGACATGGACGCCACGACCTGGACCCGGATCAGTGCCGGCCTGCTCCACCGCATGTCCGCGGCCGACCAGCAGAACTTCCTCGCGTCCCCGGGCTTCCAGGAGTAGCCGGCCGCCGCCCGCCGCGCCCTTCTCAACGCTCTTGCTGAACTCGTCGCTGTGAAGGAGCGCGATAGCCGCTCCGGCTCCGCCACTTCCTTACCCCACCCCTCGAAAGGTCGCGCCATGAGCATCCCCGCCGAGCAGCCCGCCGCCCTCACCCCCGCGCTCACCGACGAGCTCAACGCCGCCCTGGCGGAGGTGGCCGCCGTCGACCCCGACGGCGCCGAAGCGGATTTCCTGCCGCTGGAAATTCTGCACAACGCCAGCGACGGCAGCCACACCGTCCAGTTCCCGCTCGGGCGCCGCCGCCAGTTCCTCACTCCCGAGGAGATGCTCAAGGCCGCCGCCCAGCTCATCGCCGCCGCCCAGAACGCCCGGCAGAGCACCCACCCGTAGCCTGCCGCCTCCGCCAGAGAGCACCGCCGCCGAGCCCCGCCGCCGTGCTCGCCGCCTTGGGGCGAACGCGACCGGCGCCCCCGGGTGAGCTGTGGGCGGTCGAGGACTGGCTCGACACCCTGGCCCGCTGGGAGGCGGCCGACCCGGCCGCCGACGCCGAGCGCGGCCTGGCCCCGCTCGACCTGCCCGTCCCGCTCGCCGGCGGGCGCGCCCTGGCCGCCTGGCAGCGGGTGCGCGACCCAGATCCAGGCCTGCGGCGGCGGCGCGCTCGACATGCTCGCCGCTGGCGCGTTCGAGGAGACCCCGCCGATGAGGCGAAAATGTCGGACCGGCCGCCTACAGTGGCTCTTAGTGGCAGAGCGCCTGCCCGACTCCGAGCCCGGCACCGACGCCCACGCCGTCACCCGCCAGGCGACCGAGGACAAGCCGTCCGTGAACAGATCGTTCCTGCACGCAGCGCACGCTGGACCCGACGCGAGCCATGGCTGTGACCTCGCGGAGGGCGTGGGCCTCCGCTTGGAGAGGACCGCCATGAGCGCCACCACCCCCAGATCCGCAGGATCCGGTAAGGGCCGCGCCCGCCATCGCCGCATCCGCGCCTACATGGACCAGCACGGCGTGCCGTACAGCGTCGCCGCCCGCGTGGTTGACACCGCCACCGAGGCGGCCCGTGACGGCCACCGCCACCCCGCCCCCGACCTGGGCTTCCTGGCCGGCCTGCCGTACGCGGCCGGGCAGCCGGTCGACGTGCTGCTGGCCACCGCCGCGGTGGCCGCCTGCCGCGCCGGATGCGGACCCTGCCAGCTGACTCTCACCCCGACGCTGCGCCGCTCGGTGCCCACCGTGGCCGCCCTGGCCGGCGGCGTCTACGGGATGCTCCCCACGCCCGGCAGGCTGGCCCACCCGGCGACCCGGGCCTGGCACCCCCTGGCCCGCCAGGCCGGCACCAGCGGCGAGCGCGCCGACGCCGAGACCGCGTTGGCCGCCCTGGCCGCGCTGCCCGAGCAGGACCTGGCCGCGATCCTGGAGGACGCGCTGGACCTGTGGGCCGCCGCCGCGGCTCAGGTGAGCGCCCACCTGGTCGACGTGGACCCCGGCCACTCCCGAGACGACGAGAACGAAGACGAGAACGAGAACGGCGAGAAGGGGGACGAGGACGGCGTCGACGGGTACGGGCGTGGCCCGATCTACGCCCTGTACCCGGCCACGGCCCGAAGCGAGAGCGGCGAGGTGCCGGTCCTCGTCCTGTCGCCCGAGCGCGGCGCGGCCGGCGTCGAGGACCTGACCGCGCGGGCCGCCTGGCCGTCCTGGGACCTGACAGCCATGCCCGCGCTGGACCCGCGCTGGCAGGTCCAGGCCGACATCGCCGGCCGCGCTCTGACCGCGATCGTCCGCCTCGACGACGACGGCTTCGACGACCTCATCCTGTGGCGCGCGCCCGAGCCCGCCCCTTTGCCGCCGCACTGGTGGGATCTGCTGGACCGCACCGGCGCCGTGCTGGTGTGCGGCCCGGTCGACCCGCCGTCCAGCGCCTCCGATCTGAGCGTGCTGCAGGAGGCCGCAGCAGCAGGCAGCCTGCTGGCCGCGATCACGAAGGTGAGCTTCCGGTGACCCAGACCCCCCACACCCCGACGCCCTCGCAGACCCCCGCGGTCCCGATCAGCCCGATGGCCGCGCGTCCGCGCCGCACCAGCGTCCGCACCCTCGCACACACCAGCCGCCAGCTGCGCGAAGCTCTCGGCTGGGAGGAGGGCCTGTTCAACCGAGCCCTCGCGGCCGGGGTCGTACCGCCGCCAGACATGCAGACCCCGCGCTGGTCCGGGCGCGTGGTCGACGACCTCCTGGCCCGCCGCGACCAACTGACCGCCGCCGTCCCCGACCTCCTGGACGCCTTCCAGGCCCGCGAGCGCGCCGGCCTCAGCTACAGCGAGTGGCGCCGCGCCGAGGACGCCGGGCTGCTGCCGGCAGCGCAGATGCCGCCGTACTGGCCGCCCGGACAGGTCGACGAGCTCGCCGCCCGCGCCGAGGCCCTGCGCGAGCAGATTCCGCCGCAGCCGCTGGGCGCGCGCCGGTGCGCGGAGCTGCTGGCCGAGCTGACCGGCCTGCAGGCCGTCGGCGCCGACATCGAGGAGGCGTGCAGGCGCGGCCTGATCGCCGAGGCCGGCGACTACAAGGGCTGGCCGCTCTACGACGTCGCCGCGGTGAAGGAGCTGGCCGAGCCCGGCCATCCGCGCCACGGCGAGCTCATCGAGGTCATCGCCACCCGGCTGGCGTGGCTGGCCGGCTCCCTGCCGCCCGGCGAGGCCGCCGCCCGCCTCGGCTGGCGTGAGGAGGACCTGGCCCGCGTCGCCGCTGAGCGAGGTCTCATCCCCGCCGCCGACGGCCGCTATGCCGGCGCGGACGTGGCCGCCCTGGCTGATGACGAAGACCTGGTCGAGCAGGTCCGCCGCCAGCAGCTCCTCGGTCCCGAGCAGGCCGCCCAGCACGCCGAGATGCGCCGCCGCGACTTCGACTACTGCGTGGCCGCCGGGTGGGTCCGGCCGCTCACCTACGTGGCCAAGGGCGTCGGCCGGTACAAGGTGGTCGACGTCCCCCTGTACGCGGTCGGCGACATCGAGGACATGCTGACCATCGCCGGCGTCGACTGGGAGGCCGTCCGCGCGGTCAAGCCCGGCGAGGTCTCTCCGCTGCGTGAGCACACCCGCCTGCCGATCAGCCGCGCCCAGATCGTGCGCGCCTTCTGCGACCGTATCCGCGAGCGCTGGTCGGTGGAAGTGTGGCCGCGCTGGCACAACGCCGCCGACCAGTGGGAGATCGACTGGGAGGTGCGCGCCGACGGCCACCCCACCCGCGACCACGTCGCCGAACTGCTGGAGAGCGACACGGGCGCACGCGAGCACCGCGACCGGATCACCCTGTCGACAGCGGTTGGTGAGGTGATCAGGTGGGCCCGCGCCAGCCTGGAACCCGGCACGGCCGTCATCGTCGACACCGAGACGACCGGCTTGGACGGGGTGGTGATCGAGATCGCCGTGATCTGTGCGGCGACCGGGCAGACGCTGCTGGACACCCTGGTCAACCCGGGTATCCCGGTGGAGGCGGGCGCGCGAGCCGTTCACGGCATCACCGACGGCGAGCTGGCCGATGCGCCGTCCTGGGCGAAGGTCGCCCCGGCCTTCCTCAAGGCCGTAGCCGGCCGCGAGGTCTTGGCCTACAACGCGCCCTTCGACCAGGGCCGGATCCGAGCCACGCACCGGCATGCCGGGCTGGAGGTCGCCGCCCTGCCCTCGGCTGACCGGTGGCACTGCCTGATGGAGGCCCGATCGGTGTGGGCGCGGGTCGGCTACTGGATGCCGCTCGGCGGAGGCCACCGGGCGCTCGGAGATGCGAAGGAGGCGCTGGGCGTGCTGCACGCGATCGCGACTCCGACCAGCCGCTGACCCCTGCCGCTCTCGCGGGCCCGAAGGACCGAAGCTGCGAGGGAGCCCGCTGTCCGTCAGGAGAGCGGGCTCCTTGGCCGAGGTGTTCGTCACACTACGCCGATCATGGCGCGGATCCCGTACGGCACGCGCTGGGCTCGCTGGTCCTTCCAGAACAGCTCACCTGCCTCGGCGTTGCTGAGGGTCTGCAGTTGGCGTGTATCAGACCGCTGGATGGCGGTAGGCCCGCTGGCGTCGGCCCGCTACCGCCACTGGCCGATTGTTGCTGCTCAGGGGCCTCGTGCTGCAGGGCCAGAGGCCGAGCTCCGACCAACCGAGCAATCCGGACGGCTCAGCAGGAGCAGCCGGTCCAACCGGATTCCCATCGCGTTCCAAGTCCGCGCCCGCAGGATCGCTTCGTCTACCCTTTGTGAAAGGACGAGAGATGCGTGTATGGAGTGCGCTGGTGGCGGCGACGGGGCTGCTGATGGCCTGCGCGGTCCCGGCCCAGGCGCACGCGGCGGCCGATGGCCCGGCGGTATCGGTGGCACCGATCGGGGTGGTGCCGCCGGTGTTCAACGGTGTGTGCTCGCCCGGCGTGGAGTTCACCGCCAGCGTCACGATCACCGCGGACGGGCCGGGCACTGTGACCTACCAGTGGGATTCGCTCTGGCAGGGTCAGGGAGGGCGGCTGACCTTCACCGAAGCCGGCACCAAGACGGTCAGCGGCATCACCCGCCAGTACTCCGGCTGGGGTCTGCGGCACCAGACCATCACGGTGACCGGCACCAACCAAGTGAAGACGTCCGTCCCGTACACGCTGGGCTGTATCGATCCGGTTCCGGGCGGACCGCAGATCCAGCCCGCGGCAGACTACGTCGGACGGTGCGGCAGCGATGTGGTGCACACGGTCAGCGCGCAGATCACCTCACCGATCGCGCAGACCGTGCGCTACCGCTGGGTCAACTACGACGGCAACCCCATCCCCGGTGCGGAGGGCGAACGGGAAGTCGTGTTCACCGAGCCTGGTGCCAAGTCGGTCACGGCGCCCTTCCAGCGCGTTCCCATCCCCGGTACCAACATGGGCCATGGGGTCAAGGTGCAGATCGTCAGCCCGGGCACCGCGCAAAGCGCCAACGGGCAGTACTACCGCACGGTGTGCGTGAGCGCGGAGTTCACCGAGATGACCCGCACCGCTGGCAACTGCCGGACCGGCACGCCGTACAAGTACGTGATGAACGGCTATGTGGAGAGCAACGCCATCGGTCGGATGTCCTACGCCTGGGCCCGCTACGACAGCCTGGAGGGTGCGTGGGTCCGCGACGCGTGGACGCCGATGTCCTTCGTGAGCTACAACAGCCCCGGACGGCAGAACGTCAGCAGAACCTGGCTCTCGGCCGACGGCGGGTCCGGCGTGTGGCGGCTGGAGGTCCTGGGCACCGACGGCACCGTCGTATCGCAAAGCCGCCCCTACAGCATCCCGTGCGTTGCCTGACCGACTGGACCTTCAGCCCGGCTGAAGCCACTGCGGACGTGTCGTGAACGGCTGTGTCAGCCGCACCAGCCGAGGCGCATCGGAGCCACGCTCGTCGGCGGTCAGCGCGAGCACTGCCCGGTGATGGCGGCGGTCCGGTCGCAGCGCTACAGCCGCTCGAGCACTATCCGGTAGACCTCGTGCGGCCCGGCCGGCGCGTGCGGCGGCCGATGAGACTCTCTGCCGCCCGCCTCGGCTCGGAGCCCATACGCGCGCGCTACCGGGCCATGATGATCACCTGATCCGGCCCGTTCGCCAGCCCACGCCGTCAGCGCGGTGCGCCGGACCACCTCTCTGACTCCCCGGCTCTCTTGCCGGCGTGTGCGGAGTCAGGCTCGGGCGATGTCTGACGATCAGCTCCTACGAGATCTCACACATCGTCATCAAATGTCACTCTATGTTGCGCAATCTGCGATGATCACCGGCTGGGGAGAGCGGTTCGTCATGAGAGGAATGCTGTGAAGTTCGCAAGCAGAGCGAGGCGCGGCTTCGGTGGGCTCGTGCTCTCCGTCGCCGCGCTCCTTGCCGCCGGGGGCCTCGCCGTCCCGGCGCACGCCGCGCCGAAGCCGGCACCAGTGGTGTTCGGCGCGGCTGCGGCATCGCCGAAGACGCAGACGGTCACCTGCCCCGCCACCGTACGGCTCGCCACCAAGGCCAAGGTGAAGGCGCCCGTCACCCTGAAGTACCGCTGGATCTTCAGCAACGGCGACAAGGGCCCGGTGAAGACCTACCGCGTCGGCGGCAAGGGCCTCAAGAACGTCCGCCTGACCACCACCGTCAAGATCGGTTCGGACGCTGCCGGCTGGGGCCGGGTCTACCTGGCCAGCCCGGTGAAGAAGCTGTCCAAGAAGGCCTACTTCAAGGTCACCTGCACCGGCGGCGGCTCGGGCAGCGGCGGCGGCACCGGCCAGGTGGCGACCGGAGGCTGGGTGCACCTCGACTACGGCCACTCCGAGGACAAGCCCACGCAGGGAGGCGGAGACCCGGGCACGCCCCCGCCGCCCGCTGCGACCAGCCACGTCAAGGGCGTGACGCTGAGCGTCGCTCCCGAGCCGGACAAGGCCGTCCAGAAGTGCCCCAAGGCTTTCGAGCTCAAGGCCGTCTTCGACATCACCGGCGCCCCGGCGACCGCGTTCACGATCAGCTACCGGGTCCTGGCCTCCGACGGCACACCCGGCCCGTGGCTGAGCACGGACGTCCCGGCCAACCACGGCACTACCCACGAGGTCAAGCCGCCCACCTTCGAGACCAGCGCCAGCGGCTGGCGGCAGATCGAGGTCAACCAGCCCGCCACCGTCAAGTCCAACCAGGCCGAGTACAAGGTCGAGTGCACCGCCCCCGGCATCACGCTCGGCAAGAGCAGCGGCCTTCCGGGCGAGACGATCAGCGTCACCGTGGTCAACGGCAAGTCGACCGTCAAGACCATCGTCTCGGAAGCCTTCGACCCTGCCGCGCACACCCCGAGCCGGCCCCAGCACGAGTACGCCTTCAACGCCGTCGTCTCCGGCAAGGCCGGCGTCCACGAGGTCAAGGCGGTCTTCGCCGACGGCACCGAGGTGAAGACCACCTTCACCGTCGAAGAGAACAAGAACCCGGTCAAGGGTGCGGTCCTGACGCTCGAGGCGAGTGACAAGGACGTCCAGGTCTGCCCGAAGACCTTCGCGGAGTCGGTGACCTTCGACATCACCGGCGCGCCGGCAAAGGCGTTCGAGATCAAGTTCCGGACGCTGGCCTCCAACGGCGCCATCGGCCCATGGCAGACCGCGTCCGTCGCCGCCAACCACGGCAACACCCACACGACCGACCTCGGCAAGATCAGCGTGAGCCAGAGCGGCTGGCACCAGATCGAGGTCCAGCAGCCGGACGGCCTGAAGTCCAACCAGGCGGCCTACAACGTCGAGTGCACCAGGCCGGCCATCACGCTCAGCGCGGCCACCGGCAAGCCGGGTGACAAGGTGAAGGTGACCGTCGTCAACGGCAGCTCCGACATCAAGACCATCACTTCCAACGCCTTCTCGCCCGCCACGCACACGGTGGGCACGGCCACGCGGCAGTACTCCTTCGACGCCACCGTCGCCGGCAAGGCCGGCGCCCACGAGGTCAAGGCAGTCTTCGCCGACGGCACCGACGTCAAGGCGACCTTTACCGTCGAGCAGGACCAGAACCCGGTCAAGCAGATCAGCATCACGCTCGACCCTGCCACGCACAACGGCCGCTGCCCCAAGGTCCTCAACGTCAAGGCTAGCCTCACCGTCCAGAACCTGCCCTCCGGGGAGCAGGTGATCCAGTACCGCTACGTCGGCGAGGACTCGTGGCGCTCGCTGAAGGTCCCGGCGAACCACCCGCCCCGGCTCGATGTAACGCTGGACCCGGTGACCGTCGCGACCACCACCAACGCCAGTGTCACGGTCGAGATCAACCAGCCGAGCGGAACGAAGTCGAACACCGCCTACTACCGCTTCACCTGCGCCAACCCGGCCATCGTGGTGGACGAGCCCAACATCAGGACGGACGAGAACACGCGCACGGTCACCGTCGACGGCATCGACAGCGAGGTGCGGACGATCGAATCGTCGATCTTCAAGCAGACCGTGACGCAGTTCTCCGGAAAGACCAAGGTCGTCCACGAGGCCGCGTTGAAGAGCGGCCTGAGCGTGGGATCCTTCCGGGTCTTCGCCAAGCTCGCCGACGGCACAGTGCTCCAGACGTCGGTGTATGTCTACAAGGATCCTGTCGTCAAGATCAGCTTCTGGCGATACCCCCCGCCGCCCGACAAGGTGGACTGCCCGTACACGCTCACCTACCGTGCCCAGGTCGACGCATTCGCCGATGACGCGCCGCTCGGCCGCTTCAAGATCCTCTACCGGATCCACAGGCGGCCCGGAGACGCCGGAGAGCTGCGGGAGGCGACCGTGCACCGCTACAACAAGGACTCCCTTGTTGTCTTCAATTTCACGGAGACCTTCACCTCGACCGCGCAGGCTCAGACGCGGCACTTGTCGGTCGGATCAGGTTCGAGATACAGGCTCAGCAATCCGATGGTCTTCAACATCAACTGCAGGTAGGCGAAACTTTCCGGGCTTGTTCCTTCAGTGAGCAGTCGTCTGCCGACGGCGGCCGCCGGGAGACGAGGTTGTCTCCCAGCGGCCGTTGTGTCTCCCAGGGACGAGCACCCGTGGCGGCGCCGTGGACACCCCCTGTACAGCGGGAGCTTCCACGCTCAACGGCGCTCATCGCAGACTGCTTCGATCGCCGCCACCTCGTTCATCGAGTCCGGCGTGTGGCTCACGGGAGTCCGGCTCTGCGCCGGCGTCATCCTGCACGATCACTACGGAGGCCAGCTCGCGCGGATCGACGGAGGCTGCTGGGGCGTCAACGGAACGTACTCCAGCTACTCATCCGAACCGAGAACTGGAGCGGCTCAGTCTCGCCCGACATCATCGCGAAGACCTATGACGTGCAAATCGTCTACTGGAACGACGGCATCAACTGGAACCAGGTCTTCACCTTCGCCATGAAGGTCTCGGAGATCTACCAGGGCATCGCCGGAGCCGTGGGCGACGGAGCGGACGCAACCGACATCGTCCTACCCACCGGCAAGGTCTACAGCTACTCCGCCTACGTGCAGACCGGCAGCGGAGGCGGCGACCGCGGCGGCACGGACTGCATCTACCCCAAGGAATAGGCCCCAAGAACAACTCGATGCCCCCACCCGAAAGTGGGGGCATCGACGCTTCGAGGCGACCTACGCGACGGTACGCCGCGACAGATCACTGATCCAGGGTTCTACCTCAGCGGGTACGGCCCGGCGTTGAGAGCGGCCGAGTGGGTGGTGAACCCGGAGGTCGTCGGGTAGCTCGTGGTGCCCGCGATCAGCGACAGTAGCAGGGAGACCGCCGTGGCGCCGGCAGCGACGGAGCCGACGGTGGGCGAGATGATGATCTCGTACGGCGGCTGCGGGTCGATCGTCGGGCTCACCGGGTGACCTCGGGGTCGACGGTGACGGTGCTCTTGAGGAGCCGTTCGACGTCGCCGTTGGGCCAGGTGAGCTCCAGGTCGTAGAAGCCGACCCACCAAGTCATCGCCGCGGTCTGGGCGGCGGTGATGACGATGTCGATCACGCCGGGCGGGCCAAGCGTGATGGTGATCCCGGCCGCGGGCGAGCTCGTCAGCTCCAGCAGCACCGCCGGCGAGGCAACGCTCGCGCGCACCTGCATGCGGGCGGTGTAGCCGGTCAGGTCGCGGCCGGTGAGGGTGAGTGTGGTGCGGTAGGTCGCGCCCTGCTCGATCGAGATATCGTACGGCGGGAGGGGCTGGAGGCGGACTGAGCCGGCCGAGCGCGATCCTCCCCCGATCACCCGAGGCGTGGCTGCACATTCAAAGGCTGGTGTGGCTGTAGGCACGCTCTCGACCACTTGGAGGCTGCGACACGGATCTGTTGGGGGGATGCGGTCGGCTGTGCCGGCCGCATCGTGGGCATCTCGGTGCGGACGCTCTTCCCGGAGAATGCAAATGCCACGATGGCTGAGCGGTCGATCGCTTCTAGGCGGGTTCGTGCCGACCGAAAGACGTCTCCCCGCGGGGCAGGCCCGGGCACTCGTTCGGGAGGAGCACGCCATCCTGCGGCACGGTCGCCGCCCAATAGATCGCCCCGCTGTGCGGCACCGGCAGCGCCTCGATGTGGACGTCGCAGTGCCGGCACTTCCCCTTGTCGTGCGGCTCAGGAGGCGGCAGGAAGCCGTCGTTGGTGGGCGAATCGAACACCATTCGGTGATCTTACGTTACCGCCCGAACAGCCCCACATCGGGCACGGCGGCCCGATCACCCTGATGGTGCGGGCCTGCTCTCAAGCCGCACACAAGCGGCGTCCAAGACGCGCTCCATACCGTGCCCGGCATGAAGAAGATCGCATTCCTCACGGCCGTGGCCCTCGCCAGCATCGCCATCACCGGATCAGCCGCAGCCAACGACACGCCCGCGGTGACGCCGGGCGAGGTGTTCTACGACGAGGGGTCAGCCACCCACCATCCGAACACACCCGGTGTCGTCGTCGCCTCGGTGTCGCTCCCTGCGGCAGGCTCCTACCTCATTCATGCCGACACCGACTTCTATCGCAGGGACAGATACACCGAGGAAAGCGGAGCCCGCTGCGACATCCTGCTGCCCAACGAGTTCAATTCCAACGGGGGCATGCAAGTGGCCAGCCATGGTCCGAACGGCTATGGCACCGTCTCGTTCACCGTTGCCCTCACGACCACGCAGCCTGGGCCGGTGAATCTGCGCTGCTACCAGATCTCCTCCGGAGGGCCGACGCTGTTCTTCAACCACGGGCGGATCACGGCTCAAGCCGTCCCGAAGATCACCCGCTTCTGACCGCAGGAGCATCCCCGTCACGCGGCCTGGCAGTCGTGTACGGACGCTCACCGTTGCGGGGCGCGCCGACAGCGCGCGCGGCTCATGGCCGCCGCCCAGTAGCGGCACGCGCACCGTCCTGTCCGGCGGTTCCGGCCCTGTGCGCCGCGCGTGCCTGCCCCACCGTGACCTGGCAGGCCTGGGCGATGTCCGCCCAGGAACTGCCGTCCGATCGCAGCGCCTGAACCGCCCGGCGCAGCGCCGCCTCGAAGCCCCGCCGCGCCTTGGCCAGCGCCTGCAGGTCGGCCGAGTCCACCCGCACGCACACGGCCGGCCCCGCCCCGTCGCCGGCGCGCAAGGCGAGCGCGGCCTCGGCGCTGGCGCCCAGCTCGCGCAGGCTGCGGCCGTGCACGACGAGGCCGTGCTGGTCCGCGCGTGTGATCCACCAGCCGCCGCGCCGGACCGCGACCACGACGATGTCACGACCGCCGGCCGCGCTCACCGGTCGGCCTCCAGCAGGGCGATGACCTCGTCGGCGACGACAGGGGGCAGGCCGCCGCGCGGCACTACGATCTGCCGATCACCGGCGAGGAACATCGTGTGCGTCTCGTTCTCCCGCACCGGCAGCAGCGCGATCCCGCGCTCGGCGGCGGCCGCGTGCACGCGGTCCCACCCGGTCGACCTGCTCGCCCGCAGCTGGGCCGACACCAGCTGCGTCTGGTGCCACTCCTCGACGGTGACGATGGCCGGGTGCGCCGGCCGGCGCGACCACACCCACGCGGAGATCGGGGTGGGCCGCTCCCGTCCTTGGCGGCCGGCCCGCCGGCCGTAGACCTGGTAGCCGGTGTATTTCGGCTGGGCGAGCATGCGGCGCACCTGCCGGCCGCACCACATCGCCTGCCCGTCGGCCAGCGGATGCCGATCTAGGTCGCGCGCCAGCCTCCGGGCGATCTCCTGCTCGCCGAGCCGCTCCAGCCGGCGCATCCTGAACACCTGCGCCACGGTGTCGGCCCGGCGCCCGTCCGGGTGCAGGGCCAGGCGCATCTTGGGCCGCCGCTCGCCGAACCGCCCGGCCGGCGGCGGCGCGTCCGGGTCGAGCTCCGCGATGTAGCCGTAGCAGGGCGGGCCGTGCCGGTAGCCGTTGGCGGCGTGCTGGCGCTGCCCGCGCATCGACATCTCCATCAGCTCGTGCCGGCCGATCTCGGCCTGCATCTGCGCCGAGCGCCGCGTCGTGAGCCTCCCGGTGGTCATCCCGCCCTGAGGTTCGTTGGCGCAGTCGATGGGCACGCCACGCGACAGCAGGTGCCGCTCGATCTGGAGGCTGGGCAGCATGTCGCGGGCGACGCGGCCGATCCGCTCGCACGCCACGCGGTCCACCTCGCCGCGCTCGACGGCCTCCAGCAGCTCGCCCAGTCCGCCGTCCCGCGGTACCGGGACGCCGAGGCGGGCGTAGTCCTCGGCGCAGATCTGGCTGCGCTCGTCCAGGCCGAGCATCCCGGACTCCACGTCCCAGAAGTGGGCGACGAACGCCTCACCCGGGCCCAGGAGCCGGCTGGCCTCGGCGAGCTGACCGGCGAGCGAGGAGCGCGGGTCCTGGTTGTCCTTGGTGGAGCAGCGGCCGAGGAACGCCGTCCTGGGCCGCGAGGCGGCGGCCGGCTGGTATCCGGGCAGGTCGCTCAGGTCGATCGGGGCATCGAACACGGGGGTGGGCCGTCCTAGCGGGAGAAGAGGAGAAGCCAACGAGAGCCTGCTCGAGATCAAGCAGCTCCACCCCCACGTGCGTGGGGAGCATCCCGCGGCGGCGGGATCGAGGGCCGCGCCGATGCGCGCCCGTACGCAGGATCGGCCCGCCCGCCCGGCGCGTTACGCGCACCGGCCGGAGCGCCGGCGCAAGTACCGGCGGATGCGAAGGAGCCCGCTCTCCGCGAGAAGAGCGGGCTCCCCGCCCGAGGCATTCGCCACGCTACGCCCTAGCAAGGCGAGACCGCGCGACCCTACGGCGCCGGCAGCGGCGGGGCACGCGCGTGCCGATCGTGGCTGTCCTGCTGGACGGCAGCATCAGCCCGCGCGTGTACAACAACGCTTCACGCTTCCTAAGCGTGATCGCCCCCGCCGTCGAGACGTCCCTCGGCACGAATGGCGACTCGCTCCACAGCGAGCGTTTGCCAGCGTCACACCTTCAAGAGGTGACCGGTCACAACAAGCTGGATCAGCTGCCTTGCGAGGGCATGCTGCTGCCCTTGTCGTGGCCGACGATGCGCTGGCTTGTCCACACCTCCTGGATGATGGGCGGAGGCGGCGGCGGGGTGGGCTGGCCAGGGGCGGGGCTCGGTGGCGGAACCGGGACCTCCCGATAGATTTTCACCTCGCTGATCTCGCAGCGCGGGGGTTGGTAGGTCCAGACCTGGCCGGGGCTGATCTCACCGATCCGTTGCAGCTTGTTGCCGTCCCTGTCGTGCAGGACGGCGAACTGGTTGTAGCCGCCCATATTGGTGTAGACGATCTTGTTGACCAGGGCGTAGTTCGAGCCGAGCCTGATGTAGAAGGACGCGGTGGACGTCTGCCCGGCGGGGCTGTAGGCGACGAGGGTGTAGGTGTCGTCACCTTCGCTGCTGCCGGCCTGGAGGGTGCCCTCCCACCATTCGTCCGCGCCTTCCGGCATGAGGGTGTTGATCTTCGCGCCGTCCTTCAGGATGTCCAACTTCGCCGCTCCGCGGACCTTCCAGGTGAGCGTGATGTCCTTGGAGTCGCAGATGCCGATCTGTTCCCAGTTCGCCTTGAAGACGTCGATCACAGGCTTGCCGGTGGTCATACCACGGGTATCGGTCACCACGGTGTAGTAGTGCAGTACGTTCCACGGCGCCACGGTGACGTAGTAGTCGGTGACAGGTTTCAGCCCTTGGATGGTGAAGGTCATCGTGCCGGTGCCGGCCCTGGCGGGCACCTGAATCACTGTCGCCCTGGTGCCTGGCGGCGCGTAGGTGACCCGGTAGAACTCCTCGACGTCGGCGTTGTCGGTCCACTGCAAGGTCAGCGACGTGTCCGAGGTGCCGATCACCTTCAGGTCGGTCGCCATCGGTAGCGATGGCCGGTAGGTCTTTTCGCACCACTCGGACGGCGCCTCGCTCGGCCGGTCGTTGAAGGCCACCAGGCGCAGGCAGTACATCGTGCCGGGTTCCAGCCCGCCAAACGTACGGTACTGAGCGAGTGGCGAGGCGGTCCCCCGTCCGTAGTACGTCCACTCGGTGTCGTCCTTCTTCTTCCAGTACCGCGCCCAGCCGTCGGCGTTGGCGTCGCCCGCCCAGTGGAAGGTGATGGTGGTGTCGGTGCGCTCAGAGTCGACGTATTGCGGAGGTGTGACCGGCGGCTTGACGGTGTAGTTCTTGCAGCCGATCTCCTTGTCGGCGCCGACGCCCGCGGCCAGGTTGCGGCCCTTGACGCAGACGGCGTGCTGGCCGGTCTCGATGGTGGCGGCGTTCGGGATGGTGAGCTCGAAGCCGTGGGCGTCGCCGTACTCGGGTTGGGTGGGCCGGTGCTGGTTGGCCACCGCGGTGTGCACGAGGACGCCGTCGTTGTAGACGTCGACGGTGACCGGTGAGGTCTTGGCGTCGTCGTCAACTGCCCAGCCGGTGACCTTGAGATCTTTGCCGGTGCGCTCGACCTTGTCCACCGCGCCCCAGGGCAGGTGCTTGACCGGGTAGGCGTAGCAGCCCCAGTCGCCGAACGTGCCCGGTCCCTTGTTGATCACGACGAGGCAGACGTGGTTCTCTCCGTCTGTTTCGTTCTCCGGCATGAGAGCGTCGAAGCCGTGCAGGGTGCCGTATTCGGGATAGGCCGCCATGGCGTCCGGGCGCGACTTGTTGGCCATGAACGAGCCGAGGAAGCCCTTTCGGTCGTAGACGTCGACCTGCACGGGGTCGGTGCTGTCGGGGTCGAGGACCCAGCCCTTGACCCGGATCTTGCCGTTCTCGCGGGTGGAGGACTCCCAAGCGCCGAACGGGTCGACCTTGATGGTCTTGTTGACGCAGCCGATGCTCTTGCTGGCTCCGGCGCCGATGTTGCGCACCTGCGCACAGACTTTGCTGCCGGCGAGCGCCGGCACCACGCCGGCGAAGCGCTGCGACTGGCTCTGGTTGCCGATGACGCTGCCGGCGGCGGCGCCGTCGACGGTGATGTCGACGGTGACCTGCTTGGTCGGATCGCTGGGGTCGTGGGCGGTTCCGGTGACGTGGAGACCGGAGGGCTTGCGTTCGACTGCTGTCAGCGACCCTTCGGGGTCGTGTGAACCGGGTGGCTCAGGATAGGGGTCGCAGATGGGGCGCGGATCGCCCTCCTTGCATCCGGGGTCGGCGGCGGCGGGTGTGCCGCCTGTCACCGTCAGGGATGTGAGCAACAGGGCGAGGAACATGATCGTCCTCGATAACCGTCGCATGGGAGTTCTCCAAGGGTTGTGATCACGGGCGGAGCCGAGTGTGCTCCGCCGAGGGCCGGTGGAAGCCGGCCTGCTGTTTCCGCTGTCGCGTGCCAGAGCAAGACGAGTGATGCATGACCCACCGACCTGTGTTGACGTGCCGGGATGGTCGTCATCGCCGGTGGCGGACAGCCGCAGTCAGTGGCGCATGACTGGCCGCCCTCACGTAGCGACAGCAGAGGCGTTGCGAAGATCGTCTTAATCGGGGCGGGGCGGGAGGTTGGTCCACCGCCAGTCGTCGGCTGCGGCCGCGCAGTGATGTGGCGAGCTAGCCGGCGTTCTTCACTGAGCGTCCTGTGCGGCCTGCCGAGTTTTCGGGATGTTAAGCATGAAGCTTCGATCAGTATCTATTTCACATTCAAGCCCCCCGTGACAGGAATCCGGTTGTCATGCCGGCGAGATGATTTGGTAATGCCGAGATTTTCTGGCGCTCCTTGTGGATCACTTGGAAATGACTTGATCGCTGACGTCTTCCCAGTTTGGCGGTACTTTTGCGCGAAATAGTCACGCGAAACACAAAGTGATCAACACCATACGGGAGGTGAGGCGGGCAGAAATTACCGCCAATATCGCATCAATTCTATTTCTCTTGAAGGACCGGATAGCGAATTGGCTGCGAGGCTGCAATGGAGTGTGTCCTCTCCCGCACAAACCCGTGGGGTCCTCGACGTTGGGGCCGGTGGGCCCTGGCTGGGTAGGGCATGGCGACCAGCTCGCGTCACCGGGCGCGGTGCTGGCGCCCCGTCGCCGTACTCGCTGAGCGATGGAGCGGCAGCTTGGCGGGCATCGAAAACCAGTTGCCGGAGTGAGTGCTCACTCCGTACTTTGGCTGCATGACTGAAACCACCCCCCGCCGGCGAGCACCGGCGATGAGCGTCGAACAGCGCCGCGCGATGATCGTGGCCGCCGCCCTCCCCTTGGTCGCCGAGCACGGCGCCGCCGTCACCACCGGCCAGATCGCGCGCGCCGCCGGCGTCGGCGAGGGCACCATCTTCCGAGTCTTCGCCGACAAGGACGAGGTGCTGCAGGCGTGCATGGCCGCAGCTATGAACCCCGATCACGCCTTGCGGGAGCTGGCCTCGATTTCCCTTGATGAACCCTTGGCCGCCCGCCTCATCCAGGCGGCCGAAGCGCTGCGTGCTCATCTGGGGCGCCTGGGCACCGTGGCCGCCGCCCTGTACACCTCCTCCGGTCACCGCCACGACCGCGCCGCCGCGGGCCGTCCGGCGCCGAGTGGCCGGGAAGCTTCGATGCAGGCCACCTTGGAGGCCGTGACCGAGCTGGTCGAACCTGACCGCGCGGCCCTGCGTCTGGACCCCCAGCAGGTCGCCGCGGCCTTCCTCGGCCTGCTGTTCGTCCGGCCGCTGCCCGCGGGTGCGGAGCTTACCCCTGCCGACCTCGTCGACGTCCTGCTGCACGGCAGCTGCCACCCCGAGGAGGTCACCCGATGACCATCACGCTCAACCACACCATCGTGCCCGCGCTCGACAACCGCCAGGCCGCTCGCTTCTTCACCACGATCATGGGCCTGCCGGAGCTGCCGCCGGCGGGCCGCGCCGGGCACTACGCCTCCGTTCGGGTGAACTCGTCCTGAAGCGGCGGCAGGTGAGGCTCGCGTCAGCGGCCGTCCCTACTCACCGCGGTGGTCGACGGCCGCGTCGATCACCGCGGTGATCTGGTCCGCGGGATAGTGGCCTGGCCGCTCCATCACGACGGAGCGCCCCCGGCGGCCTGAAGGGGTGAGGATCTTGGCAGGGTCGGGCAG
This sequence comes from Nonomuraea sp. NPDC050328, assembly GCF_044459405.1. NCBI lineage: Bacteria > Bacillati > Actinomycetota > Actinomycetes > Streptosporangiales > Streptosporangiaceae > Nonomuraea > Nonomuraea sp. NPDC050328. The sequence goes on along the minus strand of NZ_JBITIW010000007.1, from coordinate 337,859 downwards.
GTGCGTCCCGTGCTCGAAGAACAGCGAGACCGTGCGCGCGCGGGGAAAGATGCCGCAGATGTAGCCCATCTGCGGATGGTGGTAGCCGAACCCGTGCCAGCCGGGCCAGACCTTTTCACGGGCGTCGGGCATCGCGGCCAGCACCACCGCCCGCAGCCAGCGAGCGGTGTCGACCACCTCTGAGTGGTGGTCGCGCAGAAGGTCGTCAACCGACACGTTCTTCTGCTGTGTCACGACCCCGCCTCCTCTACTACGTTGGTCAGTCCGTGTCGGTCCCCGGAGGGGAGAAGACACCGAACAGGTTGCCGGCGGGGTCTCTAAGGTAGGCGTTGGCCGGTCCGGTGTCGGAGGCCTGGTGCACGACGGTCAGGTTTCCGCCGAGCCGTTCTGCCTCGGCGCAGGTCTGGGCAACGTCCTGGACAGCGATGGAGAACACGGCGTGGCCTGGCGTGGCAGTGGTTGTCCCGCGCAGGCCGCCCGCGGGAGCCTCGCCGCCCGGTGTGGTGATCAGCCGGTACTCCGGCCCGGCTGCGACGCCGTGCTCGTCCTTGGAGATCTGCCAGCCGAACATCTGCTCGTAGAAGTGCTGAGCGTCGTCCAGGTTGTCAGCGGCGATCTCGAACCAGGCGACGGTTCCGTACATGGTTATGGTCATCTCCCGACGTTGTGCATCCGGTACCGGATGGGGTGTCCCACTATCGCCACCTGGGGCGACAGCCCTATGTCGGTGTTTACGGCCGTCCTGCTCAGGCGCAGCCGGATGGTCTGCCGTTCGTATGCTGCCCAACCCCCGAAACGACCCAGCGCTGAAAGCGCTTCAGCGCCTTGGGCCTCTCTTCACCGGTTCCCGGCTTTGCCGACGTGATGTGCGGGGGATTGCCGGGCCATGCCGCTGCCCGTCTACCAGCCGATGATCGCCCAGACCGGCGCGTTGCCGCCGGCGGGGGAGCAGGACCGCCGGTCGGCGGAGATGAAATGGGACGGCATGCGCAGTCTGCTCTACATCGAGGACGGCCGCGTGCGGCTGCAGTCCCGCAACGGCGCCGACGTCACCAGCGGGTTCTCCGAGCTGCAGATGCTCGCCGGGCGTTTCTCTGTTCAGCGTCGGCCGAGGCCCAGGTGGCGGGCGATGCGGCTCATCAGCTGGGACATCTTGGACGGGAAGGCGTCGGGTGCGGGGACGCCGATGGGTCGGACCCGGCCGTTGTGGATGGCGCTGATCTTCCAGCCTGTGGGGGTGCGGACCAAGACGATGGTCTGCCGGGACAGGCGGCGCTTGGGCAGCTTGCTGCGCCAGGGCATCAGGACCGAGGCGGTTCCGTAGACGATGGCCACTTCCGGGGTGATGTAGCGGATCGACTCCAGGTCGCCGACCAAGGTTGAGCCGGCCAGGACTCCGCGGAAGAGCAGGTCGTGGTTGTGCTGGTGCTGCCGGCGGCCGCGGGCGATGGTGCCGTCGTAGGAGATGTAGTCGGAGTCGTCGGTGAACAGCGCGCCGAAGGCGTGGGCATCGTTGTCGGTCCAGGCCTGCTTGAATGCCCGGAAGAGGTTCTTGATCTGGGTGTCGTCGGTAGTGAGGGTGGTGGTGTTCATGGGGACTCCTTCGAGGTATCGTTGATTTGACGAACGAAAATTACGATACCAGAAAGATTCGAATGTCGAAAGATTCGCTTCTCCGGGAGATCGCCATGCTCCTGCGGCAGCTGCAGCAAAGCTTCGACGCCTTCGACGAGGCTGCCGCCGCCCGGCTCGGCCTCAACCGCACCGACCTGCGCTGCCTTGACATCGTGCTGGGCGAGGGTCCGCTGCCCGCCGGACAGCTCAGCAGCGCGCTGAGGCTCAGTCCGGCGGCCACCACCACCGTCATCGACCGGCTGGAACGAGCCGGGCTGGTCGCGCGCACCCGTGACCCCGGCAACCGCCGCCTCGTCCTGGTCGCCTCGACCGAAACCGCCCGGGCGGCAGAGGAACAACTCTTCGCCCCGCTCGGCCAGGCCGGCGCTCAGGCGCTGAGCTTTTACACCCACGACCAGCTCACCGTCATCCAGGACTTCCTCCAGACCGTCCTGCGCGTCCAGGAAGAACAGACCACCCGGGTCGCAGCACTGCCCTGACAGGCTCTGGACGCCCGTGAACAACCGATCACGCGTGCGCCAGCCGTGATGCCCACGGGCCAGAATTCCAGGGTTTTGGGCGCTTCCCAGGCGGTCAGTTGCCGCTCAGAGTCGGTTTCCTGCTGGCTCTTGGCGAGGCGCTCCGGGGGACCGAACCCACCCTCGCGATGGCCGAACACGCCCTGGCCTCAGCACTTGCCGCGCACCCGCTCCGCATCGGCATCCTTCGACGACCGCACCTACATCCGACTGGAACGGACGCCCGCATACACGGCTACGACACGCCATGCGGGCCGGGATGACTCACCCGCACCATCTCCCCGTCGTTGAGCAGTTCCCCGAGCAGGGTCGTCGTGTGGCTGACCTTCGGCGTCGAGGATCTCGACATCCAGCGCATCGGCCTTGCATGCGATCGTGTCAACGCAGCGGTCGGCCCCCACGTCCGCCCGTACACCTCGGCGATGGCCCAGGTGTTCGTCGCGACGAGGGCGCTCGCGGTCATCTCACCCGGCCGGGCCGGGTCGCGCGTAGGGTGATGGAGTGATCTACTCGGCCGGAGGCGCGCTCAAGCGGTAGCGGGAGTGCTGCTCGTAGCCGCCGCCGGCTGCTCGGCTCCCGCAGCGGAGCACCGCAAGGCACCGGCCTCGCGGGCGTCGCTGTCCTTACCCGCGATGGCACCCGCGACGCCCTCCCCGGTGCCGCATGTCTCCTCCTGGCAGCCTCCGCCCGTCGATCCCTCCGACGGGCGCTCCGCCGTACTGACCGTGGGGTTCGCGCGGATGCGTGGGCAGCGGGTCGCGGTGATCGGGGGAAGGGACGGGCAGGTGCGGCTGTGGTCGGTGCCGAGCCTGGAGCCGGTGGGTGAGCCCTTCGACGGGGTCGAGTCAGTGGTGGTCGAGCGGAACGGGCGTTCGGCGCTCTTCGTCATCGGCAAGGATGTCGGGCGGCTGTGGGATCTCGACACCAGGCGGGAACTGCTCCGGATCAAGGGGCCGGTCAGTGCGGTGACGGCCGATCGGGAGCGGATGTACGTCGGGGATCGGGCGGGCCGGGTGACGATCTGGGATCTCGTCGGCCTGCGTGAGCTCGGGCGGCTGACGGGTGATCCGGGGCGGCCGGTCACCGCGCTGACGGTGGCCGAGGAAGTGCTGAGCGTCGGGGTCGGCAACTTCGGTGACGAACCCGGAGGAGTCGACCTGTGGGATGTCGCCGCTCGTCGCAAGATCGGAGAGTTCGGGGCGCGCGAGGAGGCGGAGAGTTTCAATCCGCTTCAGGCTGCTGTGGTGAGCGGTCGCGCGGTGCTGTTCGGAAGCTCGATGTACGGCCTGCGCAGTTGGGATCTCCACACGCGACGTGAGCGCTCCGAGCCGCTGAAGAACCTGGGCAAGGCGATCGCCGGCCTGGGGGTTCCCGTCCTTCACGGTGGCAGGTGACGTGCTGGTGACCGGGCAGTCCATCGGTTCGCCGATCGAACTGCGTGACCCGGCGACCGGCCTGGTCACCGCGACGCTGACCGGTGCGACCTCGTCGACGGTCACCGCGCTCGCCGCGCGGGGGTGGCTGCTGTTGAGCGGCGAGCGGGACGGCACGGTTCGGCTCTGGGATCTCTTCGAACGTCGCGAGCTGGCCGGTTCCTAGCGTCACGGGTGCCGAGGATCGATCCGTGCAAGGCGCGGGCCCGACGGCTATGCGCTGGAGCACCTCGCACCACCGATCGGCTGATCGACTGCCGGCTCTGTCCAGCCGTCGCCGTTCACGGGGCCGGCATCAGGGTGAGGACGACACCACCGCGGCCACCTCCCCGACCGCATGGCGATCTACACGAACACCGCGCCGGATCTGCGTCTCGGCGAACGTGATGCCCACCACCGCCACGTCCACCAGAACCTGGCCCGGCCCGGCCACCGGGACCGGCGCCTCACCCGGCTCCAGCACCTCCGGGCCACCGAACCGCGTCACTCTGGCCACTCGCATGGTTCTTCTCCTCTGATCAGCAAGCAATGCGGCCATCCTGCAACCTCAGGTCGCCTTGAGGGAGGTCAAACGTCAGCCGAAGCGGCGGCCTCGCGCGGCCAGGTGGAGCACCAGCGCACCCGCATTCCAGGCGTCATCGACCCCCCGATGCTCGGTGCCCTCGAAGGAAAGGCCGGCCAGCCGGAACGCCTCAGGACGATCAGGTCCGTGCGAGAGCCCGTAGGCCTCGGCGAAGCTCTGCTTGGCGTTGGTGTGGCAAGCCCCGAAGGGATACGGGACGCCGGTGGCGGAGCACTGCTCGGTGAACTGCCGGCGATCGAAGTCACCCCAGCTCGCCCACGGTCTGGCCCCCGCGTCGTGGACATCGGCCAGAAGAGCGCACGCCTCGGCGAAGGACAACCCTTGGTCCACCTCGGGCTGTGTGAGACCGGTCAACTCGGTGCAGTAGCCGCTGACCGTCGACCGCTCCGGCCGGACGAGGATCCGGTGCCGAGCCGCCCGCGCCCGAGCAGCGAGGTCCACCACGCACAGCCCGACCTCGATGATCTCTGTGCACTGCCCGGGCGGAACGACGCGCCCAGGCCAGCAGGTCGCTTCGACATCAACGACATTCAGCAACATCAGCCCTCCAAAGCGCCACGACCTCCGGCAGATAGAAGACCAAGCGCTCCTTGGAACTCAGTTGCGGATGGCAGCCTTCAAGCTGGTACGGCAGACGTCGGCGACCCCTCCGTGCCCCGGGAAATCCTTGAGCGCCCAGTCGGCGCCTGCCTGGGATTGCCCGCACGCGTCGTACCGTGATCATCGGTGACACCCAACGCCCGCTCGGTGGCGGCCCGGCCGAATCCAGGTAGTCCAGCCACGCGGCACGGGCCGGATGGGTCCCGGTCGCAGGCGAGGAGGAAGACGGGCTCAAGGTCGAACCCTGTGCCATTCACGGGCGTCTACAAGAACATGACGCACGCGACGTGCGCCTTCTGCTGGGCGGGCGCGGACGAGGTGCGGGAAGCCGCCACGAAGGCTTTCGCGGTCCAGGTTCTCGATGCGATGGCCAGAGGTCTCGCGTCTGCCGTACGTCAGCGTGACGGGCGCGGCTGGTTCCGGAGGAGCGCAGCGGTGCGTAGGTGGTGTGCGCTGGCCGGGCTTCTGCTGGTCGCGGGGTGTGCGGTGCGAGCGCCGTTATGCGGGCCCTGCGTCGCCGCGAATGAGGTGAGGATCACCGCGTCCGCCGAGGTCATGGAGCGTGGGCGGTTGTTCGAGGTCTGTGTCGATATCCACCCCTGCCAGACGCAGGCGGATGCCCGGGAGATCTATCTGCCGCATTCCGGTACTTACGCGGAACACGCGAAGTGGACGGGGACCGGGGCACGAGTCAGGGTGTTGGGGGCTGGCGGGGTCGTTGTGGGGATGGGGCGGGGCGTATTCGAGTTGGTCGAGTCGTCGCCCGGCTCGTGTGAGTGTCCCCGGAACGTGGCGCGGGTCCAGGTGGTCAGTAGGTGAAGGTCCAGCCGGGCTGTCACTCGAAGGGGGCCTTCACAGCGTCCTTCAAGGGGAGGCCACCAGGGAGCTGATGGAAGCCTCAGCGGTTGGCTGAGTGGGCGACGACCCTAGACCCGCTCGCCGGTGAGGCGGGCCGGAGCCGAAGTAGCGGACGATCACGCACTCGAACGGCACGGCCAGGTCCTCGATGCGCGTGCCGGCCTCGAGATATTCCGCCAGCGGTCGTTTTAAGCCGTGCTTGCGAGGCGAGCGCGGAGCGCAGCCGTACGTTGCTGGGTCAGGATGTCCAGAGCTCCCGCTTTCAGACGCGCGCCGCATCGTGTCGCGTCAGAAACGGGCCAGGAGGTCCACGGCCTGAGGCCCAGATCCAGTGCGCCATGGCCTGCCTCCCGGTTGTGCCACCCGCTGTTGACTCTGTCGAAGCCGTGCCAGATGGCCAGGAGTGTTCAGCACATTCGCCGGACGTCTCGTTCCAGGAGAAGGGGGCGGCCGGGGCAGAGAACCGGGAGGTGCCCCACCCGATCCCCTGCCTCGGCCGGGTCATCGCCCGGGCGGCTCATGGCGGCGGGACGTCGGCCGCCAGCACAGCGGGGTCAGCGCTGGTCTTCCAGGCTGGGTAGACGCTGGTCGGGGCAGGCGGTGCCGAGGTCGGTGAGTGCCTGCTGTTCGGCGGGGTCGATGGTGAGCTCCCAGCGGATCTTGATCGCGGTCCACTCAGCGGCATACCGGCAGCGTGCCGTCTCATGTGGGGGCTGCCAGGTGGCGGGGTCCTGGTCGGCCTTGGAGCGGTTGCTCCTGGCTGTCACGGCGACCAGGTGCCAGGAGTCGTCCAGGTCGTTGGCGTACTCCTCGCGTCGTGCTGGGGTCCATGCGTGGGCGCCGGAGTCGTAGGCTTCGGCCAAGGGCACGAGATGGTCGGCGTCCAATCCGGCGGCGTCGTAGACGGTCGTGTCGTCGTAGTAGCTGTACCAGCTCCCGCCGATCAGGCGGCACCGGTCGATCACCGTCGGCGCGACGACGGCTTCCTCCAGGAGCACTCGTAGCGGGTGTTGCAGCCGTCGCGGTCGGCATCGGTCCAGTGCTTGAACGAGGTGCGCTGGTAGCCCTCGCGCCGCTCGGCCGCCACCGGCAGCGTGGCGACGGCCTCGGCCAGCAGGAGACTCTCGGCGGCGTGGGCGGCCGGGTCCGGGGAGGTCGTCGCGGCGGCGGGGAACGTGGCTGCGACGACGAGGGTGGTGGTCAGGAGGGCCGTGGTGGCCAGGGCGGTACGGCTGCGGGACATCTGCGCTCCACTCGAACGACTACGAAGAGAGATGGTCAGTCACTCACCGTATTCACTCTGGCTCTTCTGCGCCTCTCACGCCACAGCGACAACATCGCCCCCACCAGCGACAAGTCGGCGCAGGTCACGAGGGGTGACCGAAGTCGATCTGCGACCGTGCCCGGGAGCTGACGAGCGCCCCGCAGGAGAAGACCGCGCTGGCGGAGATGCTGGACGCCTGCTGACCACCGACCGCTGACCTCCCCAGGCCGCCCGTCTCCCTTCCTGCAGCGGGAACAGCACCGCTCTCGGCTTTCTTGACCTGTTGCGGGCTTTACCGGCTCGGCACGCGGGGGATCGCCGGGCCATGCCGCTGCCCGTCTACCAGCCGATGATCGCCCAGACCGGCGCGTTGCCGCCGGTAGGTGAGCAGGATCGCTGGTCGGCGGAGATGAAAGGGGACGGCATGCGCAGTCTGCTCTACATCGAGGACGGCCGCGTGCGGCTGCAGTCCCGCAACGGCGCCGACGTCACCAGCGGGTTCCCCGAGCTGCAGATGCTCGCCGGCGCCGTCGGCGAGCACGCCCTGGTCCTGGACGGCGAACTGGTGGCCTTCGACGAGCAGGAGCGCGTCTCGTTCGGCGCACTGCAGCCGCGCATGCACCTGCGGCGACCGGCGCGCGTGGCCGAGCTGGTCCGCACCGTCCCGGTCACCGTCATGCTCTTCGACGTCCTGCACGTCAACGCGGCCAGCACCATCCGCCTGCCGTACACCGAGCGGCGCGCCCTGCTGGAGAGCATCGTGCCGCCCGGCCCTCGCCGGCAGGTGCCGGTCTACTTCGAAGACCACGCCGAACACGCCTTGGACCTCAGCAGCCGGCTCGGCCTGGAGGGCGTGGTGGGCAAGCGGCTCGACTCGGCCTATCTGCCGGGGCGCCGCTCCAGCCTGTGGCGCAAGATCAAGCACTTCCAGGCCCGGGAGGTGGTGATCGTCGGGTGGCGGCCCGGCGGCGGCCGCCGCTCCGGCCGCGTCGGCTCCCTGCTGCTCGGCGCACCGGACGAGCGCGGGCGCCTGGTGTACGTGGGGCACGTCGGCACGGGCTTCACCGACGCCATGCTGCGCGACCTGACCCAGCGACTGAAGCCGCTGGAGCAGCCCGAGCCCGCGTTCACCGGCGCGGTGCCGCGCGAACACGCCCGCGACGCGCACTGGGTGAGCCCGCACCTCGTCGGCGAGGTGCGCTTCGCCGAATGGACCGGCGACCGGCGGCTGCGTCACCCTTCGTGGCGAGGCCTCCGGCCCGACAAGGCGGTGGCGGACATCGCCCCGCTGAGACGCGAGCAGGCCAGCTGACAGTCCGAGGCGCCCCTGCCAGCTGATGATCGTGGTCGTGAACGGCGTGCCTTCTGCGTTGCGTCGTCGAGGGCATGCGTACCGGACAGGGCCCAGGGCTTGGGGGTATTCTCAGTCTTCAGCAGGCTTGTGTGGGAGGGGGTGGACGTGGTGCACAGCTCAGCAGCCGCTTCCGACAGGCAGCCGTCGCTTCCCCAGGTGATCCTGTCCCGGCTGACGGATCCCGCGCAGCGCAGCGCCTTCCTCGGCGACTACGAGGGCGCGCTCAAGCTGGCCGTCGACCCGAGCCGTTACGCACTCCTGGAGCAGGTCCTGCACGAGTGGGACCTGCGTTCGCGCGCCTACCAGCGGCCGGGGTACTGGCAGGCCGTGGCCGACGCCGGCCGGGCAGAGCAGCCGCAGACGTCGCTGGATGATCTCGTGCCAGGCTGGCGCGACGCCGCCGGCCGCCGGTAGAGGGCGCCTGCTTCGTGAACGTCACGCTCGCCGAGCGCGCCATGGCCCAGTTCCACGAACTCCCTGCCGCCGTGCAGGCTGTGTTCGTGGAACGCATCGTCGACTTCCTCGAACGCCCCTGGGACGCCGCCTACGCTCCGCACCACGGTGCGGAGTATCGGCACCTGTTCTTCGGCGAGGCCGGGATGGCCACCGTCCGCGTGCAGGAGGCCGAGAAGAGCCTCACCGTCGTCGACATCCTCTGGGCCGGGTAACTGCCGCGAAAGCGACGGCGACCGTCCGGATGCCGGCCGGCCAGAACCTATTTCGTCAGGCCGCACCACGTCAGCGTGCTGCGCAAGCTCTGGCCGCCGCTGAGGCCGGACTCCTCCCGCGGCTGCGAGAGGTAGGCGGACAAACGGCTCCACGCGGGAGGTGTAGCTCGCAAACTCGCGATCAGGGTGGACCGCTCGCGGTGCGGAGAAGCTCAGGCGTACGCCTTCACCACGCCGTTGATGAAGTCGGTCAGCGAGGCCATGCCGAGAACGGTCCGCCAGCGCTACGCCGCCCCCTCGGTGGTTACACTGTGTGACTGAGTTGACGGGTGGCGAGTCGACGAGGGGCATCGCCACCGGCGCGCTCTCGCGGGCCTCGACCCCTCCCAAGTCCAGGGAACCGAGGCCCGCTTCGCGGGTGACAGCCAGCCGTCCTGGGGCAGATGGCACCGAGCGGACGTGGCAGCGGACGCCGATCATGGGTCGAAGGACTGCCCGCCGTCCGCGGTCCGCTGTTTCGGCCCGTCAGGCTCGTGGACGTGCTCGGAGGTGCCTGGGAGCGGCGCCCGGCCTGTATCGGGCGCTGACGCCGCCCACCGACCAGCGACGGCGCTATCTCGCAATCTTCGCCCGGCTGTGCAAGCAGGAATCCACTCCATGCAACCATCATCGCCTTCGCCTCGCCGATGAGTAGGTCGATCGTGGTTCTCACTGGCGGAAGTACTTGAGCCAGTGGGCGGACTTCGGGTGCACGGCCACGCCGGATGATGTCCATGGACGCGCCGACCTCGTCATATTGCTGGATCTTGCCCCTGATGCCCCGAGGCTGTGGTTGGTTATGGGGCAATGGCGCGTCGGAGGAGTTGGAGGCACCGATCGGCTTGATCGCTGTCGCTGCTGGCCACAGCAATGCCGTTGGCCAGTGTGAGCAGGTCGGAGACATCGAGATCGGCATCCACGGTGCCGCGGCTTTGGGCGTGTGTCAGCAACGTGGATGCGGTCGTGTGCATCGCCTTGTGCCAGTGATCAAACAGTGCCGAGCGCTGCCCACCCTGATCGTTGGGGATGGCCAACGCCAGCTCGCGTTTTGCGGCCACGTGCGCGATGAAGGCTCGCAGCCAGTCGAAGAGCGCGGCAGCGGGCGATTCATTTTTGAGTAGTGTCTCGCCCTGGCTGCAGAGCGCAGTCACCTCGTCGGCGTAGACGGCGATGATCAGCTCTCGGCGCGTCGGGAAATGCCGATACATCGTGGCGTTGCCGATCCCGGCCCGGCGGGCGATGTCATCGAGAGGCGCGTCGGCGCCACGCTCGCGGAAGACCTCCCTGGCGGTGGCCAGCAGCCGCTCGTAGTTGCGCTGAGCGTCGGCCCGGCGAGGTCGCTGTGGCAGCCCTTGGTCTGGCGCGGGGCTGTCAGCGGCCGATGGCATAGCTCTCCTTGCTAATCGGGGACATCCTCGGTTACGGTACCGGAAATGTAAGCGGGGAGGTCCCCGGTTATGAGCGCGGCGTGATGAAGGAGGCATCGCATGTCAGAGCGGACGAACGCTGCTACGTCGGTCGCCAATGCGGCTGAGGTCCACCGGCGGGTTGGCGAGTTGTTCAGCGTGGGCCGGCGTGAGGAGGCGCTGGCGCTCATCGATCCGGACGTCATCGACCACCGCGGAGGCGCGTCGGGTGATCACAAGGGGGTGGCGGCCTGGAAACAACGGTGGGAAGACACGGATGACAGCATCCAGGCGACGGTGGAGCACAACGTTGCTTCCGGCGAATTCTCCGTCAACCGCTACACCGTTCGTGGCACTCACCCGGCGTCGGGGCGACGTTATGAGGTCACCTGTATCGACATGGTCCGCGTGCGGGACGGCAAGATCGTTGAACACTGGGCTCTGCTCGACTCGGCCGCTATGCAGCACCAGTTGGGCCTTGGTGAGGACGCCTGATAGCAACCGTTTCTCAGCGGAGACATCCCGTCAGTGCTCTGGCGCCCATCCCAGGCGGGTACGCATCTACACGCTGAACTTACACCTGCTGGAACTCGATCCAGTTCGCGAACTCGCACGCGAGGTGCCAGCGGTGGCCTGACACCATGCGGTTGGCCACGTTCTTCGGGAACTCCACCGTGTTCCAGGTCTCGAAGCCGCCTTCCGGCAGGTTCCGGAACTGGTGGCGCACACCGCCGATCGGGAGTCCGGCCTCGGTGCGCGCCACGCCGGCGATCTGGATCGGGTAGTCGACGGAGGCGGGCGTCACCAGCGAGGAGAGGTCCTTGTAGTCGATGAAGAACTCGCTGGGCAGCGGCGAGCCGCCGGTGGTCTCGACGACCTTCTGACGGCCTCGATCGTCTTCGCCGATGAAGTAGTGATCAGGGCAAGCTGCCAGCATCGCGTCCGAATCGACGAGAGCGGACTCGGCGTTGAACCACTCGGCGAACTCCTCGGCGCTGCCACGGGGAACCCGTACCTTGATTGAGCTCTGGACGCGGGCCCCCTTGGCGGCACGGGCGGCGAGCGAGCCGACCAGATTGCCGAGACGGACCTTGCCCGCCACTCGCCGCTGGACCTCCACAGGTCCGAGTGATCGCTTGAGGTCGAACAGGCGGGTGCGCAGCGTATCGACGTCGCCCTCACGCTCGGAAGGTGCGACGCCGAGGAACTTGAGCACCTTCTTGGCCCGGCCGAGCTCCCACGCGAGCACCTGCTCGCGCGAGACGTCACGCCCATCAATCGTGGTGATCAGGGTCAGATGCTGGGCCATGTCTCGTCCTCTCGCCGTATACCACTCACACTAACGCAGGTTTTCCTGCATTAACAGCGATAGGATCGCCCCATGACTGGGCTCAAAGATCCGCCGCGAGGCACCCGTCCCGGCGGCCGGAGCGCACGCATCCGCGAGGCCGTCCTCGGTACGACTCTGCGGATGCTGGAGACCAGGCCGTTACCGGAACTCACCGTCAAAGAGATCGCCACGGCCGCAGGGGTCGCCGACACCACGATCTACCGCCGGTGGGGCACGCTGTCAGGTTTGATCTCCGCCGCGGTATCCGAGTTCGCCCTCGCGGAGAACCCCATCCCGGACACGGGCTCACTCGAAGACGACCTCACCCAGCTCCTGGTGAACGTGGCCGGGCTCATCGAACGCCCCTCGGTGCGACGCATCTTCCGTGTCACCATGGCGCTGGACAATGAGGACGCCGCCGACGCCCGCCGGCACTTCTGGGAGACCCGCTTCGCCGCGGGTGCCACCATCATCGATCGTGCGATCGAGCGGGGCGAGATCCTTCCCCTGACGGATCCGATCGAGGTGATCGAGGCACTCGTCGGCACCGCCTACGTCCGGGCGTTCCTCTTGGAGCGACCCATGACCGATGCCGTCGTTCGCGAATCGGTTCAGACGGCACTACGCATCGCTCGCCGCGCGCTCTGACCGCCGGTGCCGCTCAGCCGCCCCACCAGACGAAACGTCACGGTAGGACGGTCGATCTACTCCGCTGTCGGGATTTTCGTTCCGATGCTCGTCATTCCCCAAAGCGCAAAGAAGAGCCGATAGCACCACACCCTCTTGGTCTCGGACTCCCGAAGCTACGGCAGCCCGAGGCCTTCTTACTGCCACCCCATCGTCAGCGGTCGTGCGGTGCCCGCTGATCTGCGTTCGTTGCGGGCGGTGAGGGTGAGCAGCTCGCTGATGCGGCAGCCGGTGTCGAGCAGCGTCGCGATGGTCGCCTGCGTCCTCGGGACGCCACAACGGTTCCATCTGGATTTCCGCGCCGACGACCTCGATGCGTTGGAGGAGCTGGCGCTGGAACAAGCCGGACCATCAGCCCGGCGGGGGACGCTGGCGGGTACTCCTGAATCCGGCTGGCCACCCCTTCTGCCTGACGTCTTCTTGGCATCACCGGCGTAACAAGCCCCCGGTCAGACACAGTAGCGCTCATGGCGTGGTCGGGCGGTTCGTCAGCTGCTGGCCTCCTCGGAGGAGGCCTGGCGTCGGATGTGCTGGTCACAGCCACTCGTTGTTTGCCGCTACGAGGACGGTTGCCTCGGAGCGGACCGCGAGTTCGTCGTACCTCGTGGCCACAGCCCGATGCCTCTTGAGGCGGTTGATGCCGCACTCGACCGCATGCCGAGCCTTGGAGCCCTGCGGGTCGAACTTCGGCGACGGTCGCCGAGGGAGCCGCGCTTCTTGCGGTTGCGGGCCTGGTCGGTCTTGACCGGACAACGGTGGCTGAGTACCGCGCCGGATGCCTGCCGCACGATCGCCCGGATGGCAGCCTGCGCGTCGTCGCAGAAGTGCGGTCGGTCACCCAGAAGACCGTTGCCGGACGGAGCCGCGAGAGCCTGTGCAGGCGTGGCCTCATGGGCGAGGGCCGGAGGCCGCCCGACTAATCGCTCGGGCAACGGCGATCACGGCAGGGCGTACGGCGGTGGAGTCAGTGCTGTGTGACGGCGCGACCACGGCCAGAGCGGCGCCAACCTTGCCCCTCGCCGTGTAGATCGGCGCTGCAACCGCCGTCATGGGTTCCGGGTGCGGGCGAGAGACGATTGCGATTCCCTCCCGGCGGATGGCGGCCAGGCGTACCCGTAGGTCGGCCGCTGAAAGGAGTATCTGTTCAGGCTCCAAAAGCAGCTCTTCTTGGAGTATCCGCTGCTGAACCTCGGCCGGGGCATGCGCGAGCAGCACCAGTCCGACTCCGGTGGCGTGAAGCGGAAGACGACCCCCGACGCGGTACATGACCCGCCCGGCCAGGCGGGCCGAGAGCCGCTCCACCAAGACCGCCTCCCGCTCGTCGCGGACAGCCAAAAGCACATGCTGACGGGTGGCGTGATGCAGGTCCTCCATGTAAGGCAGCGCGACGGCGCGCAGGCCGTGCCCGCGGGGCGCCAGCGAGGCGAGCTCCAACAGACGCAGCCCCACGACGAACTCGCCCCGTTCAGTGCGCTCCAGCGCCCCCAGTTCCACAAGTTTGCGCGCCAGTCGCAACGCGCTCGACTTGGGCAAGCCTGCCCGCGTGCTGAGCGCGGCGAGCGAGAGGGAGCGCTCAGCGGCGTCGAACGCGCCGAGCAAGCGGAAGGCGCGATCCAGTACAGGCTCCCCGCGTCCTGGGGGCATGGCAGCTCCGGCTCGTCAGCACTGTCCACCCAACGTGCCATTGAATGGCATCAGCACTGTAGCCCCGTGGACGCCGGACGCACCATGGCGGGCATGACCAGAGCGGTAGTGGTCGCCGGCGGTGGTCCTTCGGGACTGGCCGCCGCGGCCGAACTCGCATTACACGGAATCGACTGCGTGGTCATCGAGCCACGCATCGACATCTCCCATACAAGGCCCCGCGCCAAGACGACCAATGTCCGGACGATGGAGCACCTGCGCCGGTGGGGGGCAGCGGAGGCGTTGCGCGCCGCTGCCCCGCTGCCGGTGGCATGGTCGCAACGAGTCACGTTCTGTCACTCGCTGGCGGGGCCACGGGTGACCGACTTCGACGGTGCCTTCGGCCTGACCGTCGGGCGCGACGACCGCTTCGCCGAGGCCGGGCAGCAGGTGCCACAGCCGGTGATCGAGCAGGTCCTGCGCGACCATGTCGACAAGCAGCCCAGCGTGGAGCTCCGGCTGGGTCACCGGGTCACCGGACTGCGGCGGCGGGCGAACGCCGTCACCGTGTACGCGGTGGACGACACGGGCTCGCCGTACGAGCTGGAGGCCCGATACCTGCTCGGCTGCGACGGCGCGTGGAGCGTGGTCCGTGAGCGGATCGGGGTGCAATACACGGGCCGGTCTGACTCACGGCCCAACTTCAACGTCGTCTTCCGCGCTCCCACCCTGGACACCTCGTTGGGCCCGGCCGTTCAGTACTGGGCGGTCGGCGGTAAACACCCGGGTGTGATCGGTCGCCTCGACCTGGCCGGTACCTGGTGGGCGATCTTTCCCGGGGTGGACCCGGCCTACGGCGAGGGGCACGCCGCCGAGCTGATCGCCGACATCGTTGGCGGACCGGTGGAGCATGAACTGCTCGCCTCGGATCCGTGGACGGCGCGCATGCTGGTGGCCGAGCGCTTCCGGGACGGGCGCGTCTTCCTGGTAGGTGAAAGCGCCCACCTCAACCCGCCGTGGGGTGGTCACGGCTACAACACCTGCGTGGGCGACGCGGTCAACATCGCCTGGAAGATCGCCGCCGTGGAACAGGGCTGGGCCGGCTCGGACCTGCTGGCCAGCTACGAGCCCGAGCGGCGCGCAGTGGTCGAGCAAACCGTGGCCACCGCCGAGTCCAACATGCGGCATCTCGCCGGCGATCTGGCCGCAGATCCGGATGCGATCCAGGAGGCCAAGCGCGCTGAGTTCCACAGTCTTGGGCTGGTGTTGGGCTACACCTACGCAGGCTCGCCTGTCATTCAGCAGACGGCTGGCGAGGTGAAGGCAGGAGATGTGAGTACCTATCTTCCCTCTGATCAGCCGGGCTCACGGCTGCCGCATGCATGGCTCGCGGACGGATCCTCGCTGTATGACCGGCTCGGGAAGGGGTTCACGCTGATCGGGCCGCGACACAGCGAGGACCTCGCCGAGCGTGCGCGCCGGCTGGGCATGCCGCTGCAGGTGCTCCAGCAGGAGCGAGAAGACTTCCTGCTGGTACGGCCCGACCAGCACATCGCTTGGCGTGCCGACGACCCGGCCGAGATCGATCTCGCCCTCACCATAGGAAGGACTGACCGTTGAAAATCGCGAACCTCTCCGGGCGGCTGGTGCTGGTGCATCAGGGCCGGGCGGTGGATGTGGCCGAGGCCAGCGCTGGCCGTTTCGGCCCTGATCCGCAGTCCGTCTACGCGCGCTGGGCCGAGTTCCGGTCCTGGGCCGCGACCGTCGACCTGCCAGGGAAGTCGTTCGACCCCAGGGATCTGGGGGCGCCGGCGCCGGCTCCAAGGCAGGTCTTCGCCATCGGCCTCAACTATCGTGAGCACGCCGCCGAATCCGGCTATCAGGTGCCCGACACGTTGCCGCCGGTCTTCGCCAAGTTCTCCAGCGCCCTCACCGGCCCGATCAGCACGGTGGAGCTGCCGCCGGGCGGCCACACCGACTGGGAGGTGGAGCTGGTCGTGGTGATGGGCAGCCGCGCCCACCATGCCGTGCCCTCGTGGGAGCACGTCGCCGGCCTCACCGCCGGGCAGGACCTGTCCGAGCGGATCACGCAGATGAGCGGCCCGGCCCCGCAGTTCGGGCTTGGCAAGTCCTTCCCCGGCTTCGCCCCGACCGGGCCGTGGCTGGTGACGCCCGACGAGTTCAACGATCCGGACGATCTGGAGCTGAGCTGCTCGGTCAACGGCGAGCAGCTTCAGAAGGGCCGTACGCGCGATCTGATCTTCTCGGTTCCGGTCCTGGTGGCCAAGCTGTCGGCCATCGTGCCGCTGCTGCCCGGCGATCTGATCTTCACCGGCACGCCGGCGGGCGTGGGCGTCGGCCGCACCCCGCAGCGGTTCCTCGCACCCGGCGACGAGCTGGTTTCGTGGATCGAGGGAATCGGGGAACTGCGCCAGACCTTCGTCCAAGGAGGCGCATGATGGCGCTACATCGGCTCAGCTCCCTGGTCATAGGCGTGCCCAACGTCGAGGAGACGCGCGCCTACTACGCGGAGTTCGGGCTGCGGCCCGAGCCGGACGGGTGGTTCGCCACCACCGACGGCGGACGGCAGTTGCGCATCGTGCACTCGCCCTGGCGCAGGTTGGTCGAGATGCGGGTCGCAGTGGATTCTCCGGACGATCTGGCCGCCGCGGCGGCACGGCTGAAGGTCGCCGTCCAGGGGCAGGAACTGCGCGTGGTGGAGCCGGTCACCGGCACGCGGGCCGTGCTGGCCGTCGAACCCCGCATCCAGCAGCCGGAAAGGACGGCGACCCAGTACAACGGGCCGGGCAGGTACGAGCGGGTGGGTGCGCGAGCACCCGGGATCCTGCGGGATCAGCCCGTGACGCCGCGCAAGCTGGGGCACGTAGTCCTCGGCACGACCGACCTGGCCGTGACGATGGGGTTCTTCCGTGATGGCCTGGGCTTCAAGGTGAGCGACCACATCAAAGACGCGGGCGCGTTCCTGCGCTGCTCAATCGACCATCACAACCTGCTCGTCCTCAAGGCTCCGGTGAGCTTCCTGCACCACACCTCGTGGCAGGTGGATGACATCGACGAGGTGGGCAGGGGCGCGATGCGCATGTTGGAGGATCACCCTGAGCGTCATGTCTGGGGCTTGGGTCGCCATCATGCGGGATCCAACTTCTTCTGGTACCTCAAGGACCCGGCGGGCAACTTCAGCGAGTACTACTCCGACCTGGACTGCATCCCGGAGGAGCAGGTGTGGACTCCGGAGACGCTGGAGGGGGCAAAGGGCCTGTTCAACTGGGGCCCGCCGCCCCCGCCCAGCTTCCTGAGCCCGGAGGACCTGGGCGCGCTCATGACAGGCGCGCACGCCCCACGGCAATAGCACTCACGGCAGCAGGACGATCTTGCCCACGAAGCGCCCGGCGTCGAGCGCTTCGTGGGCCTTGACCGCCTCGCTGAGCGGGAATCGCGCCGCCACCACCGGCGTGATCTTTCCCTCGGCAACGAATCGCAGGCACATCTGCTGCTCGCGGCGGGTGGCGGCCCGGGTGCCGAGGATGTCCAGATGCTTGCGGAAGATCTCGCCGATCTCCAGCTCCGCTGTCCGCCCGCCCATCACCGCAGCCAGCACGATGCGCCCGCCCATCCGGGCCGCCTTCACCGCGAGCGGGACCATGGGGCCGCCGACGTTGTCCAGCACCACGTCGACGCCGCCGGGGACCAGCTCGTGGATCTGCTCAGCCACCGCCGGGTCGCGGTAGTTGAGCACCAGGTCGGCACCGGCCGCCAGCACCGCGTCGTACTTGTCCTCGGAGCCGGTCAGCCCGATGATCGGCCCGGCGCCGGCCAGGCGGGCCAGCTGCAGCGACGCCGTACCCATGCCGCCGGAGGCGCCGGTCACCAGTACCGAGTCTCCGGGTTGTACCCGTGCGCGGGCGTTGACCATGTGCAAGACGGTTCCGTAGGACCACAGCGAGCAGGCGAGGATGTCGAAGTCGACGTGCGAAGGGGCGTGCAGCACGCCATGGGCCGGGGCCACGACATACTCGGCGTAGCCGCCGAACTTCTGGTGGCCGGGCAGTTGGGTGTCCAGGCAAAGGTTGTCCTCGCCGCGCAGGCACGCCGCACACCGGCCGCAGGCCGGACAGGTCATGACCACGACCCTGTCGCCTTCGGCGAAGGCGGTCACGCCGGGGCCCACCGCGGCCACCTCACCGGAGGCCTCCCGGCCGAGCTGGAACGGCATGAGCAGCTGTGGCGTGCCGGGGCGTGGACGGATGATGCCCTTGCGGTAGCCGGCGTCGAACCAGTTCACGGAGGTCGCTCGGACGCGGATCAGGACTTCGCCGGGCCCGGGCTCGGGTACGGGCACCTGCTCGACGCTCAGTACGTCGGGGCCGCCGTGCTCATGGATGCGGACTGCGGTCATCGTCTGTTGCATTCCGGAAGGACACCACAGCCAGTCCTGAAATTCAATACGATGTTCTGTATGACGGGACGATATCGTGATCGAAACTCCACCGCAGACCGAGCGCTGGACATCCTGGCGCTCTTCAGCGATGACCGCCTGGTGCTTGGCGGCCAGGAGGTCGCTGAGCAGCTGGGGGTGGCCCGCTCGACCGCCTATCGCTACCTGCAGAGCCTGGCGGCCTCCGGGTTTGTGGAGGAGGCCAGGCCCGCCGGCTACCGGCTCGGACCGCAGGTCTTCGAACTGGCCAGACTCGCCCGCAAGGGTCTGGGGTTGTCGGAGGTGGCCCGGCCGGTGATGGAGGAGTTGTGCGCGAGCGTTGGTGAGACGGTGCTGCTGACCCGGCGAGCAGGCAGCGCGGTGATCTGCCTGGAGCGAGAGGAGAGCGATCACCCGGTCCGGCTGTCCTACGAACGCGGGCATGTGCTGCCGATCAACGCCGGCGCAGCGGCCTTGGCCTTGCTGGCGTGGTTGCCCGAGGCCGAGATCGACGATCTCGCGACGCACAGCGGGCTGCCGCGCTTCACCGGCGCCACCGTCACCGAGCCGCTCGCCTTGCGTGAGCGACTGGCCGCGATCCGGGCCGCCGGCGTCGCGGTGACCCGCGGGGAACTGGATCCGGACGTGCTCGGTGTGGCCGCGCCCGTCCGGAACGAGCGCGCAGAAGTGATCGCCGCGGTGAGCATCGCGGCCCTGTCGCACCGGGTGCCAGATGAGCGGCTGCCAGGCATCACGGAGGCGGTCTGCGATGCGGCCGAACGGATCAGCCGCAACCTCATCGTGGTCACCGCCTGACCCTTGTGAGTTCTATTTTTCGGGACTACAGTCCCGCAAAATAGGAGGCTCACATGAAGAAGATCGTTCTAGTCGTGATGGTGGCTCTCGCAACAGCCGGCTGCTCGGGCCCCGAGCAGCGTGGAGATCCAGCCGCCGCTCAGGCGGCCCAACAGCGCCTGGCCACCCACCCCACCCTGAAGACTCTGGTCGAGGGCGCGAAAAGGGAGGGCGCGCTCAACCTGAACTGGGGCCTGCACGCCCGCCCCAACAGCGACTACCTCTTCGATGCCTTCAAGCAGGCTTACGGCCTGAACGACTTGAAGATCACCGTCACGCCGGTACAGAACTTCAACGCCAACGCCGCCAAGCTCCTTCAGGAAACCAAGGCGGGCGCGCCGGCCAGCAGTGACGCACTGCTGGCCTCCTCCGAGGTCATGTACCGCACCGGCGCGGGCAGCGACGCCCTGGCCGCGGTCGACTGGGAGCAGATCGCCCCCTGGGCGAAGGGCGCGGTCACCTCCGATCGCAAGGCGGTGGCGCTGCTCACCCAGTTCGGCGAGTTCACCTACCACACCAATCTCATCAAGCCGGAAGAGCTGCCCAAGACACCGCAGGACCTGCTCAAGCTCGGCAAACCCATCGCCAGCACCCCGTTCGCCTCCGGCTTCGCCCAGCTCGGCGGCCTGGACAAGGCGGGCATCCGCACCTACCTCGGCCAGTTCAAGCCCGCCGGACTCATCGGCTGCGCGGAGCTCAACCGGGTGGCCTCCGGCGAGTTCGCCGGACTGTGGATGTCGTGCGGCAAGCATCTGGCCGACGTCTTCAAGGACACCGGCGCCCCGCTGGAGACCACGGTCCTGTCCAACCCGACCTCCGCCTCGTTCTACTACATGGGCCTTCCCAAGAACGCCGCGCACCCCAACGCCGCCAAGCTCTGGATCACCTGGCTCGTCACGCCCGAGGCGCAGAAGCTGCTGTTCGAGCACGAGAAGGCCGACAACGCCCGTCTCCCCGGCAGTGGCACCGCCAAGCAGATCGCCGAGTACGAGGCCAAGGGCATCACATTCACCCACGCCACCTATGACTACGTCGGCCAGAACCCCGCGCTCTACGACACCGCGTTCAAGGACGAGCTGGTCAAGCTCCTGACCGCCCGATGAGGAAGCTGGCCGCAGGCATCGCCTTGCCGGCACTGGCCGTGCTCGGACTGCTGGCCCTGGTGGTGTTCCTGTCCTTCCGGGTGCACGGCGCGCCGTACGAGGAGGCCACGCTTGTGAACTACACCGCGCTGCTGGCCGACCCCGCGGTCGGCGGCGTGATCGTCAACACGCTGGTCTACCTGGCCATCACCCTCGTCGTCGCGCTGGTGCTCGGGACGGCGCTCGCGCTGCTGGTCGAGCGCACCGACTTCGGCCACTCCCGCCTGATCAACACCGCGATGATGGTGCGCGTCCTGATCCCCGGCTTCTTCACCGCGATGGGCTGGATCTTCCTGCTGCACCCCAGGATCGGCGCGCTCAACCAGCTGCTCGGCACCTCGGCGGACATCACCTCGCTGGCCGGTATGGGGCTGGTGGAGGGCCTGGGGCTGTCCGCGCTGGTCTTCATCATGGTCTCGGGCGGCCTGCGCGCGCTGGACGGCTCGCTGGAGGAGGCGGCCCGAGCCTCCGGCGCCGGCCCCTGGACGGTCCTGCGCCGGGTGACCCTGCCCCTGATCCGGCCAGGCCTGATGGGCGCCGCGTTGTTCACCGCGACGATCGCGCTGTCGGCGCTGGACATCCCGCTCATCATGGGGCTGTCGAATCGGATCTACGTCTTCAGCTCCTACCTGTACGTGGCCGCCAACCCCACTGACAACGTCGTCGAGCACGGCATCCCGGCGGCGTTCAGCGTGATCATGATCTTGGTGGCCGTGGGGTTGAGCGCCTGGTACACCCGCACGCTCAAGGCGGGCCGCAAGTACCAGGTCGTGACCGGCAAGGGCTACCGCCCGCAGAAGATCAAACTGGGCCGGTGGCGATGGGCGGCCTGGCTGCTCGTCGCCGGGTATTTCCTGTGGTCGGCCATCCTGCCGATGCTGATGGTGATCTGGGTGTCGCTCATGCCGTACGTGCAGGTGCCGTCCGCCGCGGCGTTGCAGCAGATCTCGCTCGCCAACTACACCAACCTCGACTGGGACCTGGTGCTGCGTGGCCTGCGTACCTCTCTGCTGCTCGTGGCGCTGGTGCCGACGCTGGCCGTACTGCTCAGCCTGGCCTTCTCCTTCGTCGTGGTCCGCTCCCGGCTGCGGTGGCGGCACGCCTTCGACTTCGTGGCGTTCCTGCCTCAGGCCGTACCGCACACGATCTTCGCGTTCGCCGCCGTGGTCGCCAGTCTCTACCTGGCCCAGGACCTGTATGGCACGCTCTCCCTGCTGGTCGTGGTGATGGCGTTGATGCACGTGTCGTTCGGCACCCGCATGTTCAACGCCGGGCTGCTGCAGATCCACACCGAGCTGGAGGAGGCGGCCGCCATGTCCGGCGCCGCCACCTGGGAAGCGGTACGCCGGGTGACGCTGCCGCTGCTCAAACCGGTCGTCACCTACACGTGGCTGTGGCTGGCGCTGCTGAGCCTGCGTGACCTGACCGTGCCGAGCCTGGTGGGCGGGCAGGACACGGTGACGCTCTCGGTCGCCTCCTGGACGCTGTATAACACCGCCCAGGTCGGCGCCTCCTCCGCGCTGACGCTGCTGACGATTGTCTTCATGGTGCCGCTGGTCGGGCTCTTCCTGGCCTTCAACAAGCGAGAGGTGACGCTATGACACCGCTGGCCGTGTCGGGCCTGCGCAAGGCCTACGGCGATTTCCAGGCCGTCGACGGGGTGGGCTTCGAGGTCCGGGAGGGTGAGCTGTACACCCTGCTTGGGCCCTCGGGCTGCGGCAAGACCACCACCTTGCGTGCCGTGGCGGGGCTGGAGGAGCCTGACTCCGGGAAGATCTTCATCGACGGGACCGACGTGACCACCGTGCCGCCCAACAAGCGGGATATTGGGATGGTGTTCCAGAGCTACGGCATCTGGCCGCACATGAGCGTCTTCGACAACGCGGCCTTCCCATTGCAGGTGGCGCGCCTGCCCAAGCGGGAGATCGCCGAGCGGGTGGAGCGGGTGCTGGCCGCCGTCCACCTCACCGGCACCGAGGGCAGGATGGGCACCCAGCTGTCCGGCGGTCAGCAGCAGCGGCTGGCGCTGGCCCGTGCTCTGGTACGCCGGCCCAAGCTGCTCCTGCTCGACGAGCCGCTGTCCAATCTTGACGCCAAGCTACGTCAGGCCATGCGAGCCGAGTTGTCGATGCTGCAGAAGGAACTGGGCATCACTGCGCTCTACGTGACGCACGACCAAGCCGAGGCGTTGAGCCTGTCGAGCCGCATCGCCGTCATGTCGGGCGGACGCATCGTGCAGGAGGGCCCGCCGCGCGAGATCTATCAGCGGCCCGCCTCGCGTTTCGTTGCCGACTTCGTCGGCACCACGAACCTGCTGCCTGGCATGGTCGTCGCCGGCGCGCGGGTGCGCACCGGGGCGGGTGAGCTGACGGCCACCTCGTGCGAGATCCCGGCGGGCCGGCAGGTGCTGGTGGTCATCCGCCCCGAGTCGGTGCTGCTGCGCCTGGAGGCGACGGCGGGTCTGATCGAGGGCGAGCTGGAGCGGGTCATGTTCGTCGGCGAGTGCGTGGAGTGCCACGTGCGGGTCGGCGACGCCTCGTGGATCGTCCGGCAGTCGCCTGACCTGGCGGCGTCGCCCGGGGACAAGGTCTGGCTGGAGGTCCCGCCGGCCGCTGTCTCGGTGCTCGACGCCGCCTGATCTGCTACTGGACCGGCTGATAGGCCGGTCCCTCGTCGGCCAGCAACCGCTCGGCCTCGGCGTAGATCTCCTCAGGAGACTGGTCGAGGTTGAGCGACTTGCGGAACGGCTGGCGTACCTCCCGCTCGATGCGCAGGTACACCTCGTTGCGGTTGCCCTCGGGATCGAAGAAGTAGATCCCGAAGGCGTTGCCGTGCGTCACCTCCTGCTGCACGTCGATGCCCTCCGCACGGAACCGGTGGTGGAAGGCGACGAGGTCGTCCAGCGACGCCACCCGCCAGGAGATCTGGTGCTGCTGCTTGTCGCCGATGGCCGCAGTGCGGCCCACCTGCAGCACGAACTCGTGGTGCTCCTCCTCCGGCCGCGCGCTGAAGAAGACGATGCCCAGCTCGTCGTCGGAGTCGGTGACGGTCAGGCCCAGCAGTCGCTCGTAGAAGTCGCGCATCGTCGGCAGGTCGTAGACCCACAGCCCTGTGTGACCCAGCCCAGTGATCGCCATCAAGTTACCCTTCTGTTCTATCTTTCAGGATATGCCTCCTGTATTTTGAGACTATGTCATTCGGTTTCACTCCAGGCAAGGTGCTCTGTGTCGGGCTCAACTACCGCGAGCACGTCGACGAGACGGGACGCGAGTTGCCGGCGTATCCGGTCTGGTTCACCAAGTTCCCCTCCGCGCTGATCGGCCACGAAGAGGACATCCTGCTGCCGCCCGAATCGCGGCAGGTGGACTACGAGGCCGAACTGGCCGTGGTCATCGGCGAGCCCGGCCGGCGCATCTCCCGGGCCGACGCCCTCGGCCACGTGCTCGGCTACACCGTCGCCAACGACGTCACGATGCGCGACTACCAGTACAAGACCCACCAATGGCTGCAGGGCAAGGCGTGGGATCGCTCGACGCCCCTCGGCCCCGAACTGGTGACCGGCGTCGACCCCCACACGCTGGACATCTCCCTGCGGCTCAACGGCGAGACCATGCAGGCGTCGAACACCTCGATGCTCATCTTCGACATCCCCACACTGATCAGCCTGGCCTCGGAGTTCACCCGGCTGGAGCCCGGCGACGTCATCCTCACCGGCACCCCTGGCGGCGTCGGTTTCCGCCGCGACCCGCAGGTCTTCCTCGCCGACGGTGACGTGGTGGAAGTCGAGGTAGAGGGTGTGGGTATCCTCCGCAACACCGTGCGGAAGGAGACCCCGTGAAGATCCTCAGCCCCGGTGGCAACTGGATGACCGTGGCCGGCGAGCTGGCCCTGGGCCTGGCCGAGCTGCTGCCCCCGGGCGCCACGGTCGCCACCGTCACCGGGCACGCGCCGGCCGGCCTCGCCTGGCAGGGGCCCCGCCTGGTCGCCGAGGGCCGCTACGAGCTGGCCATCACCACCCCCGCCTGGCATCTGACGCTGCAGGACCTCCCGCTGGCCTGCCTGGCCGCCTTCCCCCATGACGACCAGCTCGCCTTCGCCGTGCGCAAGGAGCTGGGGATCGATAGCCTCAGCCAGGTCAAGGGCCTGAAGGTGTCCATGCCAGGTCCTGGACACCCCACCCACTGGGCGGTCGAGCGTGTCCTGTCCCAGTACGGTGTCGCCATCGACGATCTCGAGCTGCTGCGCGATCGGCCCGCCTCGCTGCACGCATCCGACCTGCCGCCGGTCGACCCCGGGTTCGACGCGGTCTTCGACGAGGCGCTGATGACGATGCGTTGGAAGAACCTCACGCAGCAGTACGACCTCACGTTCCTGCCGCTGGATGCCGACGTGCTCGACACCTGCCGCGACATGGGCATGACGCCCGGGGTGCTGCGCGCCGGCCGGCTGCGGGGAGTCGAGCGGGACGTACCCACTGTCGACTTCTCCGGCTGGTACCTCTACTGCGCCCGCGACCTGCCCGACGAGCTCGCCTACGCCGCAGTTCGTGCCCTCGACGAGCGCAAGGAGGCGATCAGCGCGCGCTTCCCGATGCCGCTCCCGCCGCTGACCGGCCCCATCGACCTGCCCGGTGACACGCCGCTCCCGCTCCACCCCGGCGCGCGGGCCTACTACGCAGAAAAGGGTTACCTGTGATCGAGGAACACATCCACACCTTCCCCTTCGACCGGCCGCCGCGAGTGCTGCACCGGCAGGAGGAACTGCTGCTCGCTGACCCGCTGCCCAGACCGGGCCGTACCTTCGACTTCCCGCTCATCGAGGCGGTCCACTTCGACCCGGTCTACCTGCCCGGCCCGTTCGGCCCGCCGCGCGGCGTCTACGAAAGCGACTTCATCCGCGTCGAGTGGCAGACCATGAACAACCGGCAGGGCTTCTACCACCGCAACTGCGACGTGGACGAGATGTCCTATCAGGTATGCGGCGAGCGCACGTTGATCACCGAGCTGGGCAGCGTCGAGCACAGGGCGGGCGACTTCTCCCGCATCCCGGTCAGCGTCGCCCACGACAACTACGGGCGGGAGGACATCCACCTGCTCTTCTACATCCCCGCTCCCGTCGAGGAACTGGGCGAGAAGGTTCGCCGCTCCCAGGCGCTGTTCCCGCCTTTCCCCGGCTGGGAGCCGGTGATCACCAATGAGCTGACCACCGAGTGCCTCGGCGGCCGGGTCGAGCACCACATCGTCATGGCGCCCACCGACGAGAAGGTGCTGCTCGAACAGGTGCACCGCGACAGTGACCGCATCCGCGTCCAGCGAGCCGAGCAGACCTCCTGGCTCTACCGCTCCAAGGAGACCCTGCTGGGCAAGGCGGTTGTGGAGTCCTCCGACGGGCTCGTCTACACCCGCAACCGCGACGCCGACGAGATCCACTACCAGATCAGCGGACACCGCACCCTGGTCACCCAGCGCGGCGTACTGGAGCTGGAACCGGGCGACTTCGTCCGCATCCCCGTCGGCGTCGCCTTCACCAGCATCCACGACGACCGCAACGAGTACCTCCGGCTGGCCTCCTCCCGGGCCATCCCGCAGGTGGCCAAGTCCACCAAACAGGGGGTCAAGGGATTCAGCCGGTGATCGCGCAGGTCGTGGCGGCGAGCCGGGCCCTGGCCGCCGCCGGCCAGGGCGACATGGTCTGGGGTCACGTCGCCGTCCGCGATCCTGACGGTCGGGGTGTATGGATCAAGGCGCCGGGCTGGGGGCTGGAAGAGGTCACCGAGGATCGCGTGCAACTCGTCTCCTACGACGGGCAGGCAGCCACGTCGGCCAAACCGCACGTCGAGGTGCACATCCACCTGGAGATCATGCGGGCCAGGCCCGACGTCGCCTGCTCGGTGCACACCCACGCCGAGTCGGCGGTCGCGTTCGCCGCGCTCGGAACCCCGCTGCTACCCCTCTCGCACGACGGTGCGCTCTTCGGCGGCCTCGACGTCCCGCGCTTCGAGCGGACCGGCGGGCTCGTCAAGACGCCGGAGCTGGGTGCCGCGCTGTCCACGACTCTCGGTGACGCGCCGGCCGCGCTGATGCCCCGGCACGGGCTGGTGGCGGCGGGAGAAAGCATCGCCGCCGCGGTCATGCACGCCGTCCTACTGGAGCGAGCCTGCCGGGCCCAGCTCGCGGCGATGGCCGCCGGCCAGGTGCGTGACCACTCCGACGCCGGTGAAGCGCGCGCCAAGCAGGCCGAATGCTGGCCCGAAGCTCAGCTGGAGGCCGGCTATCAATACTTGCTCAGAAAGGCACAACGATCATGACATGGACTGAAGCGCCAACCGGCATGCGCCTCTACACGGCCGAGCCGTCCGCCCCCGCGACTCGGGCGGTCATCGTGCTACAGGAGGCCTTCGGCGTCAACGACCACATCCAGGACATCGCCCGGCGCTTCGCGGCCCGTGGCTTCCTGGCCCTGGCGCCGGACCTGTTCCACCGCAGCGGCGTCCGGGAACTGGCCTACGACCAGCACGCCGAGGCCATGCCGCTGATCGGCGCAATCGGGCCGGACCAGATCGTGGACGACGTGCACGCGACGCTGGACGTGCTGCGAAAGCGCGGGATACCGGCGCAGCGCGTCGCGGTGGTGGGGTTCTGCTTCGGCGGGCGAGCCGCGTTCACGGCGGCCACGGCCACTGCCGATCTGGGCGCGGCGGTGGTCTTCTACGGCCCCGGCATCGCGGCCGGGCCGCACGCCGTCCTGGACCGGGCAGGCTCGATCGCTGCGCCGCTGCTGCTGCACGTCGGCGCGGACGACCCCACCATCCCCGCCGACCAGGTCGAGGCCATCGAGTCCGCGCTCATCGAGGTGGGCGCTGACTTCGAGCAGCACGTCTATTTCGAGGCAGGGCACGCCTTCGCCTGTGACGCGCGGCCCCACATGTACCGCGCCGGGCCCGCGGCCTCCGCATGGGAGCGCACCTGGGCCTTTCTCGACAAGCACCTGCCGGCATGACGGCTCAGCCTCCCGTCCTGGTGGTCGGTGCGGGACCAGTCGGGCTGACCATGGCCCACCTTCTGGCCGCGCGAGGCGTGGCGGTCCTGCTGGTCGAGCAGAACGCCACGACCAGCGCCGAGGCCAAAGCCATCAGCCTGGACGACGAGTCGCTGCGTACCATGCAGATGGCCGGCCTGGACCAGGCGGTGCTGGAGATCGTCGTACCCGGCACCGGGACCCGCTACTTCGGGCGGAAGGGCCAGATGCTGTTCCACGCGCGGGGCCCGCAGCCTTACCGGCTGGGCTTTCCGTTCAAGAACCAGTTCGCCCAGCCGGAGCTCGAACGGGTCCTGCTGCAGGCGCTGAAGAACCGGCCTGAGGTAGAGGTGCGTTTCGGCACCGCGCTCGTCGGCCTGCGCGAAGGCGAGACGACGATAGCCGAGCTCGACTCCGGCGAGGTGGAGGTGAGTTGGGTGCTCGGCTGCGACGGTGGACGCAGCACGGTTCGTGAACTCAAGAAGATCGACATGACCGGGACCAGCCATCGCGAGGTCTGGCTGGTGGCCGACACCACCGGAGACCACCACAGCGAGCGGTACGGCATGCACCTCGGCATGCCGGACCGGCCCACGGTGATCGTGCCAGGGCGCGATGGGCGGTGCCGCTACGAGTTCCGGCTGCGGGAGGGAGAGGCGGCGGCTGGCGAACGGCCGGAGTTCGGCCTGATCCAGCAGCTGATCGCGCCCTATCGCGACATCACCGCCGCAGAGGTTGAACGGGCGGTCACGTATACCTTCAACGCGGTCATCGCCGACCGTTGGCGGGACGGGCGGTGCCTGCTGCTCGGGGACGCGGCCCACATGATGCCACCCTTCGCCGGTCAAGGGCTCAATTCGGGCGTCAGGGACGCCGCGAACCTCGCCTGGAAACTCGCCGAGGTCTGGCATGGCCGCTGCGAGGAGCGACTGCTGGACACCTACGAGGCCGAGCGCCGTCCGCACGCCACAGCGATCGTTGCCTTCTCCGAACGGCTCGGGCGCGTGGTCATGACCAGCAGCAGGCTGCGGGCCATGACCAGAGACCTTCTCGTCCGAGTCGCGCGCCTGACCGGGCCAGGGCGCCGCTACCTGGAAGAGATGCGCTTTAGGCCGCGGACCGTCCACCGCGAGGGGGTCGTGCTCGGGCAGGGGGGACTCGTGGGAACCCAGCTGCCGCAACCGCTCGTCCTGGTACCTCCCGGGCTGCGGCCGGTCCTGCTGGATGAGGCGCTGGGAGAGGGATTCGCGCTGCTCGGCGTGGACGTGGATGCCGTCGACTGGGCACGTACGACGGAGCTGGCGCGGGTCCGACGCATCGACGTGGTGCTCGGCGATCGGCTTCCTCGGCCCCTTTCCGAGCGGCAGGCGATCGCCGACGCCGACGGCCGGCTCGAGGCGGCACTCGGCGCGGCGCGTGGCCGCTTCGTCCTGGTCAAACCGGACCGCTACGTCGCCGCGGTGTTCACCGCAGCCGACGCTGGGTCAGCGGCCCAACTCCTGCGCGCCTTCATCAGGCCGACTCCAGCCGTGTGACCCTCGCTGATAGCTCCTCGGCCGCCTTGCCGACGCGTTGTGCCAGGCCGGAGACCTCGGAGTCCGGAACCCGATGGGACAGCGCGGCTATGCTGATCGCCGCCACCGGTGCCGGCCCGGTGCCGAACACCGGGGCGGCGATGCCCAGCACGTCCGGATCCAGTTCTCCCCGCGAGGCGGCGTAGCCTTGCGCGCGGATGGCCGACAGCCGAGCCCGAAGATCCTCAGGATCGGCGACGGTCGCCTCAGTGAAGCGGCTGAGGGGTTGGCTCAAGACTTGTTCGATCACGTCAGAGGGGGCCCAGGCGAGCAGGGCGAGCGCCGCAGCGCCCGCATTGACGGGCAGGATCTGGCCGCGTTCGTAGGACAAGCGGAGCACCTGGTTGGCATCCTGCCGCTCCAAGCAGGAGACCGCCGTGCCGGTGAGGCGGGTCAGCAGAACCGGGTAGCCGCTTGCCTGTGCCAGCTCGCGCATGATCGGGCGGGCCAGCTCTGACAGCCCCATGCCCTTGCGGGCCAGCCGGGCGAGATCCAGGACGCGGGGGCCCAGCCGGAAGCCGGATCCGCCTTCGTTCTCCTCCAGGAAGCCCATCCCAGTCAGGCTCTGCAGGTAGCGGTAGGCGGTGGACCGGGAGACGCCGAGATGCTCGGCCACCCGCGCGGCGGGCAGCACCAGCGTGTCGTCGTCGAAGAGGAGCAGGATGTCCAGCGCCCGGTCGGCGGTGGAGTTGCGGCTGCGGTATCCCGAGGCGGTGTCCGGCACGATGCGAGCCTACCGATCATTGACTTGTACCGTGGTGCGGCATATCTTGCTCGCATCAGGCTAGAAGCGTATCGTTTTTTGGCTCCCTGATCCTGCCATTCAGGACCTCTAGCGTGCTTTCGTTCGCTGTGGCTGCCCGCAACCCCAAGGACTGTGATGAAGGAAATCGGAATCGGGATGGTGGGATACGC
Source organism: Nonomuraea sp. NPDC050328 (assembly GCF_044459405.1). Taxonomy (NCBI): domain Bacteria; kingdom Bacillati; phylum Actinomycetota; class Actinomycetes; order Streptosporangiales; family Streptosporangiaceae; genus Nonomuraea; species Nonomuraea sp. NPDC050328. The sequence continues at coordinate 307,923 of NZ_JBITIW010000007.1, read as the reverse complement.
CTTCATGGGGCGTGTGCACTCCCAGGCGTGGCGCAACGTCAGCGCCTTCTTCGACCTGCCGCTCACCCCCGCGATGCGGGCGATCTGCGGCCGCGACGTCGAGGCGACGGGAGCTGCGGCACAGCGCCTGGGATGGGCGTCGGCCGAGACCGACTGGCGCCGCCTGATCGAGCGCGACGACATCGATGTCATCGACATCTGCGCACCCGGTGATCTGCACGCAGAGGTCGCCATCGCCGCCCTGGCAGCAGGCAAGCACGTGCTCTGCGAAAAGCCTCTGGCCAACACAGTGGAAGAGGCCGAGGCCATGGCAGCGGCGGCCGCCAAGTCCACGGCGAAGAGCATGGTCGCTTTCAACTACAGACGTGTCCCCGCGGTGGCGCTGGCCCGAGCGGTGATCGCCGAGGGCAGGCTGGGGCAGATCCGCCACGTACGCGCCCAATACCTGCAGGACTGGATCGTCGACCCGGACTTCCCCCTGGTCTGGCGACTGCAGAAGGACAAGGCCGGCTCCGGCGCGCTCGGCGACATCGGAGCGCACATCATCGACACCGCACAATTCCTCATCGGTCAAGACGTTGTCGGTGTGACAGGGCTGACCGAGACGTTCATCAAGGAACGCCCACGCCCGGACGGTCAGGCCATGGAGCCGGTGACCGTCGATGACGCCGCGCTCTTCGTCGGACGCTTCGAGGGCGGTGCTCTGGGTTCGTTCGAAGCCACCCGGATGGCCACCGGCCGCAAGAACTCGCTGCGCATCGAGGTCAACGGATCTCAGGGCAGCCTGTACTTCGACTTCGAGGCGATGAACGAACTGTGGTGCACAGCTGAGCGGGGTGGATTCGAGCGAGTCCTGGTGACCGAACCGCATCACCCCTATGTCGGCGCGTGGTGGCCTCCCGGCCATGGCCTCGGCTACGAGCACACCTTCGTTCACGAGGTCAAGGACTTCCTGGAGGCGATCGCCACCGGCGCCGACCCGCAGCCGTCCTTCGAGGACGGCCTGCGCGTGCAACGGGTCCTGGCGGCAGTCGAACAGAGCCACGGCCACTACGTGGGGATCTGAGAGGCGATCGGTGCCTCCCGCCAGCAACTGCCGCCCTGTCGGCGTCGGGATTGTCGGTTCGGGCCCAGGGGCCGCCGCCGTACACCTACCCACCCTCGCCCGGCTGGGCGAGGTGGCCCGCATCGTCCACATCGCTGATCGCAGCGGAGAGGGAAGCCGAGCCCTTGCCCAGCGTGTCGGTGCCCGCTCTTCGACCGGCCTGTCAGGGGTACTCGCCGATCCCGAGGCAGAGGTCGTGGTCCTGTGCACCCCGCCAGCGCAGCATGCCGCACAGATCCGCCGCTGCGTGACCGCGGGCAAGCGAGCAATCCTTTGCGAGAAGCCCCTGGCCGAGACGACCGCGGACGCCGTACACGCGGTCACGGCATGCCGTGAGGCTGGTGTCGCCCTGGTCGTCGGCACCCATCACGCGTTCGACCCATCGTGGAGCAGGGTGCGTGATCGACTGGCCGGCCACCGGCTCCGATCGGTCGTCGTCACAGCGAGCCTGCCACCCAATGATCGCTACCACGACGTGGTGACGGAAGGGGTCGCACTCCCAGACCGTGGTCGACCCCGAAGCAGTGAAGATCGTGCCGGTCAGGCGGCGGCGCTCAGGCGCCTGGTGCTGGGGCTAGGTATTCATGACGTGCCGCTGCTGCGGGCCTTGGCTCCCGGCCGCCTGCGGGTGGAGTACGCGCGTCTGCTCAGCCCGCTCGGGTACGCCCTCGGCTACCGGGCCGGCGACGTCTTGGTGGCGTTGACCGTCGTGATGACGACCGGCGGTGCGGATGCGTTGTGGCACCTGCGGGCGGTCGCCGGACATGAGCGGGTGGACCTGATGTTTCCACCCGCCTTCGTCAGTGCGGGGGCCGCGGTGGCGCGCATCAGGACGCCGGAGAGCGAGTACCGATTGCCCCGTTCCCCGGTCGACGGTTACCTGGCTGAGTGGCAGGCGCTCCTGGCCCGCCTGGATGGCGACGAGGTGACGGACTACGATTCGATCCTCCATGACGCGCGCTACGGCATCGAGCTCGCTGACGCGGCTGCGGCCCACCTTCTGGGCACGATCCCACGATGAGCAGGATTGCGATCTTCAGCGAAGTTTCGGCCTACACGGCGAGCCAGCTGCCGCAGACCACCGTCGCTGCGGTCGAGCAGCGGGACGCGGTCGCCGTCATTTGCGGGCAGAGCGGATGGGTCAAACGCGCGGCAGACGCCCTCACCGCGGGCGCATGTGCGCTGGTGGTCGCGGCACCGCAGTACGCCCCGCCACAGGAGGTGGCGCGCCTGATCGAGACGGCCGGAAAGCGGCCTGTCGTGCTGGACCGCCCCCGTCTCCCGGCAGATGTCGCCGACGCTGCTCGCCCGCCCACTCCCCACGCGGTCGTCATCGATGCCGGTGGCCCGGCCGCAACGCTGTCGTCCGTCGCCGCCGATGCCGCCGGCTGGGGGCGCACTCTCGCCGGAGAGCTGGTGATGAGGCAGACCTCGATGAGCCTCCACGCTCTCGTCGCCCTGTGCGAGTCGCGCACCGGCGTCGCGGTGACGCTCGCGGTGTCCGCGATGGAGGGCCCGGTCTTCCTTGACGGGCACGCGCTGCACGCGACTCGGACCCGCGTCACGGCCGACGAACTGGACGATACGGTCGTGTTGCGTTGGGAGGACCGTCACGGTGTGCGGGAGCAACCGCGGGTGTTCGAGACGGCTGCCCGGCGCTCCCTGCGGCGGGTCGTCGACGCCCTACGTTCGGCTGTCGAGGTCCACGATCTGCCGGAACTCCTGCACGATGTGCTGCTCGCGGACGCACTCCTGTCGGGAACGCCCGCGAGCCGGTGATGGGTCAGCGCTCGGCGGAGATGGTGGAGGCCACGATCGCCTCCGCGGTGAGAACAGCCAGAGCTGCTCCGGTCAGCGTGGGGTTGCAGGCCGTCGCGGTGGGGATAACGCCATTGCCGCAGACGTAGACGTTCTCAGTGCCCCAGACCCGGCCCTGCGGGTCGCAGACCGACGTACCGTCGTCGTGCTGTCCCATCCTGACGGTGCCCTGATAGTGAAGAGAACTGCCGGCCGGCATCAGCTGCGGGTCGCGCGTGCGCGTGCCGAGATGATCGGCGAGGGCTCCGACCTCAGCCTTCGCACGGGCGACGTTCTCCCAATCGCGCGCCGACAGGCCGTAGTCGATGCGGATGGTGGGCAGCCCATGGGTGTCCGGCGCCGCCTCGTCGAACCACACTCGGTCCTCGCGGCGGATGTCCTTAGGCAGGAACCAGCCGAGTCCGACCATCGGGCGCGGATCATGGTCGTCGTTGACGTGGAAGCGGATCGGGGAGGTGTCCAGCTGCATCACCTGGCCGTGGAAGGGATGATGGTCGTCGTCGAAGGGCACCCAGCACACGCCGGTGAGCGCGTCGCGAATGTCGCTCGCGCTCAGCCCTGACTCGGTAAGCGTGGGCAGGGTCACCCGCGCGCCGACGGTGACCTGAGGCTGATCGTTGAGGTACCGCCCAAGCGCCGAGGGACGAATGCCGGAGGCCCACAACAGCTGCGGAGAACGCAGCGCGTCACCGGCGACGACGACGTTCCCGCCTTCCACCAGGTGACGGCTTCCCGTGGTGGTGTCGACGACCTCGACCCCTGTCGCCCGCTGGCCGTCGAGCAGAATGCGGACGGCGAGGCAGTTCGGCCGGACCTCGACCGCAGCCGCCGCCGCGAGAATCGTGTCGGCTCCCGTCCAGCGCGGCATCGTCTGGGTAGGGGTGCACGCGAGCGGCATGGGCCCGACCCGACGTGTGAGAGCCGGGTATCGAGCTGACAGCGCGTCTAGGATGGTCTTGCTCGCGACAGACTCGGCGAAAGCCGCTGTCGTGGCACTCAGGTACCGTTCGGCGACGGAGAACGCGGTCTCCAGCGCCTGCCAGGGAAGGAACGGGATCACCTCCGATCCGCCCGGGCGCGGGACAGCGCACGTCCAGTGCGCTCCCATGCCGCCGACGTTGCTTGACAGGGCCGCGGCGGGCATCCCCTGCTGCCCGTCACTGGTGCCGTCGTCCTCGTGCAGAAGTACCGTGCCCGGGCGTGCATGGATCGGGCGAGATCCGAAAGGACGGAAGCCGTCCGGCTGCGGACCGCTCACCGCGGCCTGCAGGGCCATGCGCTCCTCGACCGGCAGGTTGCGGATGTTATGCCCGGGGGCTGTCGGCGTGAGATCGGGGCCGGCCTCAAGCACAACGACGCGCACAGAAGGGTCCAGTTCGACGATCCGCCTCGCGACGCTGGCTCCTGCCGGGCCGCTGCCCACGACAATCACATCGATGTCAACCGGCATGCTTCACCGCCTCCCGCTCCTCGCGCAGCTGGGCGAAGATCTTTTCGCTGAGGCGGTGCTGGGCCGCGACCATGTCAAACGGGTCGTCGGTGGTGTTCCAGTGCCAGCCCTCCCACTCGGTGGAGATATAGCCGGAGTAGCCGGCCTCCACCAGATCGCGCAACAGCAGGTTGTGCGGCACGGAGGGCTCATTCCCGTGCTCGTCGATGCCGTAGAACTTGCCGTGCACGTGCACGACCCAGGGCATGATGAGCCGCCAGTCCTCTGGGCGCTGGTGCCCGAACAGGCCGACGCTGTTGGTGCCGATCCGCACGGAGATGTCGTCACCGCCGAAGGCCTCGTTGAGCTCGCGCATCTTGCGGAACTGCGCGCCCTGCTCGGCGTCGGTGCGAATGACCGGCTGGCGATGGAACTCGTCCCATTGGTCGCGGTAGGCGTCCAGGAGTTCCTGAGAGACGCCCCACTCGCGGTAGGTCTGCAATGCGCTCGGCGGCAGCTGGGTGAGAGAGGCGCCCCAGTCCGGGATGAACCCGAGGTAGGGAGACTGCTCCTTCTCATACAGCTTGATGAGAGCCTGCACCTTCGGGTGGTGCACGCTGTGGGGGCTGTGGATCTCCATGCCCATCTTGATCTCGAGCTGTTCAGCGAGAGGGAGGAGCCGCGCCATGAGCTGCGGCGTTACCGAGTGCTGCACGCGCGCGACAGGGAAGCCCAGCTCGTGCGCGGCTCGCAGTTGCAAGCTCATGTACTCGACCAGCTCGTCCTCGGTCAGCAGCCGATCGTGGCGCAGACCTGCGTCGGCGTTGGCCCCCAGGCAGGACAGCTCCAGCCCGGTCTCCTCAACGAGGGTGCGAAACCATCGGGCGAAGCCGTCGGGAAGCGCGGGGAAGTCGCGGATGCTCTGGAATCCGACGATCTCCAGGCCAGGCCCGAGCCCGCGTTCGGCGGCGATGCGCACCAGGTCTTCGAAGGTGTACTGGCGCGCGTGGAAGTACGGCGTGAAGCTGTACAGCGTGACGCCCAGCTTGGGAACAACGAGATCGGTCACGGGACCAGCTCCTCGACGGGTAGCGGCGTCGCGGGCATCGTCTTGACGTCTCGTTCGGAGACCACAAGCGCTCGCCCGGACACAGGCAGATAGGGGATGCGGACGGCGAGCGTGACCTCGCAACGATGCTCTGAGGCAGGGTTCAGGTACAGGCCGCTGAGCTCGACGGTGGCATCGTCGAGGACATACCACACCTCGTCCCAGCGCTGCCGCGCCTCGGCGATGCCCCAGCAACCACCGTTCACGCGGATGCGCAACGCCTGCTCATCGACGCGGACGTCGTCGATGACGACCTCCAGCGTTTCGATGACGCTCAGCGGCAGCGCGCGGTACCAGGGCAGCCGCACCCGCAGCTCGGCCCCCGCAGGCGTATGGACGAGCGAGTCGTCGACGATGATCCTCTCGCGAAACAAGTCGCAGCTCCTTTGCGTGCGCTCGCAACGCGCCGGATGGACGGCACTGTGCGAGCGGATGACCGGTACGATCAGTTGGACCGGATGACGAGTATGTTGTGTCGCGTGACGAGATAAGTCAAGGCCAGCGAACCCGAAGGTGACCGATGCACCCCCGAACGGCACATGGCGACGGCACCGCTGTGACGCGGATGTTCCCCTCCACCGAAGAGATCGACGCCACTCTTCTCGCCCACGTGCGACTGGGCGGCCTGAGGACGATCGGCGAGTTGTGCACAGCTGTGGGGCTCGGCCGCACCGTGGTCTCCCAGCGTGTCAAACACCTCATCGACCGCGGCCTGCTGGCTCATTCCGGCACCGGCCGCTCCACCGGGGGACGGGCCCCCCGCGAGCTCCGCTTCCGCTCCGAGGCGGCCTGCGTGCTTGGCGTGGAGGTCGGCGTGACCCATCTGCGCGTCGGCTTGACCGACCTGGCCGGCGAGGTGCTGTCCATTCACCAGGAGCCGTGGCGCGTGACCGAGGGGGCCGAAAAGACCCTCCAGCGCGCGGAAGCGGTACTGGCCGGGCTGTTGTCCACCGGCCCGGACGAGGCGCCCGTCGTCGGCATCGGGGTCGGAATTCCCTCCCCGGTGGAGTTCGCCACGGGGCGCCCTGTAGCACCTCCCATTCTGTCGGGCTGGCACGACTTCCCCCTGCGCGAACGCCTGGAGGAACGCTTCGGCCTACCCGTGTGGATCGACAACGAAGTCAACATGATGGCCTTGGGAGAACTCAGAGCAGGCCAGGCCAGACACGTCGACGACTTTCTCTATGTGAAGCTGGGTACCGGCATAGGCTGCGGCGTCGTCTCGGGCGGCCGGCTGCATCGCGGCGCCAAAGGCTCAGCCGGGGACATCGCACACTTCTGCGTGGATCCGGCCTCGGAACGTAAATGCCGATGCGGCAAGGTCGGCTGCCTGCAGGAGTACGCGGGCGGATCGGCGCTGGCCAGAATGGCCTGGCGGCTCGCCCACAGCGGCGAGAGCAGCGAGCTGGCGCGCATCGCCGAAGAACGAGGCGACATCGAGCGCCTGACGGCGGAAGACGTTAACCGAGCCGCGGCTCACGGCGACCACCTCAGCCGCGACCTGTTGGTACAGGCAGGCACCAGCGTCGGACGGGTCCTGGCCGACCTGGTGAACTTCTTCGGTCCCTCCCTGATCGTCATCGGCGGCGGCGTTTCCCACGCCGACGACTTCATCCTGCCCTCCCTCCGCAAGGTGGTCTTCGAGCGGGCACTGCCCCTGGCCACCAAGGACCTGGACGTGCGCCTGTCGGCGCACTCAAGCAACGCGGGCGTGATCGGGGCCGCAGTCTCCGTCGTAGACCAGGTCCTCTCCTCCCCGCTTCTGGATTCTTGGCCGCAGTTCGCCGTGCACGGGGCAGCCTCACACGACAACTAACACCTCCCCCGCGACCGATGAAGCGGGTGTTACACGTCGTTGACTTATGACGTGTCGCGGCATAACATCGCCGCACGCCGGAAGATCCGGTGTGGACGGCGACCGACTCCGACGATCCCGTGAGGATCGGAAGACCGGGAGGAACCATGCCCGCGCAGCCCGCTGAGTGGATCGAGATCGAGCCCCGCGTCGTCGACGAGGTGGTCATCGGCCGCGACGGCACCCACATTCCTATCCGCCGCTATGGCGTTCGAGAACGTGTCAGTCTGATCTGGTTGCACGGAGGCGGGTTCGTGGACGGCAGTCTGGACATGCCCGAGTCCGACTGGGTTTGCCGCCAGCTCGCCTCTCGCGGGATCGGCGTCGTAGCCGTCGACTATCGTCTCGCTCCCGTTCCACCGCTTGACGAACCGCGATGGCAGCGAATTCCGCAGCAGGTGCGCGAGCGTTGGATGCGACGCAGCGGGGGGCAACGCTATCCCGCCGCCGTGCATGACGTGCAGGACGTGCTGGCCTGGTTGGGTGGCAATCCCGTGCTCGGCGGCGCGAGCGCGGGAGGCGCACTCGCCGCCAGCGTATGCAGCACCGCGCACGCGCAGGGATCTGCCCTGCCCAGCGCACTCGCGCTCGTCTACTCGCAGGCGCACTCCCGCCTCCCTGAACCGGCCGAAGAACTGCTCACCAAGCTCGCCACGCTTGATGCGGGCGAGTGGATCCAGTTCCACAGCATCGAAGGCCTCACGCTCAACTACCTGGGCGATGCCGAACTGCTCGACGATCCGCGTGCCTTCCCCGGTGGTCATGAACTGGGCTTCATGCCGCCGGCCTTGATCGTCGACGCGGAGCTCGACAGCCTGCGCGCCTCCGGGCAGCTCTTCGCCACCGAGCTACGCCAACAGGGACGCACCGTCGAGTACGTGTGCGAGCCCGGAGCGCGGCACGGCTTCCTGAACGAGCCGGATGAGGCCGCACGGCACACCGTCGCGCGCCTCGCCGACTGGGTGCTACGGCACGCCGGCTCCGTGCACGCGCTCTGACCACCCCCCACCGCACGTTGGCAGTGACCTGCCGACCGCAGAAAGAAGAGAGCACATGACGAGACGATGGAGGGGACTGGCGGCAATCGCCGCAGCCGCACTCGCCCTCACCGGCTGCTCGGCAAAGCCGGGCGGGTCCGCGGCGACCAACAGCTCAGGCCCGGCCGGTACTCTGCAGCTCGGTATGCTCGCCGCCCCCTCAACGCTGGCCGCCATCGACGCCTACTGGTCCAACGAGGCGCCCTACCTTCAAGCGGTGTACGACTCGTTGCTGCACATGAAACCCGACGGGAGTCATGCGCCGAACCTCGCGAGCGAGTGGTCCTACAACCCCGAGCAGACCGTGCTCACCCTGAAGCTTCGCTCCGGCATCACCTTCTCCGACGGCCAGCCCTTCAACGCCGACGCCGCCGCCAAGAACCTGCTGCGCTTCCGCGACGGCACTTCCCCGAGCGCCAACTTGTTCCGCAGCGTCGCGGATGTCGCCGCCGTCGACGACAAGACGGTGGAGATCCGCCTCAGCGAACGCAACCCGGCCCTGCTGAACCTGCTCAGCCAGAACGGCGGCCTCATGCAGAGCCCGGCCACGTTCGACAACCCCGACAGTAAGAACAACCCGGTGGGCACCGGGCCGTACACGCTCAACACCGCCGAGACGGTCATCGGCACCAGCTACACCTTCGACGCCAAAGCGAACTACTGGAATCCCGACAACGTCCACTACAAGAAGATCGTGATGAAGGTCTTCGAGGACCCGACCGCTTTGCTGAACGCCATCAAGGGCAAGCAGGTGAACGCGGCCAACCTGACCAGCAACCAGATCCTCGAGGAAGTCCAGGCGGCTGGCTTCGGCACAGTGACCGGCTCGGTCAACTTCCTCGGCCTGCTGCTATGGGACCGCGCCGGCAAGCTAACCCCTGCGCTCGGCGACAAGCGCGTCCGGCAGGCGATCAACTACGCGATCGACGCCGACGCCATGTTCAAGGCGATGACGCAGGGCGTCGGCGAGCGGACCGGCCAGATCTTCCCGCCCACGTCCCCCGGCTACGACGCCAAGCTTGACACCTACTACACCTACAACCCCGACAAGGCCCGGCAACTGATGGCCGAAGCCGGCTACAAGGACGGGTTCACCCTGAAGGTGCAAAACCGGCTGTTCCCCGAATCTGCGCATGCGCTCTATGCCCAGCAACTAGGAGCCATCGGCATCAAGGTCGAGTTCACCGACCCCGGCGCGAACATCTTCGCCGACATGATGGGCGGTAAGTTCTCCGCCTCGGTGTTCATGCAGGGACAAGACATCGTGGACTGGCAGTTGTCGCAGTTCCTGCTGACGAAGAACGCGCCGTGGAATCCGTTCAAGTACGAGGACTCCACGGTGGAGAAGCTCACCACGGTCCTGCGCGACGGAGACAAGAAGGAGGCGGACGAGGCAGCCAAGGAGCTGAACCGCTACATCGTCGAGCAGGCGTGGTTCAACCCCTGGTACCGGCCGCAAGCCACCTTCGTGGTCGACGCCACCACCACAGCGACGTTCCAGACAGGTCAGGTCCACCCCAACCTGTGGACGATCCAACCTCGCTGATCCGACATGGTTCCGAAGGCGCGCACTCGGGGGCGCGCCGACCGGAGCCAGCGCACACCCCTTCGGGAACATCCATGATCGTCTTCATTCTGCGCAGGCTGCTGTCCGGCGTGATCTTGATTTTTGCCATCTCCGTCATCGCGTTCACGCTTCTCTACGTCGGCTCCGGAGATATCGCCCGCCGGATCGTCGGGGTCACCGCGAGCGAGGAGATCGTCGCACGCAAAACGCTGGAGCTCGGCCTGAACCGTCCCTTGGCCGACCAGTACCTCAACTGGCTCGCCCACGCCGTGACCGGTGACCTCGGCCGATCCTGGTTCACCAGCCAGCCGGTGACGGACGCGCTCGCCATCCGGCTGGGCGTGACGCTGTCCATCGTGCTCGGAGCAACCGTCCTGAGCGCAATCCTGGCCGTCGCGCTCGGCGTGTGGTCCGCCGTGCGCGGCGGCCCGGTGGACCGAGCGGTGCAAATGACCTCGTTCATCGGCCGCGCCATCCCCGGCTTCCTCATCGCGCTCGCGCTCGTCTGGCTCTTCGCGCACACGCTGCTGTGGTTCAGCCCGACCGGGTACGTCCGGATCACCGACTCCTTCACCGGCTGGCTGTCGACGGTGACCCTGCCGATCCTCGCGCTCGCCGTTGGCGGCGTCGCCACCATCGCCCAGCAGGTGCGCGGCTCTGTCCTCGACGTTCTGCGCCAGGACTACGTACGCACCCTGCGCAGCCGCGGCCTGTCAGCACGGCGCACCATGTACCGTCACGTGCTGCGCAACGCCGCGGGGCCGGCGCTAGTGGTGACCTCGCTGCAGTTCATCGGGCTTCTCGGCGGAGCGGTGATCGTGGAGCAGGTCTTCGCGATCCCGGGCCTGGGCCAGGTGGCCTTCATGTCCTCACTGCGCGGCGACATCCCACTGGTCATGGGACTCGTGATCATTACCGCGATCCTCGTGCTGACCGTCAACCTCGTCATCGACCTCGTACAGGGATGGCTGAACCCGAAAGTGAGGCTGTCGTGAGCGATTCGGTGACCGTCCCAGTCTCAACCGCCCTGCCACCACGCGCACGTGCATCCCTGGCCAAGCGGGTGTTCCTGCTCAACCCCACCGGGGTGATCTCCTCCGCGGTCCTGTTGCTGCTCATCCTCGGCGCCTGCTTCGCACCTTGGCTGTCGGCACATGACCCGTTCACGACCTCCTTCGAGCGCATCTTCGCGCCGCCCGGCGGCGACCTGCTTCTCGGCGGTGACAGCGCCGGCCGCGACGTCTGGGCCCGGCTGCTGCACGGGGCCCGCTTCAGCCTGGCCGGGGCCGCAGTCGCGATCGTGGTGGCCGCCACCATCGGCATCCTGTTCGGCCTTGTCGCCGGCTACTACGGCGGCTGGTTCGACGCGGTGACATCCTGGATCAACGGCCTGATCATGGCACTGCCCGGAGTGATCGTGCTGATCGCCGCGATAGCGGTGATCGGGCCCACCATGTGGGCCACGATGGCGATCCTCGGTGTACTGATGGCACCCGCCTTCTACCGCCTGGTCTACGTCTCGGTCCGGGGTGTGCGCGGAGAACTGTACGTCGATGCCGCCCGCGTCGCCGGTCTGACCGACGCCAGGATCATCGGGCGCCACATCTTCGCGATGGTTCGCGGGCCGGCGCTACTGCAAGGCGCGATGATGGGAGCGCTCGCGATCACCATCCAGTCGGGCCTGGAGTTCCTGGGCCTCGGCGATGCGGACATCCCGACGTGGGGCATGATGCTCAACGACGCCTTCACCAACATGTACACCGCGCCGTCGCTGCTGATCTGGCCCAGCCTCGCCATCACGATCACATCGGTCGCGCTCACCCTTCTGGCCAACGTCGTCCGTGACGAGCTGGAGCGCACAGGAACCTCCGCCCGCCGTCGCCGCCGGGAAGCCGCCGCCCGCGCCGCGGAGCCCGACCCCGACCCCGACCCCGTGATCGTCCATGAGAGCACCCCGAACCCCAAAACGACGAGCCCGCTGCTGGTCATCGGCGGACTCAGCGTCGCCTACGACCAGCCCGAGGCGGCGCCCGTCGAAGTGGTCAGCTCCGTATCATTGTCAGTAGAACGCGGCCAGATCCACGGCCTGATCGGGGAGTCCGGATCGGGCAAGACTCAGACGGCCTGGTCGATCCTCGGACTGCTGCCGCCCGGCGGGCGGATCAGCGCGGGGAGCATCACGTTCGACGGCGTCGAGCTGACCTGCGCCAGGCAACCGGAGCTGGACCAGATCAGGGGAAAACGTATCGGCTACATCCCGCAAGAGCCGATGTCGAACCTCGACCCGTCCTTCCGGATCGGCAGCCAGCTGGTGGAGCCCATGCAGGTGCGCGCAGGGATGAGCAAACGTGCCGCGACCGCTCACGCTCTTGAGTTGCTGGCGCGCGTCGGCATCCCCGACCCGCGCCGCACGTTCGACGCCTACCCGCATCAGGTGTCCGGCGGCATGGCCCAACGCATCTTGATCGCCGGGGCGATCGCGTGCTCACCCGACCTGCTCATCGCTGACGAGCCCACGACGGCGCTGGACGTCACCGTGCAGGCAGAGGTGCTGGACCTGCTGCGCGGCCTGCAGCAGGAGCTCGGCATGGGGATGATCCTGGTGACGCACAACTTCGGCGTCGTCGCCGACCTGTGCGATTACGTATCGGTGATGCGCCACGGTCGTATCGTGGAGACCGGGCCGGTCCGCGCCCTGTTCGCGGACCCGCGCCACCCCTACACCAAGGCGTTGTTCAACGCGATCCTTCAACCCACGCTGGACACCGATGCCCGGGCGACCGGAGAGGCCGAGGCATGAGTGAGGCACTGCTGGAGATCAGCAACCTGGTGGTCGACTACCCGGGAAGAGGGTTTCGCGCCCGCCCATTCCGCGCCCTGAAGGGGGTGAGCATCGATGTACGGGCCGGGGAAACGGTCGGGCTCGTCGGCGAGTCGGGATCGGGCAAGTCCACGCTGGGCCGTGCGGTGCTCGGACTGGCTCCTGTCACCGAGGGGAGCGTCCGCTATTGCAGCGAGGAGATCGGGCATGCCACTCGCGGACGACGCCGGCAGCTCGCGAGCGAGATCCAAGTTGTGTTCCAGGACCCCTACACCTCGATGAATCCGTCAATGACGATCCGTCGGATTCTGCTCGAGCCGCTGATCGCCCGGGGCGTCAGATCGCGCCAAGCCGAGGGCCGCGCCATCGAGTTGCTCGACCAGGTCGCGCTCCCGGCTCACGCTCTGGACCGGCTCCCACGCGAGTTCAGCGGAGGTCAGCGCCAGCGCATCGCGATAGCCCGGGCCCTCGCGCTCGACCCCAAGCTCGTCGTCTGCGACGAACCGGTATCCGCGCTTGACCTGTCGACCCAAGCCCGGGTGCTCGAGCTTCTCTGCGACATCCAGGAGCAGACCGGCGTGGCCTACCTGTTCATCTCCCACGACCTGGCGGTGGTGCAGCACGTCAGCCGGCGTGTCGCCGTCATGTTGAGCGGTGAGATCGTGGAACAGGGCGAGGCGTGGCAAGTCACCACCGTTCCCTCCCACCCCTACACTCAGCGACTTCTGCTTGCCGCACCTGTCGCCGACCCAGACGCACAGGCGCTGCGTCGGGCGGAACGCCAGCGCCTGCTGTCCGCTGCTGCTTTCGACCGAGCGCCGACCTTCGACCACGGAACGGTTCATTGAGGGGTGTTCACGAGTGCGTCCGGCCTTAGACGAGGTACCGGGCCGGAAGACCGCTTTCCCAGGACAATGGTGATCGGTTTCCCGGCTGGAGGTCGTCACACCGACGATGGGAGCAGGAGCGCGCAGTCGACGCCGTGCACGACCGCCGTGATCGCTCGGCGGTCCGGTCACATGCTGCTCGTCCCCCGAGCGCGGCAGTCGAGGTTGACCAGCCGTCAGGCGGCCCCGCGGCTTAGCGCTCATCCCCGTCAGCGGCCGTGCGCTGGTCGGCGTTCGCGCGGGCGGCGGCCATGCGCCGGTCGGCGTGCCGCGCCGGATCGCGGTGCAGGCCGTCGTCGTGGGTGTAGCGCTGGGTGGTGCGCGGGTCGGCATGCCCGAGACGCCGCTGCACGACCTCCAGCGGCAGGTGCTCGGCCAGGTCGGTGGCCACGCTGTGCCGGATCGAGTGCAGCCCCAGCGTCTGCGGCTCTTCGATCCCGGCCGCGCCGGCCACCCGCTGCACCAGCTCCAGCACGTACGAGCGGCGCAAGGGCAGCCCGCTGCGGGAGACGAAGAGCGGCCCCGCGCCGGCGCCGCGCTCTTGCACATAGGTGTCCAGCAGGTCGGCGGTGCGGCGGCCGATCACGACCTGGTGCACCCGGTCGCCCTTGGCCCGCAGGTTCAGCACCCGCTCGCCGGCGTTGTAGCCGAAGTCGGCGACGGTGAGGGTGAGCAGTTCGCTAATGCGGCAGCCGGTGTCGAGCAGCGTCGCGATGATCGCCTGCGTGCGCACGCTCTCGAACGCCAGCGCGTGGCTGAGCATCGCCTGCAGCTGGCCGCCGGTCAGATGCCGGGTGACCTTCGAGCGGACCTTGGGCAGCTCCATCCCGTCGAACGGGTTGCGCTGCGCGGCCTCGGCGCGCATCAGGTAGCCGTACCAGCTGCGCACCGCCGACAACCGGCGCGCCCGGGTGGCGCTGGCCCAGTCGGCGTGCCGCATCGCCGCGGCGTACAGGTCGGTCTCCAGGAAGTCGACGTCGGCGATGATCAGGCCGCGGGCCTGCACCCACCACAGCCACCAGGACACGTCCTGGATGTAGGCCTGCTGCGTGGCCGGCGAGGCGCGCCGCTCCGACATCAGCCAGCCGCCCGTCGCCTGCAGCAGCCGCTCGCCCGCGCCGGCGGTGCGCAGCAGCGCGGCGAGCTCGGGGGCGGTGCGCGCCGGGGGAGAGGTGCCCTTGGGCGGCAGCTTGACCGGGAGCGCGCCCAGCGGGATGAGCTCGCCCCACGCCGCCTCCTCACCGTCGCGGGCCTCGTCGTCAGCCTCGTCGCCGGACGCGGGGGCGCCGCGCCTCGGCGGGCTCGAGACGACGACGGCGCCGCCGGTCAGCGCGGTCAGATCCATCACCCCGGCGGAGGAGGCGGGTGTAGCGGCGGCGGACGGGTCCAGCGGCCGCGCCTCCGCACCGTCGACCGGATCCGGGGGAGCTGTGCCTGCCGGGGTGCTCATCCCGCATGCCCTTCCCGCGCGGCGACCTCGTCGGCCCGGTCGTCCCCGTCGAGTTCGGCGAGCGCGGCGAGCTGGGCCTCGCGGCGCTGCAGGAGCTCCTTGAGGTCGTCGACCAGGTCGGGCCAGGCGCTGGTGTCGGGGTAGAGGGCCTCGGGCGGCAACTGCCCGCACAGCACACTTATCCGGGCCCGAGCGTGATGTGGGCCGACCACCGCCAGCCAGCCCGCGCACAGCCGCATCGCGTGCGCGGTGCCGGGCTGATCCAGATGACACGCCATGCGGCGGCCCTCGAACATGCGCTCGGCGACCTCGGCGGTGAACGCACCACCGCGGGTGTCGCCCTCGCTGGCCGTGATCAGGCGGCGCATGTCCTCGTCGGAGAAAGCCGTCAGGTCCGCATCCCGCCGCCAAGGGCACACCCGGCCCGCGCCCGCGCACGGCCGACTCCGGAACTCCAGCCGGCCCGTTCCCTCAGCACCATCCATGCCCCGACCCTACACCCTCAATATGGCGATAAAGGTCGTTATCGCCATGTGGATCCAAGGAGATCAAAAGCTGATCAACGTCCGGGAAGGGGATGGCTTCGCTACCGTCGGGTCATGGGTCTACCTAGCGAGTCACCCGTGGTGTACCTGGTCGAAGATCAAACCGCCGCAGAGCCGAAGGCGCATATCCACTACTGGGCACACGTCTATGTGAGCGTGCAGCGCGCCAGGGCCGGCGTGGAGCACTTCGCGGAGCGTGGCGGTCATGGGCCGCTGCGGTGGAAATGCCACTCTTCGGTGTCCTACGCCTATTCAGTCGCCGATGGCCGGGAACTGTACCGGGTGGTCCCGTTGCACGTGCGGTTGGACAAACACCCTGAGCCCTGAGACCCCAGGTGGGGAGTGGCCGCGAGAGGGACCCGACTGATCGCTGACGCCCTGAACCCAGGAGGACGAGCAGCGCCAGGCTGCTCTTACCCGCGATCAACTGGGCTGATGATCAGACGCACTCCAAGCCCCACGGCAGAAAGAGCTGGCGGGGTGCGCCCAGGCCCGCTCGCAGCAAGCGGTCGTGCCCAGGTCCATGCGCCGGATCCCGGGGGAGTGCGCGACGGTTGGCATCGGCGATGCCTCGGCCCTGGCTCGACGGCAGGTCGGTGATCAGGGACGGCCTCAGCTCTGAGGGCGCTGCGCGTCGCGCTCGATTCCTGGTCCGCTGGGCGCACGCGCGCCACATGACTACGGCTCTGTTCGCAGAACGCCTCTGAACCTTGATCAAGTGCTTGAGGCGTCCATGAGAGCCGGGCGTGCGGCGCCATGCCGAAGTTCGCCGATGACCAGCACGAACGGGCGGCGGTTTGAGATCTTCTGCTTGCCTCCCGCCCGCAGATGACCAGCCATGACGCTGGCCGGGACACGGGGGCAGAAGGAGCCGCTCATGCGCCCGGCGCACCTCGCCCTCTCCACCGCCGCCGTGCTCGTCGTCCCGCTCGGCGCGGGCCCGGCCGCTGCAGCAGCCGGGCCGCCGGGGATCCCGACCGTGGTCGCGGCCAGCGCGCAGCTCGCCGGCCTGACCGTGGCGCCGGAAAGCAACGCCGGCTCCTACGACCGGGACCTGTTCCCGCACTGGGCGGCCGTGGCCGGCACCTGCAACGTGCGCGAGACCGTGCTGCGGCGCGACGGCCAGGACGTCGTCACCAACGCCTCCTGCGCCGCAACCTCTGGCACGTGGCGCAGCCCCTACGACGGCGCCGTCTGGCACCAGGCCGGCGACATCGACATCGATCACATGGTGCCGCTGGCCGAAGCCTGGCGATCGGGGGCCTCGCGGTGGACGCCGGCCAAACGCCGCCAGTTCGCCAACTCCCTGGCCGATTCCCAGCTGTGGGCCGTCACCGACGACGTCAACCAGCACAAAGGCGACCGCGACCCCAGCGCCTGGAAGCCGCCGCTGACCAGCTTCTGGTGCACCTACGCGCTGAGCTGGGTGAGCGTGAAACACAACTGGCAGCTCACCCTCCAGCCCAGCGAGAAGACAGCCCTGCAGGAGATGCTCACCACCTGCTGAACCGGTTGAACCCGGTGAACCGGCTGGGGCCAGGTCACTGTTTGACGAACAGGCCTGCCCGTGCGCCCGCTCCGCGCCGATGATGGCGCTATGCCGGTCACAGGCGGTTCGAGCGAGAGCTGACAGTGGCGCTGGTGCTCAGCGGCCCTGCAACGTCGACATATCGATCATCCCTGCTTGAGGCACTGCCTGTATGTCTCTACCCACGTCTCCCCGGTGTGAGGGCGAACACGGACCTCCCTACCCGCCGAGTTCACGACCTTCCGGTGGCCCAGCAGGGTGTTCAGCGTGATCGAGCTCGCGAGGTCGGCGCCGAACCCGGCAACGAGTTCACCCGTATCCCGGCAGACGGGGCGAAGGGTCATCATGACCGTGACTGTGGTAGCCGACTCGGCCACTGCGCTTCGCTCGATCTTGGCGCAGGTGGTGTTCCCGTATCCACTTTCCGGCGCCGCTCAGAGTGAGCGAGGACAGGCCGGGTGCCCCTTCGACGACCTCTACGGGCGCATCGAAGGGTTCACCTGGCTCCTGCGCGCAGGCGGAGGCAGAGACGACGAGAGTCAAGACCGGAACACACCACCGCGCGCAGGAGATGATCACTGGAGTAGGGCGTCGAACGTGCCGTCGGCCGCCCAGCGCCGGTAGGCGCTCGTAGACGCTCTTCCAGTTGCCGTACCGTTCGGGCAGATCCCGCCACGGGGCACCGGTGGCGAGCTTCCACAAGATCCCGTTCAAGACCGTCCGGTGATCCAGCCACCGCCTGCCCTAGACCGGCTCGACAGGCAGCAGCGGCTCGATCCGCGCCCACGCGGCATCGGTCAGTTCATGACGACGGACCATGCCACCATCACAACCCGACCAGGTGATCGACCTCAGCCGAACGCCAAGATCTAACGGACACGCCCTAGTCCTGTCCCGCTGGGGCCCGGCCGAGGCCGTTCGGCGGCAACAGCGAACAGCGCCGAACCCCGCAAGAGCCGGCCGTGCTCTGCGCCGAGTTGTACCGCTTTCAGCTTGCCCAAGGGACGCGCGAGCAGATACCCGGTAGTCCGGGTTAGTACGTATCCGATGCCGAACCCCTGCCCTTCGCGATGCCATGAAGGTCCACTGGCCTGCGATAAGTACCGGCCAGCTAGCCCGAAAGGCGCTCTCATGGACGTGATCCCCGCCCTCCTGCCTCTCGTGGCGGCCGCCCTCAACCTGGCAGCCGCCCTGATCAACTCTCGAAAGACCGCCTCGAAAGGACGTCCTCGCGGCAGGCGACCCCGCCGCTGAGGAGCTTGGCATCGGATACGTACCGACCCGGACAACTGGCAGACCCGCCGGTCAGGGTCAGGCAGGCTGATGTGCACGGCAGAGTCCGAGCTCGTTGATGACCGAATCAGGATGGGTCCGTCAGGAGACCTTGTGGAGGGGAACGTGAAGAACTGATGGGCCTCTCGCTACCTGAACCCGGTGAGATCCATACGCTTGCTGGGTTCAAGGCCGCACTTGAACTGCTGCGCGCAGGTCGGTCGTTCAAGGACCTAGACAACGCCGTCAGTGGGCGTCTGCCCAAGACAACGCTATCTGACCTGTTCAACTCCAGGAAGGGATTGCCTAGCGAGGCCACGCTTGAGGTGTTCCTGTGCGCCTGCTCCGTGCCGCAGGAGCAGCAGTCGACCTGGCTGGCGGCTCGCCGTCGTGTCCGCGACAGCAGCGACCCGCGGGCGGACGGGCTTATTCGAGTATCCCAGGCCGACCCCCGCCGTCTGGGAGTGCACGCCGCTATCGAAGTTCCAGGTGCCATGGGTGACTTGCCCACTTACGTCGAGAGGGATACTGACACCTCAGCAAGTGGGGTACGTGCATTGATTAGCCGAGCAGCCGAAAAGCAACACGGTGGGCTAATACTCCTCGTCGGCGGTTCGTCGGTCGGTAAGACGCGCAGCGCTTTCGAAGCAGTCAGGGTGCTACTCGGCGACTGGTGGCTGCTACATCCCGCGAATGTCGCGCAAATTCGTTCAGTTGCCCAGGACCCGCCTACTCGTTTAGTGGTCTGGCTGGACGAGCTTCAGCGATACATTGACTGCGACGACCCCCTAGAGGCCGGGATCATCCATGATCTACTCAATAAGGGAGCGATACTAGTCGCAACGATCTGGCCCGGGCGACGTGAAATTTATGCAGCGCTGCCGCAAGCTGGCCAGGCTGATCCGCATGCGGCCGCGCGAGAGCTGCTCCGTCTAGCCGACACGGTAGACATCGATGACAGTTTTTCCCTGGCCGAACGAAAACGTGCCATGAATGCGGCTATGCAGGGGGACGTCCGGATCCAGCTGGCTCTGCAGACGAGCGATTACGGGTTAACTCAAACCATCGCTGCGGCCCCGGAATTGATGCGCCGCTGGCGGCAGGCAAGCCCGTATGCCGTCGCTATTCTCACCGCGGCTATTGACAGTACCCGCTTGGGCGTCTCCCCTCCGATCATGACCGCACTTCTGCGCCAGGCTGCCCCGGGCTATTGTGATCTCCGCCAGCGGGCCAAAGCCCCGCACAACTGGTTCGAGAACGCCATGGAATACCTCACTGAGGAGTTGCATGGCGCCGCCGCTGCCCTCACGCCAATTGCTCACCCTACTGGGGGGATGGGTCAGGTCGCCGGCTATGAGGTGGCCGATTACGTGCAACAACAGGTTGCCCAACAGCGCCACCTGAGCAAGGTGCCCGAAGAATGCTGGCAAGCAATAGCTGATCACGTAACAGAGCCTGCAGACCAAGTGCGCGTTGGGCAGGCCGCTGCGCTACGCACCCTGCACGGCTACGCGGAGCTGCTGTACCGCAAGGCCGCGCAGGCCGGAAGTGGAGAAGCTGCCGGTCGGTTGGCCCATTTGCTGACCGATCAAGGGCGGGACGATGAGGCGGTGCAAACCTTGAGCGGGCGCGTCGACGCCGGGGACCAGAGCGCGGCTGCCCAATTGGATGAATTGTTGTACACGTTGGGTAGAGAAGACGAGGCCGTGCTCATTTGGCGTAAGCATGCGGTTGCCGGAGATCCTCATGCTCACGGTCGACTGATTGAGATGCTGTACAGGCTAGAGCGGGTAGAAGAATTGCGTGAGCATGCCAACGCTAAGGATGCGCAAGCTGCCGACCGTCTGGCCGAACTGTTGTCCAGGAAGGGGGACGAGGACGAGTTGCGTGAACGTGCTGACGCTGGGGACCGGCCTGCTGCTATCAGATTGGCCGAGTTGCTGACCAAGCGGGGGAGGGAGGCGGAAACGCTCTCATATTGGCGTTCGCGTGCCGACGCCGGAGATCAGTACGCAGTCAGTAGGACGGCCGAATTGCTCACCAAGATGACGCGGGATATAGAGGCTCTCGAGTACTGGCGTGAGCGTGCTGACGCTGGCGACCGAGGTGCTGCAGATCGCCTAAGTGAGCTCCTGGCAGGGCTGCGCCGTACGGAGGAATTACGTAAGCGCGCCGACGCAGGAGACAGGCACGCAGCCATGCACCTGGCCGTGCTGCTATCCAATCTGGGAAACATAGAGGAGCTGCGCAACCGTGCGAATATAGGAGACCCGTACGCCGCAAGTCAGCTGAGTGAAATGCTGACTAAGCTCGGGCTGCGGGGGGAGCTGCGTGAGCGCGCCGACGACGGAGACAGGCACGCTGCCCGGCGATTGGTTGAACTGTTGGCCGAAGAAGGGCACGAAAAGGAGCTACGTGAGCGCGCTGGTGTCGGGGACCGATACTCCGCCGACATGTTGGCTGAGCTGATGCTCAATATGGGGCGGGATGCTGAAGCTCTCGCGTATTTGCGAGAACGTGCTGCCGGGGGAGATTGGCGTGCTGCTGGCCGGGCTACCAAGCTGCTGACTAATCTAGGCTGGGAAGGGGAAACTCTTTCGTACTGGCGCGAATGCGCCCAAGCGGGGGACCGGCATGCAGGCGTTCGACTAACGGAGCTGCTGTCGTGGCGAAAGAACGAGAAAGAACTGCGCGTCCGCGCTCGGGCTGGGGAGCAGCACGCCGCTGTCCAACTCGCCGAACTGCTGGCCAACCTGGGACGAGTAAAGGCTCTGCGTGAGCGTGCTGACACCGGGGATTCGGCTGCAGTGGAGAGGCTCGCTGCGCTGCTGTTCAGGCTGGGGATAGAAGACGAGTTGCGCCGACGTGCCGATGCCGGAGACTGGCATGCCTCCGGCCGACTGGCGGAGCTCTTGGCGGGGGCTGGACGGCTGGAGGAGCTGCGCGAGCGGGCCGAGGCCGGCGATCGGCGAGCTGGCGAGCTGCTGCTCACGGTGAATCGGAAGCGCGTCCGAAGCTGATAAGTGACATCCTCGCCGACCACACCTGTCCCGCCACTAGCGGTCGGTCAACCGCACGCACGTGTCCGTGCCGTCAGGGAATGCGCCGTGGTCATGCTCAAGACTTGGAAGAGCCTTTCCCGGATGCGCTGGTGTCCGCAGCGCGCTACCGCAATCGTGCTAGCCATCGCCGTCCTCCAGGCTGCTGAGACGGTCGCCGATCAAAGTGGCTAGTGTGCTTCGCCTGAAATTCGTCGGCAATATTTCGCGAGGGATTCGAGGATCTCCTCGGCGGTCTTGGTTCATACGAAGGGCTTGGGATCAGCATTCCAGCGGTCCATCCAGGCGCGGATGTCGCCCTCCAGGGCCTGGACGCTTTTGTGTACTCCGCGGCGGATGAGCTGGTCGGTCAGGTAACCGAACCAGCGCTCGACCTGGTTGATCCAGGAGGAGCCGGTCGGAGTGAAGTGCATGTGGAAGCGGGGATGGCGCGCTAACCATCCCTTGATCGCCAGCGTCTTGTGCGTGCCGTAGTTGTCGCAGATCAGGTGGACATCGAGCTCGGCCGGCACCGTCTTGTCGATGGTGACGAGGAACTTCTTGAATTCGGTCGCGCGGTGCTGGCGGTGCAATTCGCCGATGACGCTCCCGCCGGCGATGTCGAAGGCGGCGAACAGGCTGGTGATGCCGTGGCGGACGTAGTCATGGGTGCGCCGCTCAGGCATGCCCGGCATCATCGGCAGCACCGGCTGTGACCGATCCAGAGCCTGGATCTGGGACCTCACATCGACGCACAGCACCACCGCGCGTTCCGGCGGATCGTGATAGAGCCCAACCACGTCGACAACCTTCTCCACGAACAGCGGATCGGTCGACAGCTTGAACGTGCTCGTGCGGTGCGGCTTGAGGTCGAAGGCCCGCCAGATCCGGCCGATACTCGACTGCGAAAGCCCGCTACGGCGCGCCATCGAGGCGCGGGTCCAGTGTGCGGCACCGCTCGGTGTCTCCTCCAGCGTGGCCACCACGACCTGCTCGACCTGTTCCAGACTGATCGACGGTGGGCGGCCCGGGCGTGCCTCATCAATCAGCCCGTCCAGCCGCAGGCGCAGGAAGCGGTGGCGCCACTTGGACACCGTGTCCGGGTGTACCCGTAGCTGCTCGGCGATCTGCTTGTTGTCGGTGCCGTCTGCGCAGGCCAGCACGATCTTCGCGCGCATCGCCAGGACCTGCGCGGATTTGGCCCGCCGCGCCCATCGCTGCAGCACCGCCCGCTCAGCATCGGACACCGTCAACTCAGCCTTGGGCCGGCCCGTGCGCGCTTCGTCGACCAGCGCCTGAAACCCGCCACGGGCGAAAGCCGCACGCCACTTACGCACCGTACTCTCGGCAAGATCCAGCTCCCGCGCCACCTGCGGGGTGCTGACCCGCGGGCACTCACACGCCAGCACGATCTTCACCCTGACCGCCAGCCTCGACGATTCCACCGACATGCCGATCAGCCGAGCCCGTTCACTGTCCGACAAACGGATCTCCACCGCAGCTGGTCCGGGAGGCGTCATAGCCATCACCATACGAACTTATCTAGCGAATTTCAGGCGAAGCACACTAGGCACACTCAACCTAGACGAGCAGATCATCTTGTGAGTGCCAGCAGCGCGATGGCCTTGCGACGGGCGGCGCGTGACTTTCGGTGTCCAGTTTGTGACTGATGCACTAAGTGTCACATTAAGTCAAGATCTGGCTCTCTGTGGCCTCAATGTGTATATCTAAGACGATCTTTTGGTGGCGCGTCGTGCAGCGCCGGGCGGGCCGCTCTGGCGACCCAGTTATTGGGAGTGTGGCGTGGCCGTGCGGCGTGGGCAGCTCAGCGTGACCCAAAATGGTGTTAGCCGGGTAGATCCTATTCCCCGCAGGCGGTCGCGGTGGAGGTCGCGAGCGATCGTGCCCACCTTGCTTGCGCTCCTGCCAGGCCTGCTCTATCTGCCGGCTGCTTACGCGTCCTCCCCTCCCCGAGTTCCGTTGCATGCAGCGGTTGGGGACCCGGGCATCGATGGCGGGAGCTATCAGGCGCCGATCCAGCCGTCAACTCCGGTTGGCAAGCTACCGCACTTGGTTGGAGCGGAGGTTACACAACCTAGTGTGAGGCCCGCCACGGCCGATCAAACTAGCACGCGTCCCAAGAATGCCCTGCCACTCGAGGAGCCGAGCCAAATCGTGGACGGTCCTCCTCACCAAGGTCTAGAGTCACCACCTCCATTGGTGTGGGAGGCGGCGCCTTCTGATGCGCAACCCGACGTGCAGCGTGACGAACGTCCCGGTCCGGCGAGGACCCAGACCCACGGCCTTTCAAGAATCTCCACCACAACGGCCAGCCCACAACCTAAGCGCGAGGTCGAAAATCGAGTAAGTAGCTCGGCCAAAGTTGCAGTCACACAGTCAGGTGAGATGGCCTCAGCCGATTCCCTGCCGACGGTAGCGGAGATTGGTTCGTCGGGTCAGTTGTCGTCGGGGTTGTGGACGTATTCGTCGTTGACGCCGACGTTTTCGGGGCAGGTGAGCGATTCGGCGGGTCGGTATGTGGCGTTGGGTGTTCAGGTTGAGCATGATCCGTCGGCTGCGGGTCAGGGTAGTGGGCTGATCTGGTCGGGTGAGTCGGATTCTCCTGGTACGGGGGCGAACTGGGATGTCACTTCTCCTGCGGTTTCTTCTGGGAAGTTGCAGGATGGGTGGTTGATTCGCTGGCGGGTTCGGGCTCTTGCTTCGAATTTCTCCGACATGCGTTCGCCTGTTGTTGGCGGGGCGTGGTCTGAATGGCAGGCGGGTCGGATCGATACGACGAAGCCGACGGTGTCGTTGGTGAGTTCGTCGGGTCAGTTGTCGTCGGGGTTGTGGACGTTTTCGTCGTTGACGCCGACGTTTTCGGGGCAGGTGAGCGATTCGGCGGGTCGGTATGTGGCGTTGGGTGTTCAGGTTGAGCATGATCCGTCGGCTGCGGGTCAGGGCAGTGGGCTGATCTGGTCGGGTGAGTCGGATTCTCCTGGTACGGGGGCGAACTGGGATGTCACTTCTCCTGCGGTTTCTTCTGGGAAGTTGCAGGATGGGTGGTTGATTCGCTGGCGGGTTCGGGCTCTTGCTTCGAATTTCTCCGACATGCGTTCGCCTGTTGTTGGCGGGGCGTGGTCTGAATGGCAGGCGGGTCGGATCGATACGACGAAGCCGACGGTGTCGTTGGTGAGTTCGTCGGGTCAGTTGTCGTCGGGGTTGTGGACGTTTTCGTCGTTGACGCCGACGTTCTCGGGTCGGGTGAGTGATCCGGCGGGTCGGTATGTGGCGTTGGGTGTTCAGGTTGAGCATGATCCGTCGGCTGCGGGTCAGGGCAGTGGGCTGATCTGGTCGGGTGAGTCGGATTCTCCTGGTACGGGGGCGAACTGGGATGTCACTTCTCCTGCGGTTTCTTCTGGGAAGTTGCAGGATGGGTGGTTGATTCGCTGGCGGGTTCGGGCTCTTGCTTCGAATTTCTCCGACATGCGTTCGCCTGTTGTTGGCGGGGCGTGGTCTGAATGGCGCACCGGAAAAATCGAGATCAACAAACCCGCCGGATCGGGCCTGGGGGCGCTCCCAGCGACCCAAAGCGCTGGTCAGTGGGTCTTGTCGTCGTTGCGTCCTCAATTCTTCATGAAGGTCACAGCTGCGAATGGTGCGGCATCCTTTCTGGAAGCCGCCATTGAATACGACCCGGTCGCCGGCCAAGGGACGGGGGCCATTTGGTCCGGTAAGGGAACCATCTCCTACGCGTCAGGAGCGAACGCCTGGCTGACCGTTCCCGCGGGTGTCCTCGCAGACGGTTACCAGATCCGATGGCGGCTGCGAGGCGTCACCACCGGCGGGGTGGCAGGGACTTGGTCGGATTGGCAGCTATCTCGTATCGACTTGAAAAAGCCCGCAGTGGCGGTGCCAGGACTTACCCCTGGAACGGCTGCATCCGAGTCCTGGACTGTGTCGTCCATCACGCCTTGGGTGTATGCGCAAGTCACGGATCCTGAAAACCGACCCTCTCTTCTGTCCGTCGAAATCCAGCACGATCCCGCCAACCCCGCGCAAGGTACCGGCCTCATCTACAGCGGTACGGGAACGCAGTCCGTTAACGCCGGAGCGACCGCATGGGCGCGGGTGCCGTCTGGAAAGCTCCAGGATGGTTGGCACATTCTTTGGCGGGTGCAGGGCAAGACCGGCTCTGGCGTCGCTGGACCGTGGACGAACTGGCGAGCCGCACGTATCGACCTGACCAAGCCGTCTGTCGAGGGGCTTGGCATGGACCCGGCTGCTCGTGGAACCGCCTCGTGGACCGCTACAGCACTGACGCCATGGCTTTATGCCAAGGTTAGCGACCCCGAGAACCGCCAGATGAAGCTGGAAGCGCAGGTCGAACATGACCCGGTGATGGCCGAGCAGGGCACTGGCCCGATCTGGACTGGCGTTTCATCTTCAGCGTATGCGTCCGGAACAAACGCCTGGCTCGTCGTTCCTTCTGGAAGGTTGTCTGACGGGTGGTTGGTGCGCTGGCGAGTCCGGCCCGTCACTACATCCGGTGTAAGCGGTGCATGGTCGGATTGGGTCTCCGCGAAAATAAGCGCACTGCCTTTCCAGACCTTCGCGCCAGCCAATAACGGCCAAGTAGGCACGCTCACCCCCGTACTGTCCGCAAATGCCAGGCCTGCAACAGAGGCGGCAGTGAAGTACTGGTTCCAGGTGTGTGAAGGCACGTCCCCCAACTGGACCTGGTGCGCAAGTTCCCCCGACTGGACTGCGGCCGGCGCCTGGCAGGTGCCAGCGAACAAACTGACCTGGGGCAAGACGTACTCGTGGATGGCCAAGGCCGCCACCACCTACACCACCGTGACCTCAGCCTGGCGGACGTTCACCCCGACACCGGACCAGGGTGGGATCAACGCGCTCGCCGGTGGTGCACAGGGGAAGGAGTTCAACCAGGTCTCCGGTAACTACGCGCACACCGCGACCGACGCGAGCGTAACGGTCGCCGGGCCTCCGCTGTCGGTCACGCGCACGTACAACAGCCTCGATTCCCGCACCGACGGCCTGTTCGGCGCAGGCTGGAGCACCCGTTGGGACATGCGCATCGAGCCTGAGCCCGGCGGCAACGTGCTCATCACCTACCCCAACGGCCAGCAACTGCGCTTCGCGGCCAAGAGCGATGGCTCGTTCGCGGCACCGTCCGGGATCTTCGCCACCCTGGCCGCCGAGCCCGCCGGCGGATGGCGGCTGATGGACAAGTCCGCCACCTCCTACTGGTTCAACGCCGCAGGCGCCCTCGTCAAGATCGCCGACCGGCGTGGACGGGCCCAGGAGATGGTTCGCGGGAGCGACGGCCGACTGGCCAAGGTGACAGCCGTAGGCGGTCGATCCCTCACCTTCACCTGGACCGGCAACCACATCACCAGCGTGTCCACCGACCCCGTCAACGGCGCCCCGATGACGTGGACCTACACCTACGACGGCGACCAACTGGCCAAGGTCTGCCCGCCAGAGTCGGCCACGGCGTGCACGACATACGCCTACACCGCGGCATCCCGCTACAAGAGCGCCGTCATCAACTCCGCACCCGGCTTCTACTACCGCCTGAACGAGTCCAGCACGCAGACCGGCACGATCGTCTCCTCGTCCGCGGGCTGGAACATCACCGAGGAGCAGGCCAAGCTCACCGGAACCACGCCGGCCGACCTCGGCACAGGTGTCCAGGGCGCGCTCGGCGGTTCACCGGATACCGCGATGCGTTTCAAGGGCGCCGCGACATCCACGTTCGTCCAGCTTCCCCGCTCGACGATCAGCGGCCAGGGCGGCCAGCTCGCGGTGGAGGCATGGTTCAAGACGACCGCGTCCGGCACCGTCATCGGCATGCAGAACTCCGCCGACAACACACCATCGGCGTTCACACCGGTGGTGTACGTCGGTACGGACGGCAAACTGCGTGCCCAGTTCTACACCGGCGCCCATGCCCCGATCACCTCGCCTGCCGTGGTCAATGACGGCACCTGGCACCACGTCGTCCTGTCCGCTGTGTCCTCCAAGGCTCCCACCTCCACCACCCCAGGGGAGAGCACTCAGACCCTCTACCTCGACGGTGTAGCCCTCGGGACTCTGGCGGGGGAGATCAAGCACGGCGACCAGTGGGAAACCCGCATCGGCTCCGGCTACGCCAGCACCGCCTGGCCGGCCAGCACCACCACGACCAAGGCGTTCCCCTTCAACGGCGACATCGACGAAGTCGCCGTGTACGGCAAGCCGCTGTCAGCGCAGGTCGTCCAGCAGCACTTCGCGGCCCGTGTCGCTCAGCCACAGCTGACGAAGATCACGCTTCCATCCGGGCGAACCCAGGCCGCGAACACCTACGCCGCTGACGGCGGACGCCTGGCCACCTACACCGATGCCAACGGCGGCACATGGAAGCTGTCCGATGTCGCCTACGCCAAGCAGACGACCATCTCGACGTTCGCCACGATTACCGTCACCGACCCCGGCGCGGGCACCATCACCTACGTCACCGACGCCTCCCGCGGATATCGCGAGGTGTCCACGACGGATCAGCTTGGCCAGCAGACCAAGTACGCCTACGACATCGGCGGCTCTGCGGCCAAGGTCTACGACGCCAACAACAACGTCGTCGAAATGGCCTACGACGCCCGCGGCAACCTCTTGGCCAAGAAGTCCTGCCGGACCGCCACCAGCTGCTCGAGCGACTACTTCTCCTATTACGTCAACGCCGATGATCCCTTCGATCCCCGTAACGACGTGACCATCGGTCACCGCGATGGCCGATCAAGTTCAGCCACCGACGAGACCTACCTGACCGCTTGGGCCTACAACTCGTTCGGCGAGCAAACCAAGGAAACCACTCCCGCCACCTCGGACTTCCCGAACGGCCGATCAACGTCCACGACCTACACCGACGGTACGGAAGCCGCTGTCGGCGGCGGGCTCGTCCCTGCGGGCCTGCTGAAGAGCAAGACCGACCAACTTGGCAACACGTGGACTTATGAGCACAACGCGGCCGGCGATCTGGTCCAGCAGACCAGCCCGACCGGAGTCATCACAAAGATTGAATACGACACGCTCGGCCGGACCACCCGGACCACCTTGATTTCTGATGCGTATCCCGACGGGGTGAGTACCACCTCGACGTATGACACGGCTGGCCGGCTAGCTACGCAAACAGGGCAGGGTGTCAAGAACGAGATCAGCGGCGTGACCCATACGTCTCGCGTCGAGTACACGTATGACGCCGACGGTCGCAAGCTCACGGAGACGTTCAGCGACACCACTGGCGGAGACCCGTCGCGGACCACCACGACGACCTACGATGCCGCAGGACGAGTGGAGACGGTGACTGGCCCTGCTGGTGGAGTACTCCGGCAGCAGTGGAACACCCTTGGCCAGCTCGTACGGGTGACCGACGAGCGCGGGACCGTCATCGAGAACGCGTACAGCACGCGCGGCGACCTGGTCACCAGGACGCTGAAGGGTTGGACCGGTAGCCCGGTCAACCCGCAACCCGCCGCCGATGTGGTTTTGGAGGCCCGTTCCTACGACCCGGTAGGCCGACTGGCCACCCAGGTCGACGCAATGGGACGTAAAACCTCCTACACCTACTTCGCCGACAACATGGTGGCCACCAAGATCGCCGATGACGTCCGGCTGAACGGCTCGACCACTGCTCGTGATGTGGTGCTCGAGAGCTACACCTATGACGCGGCACGTAACCCGACAAAGGTGGTCACTGGCGGAGGCCGTCTGGGTGCGGTGTTCACCTACGACGCCGCTTCCCGCATTGTGTCGCAAACGGTGGATCCCGATGGGTTGAAGCGCACCACGACGGTCTCCTACAACGCTGCTGGAAGTCCGCTGAAGGTTACACTTTCGGGCGGCGGATCAAGCCGTATCGAGACCCGCGAATACCGCTACACCGCCACCGGTGAACTGGAGCGCGAGATCGCCAACACCGGGGACGATGACCTGATCACGTCCATGACATACGACGATCGTGGGCTAACGGCAAGCGTGACCGACCCCCGTGGCAACCTCCCGGGAGCCAATGCCGCGGCATACACCACGACGATGCGGTACGACGGCGCAAGCAGGCTCGTCGAGATCACTCAGCCTCCCGTCCAAGTGGACAAAGTCGAATACAGCACAATGGCTAGGCCGATCACCCGCCGGGGATACGACTCGGCAGGTCGACAGACGCACGAGACCAACGCTGAGGGCCAGACCACCATCTCGACCTTCGACAAGGCTGGCCGTCTCACCGGTGTAGTGCTGCCCTCCTACACTCCGCCAGGCGGAACGCCGATCACACCGACGGCCACCAGCACCTATGATGTTGCCGGTCAACTCGTTCGCAGCACCGACCCCAGGGGCTTCAGCCGCGCCTTCGAATACGATGGACTCGGCCGCTTGGTGCGTACCACTGACCCCGCTGCCACTGGCCAAGCTGCCGGGCAATGGATCAAGGAGTATGACCTTCTCGGCGAACAACTCGCCGCAGTCGACCCGCTCGGCGCCCGGGTCGAAGCCACCTACGACGACCTCGGCCGACCCATCACTCAGACAGTGATCGAGCGTCACCCTTCCACGGCGGCATTCACCACCCGCATGGAGTACAACGACGCCGGGCAAGTGGTGAAAACCGTCCAGCCGGACGGCAAGGTCACCACGCTTGACGTTAACGCTATCGGCGAAGTCGTGTCCGTGACTGATCCGCTGTCCAACAAGACGACCACGGACTACGACCAGGCCGGGCGGGTCGTGAAATCCGTTGACCCGCTCGGCAACGCCCAAATCAGCGAGTACGACCTGGCCGGACGTAAGATCGTGGTCAAGGACACTGACAAGACGGGCACAGTGCTTCGTACAGCTTCAGTCGGCTACGACGCAGTCGGCAACCCGATCGCCGCAATCTCTCCCGAGGGATACATCACCAAGCAAACCTACGACGCCCTCAACCGACCTATGTCTCTCATCGAACCCATCACAGCTGACACTTCAATTACCACCACCTTCGGATACGACGCCACAGGAGCACGAACCCGACTCACCGACGGGCGCGGCAATACCACCTGGACCACTTACAACAGCCTCGGCCTTGCCGAAAGCCTGATCGAACCGGCGACAACCGCCCATCCC
Source organism: Nonomuraea sp. NPDC050328 (assembly GCF_044459405.1). Classification (NCBI taxonomy): domain Bacteria; kingdom Bacillati; phylum Actinomycetota; class Actinomycetes; order Streptosporangiales; family Streptosporangiaceae; genus Nonomuraea; species Nonomuraea sp. NPDC050328. Next base: position 277,304 of record NZ_JBITIW010000007.1, on the reverse strand, counting down.
AGCCTTGCTGACCGCACCTGGACCGCGACCTACGACGCTGGCGGACTTCCGGTGGTTAGTCAGCAACCAGGCGGTGTGCGGATCGAACGAGTCTTTGACCATCTTGGTAGACTCACCAAAGAGAACGGCGCAGGCGGAACTGCCACGTCCGCCGGGCGCACCTTTAGTTACGACCTAGCTGGCAGACCGACGTCGCTCGGCGATCTGGCTGCTTCATACAACGACCGGGGCCTCCTCACCCAGGTGGCACGTGACGCTGCGGCACAGAGCATTTTCGCCTACGACAGCCTAGGACGGCTAACCCAGCGGACCGACAAGGCAGGATCCGCCAGCTTCACCTACGACGATGCCAGCCGCCTAAAGACCGCCACCGACCCCATCACCGGACGAACCCTCAGCTACGACTACGACGAGGCATCCCGCCTCACCAGCCTGATCGGCAAGAATTCCAGCGGTGCTACCGCAGATAGCCAGACGTTCGAGTATGACGGGCTGGGCCGGTTGACCAGCCAGACCATGAAGAACGCCGCTGGCGCGCTGATGGCGTCGATTACCTACGAGTGGGACAAAAACAACCAGCTCCGCAACAAAACCACTGTCGGAGTCGCAGGGGCGGGAGCTAACAGCTACACCTACGACCTCGCTGGACGACTCGCCTCCTGGACCGCTCCGAGTGGCGCTGTCACGACCTATAAGTGGGACAACGCTGGCAACCGCACGAAGGCAGGCGATCAGGAGTTCGTTTACGATGAGCGCAACCACCTAATTAGAAGCAATTCAAGCGGCACTCAGACCGGGACGACGTACAGCTACACCGCCCGTGGCACTCTGGCCAGCCAGATTACCGAGGGTAAGGTCACCACAGCGACCTTTGATGCCTTCGACCGCTTAGTGGCGGACAGCGACAGCCTCTATACTTATGATGCCTTGGATCGAGTTTCCACCAGGATCACGGGGCCGGCAAAACAATTGTTCGCTTACACCGGGATTAGCAACGATCTTGCTGCGATCACGGTCGCCGACGCGACTAGCCCTTCCGCCCGTTACGGACGTGGCCCTACCGGCACTCTCCTTGGACTTCAAGAAGGCACGGAACCCGCTGTCGGCTCTCTCAGCGATCTACACGGGGACCTAGTCGCGACCTTTAATTCTACAGGCTTCGTTTCCTCGACCGGGTTTGGACCATTTGGCGAGGTCCTCGCTCAGAGCGGCAACAAGAACAGCCTGGGATACCAAGGGCAATACACCGACCCTGACACGGGCAAGGTCAACATGCACGCCCGATGGTACCAGCCAGAGATAGGGACCTTCGCGAGTCGGGACAGCGCCACGCTAGAGCCGAACCCGAGCGTTCAGGCCAACCGATTCACCTATGCCAACGCCAGCCCCATGACAGGGATCGATCCCACGGGCCACAACACGGTTGCCTGCTACGGAAACTGTGACAGTGGTGGAAGCTTGACGTGGATCCCCAGCGGAGGCACGGGATACGCAACGTCATCGGCCTCGGCGAGTGCGCCCTACAACGACTGCAACTACGCCGTCTGTATCGGGGGATCAGGGTCATCTGATGGCAGCCGTCCCGTCGGTTGCAATGTCTGCGGAGATTATCTCTTGGTCCTAACCAAGGCCGAGATGAAGATGCTAGATCAGCTGCCAAACGGAATGCATCCGCCCGCCTCTTTTTGGACGCTTAGCGCCAAGGCGCAAGATGGGATCATCGAAAAAATTTACAAGGGAGTTCTGAGCGAAGACGACATTATTGCCCTCATTACGTTTGCTCACTATCTCCAACAGAAAAAGAAAATGGAGGATTTTAAGAAGGGGCTAAATTATAAACTGTCCGGGCCGGTGGATGAGAAGTTGACTGCGTGCCAAAAGAAGCTCGGCATGAAAGAGTGTGCCAAAATGCTTGAGGCCACCGCAAAAATGATTGAAGCAAAAACCTACTTCGAAGATTGCGCAGGGGGGACCAATAGCTTCCGCAGGTTCCTCGACGTGGCGGGCAACTGGGTCAGCGGTGATTGTCAGAAGTTGTTCAAGAGCTTGGGTCTATCGGTGGTTGATGCAGGCAAGCTGGAAGTAGAACGATTCTTGTCTGACGTGAGATCGTGGATCACGGGCTATGTTAACGGCGTCGTATCGGATCTTGCTCGCTGCGGATTTGACGATATGGGGTCGTGTCTGCTTTTCGGGTCGAACTTCTTCGCTGGTAGCCGACTTATGCGAGGGCTAGATGACATTGCGGGAAGCATGCCAAAGCTAAAAGACGCGATCATAGCAGCGAAAGTGGTATGCGATAACAGCTTCGTTGCCGGTACGCAAGTGCTCATGGCAGATGGGACCCGTAAAGAAATCGAAAATATCGAGCCGGGCGACGTGGTGTCAGCGGCAGATCCCGTAGTCGACAAGGCTGGCGCCAAAGTCGTGACCAGCGCAAGGATGGCTAAGGGAAGAGCGGCTCTTGTCTACATTAAAGTGCGCAGTGCAGATAATCCTCGTAGCTCTGCGACGATAGTAGCCACAGAGGGTCATCCCTTCTGGGTGGAAGATACCAGAAGTTGGATTCCGGCCGGTGCACTCCTTCCTGGGTACGACCTAACCACCGACGACGGTCCATACTTGACTGTAACATCAGTGAAGAAGCGTGCAGCAAGCGATAAGTTCGTCTACAACTTCTCGGTTGATGACTATAATTCGTATCACGTTGCGACGGAAATTGGCGCCGTCCTCGTTCATAATTCAGCACCGTGTATTCGAGTATCGGTCGCTTTTCAGGATTGGGCAACCAAAGGTGCTCACGTTCATGTAGGGAAATATGAGGTACGTGTTTTTCCAAATGAAAAGGGTGGTGTCGGGGTTAAGGGGGTACGCATCAAAACGGGGATGCCTGGGAGAGCTGAGCTTGACTTTGTGCTAAAGTCGCTCCAGCGAGATTCGGCTTTGCGAGAGAACTTGATCCGCAACGCCAGGGATGCAATGGATAGAATGAATAGCGGCAAGCTAGGTATGGCTAAAAACCGAGCGCTAGAAATGCATTTCTTGATCAAAGCCTTGGAGAAGATGAATGGATGAGCTTGATTTCTATGTGACCGCTATATCTGCGCAGCGAGTACTTGGCTTGGGCATGGGGTCTTCACTCGAAGAAGTTACGCACTCATTTGGAAAGGATTTTGTTGAGGATGTACACGGGCCCCTACTTCGCCGCGACTATGGATTGCTCGAGTTTACATTTCATAGGTATGATCGCTGGAAATGTTGTCTTATTGGAGTTCAGGTTCACAGGATTCTCTGGGGCGATAACGAGGTAATCCCTGATGCAGTTTCCGCTAAGTATGGGTCATTCTCCCCTCATCTGGCAGCCGCCACACTATCGCGCGCGCTGGAAGCCCGGGGCGTTGACCTCGATGGCGCGGCTAGGCAGACATTCTCGGATTCGATCAAAATGTCACTCGTGGAACTCGGGGTTGAGATCATCGTGCTTAAGGGACAAGATGATGAGCGGCTGCAGGGAGATGTGTGGTCTATTCATCTATCGGAACCTAAACGTCCACAGCTGACGTAATTCAACGAACGGTGAGGCCTCTTCATGGAGTGCTCTCGGTAAGTGATCTCGTCAGGGAGGCGCTGCAGAGCGCAAGCGCCTCTATGTGTCTGCCGAGATGGGTGTACTGCTTCAAACTCATGCACATGGTTTGAGCTGGTGTTTCTTCGGATTGGTCAGACGGCTCGGTGGTACTCGTTGATGGTTCCGCTGGGCAGGTTTTGCCCGCTGGCTCGGGCCTTCCAGCGGCACCACGACATCCTTGTCTCGATCAGGTGTGCGCTGTTGGTGGGACTGGTGCGGGCGCTACGCGTTGTAGTGCACGACGCACTCGTTCAGGACCGATTCGAGATGGCGTTCATCGTAGATCGGCGTCCGGTCGGTGGATTCGGCTCGGACGGTTCGAACCGCAGCGTTCGGCGTAGCAGTTGGTTCGGGGCGTGCGTGGCAGTGTCTTCACCACCGTGACGCCATGGCTGGTGAAGATCTCGTCGAAGGTGGCGGTGAACTTAGCGTCCTGATCACCGATGAGGAATTGGGACGAGTCGATCTTCTGCCCCAGATCCATGAGCGGGTTACGGGCCTGCTGAGCCGTCCACGCGCCGGTTGAATGGGCAATTACGCCCAGGACGTGCGCGCGCCATGTTTCCACCTCCATCAGGAACAACCCGCACAAACGCTTCAGGAAGATCGTGTCGACGTGGAAGAAGCCGGACGTGCCGGCGCGAAGGCAGGATCCGTCTCGCGGTCGCTTCCCTGACATGCGGGCCTACGCGACCCAGCAGCTCATCGTGTACCCGCCGATACCCCCACCTCGATTCTTGAGTGCCAGACGGAGGACCAGATCCCGACCTCCATGGTTGTTCGAGGACGGCCAGCACGGTGGGATGAGTTCACGCATGGTTGATCAAACGGCGATGCGAAGCCAGCAAGGTACTGGGGGTGACCAGCCGATAAGCTCGTAGCGCCGTCGGTAGGAAGCGGGGCTAAGAGCACCTAACAGAATGATCTCCGGTGTGCTTTGATCTCTCGCTGTAGCCGAGCAAGCGGAGCACGGATGGCCAAGCTGAAGCCGTGGGAGGTCAGCGACGAGCTGTGGGCGGTGATCGAGCCGTTGCTGCCCCAGCGTCAGCGGCGGTTCCGGCATCCGGGACGTAAGCGGCTCGATGATCGGCTGGCGTTGCAGGGCATCCTGTTCGTGCTGCACACCGGGATCGCCTGGGAGCACCTGCCGCAAGAACTGGGCTACGGCTCGGGCATGACCTGCTGGCGGCGGCTGGCCGAGTGGAACAAGGCCGGGGTGTGGCAGCGGCTGCACGAGGTGCTACTCGATCGGCTGCGGGCCGCCGACGCGCTCGACTTCTCCCGCGCCGTGGTGGACTCCTCGCAGATCAGAGCGTTAAAAGGGGGCCGCAGACCGGCCCGTCCCCGGTCGATCGAGGACGGCCCGGCAGCAAGCACCACCTGATCACCGACGCCACCGGCATCCCCCTGGCCACCATCTTGACCGGTGCCAACCGCAACGACGTCACCCAGCTGCGCCCGCTGCTGGATGCCATCCCGAAGGTGCGCGGCAAGCGCGGCCGGCCCCGCCAGCGCCCCGACGCGGTACTCGCCGACCGCGGCTACGACCACGACAAGTACCGCCACCTGGTCCGCGAGCTGCGGGTCCGCCCGCTGATCGCCCGCCGCGGCACCGGACACGGCTCCGGCCTCGGCAAACAACGCTGGGTCGTCGAGCAGACCTTCGCCCTGCTGCACGCCTTCCGCCGCCTGCGCATCCGCTGGGAGATCCGCGCCGACATCCACGAGGCCTTCCTCAAGCTGGCCTGCGCGCTCATCTGCTGGCGACGCCTCACTTCATTGCGTTAGGCGCTCTAAGGCCGCCAGGATCGCCCGATCGGCCCAGTCCGGCTTCGGCCGGCCGGCAGGCCTGATGCTTCAACATCGCCACCTCGTGGCGGAGCCCCATGATCTCGATGCCTCTGGACAGCTGACCACCACCCAGCAACACCAGCTGGCCGAACACACTAATCAAGGTTAAATGCAGCAGACGAACCGACACGGATCGCGATCTTGCCTGCATGGAGCCTGGAGTGCGGATGGGTGGCGAAGACCGGGTGCCGTGCACGGTGCCCAATCGGTGCTCGGTTCGTGCTCGGGCGTCCCGGGCATGGCACGTCATCATTGGTCACCTGCGGTCACGCAAACTGACGCATCGTCGTACAGGCCGGCATGAGCAGGCACGTCTAACTATCAAAGAATCTTGCTTCTAATCCGACGGTCGCAGGTTCGAATCCTGCAGGGCGCGCATCTCTCACCAGGGCAGACGTCCGCATGATGATCGGGCTCGGACTGGTGACAGGACGATTGACAGGGGAGAGCGTTCAGGCGCTCTCCTCTTTCCTGTCAGGCGTGCTCTTCCGCCTGCGGTCCAGCAGTTCGCGGCGGCAGGTCTGGATCCAGCGCTCCATGATGGAGTTCATGCGCGGGATGCGGATACCTGTGGTGACGACCTGTATCGCGGGGTCGGTCAGTACGGCATCGAAGGCATCGGTGGACTTGGCGTCGCGTTCGCGGATGAGGAACCTGGCGCAGATGCCCGCCTCGTTCAGGTCCGTGAGGAGGTTGCGGCCGACTTGGGTGACCCACTGACCGGTGGGGTGGGCGCTGGCGCCAAGGATGCGGATGCGGCGGGTGGCATGCTCGGACGGCGAGGACGTGGAGTCGTGCCCGGTCAAGGTGCGGACCTAGAAGAAGTCACACGCCAAGAGTGCGTCGGCTTGGTCGCGCAGGAAGTCGGCCCGGCCGGTGTGGGAGCGTTGCGGGGACGGAGCGACACCGTGCTCTTTCAAGATCCCCCACACCGTGGCGGCGATCCTGATACCGAGTGCGGCCGGTTCGCCGTGGATGCGCCGGTAGCCCCAGGAGGGGTTCTCCCGTGCGAGCCGCAACACCAGAGCCCGAATGGATCGGACGGTACGCGGGCGCCCCGGCCCCCGAGCTGCAGTGGCCGCCGCGCGCCGGCGCCTGAGGAGGTCGCAATGCCAGCGCATGAGTGTGTCCGGGCGGACCAGCAGCACCAGCTGCCGCAGCTTGTCCATCGGCAGGAGCCGTATGAATGAGAAGGTGTTCGTGACGGCGAGGTAGGCCAGGGGCAGCAGCGCGACAGATCAGCATGGCGTTTCGGTACAGCTCACGCGACCCCCTCGATTTGCCAGGTATGAGCGCCCATCGAGCCTGCGACCTGCACGGATGGTTTTCGGCACCCGCAGGATGACGACCTGATCACCTATGGTCTATTCGGGCAGCTCACGCCTGACACCCTCATCCTCGATCACGGCCTGGCGGTCCCCGGCATACTGAGCCCGTTTGTCCGGATGTGCGGCCATCCCGCGAGCACCCGGCGATCTTTGATGATCGCGGTGCTCGTACGCCTACTTCGACCGGGCCTGAGCCCTCAACCGCGCGGGGGCTTCGGCAGAGCGAGTACGGCAGGCACCGCGGCGGCCACGACTCCGGCGCAGGCCCAGAACGCCGTGCCGTACCCCGAGGATGGTTCACCTCCGCCGGCCGCCAGGGCGGTCAGCGCGGCGAGGCCGAGTGAGCCGCCGGCCTGGCGGGAGGTGTTGAGCACACCGGAGACCAGCCCCGCCTCGCCAGGGGCGGCTCCGGCTGTGGCGGTCATGGCGATCGGGGCCGAGGTGAGGCCCATCCCGCCGGTGATGAGCACGCCGGGCAGGACGAGACCGGTGAGCAGGCCGCTGCCCGGCGTGATCGTGGCCTGCCAGGCGAATCCGGCCGCCGCGACGAGCGTCCCCGTGACGAGCAGAGTGCGCAGGCCGACCCGGTCGAGCAGCCACGGCGTGCTCTTGGTGGCCACGATGATGGCCAGGGTGTGCGGCAGGAATGCCAGGCCCGCCTGCAGGGCGCTGTAGTGCAGGACCTGCTGCATGTAGAGGGAGAGGAAGTACCAGACCGCGAAGCCCGCCATGCCCAGCAGGAACTGCACCAGGAGCGCACCTGAGACCGCGCGGGAGCGGAAGACCCGCAGCGGCATCAGCGGCGCCCGCGCGAACCTGGCTTGGACCAGCACGAACACGGCCAGCGCCAGCACGCCTGCTCCCATCGGGACCCACGTGCGCGGCGAGCTCCAGCCGTACGCGGGGGTTTGCAGCATCCCGAACTCCAGCGCCGACAGCCCCAGCGTCACCATGATCGCCCCTGCCAAGTCGAGCCCGCCGCTGCCGGCGTCACGGCTCTCGGCGAGCCGGCGCAGCGCCGCGATGATCGCGACCGCTCCGAGTGGCGTGTTGATGAGCAGGATCCAGCGCCACGACAGGTAGTCGGTGAGCAGACCGCCGGCGAGCGAGCCCATGGCCCCGCCCGCCGCCCCGACCGCGCCCCAGGTGGCGATGGCCCTGACCCGCGCCGGACCGGCGGGAATCACGGTGGTGAGGATCGTCAGCGTGGCCGGGGCGATCACCGCCGCGCCGAGTCCCTGGATCGCCCGCGCGGCGATCAGCACCTCGGGGGTGGTGGCGAGGCCGCCGGCCAGGCTGGCGAGGGTGAACACCGCCAGGCCCGCGAGGAAGGTGCGCCTGCGTCCGAACAGGTCGGCCGCCCGCCCGCCCAGCAGCAGGAACCCGGCGAAGGTGAGGATGTAGCCGTTGACCACCCACTGCAGGCCCTCGGGGCCCAGATGGAGGGCCCCGTCCATGGCGGGCAGCGCGACGTTCACGATCGACACGTCGAGAACCACCATGAACTGCGCCAGGCAGACCAGGCCGACGATCGGCCAGAGGGGTGCGGTGCTCCGCCCGGACGGTGGGGCACCGGCGATGTTGGTCATGATCCGAAATCTCGCGAGCTGCGGCTCAGACGACCGCGACCGCGTCCATCTCGACGAGGAAGCCCGGGCCGAGACCGGCCACGACGTGGACGGTGATCGCGGGGGGCGGGTCGTTACGGTTCCACACCTCCTGGAAGGCGGCCACGCCCTCGTCGAAGCTGTGACCGTCGACCACGGCGATGCGCCAGTGCACGATGTTCGCCAGGGTCGCGCCCTCGCTCTCCAGGATCACCGCAAGGTTGCGGAAGATCTGCCTGGCCTGCTCGCCGACCGTGCGGCCGACGACCTTGCCGTCGGCGCCGACGCCGTTCTGGCCGCCGATGTAGATCGTCTTTGATGGCTGCTCGACCACGACCGCCTGGCTGAAGGCGGGGCTGCGATGAAGACCCTCGGGGTTGATGTGGCGGATGCTCATGCGCTTACTCCTTGAAACCAGTTATAGGGGTTTCGCTTCTGAAACCAGTTATAGTGGTGTCATGCGCATGAACGCAACTGGACGGGTGCTGCACGACCCCAAGGGCGGTTCGTTCCGGTTCGATGCCGGAGCCGTCTGTCTGGACTTCGCCCACACGGGCGGTGAGGGGAAGTACGAAGTGTTCGAGAGCCTTCGCCAGCCCTCCGACCTCGCGGCATGGCTGGCCCAGCCCCCGCTGGCAGTGGTGATGACGGACGCCGTGACCCCCGGCGACCTGGCGGCGGCCAAGTCTCTGCGCCAGGCGATCTGGGACGCGGCCCACGCTCGGGCGGACGGCCGCCCGCTTTCCTCCGAGGCGGTCGCGATCCTCAACAGGGCCGCGGCCGAGGCGCCGTTGGTCCCCGAACTCGCCGCCGACGGCACCACCGCAGGATGGGCGCCTCCGGTGCGGGCCACGCAGGCGCTGTCGAGCCTGGCGCGGGAGATGATCGAGCTGCTGTCGGGGCCGTTCGCCGGACGCATCCGCGAGTGCGCCAGCGACAACTGCCCCCTCGTCTTCGTCGACACCTCCCGGCCGGGTGCCCGTCGCTGGTGCGCGATGGAACGCTGCGGCAACCGCCACAAGCTCCGCGCCCTGCGGGCTCGCCAGGCTCAGTGAGCTGCGCCGTACGAACTGATCAGAGGCCGCCGTTGATGAGGATGTGCAGGCCGAGGGCGATCAGCACGACGGGCACAGCCGGAGGCCGGCACGATCGTGGGCTTCGGGCGTGCGCCGTACAGACTGGAGCCCTCCTGTTGCGAGCCGAGCGTTGGCTTGTGATCCCGGCCTCTGAGACCTGTCCGACCTGTCGTTAACGAAGCTGTCAGCAAGTACATTCGAGCGGATCTTTCGCGGTTTCCCGGACGTATCTGATCACGTGCGGTAAGTATTGGTACGTGTCGGCGGATGATTTCTCGGCGGCGCCCTCACGCTCTGCCGACCGGCTCATCCTCGTGCCCCTGCCGTAGGACGCCCGCGCGCGGCAGCGAGCGTGACGTGCACCGCCTGGTCGGCGGTCGTCTCGTCGACCGGTTCCGCGGTGATGAGCAGGCGCAGGTAGCTCGGCGCGGCCAGGGCCGAGCTCATCAACGCCGGGGTGTCCATCGAGGCAGTTCGCCGCCGCCTCGGTCACGCCTCCACCGAGACCACGCAGTTGTATGCGTTGCTCGACGACCAAGTCACCGACACCGAGATCCGCGCCGTCCGCCGACGCCGCAACCGAGCGGCGCATTGATCGCGCAGTTGGCCCTCTCCCGGTTCAGGCTGCTCTGAGAAGGGATGACGAAATCGCGTGTATCTGGTGACAGCTTCGTTTACGACAGGCCGCGTTGCAGGCCGGGTTTGCCGTACAAGCTCGCAGGTGCCGGCGGGGGCGCTGGCGATCATTAAGGCCAGACTGGCCAGACGACGGGCCAAGGCCTCCACTGTGGACTCTCAGGCGGAGTGCTCGGTGAGGCCCTCGGACGATCAGGGATCGCCTGAGCGGCGTTCTCGGGGTCGCCTGGTCGGCCAGGCGGCCGCGATGCCAAGCGACCTGCGCCTCGGCCTCACTGGCGCGGCGCCGCACACTTGGCATGCCGTGGTGGTCGTGGCGGCAGCCTGGCCGGGCCGGGTGGTTGTGGTGGGCATCGGTCACCGTCCTTCGAGGTCGTTGAGAGGGGTAGTCATGGCCTGCTGCAGCTAGGCGCGTTCGATGAGCGCCTGCCTGTCGTTGCCAGCGGGGGCGAGGGGCTCCAGGACCTTGTGCTGGAAGTCGTTGTCCCGGTGGAAGGAACGCGGGGAAGTTCTCGGCCGGCCATCGATGCTTGACGATGGCGCGGAGCATGGTCCTGACCCTCGGGGCTGCCCCACGCTTGTCAACATTCGATGCGAACGGCATCAACGGCTGGAGGCTGGGATCTCGGCCCCCCTGTTCATGGCCTGACCAGGCCGCTCTGGAAGGCGAAAGCCACCGCCTGGGCACGGCTGGTCAGATTGAGCTTGGTCATGGCGCGGTGCAGATGGGACTTGACCGTGCCCTCGGCCAGGTGAAGGCGTTCGGCGATGTCGCCGTTGTCCAGGCCGTGCCCAACCAGGCGCAGGACGTCCTGCTCCCGAGGCGTGAGCGCGGTGTCGCTGCCGGCCCGCAGCACGAGCGGTTGCTGCTGGATGTAGTGGCGGATGAGCGTGCGCGTGATGCTGGATGTGAACGGGAGGTCCCCGGCAGCTACCGCATCGATCGCGGCGAACAGCCGTTCGGCGGGCGTGGTCTTCAGCAGGAAGCCGCTCGCGCCGGCGAGCAGCGCGGCGTGGACGTACTCGTCCAGGTCGAACGTGGTCAAGATCAGGATGCGTGGCATGGGGTTGCAAGCGCCGGACAGGATCCGGCTGGTTGCCGCGATGCCATCCATATCGGGCATCTGGATGTCCATGAGGATCACGTCGGGCCGGTGCGTCGCGGCGGTGGTGACGGCCTGCTCTCCGCTCGCAGCCTCATATACCGCCTCGACGGAAGGCGCGGCTCGCAGCAACGCGGCGAGCCCGGCCCGGACGAGGTCCTGGTCGTCCACCACGAGTACCCTCATCATGAGACGGCCAGACTGAGCGGCGTACCCTCGGTCAGGGGCAAGGGCAGGGTCAGCTGTACCTGAAACCCGCCGTCCGGGCGTGGTCCGGCCATCAGAGTCCCCTCGTAGATCTTCGCCCGCTCCGCCATGCCCAGCAGGCCGTGGCCATGCCCTGCGGTTCCCTCGGCGGCCTTGCCGGAATCGGTGATCAGCACGTCCAGGCAGGCGGGCCGGTAGTCGATGCGCACTGTCGCGGTGGCCTCTCTCGCGTGTTTGACCACGTTGGTGAGCGACTCTTGGATCACGCGGTAGGCACACAGATCCAACCCCTGGGGCAGCGCGCGGGGAGTGCCGATGACGATCACGCGGACCGGTACGCCGGCGGCCTCAACACGGGCGGCCAGCTCCGATACCCCGCTCAGGCCGGGTGGTGGATGAGGACCGGCTTCGGGCACGCCGGGCACGCCGGGCTCGGGGCGAAGCGCCGACAGAAGGTGATACATCTCCGACAGCGCCACACGTCCGGTTCCGGCCACGGTTACCAGTGATCGCCGGGCAGTCTCCGGGTCACTTGTGAACACGTATCCGGCCAGCTCCGCCTGAACGGCCATCACCGCCACGTGGTGCGCGACGATGTCGTGCAGTTCGCGCGCGATCCGGACGCGTTCTTCAAGTAGTGCGCGGGAGGCACGCTCGCGGTGCTCCTGGTCCAGCAAGGCGGTGAGGTGAGCCAGGCGTTCGTTTCGGGCGGCGAGCTGGCGGTTTTGCTCTCCCAGGCGCCGGACGCCGTCGCCGAACGCCCACAGGACCGCGATCCAGATCAGCGTCATGACGACGACGTCGAATGCGGCATTGGGCCAGGTGTTCAGGTTGCTGTAGATCATGATCGGAGCGAGCACGACCGAACCGAGCAGTACCAGCGGGCGCGGGCGGAGCGCGGCCAGCGTCGCGAACGCGAACTGCGGCGGCAACTGACCAAGCGCCGGCCAATATCCGGCCACCTCGCTCAGGCCGGTAGTCGCGCAGGCGATCAGCAACACGCTGAAGGGAGCGATCCGGCGAAATGCGATCGAAAGGCTGCCGATGAGCAGAAGCAAGAGCCCGCCGAGATCGAACGGGCGCGGTCCGGCAGGGTAATGGTCATGCACAACGCGTAAGGAGAACAGAAGGCACAGTGCTGCCAGGAGTCCGTCGAGCAGTCGCGGGTCGGTTCGCGCCAGCCAGTGGATCCATCGCCGCACGGCGTCACGGTATGTCTTGGGAGTCCCCACGTCCTCCGCCTTCGAGTTGAACCTTTGACAACCTCTGTTGTTTTCTTTCCTAAACGTGAGTCACAGTATGATCTTTTGCAACCCCGAGATCAACTGTGGCCAACCACAGCAGGCGTCCGAAGTTCAGCCTGCGGCTAGAGGCCGACAAACCCCGCTCCATGCTCTTCTTGGTGCGAAATCGGTGAATGCCCGAAGGGAATGGGATGAAGCGACTTCGCAGGACCAGAAGCGGGGCGGGATTAGCCGTACTCGCGTTGGTTGCGGCCTTATTTCTGCCAGCGTTCCTGACAGGGGCGCCCGCCGCAGCCGCGGCCGATCCGTGGGTGGACCCGAGCCTCAAGACAAAGATCGGGAACGGGCACACCGTACGCGTGAACGTCGTGACGGCGACACGCGCCGACCTTCCGGCGGCGGCCGGCTCGGTAGCGGCCGGGCGGGTGCTGCAGACACTGGCCAAGCTGCCCATCGTGACGCTGCGCGTGGACAGCGCAGGGTTGGCCCGGTTGGCCGGCCAGCCGGGCGTGGTCAGCGTGACAGAAGACAAGCCGAGCCGCCCGGTGCTGGCCGACAGCATCCCGCTGATCGGCGCCCACCGTACGCGGGCGGCCGGGCTGACCGGGAAGGGTACGGCGGTAGCCGTACTCGACACGGGGGTCGCGACGCGCCACCCCTTCTTCAGAGGACGCGTCGTCGCCGAAGCTTGCTTCTCGCCCGCCGACCCGGATTACGGAGCCACCAGCCTGTGCCCCGACGGCACCCCGCAGCAGCAGGGTCCCGGATCGGCCGACTCCGAGACCGGCCCATGCGCCACCCTCGACTGCGCTCACGGCACCCATGTGGCCGGGATCGTCGCGGGGAACGCCGAGGGGTTGGCAGGGGCGCCCGGCAGCGGCGTCGCCCCAGCTGCGAACATCGTGGCCGTTCAGGTCTTCAGCAGGTTCGAGTCCGAGGACTTCTGCGGGGTGGACGAGGCTCCGTGCGTTCTGAGCTTCACCAGCGCTCAACTCGCCGGTCTGGAGAAGGTGCTGACGCTACGCGAGTCCGGCACCCCGCTGGTCGCGGCCAACCTGAGCCTGGGCAACGGCCTCTTCACGGCGCCGTGCGACAGCGACCCGCGAAAGGGCGCTATCGACAAGCTGCTGGCGGCCGGGGTGGCCACCGTCATCGCAGCGGGCAACAGGGGCTACCCGGACGCGGTCAGCGCGCCCGCCTGCGTGTCGTCCGCCGTCGCCGTCGGCAGCACCACCAAGGACGACGGGGTCTCCGACTTCAGTAATCGCGGCCCGCTGCTCGACCTCTTCGCGCCCGGATCCGACATCGTCTCCGCCATCCCCGGCAACCAGTGGGCGCCGATGAGCGGCACCTCCATGGCCGCCCCCCATGTCGCCGGTGCCTTCGCCGTACTCCGGCAGAAGTTTCCGCAGGCCCCGGTCGCCGATCTGCTGGGAAAGCTCCAAGACACAGGCAAGCCGATCGAGGGAACGGCCCGGATCCAGCTCGATGACGCCGCCCTTGGTGTGATCCCGCGACCCGGACCCGGCCAGTACTTCTACCAGCGTGCCCGGATCCTCGACAACGTCCAGGTCAGTGCGAACTCCACGATGACCGTCCCCGTCGCGGGAGTGGCGGGCCTGCCGGCCACCGGGCTCGCCTCCGTCGCCCTCAACATCAGCGCACGCGGGGCATGGTTCAACACGGGGTCGATCGCGGTCTACCCCAGCGGTGACACGGCGCCGGAGGGGAACGCGGTCAACTACGACTCCACCCATGTCGCCTCCAACCTCGTGTTCGCCAAGGTCGGATCGGACGGAAAGATCCAGGTGGCCAACCGGAGCGGCCAGCCGGTCACCCTCTATCTCGACGTGCACGGCTACACGCTCGACCACGCGGTCGCCACGATCGGCGGAACCTACGTGGCGCTGCCTCCCACGCGCGTCGCGAACCGGATCTCCGTTCCCGCCTGGGGCAACTACGAGCTCGTCGCCACCGGCCTTCCTGCTACCGGCGTGAACGAGATCGCGCTCGCGGTGCGCGTGAAGGGCACCGCGGGGGGAACCATCCGCGTCTACCCCTCCGGTGAGGTCTATCCCGCCGAGGCCAACGCCGACTACGTGGCCAATACCCCGACCCAGTTCTTCACCATCGCGAAACCCGGCTCGGGCAAGAAGATCAATATTCACAACCTGGGTGGATCCCCGGTTGAGGTCACGGTCGACCTGACCGGCTACTACACCGCGGCGCAACGCGGGTGGATCGTCAACGCCGTCCGCCCGGCCCCCGTCGCGCGCGACGTGACCATCCCCGCGGGAGGCGCCTACACCTTCCGGCCGCAGAATGGCCCCTCGGCACTCGGTCTCACCGTCACAGCCCGCGGAACCGCCGCGGGTGCGGTCGAACTTGTCCCCAACGTGAACGGTCCTGCGGTCAACGTGGTCGCGTACCGGGCGGATGGTCTGGATCATGCCGGGTTTGTGCTGGCTCCGGTACGGCCTGACGGCACAATCGTCCTCAAGAACAACGGGACGAGCCCGGTCAAGGTCGGCCTCGACCTGTACGCGTCCCTGACCACCCGCTGAAATCAGATGACGGCCGGGCCGCGGGCGTCCAGGACTCCCGCGGCCGGCATTATGGGCTGGTCGCCAGGCTCATCACGAAAGGCACGGCACCTGACCTCGGTGTGAACGTCACGAAGCGTTGGTTCAGACCGTCGTGCCAGGCCCCGGTCGCACCTTGGAACGTGAGGTCCAGGTCCACATCGAGGACGAGGTCGCCGGCCGTCGGCGAGGCGCTTCTCACCTTGGCGACCCGGGCGGCCTTGAGCACAAGTGCGTCCGCTCCACCCGCGACCTGCTGGTCGGCGACGAGATAGCTGCGGCTCGCGATGGCAAGGCCGTCGGTGCGCCAGCTGTCGAGGAACGCCTGCAATTCCCTGACCGCTGCCGAACGCGAGATGCCTTGCCCGGTTTCCGGCGTCGTGTCCCCGGCCGTCGAAGGCATCGGCGACGGGATGGGCTCAACAGCCGATCCCGAGCAACCAACACTGATACCTACGGCGACACTTACGATGGACGTCCGCAGAAACCGGGCAGGCGTTCGCATCACGGCACCAGGATCGTGTTCTTGAACCGGTCGTGATAATACGTGGTACGGCTTCCGCCGAAGTCCCAGCGAGTGCGATAACGGTTGGCGTTGTGTGCGTCGATCAACGTGCTGTTGTCGCCGGCATAGCCCACGGCGATCGCGACATGGTCGATTTCGCCGTTGGAAGTCCAGTCGTAGAAGATTACATCTCCGATGAACATGCTGCGGATATTGTAACTGCGCGTGTACGACCTGGATCCCTTTTTACCGAGGGATGCGAAGTTGTACGCCGATCCGCGCGGGTGGTTGGTGAAGAACCTGTGCTGTGCGGGCGTGTAGCGCCATGCCGTCGCGGTGGCACCGCAGGTGGTCAGCCTCCCCGGGTGCCAGTATCTCTGGCTGGGGAAGTTCGCCGCCCAGGGGTCCCAGAGCGCTTGGGAGACGAAGTTCGCGCAGTCCCCACCGACCGGATTGCAGTTGGGATAGGACCTGTTGTAGCGGCGCGCGTACTTGTCGGCGTAGTCCGCCGCCTTACCTCGGTTGTAGCTGAAGCGATACGCCGTGGGCGCCGCCGCGTCGACCTTGGCCACCAGGTCGGGAGCCGGGGTCCCCGCAGTGGCGGCGTCGGCAGGACCGGAGACGTCGATGTCATCGGACGCGCCCGGGGCCGACCGCGGAGTCACGTGGTCGGCGGCCAATTCCTCGTTGAAGGGATCCACGTAGAGGTCGGAGACGATCTTCCAGCCCCGGCTGGTCTGGACCATCGTGATCTGATGCTCCGAGGCCACTTCGCTGGTCACCGTCTCGCCCGGAGAGAACGCGCGTCCCGCCGCACGCGCCGCCGCGACGTCCGCCTCCTTCTCCGGCGGGAGTGTCTCCGTGAGTGCGGAGGTGCTCCAGAGCATGGTCGTCACGACTTCGCCGGTGACGGTGGCGCGGCTCCCGGAGACGGTGACCGCCCCCACCGTCAGCGTCGAGTCGACCGATGTATAGGTGTCGCTATGCGATGCGGCCCAGTCACGGAACTGGGCCGACTTCCCCAGTTCGTAGGCGACGGCCGCCTGCGACGCGCTCGTGTCCGACGAGGAGCTCTCGCCGGCGTCAAGGGCGTAGGCGGAGATCGCGGTCTGCGTCTCCGGGCTGGACACAAGTTGGCCGTCCACCGCTTGCAGGTATCCCTGCGCGGCGGCGACCGCGTCTGCCTGGCTCGCGTGGGCCGGAGTACTGACGACGCTGATCGGTCCGCCGACGGTGAGAATCAGTAACGGGATTAGTGCATTCCTCTTAGGAACCTTCATTGCACGCTTCACTCCTAGTATGGAGGGAGCCCAAAGGTGCATCGTGGGTAGAGATCGTGACCTGCCCGCCTTCCCGCTAGCGTGTTCCGTGATCTCGATTCCGACGATGGACCAGCTTTATGCCGGGCAGGTTGAACGCTATTTTGTTCATGATCAGCTGTCTTCTGTCGTCAGTTAGCATTTTGACTGAACCGGGGGTTGCGGAGCCGAGGGCCAATTGACTGCAAATCCGGCCGGTTCAATCCGGTTCTGATGGGCGACTCAACTTCGGTCAGCGGACCATGGTGGGGGTGTCGGGCAAAAAGGTGGCGCGTGGGCCGATTCAGAGGTGCACGGCCGACGCGTCCTCCCTCAGCTCCAGCGTGTCTTCGACCTGCTCGACGACGCGGGCGGCTCGACCAAGCTGTCTCCCGCGCTGGGCCGTCAGTTCGGTGCCGACATCGAGCTCACCATCGTCGATGAGAACCGCTTTTACGTGACCTCGCCGCAGGGTCGGGAGATCGTCGAGCTGCTGGTGGACATTGCATCGAGGAGATCCTGAACGCTTTCGGTGAGGCGGACCGGACGCACACCGGCGAGTGGGGCGAGCACCTGGCCCGGGCTGGTCGGCCGCCCGGATCGCGCAGGTGCCGGAGCAAGAGATCGGCGCATGCACCGACACGGGACCGGCGCTGGAACGCCTGCTGGACGTCGTGCCCGATCCGATCGGCCTGTCCCTGACCCATGCCCGGCTGGCGGACGTCACGGACGATCTGCGTTATGCCGATTTTCTCGCCAACGCGCTTACTGGGGCCTTCCCAGCCTCGGAGAAGATACGAGACACGGTCACGGCCGTCGCGAAGGCTCTGGACCTGGCATCATCCGAAGAGACCAAGTCGATGCCTGAGCTGGTGCTTCTGGTCGCGATCGCGGTCGGGCGGACCTTCAAGACCGTCACCTCACTGGCCGACGACCGCGATGCCGTGATCGCCCGGCTGCTGCTGAACGTGCTCGCCCGAGCCCTGGCGAAGGCCGGCGACCTGTCGGTCGACCTGGCGGAAGCCGTACCGAGCCCCGATCAAGCCGACTTCACGGACCCCGGAGGGGCGTACTGGCTGTTCGGGTTGCACCGTCTGTAGGGCGGCCGAGAGGAGAGGCCGGTCGTGTCGGCGAATATTCACGGCGGTGGTCCGCTCGGAGTGCGTGGGTTGGTCCTGTGCGGCTCAATATCGGTGGATCTTGCACCCCATGATGGCGATGCCAAGTATGAGGAAGGCGGCACAGGCGGCGGCGACAGTGGGGTTGTTCGGCGTGGACAGATTTCTCCGAGGTGAGCGGACGGCCGTAGCCGTCGTCTTCCCTGGGCGGCGCTGACAGGTATGGCACGGGCCGGACGAATTCGCAGGCGAGGTGAGCACAACGACACCCTTCTCGCACGAGCAGCCTCGCAGATCAGGAGAAGCCGGGCGGCGCGGTCCACGCAGGGAGGCTGGGTCCTGACGTCAACGAGGTGGGCCGTGAACCTCTGGTTGAACACACGGGCCCTGAGCGTTGTGAGTTGCGCTCACTTATCCATAGGTTTCAGCCACGCGCGCCCTACCGCACCCCAGCCGACCTATGACTCCTACCTGTCGGCCACGCTGCTGCCTTGCGGTTCAGATGCGACAGTCAAATTCGCCCGAATGGGTGACGGGTTTTCGGGCGGTCGTCGCAGCAGTTTTCGGCTGGTGTGCTGCAAGGACCATTTGGGAGATTGCAAGATCATTTGATCGTGCAGACGCATGGACAGGGGCCCGGAGCAGGGCGAGCGTGGCTGGATGGGTGGCTAAAATCCTCAAATGGCGCACCAGCCGCTTTATTGGCAGACATCGGTCTATATCTGGACGTTGCACCGGCGCAAAATATCGTTTGATGGCGACCAAATGAGCTAGAAGACACATTTGGTTGCCCTGCCGGAAGGTGCTCTTCATAATGGGTGACGCTCAACCCCACAAGCTCCGGGGGAGGCCGTTGCGCTTGTTTTCCACGCCTTTCGTCCTGCCTACCAGAACCGACTACTCCTTTCTGGATCTCGGCCCGGAGGCCACTGCCGACGAGATCCGGGACGCCTCGAGCAGGCTCGACCAAAGACTGCGGCGGGAGAAGGCCTCCGAAGAGGAACTCGCCCGCGCCCACGCGATCCGCCTGGAGAGTGGTGACGACCGGGACGAGTACGACGCCGCTCACCCGCCACTCTCCCTGCTCAAACTGCTCCCCACCTGGGATCCCATCTTCGACGACCACTCTGCCGCGATCTTCGTGCTCCGCCGTTCGATCGAGGATCACCTCACCGGCCGCAACGAGGCGGTCTACCGGCCGTCCGACCTGACTCGCACGGACTTCACAGCCGACCACGCCCCCAATCCGCTGCTCGACGGAGAAATCCGCTGACGGGAGACGCCATGCCGGGCTCGCTCCACCGTGTAATCGGAATCGACTTGGGAACCACCTACTCGGCCGTCGCGTCCTATGACCCCGACGAGTACTTCCCTGAAATCATCGCCGACCCGGGCGTGGCCGGCGGAGCGGGCTTCGCCACCCCGTCCGTCGTCCGATACGTCCCCGACACTGGCCTGGCCATCGTCGGCCACAACGCCAAGAATGCGATCACGGGCTCCGCCGACGACGCCCAGACGATCATCGAGATCAAGCGAGAGATGGGATCGACCTTCACCGAACGCTCCCTCGCCCAGTTCGGCGCGGCCAAGCGCTTCAAGGTCGACGACCCCGTCCGGGTTCCGATGGGGAAGGAGTGGCTGCGCCCGCAGGAAGTCAGCGCGCTCATCCTGATGAAGATGAAGCTGATCGCGGAAGCCGAGCTCGGGGGGACCATCAACGACGCGGTGGTGACCGTACCCGCTTACTTCACCGAGCGGCAGAAGAAGGCGACGGAGGAGGCGGCACTGCTCGCGGGCCTCTACCCGCGGCAGCTGATTCCCGAGCCGACCGCGGCGGCCATCGCTTACGGCGTGGATCGCGCCGACACCGAACAGCAGATCTATCTCGTCTTCGACCTCGGGGGTGGCACCTTCGACGTGTCGATCATCGAGACCCGCGAGAACGCCATCGACGTCCTCGCGACGGCGGGCGACCAGCGCCTGGGCGGTGGTGACTTCGACGACGCCCTGGTGGAGATGCTGCTCGGCGGCAAGACCGGCCTGTCCGAGGACGACCGGCTCAAGACCAAGATGGCCGCGGAGACGGCGAAACGCGCTCTGTCCCTCGACACCTCCACCACTGTGGAGTTGCCCGGCGGCGAGACGCGGGAGCTGACGCGCGCCGAGTTCGAGAAGGTCATCGAACCGGTCCTGGACCGGTCGCTCCTCCAGGTCGAGGAGGCGCTGCGGTTCGCCTCCGACAGCAAGGGCGTCGGCCGGGAGCAGATCGATGCGATTTTGCTGGTTGGAGGCTCGACCCGGATCCCGCGGGTCAAGCAGATGCTGCTGGACCACTTCGAGAAGGGCGACGACTTCGTCCGTAGCGACGCCGACCCCGACACCCTCGTCGCCCGCGGCGCGGCGATCGTCGCACATGGCTTCGCGCCGTCAGAGAGCTTCGACCTGAGCGCGCGCCCGCCGTCGAGCCTGGTCAACGACGATCTCGACGACGAGCTGAGCGTCAGCCTCATCACCGAGCACACGCTGGGCCTCGCGGTCCAGGGCGACCGCTCCGATCCGTTGATCCAGCGCGGTACGCGAATCCCGGCGAGCCAGCAAAAGATCTACACCAACCCCGATCACGCCCAGCAGATCAGCGTCGTCGTCTACCAGGGCGAAGGTACCTACACCTACGAGAACACCCTGGTGGGAACGATCTATCTCGATGACGTCGAGCCGCGCCCGGAGGGCTACCACCGCTTCGAGGTCGAGTACACGCTCACCATCAACGGCCTGCTCGAGGTACGGGTGAAGCACCTCAACACCAACCGGGAGTTCGAGGCCCAGTTCGAGCGGAGCACCGAGATCGGCCGGCACGACGAGCTGGCGGAGCGGGCCGAACTGCTCCGCGGACTGTTCTCGGCGGAGGTCCAGGAGCAGGCGGCTCCGCCCGTCGAGATCAAGCCCCAGTCGACGCAGTTCGACGAGCTGACCATCCCGCCGCCGTTCACGGCGGGAGAGGGCGGCGCTTCGCATGACGGCCGCTGAGACCGACGAACCGGTCCCCCTCGGCCAGGCGATGTGGGGGCGGCTCCTCAGTGCTCCGTACCGCCGTAGGTGTGACCGTCTGATCCCGGCCGAGCATCTCACCGGCGACCACCGGGCGGCGCTCGCCGCCCGGCGGGAGCGGGCCCGGTTCCCCGGGATTGCGCCGCTGTTGGCTGCCGAAGGCACCGAGGTGGTACGGGACGACGACGGCCGCTTCAACGACATCGTCAGGTACGAGGTGTCCATCGACGGGACGCTGGGCCAGGCCATCGACGGCGCACGTCCGGCCGACCGGTTGGCCGCCGTCGCGATGGCGCTGCGCGCCCTGCCCGGTTGGTGGCAGCGGGTCGAGGGGATGCTGCCCGGAGAGGCCGACATCGTCTTCTCGCACGGGAACGTGTTCCTTCTGGAGTTGCCCGCGTGGGGGGCACCGCCACTCGCCGCGTTGATGGAGGTGCGCGAACGGATCCCCTACCTCGCGCCCGAGATCGTTCGTGGCGACGGCGGCCCGGACCGGGCATCGGACCTGTACGCACTGGTCGTCATGGCGTTGCGGTGCTTCGTCGAGCTGCCCAGTGCGGAGCCGGGCCGGATGCTGCACTGGGCGGCCTCGGGGAGTCTCGACGAGTTGCCGAGCCGGCTGCCGCTGTGGGCCAGGGACGTGTCGGCGGTCAGAGACACCCTCTCCTACCTGCGGGGCGTGCTCGCCCTGGGACGGGAGGAGCGGGCCGTCCTCGATCCGGCCGAGGTCGCCGACCGGCTCGACCGGTGCCGCGAGGCGATGAACCCGCTGGTCGCCGTCCGGCAGATCAGGGAGACGGGTAACCCGGAGGGTGCGCTGCACCTGGCGTACACGATCCGGCTGACCGAACCGTCCTACGAACTGCTGGTGCTGGCGGGAGAGCTGGCCTACCGGCACCTGCACACGCCCCAGCCGATGGAGGCGTGGGACCTGCTCGAGCAGGCCGTCCAGCTGGAGCCGGGGCGCAGGGAGGCGTATCTGGCGCAGTTCGACCTGGTCAACCGGTTCGCCCGGCGGCTCGCCAAACAGCTCTCGGAGGCGATCGATCCATCGTTCGCGGAGCGGATGGACGCCACGATCCTCCGGGCGTTCGAGCACCTGCCACCGGAGGGCAAGGACGAACGCACGCACGAGCTGGTCGTCTATCTGTTGTCGCGGGGCAGGGCGAACCTGGCCAACGAGGTCATCTACGGACGGCTCATGCGCGACGACCGGCTCCACTGGTGGCTGTTTGACCTGATGGTCGACTATGCGCGGTCGTTCATGGCCCTCGGCCGCCACAGGGACGCCGCCCAGATCGCCGAGACGGCCCGGCTCGGCCTGATCAAAGTCCGGGAGAACCGCTCGATGAGCGATGAGAAGATCCACGGGTACGGCCGGAAACTCTCCGAACTCCAGCGCGATCTTCATGATCACCGGCAGGCCCGGGCGGAGGACGACGCGTGAGCGCCCAGACGGTGACGATCGTGATCCTCGCGACGGTGATTGTCGCGGGTGCCTACTACTTCTTGGTCGCGCTGCCGGGCCGGTGGCGCCGGCCGCTGGAGTCGGCGACAGGGTTGCTGTACAGCGGTGAGCGCGCCGACTTCGAGACCGCCGACCGGCTCGTGGGCGAGGCGTTGAACGCCGGTCCGAGGGGCCGCGCGCTCGCCGACGCGCGGTTCGTCCAGGCGCTGGTCCGGGCAAGGCTCGGCGAGTATGAGCCCGAGCAGTACGCGGCCGCGTCGACGGCGGTCGCGGCGCTGGTCGAGTCGTCGGGCTACACCGAGGAGACCGCCTTTCTCGACCTGTGGCTGCGCTCCAAGCAGGAGCAGCACGCGAAGGTCTGCGACCTGTTCGAGAAGCAGGAACGGCTGCTGCGGCACCGCCAGGACGCCCGGGTCATCGCCTCGGTCTCGTTCCTGCGGCAGGGCGTCGCGAGCTGGCGGCGTCGCGAGCCGCAGGGCGCCCTCCACTACTTCGGGAAGGTCCGGGAACTGGGCGAGCTCGCGAACGAGGTGCCTGAGCACGTGAACGACCTGGAGCTGGTCGAAGGCATCCAGGCCGTGTTCGACGAACGACCTGCGGATGCCGAGCGGTGCTTCACCAACGCCCGGGACCGATCGGAGCGCGAGGGGGCATCGAGCGCGCAGGCCGAACTGGGCCTGCTGGTCTGCCGCTGGAGAGCGGGCGACAGAGAGGGCGTCGACGCACGGCTCGGCCACGTCCTGAACGCGCTGGACGCGGACCGCGCCGACGACCAGGCCCTGACGAAGCTGTTCGCGCACACGGCGCTGTTCCACGCGGTCACCCTGCTGTACGAGCTGCGCCGGCCGGAGCGGGAGGGCACCGGGGTCGAACCGTCGCTGGCGGACCTCCTCGACAGCCGCGCCCGGCAGGCCACCATGGCCGATCCTGATTACGGTGACGCGTTCCTCGTCGCCGGTGTCTTCCGGTACTTCGTTCATGGGGCCGACCCCGAGCAGCGGGAGAGGGCGGTCAGTCTGCTGGAACAGGGGTTGGAGACCGGGCGGCCGATCCTGCTGCGGGAGGTACGAGAGATCGTCGAGTTCGAGCGGGCGCTCGGCTCGGAGGAGACGGGCCTGGCCCGCTACCTGCAGCTGATCTCCGAGCTGGTCGCCGACCCCGGCCTGGACGAGGCCCGCAGGGCGGAGCTGCGGGCGCTGGAAGCCGATCCTCGGCTGTCGCCGTACCTCCTCGCCGAGCAGGTTGACATGGACCGCCCGGTGATGGCCGAGCCCACGCTGCGGGCTCTGCGGGAACGGCGCGACCTGACCAGGACTCGGATGCGCGGGATCGTCGGGCCGAAGTACCGCAACAACCCAGAACAGCCCGGGATGGACGGGCTGAAGGAGCAGATCGAGCAGGTCGAGGAGGCGGCGCGTCACTTTGAAGGCGCCGTCGAAAGCCTGCAGGAGGCCGAACAGGGACTGATGCTCCACGCTGCGGAGTACCTGCTGAGAGAGGAGGGACCCGCGTGAACCCGATTCCCCTGAGACGACGCGTCCGGCCTGACCGGGCGCTGCTGATCGAGGGCCTCGAACGCGTCGAGTACGTGGAGGACGCCGAGGACCGGCGGCTGTTCGAGCAGGCGGACTTCGGCCGGGTGCTGCCGCTGCTGCTCAGGCTTGACCAGGAAGCGCTGTACGGCCTCTGCAGGGACACCGCGCGGCACCTGCTGGGACGTGACCCCGACCAGGCCGACCTTCCATTCTGAGGAGTCCCCGTGCCCGAACCGCAGAACCTGGTGCCGTTCAGCCATGGACACACGCTGCGCACGCCCCGGCTGGCGCCGCCCGCGCGCGCCGCCGAGGTTGACCTGACCGAGGAGCTGAACCGGATCCGCCGCGAGCTGCACGACGCGGGCAAGGATGAGATCCCCGTGCTGCGCGAGCTGGGCGAGGGGGATGTCCCGCTCACCCTGGAGTACTCCTCGTACGAGGACGGCCTGATCGAGGATGCCAAGGCCAATCTCGCGGCGGGGAACGTCGAGCTGGCGCGTGCTCAGGTCGACGAGGTGCTGGAGCTGGTGCCGGGGCACCACGAGGCCCGCCATCTGCTGATCCATTGCCTGATGCGGCAGGGGGACGCGTTGGGCGCGTTGGAGGAGCTGGAGTCACTCCGCCTCGACGGCCCCGAGCCGGAGCTGGCGGAACAGCTCGTCGAGCTGCGGGGGGCGCTGCGACGGCGGCTGACGGCGGAACTGCTCGCCGAGCCGGACGAGCGGCGGCTGGTGACGTTCCTCTCGTACGTCCCGGAGGAGGGCGCGTGTTGGCTGGAACTGGCGGTGCACAGAGCGCTCGCCGGTGAGCTGCGGGCGGCGCTGGAGGCCGCGGAGACGGGGGCGCGGGCCGCCGACGACCGGGAGCGCCGGTGGTCGCTGACGAATCTGGCCTGGCAGGTCAGGATGGCGATGCTGCGGGAGATGATGCCCCAGCTGATGCCCTTGCTCCACGCTCGGGAGTTCGACCGGGCGCTGCGCGCGCTGGCGGGGTTGGGCCCGGACTGGAACGCGTTCGAACCTGTCCAGGACCTGGCCGCGCACATCGTACGGCTCGGCCGTGGAGAGGTGTCGCCGCCTCCGTTGTCTAGCGAGCGCACCGATGTCCTCTACCTGCTGCTCGCCGACGACGATCTCGCGCAGGCCTACGAGCGCTTCGAGGAGGATCGGTGGCTGGAGGCGCTGACGATCGTGGAGCGGACGATCCTGCTCGTCCCGGTCGATCCGCAGACCAACCTCATGCTCGGGTTCTGCCTGGTGCTGACGGAGGGCGATCTCGACCGGGCCGAGCGCGCCGCCAGGACGGCGGCCGGCGCGGAGTCGCCCCAGCCCGCGCAGGCCCTCTTGGCGATGATCACGATGGCGCGGCTTTCGCGGGAGAACAAACGGATCTTCGACGGCATCGGCGACGCGCTGACCTGTCCGATCTCGCGGCTGAACGCGGCGGCCGAGCAGATGCGCGCGCTGGAGGACCGGGCCGGCCGGTTGATCCGCGAGGTCCCGCGCGAGGACCGTGCGCCTGTGGAGGAGCTACGGACGGCGCTACGGGAGAACGCCGTCCAGTTGGAGCTGGCGGCCCTGTCGCGGCTGCTCCAAGAGTTGACGGCAGGCGGTCGGCCTCGGGGGCGTAGGCGGGACTTCGACGAGGTCATCCGGACCTGCTCCCGGCTGAGCAGGGAGACCGCGAACCGGGATGTGAGGCAGACCCTGGGCCAGATCGATCAGGTCGCGAGAAGGTTCAGGGAGCACGCGTGATCGGTTGGGACGTGTTCATCAGCCATGCGGGGGCCGACTCCATCGCCGCTGGGCGGCTGCGCGACGAGCTCCTCACCTGCAGCACGCTGGACGGGCGCAGGCCGACGGTGTTCCTCGACACGTCCCCGGACGGCGTCCTGCCCGGCGAGAACTGGGTCACCAAGCTCGAGGAGGTACTGCGCAGCACCCGGTTCTTCGTGCCGCTCTACTCCGAGTCGTACTTCGAGCGGCAGATGTGTGAATGGGAACTCCAGTCGGCGTTCACGCTGACTCATAGCGGCCAGATCAAGATTGTCCCAGTGCTGATCAACAGCAGCGCGATTCCGTCGGTGCCGATGTCGGTCTCCAGGATCCAGTGGCAGGACGCCCGCGACCCCATCTGGTTCGACCGCGTCCGAGATGCGCTCGATCTCCTGCCCGGGCGTCCGTTCGTGCGGCTGCGCTTCGCGAGTGCGGAGCCGCCGGCGCAGACGGTCAACCTCACCCTGCCGGAGATCCTCGTCGAGGTGATGGGCGAGAACATCCCGGAGGTGGAGGTCGTCGCCGAGACCCCGAGCGGCAGGACACGGCTCGTGGGGACCACGGTGCGGCCGGTGCGCGGCCGGCGAGCGTCCTTTCCCGATCTGTCGTTCCCTGACGTTCACGAGCGCGTCCAGATCGTCGCACAAGCCCCGGGGTGCGAGAGCACGACCAGCGACTGGTTCCGCGTCGACCCCGTCAAGGGGCTGCCGAAGAAGGCGGAGAAACTGCCGACTCTGGCAATGGCGGGCAGGCCGTTCTTCCTGCCGGATGGGGAGCGGGTTGCCGTGGTCGGCCCCGCGGGGTCGGCCCTGTTCGAGCCCGATGGGTCCCTGATCGTCGGCATGGGCCACGCGGCCGACCTTCCGAAGGTCTCAGCGGTGGGCGACGGTCGGTTCGCGACGGTCGCCTGGTCGGGCCAGGTGGTCATGCTGACGGCCGAGGGCAGGTCGGTGGACCTGAGGCTGCCTGGGCGCGGCACGCTGAACATCCCGTGCGCCGCCGAGTTCGACGGCCCTGACCTGATCGTCGGCATGTGGAACGGGACGATCTGGAAGATCCCCGGTGACGGCGGGGACCCGATGGCTATTGCGCACCGGCCGGAGGGCGCTCAGGGGTTCACCTGGTCGCACGGTTCGCTGTTGATCGTCGGGATGGACGGGACGGTCCGGCTGGCGGGCTCGGAGGAGCTGGAGCGCCGCTTCGAGCGGGTGGTTCTCGGATTCGGCACGCTGCAGAACGGCCATCTGCTGGCGGTGGGGGAGAAGCGGCTGCACCGGCTGAACCCGCTCACCCGGACGACCGTCGAGCTGAAGCCGCTGCGAGGCGCGCACGTGGACCACCGTTTCACCTCCGATGGCGTGGCCGTCCTGGATGAGTACGGCTCAGGGGTGCTGGTGAGCTCGGAGCTGTCCGTACGGCGGGGCTTCCAGGCAGCGGCGGGCGCTCGATTCCTCGGATCGGACCACGACGGCGAGGTGATGGTCTTCACCTACCCTGGCGGCTCCTCGGCGTTGATGGTGTCCGGCCGGGTGGTCTTCATGTCGGCGGACTCGCCCATGGCGGTCTCCCCTGACGGTTCGAAGATCGCCCTCGCGGACGACGCCGGAGTCCGGATCATTCCCAGAGAGGGGCTCGGCCGGTGACCGAGAACGATCCGAGCAGGCTGAGGTTCATGGCGGAACACCTGTGGGAGCTCCGCTCGGGAGGGGAATCCCTCACTCCCATGCAGTACGAGGCCCTGGTCGAGGCGATGTTCCGGATCGCGGTGCACCCTTCGACACCGGTTCGCGCGGCGATCGACCTGCTGTTCCGCTGCCAGTCCCTGGATCCCGGCAACCCCAAGTTCCCCTACCACCTCGGGCTGATCGAGTTACGGCACGGACGGCTGATGGAGGCGAGCGAGTTCCTCCTCCTCGCGGCGGAGCGATCACCGACGAGTCACCGGATCTGGGCACACGTCGCCTACGCACAGCGCCGTCTCCACGAGGAGCACGTGGGACGTCCGGGGTACGCGGGCGCGTTCCGCAAGCGGGCCGAAGCGATCTACGCGGCGATCATGGAGGGGGCCGACGTCCCGGACCCGGGGCCCGATCCCGGTGGCCCGGAGCCGGTCCCGCATGTGCGGACCGCGGTCCCCCGGATTTCCGCTGCGGGGGAGTGCCGGTGGAGCGGCGTGTACGACCTCGACTTCGAGGATCGGTTACAGGCCACCCCCAATGAGCGGTCCAGGGATCGGTTGGCCGGGTCGCTGGAGGAGGTCGTCCGACGGTCCCTGGGACGCCCGGACGGGGCGGCGCGCGCTGCGGTTCTCGGCGTGGCCTGGCTGCTGCGTGGCTACCCGCCCGAGACGCTGCGGCGCGTGGTGGAACCGCTGCGGTTGCCGAGCGCGGCGTTCCAGTTGCTGAGCGATGTCATCGACGTGTACGGGCTGCCCGAGGCCGAGATCCCCGAGAGGCTGGCGTGTCTGCTGAAGGCAGGACGACTGCCAGGGCTTCTGGCAACGCTGCTGTACCGGCATCTCCTCCTGCGCAGTCCGCTGGAGTTCCCCGATCTGAACACTCACCGCGTGGCCAGGGAACTTCTCGCGGCGGCGCGCGATCCACATCCGGCCGAGGCCGCACAGTGCGTGTCCGGACTGCTGGCCGCAGTGCGTGCCCTGGCGCCTGCGCCGGTGCGCGCGATGCCAGAGGACACGCCGAAAGGTGAGACGGGGACGGCCGCAGAGCGCCTGATCGCCCTCGAGGACGAGCTGCGGCGATTCTGGAAGCTCCACGGCGAGCTCCTGGCGCTGGCGAAAGAGGCGGCGAAGTCTCCGAACCCGAAAGACAGCCAGGAGCGCGCCCGGCTCGCCGGTGACGTCGCCGCGCTGACCAGCGCAGTCGACCTGCTTGCGGACGGAGCGGTACGGATGATGGCCGAGACGGACGAGCTGGAGAAGGCCGACCGTGGCGGCTTGTCGCCGGAGGAGTTCCGGGAGCGGCGCGCCGCCCTCAAGAGCAGCCTGCAGAGTCCCGACAAGAACAAGCCGAACGCCCAGTTGAAGCGGGCCAGGGGCAGGCTGGACAAGACGTCGACGCTGGCCGGGGGAGAGCCGACGCCGACCGACGAGACGCGCAAGCTGCTGACGGCGGTGCGGGAGTGCTTCGCGGAGCCGCCTTCGGCGAGGAGCCCGGAACCGGTTGAGCGGGTCGTCGCCGTGGATTCCGGCCTCCCGCCGCGCGAGCAGGTCGCGGCCGCGCTGGCGCTGGCTGACGAGGTGATGGCGGAGGTGTTCACCCGGGCGCGCGCCGCCGTCGGCGATGCGGTGGAACTGGAGCCCCTGCGTCGCTACATCGCGGGTCGCGAGGCCGAGACGCTGCACCGGACCGGCCAGCGGGTGCAGGCACGGCGGGCCTGGAGCGTGATGCTCCGCCGCCGGCCGTTCGACCAGGCCGTTCTGCACGATCTGGCGGTGGCGCAGACCGTCGGTGGTGATCCGGCGTCCGCAGCTGCGGCGTGGGGCGCGTGCTTGGAGGCGCTCTACCTGAAGGCGCTCATCGCCGATGATCCGCGTGAGCATGCGCGGGAGCGCGCTGAGATCCACGCGACGCTGGCGGGGGCGTTCGGCACGGCGTCGCTGCTGGCCTCCCGCGACACCGGCGAGGAGGGCTACAGGGAGATCACGACAGCGCTCTCCGGGACGGGCCGGGTCGGCGCCCACAACGCGCATCTGCGTCTGGAACTGCTCAACCGGCGCCTGCTGGGTCGGGGCGACCGGTTGAGATTCGGGATCAGCCGCCCGGATGCCGACGGGGAGCTGCCGCAGGAGACGAAGGCCCGGTTGGAGGAGGAGATCCGGATCGCCTGTGCGTCCTTGCGCGGCGGGACGGGTGAGAGGTTCGCCGAGCTGTGCGTACGCTCCCTGTCGGAACCGTCGGTCCCGTTGAGCTCCCAGGCCAAGGAAGCGGAGGACGAGGCGCACGCCGGCATCGTCGAGTCGTTGTTCCGTAGCAAGCACAGGATTCGGAACGCCCTGGTGAGTGACCGCACCTGGTGCGTGTCGGTCTACTCAGGCGACGTCGTAGCCAGCCTGCGGGAGATCGACCGGATCGCGCTCGATCCTGACGACGCTGCGACGCTGGCGGTCGTGCAGCGCATCGACTCGGGGCGCGACCCGGCCGACAACGTCAGGGAGATCAACGATCTCGCCGAGCTCGCCACCAGAGTGGCGCTGTCGACGATGCGCACGGAGGCTCAGGAGGACGATCCGCTGTTCCCGCGCCGCTACCGGGGGACGGGGGAGTCCTGGGTCAGGGTCGGTCTGCCGGAGAAATACATCAAGGTCATGGACGACCCGGACATGGCGCACACGCCGGCGGTCGTTCAGGCATTCACGGCCGCGAACACCCACCGGCAGAACAGGGACGGCCCCGACGACCTCGACCGCCAGACCAGGACCCTCCTCGGCCACGCGATCACGGCACTCACCCGCTGGACCGCCCGGCTGGAGGGCGCCTCCGGCCCGCCCGTCATGAAGTCGACCCTGCTCAGCATGCTCGGCGACCACAAGGCGGCCTACGCGACCCTCGACACGGCGCGGGAACTCGCCTTCTCGCCCACAGGACGGACCAGGATCGCGCGCAGCCTCGTCGAGGTCGACCTCGACGCCAAAAACTTCGTCTCCGCGTGTGGCCGACTGCGCGACCTGCTCGCCGAGGCGGAGACCGAGGACCTGAAGCGCCTGCTGGCCGTCGCCTACAACTACTGGATCGGCGAGGGACCCCCGGGGCCCGACCCGGCGGACATCACCAGGGACTTCGGCTCCTGGACGGATCACAGATCGGTGCGGGACCGCCGCACTCTGGTCACCGCCGCCACGCTCAACCGGCTCGAGAACGCCGAGGGCATCATGATCGCCAACGCGATGGAGCGGCTGCTGGCGGCCGATCCGGACAACCGTGAGGCCGAGTTCCATCTGCTGGCCAGCGGCCGGGTCAAGCAACTGCAGGAAGCCCGCCTACGGGAACGTGACGCGGTAGGGCTGGAGCGCCGACGGCACTACGACGCGCGCCGCCTGATCATCGAGCAGTGCACGGCAGGTTGTACGGCCTACCTGGCCAAGGAGGACGATCCTGAGGACCCCGGCGCCGCCCGGCGCAGAAGGGCCCTGACGGACTTGCTCACCAAACTGCGCAGATAGCCCCGGAACGGCTTCGCGTGGGCCGCTGACCTTTGCTGCCTGCTCAGGTGGGCAGGCTCTGGGTGACGGCGTATCCGGCAGCGCGCTCAAGCTGGTATTTCGTCGAGTCGACCAGGCAGCTCCGCGGTATTCGTCGATTGCCCGCCGACTACTGCGGAAGGAGACGGAGTGCCGAACGTGACCAGGTGGTGAGTGCGCAGGACGGATGGTGATAACCGTGCCGGCGCCGCCTGGTCGGCCAGTCCGGTCTCGGCCGGAATACGGCTCTCTTGAAGCGGTCCAGGTTGCTCGCTGAGTCAGACTCTCGGGCTGGCGACGCCACGTCGCCATGGGTGTCCCAGCGGCCACTGAAACAACAGTGCGCGCACTGGAGGGGTGGCAGCTACGAAGACAACCGATCATTGACAGTTGGCCGGATCCTGGCCTTGGCGGTCGAACTCTTCCCGAGTGATCGCAGCGTCGTCCCACGCGGGCGGTGACCGTCTCTCGTTGTACCGCTGGACCAGCACCCATCCCGGCTTGAGCTTTGCCACGCTCTCGGCGGAGAAGCTGACCTGGTTGGTGTTGACTTGGGTGGAGCCTCGCCCTTGGTAGCCGAACGCGTGATAAAGCACCCCCGGGCGCAGCACGAACGGTTTCGGCTCCACCGCCCAGCCATCATCTGGAGCGTCCAGGCGGACGGACGCGCTCTGCCCGCGCAGAGCCGGTGCGATGAAGTCCACGTCGTCCACGACTGTCGCTGCTGACGAAGGCCCGGGCATGGTGCTCCGCGAGCCCGCGGCGTCCTCGTGGTGGGAGATGTCGACCCCTTCCGGAGCCGCGCCACCGCACCATGCCAGGACGATGATCGGATGCCCGTGGACCGTGATCAGATTGCTTCGCAACCGTAGCAAGGGCTGGCAATTGGGGGCCACCTTGGATGTCGCCGGAACGGACGACTACGCACTTGGGCCGTGAGTCTGGCGACCGGCGACGCGAACACGTGCTCTGATCCCTCGATGTAGCCGCTGCCTTGTTGCCGAAGCGTCGGCGCCGTTTCCGTCATCCGAGGCGCAGGCGGCTGGATGACCGGCTGGCGTTGCTGGGCGTCTTGTTCGTGCTGCCTGCACCAGGTCGTGCTCGATTGGCTGCGCGCAGCCGACGCGCTCGACTTCTCTCGGGTCGCGGTGGATTCCTCGCCGATCAGAGCCTTCCGAAGGAGGCAGAGATTGGTTCGTCTTCGGTCGGCCGAGGACGGACCGGCAGCTTACGCACCTGGGACAACTGTGGGTCCTGCTCGGGTGGACTTCGCGCGTACGGTGCGTGGTGAGGTGCCGTGCCAGCGCTGGGTGGCGCGGCGCAGGGATCGGGCGTCGCTGTAGCCGACTCGGTCGGCGATGGCGTCGACGGTGAGGTCGGTGTTCTGCAGCAGGCGGACCGCTCTGCTCTGCCGTACTGTCTCGAGTTCGGTCCGCCAGGTGGTGCCTTGCTCGGTCAGGCGGCGCTGCAGTGTGCGGGGGCTGAGGGACAGGCGGGTGGCGACCGTACGCAAGGAGCAGTCGCCGTCGCGGAGCGCGGCGGTGACGGCGGCGCGGAATTTGTCGTGCCAGGTTGAGGCTGGGCGTACGGCACGCAGGACGAGGTTGGCGTGCTGACGCAGCACCGTGGCCAGGCCGGGTCTGACGTATGGCAGAGGCGTGGTGAGGTCGGCGGTGAGGAAGGTCAAGGTGTTGGATTCGGCGGCGAAGGCGAGGTTTCCGCTGCCGAACAGGTTGACGAGGTCGTCGTGATGCCGGGGGGCGGCATGGGCGAACCCGGCGTGCACGGGCGTGACGGTTCTGGCGGCGGCGCGGCGTAGCTGTTCGAGGACTACGCCGAGGCCGAACTCGATCCGGGTGGCGGCCACTGCCGGAGGCAGGCGGGTGGTGGAGCTGTGGCGTACGGTGGTCAGCTCGCCGTTGTCGATCACCTCGATCGACTCGGTGGCCGGGTCCGCGAGGAGGGGGAGGTAGCGGGCGGCGTCTCGCAGGCCGTCCAGGAGGGTCTCGCCGCCGCTGAACAGTTGGCTCCACAGGCCGACGCCCTGATCGGGCAGGGCGCGGACGAGTTGAGCGGCGGTGACACCGGTCAGTTCCTGCCAGAGCGAGTCGGTGAGGGACGCGGGCACTCGCACCAGGTCGTCGTGGAGTTCGCCGGCGAAGGGCGCCACTGCGGCGTTCGCGCCTGCGGCGCCGGCCAGTAGCCGGGTTAACTGGGTCGACACGGTGCCCTCGATCACAACGACGAGCTTATGTGGATGGCGTCTTTCGTCCGCTTTGTGGCGCGTTCGGGCCGCATCCTCCTGGCAAGGGCCCGCTAGCGTGGGTGGCAGCAGAATGCGTGGCGAAGGAGTTCGAGCGTGCGTGAGGTGAAGGCGGCCGACGGCCGTACCCTGGCCGTCGAGGAGTGGGGGGAGCCCGGCGGCAGGCCCGTCGTGTACACCCACGGCACGCCTATGAGCCGTCTGGCGCGCTACCCGCACCCTGAGCTGTTCACCGAGCTGGGCATTCGGCTGATCACCTATGACCGGCCCGGTTTCGGGCGGTCCACGCCGCACGGCGGACGCCGGGTGGTGGATGCCGCCGACGACATCCGCGCGATCGCCGACGCCCTCGGACTCGACCGCTTCCCCGTGTTCGGGGTCTCCGGAGGTGGTCCGCACGCGCTCGCCTTCGCCGCTCGCCATCCGGACCGCGTCACGCGCGCCGCGTCACTGGCTAGCTTGGCGCCGTGTGACGCGCAGGGGTTGGACTGGACGGGCGGCATGATGGAGAGCAACCGTCGCTCCTCCGAGGCTGCGCTGGTCGGCAGGGACGCTCTGGTCAAGCTGTTCGCCGAGGACGAGGAGAGCGACAGCCCCGCTGCGTTGCTGCCGCCCGCCGAGCAGGCGGTTCTGGCCCAGCCCGAGGTTCAGGCCATGCTCGGTGCGGCTTTCGCGGAAGCCGTACGGCCCGGCAAGGAGGGGTGGATCGATGACGAGTTCGCCCTGTACGGCCTGCCGTGGGGGTTCGATCCGGCGGTGATCGGTGTGCCGGTGCGGATCTGGCACGGGTCTTTGGACACGGTCGTCCCGGTGACGCACGGGCGGTGGCTGGCGGGCCGTATCCCGTCCGCGACGCTCATCGAGGCGGACGACGCGGGTCACGCCGGTCATTTCGCTGCCACGCCTGCCATGCTGCGGTGGCTCCTGGACGGCGTCTGAGGCGTCGGGCCGGCGGCGGTTCGTGAGGGTCGCTAGGCGGAGGTTCTCAGGGGTTCGAGGGCGGCCAGGACGAGGTCGAGGCCGAAGGTGAACTCCTCCCTGGGGTCGTAGCCGGCGGCGACGAGCGCCGCGGCGGACTCGTTGAGGTAAGGGAACTCGTCCGGAGGAAGCTGGGGCAGGAAGACGTCCTCGGTCAGGCCTGCGAGCTCATCGGCGGTGTCGAACGGCAGGCTGGCCTCCTGCAGGGCGAAGCCGTAGACGTAGCTGTCGAGCAGCCAGTTGGCGTGTGTCGCCATCAGGATCGGGAAGCCGGCTCTCCGCAGGCAGGCGGTGACGGCTTCGCGGTGGCGGAGGTTCGCGGGGCCCGGCGTGGTCCGTGACTCCATGAGGCCGATCGCCCACGGGTGGCGGGCGAGGACCTCTCGGGCGGACACCGCCCGCCGGCGCATCGCCGTCTGCCAGTCGGCCTCCTCGGGCGGGAGCTCGATCTCCTCGAAGACGGCGTCGATCATGGCGTCCAGCAGCTCCGTCTTGCTCGCCACGTAGTGGTAGAGCGACATCGCGCCCGCGCCGAGCGCGCCGGCCAGGCGGCGCATGCTCAGGCCGTCGACCCCCTCGCTGTCGGCGAGCCGGACCGCTTCGGTCACCACCCGCTGCTTGCTCAGCACCGTGTCTGATGCGACCTGGCGGTGTTCCCTCGCGGGCACGGGTCTCCTCGCTCTCGACGGCTTGACAATAGTACAACGTACGATAATAGTACAGCGTACGACGTACAGCGTACGAACGCGGCGAGGGGGCTTCTGTGGGAGAACACGAAGCGAATGCCGGAGCACGCCTGGGGCCGGGGATGATGCGGGCCGCCGTCCACCACCGTTACGGCCCGCCCTCGGTGCTCCGATCGTCCGAGGTGCCCCGACCGGTGCCCGGTCGGGGCGAGGTGCTCGTCCAGGTGGGCGCGGCCTCGGTGCATCCCGGCGACTACTTCGTCCTGACTGGCGAGCCGTACGTGGTGCGCCTGGCGTTCGGGCTCCGCCGGCCGCGCCACGGGATCCCGGGCAGGGACCTCGCCGGCGTGGTGGCAGCGGTCGGAGAGGAGGTCACCGCGCTCCGCCCCGGCGACGAGGTGTTCGGCTGGAGCACCGCCGGAACGCTCGCGGAGTACGCCTGCGTCCCGGCGGACCACCTCGTGCCCGTGCCCGCCGACCTGCCGGTCGTGGAGGCGGCGGCGGTACCCACGTCGGCCACGACGGCGTTGCAGGCCTTACGCGACGTCGCGAACGTGCGACCGGGCCAGGCGGTGCTGGTCACGGGCGCGTCGGGCGGCGTGGGCGGCTTCGCCGTACAGATCGCCAAGGCGTTCGGCGCCGAGGTGACGGGCGTGTGCAGCACGCGCAACGTCGACCTGGTCCGGTCGCTCGGGGCCGACCACGTCGTCGACTACACGCAGGCCGACTTCACCCGCACGGGGAAGCGCTACGACGTCATCCTCGACAACGTGGAGGCCCAGCCGCTGGCGGCTGTCCGCCGGGCGCTGGCGCCCACCGGCACCCTCATCCCCAACAGCGGACGCGGCGGGCGCTGGTTCGGTCCCCTCGGCCGAATCGTCAGGGCGCACGTGCTGTCCGGGTTCACCCGGCAGCGGCTGAAGCCCTTCCTGTCGGTCGAGAAGCGCCAGGACCTGCTCACCCTGGCCGAGCTGCTCGCGACCGGGCAGGTCAGGCCGGTCATCGACCGCACCTACCGCCTCGACGAAGCGGCCGACGCCCTCCGGCACGTCGCGGCCGGCCACACCCGAGGGAAGGTCGTCGTCACCGTCTGACGACCGGACCGACGTCAGAGCGACCGAATTCGGTGCGTCTCCTTCCGATACGAAAGTGCGTCTCCTCCCGATACGAAAGAAGGACCGATGACCGTCCGGACGAAGACCCCGACCCTGCTCGCCAACCCGCCGATCCCCGTGCAGGCCAAGCTCGCCGCCGCGTGGACCAGCTTCATGTTCCTCTACATCTACGTCGACTACTTCCACCTCTACAAGCCCGGCACCCTCGCCGACATCCAGGCCGGGGTGGTCTTCGGGTTCACCATCAGCCCGGCGTTGCTGACCATGTTCGTCGCGTCCGTGGGGATCCCTAGCCTGATGGTGATGCTCTCCATGACGCTTCCAGCCCGGGTGAACCGCACCGTGAACCTGGTCGTGGCAGCGCTCTACATCCCCTACTCGGTGATCAACGCGCTGGGGGAGTCCTGGGAGTGGGCCTCCTACGGCCTCTCCATCGGCATCGAGGTGCTGCTCCTGGCCTTCGTCCTGCGCTCCGCGTGGACCTGGCCCCGGACCCCCGCCGTTTCCGCCGATCCGGCGACGACCGGCCTCCGGCGGTAGGGACCCGAGCAACACGCGCTGCCGGCTCAGTGCTTCCGCTCGCCCAGGATGCAGAACTCGTTGCCCTCCGGGTCGAGGAGGGTCACCCAGTGCTGCTCGTCCTGCACGGTGTCGGCGCGCCGGGCGCCGAGGGAGAGCAGCCGGGCGACCTCGGCCTCCTGGTCGTCGGGGCGGAAGTCGGGGTGGAGCCGGTTCTTCGACGTCTTGCCCTCGGGGACCGGCACGAAGAGCAGTCCCGGCAGCCGATCCGGCTCGGGCCGGATCTCGATGATCTCGTCCGTCTCGTCGACCACGACCCAGCCGAGAGCCTCCGCCCACCAGCGTCCGAGAGCGACGGGGTCGGCGGAGTCGACGATGATCTGTTCCCATTCCAGTGCCATGGGCTTGAGCTTAGACAGGACCGGTGGCCCGGCCCTGGAAGGGGTCCAGGAAGTACGGCAGGCAGCGGGCCCGGCCAGCCCGCGCCGGCCCGCCGGAACGACGACGGTTAACCCTTATGCCGTGGGCAGGACGTTCAGCCGCTGCAGCAGCTCCCGCGCCAGCGTGGCGCGCTTGGCGGCGTCGCCGTCCTTCGCGATGTCGATGTTCAAGGCGAAGGTGTACGTGCGACCGGCGCGCTCCACCCACCCGGTCCACCAGCCCGTGCCGGGCCCGGGCGCGTTCTGCCACCCTGACTTGGCGTACAGCGCATATCCGTCCTTGCTCTCCTGCAGGATCAAGTCCCGGACGGTCCGCTGGTGCTCGCGGCCGGCCGGTAGGCGCTCGGCGGCCAGGCGGGCCATGAACCGGCTCTGCTCGACCGCCGAGATCTTCAGCGGCCCGTCCAGCCAGAACCGGTCCACCACCGTCCCGGTCTCGCGGTTGCCGTAGCCCAGCCGGTGCAACCACTGCCGCTCGCGCTGGAGGCCGATCCGCCGGGCGATCACCTGGAAGGCAGCGGCGTTGGAGACGCGGACGGCCTCGCGCATGCTCATGTCCTGCTCCCACTCGGGGAACGGCTGCGGCGTGCCGTCCCACGGGATCACTTCGTCGGGGCTCTTGACCACGCCGGTCTCCAGCGCGACCAGCGCGTGCGGGACCTTGAAACTGGAGGCGGGGACCAGCGGCGTCTCGGCTCGCTTGCGGTTCACCACGGTGGTCGTCCTGGCCGAGACGTTCAGCAGCGCGAACGTGCCTCGGACCCCGGCCTTGTCGAACACCGCGCGCAGGTCGTCGCGCACCGTCGTGTCCGGCCGGACCGTGGCGATGACGGGGACGTCGGCGTGGGCGATGCCCCCGGGCACGGGAGCGCCGAGGAGGGTGAGCGAGATGAGGGCGATGACGCCCAGCCCGGAGCGGAGGGCTTGGGGGAGTGCCTTCTTCATGCGCAGAAGATCATCACACGATAGAGATGCTGTCCAATATCGATATCAAAAGACGGCCGATATCGGATCTCGCATAGATGCTGGTAGAAGCCCCGTGGACCTAGGTGTCCGTCGCCGGGGCGCCGGTGAGGTATTCGTAGGTGCCGCTGATGTCCAGCAGCCGCTCCAGCACCAGGGGGCGCTTCTCCAGGTGCAGCCGCGTCCCGGCCGCGCCCGCGTGCTGGTGGATCCGCAGCAGGGTGGCCAGCCCGCTGGAGTCGCAGAACCCCATGCCGCCGCAGTCGAGGTACAGATCGCTCAGCTCGGCGCCGTCGAGGGCGGTGAGGGCGGCGGCCATGAGCTCGTCCGCGGTGTTGTAGTCGAGGTCGCCGTCGATGGTCAGGCGTGCCGTACCGGGTCGGGGAGAGGTCAGGACGAGGCTGAGCGGATCAGGGGCGGAGGTGGTCATGTGCTCTTTCCACGGACGGGGACGGTGCTGATCTCGGGGGAGGCCGCTCGTACGGTGTCCCGCCCGTGAACGATCAGGGCCGAGGCTCGCGGGAAGTCCTCCAGCCGCCCGCCCAGGATCTCGAGGGCGGGCAGCAACGAGACGGCGGGGACGCCCCTGGCGCTCAGGACGCCGGCCGTCCAGGCGAGGAAGCGGCCGAACAACTCGGGATCGTTCACGTACAGCGCGGCGGTCAGGAAGTCGACGATGTGCGCGACGTCCTCCGCGGTGTGCCTACGCTGCCGCGGGGTGTAGTCGGCCATCGCGGGGATGCGGGCCTCCAGACCGGCCATGACCTCCCTGACCAGGGACCGGGCCGAGCGGCTGACCAGGGTGTACTCCTGGTCCTCCAGATGCGGCAGGTCGTCCACGGCCAGGCGGGCGGCGGGCGGGCGGGGCAGCGGGCCGGCCGCGAGCCGGTCCGCGGCGGCGCGACCGTGCGGGGCCCAGGCGTCCGCGCCGAGCAGGCGGGCGTAGCGGCCGTCCGGCCCGAACGCGGCGCCGCCGACCATCACCGGCGTGCCGGTCGCCTGGCAGGCGGTGATCGCGGCGTGTGCCGTGGGCAGCCGCGTCGGGATGGAACTGGACAACGCCACCACGTCACAGGCCGTGCGGTGCAGATGGGAGATGAGCTGCGGGGTCGGCATCTGGGCGCCGAGGTAGTCGACCCGCCAGCCGCGCAGCCGCAGCACCTCCGACAGGATCCGGGCCGGCATGGCGTGCCACTCGCCGTCGATGCAGGCGACGGCGATCCGTCCCGCGGTGGGGCCGCTCGCGGCGGCGCGGGCCGACGGGTGGCGGGCGAGCGCGGCCAGCACCCGTTCGTTGACGGCGGTCGCCGTGTGCTCCTGGGCGACCGTGATCCGGTTGCTCTCCCACTCCCGGCCCACCCTGGCCTGTACAGGGGCGACGACCTCCAGCAGCAGACTCTCCAGGGAGAGGTCCTGGTCGAGCGCGGCCAGCGCGGCGTCGGTGGCGGCGTGCTCGTCGCCGGACACGGCGGCGCTCCAGAGCTTCTCGCGCCAGGCGGAGAACCTGTCCGCGTCCGTCATCCTCGTCCCCCCTCGCGCTCAGTGGGCTCCGCGCGGTGCTGTGATGGCGATGACGGCCATGTCATCGTGATCGCCGCCCCCTACCCACTGAGAGGACAACATCTCCACCCGTTCGGTGATCGCCTCGGGTGGCATGTCGGCGCACTGCCGCAGTTCCTCCATCAGCCGCTCGTCACCGAACATCTCGTCGCCGAGCGGGCCGCCCTTGGCCTCGGTGATGCCGTCGGTGTAGAGCAGGCAGGTCTCGCCGGGTTCGAGCACCACGGTGTCGGTGACGCTGCTGATCCGGTCGATCATGCCGATGAGGGTGCCCTTGGTGTCGGCCACGTCCACGCGTCCGTCCTTGCGGATGATGAGCGGCGGGGCGTGTCCCGCGCTGGTGACCCGCAGGCGGACGCGGTCGCCCGTGCGCTGGATGGACGCCAGGACGAGCGTGACGAACCGGGTGCTGGTGCCGCCCTTGAGCAGTACGCCGTTGAGCAGTTCGAGCACCCGCTGGTGGTCGCCGGCCAGCGGTAGCAGGGCTTGCAGGGTGTGCCGGATCTTGCTGGTGAGCACAGCGGCCTCCAGGCCCTTGCCGGCCACGTCGCCGAGTACGGCAAGCGTCTCCTGGCCGGGTTCCGCCGCCGGATGGACGTCATAGAAGTCACCCCCGACCAGCGCGGCGTCCTCGGCGGGCCGGTAGCGGGCGGCGAACTCGACGCCCTGCAGGTGCCCCACGCGGGGCGGCAGCAGCTCGCGCATCAGGGTCTCGGTGATGCGGGTCTGCTCGGCGTACAGGCGGGCGGCCGACATGGCGGCTCCCGCGCGGGCCGCGAACAGCCGGGCGAAGACCTCCTCGCCCTCGGAGAAGCAGGCGTGCTCGCTGGTACGCAGCAGCACGAGCGCGCCCGCGGGGACTCCGTGGCCGGGCAGCGCGCTCACCACCATCGAACCCACCTCGTGGAGCCCGTCGCGGGTCAGCCAGCCGGGAGCGGCGGCGGGGTCGATCCAGCGGGACGGCAGGGGAGGGTAGCCCTGCAGAGCCTCGGCCAGGCCGGGTACGGTCGCCGGGTCGACGAGCGCCTCGTCGCGGACGACGACGCCGTCCGGGCCGCAGTAGGCCAGCGGGTACCGGTGCCGATGCGGCGGCAGGATGACCATGGCGGCGTCGGCCAGATGGCGGGCGGCCAGCCGGGCGGTCACCTCCATGCACCGGTCGAGGTTCAGCGAGGACAGCAGCTCGCTCGACGCCTGGTCGAGGAAGGCCGTCCGCTCGCGTTCGACGCGGAGCGCCTGGGTGGTGTGGTCGAGGCCGGTGACGTCTACGAGCCACCAGACGGTGAGGTCGCCTTCGCGCACCGGGCGAGCCTCGAACAGGGTCTGCCCGATGAGCCCGCGCGCCCACGCTCCCTCAGCCCGGCCGTCGGACAGCCAGGCGGCGCCCGTATCGGCCGGCGCCGTACCCGGAAGAGCGTCGGGCAGCAGCCCCAGCGCCGCGTCGTTGGCCTGGACGATGACGCCTGCGGCGTCCGTCACCAGGACGGGGAAGGGGGCGCGGTGCCACACGGTCTCAAGGACGTGTCGTCCCGTGTCGCTACTCAGACTCGTCACAACAGCAAGCCCTCAGCCAGGGGCTCTGCCTCCCATAGAACGGATATAGACGCTTTTGTATGGCTTAGCCCCACTATACGCGGGACCAGCCGACCGCATCCGCATGATCCGCGCCCCTCGACCGGTGGCGAGCGTGGGTTCCCTGGTCGGGTCCGGCCGGACCGGTTCCCGGGTTTCCGTACGGCCCTGGCCCGGTAGGTTCGCGCGGTCAGGTGGGAGTTAGGCGGGGGTCAGGCGGCCGTTAACCGGCGCTTTAAGAGCACCGAGTCCCCACGCGGTCGGGCGCGTCCCGTAGGCCGCGGGAATGGCGTGCACCGGGCGGCTTACATAGGTGGGTTTGCCGCGCGCATTGGACACCACCTCATCTATTTATTTCGGCTTTACGCCAGCCCTGTCTAGCGGCCGGAAACGCTGACCAGAACGACCTTCCGCCCAGCGAGAGCAGGGCACGCGATCGCATGCCACAGCGCCCGATTCACGTTTCCGGGCCGTTTATGGAACACACCGCCCAGAGCCCCGACCTCAAACCTCTGCCCAAATACTCCCACAAAGCGCGATATCGCCCCGAGCGACTGTTAGCGTCCTGTTTGTCGGCAAACGTCGCACCTTCGTGTGGGTGCACGCTCAAAGGAGGGGAATCATGGCTCCTGTCAGTTTCCCTACGCATCACTGGGATGACTGGGGATGGGGCGGCTGGGGCCGCCGGCGGAGACGCTGTCGTCGCCGTCGCTACTTCTGCGGATGCAGGCGACGGAGGTGGTGGTGGTAGCCACCACTGGGGAGGGTCGGCGGATTTCCCGTCGGCTCTCCCTCTCTGCTCGGCCGGGGACGCGATCGGCGTCGCACGGTCCGGAACTGGCGCCCGCGGTCCTGATCCGCAGGGCCTTCGCCGAGTTCTGGCCCGACACGCGAGGCGTTCGCCGGCTGTTCGTCCTCGGCGGCGTCCTGGCCATCGTGGCCGCGTTGTGCGAGGTCGCGGCCATCGGCCTGTTCGCCGTCATCACCGACGAGGTGCTCGCCCGGCAGGACCTGGGCGCCTTCTGGACCCCGGCGCTCACCTGGCTCGGCCTCGCCGTACTGGCGGGACTGGCCGCCTTCGGCGGCGCCTACGTCACGGCGCTGGCGGCCGAGCGCTTCCTGCTGAGACTGCGCGACCGGGTGTTCGCGCACGTCCAGACGCTCACGCCGGACTTCTTCAACAACCGGCGGCTGGGCGACCTGATGGCCAGGCTCACCGACGACATCGAGGCCATCGAGACGCTGGTCGGCTCCGGTCTGATCAAGGCGTTCACGACGGTCGTCAGCGTGATCGTC
The DNA here is from genome assembly GCF_044459405.1 of Nonomuraea sp. NPDC050328. NCBI lineage: Bacteria > Bacillati > Actinomycetota > Actinomycetes > Streptosporangiales > Streptosporangiaceae > Nonomuraea > Nonomuraea sp. NPDC050328. The sequence continues at coordinate 234,706 of NZ_JBITIW010000007.1, read as the reverse complement.
TTCGCCACGGCCGCGTTCATCGTGCGCTGGGACCTCGCGCTGATCACGTTCGCGCTCGTCCCCGGCTTCATCATCATCTCCAAGCTGTTCGCCGCCAAGTTCCGGGTCGCGGCGGCGCGCGAGCGGCAGAGCAACGGCATGATGAACAGCGTCATCGAGGAGAGCCTGTCCAACCAGACCCTGGTCCAGGCCTACAACCGGCAGGACGCCGAGGCGAGCCACCTGCACCGGCAGGGCGAGTCCTGGCTGCGGGCCAACATGTCGCAGGCCTGGCTCTCCGGACTGTACGGCCCCGCCGTACAGGTGCTGGAAACCATCTGCATGATCATCATCCTGGGCTTCGGCGCGTGGGAGATCGCGGCCGGCCGCCTGACGATCGGCGGTCTGCTGGCGTTCGCCGCCTACCTGGCCTTCCTCTACCCTGCCGTCCAGAGCCTGGGCGAGCTGGCGCTCAACGTCTCCGAGGCCGCGGCCGGCTCCGACCGCGTGATGGAGGTGCTCGAGGCCCGCCCCGGCGTGCGCGACACCCCGACGGCCAGGCCGCTGACCGGCCCCGTCGCCGGACGGATCACATTCGAGCACGTCGACTTCACCTACCCTGACCGCACCAGGCCCACGCTGGCCGATCTGTCCTTCACCGTCGAACCCGGCCAGACCATCGTCTTCACCGGCCCGAGCGGCGCCGGCAAGTCGACGGTGGCCAAGCTGCTGCTGCGCTTCTACGAGCCCTCCGGCGGCCGGATCCTGCTGGACGGCACGGACATCCGCGACTTCACCAGCGCCTCGCTCCGCGACCAGATCACCATCCTGCAGCAGGAGAACCTGCTGTTCTCGGGTACGGCACGCGACAACATCGCGTACGGCAAGCCGGGGGCGACCTTCGAGGAGGTCGTGTGGGCCGCCAAGCTGGCGGACGCGCACGACTTCATCAACCGGCTGCCCGACAAGTACGACACACCGCTCGGGCAGCGGGGCCGGCTGCTGTCCGGCGGCCAGCTCCAGCGCATCGCGATCGCCCGGGCGTTGCTGCGGGACTCGCCGGTGCTGGTGCTCGACGAGCCGATGACCGGCCTGGACGCGGCGACGGCGGCCCGGGTGATGGAGCCGATGCGCCGGCTGATGGCCGGGCGGACGACGATCCTGATCACCCATGACCTGCGGCACGTGCCGCAGGACGCGGCGACGATCGTGCTCGAACCGGTACGGGGGCGGGTCAACGGGATCCGGCTCAAGCACATGTCGTCCGCGTTGTCGCGGCTGAGCCGGTGAGCGCTCAGCCGTTGAGCACCTCGCGCAGCTTCCGCGCGAACGCCTCCGGCTGCCCCGCGTAGCCGTACTCGCCGCCGATGAAACCACCGTGGTGGCTCGGGAAGACCGTGGCCTCCTGGCCCAGCAATCCGGCCGTGGCCACCGCGGTGCGGCCGGTGAGCGTCTCCGCGGACTCCTCGCCCACGGCGATGACGACCCGCGTCGGCGCCGCGGCGAGCGCCTCGACGTCGGGCCGGTAGCTGGTGACCGCGGCTGAACGGTCGGACAGCAGCGGGTCGTCGCGCGACCCGTCGTCCTCGACCGGCATCCCGAAAGCGGCCGGATCCGGCGCTGGCTGGGCGAAGTACGCGTCGGTGAACTCGCCCGTCCACTGGGTCATCGCCATGAACGCCGCCATTCCGGCGCCCCAGCCGCTCTTCTGGTACGCCTCACGGACGGCCGCACCCGCTCGCTCGGCCGCCTCGGCGTCCGGCAGCAGCGAGACGAGCGGCGGCTCGTGCGCCACCAGCGTGACGACATCCTGCGGGTACGCGGCGACGAGCGCGAGCGCGGTCACCGCACCTCCGCTGCTGGCGAACATGTCGACCGGCCCCGCGCCGAGCGCCTCGATGACGGCGTGCACGTCCGCCGCCTGGGTGGTGGGCGAGTGGTCGACCCTGCCGTCCCTGCGCGCGCTGCGGCCGAGCCCGCGCGGGTCGTACGTGACCACCGTGCGCTCGGCGGAGTGCTCGGCCAGCGAGGTGAAGCCGGCGGCGTCCATCGGCTGACCGATCATGAACAACGGCGGCCGCCCGTCCGCCGTGGGCAGCGGGCCGCGGACGTCGTAGACGAGGTCGGCCTCTTCGGTCTTGAGCGTGTGCGTGATCATGCCGGTGTAGACCCCTTCCACGTCGGGAACCTTCTCGGACCCTACTCCGGGGGTCCGACAAAACCCGGGAACGCTGCGGGCCGCCGCGGCGCGCTGCCTACCGCGAACTGGTCTAGGTTCGTAGGTGGCTGATGTGGGAGGGGGTGGGCCGGTCCAAGCGGGTTCCCATCGTGCCGCAAGTCCACCCACGCATGATCGCCTCCTACCCTTCGGAAAAGGACGAGACATGCGGGTATGGAGTGTCGTGACGGCGGTGGCCGCGTTGCTGCTGGCCGGGGCGGTTCCGGCTCGGGCCGAGGCCGGGGCTCTGGAGGAGGAGCGTCCGACGGTGTCGGTGGTGGCGGGCGAGGTCCAGCCGCCGTCGTACGCCGGCGTCTGCGCGCCGGGTGTTCCGTTCACCACGACCGCCACGATCACCGCCGGCGGTCCCGGCCTGGTGACCTACCAATGGGCCGACGTCTGGGCGCAGTGGAACCACATCGTCTTCACCGAGGCCGGAACGCATGCCGTCACGGGGATGATCAGACACTACGACGGCTTCGGCCCCCGGACCCGGACGCTCATCGTCAAGGGAGCCAACCAGGCCCAGGCGAGTGTCTCCTACCAGGTCTCGTGCGTCGACCCCGTCCTCAGCCGTCCGCAGATCCAGCCCGCCCCGATCTACGTCGGCCGCTGCGGCACCGATGTCGTGCACACCGTCAGTGCCCAGATCAGCTCGCCGATCGCGCAGACGGTCCGCTACCGCTGGAGCGCCTACGACGACCGGCCCCTGCCGGGCGGCCTGGGGGACGAGCGCGAGATCGTCTTCACCGAGCCCGGCACCAAGACCGTCAGCGCGCCCTTCCAGCGCCAGCCCGTCCCGCAGTACGACGGCGGCAGCTCGATCCAGGTGCAGGTGCTCACCCCCGCCCCGATGACAGGCGCGAACACGCAGGAGTACTACCGGACGGTGTGCGTGAGCGCTGAGTTCACCGAGATGACCCGCACCGCCGGCAACTGCCGCACCGGCACGCCGTACAAGTACGTGATGAGGGGTTACGTCGAGAGCAGCGCCATGCGCACCCTGCCCTACGCCTGGGCCCGCTACGACAGCTTGGAAGGGGTGTGGACGCGAGACGCGTGGACGTCCCTGTCCTTCGCCGGCGCCGGCCGGCAGAACGTCAGCAGGACCTGGCTCTCGGCTGACGGCGGGTCCGGTGTGTGGCGGCTCGAAGTCCTCGGCACCGACGGCACCGTCGTCTCGCAGAGCCGCCCCTACAGCATCCCCTGCGTCTGACCGGCCAGCCCGGCCGCGTCCTTGGCTGGGGGATCTGAGCCGGGAGGAGCAGGCACGGTGCCGAGGCCGCGGCGTCAGGTGCGGGGGCCCAGGAACAGGCCGCCGCTGGCGTCGACGGTCTGGCCGGTGATCCAGCGGGCGGCGTCGGAGGCGAGGAACGCGACCACGTCGGCGACGTCGCCGGCGTCGCCGAGACGGTCGAGCGCGGTCGATCCGGCGATGAAAGCGGCCAAACCCGGCGGTTCGAAGACGGCGGAGTTGGCGGGCGTTCTGGTGGCGCCGGGGGCGACCGCGTTCACGGTGATCCCGCGGACGCCGAGTTCGTTGGCCAAGGTCAGAGTCATGGTCTCGACGGCGCCCTTGGTCATGGCGAAGGACGTCTGGGCGGGGTTGGCCATGCGGGTGGCTACTGACGAGATCGTGATGATGCGTCCGCCGTCGCGCATCAGAGGCAGCGCCCGCTGGATGATGAAGTACGGTGCCCGGACGTTCACCGCGAAGAGGTGGTCGAACTCGGCCCGGGTCGTGGTTCCGAGCGGGCCGGCGGGTGGAGCCGCGGCGTTGTTGACGACGATGTCGAGCGGCCGTCCGGCCAGGCCGGCCTCGACTCCCGCGAAGAGCTGGTCCACGTCGCCGTCCACGCCCAGCTCGGCCTGGACGGCGAGGGCGGTGCTGCCGCCGCGCTCGATCTCGGCGACCGTCGCCTTCGCGCCGTCCTCGTCCGTGCCGAAGTGCACGATCACCGTCGCGCCCCTGGCCGCCAGCCGGGTCGCGATCGCCTGGCCGATGCCGCGAGAGGCTCCGGTCACCAAAGCGGTTCTGCCGTTCAGGTCGTCCATGTGTGCCGCCGCTCCCGTCTGTTAGTCACTACCTGAGTGGTAGTCACTATCGCGGTGGTAGTGTCTATCACATGCCTGAGGAGCCCTCAACCCTGCGAGCGCGACGACGAGTGCAGACGCAGCGCACGATCCAGGCGCATGCGACCCGGTTGTTCAGCGAGCGCGGATATGACGCGACGACCATGAACGATGTCGCCGAGGCGGCCGGTGTGTCGCCCATGACCGTCTACCGGCACTTCCCGACCAAGGAAGACCTCGTGCTGAGCGACCAGTACGGCGAGCTGATCGCGGAGCGGGTGGCCGCCTCGCCCGCCGGTCAGCCCCTGGTTCGCCGCATCGGTGGGGCGCTCGTCGCGGCGGCCGCCGCCCTGACTGGCGACGACGCGGCGGCGGATCGGCGGTTTCTGCTCGTCCGCCTGCAGCTCATGATCGCGACGCCTGCGCTGCGGGCCAGGCATCTGGACAACCAGTACGCCCTCCAGCAGGCCATCATCGGTGCTCTGGAGGATGGCGACGCCGACCCCGACGCGGCGTTCGAGGCGCAGGCGGCGGCCAGTGCGTGCCTGGCCGCTCTGCACACGGCGATGGTGCGCTGGGCCGAGGACGACGGGCGGACCGATCTGCCGGGCCTGGTCGGCAAGGCCCTCGCGGCAGTCTTCGGCGATGATGTGGCCGGCCCCGCACGATGACCAGGAAGCCGGGGCGCGGCTTCCTCCGCTAAGAGCTCAGCGCAGCGTCGGCGTCCAGCGGGAAGATCGGCCGCTGCAGGTTCCGGTACGGCAGGCGCTGCAGGTCCTGGTCCACGCCTCCGGGGGTGAGGGCCAGCATCCAGTCGGCCGCCGCCTCGAAGAGCTCGGGCTCCAGGTAGCCGATCTTGACGGTGACCACGTCCACCTCGGCGACGTCCACGCCCAGCAGCCGGTAGGACTCCAGCAGCCGGTACTGCATGCGGCGCGAGGTGAGGAACACGCTCAGCCCGCCGATGCGGACGCTGACCACACGACCGCCGTCCGGGTCGTCGGCCACGGCCTCCAGGACGCCCTCCAGCAGCAGCGGCCCCGGCGGGCGCGAGTCGATGCGGCCGCCGGCGCGCACGGCGACAGGCGAGCCGATCGGCAGGTGACCGATGCGGGCCACGGCCTCGGGGTCGAACAGCGAGGCGAAGACCGCGCGGACCGATCCGCCGGCGATCTCGGGCCGGGCCAGCATCCGCTCCAGGGCGTAGGTGACGTCGTCGGCGCCGCCCGCACCGGGGTTGTCGCCGGAGTCGCTGATGAAGTACGGCCGGGCCGCGCCGTCCTTGAGCGCGGCGTCCAGGCACTCGTCCATGGTGGCCGCCGGCGCGACGAAGGCGAAGTCGTCGCGGGCGTCCCAGAACGCCTGCCCCAGCTCGCGGGCGGCCTGCTCGGTGGCGGCGGCGTCGGTGCCGGTGGCGACGACCGCGCCGGTGCAGCGCGGCTCGTCGGCCCAGGCGAAGCCGATCCAGATGGCCGCGTCGATGACGCCGGGCCTGGCCTCGATCTCGGGGATGCGCGCGTACAGCCCGCGGGCGGGCTCGACGCGGGTGCTGGTCATCTCGCCGGGCAGCAGGATCGGCACGTGCACCAGGGACTTGTGCGGGCGCCGGCCCAGGCGGAGCGCGTCCACCAGGTTGCGGGCGGCGCGCTCGCGGGTCTCCCACACGTCCACGTGCGGCGCGGTGCGGTAGCAGGTCAGCAGGTCGCAGCCGGCGAACAGGGTGGGGGAGACGTTGCCGTGCAGGTCCATGGCCGCCGACACGAGGGGTTCGGCGCCGATCACCTCGCGGATCGCGGTGATCAGGTCGCCTTCGGCGTCCTGGCGGCCCACGACGCTCATCGCGCCGTGGATGTCCAGCAGCACGCCGTCGAAGCGGCCGTCGGCCAGGCCTTCGACGATCTCGGCCCGCCACGCGTCGTAGGCGGCGGGCTCGACGGCCCCGCCGGGCAGGGCGCGGGCGTGCACGAGCGGCACCCATTCCACGTCGGCGGCCCACGCGTCGCCGCGCCAGCCGTACCGGTCGAGCAGGGCTTGGCCCCGGGTGACGTCGAAGTCGGCCGCGCCGCTCAGGTGCGGGGAGAAGGTGCTGGACTCGATGTGGATGCCGCAGATGGCGATGCGCAAGGACACGGTGCTGCTTTCTGCTTTCTACGAGTTCGCTCGGGGAGGCGCTAGGCCGGGCGGAGGTCGGCCGACTCGCGCAGGAGCCGGCCGAGCCCGATCAGTGCCGCGTCGCGGCCGGCCAGGCTCGCCTCGATGGACAGCGTCTGGGTCAGGGGCGGCAGGCAGCGCTCGTAGAGCATGCCTCGGACCGCCGCCACGTAGACGTCGAGACTCGACAGCGAGCCGCCGATGACGACGCTGTCGGGGTTGAGGAAGTTGACCAGTCCCGACAGCGCGACGCCGAGCAGCCGGCCCGCATGCCGTACCAGAGTGACCACCGCGGGATCGGCGTTGACGGTGGCGGCGATGACGTCGCGCGTGCTGGTCACCGGCAGTCCGCGCCCGGCCAGCTCGCGGGCGAGCGCGGCGCCGCTGGCGGCGGTCTCCAGGCAGCCGCGGCTGCCGCAGGAGCACTCGCGCTCGCCGCTGTCGGCCACCCGCACGTGGGTGACGTCGCCGCTCAGGCCGCGCCCGCCGCGGTAGACCTGGCCGCCGCTGACGAGGCAGCCCCCGATGCCGGTGCCGGCCTTGACGTAGATCATGTCTCCGGCCTCGCGGCGGGCGACGTGCTCGCCGATCGCGGCGGCCTTGGCGTCGTTGTCGACGACCACGGTCGCGTCGAAGCGGTCGCGCAGGTCGGTCTGGGCGTCGTAGCCGCTCCAGCCGGGCATGCGCGCCGGGCCGATGAGCCGGCCGTGCGGGAACTCCACGGGCCCGGGCAGGGCCATGCCGACGGCCAGGAGTCGCTGGCCCGGCGCCTGGGCGCTCCTGAGGCGCTCGAAGATCGCGGTGACCTCGTCGAAGATCGCCTTCGGGCCTGCTCCTATGTCGACGGGGGACTCCTCGGCCGCCAGCAGGACCCCGGCGGGCGAGCAGAGACCGACGCGGGCGTGCCGGGCGCCGAGCTCGGCCACGGCGAACACGCCGCCGGCCTCGCGCAGCCGGAGGATCTTGGGCCGGCGCCCTCCGGTGGAGACGCCGACGCCCTCCTCCAGGATCGTGCCCTCCTCCAGCAGGCGGCGCACCACGCTGGAGACCGTCGATGGAGCCACCTGCAGGGTCTCCACCAAGTCCGCGCGGGAGGTGGCCTTGCCGCTGGCCAACAGGCCCAGCGCCTGCTCCCGCAGATTGGCGGGCTCCGACATACCTCTCCTCCCTGACGGACACGTTGGTGTCCATCATCGAGCACGAAGACGATCACCGAAAGATGTCTCCGCCGCGGACTCTATCCCGAAAAAAGCCGACTGAACAAAGTGGATTTTTCGCATTGACTTAGGACTTGTGCCTCTATACATTCTCCGGCTGAACGGCCCCTGGAGGGCACACCCGCGTCTCGACGAGGAGAACCATGGGGACGAGAACCCGCATCGTGTGCGGCGTGGTGGCGATCGGACTCGGCCTGACCGCCTGCAGCGCGGGCGCCGGCAGCAGTTCGCAACAGGGCGGCGCGCAGGGCAAGGACACCGTGACCGTGGCCTTCCGCACGCCCAACTGGATCCTGCCGATCTCGGCCCCCGGCTTCACGCAGGGCGAGAACGACATCTTCTCCACCGCCCTGTACCGCAAGCTGTACGCCTACAAGCTCGACGGGTCCAGCGCCGACAACGTCGACCCGCAGCGCTCGCTGGCCGAGCCGCCCGCCGTCAGCGACGAGGGCAGGACGCTGACCATCACGCTCAAGGACAACACCTGGTCCGACGGCAAGCCGATCACCACCAAGGACATCCAGTTCTGGTGGGACCTCGTCACCACGAACAAGGACAAGTGGGCCTCCTACCGGCCCGGCGGCTTCCCCGACAACATCGCCGACTTCAAGGTCAAGGACGGCAAAACCTTCTCGCTGACCACCAAGAAGGCCTACAACGCCGCCTGGTTCGTCGGCAACCAGCTCAACCGGATCGTCCCGCTGCCCCAGCACGCCTGGGACAAGGGCGACCCCAAGAAGACCTTCGAGGAGCTGACCGCCGCCGCCAAGGACCCGAAGACCTACGCCACCAACCCGCTGTGGAAGACCACCAGCGGGCCGTGGAAGCTGCAGAGCTACGTGCCCAGCGGCGAGGTCGTCCTGGCCAAGCAGGACACCTACTCCGGTCCTGACAAGCCCAAGCTGAACAAGATCGTGCTGCGCCCGTTCACCGGCGACGACGCCGAGTTCAACGTGCTGCGCGCCGGGCAGATCGACTACGGCTACATCCCGCCGGCCAACCTCTCGCAGCGCCCCTACCTGGAGTCCAAGGGCTACAAGATCGCCCCCTGGTACGGCTGGTCGATCACCTACCTGCAGCTCAACTTCAACAACCCGAAGAACGGCGCGCTGTTCAAGCAGCCGTACCTGCGCCAGGCGCTGCAGATGCTCGTCGACCAGCCCACCATCAGCAAGGTGATCTGGTCCGGCATGGCCTCGCCCACCTGCGGCCCGGTCCCGGCCAAGCCCGGCACGCCCGGCGGCCAGGGCTGCGTCTACCCGTTCGACCCGGCCAAGGCCAAGCAGCTGCTGGAGAGCCACGGCTGGAAGGTGACCCCCGACGGGCAGACCACCTGCGAGGACCCCGCCCTGTGCGGTGAGGGCATCGCCAAGGGCGCCCCGCTGAGCTTCACCGTCACCAGCCAGTCCGGCTTCGCCGCCACCTCGAAGATGTTCGCCGAGATCAAGTCGAGCATGGCCAAGGTCGGCGTCCAGCTTGCCATCAAGGAGGTCCCGGACTCCGTCGCGGTCACCCCGGCCTGCAAGCCGGAGGAGTCCAAGTGCGACTGGGACATGTCGTTCTTCGGCTCCCAGGGCAGCTGGTACTACCCGGCCTTCGCCTCCGGTGAGCGCCTGTTCCAGACCGACGCGCCGGTCAACCTCGGCAGCTACAGCAACCCCGAGGCCGACGCGCTGATCGAGAAGGCGCAGTTCTCCGCGGACGCCGGCGCGCTGCAGGAGTACAACGACTTCCTGGCCAAGGACCTGCCGGTGCTCTGGATGCCGAACCCGGTCTACCAGATCTCGGCCTACAAGTCGGGGCTCCAGGGCGTCGAGCCGCAGGACCCGATGAACCTGATGTACTTCCAAGACTGGTCCTGGAAGAGCTGACCTTGACCCGGTACCTCCTCACCCGCCTGGGCCAGGCGCTGGTCATCGTGATCCTGGTGACGCTGATCACGTTCGTGATCCTGCACCTGCTGCCCGGGGGCGCGGCGCGGGCCATCCTGGGCAAGGAGGCCACGCTGGAGCAGATCGCCGCCTTCAACCACGAGATGGGCTACGACCGGCCGCTGTGGGAACAGTACGCGCTGTACCTGCGGCGGCTGGCCGGCGGCGACCTGGGCTACTCCTTCCAGCTCAACCAGTCGGTGGCCGAGGCGCTCAGCCAGCGCCTGCCCAAGACCATGCTGCTGTCGCTGGCCTCGACCCTGCTGGCGGTCGTGGTGGCCGTCCCGCTGGGCGTGATCCAGGCGGTGCGCCGCAACCGGTGGCCCGACTACACCATCAACGGGCTGTCGCTGCTGGCCTACGCCACGCCGATCTTCTTCATGGGCCTCATGATGATCATCCTGTTCTCGCAGGTGTGGCCGGTGCTGCCGCCCGAGGCGCCGCAGGGCTTCACCATGGCCGAGGTGCTGGCCGACCCGGCGGGGCTGGTCCTGCCGACGCTCACGCTGGCGATCCTCACGGTGGCCGTCTACTCGCGCTACATCCGCTCGTCCATGGTGGACAACCTCAACGAGAACTATGTCCGTACGGCCCGCAGCAAGGGCCTGTCGGAGCGGCGGGTGATCGTCGGGCACACGTTGCGCAACGGCCTGTTCCCGGTCATCACGCTGCTCGGCATGTACCTGCCCGCGCTGTTCAGCGGCGCGCTGGTGGTCGAGCGGCTGTTCAACTACCCGGGCATGGGGCTGCTGTTCTGGCAGGCGGCGCTCAAGCGCGACTATCCCATCCTGCTCGGCGTCACGCTGCTGATCTCGGTGGCCACCGTGGTCGGCGCGCTGGTCGCCGACGTGCTCTACGCCGCGGTCGACCCGCGGGTGCGACTCAAGGCAGGCCGTACATGACCACTGAGCAAGAAGAGGCGCCCGTCGGCGGGATGTGGCGCCAGGGCCTCGAGGTCTTCCGCGAGAACCGGCTGGCCCTCGTGGGCGTGGGCATCTTCGTCCTGCTGGCGGCCTTCTGCTTCCTCGGGCCGCTCTTCTACGCGACCGACCAGGTGCACACCGACCTGACCAAGGTCTTCCTGGCCCCCGGCGTGGACGGTCACCCGCTGGGGACCGACGGCGTCGGCTACGACCAGCTCGGCCGCCTGATGCTGGGCGGCCAGACCTCCATCGTGGTCGGCCTGGCGGCCGGCCTGCTGGCCACCGTGGTCGGGACCGTGTGGGGCGCCATCGCCGGGTTCGCCGGCGGCTGGGTGGACGCGGTCATGATGCGGGTGGTCGACGCGATGATGTCGATCCCGGCGCTGTTCCTGTTCATGCTCATGGCCTCGATCGTCACGCCGACCGTGCCGATGCTCATCGTCATCATCGGCGCGTTCGCCTGGCTCGGCCCGGCGCGGCTGGTGCGCGGCGAGGCGCTGACGCTGAGCACCCGCGAGTACGTCATGGCCATGCGCGGCATGGGCGGCACCGGCGGGCGGGCCGTACGCAAGCACATCATCCCCAACGCCATCGGCACCGTGATCGTCAACGCCACCTTCCAGGTGGCCGACGCGATCCTGTACGTGGCCTACCTGTCGTTCCTCGGCCTGGGCGTGCCCCCGCCCGCGGCCAACTGGGGCGGCATGCTGTCCGACGGCCTGTCGGACACCTTCAGCGGCCACTGGTGGCTGCTGTACCCGCCGGGGATCGCCATCATCCTCATCGTCCTCGCCTTCAACTTCATCGGCGACGGCCTGAGGGACGTCTTCGAGGTCCGCCTCCGGCGGCGTTAGCAGGAGGTTTTCGCACATGGAGGCACCCGACCGGCCGCTGCTGCGGCTGCGCGACCTCAGCACCGACATCGCCCTGCGGCGGGGCACCGTACACGCGCTCGACCAGGTCAGCCTGGAGGTCAGGCAGGGCGAGACGCTCGGCGTGGTGGGCGAGTCCGGCAGCGGCAAGACCATGACCGTGCTGTCGATCATGGGACTGCTGCCGACCGGCGGCCGGGTCGTCGGCGGGGAGATCCTCTTCGACGGCCGCGACCTGCGCGGCCTGGCGGACGCCGAGCTGCGCCGGGTGCGCGGCGTCGAGATGGGCATGGTCTTCCAGGACCCGCTCACCTCGCTCAACCCCACCATGCGCATCGGCGCCCAGGTCGCCGAGCCGCTGCGGGTGTACCAGGGCGTGAGCAAGGCCGAGGCGCGCGAGCGGGCGGTGGAGATCCTGCGGCGCGTGGGCATGCCCCGCCCCGACAAGATCGTCGACGACTACCCGCACCAGCTCTCCGGCGGCATGCGCCAGCGCGTGGTCATCGCCATGGCGCTGATCCGCTCGCCGCGCCTGCTCATCGCGGACGAGCCCACCACCGCCCTGGACGTCACCACCCAGCGCCAGATCCTCGAACTCATCGACGACCTGCGCGAGGAGTTCAAGATGGCGGTGATCCTGGTCACCCACGACCTGGGCGTGATCGCCGGGCGGGCCGACCGGGTCGCCGTCATGTACGCCGGGCGGGTGGTGGAGACCGCCACCACGGCCGAGCTGTTCCGCGCGCCGCGGCACCGCTACACCGAGGCGCTGATGCGGGCCCTGCCCGAGTCGGCCGAGGACGGCCGGCTGTACAGCATCCCCGGCCTGCCGCCGGACCTGTCGCGCCCGCTGACCGGGTGCCGGTTCGCGCCGCGCTGCCGCATGGCCACCGACGAGTGCCGCACCACCGACGTCAGGCTGATCGAGGCGGGGAACGGGCACGACTACGCCTGCCTGCACCCGGTCACCGAGCCCGTCGCGATCACGGCCTCGGCCGGGACGGCCAGGGTCGCGGCCGAGGCCGGGACCGCCGGGCCGATCCTGACCGTGCGGGACCTGGTCAAGGAGTACGAGGCGGGCGGAGCCGGCCTGCGCCGCGCGGCCGGCCGGGTCAGCGCCGTGGCCGGCGTGTCGTTCGACGTCCAGCCGGGCGAGACGCTGGGCATCGTGGGCGAGTCCGGCTGCGGCAAGTCCACCGTCGGCCGCCTGGTGGCCGGCCTCGAAGCGCCCACCGGCGGCCGGATCGTCGTGGACGGCGCCGACCTGGCCGTGCTCGACCGCCGCGCCCGCCACGGCATGCACCGGCAGGTGCAGCTCATGTTCCAGGACAGCTACGCGGCCATGAACCCGCGCATGCGCATCGACGCCATCCTCACCGAGCCGCTGGAGATCCAGCAGGTGGGCGACGCCGCCTCGCGCCGAGCGCGGGTGAGCGAGCTGCTCGACCAGGTCGGGCTGCCCCGGCGGGCCCTGGAGCGCTACCCGCACGAGTTCTCCGGCGGGCAGTTGCAGCGCATCGGGCTGGCCAGGTCGCTGGCGCTGAACCCGAGGCTCATCGTGGCCGACGAGCCGGTCAGCGCGCTGGACGTGTCGGTCCAGGCGCAGGTGCTCAACCTCATGCGCGACCTGCAGCGCGACCTCGGCCTGTCGTACGTGTTCATCAGCCACGACCTGTCCGTGGTCGACTACATGGCCGACCGGATCGGCGTGATGTACCTGGGCAAGCTGGTCGAGGTCGGCCCGGCGCACCAGGTGGTCCGCAACCCGCGCCACCCGTACACCCGGGCCCTGCTCGACGCCGTGCCGGCGCCGGAGCCCGGCCGCACGCCCAGCCCGGACACGACCATCCGCGGGGAACTGCCGAGCGCGCTCAACCCGCCGTCCGGCTGCCGGTTCCGCACCCGCTGCCCGCTCGCCCAGGACATCTGCGCGACCGAGCCACCGCTGGCCGGTGACACGCACCAGGTGGCCTGCCACTTCCCGCTGGGCTCCGCCGTACCCGCCTGATCCGCAGGCGGGTACGGCCGGCCGTCAGGGCCGGTAGACGGCGGTGCTCCCGTAGAGCCTGCTGGTGAACGCCGAGATGTAGGAGGCCGTGTTCGCCGCCGTGAGGTTGTAGGTGAGGAAGGCGCCGTACCCCTCGTTGACCGTGCGCTGGGCCAGGCGCGCGGCGGTGGACGAACTGGTCGCGGAGAACGACACCGCGGCCGGGGAGAGACGCGACCTGGAGCTCGGGCCGCTCGGCACCGACCACGTGCCGTACCACGGGTTCCAGGCGTAGTCGAAGGTGTTGGCGATGCTCACCCCGTTGTAGCTCAGGCGGTCCGAGGCCGGGCCGATGTCGTACAGCGTGATGAGCTTGTCCGGCAGCTTCTGGCGCAACGCCGAGACCAGGTAGACGAACGAGAAGGCGTTCGGCTGGCCGGTGCCGTTGTTGCCGTAGCCCGCGTACTCGTCGTCGAAGTCGATGCCGTCGAGGCCGTACCTCCGCACCGCGTCGGCCAGTTCCTGGGCGAACGCGTCGGCGGCCTGCCGGGTCGGGAAGTTCGCGAATCCGGCGCCCTGGTGATTGCCGAGCACGGACAGCAGGACCTTGATGCCCTTCTCCTGCAGCGGGCGGACCTCGGTCGCCACGTTGTCCAGCACCCGCTGCACGTTCTCGTTGAAGTGCAGGTAGGCGCTCGTGCCGTTGTAGTTGATGTTGGCGGCGAAGATGACCGCGATGTCGAACACCTGCGCGCCGTTCCTGGCCAGCGTGTACTTCGCGGCGTTCGTCATGCTCTGGCTGTTGACCTCGATGTACACGACCGAGATCGGCCCGGTCTTCGCGCTCGGCCGGCGCTCGGCGTGCGCCGTGGCGGGTAACGCGACACCGGCGGCGGCTGCGGCCAGGCCGGTCAGGAGGGTCCTTCTCCGCATCAGCGATCCACTCATCGATCGGCTCCTCATCGTCGGGAGCGGGCAGGGGGTTGCTATATCGGTTAAGCCCAGCTCGCCGCCCGTGTCAGCGCCAGGCGGGGAGAGGGAGGTAAACCGGTATAGTGCCCCGATCATCAACAGCCCGGAGCCCGCTGTCAAGGTGTCACCGGCACGCCGATCGCGGAGAGGCGCTGAACGGCGAGCGCCACAGAGGCGAGCCTTATGATCGGCTTCGTCCTGATCGTCGAGATCGAGAAGACGTCAATCACATGCGCCGTGCCATGGTCCTTCTGGGTGGCGCCGCCCTCGCGGTCGGCGCGTTCGTGCTTCTCTACCAGGGCCCGGGGCAGCCGTTCGTCCGCGGTTATGTGAGCGACGTCAGCGCCACCATGCTGGTCTACGCGGTTCTCGGCCTGGTGTGGCGCACCACCACCGCCGCGCGTCGTGCGCTGGCCACGGCGGCGGTGGCCGTCGCGGTCGAGGTGTACCAGATGGTCGGCACGGCCCCGCCGGGCGTGGGCGGTGTGCTGGTCGGGGCGTTTCCCGATCCGTGGGACCTGGTCGCCTACGCCGTCGGGGTGGTCGTGGCTCTGGCTTGGGAGAGGGCGTCGGGCCGATCAGCGCGGCCGAGTCACTGACTCACGGGCTGGCCAGGTCGAGGAAGGCGCGGGCGGCCGGTCCGCAGTCGGTCGGGGACAGGACGGCCAGGGCCAGCGTCCGGGTGAGCCGCGGTTCGAGCGGCCGGGTCACGACCGCGCCGAGCTCGGCGGGCAGGCCGAGCGTGGGCACGATGCTGACGCCCAGGCCGGCGGCGACCATCTCGAGGATCGCGGACTGGCCTCCGGCCTCGTAGGCGATGTCGAGCTCGGCGCCGGCCCGGCGGGCGGCGTCGGTGATGATGGGCCGGCAGCCCGCCGTGGTGAGGATGAACGGCCGCCCGGTCAGGTCGGTGATGTGGAGGGTCTCCCGCCCGGCCAGGTGGTGTCCGGCCGGCACCACGGCGACCATCTCGTGGGTGCTGAGCGGGATGGTGTGCAGGCCGGGGGCGGGCAGGGTGACCACGCCGACCTCGGCCGCGCCCCCGTGCAGCCAGCCGCGGACGTCGTCGTCGGCCCCCTCGAACAGGCGCACCTGGACCTGCGGGTGGCGATCGGTGAAGGTGCGCAGCAGGCCGGCGATGAGGGTGCCGGTGGCGCTGGGCAGGCTGGCCAGGCGCAGCGGCCCGGTGACCTGGCCGGCGGCGGCTGCCACCTCAGGGCGGATGAGGTCGAAGTGCCGCAGCGCCTCGCGGGCGTGGGTGTGCGCCCGGCGGCCGGCCTCGGTGAGCGCGATGCCGTCGGGGTGGCGGACGAACAGCGGGGCGCCGAGTTCACGCTCCAGGCTGGCGATGGCGCGGCTGACCGCGGGCTGGGACATGCCGATCAGGTCGGCCGCCGCGGTGAAACCGCCGTGCTCGGCGACCGCGATGAGGGCGCGGAGCTGCGTCAACGTCATGGGGCCATATCTTAAGCGGTATTTGACCGTTTCCTCCCATTCCCCGATGGTTATGGCCATGCCTACACGCGAAACGATCGAAGTCGACGGCCGGAAGGCCAGCTATCTCACGGCGGGCGAGCACGGCCCGCAGGTGTTGCTGCTCCACGGCACCTACTGGAGCCGGGTCTGGCTGCCGGTGCTGGACGACCTCGCGGCGGCCGGGTTGCGGCCGGTCGCCGTCGACCTGCCCGGCCTGGGCCGCTCGGAAGGGGAGCTGACCCTGGAAACGGCCACGGTGCCGGCGCTGGCCGCCTGGGTGTCGCGGTTCGCGGCGACGCTCGGTATCGACGGGCCGGTGGGGGTGGCCGGGCACGACATCGGCGGCGCGATCGCCCAGCGGCTGCTGGTCGGCGGCGAGCTGCCGGTCGCCCGGCTGGCCCTGGTGAACTCGGTGAGCTACGACTCCTGGCCGGTGCCCGGCGTGCGGCGCTTCCGGGAGCCTGCCGTGGTCGCCGCGACCAGCGTGGAGGAGTTGCTCGCCGCTCGGCGCGTCGCCGTGTCCACCGCCCTGGCGCGGCCGGTCTCCGAGGCGGAGCTGGCCGACTACCTCGACCCGTGGCGCGATCTCCGCGTGGGGAGGTCCTGGATGGCGCTGGCCGGAGCGGCCGACTGCCGGTACACCCTTGAGCTCATGCCCGGCCTGGTCGCCTCCGATGTGCCGAAGCTGCTGGTGTGGGGCGAGGACGACACCTTCCAGGAGGTCCGCCACGCGCAGCGGTTCGCCGACGAGATCCCGAACTCCACGCTGGTCCGGGTGCCCCGGGCCGGTCACATCCCGATGGAGAACGACCCGGCGCTGGTCGCCCGCGCGCTGGCGGAGTTCTTCCTGGCCTGACGGCGTCACTCCGCCGGCGGGGGCAGCAGCGGGCCGAGGGCGCCCAGGGCCGCGCCGACGCAGATGTCGCGCAGTTGGTCGCGGGTGCACGTCTCGCGGGTGAGCCAGTCGACGCACAACACCTGGACGAAGACCAGCCACGCCTTCAGCACCCCGGAGACCGCCTCGCGGGCGTCGTCTCCCGCGAGGGGAAGGACGCCCAGGATCCGTTCCCTGAGCACGTCCAGCTCGTTCGCCATGATCGTCTGGATGACCGGGTCGCCGGCGAGGACCCGGTTCGCGGCGAGGACGGCGTTGCGGTTGGCCACGAAGTAGTCGAGATGGACGTCCATGCCCTGGACGAGCTGCTCCCGCAGGGACTGCGCGGGATCGAGCCGGGTGTCGGCGAGGAGCTGGTCGGCCGCCTGCTGGTAGACGGCGGCGAAGAGAGCCTGCTTGTTCGGGAAGTGCCGGTACAGCAGGGCCCGCGAGATGCCCGCCTCCTCGGCGACCTCCTCCATCAGCACGTCGGCGTACGGGTGCCGGGCGAAGAGCCGCGCGCCGACGGTGAGGAGCTGGGCGCGCCGCTCGTCGGGCGTGAGGCGCTGGCGAGGAGGCATGGGGAGAAGTCTAGTTGACACGCGTCTACTAGCGCGGCCATCTTGGTAGACACACGTCTACTAAGTTGGGAGAGATCATGGCCAAGGCGCTCCGCTTCCTCACGGTCCTGATGGGGTGGTCGTGTGTCCTGATCGGGCTGCTCCACGTCGCGCTCGGCAACGCGGCGATCCGCGGAGCGGCTGACGCCGGCGCGACGATCGACAGTTGGGGGCGTTTCATGGGCGCCGCCTTCACCGGCTACGGCCTGGCCTGGCTGTGGGCCGCCCGCCGGCGGCCCATCCCGGCCTCGGTGGTGCGCTGGCTGGCCGCCGTCTTCCTGCTGGGCGGGGTGGGGCGGCTGCTCTCGCTCGCGGTGTACGGCAGGCCGCACGGGTTCCAGGTCGTGCTGGCGGTGATCGAGCTGGTGCTGCCCCCGGTGTTCTTCTGGCTGGCCGACAAGGAAGAACGCGCCTGACGTCCTGCCGTGGGCGTTCAGGCGGAAGCGTGCCGTTCCGAAGTGACGGCGTGGCTGGAGAGGAGGGTCGCGGTGGCGAGGCTGCCCCAGGGCGCGACCGGACCGTGGGGTGCGAGAGCGGTGATGACCGAAGGTAGGACACGGTGGCACCACCCCGGCGAGCCAGCACGGTCCGGCGGGGGAAGCGGGACAGCGCGACGGCGACCGGGACCTGCCGCGTGACCACCAGCACCGTGTTGGCCACGAAGACGGCCGCCGTCCACACCGGCGAGGCGGGCAGCTCGGGGATGACCGGGGAGGCTGTGCCGTACGCGCAGCCGCGGAGCTACCTGGCCGTCGTCGCGACGGCTGTGGGGCTGGCGGTCGTCACGGCCCGCCTCACCCGGCGGCTCCACCCGGTCGAGGCGCTGGGGACTCGCGAGTGATCCCGGCCGGCTCGGGGAGCGGGAAGAGTGTGAGGAACCGGGACACGACGCCGTCCGGATCGTCGAAGGCGTGCTCCTGGCCGTCCCACAGGGCCGCGGACAGGGTGCCGGGGTCGGTGTCGAGGGTGGCGTCGGGCCGGTCGCACTCGCCGCGGACGGCTTCGAGATGGCCGTCGGCGATACGGACGCGGAACCGGTGCTCGCCGAGGTGCAGCGCGATGCTCGCGTGGAAGCCGCGCGCCGCGCGAGCGTCGAAGAGCGTCTTGAGCGACAGGACGAGCGAGTCAGGGCCGATGGGCGCATCGGTGCGCAGGGCGGGCGAGCGGCTGCTCCAGCGGCCGAGCTCGAGGATGAGCGGTTCGAGCTCGGCCCCCCAGCCGGTCAGTTCGTAGACCCAGGACGCCGCGGGGGGCGGGAGCTTGCGACGCTCCACGATGCCCGATTCGCTCAGCTCGCGCAGGCGCTGGGTCAGCATGTCGGCGCTCGCGCCCGGCAGCCCCGCGCGCAGGTCGGTGAACCTCTTCGGGCCCAGCAGCAGCTCGCGCACGATCAGCAGAGCCCAGCGCTCGCCCAGCAGGTCGAGGCCGTGGGCCACCGCGCATCCGTCGTCGTACTTCCGCCTGCCGGTCATGGAGGCCAGTTTACGTCCGAGTGGATGGTTGTTTTTTCCAACTAGATAGTCATAGAGTCCTACCTATGCCACAGTTCCTGATCGAGGCGCCCACCGGGATCGCCGACGACGCCAAGCGCAAGATGATGACCCTGATCACGGAGGCGATCGACGCCGCCTACCGGATGCCGGACGTGCGGATCTGGCTCCGGGAGTACGAGCCGGGCAACGTCGCCCAGGACGGCAGGATCGGCGCCGAGCCGATCCGGCCGCTCTGCTTCCTCGAAGCCCCCGAGCTGTCCAGCCTGGAGGCCAAGGGGGCCATGGCCGCGAAGATCCACGCCGCGGTCGCCGAGGCCTACGAGGGGCTCGCCAACACCGACGAGACGCTCATCCTGATGAACCACTACCCGCTGGAGAACGCGGGATGGGGAGGCCGGCTGCTCTCGGCGGGCAGCTCGACGTAGACGGTGGTGCCGGGCGGGGAGACGATCCGGCACTGGCCGCCGTGCGCCTCGGTGATCGCCTTGACGATGGCCAGCCCGAGTCCCGTGCCGTCCGAGCCGTCCTTGTGGAAGCGGTCGAACGCCCGCCCGAGGTCGGCCTGCTTGGCCTCCCGGCGGACCCGGGTGGCCGGGTGCAGGGTCCAGGTCTGCACGAAGCCGTCCTTGCTGGTGACCGTCACGCTGGTGTCGGTCTTGGCGGTGAGGGTGCCGCGCTGCCAGGTGTAGCCGATGAACGCCGTCCCCTTGTCGCGGACGGTCGCCGAGCCGTGCAACCCGACGACGAACAGGTTGTAGCGGCTGCGCAGCCCCGGCCCGCGCAGGGTGCGGTCCGCGGCCAGGATCTGGTCGGTGATCGTGGTGACGCCGTCCGGCAGGGGAGAGGGCTCGACCTGGACGGTGGGCGACGAGGCGGCGGTGGCGCTCGACGACGTGGCCAGGGTCATCGACGCGACCGCGGCGGCGGCCAGGCCGAGGGCGAAGGTCTTCTTCATGAAGGTCAGCCAAGTGGGGCCGGCTGGGATCGGCCGGGGAGAAACCTGGGAAATCCATGAGAGCCCGCCCGCCGGGATGTTCACGGTCGCCGGCGGACCTTGATCGTGCGCATGTCCGTCACGGCGACCTGCAGGATCTCGTGCGCGTACCCGTGCGCCTCCAGAGCGGCCATCGCCAGCAGGGCCGCGTCGTCCTCGTCGTCGTCCGCCCCGGCGGGCACCTGGCAGCGGAAGGTGAAGGCCGACCCGCTCGCGTCGCAGGTGAACGTGCCCGCCTCGGTGTAGGCGGGGCTGCTTCCCGCGGCCACGGCGGCCCGCTCGGCGGCGTCGAGGCCCTTGAACTTGCCCCTGATCGTCACTCTGAACACGGTCGTTCCTCTCGTACGGCATAGCCCAGCACCCGCTCGCCGAGCAGGCTCTCCATGACGTCCAGCAGGTCGAGGACCGCCTCGGCGATCGCGTCGGGCGGCTCGCCCGCGGCCGTCCGCCCGCCGATCTCGGACATGACCAGCGCGTGCAGGGAGCCGATGTGCCAGGCGACCGCGCGCGGCAGCGGATCGCCTTCGGGCGCGGCGGTCTCCTCGGCGAGGACGGCCGTCAGTTCGTCCGTCATCCGGCGGCCGAGGTCCTCCAGCCGGGCGGACAGCGTGGGCGCGGCCCGCATCATCTCCAGGACGCGCCCGAACCCGGCGCTCAGCCCCACGCGCCGCTCCCGGCCGCGCACCTCCGCCCGGAGCCGTGCCAGCACCGCGCCCATCGCGGACTCGCCCGGCGCGCGCTCCCGCACGATGTCGGCCAGCCGCTGCGGGGAGGCCTCCTCCGGCGGCAGGACGAGGTCCTCCTTGGACTCGAAGTAGTTGTAGAGGGTGTTGATCGACACCTCGGCGGCGGCGGCGACCTCGGCGATGGTCACGTTCTCGAAGCCGCGCTCCACGAACAGGCCGAGGGCCGTCTCGTGGATGCGCTGCCGGGTCTGCCGCTTCTTGCGCTCCCGGAGTCCTTCCTGCATAGGAGGACTCTACTGCAAATTTGCAGTGGATTATTGTTTTGCAATGGATGCACGGCCTCTGTCATTCTCGACCGCATGCCTGGATCCCGCTGCGAACTGCTGCGCTGGCAGTTCGACCTCACCTGGTCGCTGTTCGACTACCACCTCCAACTGCTGCAGCCGGCGGATTTCCTGTGGGAGCCGGCCTCCCTGTGCTGGACCGTGCGTCCTGACTCCGAGGGGGTCTGGAGGCCGGACTGGGCGGAGACGGAGCTCGATCCCGTCCCGGTGCCGACCATCGGCTGGCTGAGCTGGCACATCGGGTGGTGGTGGAGCGTGACCATCGATCACCTCGACGGCCGTGAGCCCCGGGACAGGACCGCGATCACCTGGCCCGGCGACGGGACGAGCGCCGTCGAGTGGTTGCGGGACCTTCGCACCCGGTGGCTGGCCGTGCTGGACCGCCTCACCGACGCCGACCTGGAGGCTCCTGCGCCCCCCTTCCCGTGGCCGCCGGACTCCGAGCAGACCGTCGCCCACGTGCTCGCCTGGGTCAACGCCGAGCTGATGAAGAACGTCAGCGAGATCGGCCAGCTCCGCCTGCTGAGAGCTGCTTCCTGACCGTTGTTCCGCTCCGACGAGAAGAGAGTTGTGCGGCCATGTCGAACGTCACCTTGATCCGCTCCGCTGCGTTGTCCGACGTCGCGGAGTACGCCTACGCGGCCACGGCCCCCGCCGGGTCGCGCTTCATCTTCCTCGCCGGCGCCTGTCCCCTCGACGAGGACGGCTCGACGGTGGCGATCGGGGACTACGCGGGCCAGGCGGCGAAGGCCGTCGAGAACCTGCGAACCGCTCTCACCGCCGCCGGTGCGACATTGGAGGACGTCATCAGCACCCGGGTCCTGGTCGCGTCGACCCGGCAGGAAGATCTGGGCACGGCCTGGCGGGTGGTCCGTGACTCGTTCGGCGAGCACGACGTGCCGAGCACCCTGATGGGTGTCACCGTGCTCGGCTACCAGGACCAGCTCGTCGAGATCGAAGCGGTCGCCGCCGTGCTCGACTCCTGATACGCGGCTTTCGTCCCCGTACCTCTATGGTGCCGGGGAGCGTAGATCATGGATGGACCGGCGGAACTGGGGGCGGCGCGTGGACTGGATCACGGAAGTCATTCACGTGATCAGCGATCTGCCCTTCCCGGCGGTGGGCGCGGTGGCCGGGCTCATGGCGTTCGCCGAGTCCGGCCTGGGCCTCGGGTCGGTCTTCCCCGGCGAGACGGGCGTGCTGCTGCTGGGAGCCGCCGCTGTCACGCCCGCGCGATTCGTCGTCCTGCTCTTGCTCGTGGCCTTGGGGGTGACGGCGGGTGATCACGTCGGCTACCTGCTCGGCCGCCGTTACGGCGAGCGGATGCGGGACCTGGCGGTGGTGCGGCGGCTCGGCGTGCGGCACTGGGACCGGGCCACCGGGGCGCTGCGCCGCTATGGGGCGGCGGCGGTGTTCCTCACCCGGCTCATCCCCGTCGTGCGCACCCTCACCCCGGCCGCGGCCGGCGCCGCCCAGTTGCGGTACCGGAGCTTCCTGCCTGCCTCGCTGGCCGGATCGCTGTCGTGGTCGGCGCTGTACGTGACCCTGGGCGCTTTCGCGGGGGCCTCCGCGGTGGAGCTGGAGAGGCTGCTGGGGCGCGCGTCCTGGATCCTGCTCGGCGCCCTGATCGTGCTCTTCGTCGTGGTCGGTCTGATCCGGCGCAGGCGGACGCTCAGTAAGAAGCGGGGCTGACTTCGGTGAGGAACCGGCGCTGGCCGTCCAGGAACCCGTCCGCGAACAGCGAGCGAGGGGCGAGGAGCGCGGTGAGCGTGACCAGGAGGTCCGACCGCTCCACGGACTGCTTGAGCAGCGAGTGGGTCGCGTCCGGGAAGTGCCTGACCGTCAAGGCGCCACCGGGGTCCAGGGCCTGGCGGTAGCCGCGCTCGGTGTCGGCGATGTCCACGTTGACGTCGTGACCGGCCAGGACGAGCAGCACCGGGATGCCGCGCAGGGCGGGGAGGTCCCGCGTGGCGTCCGCGGTGTGGTTCTTGGCGATGAAGCCCCAGCGACCGGCGGTCATGCCGTTCGCCTCGCCGCCCATGGCCGTGACGAACTCCGCGAAGCTCGCCCCGCGCCGCAGCAGCCGGCGGACGGTGTCGCTCCTGGTGACCTCCGCCTGGATGCGCGCCGGTGAGGCGCCGTCGGTCCGCAGCTCGGCGAGGAGGTTGTAACGCCCTTGCCGGAGCCAGTTGATCGCGGGCGAGACGGCGATGACGAAGCTCACCGGCGTCCTGGCGGCGATCTTGGGCAGGACCCAGCCCGCCTGGCTGGCGCCCCAGAGCCCGATCCGGTCGCCGTCGATGTCCGGGCGGGTGCGGGCCCAGGCGATCGCGGCGGCCGCCTCGTCGGCCCGGTCGTCCATGGTCTGGCCGAGCCAGTCGCCCGGCGCGCCCGCGACGCCGGGTTTGTCCCAGGACAGCGAGGCGTATCCGGCCTTGGCGTTCGCCTCCCACAGGGGCTTGTAGCCGTCGGCGTGGGTGGCGTCGACCGGGCCGTCGCCGT
Source organism: Nonomuraea sp. NPDC050328 (assembly GCF_044459405.1). Lineage (NCBI taxonomy): Bacteria > Bacillati > Actinomycetota > Actinomycetes > Streptosporangiales > Streptosporangiaceae > Nonomuraea > Nonomuraea sp. NPDC050328. The sequence continues at coordinate 211,394 of NZ_JBITIW010000007.1, read as the reverse complement.
GGATGTACACGACCAGACCGTGCTGCTTGCGCCCGTCCCTGGGGGTGGCCAGCACGCCGTTGAGGGTGTGGCCGCCGTGGCGGATCGAGACCCGCTGCTCGTCCATGGCGTAGGAGTTCTGCCACAGCACCACACCGGCCGCGATCAGGGCGGCCAGGAGTGACCACAGGGCGAAGCGGGTGACGCGCCGGACCGTCGAGGACATGGGGTGACCGCCTCCGTATAGGTGTTTCTCCTAAACTATCGCTCAAAGAACGATCGTGGCGCATCTGATAGATTTGCTCCATGGGACACGACGTGACAGGGGACGGCACGGTGACCGTACGGCGGGGCCTGCCGTACGGGGCCGAGCGGCGGGCGGCAGAGCTGTACTGGGACGCCTTCGGCCGCAAGCTCGGCCCCGCCCTGAACCCTCCCGGCAAGGCGGTGCCCCTGATCGCCGCGCACCTGAACGCCGATCGCGCGGTCTGCGCGCTCCTCGACGGCCGGCTCGTCGGCCTCGCCGGATACCAGCTCGACGGGCGCTCCTTCACCGGCGGATCGGCTGGCGACGTGCTGCGCGCCTACGGGCACCTGCGCGGACTGCACCGGCTCCTGATCCTCGCCCTGTTCGACCGGAGCCCGGCCCCCGGACAGCTCGTCATGGACGGCCTCGCCGTACACGCGGAAGCTCGCGGCCGAGGAATCGGGAGCCTGCTGATCGAGGAGGTGGCCGCACTCGCGGCGGAGCAGGGCTGCCGGGAGATCAGGCTGGACGTGATAGACACCAATCCGCGGGCCAGGGCCCTGTACGAGCGGCGCGGCTTCACGGCCGTGCGCACCGAGCACACGCCCTACCTGCGCCGGTTGCTCGGCTTCGGCGCGGTGACCACCATGCGCCGCCCGATCCGCACAAGAGGGGAGGAACGGTGAGCGCTGATCCCGACCAGGTCGAGGTCCCCACCCGCACGCTCGTCCACGCCCTGATCCGCGAGGACGGCACCGTCGACGCGGAGGAGCTCTACTCCGTCGCCGGCACCCTGGGCATGAGCGACCAGCAGGTGCGGCTGTGCATCAAACGCCTCGTCGCCGAAGGCCGGTTCACCCACGAGGGCCGGGGCCGCAAGGCTGAACTGCGCGCGACCGCGGAGACCACGCGCGCCCTCGCCCCCAACGCCGACTTCCTGCGGCACGCGTTCGACCAGGACGCCGGGCTCGCCCCCTGGGACGGCGTCTGGCACCTGGCCGCCTTCGCGGTGCCGGAATCGGCGCGCCCGGTCCGGGACGCCCTGCGCGAGACGCTGGTCCACCTCGGCGGCGCCCCGCTCCAAGGCGGATTGTACGTCTGCGCCAACGCCTGGGAACCGTACGTCGAGGAAGCGGCCCACCGCCTCGGCGCCCACGCCGCCCTCACCCTGCTCACCTCCACCGACCTGCGCCGGGGCGACACCCGGGAGCCCGCCGAGCTCGCCCGGCGGCTGTGGCCCCTGGAGGAGATCGCCGCCCGCTACCACCGGCTGAGCCGCATCGCCGAGCCCCGGCTCGCCCGGCTCACCGGCTCCGGCGGACTGTCCTCCGCCGACCTGCTCACCATCGACGTCGAACTGGCCGCCGAGCTCACCCGCGCCATCGAGCCCGACCCGCTGCTGCCCCCTCAGCTCCTGCCCCAGCTCTGGCCGGGCACCCGGGCCCGCGAGTGCGTCGCCCAGTGCTGGGCGGCCCTGTACGAGCGCGACCGGGGTGCGGCCCGCCCGGCCCTCTTCCGCCTCTACACCGAGATCGCCCGGGAGGCGGCCGCCCGGGTCACGCCCTGACGGCGGAGAAACGGCGGCTGCTCGGCGCCAGGGCCGCCAGGGCGGGCGCGGCGAAGCAGACGAGCGCGCAGCCGGCCAGCACCGGCCGCCAGCCGAAGGCGTCGACCGCCGGCGCCAGGAAGGCCAGCCCGGCCGGGGCCAGGCCGTAGGAGAGCAGGAAGTCCAGCGACGACACCCGGGCGAGCAGGCGCGGCTCGATCTCGCGCTGGGTGGCGGTGAACCACGGCACGTTGAACAGCTCGATGCCCAGCCCGGCCAGCGCGTAGGCGGCGAACACCACCGCCGGGTGGAGCGGCAGCAGCAGGCTGAGCGGGGCGAAGCCGTACAACGCCAGCCCGGCCAGCGCGGCCCAGCCCTCCTCGCGCGGTCGCCGCCGCGTCACCAGCACGGCTCCGGCCAGCGCGCCGAGGGTGTAGGCGGTGAGCGCGCCGGCCAGCACCGCCTCGGTCCCGTAGAGGTCGCGACCGGCCAGCGGCAGGGCCACGCCGGTGGCGGAGTAGCCGGTGAAGATCACCGCTGAGAGGGCGGCCAGGCCGGCGAGGAACCACGGGTGCCGCCGCGCCTCGGCGACGCCCTCGCCGAACTCGGTCCAGAACGGCGCCCGCTCGGCGGCCGGCTCCGCCGTACGCGTGCCGCGCGGTGGCAGCAGCGCGGCGATCAACCACAGGGCGCCGGTGCCCAGCAGCAGCGCCCCGGGCTCGACCACGACCGCCAGCAGCGCCGTGGCCGCCGGGGCGAGCAGGGTGGTGAGGCGGACGGCCAGCGTGATGGCGGCGTTGGCCGGCTGCCGCCGCTCGGCGTCCACCACCTCGGCGGTCAGCGCCTGGAAGGCGGGCCGGCAGGCCCCCTGCCCCGCGCCGACCACCGCCGCCGCGACCGCCATGAGGAGCACCGAGCGGCCCAGCCCGAGCGCGACGAACGGCGTCGCGAGCGCGGCCAGCGCCCCGGCCGCCAGGACGACCGCCCGCCGCGAGTGCCGGTCGGCCAGCACGCCGCCGGCCGGAACCGCGACCAGGAAGCCCGCCGTCCGCGCGGCCAGCACGACGCCGAGCCCGGCGGCGGTCAGGCTCCGGTCGAGGACGGCGAGGCCGAGCACGAACGGCATCGACCACGTCGCCAGCCCGGAGGCCGTCGTCCCCGCCCACAGCCGCAGGAACGCGGGTTCCCGCAGGATCGACCGCCCGGAGGGGGAGGCCAGGGTCATCTGCCCAGCCCGCGCAGGTAGGCGGCGAAGCCTTCCAGCCCGTCGATGTTGCGCGGCCCGCTGATGCCCTCGTTGTAGTCGAGGACGTAGAAGCGGTCGTTCACCACGGCCGGCAGCTTGCTGGTGGTGGGGAACTCCTTCAGGAACTTGATCTTCTCCGCCGCCGGCCGGTCGCCGTAGTCGAGGATGATGATGACCTCCGGCTTCGCCTCGACCACGGCCTCCCAGGTGACCTCGCCCCAGCGGGCGTCCAGGTCGCCGAAGACGTTGCGGCCCCCGGCGAAGCGGATGATGTCGGTCGGCGGCACCTGGCGGCCGGCGGTGAAGGGCTTGTCGGTGCCGGAGTCGTAGAGGAAGACCGGCAGCGGCTCGCCGTCCTTGGGCGCCTGGGCCCGCACCGCCTCGACGCGCTGGCGGTAGCCGGCGACGAGGGCGCGGGCCCGGTCCTCGACGCCGAAGATCTGGCCGAGCCGCTGCAGATCGGTGTAGAGCCCCTCGAAGGGCGTGACCCGCTCGGGGTGGCCGGGGTAGTTGAAGCAGGACTCGGCGTGCATGAAGCTCTGGATCCTCAGGCCGTCGAGCAGGGCCGGGGTGATGCCGCGCTGGTCGCTGAAGCCGGACCGCCAGCCGGCCACCACGAAGTCGGCCTTGGCGTCGACGACCAGTTCGCGGTTGAGCAGGTCGTCGCTGAGGAACTTGACCTTGGCGTACTCGGCCGCCCACGGCGACTCCGACACCGGCGGGTTGGCGGGCGGCATGACGTAGCCGTGCACGTGCTGGGTCAGGCCGAGGGCGAACATCTTGTCCGCGCTGTCGGCCTCGTAGACGACGGCCCGGCGCGGCAGGGTGTACTCGACGTCCTGGCCGCAGCGTTTGACCGTCACCTTCCTCTCGGCCGTGGCGCCCTGGACCTGCGCGCCGCAGGCGGTGAGCAGGAGGAGGCCGGTCAGTGCGGCGGCGGTCGCCGAACGGGAACGCGTGATCACGCGGGGGTTCCTTTCATCGCGGTCAGGTCGTAGAGGACCTGGGGGACTCCGGTGAGCGGGTGCGGCACCACGCTCGCCTCGACGCCGAACACCTCGCGCAGGAGGGATGGCGTGAGCACCTCGTGCGGCGGGCCGCAGGCCACGAGTCGTCCCGCGGCCAGCACCGCGAGCCGGTCGCACGCGGCGGCGGCGAGGTTGAGGTCGTGCAGGCTGACCAGCACGCTCAGCCCGGCGCCGCGCAGCATGGCGAGCAGCCGGAGCTGGTGGTGCAGGTCGAGGTGGTTGGTGGGCTCGTCCAGGATCAGGACGCGCGGCTCCTGCACGAGCGCGCGGGCGACGAGCACCCGCTGGCGCTCGCCGCCGGACAACGACAACACGCCGCGCCCGGCCAGGTGCGCGACGTCCATGCGGGCCATCGCCCGGCGGCACAGCTCGTGCTCGGCCGAGCTCAGCGCCTGGTTGCCGCGCAGGTGCGGGGCCCGGCCGAGCGCCACGGTCTCGGCCACGGTGAAGTCGAGGTCGGCGTGGCCCTCCTGGGTGAGCGCGGCGACCCGCCGCGCGGCCGCGCGCGCCGGCATCGCGTTCAGGTCCTCCCCGTCGAGGCGTACGGCGCCGCCGACCGGCCGAAGCGCGCGGTACACGGAGCGCAGCGCGGTCGTCTTGCCCGAGCCGTTGGGTCCGAGGAGCCCCACGACCTCGTCCGGCCCGACCGTCAGCGACAGCTCCCGGACCAGCCGGCGCCCCGCGACGAAGACCGAGACCTCTTCCAGCGACAGCGTCATCAGCGACCGCCGAACAGGTAGCCGCGGCGGCGGAGCAGCGTGACGAAGACCGGCACGCCCACCAGCGCGGTGATCACCCCGATGGGCAGCTCGCGCGGCGCCATCAGGGTTCTCGACGCCAGGTCGGCCCAGACCATGAAGATCGCGCCGGCCAGCGGGGCGACGGTGAGCACCCGGACGTGCGCCGCGCCCACCCACAGCCGCACCAGATGCGGCAGCACCAGCCCGACGAAGCCGATCGCGCCGCTCACCGCGACCATCGCCCCGGTGGCCAGCGAGACCAGCACGAACAGCTTCAGCCGCAGCCGGTGCGTGTCCACGCCGAGGCTGGCCGAGGTCTCGTCGCCCAGGGCCAGCACGTCGAGCCGGCGGCCGTCGCGGCGCAGGAGCAGCGTGGTGGCCAGGACGACCACCGCGACCACGGGCAGCACGCCCCAGGTGGCCGCGCCGAACCCGCCCATCGACCAGAACAGGACCGTGCTGGTGGCCTCGCCGTCCGGGGCGAAGTAGACGATCAGGCTCATCACCGCCTGGAAACCGAAGGCCATCGCCACTCCGGTCAGCACCAGGCGCAGCGGCATCAGGCCGCCCTCGCCGCGCGAGGCCAGGTAGACCAGGGCCGAGACGAGCAGCGCCCCCAGGAAGGCTCCGGCCGAGACCGCGTAGACGCCCAGCGCGGCCAGGCCGCCGAACACCCCCACCAGCACCGCCCCGGCGGATGCCCCGGAGGAGACGCCGAGCACGAAGGGGTCGGCCAGGGCGTTGCGCACCATGGCCTGGATCGCCACGCCGACAGCGCTCAACCCGGCCCCGACCAGCACGGCGAGGAGCACTCTCGGCGTGCGGACCTGCCAGATGATCTGGTAGGCCGTCACCTCGTCGGCGGTGATCGCCCCGCCGGTCAGCGCCGCCCACAGGTAGCGCAAGGTCTGGCCGGGCGGCACGCTCGCGGCGCCCAGGCCGATCGCCAGCAACGCCGACACCCCGAGGGCGCCGGCCAGGAGGGCGACGGTCAACGCGGAGGGGGACCTCAAGAACGGCTCCAGGGAATGGGAATCATTTTCACAAACCCTAGCACCGGAAATGGTAACGGTTTTCACATCCGAGTAGCCCGGCGACAGGCTGCTCGGTGGCGGATAGGTCAGACCTCCGTGTGCCGATCGATGCCGAGCGTGGCGATCAGGTCCTCGTGCAGCTCGAACCAGACCCGGTGGCAGGAGTCGACGTCGGTGCGATCCACCCAGGCGATGTCCCCGGCCTGGGCGCGCGCCAGCGCAGCGGCGAACCGCGCGTCGTAGCCCCGGAATCGGCTCAGCAGGCCCGCGAGCCGGTCCGTGAGCGGGGCGAGCGCGTGGCCGACCTGCGCGAGCTCGTCCAGGACCCGGGCGTCCCAGGCCGGATCGGTGTGGTCGTTGGTCGCGAGCCGGTCCCCGGCGGCGGGCCGGAGCTGCCAGTCGGTGCAGGCCCGCTGCAGGCGCGTGTTCAGCGGCAGGAACTCTCGGTAGACGGCACGGACCTCGTCGCCCCCGCCGACGGCGGCGAGTTCGGCCGCGAGCAGGCGCTCGTTCTCGGCGCGGCCCCGCTCGGTCAGCGACCAGCCTCCGGTGCCGGCGAAGGCTGAGTGCTGGACCCGGCCGTAGGCCTCCGCGTCGTACAGCAGCTCCTTCGTCTCGGCCGCGTCGAGCCCGTAGCGGGCCGCGATCACGGGGGTGTCGGCGAAACCGGTGATGCGTACGGCATGCAGCACCAGCAGGTCGGGGGCGGAGTCGTGCGTCATCAGTCGGCGTCCTGTCGTGCCGTGAGGCGGTTGTAGTGCTGCTGGCAGGCCTGCGGGGAGTTGAACCCCATCGCCTGCGCCATCTGGGCCCAGGTCAGTCCGGCGCTCCTGGCGATGAACAGCAGGGCGGATTCGAGCCCGTCCACCTCCGCGCGGGCGGCGGGCAGGAGGGCGAGCGCGCTCAGCGCGTCCTCCGGGGTCAGCTCGGCCTGGCGCCAGACGGCGAACTGCACGAGGTCGACCGCCGACGGCGGGACGGGCGGCGGGCGCCACGGCCGGGGTTCGAGCGCGTCCGCGCCCCGGGTCAGGAGGCGCTCGCGGGCCTCCTGCTCGCGGCGGGCCTGGGCCTGGTCGTCCTGCGCTGCAGGGGTGAGCTCGTGCTTGCGCGGCATGGGACCATCGTGCACAATCAACAAAATGTTGTCAACAAAACGTTGATGAGGGGGATGAGTGATCGTAGCTCTGGCCGAGGCCGTCGCCGGCACCTGCGGGGGCAAGGCCGGTGCGCTCGGCGCGTTGATCCGTGCTGGGCTGCCGGTGCCCGGGGGGTTTGTCGTGCCGTTCGCCGCGTACCTGGCCGCTGTCCGTGGGCTGGACCTTCGGGAGCCGTCCTCGGTACGGCAGGCGATCGAGGCCCGGCCGCTCGACGCCGCCCTGGTCGAGGCGCTGGGGCGGGCGCTCGATGAGCTCGGTGAGCACGGTGAGCTCGGCGGCCCGCCGGTGGCGGTGCGGTCGTCGGCCGCGAACGAGGACACCGGTCTTGCCTCGGCGGCTGGGCAGCACGAGAGCTTCCTGGGGGTGCGGGGTGTCGGTGCTGTCGCCGAGGCTGTGCGGGGGTGCTGGGCCTCGCTGTTCACCTCCCGGGCCGTCGGCTATCGGGGTGGGCCTGGTGAGGGTGAGCTGGCGATGGCCGTGCTTGTTCAGCGGCATCTGGACGCCGAGGTGTCCGGGGTCATGTTCACGCCCTCGCGCCCGGGTGGGCCGACCGAGATCGAGGCGTCCTGGGGGCTTGGGCCCAGCGTCGTCGAGGGCCGGGTCACCCCGGATTCCTTTCGGGTCGCCGGGGACGGGGCGGTTCTGCGTGCGCTCGCCGACAAGCGCACCCGCCTTGACCGGCGTGGCGGCCGGCTCGTGGTGAGTGACGTGCCGGCCTCCTCGCGGCGGCGGGCGGCGCTCGACGAGGCGACCGTCGCGCGGCTCGCCGGGCTGGGCGCGGAGATCGCCGCGCTCCGGGGCGGGCCGCAGGACATCGAGTGGGCCCTCGCCGACGGGCACCTGTGGATCCTCCAATCCCGCCCCATCACCGCCGCCCTCCCCGCACCCCAGACCCCACCCGCCGCCCTCCCCGGACCACCGGCCCCAGCGGCCCCTTCGTCGGCCGCCCTCCCCGGACCACCGGGATCCCCGCTGGACCTTCGGGCCGCCACCCTCCCCCCACCGGCTGCTGCGGTCGGTGTGCTCGTGGGGACGGGCGGGAGTCAGGGGGTGGTGACCGGGACGGCGCGGATCGTGCGCGGGCCTGCGGACTTCGGGCGGGTGCGACCGGGTGACATCCTCGTCTGCCCCTACACCGACCCGGCCTGGACACCGCTGCTGCGCATCGCCGCGGGCGTGGTCACCGAGACCGGGGGCCTGCTCTCGCACGCCGCTATCGTGGCCCGCGAGCACGGCATCCCCGCCGTCCTAGGAGCCCCGGAGGCCACCACCAGGCTCCGCGACGGCAGCGCCATCACCCTCGACGGCACCTCCGGCACCGTCACCTACCCGGCGACCGCAAGCTGACGACCGCCCCCCACCGACCGGAAGCCGACGACCGCCCACCCCCACCGACCGAAAGGAGACGGGGACGCCCCGCGTCCCTCACCCCCATGGCGACTCGACACCTCTACCTGGCCCGCCACGGCGCGGCCGACGCGTTCGGCAACCTCACGGACGCCGGGCACCGGCAGGCCGCCCTGCTGGGCCGGCGGCTGGCCGGGGTACCGGTCGACGCCGTCTGGCACTCCCCGCTGCCCCGCGCCGTCGCGAGCGCCACCGAGCTGGCCCGGTCCCTGCCGGACGTCCCGGTGGCCGAGGCCGCCGAGCTCGTCGACCACGTGCCCTACATCCCGGACACCACCGAGATGCCCCGCGAGTGGGCCGGCTTCTTCGACGGCTACGACGACGCCGAGGCCGCCTCGGGGCAGCGGCTCGCCGAGGCGCTGGTCGACCGGTTCGCGAAGGCCGCCGACACCGACACCTACGAGGTCCTGGTGACGCACGCCTTCCAGATCGCCTGGCTCGTACGGCACGCACTGGGGGCTCCGCCGTACCGGTGGCTGGGTCTGCACAGTGCCAACACCGCGCTGACGATCATCGAGTACGCCACCGGCCTGCCGCCCACCCTCGTGATGTTCAACGACATGAGCCACCTCCCGCCCGACCTGCGCTGGACCGGCTTCCCGGACAGCGGCCGCCGGCTCGTCGACCGCCCGTGACGGCGGCCTCGCGGGCGGGCAGACTGGGCGGATGACGCTGGAAGTCGAGAGCCGGCCGTCGGACTCGCCGTACATCGAGCGGGTGTGGCGGAGCCGGAGCCACGCGGTCGACCGGATGTCCTCCGTGGCCACGCCGTACTGGGACCTGGTGTTCTGGGAGCACCGCGGCCAGGTCCACGCGTCGGTCCAGGGGCCGGAGTCGCGGGCGAGCCTGGCCCCGGTGCCGGAGGAGGCCACGTTCTTCGGCATCGTGTTCTCGCTGGGCAGCTCGATGCCGCACCTGCCGGTGCGGGACCTCGTGGACGGTTCCGTGGTGCTGCCCGGCGCCACGCGCAGGTCGCTGTGGCTGAAGGGCTCCACGTGGTGCCGCCCCGGTTACGGCAACGCCGAGGACTTCGTGCGGCGGCTGGTGCGCGAGGGCGTCGTCGAGCGGGACCCGGTCGTGGCCGCGGCCCTCGACGACCGGCCGCCGGACGTGTCCGACCGCACCCTCCAGCGGCGGTTCGCCGCCGCCACCGGGCTCACCCGCACCACCATCCGGCAGATCGAGCGCGCCCGGCGGGCCGCGGTCCTGATCGGGGAGGGGGTGCCGGTCCAGGGTGTGATCGACCGGCTCGGCTACTTCGACCAGCCGCACCTGGCGCGCTCCCTCGCCCGCTACATCGGGCGGACCGCCACGCAGCTCGGCGACCCGGATCCGGCCCGGCCGCTGTCGCTTCTGTACAAGACCTGAGGCCGCTTCCGGATCTACCCTCTTCCCCACCAGCACCGACGGTTGAGGAGCCTGCCATGGCCAAGATCATTTCCAGCTTCTTCATCGCCCTGGACGGCGTGGTCGAGTCCCCCGACCAGTGGCACTTTCCGTACTGGAACGACGAGATGGGCGCGGCCGTCCAGGCCGGCATGGCCGACTCGGCGGGCATGCTGATGGGCCGCGTGCTCTACGAGGAGTGGGCCGCCTACTGGCCCACCGCCGAGGCCGACGCGGAGATCGCCGCGATCATGAACGACTCGCGCAAGTGGGTCGTCTCCAGCACCCTGGACAAGGCGGAGTGGGCCAACACGACGCTCCTCCGCGGCGACGTGGCCGCCGAGATCCGCAGGCTCAAGGCGGAGGTGGAGGGCAACATCCAGATGTCCGGCTCCGCCACCGCGGTCCGCTGGCTGCTCGCCAACGGCCTGCTCGACCAGCTCAACCTCCTCGTTCACCCCATCGCCGTCGGCCACGGCCGGCGCCTGTTCGAGGGCTCCGGGACGCAGCCGCTCAAGCTGGTCAAGTCGGAGACCTTCGAGACGGGCGTCCTCAACCTGTCCTACGTCCCCGCCGCCGGGTGAGCGCCCCGCCGTCCTACAGCCGCCCGTCCCGGACCAGCGCCAGCGTCATGTCGTAGAAGGCCAGGATCGAATCCCCCGGCCCCTCCTCGAACTGCTTGCGCGCCTTGCTGATCGGGAAGGCCCAGTTGCCGCTGGGGAACTCGATGCCCCAGCCCTGCTCCTCGTCCCTGGCCCACCGCCCCGGCGTGGCCTCGACCAGGCACGCGCCGAGGAAGCACCCCACGACCGACGGCAGCGCGCCCAGCTCGCCGGGAGCCAGCCGGGCCCGCTGCCGCTCGACGAAGCCGTCCACCCACTCCACGGACGCCCGGTCCAGCCCGAAGTCGTGGTCGCTGGCGGGAGCGCACTGCGCGATGAACAGGTCGACGTTCGCCTGGATCCGGCGTAACTGATCTTCAAGCTCCATGCTCGGCAGGCTAACTCCTCGCGGGGATCGTCGCGCAGCTGGATTTAGGATAGCCTCACCTAACTTTGCCTTTTCCAGGGAGGATCCATGGGCGCGCCCCGAATCGTCGACCGTGAAGGTTATCTGGACCGCATCGCCGAGGTGCGAACCGGGGAGAGCGCCCGCCAGGTGGCCTACCCGATCAAGATCCGCGAGGTCGAGGTGATCCGCAACGCGATGATCGGGGAGCGGCTGATCCGGGTGACGTTCGGCGGCGAGGGCACGGCCGGGTTCGAGGCGCACGCCCCCGACGAGCACGTCAGGCTGATCTTCCCCGAGGCGGACGGGACCCTGCGCGTCCCCGGGCAGGACGGCTTCATGCTCGCCTGGCCCAAGCCCTTCCCGACCACCCGTAAGTACACGGTCCGCCGTTACGACCCGGCGACGGGGGAGCTCGACCTCGACTTCGTGCTCCACGGCTCGGGGGTCGCCTCCGACTGGGCGCGTACGGCGGAGCCGGGCGCGAAGGTGCACATCGCCGGTCCGCCCGGCGGGCTGGTCGTGCCGCACACCTATGACCGGTACCTGCTGGCCGGTGACCTGACCGCGCTGCCGGCGATCGCCCGGTGGCTGGAGGAGATGCCGCGCACGGCCGCGGGCTGGGCGTTCATCGAGGCCGAGGAGGAGATCGAGCTCGCCGCGCCGGAGGGGGTCGAGGTCCGCTGGGTCGGGCCGGGTGAGCTGGCGCGTGCCGTACAGGAAGTGGGGATCGAGGGACGGGTCTTCGTGTGGGCGGCGGGCGAGGCGGGGGAGCTGAAGCCCCTGCGCCGCTGGGTGCGCGAGGAGCTGAAGCTGGCCGCCGACGACTACGACATCACCGGCTACTGGAAGCGTGGCGCGACCGACTACAGCGACGATCATTGATCTTCTAGTAAGGTTAGGCTAACCTAATTTTGCCTGCCTGAGGGAATACCCATGTCTGTACGCCGGACGCTCGCTCCCGCGCTGCTGCTCGCCGTCACCCTGGTCGCCGCGGGCTGCGGCACCGGATCGGCCGACGAGCCCGCACCCGCCGCGAAGGCGGCCACCCGGGTCTTCAAGCTCCCCGACGGTGAGGTCACCATCCCCGCCGACCCGCAGCGCGTCGTCGCGACCGGCTACGCCGTACCGGCCCTGATCGAGGCGGGAGCGCCGCTGGCGGGGATCTCCTCCTGGAAGCGCGGGCTGCCGATGATGGACGACAAGGCCCGCGCCACCTACGACAAGCTGCCGAAGGTGGCCGGCGAGACGGCGGCCGAGACCAACTACGAGGCCATCGCCAACGCCAAGCCCGACCTCATCGTCATCGGCGTCCCCAAGCCGGTCCTGGCCGACATCGACCTGGACCGGCTGCGGTCCATCGCGCCCGTCGTGACCATCGGCCCGACCATCCCCTCGGCCTGGCGCGAGCTGTCGCAGAGCCAGGCCGACGCCGCGGGCGCCCTGGAGGGCTTCGACACGGTCAAGGCGGCCTACGACGCCAAGGCCGCCGAGCTGAAGAAGAAGTACGAGAAGGTGCTGCCGCAGCTCAAGCTCGCCCACGTCGGCTCCTACGGGCAGGTCGACAAGGGCGCCTTCCACCGCGAGTTCAACGGCTCGTGGGGCACCAACATCGCCAACGACATCGGCGCGAACTACTACGGCCAGGTCAAGGTGAAGGGCGGCGGCAGCAAGGACGTCAGCGAGTACCCCTCGATCGAGGAACTCCCGGCCGCGCTCGGCGAGGCCGACGCCGTCACCTACTCCGTCGGCCCGGACGGCAAGCCGCTGCCCGCCGTGCAGTACGTCCTCGACTCCGAGCTGTGGAAGCAGCTCCCGGCGGTGAAGGCGGGCAAGGTCTTCCCGGTCCGCTACACCGAGGCGGCGACCTACGGCCAGGCCCTGCTCGCCCTCGACGCGCTCGACCAGTCATTGGCTCCGCTGGCCGCGCAGTGATCTCCCCCGAGATCTCCCGAACCCTGGTGCTCGTCGCCGGGCTGGCCGCCCTGGCCGCGGTGGCCGTCGTCAGCGTCGGGATCGGCGCCCACGGCGTCGCCCCCGCCGAGGTGGTGCGCGCCCTGGTCGCCTTCGACGGCTCCGGCGACCACACCATCGTGCGCGACATCCGGCTGCCCCGCGCGGTGGTCGGGATCGGCGTCGGCGCCGCGCTCGGCGTGGCGGGCGTGCTCGTCCAGACCCTGTCGCGCAACCCGCTGGCCGAGCCCGGCATCCTGGGCGTCACCGCCGGGGCCGGGTTCGCCATGACCCTCGGGGCGGCGCTCGGGCTGAACGTCTCCTCCTCGGCCGAGCTCGTCCTGGCCGGCGCGGGCGCGGCGCTCGCCGCGGTGCTGGTGTACTCCGTCGGCCGCACCTCGCCGCTGCGGCTGGTGCTGACCGGCGTCGCGCTGAGCGCCGTGCTGGCCGGGATCTCCCTCGGGCTGCGGCTCATGGTCCCGGACGTCTTCGACCGCTTCCGCTTCTGGTCGGTCGGCTCGCTGGCCGGCCGCGAGAAGGACCCGGTGCTGCTGCCCCTGCTGCTGATCGGCCTGGCCGTCGTCGCGGCACTGCTGCTGGCCCGGCCGCTCAACGCGGTCGCGCTCGGCGAGAACGTGGCGCGCACGCTCGGCGCGAACGTCTCCCGGGTACGGCTGGCCGCCCTGGCCTGCATCACCGTGCTGGCGGGCGCGGCGACCGCGGTCGCGGGGCCGATCCTGTTCGTCGGCCTCATGGTGCCGCTGGCGCTGCGGCCCCTGGCCAAGAGCTCCGTCCCGTGGCTCACCGCCTACGCGGCGGTGCTCGGGCCGATCCTGATGCTCGTCTCCGACATGGGCTCGCGGGTGCTCCTGCCGACCGGCGAGGTGCCGGTGGCGATCGTCACCGCCTTCTTCGGCGGTCCGGTGCTCATCTGGGCGGTCCGGCGGTACGGGGCGGGGACGCTGTGAGCGCGCTCGCCCTGCGGGCAGGACGCCGCGCGATCCTCGTCGAGCGCCGGACGCTGACCGCCTCGGCCGCCCTCCTCACCGCCCTGGCCGGGCTCGCGCTGCTCGGCCTGTGCCACGGCGCCTCCTGGGCGACGCCCGGTGAGGTCCTGGCCGCGCTGGGCGGATCGGGCGACTCGGTCGTGGTCATCCGCGACTGGCGGCTGCCGCGCGTACTGGCCGGACTGATCTTCGGCCTGGCCCTCGGGGTGGCGGGGGCGATCTTCCAGAACCTCACCCGCAACCCGATGGGCAGCCCCGACGTGATCGGCCTCGACGCGGGCGCCTACACCGGCGCGCTCGTCGTGATCACCGTGTTCGCCGGCGGCCCCCTCCTGCTGGCCGCGGGCTCGGTGGCGGGCGGCCTGGCCGTGGCGACCGCTATCTACCTGCTCTCCTCCGGCGGCGGGCTGTCCGGGCTGCGCCTGGTCGTGATCGGCATCGCGGTCAGCGCGATCGTCACCGCCCTGAACTCGTGGATCGTGCTGCGCGCCGAGCTGGAGGTGGCGATGGCGGCGGCCGGCTGGCACGCCGGCTCGCTCAACGGCGTCGACTGGGCCGACCTGCCCGTCCCGTTCGTCATCATCGGGACGCTCCTGGTGGTGATGGCCGGCTCGGCGCACGCCATGCACCAGGCCACCCTGGGCGACTCGGTGGCCGCCGCCACCGGGGTCGGGTTGCGCCGGCTGCGGCTGCTGATGGTGGTCGTCGGCGTCGGCTGCACGGCGACCGTGACCTCGGTCGCGGGGCCCATCGTCTTCATCGCGCTGGCCGCCCCGCAGATCGGCCGCCGGCTGGCCGGCGCGGCAGGGGTGCCGCTGCTGCCCGCCGCGCTCACCGGCGCGCTGCTGCTGATGGGCGCCGACCTGGCCGCCCAGCTGCTGCTCGCCCCCGAATCCCTGCCCGTCGGCGTCGTCACCACGGCGATCGGCGGCTGCTACCTGATCTGGCTGCTGGCCAAGGAGGTGAGGCGCCGGTGACCGAGGTCCGCCTGCGCGCCCAAAACCTGGAGTTGCGTTACGCCGAACGGGTCGTCTCCACGCGGCTCAGCCTCGACGTGCCCGACGGCTCCTTCACCGCGATCGTGGGCGCCAACGCCTGTGGCAAGTCCACCCTGCTGCGGGCCCTGGTCCGGCTGCTCCGGCCCGCCGAAGGAAGCGTTCAGCTCGACGGCCGCGATGTCGGCTCGTACGCGCCGAAGGCGCTCGCCCGCTCGCTCGGCTTCCTGCCCCAGGACCCGCTGGCCCCGGAGGACATCAAGGTCCACCAGCTCGTCGGCCGCGGGCGCTTCCCGCACCAGCCGCTGCTGGCGTTCTGGTCGGCGGCCGACGAGGAGGCGGTCGCCGAGGCCATGGAGACCGCGGGCGTCTCCGGCCTGGCCGACCGGCCGGTGAACGAGCTGTCCGGCGGCCAGCGGCAGCGGGTGTGGGTGGCCATGGTGCTGGCCCAGCGCACGCCGTACCTGCTGCTGGACGAGCCCACCTCCTTCCTGGACCTCGCCCACCAGTACCGGCTGCTGGCCCTGCTCGCCCGGCTGCGCGACCAGGGCCGCACGGTGATCGCGGTGCTGCACGACATCAACCAGGCCTGCCGCTTCGCCGACCACCTCATCGCGATGAAGGACGGCCGCATCGTCGCCGAGGGCGCGGCGGCGCGGATCGTGGACGCGGCGCTGATCAAGGACATCTTCGACCTGCCCTCGGTCGTGGTGCCCGACCCGGTCACCGGCACCCCGATGATCGTGCCCACCCTCGACCTCCACTGACCCGATGGCACGGGGTGGAACGGTGCGGAACGCCTTGGGGGTGAGGGCGCGGGGGCGCGCCCGATCATCCGAACCGGAGGCATCACATGTCCATCACACGGGGAGCATCTGTCCTGGCTGCCGCCGTCGCGGCGGCCGGACTTCTCGCGTCCGCCCAGCCGGCGCAGGCCCTGGGCTACTTCAAGATCGTCAGCTCGGCGAGCGGGATGTGCCTGCAGCCCGACCCGAGCGTGCCCGCCAACTCCGACGCCCGCATCTTCCAGGCCAAGTGCGACGGCAGCGCCGGCCAGAACTGGCTGCCGCTCCAGGTCAACAACAGCACCACGACCTACCGCTTCGTCAACCAGCGCACCGGCTGGTGCCTGGAGGCCCGCGAGGGCGCCGTGAACCTGGGCCGCGTCGACCAGTGGCCGTGCAACAGCATCAGCAACGAGCGGTGGGTGTGGCACGGGTCGTTCAACAACTCCACGCCCAAGCAACTGCGCTCCGCGGTCAGCGGCACGCGCACCCACTGCATCGACGTGCCGGGCGGCTCCCCGACCGTGCCGGTCAGCGTCTTCCGCTGCAACGGCAGCGCGGCCCAGCTGTTCTACATCCGCCCCTGACCGGGGTGCGGCCCGGTGGGTGACCCGCCCGGGGAGCTGTCCGAGGCAGCACAATGCCTGGCGTGGGCTCCTCTTCTCTGATCACCATCACCCCGCTCCTGCCGGTCGTGCTGTTGCTGCTCGTGGTGCTGGGGGTCGTCGTCGCGTGGCTGGGGCGGCTCGGCCATGCGAAGGCGGTCCTGACCGCCAGCTTGCGGGCGGCCGTCCAGCTCGGGGCGGTGTCGGTGCTGATCACCTGGGTGGTGCAGTACGCGGGCGCGGTGGCGGGCTTCGTGCTGCTGATGTACGGCGTGGCCGCCCTCACCGCCGGGCGGCGCATCACGCGAGGCGCGCGCGCCGGGTGGGCGGCGCTGCCGATCGCGGCGGGGACGGCGCCGGTGATCGCGACCCTGGCGATCAGCGGGGTGATCTCGCTGGACGGCATCGTGCTGATCCCGGTGGCGGGCATCGTGCTGGGCGGCTGCATGACCGCGACCACGCTCGCCGGCCGCCGGGCCGTCGACGATTTGCGCCAGCGCCGGGGCGAGGTGGAGGCGGCGCTGGCGCTGGGCCTGCCGCCCCGGGAGGCGGCGCTGGAGATCTGCCGTCCGGCGGCGAGCCAGGCCCTGGTCCCGGCGCTGGACCAGACCCGGACGGTGGGCCTGGTCACGCTGCCCGGCGCCTTCGTCGGGATGTTGCTCGGCGGTGCGACGCCCATCGAGGCCGGCGTGGTGCAACTCGTCGTGCTCGTGGCCCTGCTGGCCGCCGAGGCCGTCGCCACGCTGGTCACCGTCGAGCTGGTCGCGCGCGGCCTGTTCACGGACACGCAGGACGCGTGACCTCCGGTCAGAAGTACTGGGGGGACAGGTCACCGGCGGGCCAGGTCTTGATCGCCTGAGCGGCGTTGAAGAGCTCGCCGTGGAAGGCGTCGAAATCGGGTGACCCCGACTCCTCGCGCCGGTTGAAGGTGGCGCACAGCGCGATCCCGTTGTGGCTCCGGCTCAGCACGGCGAAGGCGCCGGGCAACGACCCCGAGTGCATGAGCTTCAGCCCGCCGCCCACGGGGGTGACGCCCCAGCCGCCGCCGTACCAGAAGTCGCTGCCGAAGGGGCCGCCCACCGGCCGGGCCAGCAGCGTGGCGACCGAAGCGGGGGTGAGCACCGGGGTGGCGCCGTCGAAGATCCGCGTCAGCCGTACCAGATCGACCGCGGAGGTAGCCCAGCCGCCCGCGGAGTCGCTGTTGGCGTAGTTGGTGCCGCCGTAGGGGTAGGGCACGACCGTGCCGGAGTCGTCGAGCACGGTGGTGACCCGGTACTTGGAGAGGTAGGGCACCTCGCCGGTGCCCGCGTTCGTGGTCAGCCTCGGGCGGCTCACGCCGAGCGGGGCCATCACCTTGGTCTTGACGTACGTCTCGTAGTCCTGGCCGGAGACCTTCTCGATGATCCGGCCCAGCAGCAGGTAGTTGTAGTTGTTGTAGGAGTAGCGGGCGCCCGGGTCGTGGTCGAGCGGGCGGGCGGTGGCATAGCGGAGGATGTGCTCCATGCCGATCGGCAGCGGCACGCCGAACTCCTCGGCGATGGCGCGGTCGGAGAACAGGTAGTCACGCCCGGCGGCGGCCTTGTCCCAGCCGCCGAGATGCTGGAGCAGGCGGCGCACGCTGACCGTGACCAGCCGGGGATCGGCGGCGAGCGAGAGGCCGAGCAGGTCGGCCACCGAGTCGGACAGCCGCAGCCGGCCCTCCTGGACCAGCCGCATGATCGCGGCGGCGGTGAGCTGCTTGCTGAGGCTGGCGACCCGGAACAGGCTGGTCGGCTGGACCGGGGTCTCCGCCGGGCCGTACGAGCCGTAACCGCGGGCCAGCACCAGCCGGCCCGCCTTGGCGACGGCGAGCTGCGCGCAGGAGATGTCCCGCTCGGCGATGAAGGCGCGCAGCAGCGCGTCGAGGGGTGCGAGTTCGGGCGGCAGGTCCCCGGTGACCGGCGTCGAGGCGAGGGCGGCGCGGGCGGGCAGGGCGCCGAGCGCGAGCGTGGCCGCGCCGGCCGTGAGCAGGGTGCGTCGGGTGATCATGGCTTATCCCTGCGGGCAGAGGGCCGGGGTGGTGCGCTGGCCCCACTCGTGATCGCCCCACTGGGTCGCGCCGAAGACCTGGAAGCAGGGCTTCGTCCGCTTGACCGCGAGCCTCGCCGAGCGCGCCGCCTCGTTGTCGGTCCGGACGCTCGTCCACGTGGTGCAGCCGGAGCCCGCCGCCGCGCACTGGCGGAGCGCGACGAGCATGCGCTTCCTGGTGTACTGCGACTGCGCGGTGGTGGTGACGTAGGCGCAGACCGTGGCGTTGGAGGCCGTGTAGAAAACGTCCAGGTAGGTGCCGATCACGTCGTTGGTGCGGATCTGCTCCCGTGCGATCCGCTGGCCGTAACACTGCGGCAGTTCCTGGGCCGACGCGGGCACCGCCGGGACGGCGGTGAGCGCCGCGACGACGGCGAGGCCGCCGATCTTGAGGACGTTCATGCGGCAGAATCATGCGCGACGATCAGGTTGATCACACACCTTGGCCACGTCCCGCGATCAATGCGATCAAAGGCCCCAACAGGAGGTTGACCGGTGCCGGAGGGTCCGCGGCGCGGCAGGCGCAAGAAGCCGCTCGTTCACGACGGCACCCCGGTGACCGCCTTCGCGCTGGGGCTGCGGGAGTTACGGGCCCGGGCGGGCGATCCGCCCTATCGGACGATGGCCGAGAAGACGCATGTCGCGGCGAACGTCCTGTCCCAGGCCGACGCCGGGCATCGCCTGCCCACGACGGAGGCGCTGGTGGCCTACGTCCGGGCCTGCGACGGCGACGTCGAGGAGTGGACGGTACGGCTGACGCGCGCCCAGGCGGCGCAGGCCGCCCTCGACCGTCCCGAGCTGCCCGCGCCCATTGATCAGAGCCCGCCCACCCCCGAGCCGACCAATTCCCGCCCGCGCCCCCGTGTGAGTGCCCGCCTGCTGCTGCCGATCGGCGGCCTGGTCGTCGTGGCGGCGGTGGCCGGGCTCCTGCTGTCCGGTCTGTGGCCGCGCGGCGTGTGGCCCCGGCCGCCCGCGCCCCACCCGCCGGCGCCGCCCGTCACCCCCGCGGCCGCCTCGTGCCGGCCCACCTGGTCCTACATGGAGGCGGCCGAGATCTTCTTCCTGCCCTGCATCGAGCGCAGGCCGGAGGGCCTGCTCGTCTCCGCGCTGGCCAAGCCGGTCGCGCGGGGCGTGGTCGAGGGCGGCGTGACGGTGTGGGTCTGGCCGATGAACCTCAAGGAGAACCTGCTGCGCTCGCGCGAGTACCACCTGACCAGGAACCGGTTCACGCTACGCCACTGCCTGCTCGACTTCGACGGCGGCGACGAGATCAAGACCTGTGGCCCGTTCCTGGTCCGGCCCGCCGACCAGGGGACGCTGTACGCGGCGTCCGGCACGGCCGACGAGGACCACGACCAGGTCCCGCCGGGCTGGTCCTCGTCCTCGTTCACCGGCACGCAGAGCCCCGCCGTCGAGTGGCGCGCCCGCTAGGCGCCTGGTCCTTGAGGAGGAGCAGGTCAGGCCGATCGCACGAGCCGGATCCGCGCCGGTGGCCGACACACTGGGCGCATGAGAAGCACAAGAGCCGTGACGGCACTGGTGATGGGGGCGGTGCTGGTCGGCGTGGCGCCGGCGGCGGCGGCGACGACGGCACAGGGATGCGACACCGGCGCGCTGAAGAAGTCACTGGACGCGCTGGTGCGGGCGGGTGACACGCCGGGCATCCTCGCGACGGTCAGCTCCCCGGCGTGCGGGCGGGTGTCGCTGAGCAGCGGGGTGGCCGACCTCGGCACGAAGCGGAAGCTGCGCGGGGACGAGCGGGTCAGGATCGGCAGCGTCACCAAGTCGTTCACCGCGACCGTCGTGCTCCAGCTCGTCGCGGAGGGCAAGATCGACCTGGACCAACCGCTGACCCGGTACCTCCCGGACCAGAACGTCACCGTGCGCGACCTGCTCCGGCACACCAGCGGCCTCGGCGACTACACCGCCTCCGACGAGATCGACGCCCTGCGCGACCGCTACAAGCACTTCGAGCCGGAGGAGCTGTTCGCCATCGGGCTGCGCATGCCCCGGTCGGACCGGCCCTGGAACTACTCGAGCACCAACTACGCCCTGCTGGCCATGATCGTGAAGGAGGCCACCGGCCACGACATCGGCGCCGAGATCACCCGCCGGATCATCAAGCCCCTGAAGCTCACCCGGACCTGGTGGCCGGGCGACAACCCGCGCATCCCCGGACGGCACGCGCACGGCTACGTCTACGACGAGGGCCGGCGCTACGACACCACCCGCTGGAACATGTCGTACGGCGGAGCCGCCGGCGCCCTCGTGTCGACGCCCGCCGACCTGAACCGCTACTGGGCCGCGCTGCTCACCGGCAAACTGCTGCCCCCCGCCCAGCTCAAGGCGATGCGCGCCACCGTACCCGCCGACCCGGCCCGGATGTGGCCCGGCGCCAACGCCGGCCTCGGCCTGTACGAGACGAAGCTGAAGCACTGCGCGGGCACCTGGGTCGGGCACGGCGGCGGCGCCAACGGCTACCGCACCATCGCGGCCTCCAGCCCCGACGGGCGCCGCCAGGTCACCCTCGCGATCAACCGGCACCCGAGCGAGATCACGCCCCAGCTCCTCGACCTCGCCGACGCCACGCTCTGCGCACTCCGCTGAGGAAACTGCGCTGAGAAAACGGCAGAGCGCGGGCGGTGGTGCTCGCCCGCGCTCTGCCGTACCGGCTGGTCAGAACTGTGTGTGCGTCATCGAGTACCACGTCGGGGCGAAGACCAGCAGGACCATGCCCACCAGGACCACCACCGACTTGACCACGCCCCGGGTGGTCAGCGCCGAGGCCGCGACCGGCCGCAGGTTCCACCGCCCGGCCGCGACGAACGCCGCGACGCCGCCCAGGACGAGGTTCGCCGGGATGAGCCCGAACTCGCCGCGCAGCAGGTGGAAACCCGCCGCGAGGACCATCGTCAGGGCCAGCCCGGCCGCCGCGAGCGGGGTGAGCCTCGGCTGTACGCGGGTCATCGCCGGCAGGATGAGGCCGATCCCGCCGAGCACCTCGACGACGCCGATGAAGACGATCAGCGCCTGCGGCACGGCGGCGTACCAGGCGACCGCCTGCGGCGCGGCGGCGTAGAGGGCGTCGTCGGCGAGCAGGACCTTCCCGAACCCGCTCCCGGCGAAGAAGAGCCCCCACAGTCCCTGGAGGGCCCACAGGACGCCGTTCATGGTCGGCTTCTTGCTCCGGGTCCGGCCGGGCAGGAGGGTGGCGGTCTGGGTGGCGTTCATCGCGGTGCTCCTTCGGGGAGGTCGTCGTGCTGACGATTCCGAGGATGCTCGCCCGGCTTGATACATCCACGATGGGCCGGCGATGCGCCGCGATTGTGCTCCGGCCGCGCACTGGAAATGATGGCTGTTTCCATTTGTCGCGTCCATCGAGGGGGAGCCGCATGCGGGTGCGGGGCAGTGACACGTCCAGGCTGAGGCGGATCAACATGGTCACCACCCTGCGCGCGTTGCGCGGCCAGCGGGCGATCGGGCTGACGGAGCTGGCCGGGCGGGCCGGGTTGTCGCGGCCGACGGTCGAGGGCCTGGCCGAGGACCTGCTGGCGGTGGGGTGGCTGGCCGAGGTGCCGCCGGAGACGGGGCAGATGGGGCGGCCCAGGAGGTTGTTCCGGTTCCGGGCGGAGGCCGGGTACGTGCTCGGGGTGGACGTCGGCTCCTACTCGGTGCGCGCGCTGGTCTGCGACCTGGAAGGGCAGGTGGCCGGCCGGTCGGTGGTGCGGGTGGCCGGGGAGGCGGGCCGGACGGCCAGGCTGGAGGGCGTCAGGAACGCCGCCGCCGGGGCGCTGAAGGACGCGGGACTCGACGCCGGGCGGCTGATGGCGGCCTGCGTGGGCACCACGGGCGTGGTGACCAGAGCCGGGGTGGTCAAGCTGTCGATGGCGCTGCCCGAGTGGACGGGCGTGGACCTGGTGGGCGAGCTGGGCGGCGAGTTCGGCCCGGTGGTCCTGGTCGAGAACGACTGCAACCTGGCGGCGCTGGCCGAGCGGTGGAAGGGCGTGGCGACCGGCATCCAGGACCTGGCGTTCGTGTTGTCGGGCGTCCGCACCGGCGCCGGGCTGCTGATCCGCGGCGAACTATACGGCGGAGCCCGCGGCATGGCCGGCGAGATCGGCGCGCTGCGGCTGGTCGGCTGGCATCGGGCCCCCTCGCACCTGGCCGGCTGCCCGGGCCTGCCGGAGGGGACGGCCGCGGAGGAGGTGGCCGGCCTGGTGTTCGCGGCCGCCAGGCAGGGCGACCCGGCCGCGCGCTGGGCGGTCGAGCAGTACGCGCACGACCTGGCCGAGGGCATCGCCGCGGTGGTGCTGACGATGGACCCCGAACTGGTGGTGATCGGCGGCGGCGTCTCCCGTTCGGGCGACGTGCTGCTGGAGCCGTTGCGCCGCCACCTCGACCCGCTCTGCCTGGAGCCGCCCGCGCTGGCGGTGTCCACCCTGGGGGACCAGGCGGTGGTGCTCGGCGCGGTCCGGCACGCGCTCGACCACGTGGACGCCCGGCTCTACGACGTGGACGCCGCGCTCCCCGAGGCGCACACCGGCTGACGCCGCTTCCGGATCCCTTGACGGGGACGCCTGGGCCGCTACATATTTAACCTCGCTTCGTTAATAAGTCGGCTCAGCAGAGAAGCGGCACAGAGGAGCACCATGGCAAGGAGTGCACGTCTGGCAGGAGCGGCCTTAGCGCTGGTCCTCGCCGGAGCCGGGTTGACCGGACTCGCCCGGTTGACCGTCCCGCCCCCCGCCGCGCACGCGGCCACGAGCACCTACTACGTCGACCCCGCCGGCGACGACACCGCCGACGGCCGCACCCCGGCGACGGCCTGGAAGAGCCTCGGCAAGGTCAACGCCCAGACCTTCCAGCCCGGCGACACCGTCGGCTTCAAGGCCGGCGGCCAGTGGACCGGCCAGCTCGCGCCCAAGGGCTCGGGCACCAGCGCCGAGCCCATCACCATCACCTCCTACGGCACCGGCACCAAGCCGCTGATCGCGGGCGGGGGAGCGGTGGACGCCGCGGTCAAGCTGCAGAACCAGCACGACATCGTGGTCAGCGGCCTGGAGGTGACCAACACCGGCTCCGGGACCACCCCGCGCATCGGCATCGGGGTCAGCGCCACCGACGCCGGAGCCGTGCCCGGCATCACCATCCGCGGCAACCACGTGCACGCCATCCAGGGCGCCTCCTCGGGCAACCAGTCGTCCAACCCGTCGGCGGGCGGGATCATCGTCAGCGCCCGGGGCAAGAACGTCCCGACCTACTACCAGAACCTGCTCATCGAGGGGAACGAGGTCGCCGACTCCCGCTCCTACGGCATCGTCACCTGGTCGCAGTGGATGCAGCGCGAGGGCTGGACCTACCTGTGGGAAGACCTCATGGGCATCCCGGCCGCCGACTACCGCCCGTGGACGCCGAGCACCGGCGTGGTCGTCCGGGGCAACCACGTGCACGACATCTCCGCGGGCGGCATCAGCGTCATGCAGGCCGCCGGGGCGCTGATCGAGCACAACCGGGTGCACAAGACCGCCCAGAACCACGGCAACGTCGGCATCTGGTGGGCCGGCACCGACGACACGGTGGTGCAGTTCAACCAGGTGTCCGGCACCAAGTACTGGGGCCTGGCCCACGACGGCAACGCCTTCGACGCCGACGCCTCCGCCCACCGCAGCCTGGTGCAGTACAACTTCAGCCACGACAACGAGGGCGGCTTCTTCATCGCCGTCTCGACCGGCACCGGGCCGGCCGAGGCGACCATCCGCTACAACGTCAGCCAGGGTGACGCCAACCAGGTCTTCGCCCTGTCGACGAACGCCACCAACATCGACGTCTACAACAACACCATCTGGGTGCCGCTGACGCCCTTCATTCGCGACCATCCGGACCGGGGCTCGTTCAGCCTGGTCAAGGTGTGGAACTCCAGCGTGGGCAGCGTCCGGTTCCGCAACAACGTCATCCACAACTCGGCCGGCCTGCCGTACAACGACAGCGGGAAGGTCGTCTACGACCGCAACCTGTACCACGGCGGTCCCGTGCCGTCGCGCGACAAGGCGGCGCTGACCGGCGATCCGCTGCTGACCTCGCCGGGGACGGCCACCGCCATCACCGGGCTCGCCGGATACCTGCCGGCCGCCGGCTCGCCGGTGCTCCGCCAGGGCCTGGAGATCCCGCTCGACGGCGGGCGGGACACGGTCGGCACCGCACTGCCCGCCGGCATGCCCGACCTCGGCGGCCTGCAGCGCGCCGCGGGCTCCGGGAGCAACGAGGTCGCGGCCTCGGTGGCCACCACGTTCGGCAACGGCCAGTCGACCACCCCGGCCGGCCTCACCGACGGCACCGACTACGTGACCTGGGCCAGCCCCAGCTCCGGGGTCACTCTGCCGGGCAGCATCACGCTGACCTACCCGAGCTCGCGCCAGGTGTCGGAGGTCGTGCTCGCCACGCACTTCGGCCAGGGCCAGGGCATCACCAAGCTGGACGTCCAGACGTGGAACGGCTCGGCCTGGGTCACCCAGGTGACCGACGCCGCGATCACCTGGGCGAGCAACACGGCCACCGTGGAACGCCGGGCCGTACCCCTGCCCGCCGCGGTCGCCACGACGCAGGTACGGCTGGTCGTCAAGGCCGCCAACCGCACGTGGGGCAACCTGTCGGTCAACGAGATCACCACTCGCTGACGCCCCGGCCCCGGCGGCCCGTGCCGCCGGGGCACACCGGAAAGCGCTTCCCTCTCGCTCTTGACAGGCTCCGGCGCGAACTAATAAAAACACTAACCATTAATAAGTCGGGGGAGAACACTCATGGTCACACTCGCCGTCATCGGGGCGGGACTGCGCGGGCTCGGCTACGCGCGCCACGCCCTGGAGAGCGGCCGGGCCCGCGTCGTCGCGGTGGCGGAACCGGACCGCCACCGGCGGGAGAGCTTCGCGGCCGAGCACGACCTGCCCGCCGCGAACGTCTTCGCCGACTGGAGCGAGCTGCTGGCCGGGCCGAAGCTGGCCGACGCGGTGATCGTGGCCACGCAGGACCGGATGCACGTCGGCCCCGCCGTACGGGCGGCTGAGCTGGGCTACCACATCCTGCTGGAGAAGCCGATGGCGCCGACCGAGGCGGACGCCACCGTGATCGCCGAGGCCGCCGAGAAGCACGGCGTGCTGCTGGCCGTCTGCCACGTGATGCGCTACACGCCCTACACCCGGACGCTGAAGGCGCTCATCGACGAGGGCCGCATCGGCCAGGTCATGAACATCCAGCACCTGGAGCAGGTCGGCTGGTGGCACATGGCGCACTCCTTCGTCCGCGGCAACTGGCGCAACGAGGCCGAGTCCGCGCCCCTGCTGCTCGCCAAGGCCTGCCACGACCTCGACTGGCTCGTCCACCTGAAGGGCGCGCTGCCCGAGCGGCTGTCCTCCTTCGGCAACCTGGTGCACTTCCGGCCCGAGCAGCGCCCAGACGGCGCCGCCGCCCGCTGCCTCGACTGCCCGATCGAGGCCACCTGCCCCTACTCGGCCAAGCGCCTCTACCTCGGCTGCCTGGGCGACCCGGAGCAGGAGTTCTGGCCGCTGTCGGCGGTGACGCACGACCACACCGAGGCCGGCGTGCTGGCGGCGCTGCGCGAGGGACCCTACGGCCGCTGCGTCTACGCCGCCGACAACGACGTCGTCGACACCCAGGTCGTGACTATGGAGTTCGCCGACGGCACCTCCGCCACCTGCACGGTCACCGCCTTCGCCGCCCTGGAGCACCGCAAGACGCGCGTGTTCGGCACGCACGGCTCGATCGAGGGCGACGGCGTCACACTGCGGCTGCACGACTTCCTCACCGACCAGGTGTCGGTGATCGACACCCGCACCGGCGCGGGCGCCTCGGCCGCCACCGGCCACGGCGGCGGCGACGGCGGGCTGCTCGACGCGTTCGTGGCCGCCGTCGCCGGCGGCGACCCCTCGCTCGTGCTGACCAGCGGCCGCGAGAGCCTCGCCACCCACCGCGTGGTCTGGGCCGCCGAGCAGGCCCGGCACGCCGGCACCGTCGTCCCCTTCACCCCCCACCCCTGAAAGGCATCCATCATGCGCAAGTTGACGGCCGTCCTCACCGTCGGAGCCCTCGCCCTGGGCCTGGCCGCGTGCGGCAAGAAGAACAGCGACGCCGGCGCCGCGCCGGCCGCCTCGCTGGCCTACCGCTCCTCCTGGGGCGCCGACGAGCCGCAAGGCAAGATCATCAAGACCCTGCTGGACGACTTCGCCAAGCAGACCGGCACCAAGGTCGACCTCAAGTTCGTCGGCCGCAACGGCAACGAGAACCTCTCCACCGAGATGGCCTCGGGCCAGGGCCCCGACCTGTTCGACACCTCGACCGACAACCTGGCCACCTACGCCGCCCAGAACCTGGTCGAGCCGCTCGACGACGTGCTGACCGCGCAGGTGCCCGGCGAGGGCAAGACCGTCCAGGACGTCCTGCCCGCGTCGGTACGGCAGGCGTCCTCGAACGACAAGGGCCTCGCCTTCGTCCCGCACACCGTGATCTCCACCGCCGTCTGGTTCGACGCGGCCAAGCACCCCGACCTGGCCGCCACGCCCCCGCAGAGCTGGGAGGACTTCGTCGCCTACCTCGACCGGGCGAAGAAGGAGGGCCGCACCCCGATCGGCCAGGACGGCACGATCAACTTCTACAACGTGTACTGGTTCTACAGCCTCCTCGTGCGCGCCAACGGCGCCGGCAGCCTCAAGGCGCTGGCCACCGACCCCGCCGCCTGGGACCGGCCGGAGGTGCTCGCCGCCGCCGAGCGGGTCTCCCAGCTCGCCAAGGGCGGCTACTTCCAGAAGGACTTCATGGCCACCAAGTTCCCGGCCGCGCAGGACGCCTGGGCCCAGGGCCGCTACGACCTGAACCTCAACGGCACCTGGCTGGCCAGCGAGACCAAGCCCAAGCTGGCCGCCGGCGCCAAGGTCGCCTCCTTCCAGCTCCCGGCGGGCGGCAAGAACTCCGTCGAGGTCGGCACGCTCGGCTGGGCCGTCAACGCCAAGGGCAAGAACGTGGCCACGGCCAAGAGCTTCCTGGCCTTCGCGCTGCAGAAGAAGTACGTCGAGCAGATCTCCGCCACCGCGCTGAACATCCCCTCGCGCGCCGACGTGCCCGCCCCCGAGCACCTGGTGGCCGTGCAGCAGGCCGTCGCCGAGGCGACGGCCACGCACAAGACCTACGACGACGCGGCGGCCGACAAGACCTGGTGGAACGACCGCTTCCTGCCGCTGCACGACCAGCTCATCGGCGGCAAGATCGACGCCGCCGCGTTCGTGAAGAACGGCAAGCAGGCGACCACCGACTACCTCGCGAACAAGAACTGAGCTCATGGGAGCGGGAACCCTCACCCAGGCGCCGCCGGTGGCCCCACCGGTCAGGAGCAGGCCGCTGCGCCCCGGGCGCGAACGGGCCTTCTGGCCGTTCCTGCTGCCCGCGCTCATCGCCTACACCGCGCTGTTCGTGGCGCCCTCGCTGTTCGGCTTCTGGGTCAGCCTGAACAAGTGGTCCGGCCCCGGCTCGGAGATGACCTGGCGCGGGCTGGACAACTACCTGGCCCTGCTCACCAACGAGGCCTTCCGCACCTCGTTCGTGAACACGTTCGTGCTGGCGATCGTCGGCGGCGGGCTGGTCTTCGGCTTCACGTTCCTGTCGATGGTGGTGCTACGGCACATCAAGGGCCGGGCGTTCATCCGGTCGGTGATGTTCCTGCCGATGATCATCTCGATGATCGCGGTGGGCGCCGCCATCGGGTTCCTGCTCAACCCGGAGGGCGTGGTCAACTCCCTGCTGACCGGGCTCGGGCTCGACCCGCAGCCCTGGCTCGGCCCCGACCTGGTCTTCCGGTGCATCGTGGGCGGCCTGGTCTGGTCGAGCACCGGCTTCTACGTGGCGCTGATGATGTCGGCCGCCGACTCCATCCCCGCGCACATCTACGAGGACGCCCAGATCGTCGGCGCCACCCGCTGGGAGCAGTTCCGGCACATCACGCTGCCGCTGACCTGGGACGTCTTCGCCGTGTCCGCTGTGCTGTGGGTGGTCAACAGCCTGAAGATCTTCGAGATCGTGCTCGCCTTCACCACCGCCGGCACGCCGGGCAGCCCGCCCATGCAGGCCAGGACGGTGGCCGTGCAGCAGTTCTCCATGGTGGCCGGCGGCGGCGTGCCCGACCTCGGCAGTGCCGCGGCCATGGGCGTGGTGGTGCTGATCGTCACCGCCGTGCTCATCGCCCTGACCCGGCGCATCACCCGGCGCGATCGAGTGGAGCTGTCATGAGACGCCTGATCGGCGACGTCCTGCTGCCGCGCGTCACCGCGATCGCCCTGTGGGCCTGGGTGGCCTTCAACCTCGCGCTGGTCGGCTGGGTGGGCCTGCAGTCGCTCAAGGAGTCGGGCGAGGTGTGGCTCAACCCGTTCGCGCTGCCCGCCGACCCGCAGTGGGGCAACTACGCCTCCGCGTGGCAGGCCGCCGAGTTCTCCGTCGCCGCGCTGAACAGCACCGCGCTCACCCTGCTCGGCGCGCTGCTCATCGTGGCGCTCGCGGCGCCCGCCGCCTACGTGCTCGCCCGGTCCAACCGGCGCGCGGCCGGGCCGCTGACCGGCTACTTCGCGATGGGCCTGAGCATCCCGCTGCAGACGCTGGTGATCCCGGTCGTGGTGGTCAAGCTCTCGCTCTACACCTTCATGGAGGACTGGGTCACCGGCTGGTGGGACAACCGCATCACGCTGCTGATCTTCCAGGTCGCGTTGTCGCTGCCGTTCGCGGTGTTCGTCCTGACCGGCTACATGCGCTCGCTGCCGCACGAGATCGAGGAGGCCGCGGAGATCGACGGCGCGGGCCCGTTGCGGTCCTTCGTCCGGATCGTGCTCCCGGTCGCCAGGCCCGGCGTGATGACCGTGCTCGTGCTCAACATCATCGGCCTGTGGAACGAGACGCTGCTCGTGCTGCTCATCGCGCCGCTGCCCGAGGAGCGCACGCTGCCCGCGGCGCTGCTCAACCTCTACAGCTCCATGCAGTACAGCTCCGACTGGGGCGGCCTGTTCGCCGGGATCGTCATCCTGATCTACCCCATGGTCGTGCTCTACCTGTGGCTGGGCCGCCGCATCGTCGACGGCATGACCGCCGGAATCGGCAAGTAACCCCCCTCCGAAAGGACCAGAGGTTTTGCGTACCCGCTTCGGGTGGGCAGGGCTCGCCCTGCTCGCCATGATGGCCTCGTTCGCCACCCCCGCGCACGCGCGGGCCGCCGGCACCACCTTCTACGTCGACGCCGAGTCCGGCGACGACACGGCGGCGGGCACCAGCCGGACGACCGCGTGGAAGTCGCTGGCCAAGGCCGGCACGCTGCGGCTCGGCCCCGGTGACCGGCTGCTGTTCAGGGCCGGTCAGCGCTGGCAGGGCCGGCTCCTCCTCCAGGGCGCGGGCGCGCCGGGCGCGCCCGCCCTCGTCGGCTCGTACGGCGAAGGCCCCAAGCCGGTGATCGACGGCCAGGGCCTGGTGGAGTCCGCCGTCCGGATCAGCGACGTGCACGACTTCACCGTCGACGGCCTGGAGGTCACCAACTACAGCGCCGACACCTCCGCCTACCGCAGCGGCGTCAACCTGTACGCCAAGGACTCCGGCCGGCTGGAGAACGTCACGCTCCGGAACCTGACCATCCACGGCGTCAACGGCCAGGGCGGCCACAGCGTCGCCGCGGCCGGCCTGCTGATCTCCATCCGGGGCAACACCACGCCCACCTACTTCCACAACCTGGTCGTGGAGAAGAACGAGATCTCCAGGATCGGCTCGTACGGGATCATCATGTGGTCCACCTGGTCCCGCCGGAGCGGCATGACCAGCCTGTACCCCGTCGAGACCGGCATCCCCGACAGCGAGGTCGTCACCTGGACGCCCAGCACCGGCGTCCGCATCAGCGACAACTACGTGCACGACGTGACCGGCGGCGGCATCACCCCGATGCACACCGCGGGCGCCGTCATCGAACGCAACCGGGTGGAGCGGGCCGTACGCGGCCGGACCAAGACCACCGGCGGCAACGTCGGCATCTGGTGGCAGGGCAACGACGACATCGTCGTCCAGCACAACGAGGTCTCCCACACCGGCTTCAACGGCCCCGGCAGCGACGGCCACGGCTTCGACGCCGACGCCGACAACAACCGCAGCCTCGTGCAGTACAACTACAGCCACCACAACGACGGCGGTTTCTTCCTGGCGGTCTCCTTCGCCGCGGCCCCGACCCGGGACACCGTGGTGCGCTACAACGTCAGCCGCGACGACGGCTTCGAGGGCCTGGCCGCCTCGACCTCCACCACCGGCACCCACTTCCTCAACAACACGCTCTACATCACCGACCGCGTCGTCGAGGTGAAGCCGCCCTTCAGCGGGGCCGGCAAGTACCCGTTCGAGCAGGTCGTGCGCCTGTACAACAACGCCGCCGACGTGACCGTGCGCAACAACGTGTTCGTCAACCTCGCCGGCGCGGGCTTCGACAACAAGAACGGCATCGTCTACGACCACAACCTCTACTGGGGCAAGGCTGGCGGCAACGGCCGGCCGCCCACCGGCCAGGACCACGCGCCGGTCGTCGCCGACCCCAAGCTGGCCGAGCCCGGCTCCGCCGACCCGGCCGGCTACCGCCCCCTGCCCGGCTCGCCCGCCCTCGACGCCGGCGTGACCGTGGACTCCGGGCTCTTCGCCCAGGGCACCCTGGACGCCGGGCGCGACTACGCCGGCACCCCGATCCCCGACGGCGCCCCCGACCTCGGCGCCTTCCAGCGGGAGATCGCGCCCGCCCGGGTGGCCGCCACGCTCGTGCCCCAGGGCCACCTGGAGCGCCTGGCCGACCGCGACCAGGCCACCGCCTGGCGCAGCGTGCCCAAGCCGCGCCTGCCCGGCACCGTCGAGCTGACCTACCCGGTCGCCCGCACCTTCCGCACGGTGACCGTCTCGGCCGCGCACGCCGCCTCCCGCGCGGTCACCGAGGCCGAGGTCCAGACGCACGACGGCCGGGACTGGGTCAGCCGCGGGAGCGCCAAGCTCGTCTGGAAGACCGACGACGACACCGTCGAGCGGCAGCCGATCACCCTGCCCGAGACCGTCACCGCGAGCCGGGTCCGCCTGATCGTCAAGGCGGCGGCCGGGGGTCCGCTGCAGATCAACGAGATCGCGCTCGGCGTGCCCGCGGCGGGCGAGCCGTACCGGCCGGGGCCGTCCACGGTGGCGAGCACGACCTTCCAGACCTCGCCGACGCACACCGTGGACGCGCTCGTGGACGGTGACCCGGGCAGCCCGTGGGCCTCGGTGAGCGAGGGGGTGAGCTTCCCCGGCGAGTTCGTGGTGGACTACGGCAGCGACCGGCCGATCGCCGCCGTCACCCTGCACACCGCCTGGGCCAAGGGGCAGGGCGTCACCGACGTCTCCCTCGACACCTGGGACGGGACCCGCTGGGTCAGCCAGGCCGCCCACCACCGGCCCGCCTGGCAGGAGCTGAGCGCCAAGGTCGAGACCAGCACGATCACCCTGCCGAGCCCGGTCAGCACCCGCAAGATCCGGCTGACCGTGCACGACGCGAACCTCCAGTGGGGCAATATCGCCCTGTACGAGATCACCACCTCCTGACCCCCGTGCGGTCCGCGGCGCCGTCGCGGACCGCACCCCTCAGGAAAGGACAGCGGCGATGCGGGTGCTCACCTTCAACATCCACCACGGGCGCGGCCCGGACGGCCGGCTCGACCTGCGGCGGGTCGCGGAGGTGATCCGCGCGGGCGAGGCCGACGTCGCCTGCCTCCAGGAGGTGGACCGGCACCTCTCGCCGCGCAGCGACTTCGCCGACCAGGCCGGGTGGCTGGCCGACGACCTGGGCATGGACCTCGCCTACGGCGCCAACGTGGACTTCGATCCGCCCGCTCCGGGCCGCCCGCGCGGCCGGTACGGCACCGCGATCCTGTCCCGCCTGCCCCTGCGCGACAACGGCAACAACTTCCTGCCCGGGGCGCCGGGCAACGAGCGGCGCGGGCTGCTGAGCGTCACGGTCGTCGCGGACGGCCGGCCCGTCGAGGTCCTCACCACCCACCTGCAGGACACCGACGCCGCCGAGCGGCTCGACCAGGCCCGGGCCGTCGCGGTCCTGGTCGCCGGACGGCCTGGACCGGTGGTGCTGACCGGGGACTTCAACGCCCAGCCCGGCACCCCGGAGATCCGCGCCCTGACCGGCTTCCTGCGCGACGCCTGGCAGCAGGCCGGCGCGGGAGCGGGGATCACCTACCCCGCCACCGGCTGGCGGATCGATTACGTGTTCACCTCGCCGGACGTCGGGGTGAGTTCGGTCACGGTGCCGCCCAGCGACGCCTCCGACCACCTGCCACTCCTCGCCGACCTGCGGTTGCCCGGCTGAGCCTGGGATCCCGCGAACCCGCAATTCGGCACACCGTGGTCAGGGCGATCGAATATCTGGTGCCGCAAGTACAGAAATTGGCGCGGCGCTCGGTCAGATTTATGCCATGTCCGTGTATATTCCGGGCCTGCGCTCTTCTTTGATTCCGGCACTGTGCTAGTGTCTCTGTTGGTTGCAGTTGTGGTTCCCAAAGACTTCAAGTGCCTTCACCGGAGACATGAGCCGGAGTGGGCACTTTGTATTGCCGGTGCTTTTCCGGACGGGGTAATCATCGCGGCGATGCGAGGCCCGCACAGTGCGGACCTTACGGGCACTGCCCCAGAAGGAGAAAAGAAAATGGCTACTGGCACCGTGAAGTGGTTCAACGCGGAAAAGGGCTTCGGCTTCATCGAGCAGGACGGCGGCGGCGCTGACGTCTTCGCCCACTACTCGAACATCGCCGCCCAGGGCTACCGTGAGCTCCAGGAAGGCCAGAAGGTGAACTTCGACATCACCCAGGGCCAGAAGGGCCCGCAGGCCGAGAACATCGTTCCCGCCTAAGGCTCACGCCTGACATGGACCGAGGCCCGCGCCGCACGGCGCGGGCCTCGGTTTTTTGCATTTCTTTTATCGCCGGCAAAGGCGAATTGTTTTCCGCTCAGCCCGCCCACAGGTGGTTGGTGAAAACCAGCACGTGCAGTGCCATCAACGGCCCCGCCACCCAGGCGTACACCACCAGCCGGCGCCGGTCGCGGGCGAGGAGCAGCCACAGCGGGAACCACAACAACGCCGCCCGCGGGATCGACATGTAGAACGTCGAGGTGACCAGGGCCGCCACCTGCAGCCCGACATACGCGAACGCGCCCCAGTCGCGGCGCCGGGCCAGCCAGCAGGTGAGCGCCACCCCCAGCACCGCCGCCGCGAGTTCGCCGCGGAAGGCCCAGGTGAAGGCGTTGTCCACGTCCCAGGCTCCGGCCCAGCTCGTCCGCCACGCCTCCCACGGCCACACCAGTTCCCTGCCCCAGCCCAGCCGCTGTGCGGTCTGCCAGGCCAGCCAGTCACCGGTGCGGGTCCACTGGTAGAGGCTGTATCCGGCCAACGGGAGGAAAGGCACCACCAGCCAGCCGCCCGAGCGCACCCGCGCCTCGCCGCGCCGCCACGCCAGGCCGAACTCCACGACGAGCGCCACGGCCAGGAACAAGCCGGTGACGCGCACGCAACTGGCCCCGGCCGCGCACCCGGCGGCCGCCGCCCAGCGGCCCTGCCGGGCCAGCAGCCAGGCGGGCAGCGCGAAGGCCAGGAACAACGCCTCGGTGTACCCGGCGAACAGGAACACCGCCGGCGGCGCGAGCAGCAGGGCCGTCACCGCCCGCCGCCCGCTGCCCGGCGGGCCCTCCCGCTCGGCCAGCAACGCCAGCGCGCAGACCGCCACCGCCCCGGCGACCAGCGAGATCAGCAACCCGGCCGCCGTCCAGTCGCCCACGACCGTGTGCACCGCGCGCAGGGCCAGCGGCAGGCCGGGGAAGAAGGCGGGCAGCCCGGGGTCGGCCGGATCGGCGTAGCCGTCGCGGGCGATGGTGACGAAGTGCACCGCGTCCCAGCGCATCCAGCGCTCCAGGTGCCCGGTGTCGCGGCCCAGGTTCAGGAACCACGCGCCCCCGGCCGCCAGCAGCGCCACCCCGAGCCGGCTCAGCAGCCAGACTCCCAGCGCTTCGGCGATCACCCGGCCGGACGGGCTCCTCCGGAACGCGTTCTCGGCACCGTACGGCATGCCGTACCCCCTCGATGTGGCCGTCAGGGCGGCCAGCTCACCAAGCGGGCCGTCTGCCGGGCGTCGCGGAAAATCCATACGCTCGCCATAGGCCCGGCCTGCTGGACTGGGCGCGGCCGGAACGAGGGGTGGCGCGGGTGCGGGTGCTGGTGGTCGAGGACGAGCCCTACCTGGCCGAAGCCCTGCAGGCGGGCCTGCGCCGCGAGGCGATGGCCGTCGACGTCGCCCTGGACGGCGACGCGGCGCTGGAACGGCTCGCGGTGCACGACTACGACGTGGTCGTGCTCGACCGCGACCTGCCCGGCGTGCCCGGCGACGACATCTGCCGGACGCTGGCCGTCCTGAAGCCCGGGTGCCGGATCCTGATGCTGACGGCGGCGGCGCGGCTGGACGACAAGGTGGCCGGGCTGGAGCTGGGCGCCGACGACTACCTGGCCAAGCCGTTCGACTTCCCCGAGCTCGTCGCCCGGCTCCGGGCGCTGCAGCGGCGGGCGGCTCCCGCGACGCCGCCGGTGCTGGAGCACGCCGGGCTGCGGCTGGACCCGTTCCGGCGCGAGGCCTACCGGGACGGGCGCTACCTGCGGCTGACCCGCAAGGAGTTCGGGGTCCTGGACCTGCTGATGCGGGCGGCGGGCGGGGTGGTGAGCGCCGAGCGCCTGCTGGAGAAGGTCTGGGACGAGCACGCCGACCCCTTCACCAACGCGGTGCGGATCACCGTCTCCACGCTGCGCCGCAAGCTCGGCGACCCGCCCCTGATCCACACCGAGACGGGGGTCGGCTACCGGCTGGGCGGGCGGCCGTGAGCCGGTTCACCGTCCGCACCCGGCTCACCCTCGTCCACGGCGGGCTGTTCGTGGTGGCGGGGACGGCCCTGGTGGCCTTCGTCTACCTGCTGATGCGGTTCGCGCCGCGCTACGTCTTCCCCACGCCGGCGGCGGAGGAGAGCGGGGCGCGGGTCCCCACGCCGATGCCCACCGCCGCTGCCCCGCTGGACATCAGCGACAAGGAGGACGTGCTCCGCACCCTGCTGCTGTTCAGCGGGCTCGGGCTGGCCGTGCTCGGCGTGGCGGCCCTCGCGCTGGGCTGGTGGATCTCCGGGCGGGTGCTGGCGCCGCTGCACGACATCACCGCCACGGCGCGCGCGGTCGCCTCCGGCAACCTGCACGAACGCATCGGCCTCCAGGGGCCCGCCGACGAGCTCAAGCACCTGGCCGACACCTTCGACGCCATGCTCGCCCGCCTCGACGCGGCCTTCGAGGCGCAGCGCCGGTTCACCGCCAACGCCTCGCACGAGTTGCGCACGCCGCTGGCCACCACGCGGACCATGCTCCAGGTCGCGCTCGCCGACCCGGAGGGCCAGGACCTGCTGGAGCTCGGGCGGCGGCTGCTGGAGACCAACCAGCGCAGCATCGACATCACCGAGGCCCTGCTGACGCTCACCCTCGCCGACCACGGCCTGACCGCCGCGGACCCCGCCGACCTGGCCCGGCTGGTCGCCGAGGTGGTCGCCGCCGTCGATCCGGGCGACGTCACGCTCACCACCTCGGTACGGCCCGCCACCGTCGTCGGCGACGCCACCCTGCTCCGCCAGCTCGTCGGCAACCTCGTGACCAACGCGGTGCGGCACAACCACCCCGGCGGCCGGGCCGAGGTGCGCCTCACCCAGGACTCCTTCGCGACCCGGCTGACCGTGACCAACACCGGCCCGCTCCTGTCGGCCGCCGACCTCGCGCTGATCGTCGAGCCCTTCCACCGCCTGGCCCCCCGCACCGCACGAACGGCCGGGCACGGTCTCGGCCTGCCGATCGTGCGCTCCATCGTCGAAGCCCACCGCGGGGTCCTCGCGATGCGCCCGGTGCCGGGCGGCGGCCTGGAGGTGACCGTGACGCTGCCCGGCTGATCGGTCTCAGCCGGCGCGGAAGGACTGGCGGTAGGCCGAGGGCGGGACGCCGATGGCGGTGGCCAGGTGCTGGCGCAGCGAGGCGGCCGTGCCGAAGCCGGCCAGGGCGGCGACCTGGTCGACCGGCAGGTCGGTGGTCTCCAGGAGGCGGCGCGCGTGCTCGACCCGCTGCCGGGTGAGCCACTGGCCGGGCGGCAGGCCGGTCTCGTCGCGGAAGCGGCGGCAGAAGGTCCGGACGCTCATGCCGGCGTTGGCCGCCAGTTCGGCCAGGGTCAGCGGCCGGTGCAGCTCCCGCAGCGCCCAGACGCGGGTGGCGGAGGTGGTGGCGGCCGCGGGCTCGGGCACGGGGCGCTCGATGTACTGCGCCTGGCCGCCCTCTCGCCACGGGGGCACCACGCACAGGCGGGCCACCCGGTTGGCGACCTCGCTGCCGTGGTCGCGGCGGACCAGGTGCAGGCAGAGGTCGATGCCCGCGGCGACGCCCGCGGCGGTGAGGATCCGCCCCTCGTCGACGAACAGCACGTTCGCGTCGACCTGGACCCGCGGGAAGGACCGCTGGAAGTGCTCGGCCTCGTTCCAGTGCGTGGTGGCGGGCCGGTCGTCGAGCAGTCCGGCGGCGGCCAGGACGTAGGAGGCCGTGCAGATCGAGACGATGCGCGCACCGGCCGGCACCAGCGCCAGCGCGTCGCGCAACGAGTCGGGCAGCCAGTCGCGCTCCACCCCCGGGCCGCAGGCGAACGGCGGGATGACCAGGGTGTCGGCCGAGCGGAGCGCCTCGGCTCCGTGCGCGACGGTGATGGCGAAGTCGGCGCTCGTGGTGACCGGCCCGCCGTCCAGGCTGCAGGTGGTGACCTCGTAAAGCGGCTCGCCGTCGAGACCGGCGGCGGTGCCGAAGATCCGCACCGGGATGCTGAGCTCGAACGGATAGACCCCGTCGAGGGCGAGGACACGAACACGATGCATGGCACGATCCTTGCACATGTTGTCACTCTTGCCACTCGTGGGCCGGGGCCGGAGCGCGAGAGCCTGGACCTCGCCGGGCCGCCAGGGCCCGGCCGGAGAAGGCAGGAGATGACGATGCGCGCGATCGGCCAGGACGGGTTCGGCGGTCCCGAGGTGCTGAAGGTGATCGAGGTGGAGCGGCCGGAGCCCGGCCCGGCGGAGGTGCTGGTGCGGGTGCACGCGGCCGGGGTCAACCCGACCGACTCCTGGCACCGGGAGACCGGCGGGCTGGCCGGCGCGGTGGTGCCGCTCGGCTGGGACCT
This sequence comes from Nonomuraea sp. NPDC050328, assembly GCF_044459405.1. Taxonomy (NCBI): domain Bacteria; kingdom Bacillati; phylum Actinomycetota; class Actinomycetes; order Streptosporangiales; family Streptosporangiaceae; genus Nonomuraea; species Nonomuraea sp. NPDC050328. The sequence continues at coordinate 173,879 of NZ_JBITIW010000007.1, read as the reverse complement.
GTCCGGCGTGGTCGAGGCCGTGGGGCCGGGGGTGGCCACGCTCGCCCCCGGCGACGAGGTGTTCGGGATGCCGCGCCACCCGCTTCCGGCGGGCACGTACGCCGAGTACGTGACCTCCCCGGCCCGGCACCTGGTCCGCAAGCCCGCGAGGCTGACCCACGAGCAGGCCGCGGCGCTGCCGCTGGCCGCGCTCACCGCCTGGCAGGCCCTGGTGGACGTGGCCGAGGTGCGGGCGGGGCAGCGAGTCCTGGTGCACGCGGCGGCGGGCGGGGTCGGGCACCTCGCCGTCCAGATCGCCAAGGCGCGCGGTGCGCACGTGATCGGCACCGCGCGTACGGCGAAGCACGAGTTCCTGCGCGGGCTCGGGGCGGACGAGCTGATCGACTACACCGAGACCGACTTCGAGACGGTCGTGGAGCCGGTGGACGTGGTGGTCGACGCGATCGGCGGTGCGTACGGGCCGCGTTCGCTGCGGGTTCTGCGGCCGGGCGGCATCCTCGTCTCGCTCGCCTCACCGGCCGAGGCCTACCTGGCCGAGGAGGCCGCCGCGGTGGGCCGGCGTGCGGTGTTCATGATCGTGGAGCCCGACCAGGCGGGGATGCGGCAGGTGGCCGAGCTGGTGGAGGCGGGGCTGCTCCGCCCCGAGGTCGACCGGGTGCTTCCGCTGGAGCGGGCGGGCGAGGCTCACGAACTCAGCGATGCCCGCCGTACCACGGGGAAGATCGTCTTGAGCACGATCGGTTGAACAGTTTGTTTAAAACGTTCTGTTGACATCAGAGTGTGTGGCCCGGCAAGGTGGTCCCCATGTCCGATCCCTTCACCGCGCCGCACCCCGAGCAGGCCCGCGCGCAACGCGTGCACGCCTCCCTCCTCCGGATCGCCGAACGGCACGCCGCCACCGCCGAGCAGCGTCACCGGCAGGTCCACCCCTCCGTCCTCGCCCCGCACGAGGCCGTCCGGCTCGTGTCGTTCCTGCTCAGCGGGGCCGCGAAGCTCGACGCGGACGAGCCGGAGGTGGACCACGCCGACGTCACCGCGGCGCTGAGCCTCGTCCCGCTGGTCCGCGGGGAAATGGACGCGCTGGAGGCGGCGCTGCTGCAGATGGCGCGCGGGCGCGGCATGACCTGGCAGGAGATCGCCTTCGGGCTCGGGCTGGGTACGGCACAGGCCGCCCGGCAACGCGCCGAACGCCTCGCCGACCGGGCCCTGTCCGAGGATTCCTAGACCGACCCTACGAAAGTCGTGCCGGGGTCCAGACGATCGTGCACTGTGCCCTACCTGGGCGAACTCCTACCTTCTCACTCATCGGGCGGACATGACGAAAGGAACCCCCCATGAGGATGAAGAAGGTCGCGGCTGCGGCCGGTGCGGTGCTGGCGCTGGGACTGACCGCCGGACCGGCCGCGGCGGGAGCGCCGGCGGGCGGGGAGCTGAGCGCGGGCGCGATCGACGCCTACGTGCGCGGCTATGCCGAGCGGACGGGGTTGCCGGGTGCCGTGGTCGCCGTCACCAAGGGCGACCAGGTGGTGCACGTCGCGGGCTATGGCCGCACCGCCGCAGGTGAGCCGTTCACCTCCACCACCCGGGTGCCGCTCGCCTCGCTCTCCAAGTCGTTCACCGCCTTGGGAGTGCTGCGGCTGGCCGAGGAGGGCAGGATCGGGCTGGACGTGCCGGTGCGGAGCTACCTGCCCGAGTTCACCTTGGACGACCCGCGGGCCGCGAAGATCACCGTGCGCCAGTTGCTCCAGCAGACCTCGGGGATGAGCGACCGGAGCTTCCCCGAGCTCACGCTCGACGCGCCGGACACGCTGAAGGACGCCGTCGCGATGATGCGCACCGCGCCGCTCGCCGCCGACCCCGGAGCCAGGATGGCCTACCACAACCCCAACTTCGCCGTCGCGGCGCGGCTGGTCGAGGTGGTCGCCCAGCGGCCGTTCGCCGACTACATGGCGGCCACCGTGTTCGGGCCGCTCGGCATGACGTCGACCCGGACCGTGAACACCACCACCGACCTGCCCGGCCGGGGCGCCGGCTACATCCGGGCCTACGGGCAGCTCATCCCGCGGGCGCAGCCGAAGTGGTTCGTCAACGGCGGCGCGGGCGTCGTCAGCACCGCCGACGACCTGGCCCGCTGGCTCATCGCGCAGCACGGCGGCAGCCGTACGCTGCCGGAAGGCATCCGGAAGACCATGCAGACCCCCTCTGGCGTGGGCGGCAGCACCTACGCCATGGGCTGGGGCGCCGGGACCACTCCCGGGGGAGCGGCGCAGCTCCGGCACACCGGCTGGCTGCTCACCCACAACGCCGCCCAGACCCTCCTGCCCGGCAGCGGGTACGGCATCGCCGTCGTCACCAACACCGGGATGGTCGCGGGCGACGACGCCCTGCTGATCTCCGACGGCCTGATCGACCTCCTCGAAGGCCGCCCCGACAGCGGGCTGGAGCCCCTGAGCCTGACCGCCGACCTCTGGCTGGCCGGCCTGACCGTCCTCACCCTCGCGCTGGGCGTCCTGGGCGTCGTCCGCAGCGCACGCTGGTCGCGCCGCCGCCAGAGCAAGGCCCCCTGGCGGACGATCGTGCGGCTCCTGCCGTACGGCCTGCCGATCGCCTTCTTCTTCGGCCTCGCCGGACTGTTCGGCCTGGTCATGAACCGCGCCGGCACCCTGGACCAGATCACCTACGTGTGGCTCGCCCTCTACATCTGGGCCGCCTCCACCGCCCTCACCGCCACCGCCGTCCTGTCCACCCGGATCTTCCACCGCATCCGCGCGCGGCGGAGTCTGTGAGTCCGATCACAAAGGGGTCGGCGGGTGGATTCGCGGCTGGGAGGATCGGGTGCCTACCTAGCGGCGGGTGCGTGACGGATGGCTGGTGTTCGGGAGTGGCTGGACAGGACGAGCGAGACGTGGACGCCTCCGGGTCCGAGTGAGGTGGGCGGGTCGTTCCGGTTTCTGTTCTGGCTGGTGCGGGAGCAGGGGCGGCGGGTGGTGCTGGGCGGGGTGCTGGGCACGTGCTCGATGCTCGGGCTGGTGGTGGGGCCGTGGGTGCTGGCCAGGGTGGTGGACGAGGGGCTGGTCGCGGGGGATACGGGCGCGCTGGTCGGATGGACGCTGGTGCTGCTCGTGGTCGGGGTGCTGAACGCGGTGGTGGGGATCGGGCGGCACCGGACGATGACCAAGATCCGGATGGACGCGTCGTTCCGGGCGATCCGGGCCACGGTGTGGCAGACGTCCCGGCTGGGCGCCTCGCTGGCGCGGCGGGTGGACGCGGGTGAGGTGGTGACGGTGGGCATCGCCGACGTCCAGACGGTGGCGCAGGCGTTGACGGTCACCGGGCCGGGGATCGGGGCGGTGGTGGCGTACGCGGTGGTCGCGGTCGCGTTGTTCGCGATGTCGCCGGTGCTGGCGGCGGTGGTGCTGGCCGGGGTGCCGCTGCTGGCCGTGGCGGTTGGGCCGTTCCTGCACCGCATCGAGCGGACGAGCGGGGACTATCGGGCGCACCAGGCGGGGCTGACCACGCGGCTGGTGGATGTGCTGGCCGGGCTGCGGGTGCTCAACGGGCTGGGCGGGAAGGCGTTCGTGGCCGAGCGGTACGGCCGGCAGTCGCGGGACCTGGTGGAGCGGGGGTACCGGGTTGCCGGGCCGGCGAGCTGGGTGGGCGCGTTGGCGGGAGGCTTGCCGGCGTTGTTCGTGGCGGCCGTGGTGTGGTTGTCGGCCCGGCTGGCCGCGGCGGGGGAGATCTCGATCGGGGACGTCGTCGGGGTGTACGGGTATGTCGCGGCGTTGATCATCCCGGTGTCGTCGCTCATCGAGGGGGGCGGGGACCTTGCCCGGGCCCGGGTGGCCGGGGGGCGGATCGTCGGCCTGTTGAACCTGCCGGTGCCCAAGGAGGGGGCTGGGGGTGCGCCGGCGGGGTGCGGGCCGTTGGCGGATCCTGGCTCGGGGGTGATCGTGCGGCCGGGGGTGTTCACGGCGCTCGTCGCGGCTCGGCCGGGGGAGGCGGTGGCGGTGATCGAGCGCCTTGGGCGGGTGGACGAGGCAGCGGCGCCTTCCGATCGGCTCAGAGAGGGGCGGCCTGGGCGCGGCGATGCTGCGGGGAGTGTGACGTGGGCGGGGGTGCCGGTTGGGGAGGTGGCGCGGGAGGAGTTGCGGAGTCGGCTGCTCGTGGCGGACAACGACGCCGAGGTGTTCGCCGGTACGGGCCGGGACGTGGTGGCGGGGCGGCTGGAGGCGGATGACGGGCGGATCCGGGCGGCGCTTCGTGTCGCGGTGGCCGAGGATGTCGTGGAGGCGTTGCCCAGGGGTCTGGACGCCACGGTTGCCGCCGGGGGGAGTGACCTGTCCGGTGGGCAGCGGCAGCGGCTTCGGTTGGCTCGGGCGGTGTATGCCGGTCCTGATGTGCTGCTGGCGGTTGACCCGACTTCTGCGGTGGACGCCACGACTGAGGCGGCCATGATCGAGCGGCTTCGGGAGGTGCGGCGGGGGTTGACCACGGTGGTCACGACGAGCTCGCCGCTGGTGCTGGCTCGGGCCGATGAGGTGGTCGTGCTGGAGGACGGGTACGTGGCGGCGGTGGGGACGCATGCTGCGCTGCTGCGAGGTGACCCCGCCTATCGGGCCCTCGTCTCTCGTGCCCAAGACACCCAGGAACTCCGGGACGCTCAGGACGCTGGGGCGGGGCGATGAGTGGGGGGCTGCCGGTGGCGGGGGTGGCCGCGGTTCGGGGGGCGGCGGTGCGGGATCTGCGCGCCGATCGTGGAGCCGTGGTGGGGCTCGTGCTGGTCAGTGGGCTGGCTTCTGTGGCCGGGTTGCTGGGGCCGTGGTTGCTGGGCGGGATCATCGACACGATCCAGGCCGGTTCCGGTCCCGGTTCCGGTGGTGTGGTGGGGGTGGTGGATCGGCTGGCGCTGGGGGTGGTGCTGTGCACCGTGGCGCAGGTCGTCCTGCGGTGGTGGGCGCTCAAGATCGGCTATCGCTTCGGCGAACGGACCGCGGCGCGGGTGCGGGAACGGTTCCTGACCCGGGCCCTGGCCCTGCCCCCTCGGGCGGCGGATCAGCTGCCGCTCGGTGACCTGATCGCCCGGGGGAGCACGGACGCCTCCCTGGTGGCCGCGGTGCTGCGGTCGGCGGTGCCTGAGGTGCTGGTGGCGGTGGTGCACGCCGTACTGCTCATCGTCGCGGTGCTCGTGCTGGACCCGCTGCTCGGGCTGTGCGGGCTCGGCTGCCTGCTGGGCGTGGGGGCGGCGGTGCGGTGGTACCTGCGCCGGGCCCGGCCCGCCTACCTGGCGGTGGCCGACACGGGGGCCGAACTGGCCGAGGTGATCACGAGCACCGCCCGGGGCGCGCGGACCGTCGACCTGCTCGGGCTGCGGCACCGCCGTACGCAGGTGACGGAGGCCGCGCTGGCGCAGGCCCGGTCGGCCCGGCTGGGTGCGCTGTGGTTGCGCACGGTGCTGTTCCCCTGGGCGGACGTGTCGTTGGTGGTGCCGGTGGCCGGGGTGCTGCTGGCCGGTGGCGCCCTCTACAGCGGCGGGGTGGTCAGTCTCGGCGCCGTGGTGACGGCCACCGTCTACCTCCGCCAGCTCTCCGGCCCGCTGGACACGCTGATGCTCTGGATCGAACAGCTCCAGGGCGCGGGCGCCTCCTACGCCCGTGTCGAAGGGCTCGCCGCCCTGCCCGGCGAGGAACCGCCGGTCCCCCCGCGCGAGCCGGAGGGCGGCGACCGGATCCAGGTGGCGAACGCGCACTACAGCTACACCGGCCGCCGCGACGTCCTGCGCGGCATCGACCTCGTCGTCCGGCCCGGCGAGCGGCTGGCCGTCGTGGGCACGTCGGGGGCGGGCAAGACGACGCTGGCCCGCCTCCTGGCCGGGCTCGACCGCCCGCACACCGGGTCGGTGACCATCGGCGGCACGGCGGTGGCCGATCTGCCGCCCGAGCGGCTGCGCGAGCACGTCGTGCTGATCACCCAGGACCATCACGTCTTCCACGACACCGTCCGCGACAACCTGCGGCTCGCCCGCCCGGAGGCCACCGACGAGGAACTGCGCGCCGCCCTGGAAGCCGTCGGCGCCACGTGGCCGGCCGGCCTGCCGTACGGGCTGGACACCGAGCTCGGCCGCGACCTGCACCTCGACGCCGCCGGCGCTCAACACCTCTCGCTGGCGCGCGTCGTCCTGGCCGATCCGCACACGGTGATCCTGGACGAGGCGACCGCCCAGCTCGACCCGAGGACGGCCCGGCGCACCGAGCGGTCCCTGGCCGCCGTCCTGCGCGGCCGGACGGTCATCGCCATCGCGCACCGCCTGCAGACCGCGCACGACGCCGACCGGATCGCGGTCATGGAAGCCGGCCGGCTCGTCGAGCTCGGCACGCACGACGAGCTGGTCAGCGCGCGCGGCGTGTACGGCAAGCTCTGGCGGACCTGGCAGTCGGCCTCACCGGACGGTCTCTAGCGCCGCGCCCACCTGCAGCCGCAGGTCGCCGAGCGCGGAGGCGAGCTCCGGGTCGGCCTGTCCCGCCTCGTGCAGGGCGGCGCTCAACGTCTCGGCGTAGGTACGGCTCGCCTCGGCGTGCCGCGCGCGACCGGCCTCGGTGATGACCGTGTAGACGCCGCGCTTGTCGTCCGGGCACACGTCGCGGTAGGTGAGCTCGGCCGCGTTGAGCCGGGCGACCAGGCGGGTCACCGAGCTCTGGTTGAGCCCGATCCGGTCGGCCAGCTCCTGCATGCGCAGCTCGCCCTTGGGGGCGGCGGCCAGGTGCTCCAGGGCGCGGTACTCCGACAGGCCGATGCCGTGCCGGCGCTGCACCGCCGTACCGAGCCTGCCCTCGACGCGGGCGTGCAGCAGCAGGACGTGGTGCCAGGTCGCGACGGATGCTGCGGAAGCCATGGGGATCCTCCAGGCGCTGGGGCGTCCGGTCCGTCATCCGGACCGGCTTGACAAGAAGATACATGTACATACATGCTCTTGCCCAGCCCAACTGTTTGCAGATACATGCAAATTCCTGAGGAGTCTCCCCGATGCCCTGGATCTACCTGCTCATCGCGGCCGTTTTCGAGGTCGTCTTCGCCCTGGCCACCAACGCCACCGAGGGCTTCACCCAACTGGGCCCGTCCCTGCTCACCGCGGCCGCGGCGGCCGGCGGGATCTTCTTCCTGAGCCTGGCGCTGAAGACCCTGGACGTCGGCGTGGGCTACACCATCTGGACCGGCATCGGCTCGGTCGGCACCGTCGTCCTGGGCTCGGTGATCTTCAACGAGGAGATCACCATCTGGAAGGCGCTGGCCTTCGTCCTCATCATCGGCGGCGTGCTGGGCCTCAAGCTCTCCGACCGCCGGCCCGCCGCCGAGCCGTCCGCCGCCTGATCACCCCCACGAGCTGAAGGAACACCGTCATGGCCTGGATCTACCTCTCCATCGCGATCGTCTTCGAGATCGGCTTCGCGCTCGGCACCAACGCCACCCAGGGCTTCACCCGGCTCTGGCCCTCGATCTTCACCCTGCTGGCCGCCGCGGGCGGGATCTTCACCCTGAGCCTGGCGCTGAGGACGCTGGACGTCAGCGTCGGCTACACCATCTGGACCGGGGTCGGCTCCATCGGCACCGTCGTGCTCGGCGCGCTGCTCTACAAGGAGAAGATCACCCTCGCCAAGCTCGGCTCGTTCGCCGCGATCATCGGTGGCGTCGCGCTGCTCAAGATCGCCGCGGGCATCTGAGCCGGGCGGCCTCAGCCGGCGTCGACCTCTTCCACGAAGGCGAGTACCCGGGCGTTCACCCGCTCGGGGAACTCGCCGTTGATCGCGTGGGAGGCGTCCGGCCACAGCTCGACGACGCCGTGCGGGAGCAGGCGCCGGGCGCGCAGGGCGGCCTTGCGCGGGTCGTGGATGATGCTGCGCCCGGCGATCAGGGCCAGCACCGGCACGCCGGCCCCCGCCACCTGCTCGTCGGAGGGGTAGCTCGGCGGCGGCAGGAACGCGGTGAAGTCCCGCATCCCGGCCGAGATCAGGTCGGCGACCGGCTCGTCGCCGGAGGCGTCCGCGCCGCCGGAGATCCAGCTCAGCAACCTGCGCCGCCACGACTCGGGGAAGGACGGCACCACCGAGCCCAGCGAGACGACCACCACCTTCCAGGTGATCCGGCCGAAGAGGTGGGCGGGGTCCAGCACGCTCACCGAGGCGACCCGCTCCGGGGCGCGCAGGGCCAGGTGGAAGGCGCTCCATCCGCCGATCGACACCCCCAGCAGGTGCACCCGCTCCTCGTCCAGGGCGGCCAGCACCTCGGCCAGCCAGGTGGCCTGGTCGTCGGAGCCGGTGAACGGCCGGGTCTGCACCGACAGGCCGGGCTCGCCGAGCAGGTCGATCGCGTACACCGGCCTCCGGGCGGCCAGAGCGGCCAGGTTGGGCTCCCACATCGGGGTCGCCGCGGTACGGCCCGGCAGCAGCAGGAGCGGCACGCCGTCGCCGGCGCCGAAGCGATAGACCCGGACCGTCCCGAACTCGGTGGAGACGTCTCGCGTGGAGCCGGGCACGGGCAGGCCGCGCATCGCCCGGTCGTAGGCGCTCCGGTAGCGCGCGAAGGCGGCCGCGTCACGGAAGTGGCCCAGCCGCCGCTCGCGGAAGGCGGCTCCGATGTTGGGTTCCACGATGAACCCTCCCTTTTGGCAATACGATCGTATAGCAACACCGTCACGATACACTCGTATCGCCAAGAAGGGGGACCGGGCATGCCCAAGCAGGTCGACCACGCGGCGCGGCGCGCGGAGATCGCCCAGGCCGCGCTGCGGCTGTGCGCGCGGGAGGGCCTCGCCGAGGTGAGCATCGGGCGGGTCGCGCAGGAGGCCGGTATCTCCAAGGGCCTCGTCCAGCACTACTTCGCCGCCAAGGCCGACCTGCTGCGGGCGAGCGCCCATCTGCTGCGGCAGGAGATCGAGCAGCATTTGCGCGCGGCGTCGCGGGAGGCCGACGGGCCGGCCGGCACGCTGCGCCGTACCCTCCTGGCCGTGGTCGAGCTCGGCGCACAGGCGCCCCTGCTCCTGCTCGCCGGGCACGCCTTCTTCGCGCGGGCCGCCGCCGACCCCGAGGTCCGCGGGCTGTACCGCACCGGGGGCGACATGCTCCACCGCGAGGTCGCCCAGCTCGTCGCCGCCGCGGCCCCGGACGCCGACGCCTCGGCCGAGGCCCACGTGCTGCTCGGCGTCGCGCGCGGCCTCGGTGACAGCGTGCTCGTCGGCGAGCTGAGCGTCGCGGAGGCCACCACGATCCTCGACCACCAGCTCCGCCGCCTGAACCGCCCGGCGGGGGTCAGCGGGGATTGAAGGGGGAGTACTCGGGCGGGCCCCAGCGCAGCGGGCTGGCGCCGGAGGTCTCCACGACCCGCTCGACCTCCAAGGTCACCATGCGCTCCGCGCCGCTCCAGTCGGCCCGGGCCCGCCCGCCGACCTCCAGGGTGTGGCCGTTCGACCAGTCCACGAACAGCAGTGCGGCGGCCGGCTCCAGCTCCAGGTTCCCCAAGGTCAGGAACATGAAGTTGCCCGGGTAGTCGAGCCATCGCACCACGCCGTCGCCCGCCGTCACGAAGCCGGGCATGCCGCCCCGATGGGAGGCGTCGGCGCCGTGACCGGGGGCGTGCGTGGCGATGAAGAAGGTGTCGGCCGCCGCGATCCACTCGCGGTGACGCCCGGCGAGCGCGGCGTGCTCGCTCGTCCGGTACGGCTCGCCCGCCACGACGCCGGTGATCCGCCGGTCCTGGAGGTACTTGGGGCAGTTGGAGATCACCTGGTCGGTCTGCACGAGCAGCACGTCCCCCTCCCGACGGGCCCGGCCGTTGACGCGCATGCGCCGCCGGGTCCACGGCTCGATCGCCAGCAGGCCGATCTCCCCGTCGAGGTCGAAGGGGAGAACTGCCTCCACCGCGAGCAGGCGCGGGCCGAGTGGCCGGACGAAGCCGGGCTCACCGGTGAGCAGGCCCGCCCGCAGGCCGCCGTCCGGGCCGGGAGCGCCCACGACCAGCATGCGCTGGTGGCGCAGGAACTCCTGCGCGACCGGCGGCAGCTCGGCCCGCGCCCGCGCCGAGCCGAGCGGCTTGCGCACGCCGGCCCGGCGCTGCGCGGCCTCCTCGCCGGGATGCGCGCCCATGGCTAGAAGAACCCGCAGGTCGGCGCCTCGTCGTGCGGGGCGGGCGCGGACAGGCCCTCGGTCACGTACAGCTCCAGCCGGGTGCCGTCCGGGTCCTCGAAGAACAGCCCGCCCGACTCGGCGCCCTCGCGATGGGCCGCCAGGCCGTCGTGGCGGACGTGCGCGCCGAGCGTGCGCAGCTTGGCGAGCGTCTCTTCGAGCTCGGCCACGCCCGGCGCCTCGAACGACAGGTGGTGCAGCCCCGGCCGGTCGGTGGCGAAGCGGCCCTCGCTCTGCTGCCAGAGGGTGAGCACGAGCTGCCCGCCCTGGCCGAGCCGGGCGTAGCTCCAGCCGTCGCCGTCGGTCCGTCCGGCCAGGTCGAAGCCGAAGACCTGGCGGTAGAAGTCGATCGAGCGGTCGAGGTCGGTGACGTTCAGCCCGACGTGGCCGGTCTGGAATGCGGTCGCCATGGGCGACTCCTCTCTAATGAATGAGCGCCTCATTTGACCATTAGTGAGCTAACGTGTGCAAGTCCGGGATAGCATTAGTTTCGTGGTGCATCTCGCCGTCGCCCTCGCCAACACCGTCCGCGCCTCCACGGGAGACGCGCTGGCCGGTCCTGACGGGCTGGCCGCCTGGTTGCGCGAGGTCCGGCCGCGGTTGCGCACGCCCGTGACCGAGGCCGACCTGGACGCGATCACCGAGCGGGACGCCGCCGCGGCTCGCCGGGTGCGTGACGCCGTCCGCGCCCTGATGGCCGGCGCCGTCGAGCCGGACGGGCACGTCGCCGAGCTCAACGCGGCCTGCCGGGCCGCGCCGCGCTGGCACGAACTGGTGTGGGGCGAGCCGCCCGCCCTCGCCACCCGTACGGCCCAGCCCGCCGTGCCGTCCGCGCTCGCCGAGGTGGCCGAGCAGGCGATCCTGCTGCTGTCGGGGCCCGACCGCGAGCTGGTCCGGCCGTGCGGCGCGCCCGGGTGCGTGCAGTTCTTCCTGAAGGAGCATCCGCGCCGGGAGTGGTGCTCGACCGGCTGCGGCAACCGGGTCCGGGTGGCCCGCCACTACGCCCGCAGCCGCGAGCGCTGATCACCTGCTTCAGCGGGAGCCGAAGGAGCGGCGGTAGGCGGCGGGCGTGGTGCGCACCAGGGTGTGGAAGCGCCTCCGCAGGTTCGCCGCCGAGGCCAGGCCGACGCGGGTCGCGATCGTCTCCACCGGCAGATCGGTCTCCTCCAGCAGCACCCGGGCCGCCGCGACCCGCTGCTGCAGCACCCACCGGCCTGGACTGAGACCGACCTGGTCGGCGAACCGGCGCGCGAGCGTGCGCGGCGCGAGACCGGCCCGGGCGGCCAGGTCCTCGACGGTCAACGGCAGGTGCAGCCGCTCGCCCGCCCAGTCCAGCAGCGGCGCCAGCGACCCCGGCGGGTGCGCGGCGGGTCTCTCCGCCGGGCCGTACTGCAACTGGCCGCCCTCGCGGTGCGGCGGCATGACCATGTGCCGGGCGACGTGCGCGGCGTAGGCGGCCCCGTGGTCGGCGCGGGCCAGGTGCAGGCACAGGTCGATGCCCGCGGCGGTGCCCGCGCTGGTGGCCACGTCGCCCAGGTCGGCGTAGAGCGTGTCCGGCTCGACCCGCACGCGGGGGAAGCGCGAGGCCAGCTCGCCGGCCAGCCGCCAGTGGGTGGTGGCCCGGCGGCCGTCGAGCAGGCCCGCCTCGGCCAGCAGGAACGCCCCGGAGCAGATCGCCACGATGCGGGCGCCGCGCGCGTGCGCCTGCCGTACCGCGTCGAGTACGGCAGGCGGAGCCGGCCGCGCCCGCTGGTGCCAGCCGGGCACGACCACGGTCCGCGCGGCGGCGAGCGCGTCGAGCCCCGCGCCGACCAGCATGTCGTAACCCGCCAGCGTGGCCACCGGGCCCGGCCGCTCGGCGCACACCGAGAAGGCGTAGCGGCCGGGCAGCCCGGGCCGTTCCATCCCGAAGACCTCCGCCGCGCACGCCAGCTCGAACGTGGACTGCGGCGGCAGGACCAGCGCGACCACCTGGTGAACGGCCATGGCAAGAAAGTACCTGAACGGGGCAATCCTGACACTCACCGCCGGCTCGCCCGGGCGACGACGATGCTGGACATGACGCGAGACTCTTTTGACGACGTCCAGATCCTCAACGTCGACGACGTCGAGCCGGTCGAGGTCGTCCCCGGCATCGTCCGGCGCCGGCTGCCGGCCACCGCGTGGGCCCGTGGCTGGATGTACGACTTCGCGCCCGGCGCCGAGTGGCCCGAGGACGACGTGCACGAGGGCGAGGAGCGCTACTACGTGCTCTCGGGCGAGTTCCTCGACCGGGGACGGCGGCTCGGGCCGGGCAGCTACGTCGTCTTCGCCCCCGGCAGCCGGCACCGCCCCCGGACCGAGACCGGCGCCCGCATGCTGGGCATCAGCATCCTCGCCCCGTGAGGCCCTACAGGGCGCGGGACTCGGCGTCCTGCTCCAGCCACGCCTGGAGCGGGTCGACGCTGCCGGTGATCGCCTCGTGGAACCAGGCGAACTGGCGGGAGGTCAGGTAGGCCTCGGCGCGGGTGAGCTCGGGCTCCGGATCGGGCCCCTCGTACAGGTCGGCGATCGACCGGCCGGCCGGCACGACCACGACGCCCCGGTGGTCGCGGATCGGGCCCTGCCAGAGGTCCAGCTCGCCCGCGCGCAGGGCCCGGGCGGCCTCGACGGCCCGCTGGGCGGCGGCGTGCGGCACCACCGCGGCGGGCGGGGTGTTGCGGACCACGCCGTCGCGGGCCCGCAGGTAGGCGTGCCGGGCCCGCCAGGTGCCGTCCTGGACGGCCCGCACCTCCCGCAGGTAGAAGGGCGCCCAGTCGATGTAGGCCACGTCGAGCACCGCGCTCTGCCCGGCCGAGCGCAGGTCGCGGCCCATCGACCACAGGCCGCGCTCGGAGGCCAGCCGGGTGATGGTCGGCATCTCGGTGAGGGTGCCGCCGAAGGTGTCCACGCCGAGCGCGACCAGCTCGTCCACCGCCGCCGTCTCACGCTCGGCCTGGTCGTCGGCGAAGTAGCTGCCGACCCAGCGGTCGTGGATGACCGCCGTGGGGTTGACCGCCCGCACGCCGATCGCCCAGGCGTTGACGATCTGCAGGTCGAGCGGGCCGGGCGTGCCGCCGATCACGCCCAGCACGCCGGTCCTGGTCATCGCCCCGCACAGCAGCCCCGACACGTAGGCGTGCTCGTCGCGGGCCTCGCGGTAGGTGCCGAAGTTGGGCGCCAGATCCACGCCCTGGTTGTGCATGAACCGGGTGCCGGGGAAGCGCCCGGCGACCGGCAGGACCTCCAGCCCGCCCCGGGTGTCGCAGGCGAAGACCAGGTCGAAGCCGCGTTCGGCGAAGTCGGTGGCCGCCGCGGCGAACCCCTCGGCGCGGCCGACGCCGTCGGCGACCTCGGTGTGGACGGCGGCGCCGAGCTCGGCCTCGACGGCCTGGCGGGCCTGCTCGTGGCCGTGCAGCCAACTGCTGATCCGGTCGCCCACCTTGGCGCGGTGGATCCAGCCGACGCGGACCGGCGAAGAAGTAGTCATGACGTCCTCAGGTAGTGGGGGTGAACTGGGGGGCCAGCAGCCGGCCGCCGTCGTCGAAGAGGGCCGAGGCCGAGATCTCGACGACGTCCGCGCCGCTGTGCTCGCGCAGCCGGTCGAGGGCCGTGCGCAGCTCGGGGCGGGGCGCGGCCAGGGTGAACTGGGGCAGCAGGTCCGGGGGCACCAGGGCGGCGGCCCGGTCCAGCGAGCCGCCGCCGAACAGCTCTCGCTTGACCGCCTCGACCAGCGCGGCGTCGATGCCGGCCGCCTCGCGGTACTCCTCGCGCAGGTTGCCGAGCTCCAGGGCGACGCGGATCAGGCCGTCGCGGGTGCTCGCCGTACCGTCGCCTCCGTAGGCGACGCTCAGGCCGAGGGTGACCGGGCGGTCCATCGCCGCGCGCAGCTTGGCGGTCACCTCCGGCAGCAGGGCGTGCGGGACCCCGGACAGCAGCAGGCCGTCGGCGTGCCGCAGCGCCATCGCGGCCATCGCCGGGCCCTTGGTGGCGACCCAGGTCTCGGCACCGGGGCACAGCTCGCCGATCACCCGCAGGCTCTCCTGGACGGCGGCGATCGGGCGGTGGGCGACGGCGCCGCCGCCGGACAGGATGCGTTCGCCGCCTCTGGCCAGCACCACGAAGGCCCGGCCGCCGGTCAGCTCGCGCAGCGTGCGCAGCGCGTTGGCGGTGGTGGCGGGGGTCCGGGTGAACGGGTTGGTCACCAGGCCGAGGCGGATGTGCCGGGTGGTGCGGGCCGTCGCGCCGAGCATCACCCACTGGTCGCGGCCGTCGAGCCCGCGGTCGGCCAGGTGGAAGCGCCCGAACCCGTGCCGGTCCGCGGCCTCGGCCCGGTTGGCCCCCGCATCGGTCGGACTGTCCGCCAGCATCACCCCGGCAAGCACAGGAGCAAGCCCTGGGAGCCCTGCTGGCAGCCCTGCGTCCATGGGTTCCCGGCTCATGCGGGCTCCTTCCCCGTGTCGGCGCCGCCCGCCAGGTGGCAGGCGGCCTGCGTCCCACCGGCCAGCTCGCGCAGGACCGGCACCTCGGTCTGGCACCGCTCGACCACCAGCGGGCAGCGCTGCTGGAACGCGCACCCGCTCACCACCTCCGCCCCGAGCGGCTCGGCGAGCGTGAACCGCCGCCGCTCGGCCCGCCGCCGCCGCTGCCGAGCCGGATCGGCCACCGGCGTGGCCTCCAGCAACATCCGGGTGTAGGGATGCACGGCCCGCCGGAAGACCTCCGCCACCGGCCCGATCTCCACGATCCGGCCGTGGAACAGCACCGCCAGCCGGTCGCTGACGTGCGCCACCACGTCCAGGTCATGGCCGATGAACAGGTACGACACCCCCAGCTCCGCCTGCACGTCGGCGAACAGGTTGATCACCTGCGCCTGCGTCGAGACGTCGAGCGCCGCCACCGGCTCGTCGCAGACGATGAGCCGGCCGCGACCGGCCAGGGCCCGCGCGATGGCGATGCGCTGCTGCTGCCCGCCGGAGAACTCGGCCGGGTAGCGGTGCCGGTGATCGGCGGGGATGCCCACCAGGTCCAGCAGCTCGGCCACCCGGGCGTCGGCGGCGGCCCCGCGCAGGCCCAGGTGCAGCCGGAGCGGCTCGGCGATCGCGTCGGCAATGGGGTGCGAGGGGTCCAGCGACGAGCCGGGGTCCTGGAAGACCGCCTGGATCTGCCGCCGCACCTCCTTCGGCATGCCGTTGGCGGCGCCGTACTCGTGCTCGCCGAAACCGATCGTCCCGGCGGTGGGCCGGTGCAGCCCGAGGACGGCCCGCCCGATGGTGGACTTGCCCGAGCCGGACTCGCCGACCAGGCCGAGGGTCGTGCCGGGCGGGACGGCGAAGGAGACCTCCTGCACCGCCCGCACCACCCCCGGCCGCCGGTACGGCAGGCCGCGGTGGGCGAAGTGCACCGACAGGTCCCGCACCTGGAGCAGGCCGGGGTCGACCCGCTCCTTGCCCGGCACGCCGGGCGCTCTGGAGGTGTTCACAGCCAAGGTGACTCCTGTGCTCGCAGGCAGCGCGATCGGTGATCGCCGCTGAGCGCGGTGGTCGGGACGGCGGCGGCCGAGCAGCCGGCCACCGCGTGGGCGCAGCGCGGCTCGAAGCGGCAGCCGCCGGGCCAGTGCCCGGGGGCGGGCACCGAGCCGGGGATGGTCGGCAGCCGGCGGCCGGTCAGGGCCGAGGGCCGGGCCCCGAGCAGGCCGTGGGTGTAGGGGTGGGCGGGCGAGCGGAAGAGCTGCTCGGCCGGGGCCTGCTCCACCAGCTCACCGGCGTAGGCGACGATGGTGCGGTCGCAGGCGTCGGCCACCACGCCCAGGTCGTGGGTGACCAGCAGCACGGCCATCCCGAACTCGGCCCGCAGGTCCAGGAGCAGGTCCAGGACCTGCTCGCGGACGCGGACGTCGAGCGCGGTGACCGGCTCGTCGGCGATGAGCAGCTTCGGGCGGCCGGCGACGGCCATCGCGATCATGGCGCGCTGGGCCATGCCGCCGGAGAACTCGTGCGGGTACTGGCGGGCCCGGCGCGCGGGGTCGGGCACGCCCACCTTCTCCAGCAATGCGACCGCTTCGGCGCGGGCGGCGCGGGCGCTGTGGCCGGCCAGCCGCAGCGGCTCGGCGATCTGGTCGCCGATGCGCATGGTCGGGTTGAGGCTGGCCTGCGGGTTCTGGAAGATCATCGCCAGGTCGCGGCCGCGGAGGCGCTCCCATCGGGCTTCCGGGGCACCCACCAGCTCGGTGCCGGACAGTTCGACGGAGCCCGCGGTGATCCGCCGCGGCTCGTCGAGCAGGCCCATCAGCGCCAGCGCGATGGTGGACTTGCCGCAGCCGGACTCGCCGACCAGGCCGACCACCTCGCCGGCCTCCACGTCGAAGGAGACGTCGGACACGATCGCCGCCGCCCCGGCCGTGACGGTCAACCCGCGCACCCGCAACAACGGCGCGGCCCCCTCACCCTCCGATCCGCGCGCCTGCACCAGCGGCGCGGCCCCCTCACCCTCCGGCCTGTGCACGTGCGGCGGGGGCTCGGGCGCGGGCGTGGCCGGCGGCGGTGCGGGGGTCTTGGCGGGCCGGGCGGCGCCGGGCTTGAGCGCGCCCAGCAGCCCGTCGCCGACCAGGTTGAGCGCCAGCACGGTCACCGTGATCGCCAGGCCCGGCCACACCACCAGCCACGTGTCGGCCCCCTCGATACTGGTGGCGGCCATCGCCAGCAGCGTGCCCCAGCTCACGTCGGGCGGCTGCGCGCCGAGCCCGATGAAGCTCAGCGACGCCTCGATGGTCAGCACCACCCCGCACTGCAGCGCGAGCTGCACCATGATCGGCCCGAGCGCGTTGGGCAGCACGTGCCGGCGGACGAGCCGCCACGTCGGCACCCCGATCACCTTCGCCGCCGCCAGATAGGTCTCCGCGCGGATCTCGGTGACCGCGTTGCGCGCCACCCGGATGAAGCCGGTGGAGAACACCAGCCCGAGCGCCGCCATCGACGGCCCGAGCCCGGTCCCCAGCACCGCGATCACCAGCATCACCAGGACCAACGCGGGAATGGCGAAGACCAGGTCGTTGAGCCGCATCACCAGCCGGTCGGGCAGCCCGCCGCGGAAGCCGGCCAGCAGCCCGATCGGCACCCCGATCACCACCGCGAGCCCCATCGCCTCGGCCACCGCCAGCAGCGAGATCCGGGTGGCGACCAGCATCCGGCTGAGCTCGTCGCGCCCAAGTTCGTCGGTGCCCAGCCAGTGCTCGGCGCTCGGGCCGCCGAAGGCGGCGAGCAGGTCCTGCCGCTCGGGGTCGTACGGCGTGACCCACGGCGCGAACAGCGCGACCAGCACCAGCAACGCCAGATAGGCCGCGGCGACCAGCGCCCAGCGGTCGGCACGGAAGCGCCGCCACACCTGACCGGCCCGGCTCGCCGGAGCCGCGGCGCTCACGCCTGCCTCGCCTTCGGGTTGAGGGCCGACAGGCACAGATCGACCGCCAGGTTGACCAGCACCACGATCACCACCAGGACCAGTGCCAGCCCGACCAGCAGCGGCACGTCGTGCTGCATGATCGCGTTGCTCATCGCCCCGCCGAGGCCGGGCAACGAGAAGACCTGCTCGACGATGAGCGAGGTGCCCAGCATGATCGCCACCCAGAAGCCGAGCTGGGTGACCACCGGCCCGGCCGCGTTGCGCAGCGCGTGCCGCCGGACGATCCGCCCGCGTGGCACGCCCTTGGCGCGAGCCGTACGCACGTAGTGGCTGTCCATCACCTCGGCGATCGAGGTCCGCATCTGCCGGGCCAGGGCCGCGGCCGGGGTCAGCCCCAGCGCGACCGCCGGCAGGACGAGCCCGGCCAGCCAGCCTCCCGCGTCCACGCCCGGCGGGACGTACCCGGTGGCCGGCAGCCAGCCCAGGCGCAGCGAGAACAGCGCGACCAGGATGAGTCCGAGCCAGAAGGCCGGGAAGGCGACCCCGACCGAGGCCCCGGCGGTGGCCAGCCGGTCCCACACCGAGCGGGGCCGCAGCCCGGCCAGCACCCCGGCCGGCACGCCCAGCAGGCAGGCGACCACCGCACCGGCCGCGGTCAGCGACAACGTGACCGGCAGCCGGTCGGCGATGGTGCCCGCCACCGGTGCGCCGTCGACGAGGGAGCGGCCGAGGTCGCCGCGCACCGCGCCCAGCAGCCAGGACAGGTACTGGCTCGGCAGCGGGGCGTCCAGCCCCATCTCCTGGCGCAGCCTTTCCACCTGCGCGGCGTCGGCCTGCACGCCGGCCGCCGACTCGGCGGCGTCGCCCGGCACCAGGTAGGTGATCCCGAAGATCACCACCGACATCGCCAGCACGACCAGCGGCAGCGACACCAGCCGTTCGAGGAGGACCTTCCGCATCGATCAGCCCTTCTCGCCGACGCTGACGCCGTACACCGGCGGGCCCATGTAGCCGCCCGCCCACGGCCGCAGCCCCTTGACGTGGCCGGCGTAGGCCACCCCGACCGGGCTCCAGAAGGCCGGGATGACCACGCCCTCCTCGGTCAGCGCCGCCATCATCTCGGCGTAGAGCGCCCTGCCCTTCGCCTCGTCGGCGACGCTGGCCGCCGCGGCCTGCCGGGCCAGGTCGAGTGCCTTGGTGTACGGCCGGCCGGTCGGGTTCATCGCCCCGCCCTCGGGCGCCAGCGCGTCGGCAAGCGTGGGCGCGTCCGGGACGAAGACCGGCACGTAGGCCAGGTGGTACTTGCCGGAGTAGATCTCCCGCCCGATCATCTGCGGCGGCGGGGAGACCACCTTCGCCTTGAAGCCGACCGCGTTGAGCATGCCGGCGACCGCCTCGGCCTCGGTCTTGTTCTGCGGGCCCGGCATGGCCGGGATGGTCACCGGCACGTCCTTGACGCCGGCCTCGGCCAGCAGGGCGCGGGCCTTGGCGGGGTCGTGGGTGTAGGCGAAGGCCGGGGCGTCGGCGTGGCCCGCGTTGCCGGGGGAGAAGAGCTGGTCGGAGGGGGTGGACATGCCCTTGCGGAACGGGGTGCCGGTGAGGGCGGCCCGGTCGAGGGCGTAGCCGACCGCCTGCCGTACTCGCTGGTCGGCGAAGGGGCCGCTGGGGTCGACGGTGATGACGCCGATCGGGTCGCCGCCCTCGGTGACCGCGGTCTGCAGGCCGGCCTCGCGGTAGCTCGCCAGCTCCTGGGCGTCGCCGATCATGGAGGCGTCCACCTGGCCGGTGCGCAGGGCGGCGACGCGTTGCTGTGCCGTGCCGATGAGCACGATCTCCAGCCGGTCGAGCGTCTGCTGGGCGGGGTCCCAGTAGTGCTTGTTCTTGGTGTAGACCCACGTCGAGCCGGGGACGGTGGCGGCGGCGTCGAGCACGTACGCGCCCGCGCCGACCGGGGCCCGGCCCAGGTCGGGGGAGTCGAAGGCCTTGGGGCTGACCATCATCCCGGCGCCGGTGGTCAGGCCGAAGAGCAGGGCCGGCTGGGGACCGTCCGTCTTGATCACCACGGTGGTGGCGTCGGGCGCCTCCACGCCGGTGACGTGCGCCAGCGTGCTGCCGCAGCCGCCGCCGGCGGCTTTGCAACGCTCCAGGTTGGCCTTGACCGCGGCGGCGTCGAGAGTCTCGCCGTCGCTGAACTTCAGCCCGGGGCGCAGGGTCAGCGTGAGGTCGCCGGCGCTCAGCTTCCACGCGGTGGCCAGGCCCGCGACCACCTTGCCGGTCGGGTCGGTGCGCAGCAGCGGGTCGTAGACCGGGAAGAGGTAGTTCAGGCCAGAGGTGCCGGCGGAGCGCTTGGTGGGGTCGAAGGTGTCGGGCACGGTGAAGGTGGCGAACCTGAGCACGCCCTTGGCGGCGCCGGCCTGGCCCCGGGCGGCGGAGCCGGCGCCCGGCGCCTGACCACCGCCGCAGGCGGCCAGCGTGAGCAGGCCGGTCAGGGCGGCGACCGCCGGACCGGTGTGGCGAAGACGCATGACGGTCTCCTTCTGGATCGGGGGGTGAGGAGAAGCGGTCAGAGGCGGGTGCGGACCGCCCACAACTCGGGGAAGAACTGGTGCTGGACGATCTTCCGCAGCCAGCCCGAGCCGCTGGTGCCGCCGGTCCCGGGCTTGTAGCCGATGATGCGTTCCACCGTGATCAGGTGCCGGTAGCGCCACTGCTGGAAGCGGTCGGCGACGTCCATCAGCGCCTCGCCGAGCAGGTACAGGTCGTTGTCCGGGCGCGAGTCGGCGTAGACCTCGAACCAGGCCTGCTCCACCGAGTCGTCGGCGGTGTACGGCTGCGCCGGGTCGCGCCGGAGCACGCTGTCGTCGATCTTGTGCCCGCGAGCCGCCAGCAGCGCGATGACGTCGTCGTAGAGGCTGGGCGCGTGCAGCGCCTCCTCCAGCTCGCGGTGCACGCTCGTCACGCCGCGGTGCGGGTTCAGCAGCGCCCGCACCTTGTTGCCGAGCAGGAACTCCAGGTGCCGGTACATGTACGACTGGAAGCCCGACGCGGTGCCGAGATGGTCGCGGAAGGCGTTGAACTGGGCCGGGGTGATCGTGCCGAGCACGTCCCAGGTGGAGACGAGCAGCTCCTGGATGCGCACGACCCGGCGGAAGGCCTCGAAGGCGCCGGGCAGCCGGTCGGCCCGGATGTGCCGCTGCGCGGCCAGCAGCTCGTGCCGCATCAGCTTGAACAGCAGCTCCTTGACCTGGCCCATGATGTAGAAGGCCAGCTCGTCGTGGGTGCCGCTGCGGGTGTGCTGCAGGTTGAGCAGCACGTCGATGCTCTCGTAGTCGATGTACGGCGTGCTCTCCCCGGCCGGTTCCAGCAGCGGGCCGCCGCCGGTGCGGGCGGCGGTCGCGGCTCTGGCCTCGTCCGACGAGCGCTCGATCCGCCGGGGCTCGGGGGTGGGTGCGGGGGTCATCGCGGGATCTCCTCCAGGACGGAAAGGGTGGCCGCGCCCACCGGGGTGGCCGGGTCGGTGAGCGCGAAGACGTTGTCGAAGTGGTTGAGCCCGGCCAGCTCCCAGGTCTGGACCGGGGTGCCGGCGGCGGCCAGGGCGGCGGCGAAGGCGCGGCTCTGGGCCACGAACTGGGCGGTCTCGATCTCGCCCCAGGCCACGAGCACCGGGGGGCCGGCCTGCCGTACCCGGCGGATGGGGCTGAGCTCCCAGGCCTGCTCGGCGGTCAGGCCGAGCGCGTGGTTGACCGTGGTGGGGACCAGGGGGCGCAGGTCGTAGACGCCGGACAGCAGGGTGAGCGCGCGCAGCGGCACCCGCCCGTGCAGCAGGACCTCCGCCGCCAGGTGGGCGCCGGCCGAGCTGCCGGCGAGCTGGATGCGGGCGGGGTCGATGCCGTGCTCGGGGGCGTGGCGGTGCAGCCAGGCGACCGCGCGCCGGACCGCGTCCACGATCTGGGCCAGGCTCGCGGCCGGGGCCAGGGGGTAGCCGATCGAGGCGTAGGCCGCGCCGCGGGCCAGCACGGGGGCGGCCGGGAAGGCGGCGTCGTGCTTGCCGAGCTCCTGCCAGTAGCCGCCGTGCACGAAGGCCAGCAGCGGGACCTGCGCTGCGGGCCGGCCTGTGGGCCGGTCTGTGGGCCGGTCGGGGAGGTACAGGTCGAGGAGCTCGCCGGGGCCGGGGCCGTAGCGCAGCTCGATCGGGGGATGGGCGGCCTGCGTGCGGGCGCTGGCCGCGGCGTAGACGCGTAACTCGGCCGCCAGTGAGGCGACCATCGAGCTCGGGGTGTACTCGCGCTCCAGCTCGGCGACGCTGAGCGACTGCCAGGAAGGGGCGCCCATCTCAGCCGGCCTGCCCGTCCGAAAAGGCCTGCCCGGTCGGGAAGGTGTGCCCGGTCGGGAAGGTGTGCTGGAGGGTGGTGCGGCTGACCACGACGCCGTCCTTGAGGACGAGGCGGGCGGCGGGCCGTTCGGCGATGGCCTCGCGCAGGGAGGCGGCCGGGAGGGCGACCAGGTCGGCCCGGGCGCCTGCCTCGACCCCGGCCGCGGGCAGCCCCATGACCCGGCGAGCCGTACGGCTGACCGCGTCGGCGGCCGAGGCGGCGCCGAGGTGGGCGGCCAGCATCAGCAGCAGGGCCACGTCCAGCGCGTCCCCGTTGCCGGCCGGGTTGAACGCGTCCTGCACGTTGTCACCTCCGGCGGCGACCAGGCAACCGGCATCGAGGAGCGCCGCGACCGGGGCCAGCCCGCGCGGGGTGGCGACCGGTTGCCCGCGCCCCTGCAGCCACAGGTTGGTCTGCGGGCAGGTCACCACCGCGATCCCGGCGGCGGCCAGGGCCGCGGCGACCCGTGCCTGGGTCTCGGGCGCCTGCGTCACCAGGCTCACGCAGTGCCCCGCGGTGACGTCCGGGACGCTCTCCCCGGTCGAGCGCAACGCGCTGACCAGTCCCGCCAGCGCGGCCAGGTCGAGGTCGGGGCGCAGGTGCTCGTCCATGTGCAGGTCCACCGGCCGGTCCCGGCGGACGGCCAGGTCCAGGCAGTACCGCATCGCCGCCACCGGGTCGTGCTCGCCGTGCGGGACCCCGCCGATCACGTCCACGCCCTCGTCGAGCGCCCGTTCCAGCTCGGCCCGCCCGGCGGCGGCGTCCGGGCCGGTGAGCGGCGCGCCCATGGCGACGATCTGGACGTCGACCAGCCCGGCCAGCCGCTTCCTGGCCGCGACCAGCCCGGCCAGCGCGGTGAAGTCCACCCCGGGCCCGCCGACGTGGGTGCGGACGGCGGCCGTGCCCTTGACCAGAGCCGCGAGCGCGCCCCGGACCGCGCGCTCTTCGAAGTCGGCCGCGCTCAGCCTCGACCGGTGCTCCCGCCAGCCGCGCACCGCGCCCGGCAGGTCGCCGGCCGGGTTCGGCACCGCGTCGGCGGTGTAGGCCTTGTCCAGGTGCGCGTGCGGTTCGGCGAACGCCGGACCGAGCAGGTGGCCGGTCAGGACGAGCGGCTCCTCGCCGGGCGCCGGTGTCAGCGACCCGGCGGGGAGCACTTCGGCGACCACGCCGCCGGCGATCCGTACGTCCACCCGGTCACCACCGAAGGTGGTCGCGTCGAGCAGCACTGTTCGGATCATGCGCGTGTCCCCTCACTGGGAATGGCGGGCCAAGAGTGAGGGAGACGTTAATAGCTGATTAGCGAATGGAGAAGAGTGGTCCGGCAATTAATTGCCGAATTTCGGCAACTTTCTTTTTCTTCTTGACGTGATCGCGGCAAACGTGCACGTCTACTGTGAGTCAGTCAGTTCCGGCAGGTGGACCTCGGTCTTGTAGAAGGCGCTGGAACGTGCACTTGTGGATAACGCGGTAAGCGCGTTTTCCTTATCCGGCGGCCGATTGATTTCGCGGGTTTTATCGTTCCCATGCGGCGGCGCCGCGCAGCAGGTGGTGGTCGGACATGCCCGGCGTGCAGGCCGCCGCGTCGCCGCGGACGGTGGTGAACCAGGAGTAGCTCAGGAAGATGTAGTCGATCTTGCCGGGGGTGCCCACCTTGGGCGAGCAGATCGGCTCGGCGGTCGCCTCGCCGCTGCGGCAGCGGTCCGCGCTCTGGGCGCAGGTGGCGCCGAAGAACTCCTTGTCGTTCTCGTCCACCTCCTGGAAGACCCCGTGGCCGCCGGTGTGGTCGTAGAGCGGGTCGAGGACGGGGTCGGCGGGCAGCACGTTGAAGTCGCCGCCGAGCACGACCGGCTCGCCCTGCGCGGCGAAGCCCTCGGTGAGGGAGGCGACCCGCTCGACCTGGACCTTGGCGGTCGCGGCGTGGTAGTCGATGTGCGTGGTGCAGGCGCGCACGTTCCGCCCGGTGACCGTGGCGCGCGCGCACAGCATGATGCGGTCCTCCACCGGCTCGGCCTCGGGCAGCCGGTGGACCGAGCGGGTGCCGTTGTCGATCGTCCCGGCCGGGCCCTTGGCGAAGATCACCAGGCCGAAGCGGTGGTCCGTGCCCCAGCGAGAGCAGCCGGCGGTCGCGGCGCTCGCCGGCAGAGCCGCGGCCCAGACCGAGTCGTAGGCCGGAGCGCCGGTGCGGCTGCTCAGGTGGTTGCGCAGGAGCGTCCACTGGTTGTAGCAGACCTCCTGCAGCATCACGAGGTCGGCGTCCCAGTGGTCGATGGCCTTGACGACCTGGTCGCGCCAGGCGGCGGGGGAGCCGCCGTAGAGGTCGGCGCACTGGCTGGCGGCGCCGCAGACGTTGTAGGAGAGGAAGCGCGGCCGGGGCCAGCCGGCCGCGTCGGGGGTGTCGGCGTTCGCGGGAACGGGTCCGGTGAGCAGGGTCAGGGCGATCAGGAGGAGGGTGGCTAACGCTGCCCGCATCGCGAGCTCCTTTCACATCGGTGTCACCCCACGGTGACGACCTGGTCGGTGAGCCTCGCCCGTTCGGCGGCGAAGACCGCGCGGTGGGAGGCGAGGGATTCGGCGGGGCCGGAGCGGATCAGGCTGCGGTCGCCGGTGGCGACGGCGCGCACGAAGGCGGCCATGAGCCGCTCGTCGCCGCCCGCGTGCCCGCCGCCCGCCGTGGCGTCCCCGCCCGCGTGCACCGGGACCGTCGTGGCGGTGCCGGTGCGGAAGTCCTCGACGTGCACGCTCACCCCGTCGCAGGCCAGCTCCCCGTGCGTGCCGAAGATCCGGGTACGGCGGTGCCCCCCGGTGTTGAACGCGGTCATGGTGAAGGTCCCGCTCGCGCCGCCGTCGAACTCCATGGCGACGACCTGGTGGTCGACCACGTCGTTGTCGCAGTCGTAGACGCACCTGCCGTACGGCCCGTGCCGCAGCGCCTCGGTGAGCGCCTCCTCGGTGAAGACCGGGGTGACCACGCTCAGCGGCCACTCGTGCCGCCCGGCGTGCAGCCGGTCGAAGTACAGCCGCTTGGCCGAGTACGGGCAGTCGGGCTCGACCGGGCAGTCGAGGCAGCGCGCGGCGGCCCCCGCCGGGCGCTGGTCCGGGCGGAAGTGCTGGAGCCCGCCGAAGCTGGAGACCCGGCGGATGCGCCGGCCGACCACGTACTGCAGCCAGTCGAGGTCGTGCGAGGACTTGGCCAGCAGCATGAACGCCGCCTGGTCGCTGCGCCGCCAGTTGCCGCGCACGTAGGAGTGCGCCTGGTGCCAGAAGCCCACCGGTTCGAGATGCTGGACCGAGACGACCTCCCCGATCCGTCCCGAGGCCAGCACGGAGCGGACGGCGTCGGTGTAGGGCGCGTACCGCAGCACGTGACAGACCGCGAAGATCACCCCCGCCCGCTCCACGGCGGCGACGATCGCCTCGCATTCGGCCTCGGTCGGCGCCAGCGGCTTCTCCACCAGCAGGTGGTAGCCGAGCCCGGCCAGCGCGACGGCCGGTTCGGCGTGCTCGCCGTCCTGGGTGGCGAGCACGACCGCGTCGGCGATCCGGCCCGCGGCCACCAGCTCACGCCAGTCGGCGAAGACCCGCGCGCCGCTCGCCTCGGCCAGCGGGCGCGCCCGATCGGCCACCGGGTCGGCGACGGCCACGATCCGCGCCTGCTCCGGGTGCGCCAGCGCCCACCGGGCGTACCCGGTGCCGCGGTCCCCGGCTCCGACGATGGCCAACGACACAGGTGACATGCTGCTCCGCTCAGGCATTCAGGTTGTCCAGCAGGGAACTCTCGACGGTGTCCAGGGCCGTGCGCAGCGCGCCGACGGTCACGGCGCGATCCCCCAGCAGGGACACCTCGAGCTGGGGCGGCAGGGAGGTCATCTGCGGCAGCCTGCGCCGGATCGGCTCGGCGATCTGCTCGCCGGCCGCCGCGACGCCGCCGCCGATGACGATCAGTTCGGGGTTGAGCAGCAGGGCCAGCGTGCCGACCGCCCGGGCCATCCGGGCGAGGATCTCCTCCAGCACCTGCTGGGCCTCGACGTCGCCGTCGCGGGCGGCGGCCAGCAGGAGCGCGGCGTCCCCGGTCAGCTCGTGGCCGTGCTCGCGCAGCCGGGCCACGACCTCCTTGCCGATGTTGCTGGCCAGCGCGCCGATGCCCTCGGCGCCGGGGGTGTGCTCCAGCAGGCTGAGGAAGGCCATTTCGCCCGCGCCCCCGTCGTGGCCGCGGAAGACCTGGCCGCCCGAGACGATGCCCGCGCCCAGCCGCTCGCCGGCCAGCACGTAGATCACGTCCTGGCTGGCCGAGGCGACGCCGCGCCACCGCTCGCCGATCACGGCCAGGTTGGCGTCGTTGTCCGCCAGCACGGGCGCGCCGAAGGAGCGGCCGAGCTCGGTGCGCAGGTTCAGCCCCTTCCACTCCGGCAGGACGTCGCAGGTCAGCACCACCCCGGTGCGGGGATCGACGATGCCCGGGGTGGCGGCGCAGGCGGCCAGCACGGCCGAGCGCTCGACCCGGGCCGCCTTCAGCGCGGCCCGGACGGCCTTGCGCACCCCGTCCAGCCGGTCCCGGCGGCCGAGCTCCTGCCCGAGCGGGCGCACCTCGGTCGCCAGGACGGTCCCCCGCAGGTCGGCTACCGAGACCATGCACTTGTGCACGCCGATGTCGAGGCCGACCACGTGCCCGCGATCGGCCTTCAGCCGCACGAGCCGGGCCGGGCGGCCCCGCCGTCCCGGTGTGTCGTCCTCCGTCTCGTCGATCAGCCCGATCCGCCGCAGGTCCTCGATCACCGCGTCGACCGTCGGCCTGGACAGGCCCGCCGCGTCGGCCAGCTCGGTGAGCCGGATCAGGTCGACCTCCCGCAGCACGCCGAGCACCGACTCGGCGTTCAGGCGGCGGAGCAGGGGGGCGGTGGCGGAAGAGGTCATGGGGCTACCCTCGGGAGGAGTCTGACAAGGTCGGCAGGAGGCATCAGATCACCCCTTCACCGCGCCGGAGGTGAGCCCGGCGACGATGCGGCGCTGGCTGAGCAGGACAAGCACTACCACGGGCACCGTCACCATCAGGGCGGCCGCGGCGATCGCGCCGTAGGGCTGCTGGAACTCCGAGTCGCCGGTGAAGAAGGCCAGCGCGGCGGGGACCGTACGGGAGGCCTCGGTCGAGGTGAGCGAGATCGCGAACAGGAACTCGCCCCAGCAGGCCAGGAAGGTGAGCAGGAACGTGGTGACCACGCCCGGCGCCGCCACCGGCAGGATCACCCGGACCAGCGCCTGGAGCCGGGTCGCCCCGTCCACCTGCGCCGACTCCTCCAGATCCCGCGGGATGGTGCGGAAGAAGGCGGTCATCAGCCAGATCGCCAGGGGCAGCGAGAACGACACGTACGGGATGACGAGCCCGAGCCAGGTGTCGAACAGCCCGATCTCCGTCCAGAGCGTGAACAGCGGTCCGACCAGCGCGATGGCCGGGAACATGGTCAGGCCCAGCGCGACCCCGAGCACCAGCCGGTTGCCGCGGAAGCTCAGCCGGGCCACCGCGTAGGCCGCGACCACCGCCACGACCACGGAGACGGTCGTGGCCAGCAGCGAGATGCCCACCGAGTTGCCCAGCGCGGTGGTGAACATCGGCTTGGTGAACAGGCCGGTGTAGTTCTCCAGCGTGGGGGAGGCGGGCAGGAAGCGGCCGTCGTTCTGCAGCGTGGGCGGCTTGAGCGACAGGCTCACCACCCACACCAGCGGGCCCAGCGTCCAGACCGCGACGGTGGCGGTGACCAGGAGGTCAGTGATCTTGCGCCTCATCGTGCCCCGCCCAACTCGGACCGGAAGGCCCGCACGAACCCGCCGGCGATCAGCGCGACGCAGACGAACAGCAGCACCGACACGGCCGAGCCCAGGCCCACCTCCAGGTCCCTGATCAGGAACCGGTAGCTCAGGAAGGACAGCGTCTCGGTGCCGACCGCGCCCTGCGTCTGGATGTAGACGGTGTCGAAGATCCGGAAGGCGTCCAGCGTGCGGAAGAGCAGGGCGACCATGATGGCCGGCCGTACGCAGGGGACGGTGACCCGCCAGAAGCGCTGCCAGGCCCCCGCCCCGTCCACCCGGGCCGCCTCGTACACCTCGCCGGGTACGGTCACCAGCCCGGCCAGCAGCATCAGCGCCATGAACGGGGTGGTCTTCCACACCTCGGTCAGCACGATCACCGTGTAGGCCGACCACGTCTCGCCCAGCCAGTTGAAGTCGCCGCCCACGAACCCCACCGAGGGCTGGAAGGCGAAGCGGAAGGCGAAGGCGGACACCACGGTCAGCACCGCGTACGGCACCAGCACGACGGTCCGCAGCAACTGCCGCCCCCACAGCACCTTGTGCATGGCCAGCGCGAGGGCGAAGCCCAGCACGAACTCGGCCCCCACGCTGGTCACGGTCAGGATCAGCGTCGCGCCGAGGTCCTGCCACCAGGCCTGGCTCGCCAGGATCTCCCGGTAGTTGCCGAGCCCGGTGAAGGCGCGCTCGTCCGGGGCGCTCAGCGAGTAGTCCTCCAACGACAGCCAGGCCGTCCGGAGCACCGGGACGATCGTCACCGCCATCATGAGCAGCAGGGCGGGGCCGACCATCAGCCAGCCCAGCCGCTGCTCGGCCCGGACCCGGTTCACTGCCCCACGGCCTCGGCCAGCGCCGCGCCGGCCTTGGCCGCGGTCTCGGGCGTCACCGACGCGGGCGGGTGGAAGGCCGTCTGGATCGCGGTGGACAGCGCGTTGTACTTGCGCACCATCGGCCGCGGCGCCGCCTCGGCGATCGAGTCGCGCATGACGTCGGCGAACGGGAACCTGGCCCGCACCTCCGCGTCGTCGTAGACCGACGAGCGGGCGGCCGGGATGCCGGCGTCCAGCATGAAGCCCTTCTGCGACTGGGTGGAGGTCAGGCAGGCCAGCGCGGCGAAGGCGCTGTCGCGCTGGTCCTCGGGCGTGCCGGCCCCGACGGCGATGTTGGAGCCGCCGAGCGGCGGCGCGCTGGGCACCCCGGCCGTGACCCTCGGGTAGCGGGCCCAGCCGTAGTCGTCGAAGACCTTCTTGAACTCCGGCTCCTTGGCCGCGCGCTCGGCGGCGGCGGCGTAGACGTAGCCCCAGTTGGTCATGAACGAGGCCTCGCCCTTCTCGAAGGCGGCCCGCATGGTCTCCTCGTCGAGCGTGCTGATCCCGGTCAGCGCGGCCGGGCCGGTGGCCAGCGAGCTGATCACGCCGGCCGCGGCCCGCCCGGCGTCGCTGTCGAGGCCCGGCTTGCCCTGCGCGTCCACGACCTGGCCGCCCGCCGAGGCGACGAGCGCGTTGATGAAGACGGTGTAGCCCTCGTAGCGGTTGCCGGGCGTCGCGACGCCGCGCTGGCCCTCCGGCAGGCCGCCGGCCGCCTTGATCAGCTCGTCCCAAGTCAGCTCGCCCTTGGCGGGGTCGATTCCCGCCTGCTCGGCGCGGGACTTGCGGTACCACAGCAGTTGCGAGCCGGACAGCAGCGGCGCGGCGTAGACCTTGTCCTCCCAGGTCGCCGACTTCAGCGCGCCGCCCAGCGTGCCCTCGGTCACCGTCGCGGCGGTGCCGGCGGGCAGGGGCAGGATCCAGCCGGCCTCGGCGAACTCGGCCGTCCAGACGACGTCCATGGTGATCAGGTTCACCGCCCGGTCCTTGGCCGACAACCGCCGGACGAGCTGCTCGCGTTGCTTGTCGGAGCCTTCGGGGAGGGTCTCGACCTTGATCGTGTACTTGCCGTCGCGGGTGCAGGCCGCCACGGCGGCCTGGGTGGGCTTGTCGGCGTTGGGGCCCTGCCACCAGGTGAGCGCGACGGGGCCTTCGCTCCCGGTCCCGGCGGCGCACGCGGTGAGCGGCAGGGCGGTCAGCGCGGCCACGGCCAGGCGAAGCAGATTCTGCATGGGGATCCTTGGGGGCGGCGGTTTTTTCAGCTACATTTATTAATTGTCTCGGAAGAATAAGCAAGCAGGAAGCCCTCGTCAAGGCATGCCCGGCTTGCCCCCATGCGAAGGACCCAGATGCCCCCCAGAGCCCTGACGACCCTGGTCGCCGCCCTCACCCTGGCGCTCCCGGCCACCGCCGCACCCGCCTCCGCGACCGCGCCCGCCCTGGATCCCGCCCTGCCGCCGGGCGTCACGCTGACCTCGTTGTCGCTCGGCGCGCAGGACGCCGACGACTACTGGACGGTGCACGTCTACCTCCCGGCGACCCTCGACGGGCCGCTGAACACCGCCCCGACCGCGCTCGGCCCGAAGGAGATCGCCGACCGCGTCGCCGCCGCCCTGCGCGACAAGGGCTTCGAGCCCCGCGTCGAGCAGGTCGACCTGCCCGCCTTCGCCGACCGCCCGGCCGGCGTCCTCGGCTGGACGGTACGGCTCGGCCGCCACGCCACCAGCGGCGAGGCCTCGGCCGCGCTCACCAAGGTCAGGGCGGCCGGCTTCGCCGGCGGCACCCGCTACACCGCGCAGGACGGCACCGACCCCGGCGCCCCGCAGCGCGTCCACGTCCTGCGCGTCGACTTCAGCCAGTTCCGCGGCAGCGTGGACACCGACTTCGGGCCGGCGCTGAACGGCATGGAGACCCTCACCGACCTCGTCGCCGCCTCCGGCGCCGCCGCCGGGATCAACGCCCAGTGGTTCTACAACCGCGCCCCCGGCGGCCTGTACGTCAAGAACGGCAAGCTCATCGGCTCGGCCACCCAGGGCCGCGGCGGCATCAAGATCACGCACGGCGGCCGCCGCGTCGACGTGGACGCCTACACCGCCCGCGTCACGCTGCACGCCGGCGGCGAGCGCGTCGAGCTCGACGGCGTCAACCGCCTGCCCGGCGAGGTCTGGAACTGCGGCGGCGTCGGCGGCGACCAGCCCACCGAGAAGGCCCAGCACGACCTGAAGTGCACCGACGCCAGCGAGCTCGTGCGCTTCACCCCCGAGTTCGGTGTCACGCCGGCCGGTGAGGGCGCCGAGGCCGTGCTCGACTCCCGTGGCACCGTGCTCGCGCTCAACCCGACGCGTGGTGCGGCCGTCCCTCCGGGCGGTTCCGTCATCCAGGCCATCGGCGACAGCACCGCCTGGCTCCAGGCCCACGCCCGTCCCGGAAGCCGGTTGCGCGTCTCCGAGCGGGTCGAGGACAGCCGCGGCCACCGCGTCCCGCTGACCCCCGACACGACCATCCTCCAGGTCGGCCCCACCCTCGTCCGCGACGGCCGGGTGTCGGTCAACGCCGACGCCGACGGGCTGATCCGCGAGGGCGCCGACCAGACCTTCACCTACAACTGGACCCTGCGCGCCAACCCGCGCTCCATGATCGGCATGGACGCCCAGGGCCGGCTGATGCTCGTCGTGGTCGACGGCCGCCAGGCCGGCTACAGCGAGGGGCTCGGCATCCCGCAGACCGCCGAGCTGATGCGCAGCCTCGGCGCGGTCGAGGCGCTCAACCTGGACGGCGGCGGCTCCAGCGTGCTGGCCACCGCCGGGACCGGCATCGTGAACCGCCCCTCCGACGCCACCGGCCAGCGCTCCCTCGGCAACGTCATCCTCGTCCGCCCGTAACCGGACCCCTCGGACCGCCCCGGGCCGGCCGGCCACCCGGCCCGGGGCCTGCACGGTGAGCAACTCCCGGGCTCGTCGCGGGCGAGCCGCCGCGTCCCTGGGTCACGCCAGCCGGTTGCAAGATCTTTCCAAGTCCGCCCGCCTAGGCTCCCGCCCATGAGAACGAACCTTGTCCTGGGCGCCACCGTGGCTCTCCTGCTCGGCGCCGCCTTGCCCGCCCCGGCGTCGGCCGCCGCCGGCGTCCACTGGGGCCCCGTGCAGTCGGCGGGCGGGCACGGCGGCTACGCCAAGGCCGACGTGTGGATCTCCGACTTCAGCGCGGAGACCTTCCAGGTGTACGGCAAGCTGTACGACCGCGACCCGCACCGCGACCACTGCGCGACGGTCCGGGCCCGCTTCCACTACGCCGGCGGCGGCACCGGCTGGAGCCGCGCCAAGTCCACGTGCTCGCCCAGCGGCTCGTTCCGGTTGAGCTCCGACGGGGAGATCAAGCGGGTGGACGTCCGGGTGTGCGTGTACGACACCGCGCGGCGCGCGACGCTGAAGTGCCACCACGACGCCATCACCCCCGAGATCATCGCCGGCTGGCCGCAGTAAATGAAATGACAGATATTTGTGTCATTTCCGCGATTTGCGATAGCCTCCAAGCGTGGCACACGACGAGCAGCTGATCTTCGCCGACCATGTGGGCCGGTTCTACGCCCGGCACTACGGCTTCCCGCCGATGGCCGGGCGGCTGCTGGGCTACCTGCTCGTGTGCGACCCGCCCGAGCAGCCGATCGACGAGCTGGCCGACGCCCTCCTGGCCAGCCGGAGCGCGATCACCGGGGCGGTGAAGCTGCTGGAGGGCTACCAACTGGCCCGCAGGACGCGGGCCGCAGGCGAGCGGATGGACAGGGTGAGCGTCGACCCGGCCAGCCGGCAACCGCAGAACTTCGACGCCACCCTCCATCTGCAGCACGCCGCCCTCTTCCGGGAGGGTCTGGCGTTGCTCGCCGACGCCCCGGCCGAGCGCCGCGCCCCGCTGGAGGAGATGGTGGCGCTCGCCGAGTTCCTGAGCGAGCGGTTGCCGGCGTTGCGGGAGGAGTGGCTCGCCCATCGCGCGGCGCGAGAGCTTGGAGGCTCGGCATGACCCACCTCGACCTGACCGAACTGCGGGCCCGATCCGACGCCGGCGACCGTGACGCGACCGACCTGCTGGTCGAGGCCGCCGGAGAGCTCGGCGACGTGGCCGAGCTGCGGCGGCTGTCCGACGGCGGCAACGCGGACGCCACCGACCTGCTGCTCGAACTGGCCGCCGAGCACGGTGACCTGGGCGAGCTGCGGCGGCTGTCCGACGCCGGGCACTCCGGCGCGACCGACCAGCTCATCGAGACCGCCACCGAGCTGGGCGAGCTCGGCGAGTTGCGCCGGCTGGCCGCGCTGGGCAACTCCACCGCCGCCGAACAGCTCGCCGAGCTCACCGGCCAGTAGCCCCGCCGTACGAGCCGGCTTTCGGCGGGGGCGCCTGCCGTACGGGCAGGGTCAGAGCTGTTGCCAGAGGGAGGGCGCGGCCGGGGGCTCCCACCCGGCCTGAGCGGTGTGCGCCTGGAGGCAGCGGTAGGTGACGCCCCCGTAGACGACCTGGCTGTTCACCGCGTACACGGTGCCGGACCGCCAGGTGGTGGCGCCCGTGGAAGTGGGGGAGGGAGACGGCGTGCTTCCCGCGGTGCCGTAGACCTGGAATTCGTGCAGGCTGTAGCCGTAGGGGGTGGCGCGCTGGGTGCCGTGGACGCGGATGTGGCGGGCGTTGGCGTTCAGGGTGAGGTCGTCGGTGCCGCCGTCGCCGTTGGTGGTGGTGTGGACGGTGGTCCAGGTGCTGGCGTCCGGGCTGGTCTGGATCGTGTACGCCTTGGCGTAGGCGGCTTCCCAGGTGAGTTTGACGCGGGTGATGGCGGCGGTGGCGCCGAGGTCGACGCGCAGCCACTGCGGGTCCTGGCCTTCGAGGCTGGCCCAGCGGGTGGCGGCGTCGCCGTCGACGGCCTTGCCGGCTTCGAAACCCGCGCCCTCGATGGAGGAGGCGTAGGCGGGCTTGCCCTGCGACAACAGCGTCCCGGTGCTCGTGCCCGCGGTGGTGCCGGTGACCGGACCGCCGGCCGCTGAACGGTTGCCCGCGGCGTCGAGGGCCTTGACGGTGTAGGCGTAGCCGGTCGAGGGGCTCAGGCCGGTGTCGGTGTGGGTCGTCCCGGTGACGGTGGCGACCAGGGTGGAGCCGCGGAAGACCTCGTAGCCGGTGACGCCGACGTTGTCGGTGGAGGCGTTCCAGGCCAGCGACACGCTGGAGGAGGTCGTGCCGGTGACGCGCAGGCTCGCCGGGGTGCTGGGCGCGGCGGTGTCCCCGCCGCCGCCGTCGGTGAGCTGGTAGGCACGCAGGTTGCGCAGCAGCAGGTAGGTGTCCTGCAGCGAGCCCGAGGTGTCGCCGAGCGAGCGGTAGATGCCCCACTTCGGGCGGACGCGGTCGGCGAGGAAGGTGTCCACGCCGGTCTTGGTGGCGTCCACGATCGTGGTGCCGCCGCTCTTGACCACCCAGCGCACCGAGCCGTCCGTCCCGTTGCCGATCTTCATCTCGTACTCGATGTCGATCCACTTGTCGTGCAGCGGCTCCAGGTTGGTCCGGCCCACCAGGATGTTCTGCTCGAAGACCTTGTGCTCGATGGTCTGCACGCCGTTGACCCGGCGCAGCGAGGTGACCGTGATGGGCGAGCCGCCCGATCCCGGCTGCTTGGTCTGCATGATGTGGGTGAAGGTCGTGGTGGCCTTGAGCGTGCTCGGGATGTACATCGAGTAGGTGACGCGCCAGGTCTCGCCGAGCTTCCACTGCAGGTGACCGGCGGGCGTACGGTTGCCGGTGACCTCCTGGCGCTGGCGGTCGGTGATGGAGTCGCGGTCGACCATGTGCATGTCGAAGCGGTAGGCGTCGCCCGAGACCTTGATGTGCGGCCTGGCGGCGGGGTGGGAGTCGGCGCGGTCGTCCTCCAGGGTCTCGAAGGCCTGCGCGGGGGTGTGCGTGGTCGCGTTCGGCGACCAGCGCAGCGTCCAGGTGGGGGCGGCGTGCGCGGCGGGGGTCAGCAGCGCGAGCAAGAGCGTGGACGCGGCTAAGACGCCGAGCCTGCGGATCATGGGGGCTCCCGGGGCTGGGGGATAGATCGGACCTCATAGTGCCCGAGACTTGACTGATCGTAAAGATTCTTAACAAAAGATGGGCCCGGATATTGAGCTGGGCCGCCGGCTGTCCTAGGGTCATTGTTTATTAGGAAGCTTTCCTAACTGATGAGAGGAGTACGGATGCGCCGCGCCACCCCCCTCCTTCTGCTCGCCGCGCTGCTGGTTCCGTTAGGACCCGTCGCCCCCGCCTGGGCGGCCGGGACCGGACCGGCCGTCTCGGTGCGAGCGGCGTACCCGGCCTGGACGCCGGGCACGACCTACCCCACCGGTTCCCTGGTCACCTACGCCGGGACCGACTACGAATGCCTGCAGACCCACACCGCCCAGACCGGCTGGGAACCCGCGACGGCGGCCGCGCTCTGGAAGGCGGTCGGCGGTGGCGGCGGTCCCACCCCGACGCCCACCCCCACCCCCAGCGCCTCCGCCACCCTGCTGTCGCAGGGCAAGCCCGCCTACGCCTCCTCCATCGAGGGCGCCGGTTTCGAAGCCGGCAAGGCCGTCGACGGCGACGCCGCCACCCGCTGGGCCAGCCTCGAAGGCCAGGACCCGCAGTGGCTGCGCGTCGACCTCGGCGCCACCGCCGCCATCACCCGCGTCAAACTCACCTGGGAAGCCGCCTACGCCAAGGCCTACACGATCCAGACCAGCCCGGACGCCAGCACCTGGACCACCGTCCACACCACCACCAACGGCGACGGCGGCACCGACGACCTCACCCTGAACGCCAACGCCCGCCACATCCGCGTCCACGGCACCCAGCGCGCCACCCCCTACGGCTACAGCCTGCACGAATTCCAGGTCTACGGCACGCCCGGCAACGGCGGCGGCGACACCGCCGCGCCGAGCGTCCCGGCGAACCTGCGGGTGACCGGCACGACCTCCTCCAGCGTGTCGCTGGCCTGGAACGCCTCGACGGACAACGTCGGCGTCACCGGCTACGAGGTCTTCCGCGGCTCGGCGCTGGTGGCCACGGTCTCCGGGACGACGCACACCGACACCGGCCTGAGCGCGTCCACCGGCTACGCCTACACCGTCAGGGCCACCGACGCCGCGGGCAACCGCTCGGCGGCCGGCGGCCCGGTCACCGGCACGACCACCCAGGGCGGGAGCGGCACGCCGGTCGAGGCCAACGGCCAGCTCCGGGTGTGCGGCAACCGGCTGTGCAACGCGAACGGCAAGCAGATCCAGCTCCGGGGCATGAGCACGCACGGCCTGCAGTGGTACCCGCAGTGCGTCACCGACGCCTCGCTCAACGCGCTGGCCGGCGACTGGAAGGCCGACATCGTCCGGCTGTCGATGTACATCCAGGACGGCGGCTACGAGTCCAACCCCCGGCTGTTCACCGACCGGATGCACAGCCTGATCGACAAGGCCACCGCGCGCGGCCTGTACGTGATCGTCGACTGGCACATGCTCAGCCCCGGCGACCCCAACTACAACCTCTCCCGGGCCAAGACCTTCTTCACCGAGATCGCCCAGCGGCACGCGGGCAAGCCCAACATCCTGTACGAGATCGCCAACGAGCCCAGCGGGGTGAGTTGGTCCAGCATCCGGTCCTACGCGCACCAGATCATCCCGGTCATCCGCGCCCAGGACCCCGACGGCATCGTGCTGGTCGGCACCCGCGCCTGGTCCTCCCTCGGCGTCTCCGAGGGGGCCAGCGAGACCGAGGTGGTGAACAGCCCGGTCAACGCCGCCAACATCATGTACACCTTCCACTTCTACGCCGCCTCGCACGGCAGCACGTACCTGTCCACGCTGTCCCGCGCGGCCGACAAGCTGCCGATCTTCGTCACCGAGTTCGGGACGCAGAACTCGGCGGGTGAGGAGGCGAACGACTTCGCCATGTCCCAGCGCTACCTCGACCTGATGGCGCAGAAGAAGATCAGCTGGGTCAACTGGAACTTCTCCGACGACCATCGCTCCGGCGCGGTCTTCAAGACCGGCACCTGCTCGGCCGGCGGCCCCTGGACCGGCACCGGTCCGCTCAAGGAGGCCGGCATCTGGGTCCGCGAGCGGATCCGCACGGCCGACGACTTCTAGCCGGGCCACCCCGGCCGGCGGTGCCCGAAACGGCGCCGCCGGCCGATTCCGGCTGCCCAGACCTCCGATGAATCACCCCGCGGCGGGCCTCGCTCACCGATCCCGTTACGGTGGGCGGCGTGAAGGGTGCGTTGCTGGTCGCGGGGACCACGTCGGATGCGGGCAAGAGCGTGGTGACGGCGGGCATCTGCCGCTGGCTGGCCCGCCAGGGGGTGCGGGTGGCGCCGTTCAAGGCGCAGAACATGTCGCTCAACTCCTTCGTCACCGCCGACGGCGCCGAGATCGGCCGCGCCCAGGCGATGCAGGCGCAGGCCGCCGGGATCGAGCCGGTGGCCGACATGAACCCCGTCCTGCTCAAGCCGGGCAGCGACCGCCGCAGCCAGGTGGTCCTCATGGGCCGGCCGATCACCGACGTGGACGCCATGGAGTACGGCGAGCTCAAGGACATGCTCCGCGAGGCGGCGCTGGCCTCCCTCGCCCGGCTGCGCGCCGCCTACGACGTGGTGGTCTGCGAGGGCGCGGGCAGCCCGGCGGAGATCAACCTGCGCGCCGGCGACCTGGCGAACATGGGCCTGGCCCGGGCCGCCGACCTGCCGGTGGTGGTGGTCGGCGACATCGACCGGGGCGGCGTCTTCGCCGCCTTCTACGGCACCGTCGCCCTGCTGGAGGCGGCCGACCAGGCGCACATCGCCGGGTTCGTGGTCAACAAGTTCCGCGGCGCGGCCGAGCTCCTCGAACCCGGCCTGGACATGCTGCGCGAGCTCACCGGCCGCGAGGTCTACGGCGTCCTGCCGTGGCTCGACGGGCTGTGGCTGGACGTGGAGGACTCGCTCGCCCTGGAGGGGCGCTCGATCGAGGTCCGCGAGCCGTACCAGGGCAAGGGGGTGCTGCGGGTGGCCGTCGTTCGGCTGCCGCGCATGTCCAACTTCACCGACCTCGACGCGCTCGCCGGGGAGCCCGGCGTGGTGGTGCGCTTCGTGACCAGCCCCGCCGAGCTGGAGGACGCCGACCTGGTCGTGCTGCCCGGCTCGCGGGCGACGGTCTCCGACCTGGCGTGGTTGCGCGCCCGCGGCCTCGACGTCGCGCTCGCCGCGCGGACCAGGCCGGTGCTCGGCATCTGCGGCGGCCTCCAGATGCTCGCCCGCGAGATCGTCGACGAGGTGGAGTCGGGCGCGGGCCGGGTCGAGGGACTCGGACTGCTGCCGGTCCGCGTCGAGTTCGCCGCCGGCAAGACCCTCGGCCGGCCGCGCGGGGAGTGGCGCGGCACGCCGGTCACCGGCTACGAGATCCACCACGGGGTGGCGAGCGTCGAGGGCGGCGAGCCCTTCCTGGACGGCTGCCGCGTCGGCCCGGTCTTCGGCACCACCTGGCACGGCGCGCTGGAGAACGACGGCTTCCGCCGGGCCTTCCTCGCCGAGGTCGCCGCGCTGGCCGGCCGCGACTTCGTGCCCCACCCCGACGTCAGCTTCGCGGCCCTGCGCGAGGAGCGGCTGGACGCGCTCGGCGACCTGGTCGAGCGGCACCTCGACACCGGCGCGTTGCTCCGGCTGATCGAGCACGGCAGCCCGGAGGTCCCCTTCCTGCCGCCGGGCGCGCTCAGGGCTTGACGCCCACGCGGTGCTCGTCCACCCAGACGTCGATCAGCTCCCACTGGTCGTAGAGCCAGGCGATGCGCTCCTCCTTCGGCACGTCCGCGGCCGGTACCCGCCACCACTTGGCGGTGATCCGGGCCCGCACCGGCAACTGCCGCCAGACGTCCCCGACGGTGACCAGGTGGTCGAGCCCAGTGTGCGCGACGAAGATGACGTCGGCCTGCGGGCACGCCTCGATCGCCGCGATGGCGCCGCCGGGCCGGGGCGGCAGCAGGTGGTCCATGCCGCGGGCGCGCTCGGCCTCGGCGGCCAGGCCCTTCTCCTCCAGCCGGCGGATCGCCAGCCGGCGCCGGCGCGGGGTGAAGTTGCCGCCTTCGGGGAAGATCACCAGCGCGTCGTCGTCGTCCATGGAGGCCGCGAGCCGCCTGATCTCCTGGAGCACGCCGCTCTCGGTGATCTTGCGGGGAACGAAGGCGTTGGGCAGCCGGTTGATGATCACGTCGAGCGACGGGTCGAACTGCAGGGCCGCCTTCATCACGATCCTCGGCTGCCTGCCGTACCGGGCGAGCAGGTGGTGGACCAGCAGGAACGAGTCGCCGGGACCGGCGTGCCGGGCCAGGACGATGATCGGCCGGCTGAGCCGGGCGGCCTGCTCGGCGGAGGTCAGCGGGGGCTCCTCGACCTCGACGCTGAGCTGGAAGATCCGGACCGCGGCGGCGTACACCCGGCCCAGGAACCACCGGATGAGCGCGTAGTGCCGCTCCCGGTAGGAGTCGCGCTGGAGCCGGCCGCCGAAGCCGGCGGCCACCCACAGCCCGAGACAGGCCAGCAACATCCCCGACTCCAGCACCAGCCACGAGACGCCGAACCACAGGAAGCGGGTCCCGCGGCGCTGCGGCGGCGGCAGGCGCATCGAGGCGGCGGTGATCACCAGCAGCCAGATCGGCAGCGTGACCACCAGCGCCACCGTCAGGACCAGCACCAGTGGAGCGAGGATCAGACGCCGCAGGATCCGAGGGGGGAGCACCCCTTCATACTGCGCTCGTCCGGAGGTATCGGGAAGAAGCCTCATACGCCCGCTCGATGGAGGTGCTGATCCGCGACAGGTCGCGGTATCGGAACGGCGAGGCCGGCCCGGGCGCGCCGGTCGGCAGCACGTGCACCTCGACCTCCGGCGGGAGCAGCGCCATCTCCTCGGCGAAGCGGTGCCGGCGGGCGATCTCGAAGGCGACCAGCCCGACCTCCCACGGCCGCCGCGGCGCCTTCAGCGGATGCTCGATCCGCCCCACGTGCAGGACGAAGACCCGCTTGGCGCCCAACTGCACCGCCCGGCCGACCGGGATGCTGTGCACCAGCCCGCCGTCCAGGTAGTGCTGGCCGTCGATCGGCACCGGCGGCAGCAGCCCCGGCACCGCGCAGGACGCCAGCACCGCGTCCACCAGCGGCCCCGAACCGAACCACCGCGCGCTGGCCTGCTCGATCGAGGCCGCCACACACTCGAAGCGCACCGGCAGGTCCTCGATCAGCTCGTACGGCACAGCGGCCCGCAGCACCTTCCGCAACGGCCCCACCGGATGCAGATGCGTCCCGGTGCGCGCCAGCGTCGACAACCGGGTCAGCAGGTTCCCCGCGAAGGCCGACCGCACCACGTCCGACAACCACAACTCGGTCAGCCGCGCCGCCGCCTGCGACCCGGCGGCGGCCACCACGGCCCCGTTGATCGCCCCGATCGAGGTGCCCACGACCAGGTCGGGCCGGACGCCCGCCTCGTCGAGCGCCCGCAGCATGCCCACCTCGCGCGCGCCGAGCACGCCGCCGCCACCCAGCACGAAAGCCGTCTCCACCGCACCATGATGCCTCGCCCCGCGGTTGCCTCGTTCCGGAAAGGAAGCGCCTGCCGTACTGCCGGATCCGGCCGATGACGCGGCGGCGGCGGAGGCGGACCATGGCTGGCATGACAGCAGTGGTGCAGGCCGAGGGCCTGACCAAGTACTACGGACGGCGGCGCGGGCTCGAGGACCTGACGCTGGAGATCCAGCCGGGGGAGATCTTCGGCTACCTGGGTCCCAACGGCGCGGGCAAGACCACCACGCTCCGGCTGCTCCTGGACGTGATCCGGCCGACCCGCGGCTCGGTGCGGGTCCTGGGGGAGCGCTCGCGCGACCCGGCGGTGCGCGGCCGCATCGGCTACCTGCCCGGCGAGCTGGCCCTGGAAGGGCGGGAGAAGGCCCGTGACTACCTGCGCTTCCTGGCGCGCATCCGGGGCGGGGTGCCGGTCGCGCGGATCGACTCGCTGGCCGAACGGCTGGACGCCGACCTGGGCGTGCCGATGCGCAAGCTGTCCAAGGGCAACAAGCAGAAGGTCGGGCTGATCCAGGCGTTCATGCACGAGCCGGAGTTCCTGATCCTGGACGAGCCGACCGGCGGGCTCGACCCGCTGGTGCAGCAGGAGTTCCTGGCCATGGTGCGGGAGGTGCGCGCCTCCGGCCGGACGGTGCTGATGTCCTCGCACGTCCTGGCCGAGGTGGAGAGCGTCGCCGACCGGGTGGGCATCGTGCGCGACGGGCGGCTCGTGGCGGTGGAGAACATCGCGGCGCTGCGTGAGAAGGCGGTGCGCCGGGTCGAGCTGCACTTCGACGCGCCGGTGCCGGCCGAGGCCTTCCGCGACCTGCCGGGCGTGCGCGACCTGCGCATCGACGGCGCGGCGCTGAGCTGCACCATCGACGGCCGGCCGGACGCGCTGGTCAAGGCGGCGGCGAGGTTCACCGTGGTGCACCTGGTGAGCGCCGAGCCCGACCTGGAAGAGATCTTCCTGACCTACTACAGCGAGGAATCATGATCACCAGGACGTTGCGCGAGTACCGGCGCGGGCTGCTCGGGTGGAGCACCGGGATCGGCCTGTTCATGGCGATGTACATCAGCATCTTCGCCAGCCTGCGCGACGACCCCGCCACGCTCAGCGCCCAGGCGATGGCCAAGTACCCCGGCCCGCTCAAGGACCTCATGGGCGGCATGCAGGACATCGGGACCGGCACCGGCTACCTGCAGACCGTGGTCTACCAGCTCATCGTGCCGCTGGTCTTCCTGGTCTACGCCGTCGGGCTGGCCAACCGGGCGCTGGCCCAGCCGGAGGAGGCCAGGACGCTGGAACTGGTGATCACCCTGCCGATCGACCGGCGGCGGCTGCTGCTGGAGCGGTGGGCCGGGACGGCGCTCACGCTGGTGGCGCTGGCGGTGGCGACCGGGGCGGTGGTGCTGCTGGTCGCGCAGAGCATCGACCTGGGCGTGCCGGCCGGCCGCATCCTGGCCGCGCACACCGGCGTGCTGCTGATGACGCTGTGCTGGGCGACGCTGGCGCTGACCGTGGGCTCGGCGACCGGACGGGCGATCTACGGCACCGCCGCGGTCGGCGTCTGGGCGCTGGCCGGGTACACCGCGACGACCGTCGGGCGCAGCATCGAGGCGATCTCCTGGCTGAAGTGGGTCTCGCCGTTCCACTATTACGGCGAGGCGCGCCCGCTCTACACCGGTCTGCCGGTGAGTGACTACCTTGTCCTGGTGGCCGTGGTCGCGGTCCTGCTGCTGACCGCCGTGCTCGCCTTCGATCGGCGTGACGTGGGAGTGTGAGTGGACCACCGGGCTGCGGGACGGCAGGCGGCCGAACAGGGGGTGCCCCTGCGCGAACTGGTCGGCGCGGCGCTCGCGGACGAGGCGTTGCGGCGTAAGGTCCTCGCGCTGATCGACGGGTACGAGGCCGCCCAGCTCGACGCGCTGCGCAAGGAGCACCAGGCCCGCCACGAGTTCGTGGACGACCTGCTGCAGGGGCGGTCGGAGCGGCTGGCCGAGCGGGCCGAGCACTTCGGGCTGCGCCTGGCCGAGTCCTACGTGGTGACCGTCGCCCGCCCCCGGCCTGAAGCCGACGCCCGCCCCCGGACGGACGCCCGCCCCTCTACCGAGGCCCGCGTGGAGTCCGGGGGCCGGCCGCTGGGTGGGTGGCAGCGGGCCATCGAGGAGGCCATGACCGCCCGGTTCGGCTCCCACAACGTCCTGGTCGCCGTGCGGGACGGCCTGCTGGCCTGCGTCGCCCCCGCCTCGCTCCCGGCGGCGGTCGGCGAGTTCACCCACCACGTGCGGTCCCGTTTCGAGGAGGGCTGGCGGGTCGGCGTCGGCCGCCCG
This sequence comes from Nonomuraea sp. NPDC050328, assembly GCF_044459405.1. Lineage (NCBI taxonomy): Bacteria > Bacillati > Actinomycetota > Actinomycetes > Streptosporangiales > Streptosporangiaceae > Nonomuraea > Nonomuraea sp. NPDC050328. The sequence continues at coordinate 131,353 of NZ_JBITIW010000007.1, read as the reverse complement.
CACCGCGGCCCCGGCGGGGTGGTGACCTCCTTCCGCGAGGCGGCCAACGCCCTCGACCTGGCCGACCGGCTGGGCCTGGGCCGCCAGGTGGTCAAGGCGGCCGACCTGCTCGTCTTCCCGGTGCTGCTGCGCGACCGGGAGGCGATCGAGGACCTCATCACCAGCGTGCTGAGCCCGCTGCTGACCGCCAGGGGCGGCGCGACGCCGCTGCTGGAGACCCTGGAGGCGGTCTTCGCGGCGCAGGGCAACCAGGCCGCCGCCGCCCGGCGGCTCGGCATCAGCACCCGTGCGGTCACCTACCGGCTGGAGCGCATCCGGCGGCTGACCGGCTTCGCCCCCGACGACCCCACCCAGCGCTTCACCCTGGAGACCGCCGTGCTCGGCGCGCGGCTGCTCGACTGGCCGGGATGACGTATCGTGGCATCGAGACACGCATGTCTCATAGCGAGATACGAATGACTCGGAAGAGGTGGGCGTCATGCGCTGGGATCACAGCTATGACGTAGTGGTGGTCGGCTCCGGCGCGGCCGGGCTCGCGACCGCGCTGACCGCGCAGTTGCACGGCCTGAGCGCGGTGGTCGTGGAGAAGACCGGCAAGTACGGCGGCTCCAGCGCGCTGTCCGGCGGCGCCATCTGGGTGCCGGGCAACCTCTACCTCGACGGCACCGAGCTGCGCGACACCAGGGAAGAGGCCCGCACCTACCTGAAGTCCACCGTCGGCGAGCGCGTCCCTGAGGAGCGCCGCGAGGCCTACCTCGACCGCGGCCCCGAGATGGTGCGCTTCCTGCACGAGCGCACCCGGCACGTGCGCTTCGAGTACACCCCCGGCTACGCCGACTACTTCCCCGAACTGCCCGGCGGCAAGGCCCTCGGCCGCAGCGTCGAGCCCGCCCTGTTCGACCTGCGCCGGCTCGGCGCGCTACGCAAGATCATGCGCCGGGCCGAGCTGCCCACCTACGGCATGGTCATGAACAGCCGGGAGTTCCACAAGGTCAACATGATCACCCGCACCTGGCGAGGCCGGCGCATGGCGCTCAAGATCGGGCTGCGCGCGGTCGCCTCCCTGTTCACCGGCGCCCGCTGGGCGGCGCTCGGCGAGGCGCTGGTCGGGCGGCTCTCGCTCAGCCTGGCCGAGGCCGGCGGCCGGATCTGGGTCAACACCCCGTTCGAGGACCTGGTCGTCGAGGACGGCCGGGTCACCGGCATCCGCGCCGGCGGCAAGACCATCCAGGCGAAGGGCGGCGTCGTCCTGGCCGCCGGCGGCTTCTCGCACAGCCAGGAGCTGCGCGAGCGCTACCTGCCGCAGCCCACCGACGCGCGCTGGAGCTCCGCCTCCGAAGGACAGACCGGCGACGTGCTCGGGGCCGCGCTCCGCGCCGGGGCGGCGCTCGACCTCATGGACCGCGTGTGGGGCATGCCCGCGGCGGTGCCGCCGGGGGAGAAGCCGGTCTTCCTCGTCACCGACCGGGCCGTGCCCGGCATGATCGTCGTCGATCCGCGCGGCGAGCGGTTCGTCAACGAGGCCGCGCCGTACCACCAGTTCGTGGACACCATGTACGCCAAGGACGCGGTGCACTCCTGGATGGTCATCGACTCGCGGACCAAGAACCGCTACATCATGCTCAACCACTTCCCCGGGCAGCCGTTCAAGGCGGCCTGGCTCAAGTCGGGGTTCGTCAAGAAGGCCGGGACGGTCGAGGAGCTGGCCCGGCGGATGGGCGTGGAGCCGGACAAGCTGGCGGCGACGGTCGAGCGCTTCAACGGCCTGGCCCGGCGCGGGCGGGACGAGGACTTCGGGCGGGGGGACAGCGCCTACGACCGCTACTACGGTGACCCGACGCTGCCCGCGCCCAACCTCGCGCCGCTGGACAAGGGGCCGTTCTACGCGATCCCGCTGGTTCCCGGGGACATCGGCACCAAGGGCGGTGTGCTCACCGACGTGCGGGCCAGGGTGCTCCGGGAGGACGGCACGGCCATCGAGGGGCTGTACGCGGCGGGGAACGTGTCGGCGGCGGTGATGGGGGAGACCTACCCCGGGCCCGGGGCCACCCTCGGACCGGCGATGACCTTCGGCTACGTCGCCGCCACCGACATCCACACCCACCTCAACCCCTGACCCAGCCTCTCCTGAGGGCTCGCTGCCCGGGGTGGCCGGTGTCCTAGCGCGGGGTGGCGGCGCCTTCCAGGAAGAGCCGGACGATCGCGTCGGTGGCGTCCTCGACCCCGAGCTGCGCCAGCGGCGCGACGCTCAGCGCGCCCAGGACGAGCGAGCCGTGCAGGGCGGCGAGCTGGTCGTCCGGCAGGTCGGTGCGCAGCACGCCGTCGGCCTGTCCCCGCCCGGCCAGGGCCCGCAACCGCTCGCCGACCTCTTCCTCCTCCGGCCACAACCGGGCCCGGTGCGTGCTGACCACCCAGAACTCCCGGCCCACGGTCAGCAGCGCCCGCGTCATCCTGGCCAGCCCCTCGGCCACCGGCACGGCGTCGATGTTGGCCGCGTCCAGCACCCGGACCGACTCCTCGGCGGCGAACCGCCCCAGCTCCAGCAGCAGTTCCTCGCGGTTGGCGAAGTGCCGGTAGAGGGTGGCGCGGCCGACCCCGGCGGCGGCGGCGATGTCGGCCATCCCGGCCCGCTCGTGCGTGCGGAGCGCGGCGGCGGCCGCCCGCAGGATCGCCTCCCGGGTCCGTGACATGCGGCCATCCTAATGATCAGACCCCCGCCCCCCGACCCAGCCGCGCAGCGCGGTCAGGGGCGGAGGTGCCGTCCCGGCACGAGGCGGTGCCGGGGCAGCGCACCAGCGTGCCCAGCGCTCAGGGGGTCACGGGGTGAAGCTGGTCAGGGTCCCGGACTCCATGGCCACCCAGATCCGCCCGTCCGCCCCCACGGCAAGCCCATGCGGCTCGGCCCCGTCGAGCTCGAACTCCGTGATCTCCCCCTCAAGAGTGATCCGCCCCAGCCGGCCGGCCCCCCACTCGGTGAACCACAACGCCCCGTCCGGCCCGGTGATGATCGCGTGCGGCCGGGCCGAGCGGTCAGGCAGGGGATACTCCACGATCCCCCCGTCCGGCGTGATCCGCCCGACCTGCCCGGCCCCGATCTCCACGAACCACACCGCCCCGTCCGGTCCGGCGGTGAGACCCACCGGCATGGCCCCCTCGGTCGGCAGCGGAAACACCGTCACCTCACCCGCGGTCGTCACCCGCCCGATCGCGTTGCCCTGGTTCAGCGTCACCCACAGCGCCCCGTCGGCCCCCGCGGTGATCGCCGAGGGCATGCCCGGCATCTCGACGGAGGTCACCGTCCCGTCCGGCCCGATCCGGGCCACCCGGTCGGCCTGCACCTGGGTGACCCACAACGCCCCGTCCGGCCCGTGGGCCATCCCGTACGGCGAAGCCAGCTCCACGGAGCTCACGCGCCCCTCGCGGGTGATCCGCGAGAGCCGTCCCCCGGCGAACTCGGTGACCCACACCGCCCCGTCCGACGCTTCGGCGAGCACCGTAGGCTGCCCGTCGGCCGGGTCGAGCTGGAAGACCTCCACCTCGCCGCCGCCCGACACGCGCCCGACGCGTCCCTCCTGGGCCATGCTGAACCACATCGTGCCGTCCGACGCCGTCATGACGCCGTACGGTGAACCGTCAACCTTGATCGTCATCAGACGCTCACCCGCTTCCCCTCGAACCTGGCGCGCAGCGCCCGGTCGTGGGTCACCACGACCAGCGCGCCCTCGTACTCCCGCAACGCCGCCTCGAGCTCCTCGACCAGCACCGGCGACAGATGGTTGGTCGGCTCGTCCAGCAGCAGCAGGTCGTGCTCCCCGGCCAGCACCTTGGCCAGCGCGAGCCGCCGCCGCTGCCCTTCGGACAGCGCGCCCACCTTGACGTCGAGCAGGTCGCCGGGCAGCAGCCCGGTGGCCTCCAGCGCCGAGCGCGGCCCGCCGTAGGCCTGCGCGACCGTCTGGCCGGGGTCGAAGACGACCTCCTGCCGCAGGTAGCCGACGCGGCCCCGGGCCTGTTCGTGGATGCGTTCCAGCAGCGTGGTCTTGCCCGAGCCGTTCGGGCCCTGGATCAGCAGCCGCTCGCCCGGTCCCACGCTGATCCCGGCCGTCACGCCAGGCCCGTCGCCATCGGGGCCGGTCAGGTCGAAGGCCCGGGTGCGTCCGTGCCCGGCGAAACGGCCGCGGAAGCGCAGCGGCTCCGGCGGTCGCGGGACCGGGTCCTCCTCCAGGCGCCGCAGCCGCTCGTGCGCCTGCCGTACCCGGGAGGCGACGGAGCTCTGCACCCGCCCGGCGTTGCGGTCGTAGGCCATCTTGTTGCCGTCCTTCATCGCCCGGCCCGCCGCGACCCGGCGGGCGGTGGTGGCGGCGAAGTCGCGCACCTGGCGGACCTCCTCCTGCCAGGCGGCGTAGGCCTGCTCCCAGCGCTGCCGCGCGGCGGCCTTCTCGGCCAGGAAGGCGGCGTAGCCGCCGCCGAACCGGGTCACCCCGCCGTGCTCGACCTCGATGATCGAGGTGGCCACCCGCTCCAGGAAGGTGCGGTCGTGCGAGACGACCACGACCGTGCCGGGGTGGGCGCGGAGCCGGTCCTCCAGCCAGGTCAGTGCCGCCTCGTCGAGGTGGTTGGTCGGCTCGTCCAGCAGCAGCACCTCGGGCGAGGCGGCCAGCAGGCAGGCCAGGCCGAGCCGGGCCTGCTCGCCGCCGGACAGGCTGGTCAGGGGACGGTCGCGGCCGATCCCGGCCAGGCCGAGACCGTGCATCGAGCGCTCCACCCGCAGGTCGGCCTCGTAGCCGTCGCGGGCCTCGAAGGCGGTCAGCAGCTCGCCGTAGGCGACGAGGTCCTGGTCCTCCGCGGCCCGCTGCAGCGCGGCCTCGAGCTCGCGCAGCTCGGCCAACGCCAGGTCGATCGCCTCGCCGACGGTGCCGCCGGCCAGGGTCTGCGCCAGGTGCCCGGCGCCGCCCGCGGCGCTCACCGTGACCTCGCCGTCGTCGGGCCGTTCCACGCCCGCCAGGATCCGCAGCAGCGTGGACTTGCCCGAGCCGTTCTCCCCGACGATCCCGGCGCGCTCGCCGGGCCGGATGGAGAGGGTCACGTGGTCGAGGACGACCCGCTCGCCGTACGTCTTGGACACGCCGTGAAGGCTGAGCTGAGTGGACAGGATGGACCTCCAAAGACAACTTGTGTAGCTTTAAGCTAGCCGACTGTCCCGCTAAATGCAACTGGAGTTGTCTTTGAAACGTCCCGGTGGGCGCAGCGCCCGCGTTCGCGACGCCGTACGGCAGGCCACGCTGGCCGAGCTGGCCCTGCACGGCTTCCAGGGCCTGACGGTCGAGAACGTCGCCCAGCGCTCCGGCGTGCACAAGACCACCGTCTACCGGCGCTGGGGCAGCGCGGAGGGGCTCGTCGCCGACGCGCTCGACCTGGCGGGGGAGGAGCCCTGGCCGGTGCCGGACACCGGCACGCTCGCCGGCGACCTGCGCGAGCTGGCGGACATGGTCCGCACGGGCGTCCAGGACGACTCGCTGGTGCACTCCTTCGTCGCCGCCGCCTTCCAGAACGGCGCGGCGGCCGAGGCGCTGCACCGCTTCTACCAGGCGCGGCACGAGCAGTCCGCCGAGGTCGTGCGCCGCGCGGTGGACCGGGGCGAGCTGGGGGCGGAGGTGGACGCCGAGGAGCTCGTCCGGCTGGCCATCGGGCCGCTGTTCTACCGGATCTTCATCTCCCGCGAGCCGATCACCGAACGGGAGGCCGAGCGGGTCGCCGACGCGGCCCTCGCCGCCGCCCGCGCCGGGATCCTCGACCGCGCCCCGGCGGAGGTCAGGACCGAGCCGGCCGGTCCAGGGAGTGAAGCTGGGCCAGCGTCGGCATCCGGGGCACGGTGAGCACCCGGCAGCCGGCCGCCCTCGCCGCGGCGATGCCGGTGGGGCTGTCCTCGATGGCCACGCAGCGGGCCGGCTCGACGCCCAGCCGGGAGATGGCCTCCAGGTAGGGGTCGGGGTACGGCTTGCCGCGCGGGGTCTCACCGTCGGCGACGACCGTGCGGAAGGGGTGCGGGAGCTGCTTCAGGACGAGGTCGACGATGCGCCGCGGCGAGGCGCTGACCAGGGCGGTCGGCACCTCGCCGGCGGCCAGCTCGCCGAGCAGGCCGAGCGCCCCGTCCACGAAGCGCACGCCGGCGGCGATCCGGGCGGCGAACTCCTCGGTGAGCCGCTCGGAGACCACCGCCATGTCCGCGACATGGTCGTCCTGGGCGCGGCTGGCCGAGGCGGCGCGGGACAGCAGGTGGGCGGCGGTGTCGGCCACGGTCCGGCCGTGGACCGAGTCGGCGTCGTCGCCGGTGAGCCGCACCCCCAGGTCGCGGGCGACCGAGGAGGCCGCCTCCCACCACAACCCCTCGGTGTCCACCAGCGTGCCGTCCATGTCGAACAACACCGCGTCAAAAGGCACAGCGTCAAAAGGCACAGCGTCAGACCCCGCTGCGTCAGACGACACTGGCCGGGTCCTCGGCGGGGCTGACCGGCACGGGGGTCTCGGCCCGGCGGGCGGAGACCAGGACCGGGCGCTCGACCAGCCGCACCGACACCCGGGTGCCGGGCGCGAGCCGTACCGCCTCGTGGCCGGGGACGTCGGCGAGCACCTCGCCACCCTCCAGCGCGACCCGCAGCCGCACCGAGGCCCCGCGGAAGGACGCGGCGACGATCTCGGCGCGGCCGTCCTCGGCCGGGCTGACCTGCACGGCCTCCGGCCGCACCAGCACGTCCACCTCCGCGCCGGGCGCGGTGCCGTCCAGCGGCAGGAGCTGGCCGAGCACGGTGACCCGGTCGCCGGAGACGCGGCCGGGCAGATGGTTCATGGTCCCGACGAACTCGGCGACGAACGGCGTGGCCGGGCGGTCGTAGACCTCGGCGGGCGCGCCGCACTGCTCCAGGCGGCCGTCGCGCAGCACCGCGACCCGGTCGGCGACCGACAGGGCCTCCTCCTGGTCGTGCGTGACGAAGATGGTGGTGATGCCCAGGTCGAGCTGGAGCCGGCGGATCTCCTCGCGCAGCCCCACCCGGACCTTCGCGTCCAGCGCCGACAGCGGCTCGTCCAGGAGCAGCACGCGCGGCTCCAGCGCCAGCGCGCGGGCCAGGGCGACGCGCTGCTGCTGGCCGCCGGAGAGCTGGTGCGGGAACCGGTCGGCGTGGGTGGCCAGGCCGACCAGCTCCAGCAGTTCCTGGGCCTTGGCCCGGCGCACGGCCGCGGCGACCTTGCGCACCCGCAGGCCGAAGGCGACGTTGTCCAGCGCGCTCAGGTTGGGGAAGAGCGAGTAGGCCTGGAAGACCATGCCCGCGTCGCGCTTGTTGGCCGGGACGCCGGTGATGTCCTTGCCGTCGAGCAGCACTGCGCCGGAGTCGGGCCGCTCGAACCCGGCCACGCAGCGCAGCGCGGTCGTCTTGCCGCAGCCCGACGGGCCGAGCAACGCGACCAGCTCGCCCGGCTCGACGGTCAGGTCGAAGCCGTCGAGCGCGACGGTCTTCCCGAAGGTACGGCGAAGCGCACGGAACTCAAGCCTGGCGGCCACGGTTGGTCCCCCTTGAGACGAGAAGCAGCAGCAGCCAGGTGAGCAGCAGGCTGAGCACGGAGACGGCGACGGAGAGCTGGCCCTTGGACCCGGAGATCGACACGATCCACACCGCGAACGGCCGGTAGCCCATGATGCTCGCCATGGTGTACTCGCCCAGCACCAGCGCCAGCGACAGGAAGGCGGCACTGGCCAGCGCCGAGCGCAGGTTGGGGATGATCACCCGGAACATCACGTGCGGCCAGGAGGCGCCCAGGTTGCGCGCGGCCTCGACCATCGTGCGCAGGTCCATGGTCCGGAGCCCCGCGTCGAGCGAGCGGTAGACGAAGGGCAGCACGAGGATGACGTAGGCGAAGACCAGCACGGCCGGGAAGGTCGTGCTGCGCATCGCGGTCAGCGTGGCCCAGAACGGCGTGGGCGCGACCAGGTCCTGGGCCAGCGCCACGGAGCGGCTGTAGCCGGCCACGAAGGCGATGGGCGGGATGACCAGCGGCAGTGTGCAGATGATCTCCAGCACGGGACGCAGCCTGGGCGCGGCCAGCCGTACCGTGATCATGGCGGGCAGCATGAGCAGCAGGACCAGCGCGATGGTGGCGGCGGCCAGCCCGAGCGAGAGCAGCAGGCTGCTCCAGAAGCCCTCGGCGCTCCACAGCTCGGCGTAGGGCGCCAGCGAGAAGCCGGTGACCCGGTTGTAGGCGGTGAACCAGAAGGCGGCGCCGAGCGGCACCAGGAAGTACAGGCCGGCCAGCGCCAGGACGACGCCGCGCCACAGGCGGGGCATCTCGCCGCGGGCGGCGATCGGCTCGGCGGTGGTGGCTACTGCAACCACTTGGTGCTCCTTCGCTGCAGCGGCAGGTAGACCGCCATGACCAGGGCGGCGACCAGGACCATGTCCAGGCTCAGCGCCAGCCCCACGTTCTCGAAGCCGGTCTGCACGTCGCCGGAGAGCGCGGCGGCGATCTTGAGCGTGATCAGCGGCAGCACGGTGCCCGCGCCCATCGCGGCGGCGGTGGCGTAGGCGGCGAAGGCCGAGCCGAACAGCAGCACCACCCCGCCGAGCAGGCCGGGGGCCAGGACCGGCAGGCCGACGTAGCGCCAGTAGTGCCAGGCGGTGGCGCCGTTGTTCAGCGCCGCCTCCCGCCACTGCGGCTTGAGCCCGTCCAGCGCGGGCGCGATGACCAGCACCATGAGCGGCACGGAGAAGTACAGGTAGACCAGCGCCAGTCCCCAGAAGCTGTACAACGCGCCGGACGGCAGCCCGAGCAGGCCGCTGACCAGCCCGGAGTTGCCCAGCGTGGCCACCCAGAAGAAGGCCAGCGGCACGCCGCCGAAGTTGGCCAGCACGCCGGAGGCGGTCAGCACGCCCTCCCGTAGCGGCTTCCAGGGGGAGGTGACGATGGCCTGGGCCAGCACGGTGCCGAGCACCGCGCCCAGCACGGCCACGACGGCGGACAACTTCACGCTGTTGAGCAGGGCGAGCAGATAGCCGCCCTGCATGGTCAGCGCGAGCGTCTCCGTGCCGCGGTCGAAGGCCCCCGTCACCATGACGACGGCGGGGGCTCCGAAGGCGAGCGCGGTGAACAGCAGGAGCGGCCAGGCGCCCAGCGACCTCTTCAAGACCGATCAGCCCGCGACGGCCGCGTCCCAGGTCTTGGCCAGGGCTTCCTTGGCCTTGGTCACCTGGTCCTCGGTCGGGAACTTGGTCTCGCCCTCGACCGGCGGCAGCTTGTCGGCCAGCGCCTTGTCGATGGTGCCGTCGGCGGTCATGGAGGGCATCAGCACCGGGCGGGCGCCGCCCTTGAGCCACAGGTTCTGGCCCTCGGTGCTGTAGAGGAACTCCATCCACAGCCGCGCGGCGGCCGGGTGCGGGGCGTCCTTGTTGATGGCCTGCGCGTAGTAGGAGGCGTAGATGCCGTCGGTGGGCACCGAGACCTGGAAGTCGATGCCCTTGGGCATGAACTGCTCGCGGTAGCCGGCGTTCAGGTAGTCCCAGTCGATGCTGATCGGCGTCTCGCCATTCTCGACGGTGGCCGGGGTGGACTCGACCGGGTTGTAGTTGCCGACGCTCTTCAGCTTCTTGAAGAACTCGACGCCCGGGGCGATGTCGTCGAAGGTGCCGCCGTTGGCCAGCGAGGCCGCGTAGACGCCGCCGAAGGCCGAGCCCGACTTGTTCGGGTTGCCGTTCAGCGCGACCTTGCCCTTGTACTCGGGCTTGAGCAGGTCGGCGAAGGTCTGCGGGCAGGTGCCGATCTTCTTGGCGTCGCAGCCGATCGAGACGTAGCCGCCGTAGTCGTTGACCCACAGGCCGTTCGGGTCCTTCTGGCCTTCGGGGATCTTGTCGAAGGACTGCACCTTGTAGGGCGCGTACAGGCCCTCCTTGGCGCCGCTGAAGGCGAAGGCCTGGCCGACGTCGAGCACGTCGGGGGCGCTGGGCTGGCCCTTGCGGTCCTTGACCGCCTTGATCTCGTCGGCGCTGGAGGCGTCCGGGTTCTCGCTCTCGATCTTGATGCCGTACTTGGCCTCGAAGGTCTTGATGATCTCGCCGTAGTTCGCCCAGTCGGGCGGGAGCGCGATCACGTGCAGCGCCCCCTCCTTCTTGGCCGCCTCGACGAGCTTGTCGAGACCGCCGAAGTCGGCGGCCGAGGTGGCGGTCCGGGCGTCCACGCCGCCGGCGGCGGAGGACGAGGGCTGGGTCTGGGTGGAAGGTGCGGCACCGCAAGCCGCGGTGACCAGGGTCAGGGCTGCCAATACGCCGGCCGCGCGGGGTGCGGACACGTCGCCTCCACTCTCCGGGGATCTGGATCGAAACTAGGGGAACTTGTACAAACAAGCCAGACCTAGTTAGTCGCATAAAGATTGCTATTTCGTGAACTGAAAGGGTCAGTAATGGTTGCTCGCTATGAACGAATTGCCGCTGAGCTGCGAGAGGACATTCTGCGCGGCGCGCATCCGGTCGGCTCCCAGCTCCCCTCCGAGTCCGAGCTGGCCGCGCGCTACTCCGCCGCCCGCGGCACCGTACGGCAGGCGGTAGCCGTGCTGGCCGCGGAAGGATTGGTGGGCTCTCGGCAGGGCGCCAGGCGGATCGTGCTCGGCACCACGCGCAGCCAGAGTTTCGCCGAACTGCACAGTTTCGCGCAGTGGGCGCGGGCCAACGGCTATGCCTTCGGCGGCGAGGTGATCTCGCAACACCGCCGCCCGGCCACCGGACCGGAGGCCGAGCGGCTGGGCGAGCAGGACGTGCTCGAAGTGCTCCGCGTGCGCACCCTCGACGGCGAACCCGTCCTGCTGGAACGCACCGTCTACGCCGGCTGGATCGCCCCCGCCGTCGCCGCCCTGCCCGCCGACTGCGGCTCGGTCACCCAGGCGCTCTACGACGCCGTCGGCCTCGTCTTCGCCTACGGCGAGCACCTCATCGACGCCGTCGCCGCCACCACCGCCGACGCCCGCCACCTGGGAGTACGGCGCGGCAGCCCGCTCCTGCGCCAGCGCCGCGTCACCACCACCCACGAGGGCCGGCCCGTCGAGTGGTCCGACGACCGCTACCGCGCCGGGAGCGTCGCCTTCAGCATCCGCAACTCCATCGGCGCCAACCCGCTCGTCCGGCAGGCCGGCGACTTGCGCTTTGGCGCTTGAGAACATATGTTCGACATGTAGCGCCCGACCTTCCCCCGGGCAGTTGGCAACTGGCCCCCGGGGAGACAAGCGTCTTGAGCAGACTTTATGGCGATCCCATAGAGGTATGGACCCGAGACGGGGAACCGACCCAGTTCGTCTGGCGTGACCGGCTTTACCTGGTGCGCCGGATGCTCGACCACTGGGTGGTCTCCCGCGAGTGGTGGAAGACCGGCGACGACGATCCCGGCGAGCGCCTCTTCTGGCGGGTCGAAGCCAGCCCCGGCCGCGAGGTCGGCACCTACGAACTCCGTTACGACACCGCCAGCGGCGGCTGGCTGCTGCTGAGGGCGTGGGACTGATGCGCGACTTCCCGCACCTCAACGTGTCCTCGGCCTACTCCATGCGGTACGGCACCGCCTTCCCGCCCGCCCTCGCCGCCCGCGCCCGTGAGCACGGCATGGACATCCTCGCCCTCACCGACCGCGACGGCCTCTACGGCGCGGTCAAACACGCCCAGGCCTGCGCCGACACCGGCCTCCGCCCCGTCTTCGGCGTCACCCTGGTCCTCGACCCCTCCGCCCCGGGGAGGGAAGGTCCCCCCTCCCCTGGCCACCCCAGGCTCGACGACGAGTCGGCTCGTCTACGGCGGCAGGGGCCGACGCCGGGCTTTTCCTCCGGCCACCCCAGCCAGAGCGGCGGGACGGCTGGTCTACGGGGACGAGGGCCGACGGCGGGCGCTCTTCCCGGCCACCCCAGCCCAGGTGGCGGGACGGCTGGTCTACGGCGCTCCCAGGCAACGGCGGGTGCTTTTCCCAGCAGACCAACCCCCAGCCCCTCCCGAACCCCCACCGGCCCAGACGCCCACGACAGGGTCACCGTCCTGGCCCTGTCCGACGGCTGGCCGAGGTTGTGCCGCCTGGTCACCGCCGCCCACGCCGCCGGCGACCGCGGCGCCCCCCGCGTGTCCCACGCCCTCCTGGCCGAGGCCGGCCCCGGCCTGGTGGTCCTGCTGGGCCCCCGTTCCGACGTCGGCCGGGCGGTGGCCGCGGGCCGGGACGAGCTGGCCCGCGCCCTCCTGGACCGCTGGAAGGCCACCGTCCCCGCCCTGGCGGTCGAGGCCGTCGACCAGTACGGCTACCGCGACGCCGCCACCGCGGTCCGGATGATCGCGCTGGCCGACGCCGCCGGCGTGCCCGCCGTCCTGACCAACGCCGTGCGGTACCTCGATCCCGCCGACCACCAGGTGGGCGACGTCCTGGACGCCGCCCGCCAGTTGGTCCCCCTGCACCCCAGGCATCTGGAGCGCACCACTTCGCACGCCTACCTGAAGAGCGGCGAGGAGATGGCCAGGGTCGCCGCGAAGATCTGCGGCGGCGACCGGGGGAGGGCCGAGCGCCTGCTGCGCACCACCCGCCACCTGGCCGAGCGGTGCGCGATGGACCCCTTGCGGGTCCTGGCGCTCAAGGACGGCCGCCTGCACCTGCCAGAGATGGGCAGGGATCCGGTCCCGCTGCTGCGCAACCGCTGCTTCGACGGCCTGTACGAGCGCGGCCTGCACCGCGACCGGGACGCCAAGGACCGGCTGCGCGAGGAGCTGGCCGTCATCGAGCGCAAGAACCTGTCCGGCTACTTCATCGCCGTCGCCGGCATCACCGACATGATCCGCGGCATGGGCGTGCGGTGCGCCATCCGCGGCTCGGGCGCGGGCAGCCTGGTCAACTACCTGATCCGCATCGGCGAGGTGAACCCGCTGGAGCACGGCCTGCTCATGGAGCGGTTCCTGTCGGAGGGCCGCGTCGGCCTGCCGGACATCGACGTGGACGTCGAGTCGGCCCGCCGTCTCGACTGCTACAAGGCGATCTTCGACCGGTACGGCGAGTCGCGGGTGGCCTGCGTGTCGATGATGGAGACCTACCGCGCCCGCAGCGCGCTGCGGGACGTCGGCGCGGCCATGGGGCTGCCGCCGCACGAGATCGACCTGATCGCCAAGGCCTTCCCGCACGTGCGGGCCCGCCAGATCACCGCCTCGCTGGCCGATCTGCCCGAGCTGCGCGAGTCACGGCTGGGCGAGGCGGGTCTCGACCGGGTGTTCAAGCTGGCCGAGCGGCTCGACGGCCTGCCCAGGCACATCGCCCTGCACCCGTGCGGGGTGCTGGTCGGCAACGCCGGGCTGGGGGACGTCACGCCGGTCGAGCGCAGCATGCTGGAGTTCCCCATGTCGCAGTTCGACAAGGACGACGTCGAGGAGGCCGGGCTGCTCAAGCTCGACGTGCTCGGCGTGCGCATGCAGTCGGCGATGGCCTACACGCTCACCGAGATCGAGCGGGTGGACGGCGAGAGGATCGAGCTCGACGCCGTGCCGCACGACGACGCGACCACCTACGACATGATCTGCGCCAGCCGTACGCTCGGCTGCTTCCAGATCGAGTCGCCCGGCCAGCGCGAGCTGGTCGCCAAGCTGGAGCCGCGCACGATGAACGACCTCATCGTGGACATCTCCCTCTTCCGCCCGGGGCCGGTCAACTCCGACATGGTCACGCCGTACCTGGAGGCGCGGCACGGCTGGCGCAAGCCGGTCTACGCGCACGAGCGGCTGCGCGCGGCGCTGCAGGAGACGCACGGCGTGGTCGTCTTCCACGAGCAGGTGCTCAAGGTCATCGAGGTGATGACCGGCGAGGACCTGTCGTTCGCGGAGAAGATGCGCCGCACCCTCGCCACGCCCGAGGGCAGGGCGCGGGTGCGCAAGGAGTTCGTGCCGCGCGCCAAGGCGCAGGGGTTCGCCGACGCCGAGGTGGAGCGGGCCTGGGAGGTGCTGGACGCGTTCGGCGCGTTCGGCTTCTGCAAGGCGCACGCCGCCGCCTTCGCGCTGCCCACCTACCAGTCGGCCTGGCTCAAGCGCCACCACGCCGCCGCCTTCTTCGCCGGGGTGCTCACCCACGAGCCGGGCATGTACCCGCAGCGGGTGATCGTGGACGAGGCCCGCCAGTGCGGGGTGCGGATCCTGCCGCTCGACATCAACAGGTCGGGCCGGGAGTGGCGGGTGGAACGGCTCGGGATGGAGGTGCGCGCGCCCGCGGCGGCGCTGGAGAAGCCGGGGGAGCGGCGGCCCTTCAACGCCGAGGAGCTCGGGCGCGGCTACGCCCTGCGGGTGCCGTTCTCCTCGGTCAAGGGGGTCAGCGAGGCCGAGGTCGACCGGATGCTGGCCGGCCAGCCGTACACCTCGCTGTCGGACTTCTGGGAGCGGGCCCGGCCCTCGCGGCCGGTCATGGAGCGGATCGTGCAGGTCGGCGGGCTCGACGCGCTGCACGAGCTCGACCCGGGCGGCGGCGGGCCGCGCTGGCGGCCCGGCCGGCTGACCAGGCGCGACCTGATCGCCCAGGTGGGCGCGCTGGAGCGGGCCTCCACCTCCGGCACCCGAGCCCCGGCCCGCGCCGGCAAGCGGTACGGCAGGCCGGACCCGCCGCCGCCGGAAGCGGCGGCGGCGATCCAGCTCCCGCTGGGCTTCACCGAGCACATCGCCCCCGGCGAGCTGCCGGAGATGACGGAGACCGAGATGGTCGAGGCCGAGCTGGAGATCCTCGGCATCGACGTCAGCCGGCACGTCATCAGCTTCCACGACGAGCTGCTCGACGCGCTGGGCGTGGTGCGCTCGCGTGACCTGCTGACCCAGCGCAACGGCGCGGAGATCCTGGTCGCCGGGGTCAAGGTGGCCACCCAGACGCCGGCGGTGCGGTCGGGGCAGCGGGTCATCTTCGCCACCCTCGACGACTCGACCGGGCCGGTGGACCTGACCTTCTTCGAGTCGGTGCAGGGGCACTGCGCGTCGACGGTCTTCGGTTCGTGGCTGATGGTGGCGCGCGGGGTGATCCGGCGGACCGGGCCGCGGGCGGTGTCCATGCGGGCGCTGGACTGCTGGAACCTGGTCGATCTGGAGGCGGCCTGGCGGCGCGGCGGCCTCGCGGCGGTCCGGGCGATCGTCGACCGCGTGCCCGAGGAACGCGAGGGCGTCGGCGGGCGGCGGATCGAGTACGCCAACGGCTTCCGGCTCTCGCCCTACGCCGATCTCGGCCCGGCGATCGTCTCGCCGTCACGCCGGCTCTGGCACGCCAGCCAGGGCAGTTCCGGCCCGGCCGCCGCCTGACCCGGCCGCCGCCTGAGCTGGCCGCCGCTTGAGCTGGCCGCCGCTTGAGCCGGCCGGGCAGAAGGCTCACACGTGCGACAGCGAGCCGGGCAGGGCGCGGCGGGCGCGGGCGGCGACGGTCTGGATGCGCTCGATCTCCCGGACGGTCGCCGCGCACAGCACGGCGGCGAACGCGGCCAGCGCCAGCTCGCGCACGCCGATGCCGGTGAGCGTGCCCGCGCTGTCGTCGCCGAGCCGGATGATCAGCGAGGCGACCGCGGCCAGCCAGCTCAGCCACCAGGCGCCGAGCAGGAAGAGCCAGCGGGGCCGCTGGTCGAACGGCGGGCGGGAGTTCTTCCAGACGTCGTCCACCAGCACGACCGGCGCGACCAGGGCGACGCCGGGGATCAGCCAGCCGAGCAGCACCGGCGCGGGGGAGGCGGCACGGTCGTGGGCCTGGCGGACCCGGACCAGCCAGGTCAGGTAGGCGACGGCGGCGACGGCCAGCGTGCCGACGACCAGCATGATCAGGACGGCGAAGACGGTGACCGCGCCGACCACGGCCTGGGCCGCCGTGCTGTCCGGGTGGTCGATCGAGGCGAGCTGGGTGACGAGGCTGTGCCCGCGCAGCTCCTCGAAGACCACGAGCGCGGTCAGGGACGCGATGTGGGCGGCGAGGGCCACATAAACGGCCCGGGTGATGAATCGCACGTAGTTCTCCCCTGCTGTGCTGATTCACTTTTATCCCGCCGGGCGCGTTCCTAATCAGCTCACCACGCCGGACTCCCAGGCCCAAGCTGCGATTTCGCCACGATTCCTGGCCCGGAGTTTGCCCTGGATACTGCCAAGGTGGGTCTTAACCGTCGAAAGTGAAACGAACAGTTCGGCGGCCACCTCCTGATTGGTCCGGCCGCGCGCCACCAGCCGCACCACGTCGAGCTCGCGCTCGGTCAGCGGGTCGTCCAGCGGCTTGGCCACGGTCGGCTTGGTGAGGTGCTGCAGCAGCCGCACGGTGACCGAGGGGGAGACCAGCGCGTCGCCGTTCACCGCCGCCCGGATCGCCTCCAGCAGCAGGGTGGGGCCGCTGTCCTTCAGCAGGAAGCCGGTCGCGCCCGCGCGCAGCGCGCCGTAGACGTACTCGTCGAGGTCGAAGGTGGTCACGATCACCACGCGCAGCGGCTCGGCCACGCCGGGCCCGGCCAGCAGGCGGGTGGCCTCCAGCCCGTCGAGCTTGGGCATGCGGATGTCCAGCAGGCACACGTCGGGGCGCAGCCGTCTGGCCTCGGCCACCGCCTCGGCGCCGTCGGCGACCGCGGCGACGACCTCCATGTCCGGCTGCGCGTCAATGATCATCTGGAAGCCGGTGCGGACGAGCTCCTGGTCGTCGGCGATGAGCACTCGAATCACCCGTCCAGCATAGGATCAGCCGTTCGGCCGATCTCGCTCCGTCCACGTGGCCGATCCGCCGGGCGAGCCGGGCCTCCAGGCTTGGTGACCATGAGCGAGGTACTCGGGGGCTACGCCCTGACGAAGCATTTCGGACCCACCACCGCCCTGGCCGGGGTGGACATCGCCATCGGCGAGGCGGAAGCCGTCGCGATCATGGGTCCGAGCGGTTCCGGCAAGTCCACCCTGCTGCACTGCCTGGCCGGGATCATGAAGCCCGACTCCGGCGAGGTGCACCTGATGGGCCAGCGGGTGGACAACCTGGGCGAACGCCAGCGAAGCGCCCTGCGCCGCACCCGCTTCGGCTTCGTCTTCCAGTTCGGCCAGCTCCTGCCCGAGCTGCCTGCCGAGGAGAACGTGGCCCTCCCGCTCATGCTGGGCGGCGTCTCCCGCACCCAGGCGGTACGGCAGGCGTGCGACTGGTTCGGCCCGCTCGGCCTGCAGGGCATGGAGGGCCGGCGGCCCGGCGAGCTGTCCGGCGGCCAGGCCCAGCGCGTGGCCATCGCGCGCGCCCTGGTCACCAAGCCGGCGGTGGTCTTCGCCGACGAGCCCACCGGCGCGCTCGACCAGAGCACCGGGCACGACACCATGCGGCTGCTGGTCGAGGCGACCAAGCACAACGGCGCCTCGCTCGTCGTGGTCACCCACGACCCGAACGTGGCCGGCTGGTGCGACCGCACCGTCGAGGTGCGCGACGGGCGGCTGAGCGGCTCCGCCGTACCGGACCAGACCTTCACCCAGCTCCTGCCGGGGGTCCAGGCGTGAACGCGACCCTCTCGCTGGCCTGGAGGCTGCTGCGCGGCGGGGGCCGCCGCGGCCTGCTGGGCACGTGGCTGACCTTCGGCGCGGTCGCCGTCTCGACCGCCCTGCTGCTCTTCGCGATCAGCGCCAACCTGGCCTTCGACGCGCGGGCCGAACGCGGCGCGTGGCGCAACCCGGTCGCGGCCAAGAGCGGCGCGGTGGCGGTGCAGGCCACCCGCCTCGACTACGTGGCCGGCCGCCCGATCACCGTGGTGGACATCGCCGCGCTCGGCGACCGGGCGCCCGCACCGCCCGGACTCCCGCGCGTGCCGGCCCCCGGCGAGGTGTGGCTCTCGCCCGCCCTGCGCGAGCTCGCCCGCGAGCTGCCCGCCGACCGGCTGGCCGCCCGCTACCCCGAGCAGCGGGGCACCCTGGGCGAGGAGGCGCTGGTCCACCCGGAGGAGCTGGTCGTGGTGGCCGGGCACCGCCCGGACGACCCGGCGATGAAGAGCCGCGATCGCGACGTGGCCATGGGCTCGGTCAAGCCGACCCGGGTGGCCTCCTTCGCCGGCACCCCGACCGACGACGCCATCGGCTACCGGATCCTCGCGCTGATCGCCGGCGTGCTCATGGTCGTGCCGTTGCTCGTCTTCGGCGGCGCGGCGGCCCGGCTCACCGTGGCCCGCCGTGACCAGCGGCTGGCCGCGCTCCGCCTGGTCGGCGCCACCCCGGCGCAGGTCGCCGGGATGACCGTGGCCGAGGCGATGCTCGTGGCCCTGGCCGGCGCGCTGGCCGGAACCGTGCTGTACGGCCTGGCCGCCCCGCTGCTGACCAGGATCGAGATCGGCGGCGGCCCCTGGTACACCGCCGACCTGTGGCCGCCGGTGTGGATCGTCGCCGTGGCCCTGGCCGGCGTCCCGGTGCTGGTGGGGCTCTCGGCGGTCGCCGGGCTGCGGCGCGTGGTGGTCAGCCCGCTGGGCGTGGCCAAGCGGGAGACCCCGCCCGGGCTGCGCTTCGTCCGGGTGCTGGTGCTGCTCGCCGCGCTGATCGCGGTGCCGGTGCTGAGCCGCCAGGCCGGCGTGGCGGTGATCGCCGGCGCGCTCGGCCTGGCCTTCCTCTCCCTCAACCTGGTCGGGCCGTGGGTGGTCGCCGTCATCGGCCGGGTGACCGCCGCGAGGGCCCGGCGGCCCGGCACGCTGCTGGCCGGGCGGCGGCTGGTCGACGACCCGCGCTCGGCCTGGCGCACCGTCAGCGGCGTGGCGCTGACCGGCTTCGTCGCGGGCTTCCTCGGGCTGCTCAGCCCCAGCGCCGACCTGCTCGGCTCGCCCGACCGGCACCAGTTGACGCTGGCCGTACCCGTTGGGCAGGCCGAGAAGGCCGCCGCCGAGGCACGCGAGCGGCTGGCCGTGGCGGGGGTCAGGGCCGAGGTCGAGACCACCAAGGGCGGGATCGTGGCCGCCCTCGGCACCGGCGCGGACCAGGCGGTCACCGACCGCGCCCGGACCGCGCTGGAGGGCCTGGCCCCCGGCCACACGGCCACCACCGAGGCCGAGGACGGGTCCACCTCCGCCCAGGTGCTCAAGGACGTCGGCACCGGCACGGTCGTGGTGCTGGCCGTCTCCTTCCTGGTCGCCATCGCCAGCGCGGGGATCACCGCGGCCTCCTCCGTGCTCGACCGGCGCCAGACCTACGCGCTGCTGCGCCTGGCCGGGACGCCGCTGGAGGTCCTCGACCGGGCGCGGCGCTCGGAGACGCTCATCCCGCTCGCGGTGATGGGCGGCGGCTCGATCGCCACCGGGGTGCTGTGCGCGCTGCCCTTCATGTACGCCGCCATGAACGTGCGGGGCGTGCTCACGCTGGTGACCTGCGTGGTGCTCGGCTTCGGCGGGGTGCTGGCGGCGGGGGCGCTCAGCCGGCCGCTGCTGCGCTCGGTCACCGCCGACCCGGCGCCGCGGCCGGACTAGTCCCGATCGGACTCCCAGCCGAGCTCGCCCCGGCCACTACGGGCACCCAGCCGTCCCGCGTCCTGCCGGTCTCCAGGGCGCGGGCGGTGGCGTCCACTGCTGCCGTCCAGGACTGCGGCCGGCAACAGCACGGTCAGGCCGACACGTAAGCCGCGGATCACCCGCAGCACCCTAGCCCAGGACGAGGTCCCGGACGGTGGTCAGCGACGCCTCGTCCCGCGGGCCCATCACCAGGAGGCTGGTGACGGGGCTGGCCCGCCACACCTCCAGCCGCTCCTTGATTCGCCCGGCCGGGCCGACCAGCGAGATGCCGTCGGCCAGCTCGTCCGGGACGGCACTGAACGCCTCGTCCTTGCGGCCGGACAGGTAGAGCGCCTGGATGCGCTCGGCGGTCTCGGCGAAGCCCATGCGGCCGATGATGTCGGCGTGGAAGTTGCGGTGCTTGGCGCCCATGCCGCCGATGTAGAGGGTGAGCATCATCTTCACCGCCTCCAGCGCGCGGGGGACGTCGTCGTCGATGAGGACCAGCACCATGGCCGCGATGTCGAAGTCCGGGGGAGCGGGGGCGAGGGCCTCGCCGTACATCTCGCCGATCTTCTCCGGGAAGGCGAACAGCGGCAGCCAGCCCTGCGCGATCTCCGCCGACAGCGCGACGTTCCTGGGGCCTTCGGCGCCGAGGTAGACCGGGATGTCGGGGCGCAGCGGGTGGGTGATCGACTTGAGCGGCTTGCCCAGGCCGCCGGGGAGCGGCAGCGGGTGGTGCGGCCCGGGAGCGGTGACCGGCTCCTCGCGGCGCCAGATCTTGCGCATGATCTCGACGTACTCGCGGGTGCGCGCGAGCGGGCGGCCGAACGGCTGGCCGTACCAGCCCTCGACCACCTGCGGCCCGGAGGCGCCCACGCCGAGCAGCAGCCGCCCGCCGGTCAGGTGGTCGAGCGTCATCGCGGTCATCGCGGTGGCGGCCGGCGTGCGGGCCGACAGTTGCACGACCGAGGTGCCGAGCTTGATCCGGGAGGTGCGCGCGCCGTACCAGGCGAGCGGGGTGAAGGCGTCGCTGCCGTAGGCCTCGGCGGTCCAGACCGAGTCGTAGCCGAGCCGCTCGGCGAGCAGGACGGTCTCGGTGGCGTCGTCGGCGGCGCGTTGCCAGTAGCCGAGATTCAGGCCGAGTTTCATTAGAACACGTTCTATTATCCCGCTCCGGGTGTCAATGAGCGATCTCCGGGGCAAGGTGGCTTCTGTGCTGAAGGGTCTGTGTCGAGTCGTATGCATAGCGTTGTTGATGCTGGTCACAGGGATGCCCTCGGTGTCCGCGACCGGCGGTTTCGCCACGCGCAAGCCCGTCAGAGCGCCCGCGAAGCCGAACGTCGTCCTGATTCTGGTGGACGACCTCGAGGCGGGGAACCTGCACCTGTTCCCGAACATCTCCCGGCACCTGGTCCAGCAGGGGATCTCCTTCGAGCGCACCTTCGTGACCAACTCCTGGTGCTGCCCCTCCCGCACCTCGATCCTGCGCTCGCAGTACGTGCACAGCCACAACGTGCTCACCAACACCGCCCCCGAAGGCGGATTCGACCGCTTCAACGCCCTCAAGCTGGACCGTTCCACCATCGGCACCTGGATGAAGGCGGCCGGCTACCGCACCGGGCTGATGGGCAAGTTCCTCAACCACTACCCCGGCAATTCGGCCGCCGCCACCTACGTGCCGCCCGGCTGGGACACCTGGGACGTGCCCGTACGCAACCTGTACGAGGAGTACGACTACACCCTCAACTCCAACGGCACGCTGGTCGACTACGGCTGGGCCGAGCAGGACTACCTCTCCGACGTGCTGGCCGCCAAGGCCACGGCCTTCGTGAACGCCGCCGGAGACACGCCGTTCTTCCTCTACCTGGCCCCGGTCGCGCCGCACAACCCCGCCAACCCCGCGGTACGGCACGCCAGCGCCTTCCCCGGCGCCAAGGCCCCCCGCACGAAGTCCTTCAACCAGGAGGACGTCGAGCGCGAGCCCCGCTGGCTGCGCGACCTCCCGCTGATCAAGCCGGCCGGCATCGACCGCATCGACGAGCGCTACCGCGACCGCCTGCGCGCCATGCTCGGCGTGGACGACCTGGTCGGCACCCTGGTCGACGCCCTGGAGGCGGCCGGCGAACTGGAGGACACCTACCTGTTCTTCGCCTCCGACAACGGCTTCCACCTGGGCACCCACCGGCTCCGCCAGGGCAAGACCACGCCGTTCGAGGAGGCCATTCACATCCCGCTGGTCGTGCGCGGTCCCGGGGTGGCGCGCGGCGCGGTCAACGACGCGATGTGCGCGACCATCGACCTCGCCCCCACCTTCGCCGAACTCGGCGGCGCGACCGTGCCGGCCTTCGCCGAGGGCCGCTCGCTGGTGCCGCTGCTGCGTGGCCAGCGGCCGGCCAACTGGCGGCGCAACGTGCTGATCGAGTTCTTCCGGCCGGCGAACAAGAAGTCGGCCCGCCAGACGCCCGTGCCGCCCTACACCGCGATCCGCACCGAGCGCTACACCTACGTGCGGTACGCGACCGGCGAGACGCAGCTCTACGACCTGGTGGAGGACCCGCAGCAGCTCGACAACCTGGCCGCCTCCGCCTCGCCGGCGCTGCTGATGCGGCTCGACTACCTGATGCGGCTCATGCACACCTGCTCGGGCGCCTCCTGCCGGGTGGCCGACGCCCGCTCCTAGGCGGGTGCGGGGCCCGGCGGGTAGGTCTTGGCCAGGTGGTCGGTGACCGCGCGGGCGGCCTCGGCGGGGTCGCCCACCGTGATCGCGTCGAGGATGCGCTGGTGGTCGGCGCGCAGCCCGGCGGTGTCGCCGATCCGCTCGACCGCCTGCACCGCGTGCGGCCGGACCGAGTCGCGCAACGACCGCATGATCACCGCGATCAGCCGGTTGCCGGAGGCGTCGGCGATGGCGCAGTGGAAGGCGATGTCGTGCTCCACGAACTCCTCGGGCCCTGAGGCGGCGTCCATGGCGGCCAGGGCCTCGCTCAGCGCGCTGGTGTCCGGCCCGCGCAGCGCGGCCCGCTCGGCGGCGAAGCGCTCGATCATCAGCCGGGTCTCGATCAGCTCGGCCGGCTCCAGCCCGTCGAGCCCCACGTGCAGCCGGAGCAGGTCGGTGAGCGCCGCGCCGGGCCGGGAGATGAGCACCGCGCCCGCCTCGGGACCGCGGCCCACCTGGGAGGAGAGCACTCCGAGCGTCTCCAGCACGCGCAGCGCCTCGCGCACGGAGGAGCGGCTGACCTGGAGCTGCTCGGCCAGTTGCCGCTCGCCGGGCAGCCGGTCGCCGATCCGCATGCCGTCCTCGGCGATGCGCCGCTCGATCTGGGCGAGCACCTCCTCGAAGGTCCGCGTCCGCTTGACGGGTGCCCAGCTATCTGCCATAAGGTCAGACCATACTGTGGTCAGACCATAAGGGGAAGTTGTGCGGGTCGCCCTCTTCATCACCTGCGTGAACGACACGCTGTTTCCCGGCACCGGACGCGCCGTCGTCACCCTGCTGCGCCGCCTCGGCTGCGCGGTGGAGTTCCCGCAGGCCCAGACCTGCTGCGGGCAGATGCACGTCAACACCGGCTACCGGGCGGAGGGCGTACGGCTGGCCAGGCACTTCACCGAGGTGTTCGGCGACTACGACGCGGTGGTCGCGCCCTCCGGGTCGTGCGCGGCCATGGTGCGCGAGCAGTACCCGAAGCTGGTGAAGGCCGGCAGCCCCGGCGCGGCGGCGATCGAGCGCCTGACGCCCAAGGTGTACGACCTGTCGGAGTTCCTGCTGGACGTGCTGGAGGTCGACGACGTGGGCGCCTACTTCCCGCACCGGGTGACCTACCACCCGACCTGCCACTCGCTGCGCGGCCTGCACCTGGGCGACCGGCCCGCGCGGCTGCTGGGCAAGGTGCGCGGCCTCGACCTGGTCCCGCTGGCCGGCGCGGAGGAGTGCTGCGGCTTCGGCGGCACCTTCGCGGTCAAGAACCCCGCCGTCTCCGCCGCGATGTGCGGCGACAAGGTGCGCAACGTGCTCGACACCGGGGCCGAGGTGCTCTGCGCCGCCGACAACTCCTGCCTGATGCACATCGGCGGCACGCTGCGGCGCCAGCAGTCGGGCGTGCGCGTCATGCACCTGGCCGAGATCCTCGCGTCCACGGAGGCCGTGTGATGAGCGTGTTCGTCGGAATGCCGGGAACCTTCCCGCAGAACGCGGCGCAGGCCGTCCAGAACTCCCAGCTCCGCTTCAACCTGCGCAAGGCCACGCACACCATCCGCGGCAAGCGCGCCGCGGTGGTCGGCGAGCTGCCCGACTGGACGGAACTGCGGGCCGCCGGCAAGGCGATCAAGGACCACACCCTGCGCCACCTCGACCGCTACCTGCTCCAGCTCGAAGCGGCGGTCACCGCCGCGGGCGGCCAGGTGCACTGGGCGCGCGACGCCGCCGAGGCCAACCGGATCGTCACCGGCCTGATCAAGGCGACCGGCGAGCGCGAGGTGGTCAAGGTCAAGTCGATGGCCACCCAGGAGATCGGCCTCAACGAGCACCTGGCTGAGCAGGGCATCACCGCCTACGAGACCGACCTCGCCGAGCTGATCGTGCAGCTCGGCGACGACTTCCCCAGCCACATCCTGGTCCCGGCCATCCACCGCAACCGCGCGGAGATCCGCGAGATCTTCCTGCGGGAGATGCCCGAGGCCCCGCCCGGCCTCACCGACGAGCCGCGCGCCCTGGCCGAGGCGGCCCGCCGCCACCTGCGCGAGCGCTTCCTGAAGAGCAAGGTCGCCGTCTCCGGCGCCAACTTCATGATCGCCGAGACCGGCACCCTGGTGGTCCTGGAGTCCGAGGGCAACGGGCGGATGTGCCTGACCCTGCCCGAGACGCTGATCAGCGTGGTCGGCATCGAGAAGCTGCTGCCCACCTGGCGGGACCTGGAGGTCTTCCTGCAGCTCCTGCCGCGCAGCTCCACCGGCGAGCGGATGAACCCCTACACCTCCACCTGGACCGGCGCGACCGAGGGCCAGACCTTCCACCTCGTGCTCCTGGACAACGGCCGCACCGGGGTGCTCGCCGACGAGGTCGGCCGCCAGGCGCTGCGCTGCATCCGCTGCTCGGCCTGCCTCAACGTCTGCCCGGTCTACGAACGCGCGGGCGGGCACGCCTACGGCTCGGTCTACCCGGGGCCGATCGGCGCGATCCTCACCCCACAGCTCCGCGGCATGGGCAGTGAGCTGGACGCCTCGCTGCCGTTCGCCTCCTCGCTCTGCGGGGCCTGCTACGACGTCTGCCCGGTCGCCATCGACATCCCCGAGGTGCTGGTGGACCTGCGGGCCAAGGCCCCGCACCCGCTGCCCGAGCGGATCGGCATGCGGGCCGCCGGGTGGGTCTTCCGCAAGGACGCGCGGCTCACCCGCGCCCAGCGGGCGGCCGGCCGGCTCCGGCGCTTCGTCCCCAGCCGGCTGCCCGGCGCACTGGGGGCCTGGACCGACACCCGGGAGCTCCCGGAGATCCCGGCGGAGTCGTTCCGCGACTGGTGGCTACGGGAGGGCGACAAGTGAACGCAAAAGACGAGATCCTGGCTCGGGTGCGGCAGGCGGTTACGGGTGCGCCGGAGGTGGAGATCCCGCGCGCCTACCGGCAGCGGGCCGAACCGGCCGACCTGATCGGGCTGCTGGCCGAGCGCATCGCCGACTACCGCGCGACCGTGCACGTGGTGCCCGCCGGAGAGGTGCCGGCCACCCTGACCCGCCTGGCCGCCGGCCGCCGCCTGGCCGCACCGGGCCGGCTCCCGCAACCGTGGCTCGACGCCCTGCCGGAGCCGGAGACCGGCGAGCTGCCGGTCGCCGAACTCGACAAACTCGACGGCGTGGTCACCGGCTGCGCGGTGGCGATCGCCGAGACCGGCACGATCGTGCTCGACGAACGGCAGGGCCGCCGAGCCGCCACCCTGGTGCCCGACTACCACCTGTGCGTCATCGAGGCCGCCCACGTGGTGGCGACCGTGCCGGAAGCGGTCGCCCGGCTCGACCCGACCGGCCCGCTGACCTGGATCAGCGGCCCCTCCGCGACCAGCGACATCGAACTCGACCGGGTCGAGGGCGTGCACGGCCCCCGGACCCTCGAAGTGGTCATCGCGATCTGACCTAGTAGCGGATCACCGCGGCCACGTCCGGCAACTCCGGGCAGAACCACAGCTCGGCGTCGGTCATCGCGGCGGCCCGGGCCAGTGCGGCGTCGGCCCGGTCCTGGACCGGCTCTTCCACCCCCCAGCGGAGCAGTTCCTCGGCCGTGTCGGCGAGCTGGGTGCCGCCGCGGCCGATCCAGACCTCGGCGGGCAGCTCACCGGGCATCAGGACGGCGTGCACCCGGCCCTCCCGCAACACCCGGGCGACCTGCCCGAGCCCCGCGGGCCCGTCGCTGTCACGATGGCGGCCCAGCAGCTCCGACCGCCGCCGCTCCAGCCAGCCGTCCAGCATCGTCTCGACGTCCCTGGTGAAGCCGCCGTGGTCGGTGCGGCTGCCGTGCTCCACCATGAGCACGCGGTCGGACGTCTTGGTGTTCAGCCGGTCTACCAGCGCCGAGCGCGGGCGCGGCTCACCGGCCACGATCACCAGCTCGGCGCCGATCCTGCGCACCTGCTCGTCGATCTCGGTCGCCGCGGCGGCCAGGTCGTGCGACCAGGCCTCCTCGGCGTGCCGCTCGAAGGTGCGCCGCGACCAGCCGCCCTGCGCGGTCTTCTGCAACGGCCAGGTGGTGGCCTCGCCGAGGGCGTGCCGGGGGGAGCCGCCGCCGAAGACGGTCAGCTCCACCCCGGCCCGATCGACGATCACCCTCAGGTGCGGCACGTTCTCGCCGCGGGCGGCGAGCATCGGCACCACGTGCGGCAACGGCGACCACCTGGCCAGTCCGGGTCCCTGCGGCAGGTTCTCCGCCAGGACCACGACCCCGTGCGCGGCGAACAAGGCGCGTGCGGCCGCGGGGGCGCGCAGCTCCTTGTCCAGCGCCTCCAGCGTGACCTGGTCGGCCTCGCCGAGCTCACCGCGCGCCGAGCGCCACCACTGCTCGCGCTCGGCCCCTCTTAAGTACACGGACGCATAAGGCCCCCGATGGTCATAGAGGGGACGGATGAAGTCGAGTCGCACGCCTCGTCACCCGCGCCTCTCCACGCCCAGTCCGAGAGCCTCGGCGACCTCGCCGATGTTGCGGTACTGGCCTTCCGGCACCTTCTCCAGCGCCCTCGCGACCGCATCGGGCACCTCGGGGCGCTCCGCCTGCCGTACCAGCTCCTCCCGTCCGGCAGGGAAGATCGAATCGGGTACCCAGCGGGCCATGTCGCTCCGGAGCTCGACCCCGTAGGCGTCGATCCCCTTGGCCGTTCCGGGCTCGTGACCAGGCGCGTACTTGCGCGGCTCCTGCTCGCCGGCAGCGGGCATGGGCTCAGGCTCCTTCCATTCCTCGGCGCGCGAGGTACCGCCCCCGCGTACCAGACCTTCGGTCTCCTGCTTCTGCTGTTCGTCCAGGCGCGGGCCGTGCTTGTCACTTCCGCGGTCCATGATGTCCCTCACTCCTCTCGGGCATTACTCCCTACCCGGACGCTTCAGGAGGATGCACTCTGGAGGCATGACGGTCACGGTGATTGGCTGGGACGGCCTGGCTCTGGCCCCTGCGGCGGCGGAGGCGATGGCCCGGGCCACCCTCGTCACCGGACCCGACCGGCTGCTGCGCGAGCTCGGGCTCAAGGACGCGGTGCCGTACGGGGAGGACCTGCTCGGGGTCCTGGACGGTCACCTGGAGCACGGCGAGGGCTCGGCGGCGGTGCTCGCCGAGGGCGACCCGGGCTTCTTCGGCGTTGTGCGCGAGCTGCGCGGCCACGGCCTGCGCCCGGCGGTGCTGCCGGCCGTGCCACTGGCCGCCCGCGCCTTCGCCTGCGCCGGGCTCAACTGGGAGGACGCCCTGGTCGTCGCGCCCGAGCACGCCGGGCAGCTCGGCCGCGTGGTCAACGCCTGCCGCGCGCACCACAAGGTCGGCGTGCTCTGCGCGCCCGGCGTCGGGCCGGGGGAGCTGGCCCGCGAGCTGGCGCCCACCACGCCGCGCGCGCTGATCGTCTGCGAGGACCTCGGCGGGCCCGCCGAACGCGTCACGCACAGCCGCATGGGCGAGGCGACCACCCGGCCTTGGAAGGACCCGGACGTCGTGCTCGTCGTCGACCCCCTGCACCGGCCGCAGCCCCGGAGCTGGGTCGCGGGCCCGCGTCCCGGACCTGCGGAATGGGCGCTGCCCGGCGGCGGCCTGCCGCCCGAGGTCCGGGCCTTCGTGCTGGCCAAGCTCGGCCCGCGGCTCGGCGACCTGGTCTGGGACGTGGGCTCCGGCTCCGGCGAGATCGCCGTCGAGTGCGCCAGGCTCGGCGCGGCCGTGGTCGCCGTCGAACGCGACGAGGCCGCCTGCGCCCGCATCCGCCGCCACGTCCTCGACCACGGCGTCAAGGTCGCGCTCACCCGAGGCAACGCCCCGCCCGCCCTCGAACCGCTGCCCGACCCCGACGCCGTCTACGTCGGCGGCGGCGGCCCGGACGTGGTGGTCGCCTGCGCCGCGCGCCGCCCGCGCTCGCTGGTGTGCGTCGTGCGCGCGATCGAGCAGGTCCCGGCGATCCTCGACCGGATGCGCGAGTACGGCTACCGCGCCGAGGGCACCCAGATCCAGGCCGCGCATTTCACGGTTCTCCCAGATGGGACCCATGGTCTGGCGTCCGCGGAGCCGGTTCTGGTGCTCTATGGAGTACCCGCTCACTCGGAGTGACCTGTTATCCTCGCGTGTCCCGCTTTCTTCCCCCGAGGTGAATCCGCGAGATGAAGCCGCCGCTGCTGCTGATCGGGCAGGGCTCGCACGACGATGCCGGCTCGGCCGAGTTCGGCCGGTTCGTGCACCGGCTCCGCTGCCGGCTCGACCAGACCGCCGCCGACGTTTCCGGCGGGTACCTCAAGCAGTCCATGCCACGGCTGAGCGACTCCGTGGCCTCGCTGGTCGCGCGCGGCCACCACCGGCTGGTGGCCTTGCCGCTGAGCCTCAGCAAGGTGGGCGAGGAGTTCCCCGCGGCGATGGCGCTCGAGCAGGAGAGGCACCCAACCCTCATGTACGACACCGGACGTCCCCTGGGCCCCGACCCCCG
Source organism: Nonomuraea sp. NPDC050328 (assembly GCF_044459405.1). Classification (NCBI taxonomy): domain Bacteria; kingdom Bacillati; phylum Actinomycetota; class Actinomycetes; order Streptosporangiales; family Streptosporangiaceae; genus Nonomuraea; species Nonomuraea sp. NPDC050328. Next base: position 102,745 of record NZ_JBITIW010000007.1, on the reverse strand, counting down.
CGTGCTCTCGCTCCTGGCCGAACGGCTGGAGGAGGCGGTCGCCGACCTGCCCGCCTCCGGCCCGCTCCGCCTGGTGACCGAGGACGAGCCGCAGCCCATCTCCCCTTCCGAGACCGCGATCGTGCTGGTCGGCGAGGGCTCCACCGACCCCGTGGCCAACGCCGAGGTGCACCGCGTCTCGCGGCTGTTCTGGGAGACGCACGGCTACGACTACATGACCGTCGAGACCGCCTTCGTGTCGGTCACCCCGCCCGGCGTGCCCGGCGGCCTGGAGCGCTGCCGCCGCCTGGGCGCGCGCCGGGTCATCGTGCTGCCGTACCTGCTGTTCGCGGGCGGGATGCTGGAGCGGGTCTGGGCCCAGGCCCTGGCCTACGGGGCCGGGCACCCGGACCTCGACATCCGTTGCGCCGAGGTCATCGGGGACTGCGAGGCGCTGGCCGACGTGGTCATCGACCGCTACGAGGAAGCCCTCCAGCCCGTCTCCTGACCTTTGCTGCTCCTGGCCCGTCCCGCCGGTCCTTGATTCGTCCCGCCGTCTTCCCCTGCCCGGCCGTCCCCCTCCCGACCGGCTCACCGTCCTCTGCTCAGGTCCCCTGGGGGTACACCCGTGTCCGACGCCCGCCCGGTGCTCCAGTCCGTCCTCGAAGCCATCCGCCCGGCCGACCCGCGCGCGCTGGCCGCCGCCCGCGCGCACCAGGGCCGCCTCACCAAGCCGCCCGGCTCGCTCGGCGTGCTGGAGGACGTCGCGGTACGGCTGGCCGGTGCGGCCGGCGTCAACCCGCCGCCCATGCCCGCCCCCGCCGCGCTCGCCATCTTCGCCGCCGACCACGGCGTCCACGCCCAGGGCGTCAGCCCGTGGCCGCAGGAGGTCACCGTGCAGATGGTGGCCAACTTCCTGGCCGGCGGCGCGGTCGCCAACGCCTTCGCCGCCCAGGCCGGCGCCTCCGTCACCGTGGTCGACGTCGGCGTCGCCGCCGACCTGCCGCCGGGGGAGGGGCTGCTCGTCCACAAGATCGGGTACGGCACGGCCGACCTGTCCCTGGGCCCCGCGATGACCTCGGACGAAGCGGTCGCGGCCCTGGAGGCGGGCATCTCGGTCGCCCGCAGCCTGGTGGCCTCCGGCGCCCGCTGCCTCATCACCGGGGACATGGGCATCGCCAACACCACCGCCTCGGCCGCCCTCATCGCCGCCTACACCGGCCTGGACCCCGCCACGGTCACCGGCCGCGGCACCGGCATCGACGACGCCACCCACACCCACAAGGTCGCCATCGTCCGCCGCGCCCTGGCTACCAACAACCTCCCCACGGGCTCCGGCGCCCCCACGCCCCCCGCCCTCGCGCCCGCCGCAGGGCCGTCCCCTTCCCCCGAAGTCCACGGAACCCCCGCGGACCTCCCCTCGAAGCCCACGCCGGGGGACGTCGGCGAGGCCCTCAGGATCCTGGCCGCAGTAGGCGGCTACGAACACGCCGCCCTCGCCGGCTTCATCCTGGGCGCGGCCGAAGCCAGAGTCCCGGTGATCCTCGACGGCGTCATCGCCGGCGCCGCCGCCCTGGCCGCCCAGGCCCTGGTCCCGCACGTGACCGACCATTGCATCGCCGGCCACCGCTCGGCCGAGCCCGGCCACGCCGCGGCCCTGATTCACCTGGGCCTCCGCCCCCTCGTAGACCTGGAGCTCCGCCTCGGCGAGGGCACGGGCGGCCTCCTGGCCCACCCCCTGGTCTGCTCCGCCGTACGGGTGATGCACGACGTGGCGACCTTCGACTCGGCGGGAGTGACGGAAAAGCCCGTGTGATGATGGTGGGATGACGCGCTACGGCCCGATGTACGGCCCCGACATCACCTTCCTCGGGGTCGAGCGGTGCGACGTCAACGATCCGGCCACCTTCGCCGGCGCCGACGTCGTGATCATCGGCGCCCCCTTCGACGGCGGCACCTCCCACCGGCCGGGCGCGCGGTTCGGGCCGATGGCGTTGCGCCAGGCCTGCTACCTGCCGCACGACGGCTCCCGCCCGAGCCTGGCCATGCGCGTGGACGCCCTGCGCGACCTGCGGGTCCTGGACGCGGGCGACGTCGAGTGCTTCTCCGGCGACGTGGACACCGCGCTGGCCGCGATCGAGGACGCCGTCCACCGCATCGCGGTCTCCGGCGCGATCCCGGTGGTCCTGGGCGGCGACCACACGGTCGCGCTGCCCGATGCCAGGGGCACGGCCAGGGCCCATGAGCCGGGCCGTACCTCGATGATCCACTTCGACGCGCACGCCGACACCGGCGACATCGCCTTCGGCCACCTGTACGGCCACGGCCAGCCGATGCGCCGCCTGATCGAGTCGGGCGCGATCCGCGGCGACCGCTTCCTGCAGATCGGCCTGCGCGGCTACTGGCCCGAGCCGGAGACGCTGAGCTGGATGGCCGAGCAGAACATGCGCTCGTACGAGATGACGGAGATCGTCCATCGCGGTCTGGAGGAGTGCCTGACCGAGGCGTTCGCCATCGCGCTGGACGAGTGCGACCAGATCTACCTCTCGGTGGACATCGACGTCTGCGACCCGGGGCATGCGCCCGGCACCGGCACGCCGGAACCGGGCGGGTTGTCCTCGCGGCAACTGCTGGATGCGGTGCGTCGAATCTGTTACGAACTTCCGTTGGCCGGGATGGAAGTGGTGGAAGTCGCGCCGCCGTACGATCATGCGGAAATCACGGCATTGCTTGGAAATCGCGTGATTCTGGAGGCATTGTCAGCGATGGCCAGACGACGAAAAGATCTTGCTGATGGCAGGAGCTGGGACCCGCGCCAACCGCTTCTTGACGATCGTTAACACTTCTGTGCAAACAACCCGGTAGGTTTGCCTCCTAAATACACCATTCTTCGCGAACGGGAGATCAGCCGACATGGGCCCCTACCTCCTCGGCCTGCGACTTTCCGGCCGCCGGGTCCTCGTGGTCGGCGGCGGGCGGGTAGCCCAGCGGCGCGTGCCCGCGTTGCTGGAGGCGGGCGCGGTGGTCACGCTCGTGTCCCCGAGCGTCACGTCGGCCCTGGACGATCTCATCGCCGCCGGCCGCATCACCTGGCTGGCCCGGCCATACCAGGTGGGCGACGTGGACGGCGCCTGGCTCGTGCAGGCCTGCACCGACGTCCGCGAGGTCAACGCGGCGGTCGCCGCCGAGGCGGAGGCCAAGCGGGTCTGGTGCGTGCGCGCCGACGACCGCGACGCCTCGGCCGCCTGGACCCCGGCCTCCGGACGCGTGGACGAGATCAGCGTCGCGATCACCGCGGGTGGCGATCCGCGCCGCGCGGCCGGCATCCGCGACGCCGTGGTCGGCGCCCTGCGGGACGGCACCGTGGACGCCCGGCGCAACCGCGCCAAGCCGGTCGGCGTCGCCCTGGTCGGCGGCGGACCCGGCGACCCCGGCCTGATCACCGTGCGCGGCCGGCAACTCCTCGCCCAGGCCGACGTGGTCGTCGCCGACCGCCTCGCCCCGCGCGCGCTGCTCGACGAGCTCGCCGCCGACGTCGAGCTGATCGACGCGGCCAAGGTCCCGTACGGCAGGGCGCTGCCGCAGGAGGAGATCAACGCGATCCTGATCGAGCGGGCCCGCGAGGGCAAGTTCGTGGTGCGGCTCAAGGGCGGCGACCCGTTCGTCTTCGGCCGCGGCGGCGAGGAGGCCCTGGCCTGCGCCCGCGAGGGCATCCCGGTGGTGGTCGTGCCCGGCATCACCAGCGCGGTCGCCGTCCCGGCCTCGGCCGGGGTGCCGGTCACGCATCGGGGGATCAGCCAGGAATTCCACGTGATCTCCGTGCACGTCGCCCCGGACGACCCGCGCTCGACCGTCGACTGGCCCGCATTGGGGCGTTCCACCGGGACGCTGGTGCTGATGATGGCGGTCGAACGGATCGAAAAGATCGCCGAAGCGCTCATTCGCGAAGGACGTTCGCCGGAAACTCCCGTAATGGTGGTACAGGACGGTACTCTTCCGACCCAGCGCGCGGTTGTCGCCTCTCTTTCCACCGTGGCGGAGCGGGTGACCGGAGCCGGCGTACGGCCACCGGCGATCGTCGTCGTGGGTGACGTCGTCAGGGTCGGCCAGGAGGTCGAGATGGTTCGAGCGGAGCGGGTGCCGTGAACACCGCTGCCGACAGGACGGGTGACGCCGCCATGGAGAACGAGCACCCGGAGTCGCTGGGGGAGCAGACTCTGAGCATGTCCGCGATCAAGGAGCCTCCGGCGGAGGAGGACGTGGTCGAGGAGGAACCGGCCGAGGAGCCTGTCGCCGACGACTCCGACTCCTCGGAGGACGCCGGGGAGTCCGGTGACGCTGCCGCGGATGAGGCCGAAGAGGCCGCAGCCGAGGTCGACGAGGCCGAGGGGACGCCTGCCGTACCCGAGGGGGCGACCGAGCAGGAACTGCCCGACGAGGCCGTCGAGCAGCTCACCGGCGCCCTGGCCCAGTTGCGCCAGAGCGTGCTCGACCTGAAGTTCGGCCTCGACCTGCCGGGAGCCGAGGAGGCCAGGCAGGCCCGCGCCGAGCTGCTCGCGCAGTTGGAGGACTACGTCATCCCGCGCGTGCGGGTCAGCAGCGCGCCCGCGCTGATCGTGGTCGCGGGCTCCACCGGCGCGGGCAAGTCCACCCTGGTCAACACCCTCGCCGAGAAGAACGTCAGCCGCACCGGCGTGCGCCGCCCCACCACCGGCACGCCCGTGCTCACCTGCCACCCAGGCGATCTGCCCTGGTTCGCCGACGGCGACCTGCTCGGCGGCCTCAAGCGCATCGAGCAGGTCTCCCGCGACGCCGGCCCGGACAGCCTGGTCGTCGCGGCGACCGAAAAGCTGCCGCAGGGCGTGGCGCTGCTCGACACCCCCGACATCGACTCGGTCGTCGAGGAGCACCACGAGATCGCGCACCGCATGCTCGACGCCGCCGACATCTGGATCTTCGTCACCACCGCCACCCGCTACGCCGACGCGCCCGCCTGGCAGTTGCTCCGCCTGGCCCGCGAGCGCGGGGTACGGTTGGCCATCGTGCTGTCCCGCGTGCAGCCGCGCTCGCGCGAGACGGTGATGAAGCACTTCGTCCGGATGCTCACCGAGTACGGCCTGGGCGACGTGGACCGTTTCGTGGTCGAGGAGTCCAAGGTCACCGACGGCCGCCTGCCCGACAGCGAGATGACCGACCTGCGCATGTGGCTCGCCGAGCTGTCCGTCGACGGCGAGCGCCGCTCGCAGGCGGTCCGGCAGACGCTCAACGGCGTGCTCGACAGCTTCCGCACCCGCGTGCCCGCGCTGGCCAGGCACCTCGAAGGGCACGTCGCCTTCCGCGGCGAGCTCCGCACCGACGTCGAGGCCGCCTATCTGGGCGGTTTGTCCAGGATCGAGGCCGCCGCCCGAGACGGCTCCCTGCTGCGCGGCGAGGTGCTCGCCCGCTGGCAGGACTTCGCCGGCTCCGGCGACCTGCTGCGCACCATCCAGCTCCGCGGCCGCGCGCCCCGGCAGATGCCCGAACGCCTCATGGCCTTCAAGGCCGCGCTCCGCACCGGCCTGGAGTCCCTGATCGTCTCCTCCGCCACCCGCGCCGCCGAGGAGGTCGCCGCCCGCTGGCGCCGCCGCTCCGAGCTGGGCGCCACTCTCGGCGAGGGCCTCGACCGCCCCTCCGAGGAGCTGGTACGGCGAGCCAACCGGGCGGTCTCGGCCTGGCAGGAGCACGTCATGGAGCTGATCCGCACCGAGGGCGTGGCCAAGCGCTCGGTCTCCAAGGTGGTCTCCTTCGACCCCGACGCGCTCTCCCTGATCTTCATGGTCGGCCTGTTCGGCGGCTCCTCCGACGGGGTGCCGCAGAAGCTGGTCAACGCGCTGCTCGGCGCCGAGTCGTTGCGCGCGATCTCCGTCAAGTCGCTCAGCGACCTGCGGGCGCGCGTCAGCATGCTCTTCGACGAGGAGGCCATGCGCTACGTCCGCACCCTGGACGCCGCCGGCATCCCCGACGAGAGCGCGGCCACCCGCCTCTACCAGGCCACGTACAACCTCGAGGTGGCGCGATGACGACGCTCGCCCCAGCCCGGGCGCCGCTCGCCCAGCGGCTCTCCGCCCTGTCCAAGCTCGTCGAGCTCGGACCCGGCCGGCTGGACAAGCCGCTCCTGTCCGAAGCCGGCACCCTGCTGCTGCGCGCCGGCGACCGGCTCAAGCTCTCCTCCGAACACACGGTGGTCGCCCTCGCCGGCGGCACCGGCAGCGGCAAGTCCTCGCTGTTCAACTCGGTTTCGGGGCTGGAGCTGTCGCCCACCGGCGTGCGCCGCCCCACCACCGCTCGCACGCACGCCTGCGTCTGGGGCCTCGAAGGCGCCGCGCCGCTGCTCGACTGGCTGCAGATCCAGTGGCGCCACCGCTTCGCCCGCGCCTCCGCGCTGGACAAGGGCGAGTCGCAGCTCCACGGGCTCATCCTGCTCGACCTGCCCGACCACGACTCCATCCGCGCGCTCACCGACCCCGAGGCCGACCGGCTCATCGGCGTCGCCGACGTGGTCGTCTGGGTGCTCGATCCGCAGAAGTACGCCGACGCGGCCACCCACCGCCGCTACATCGCCGAGCACGCCGGCGCCGACGCGGTCACCGTCTTCGCGCTCAACCAGGTCGACCGGCTCGCCCCCGAGGAACTGGCCGAGCTGGTCATCGACCTCAACGACCTGCTGCGCCGCGAAGGCGTCGCCCACCCGACCGTCGTCACCACCTCGACGGTCACCGGGCGCGGCATCGACTCGCTCAAGAGCGTCCTCGCCGAGGCGGTCTCCAAGCGGCGCGCCGCCGTGCAGCGGCTCGAAGCCGACCTCGACCGGCTGGTCAGGAAGCTCGACGCCCCCGGCGACGCGCCCGCCGCCGTCGACGCCGCGCGCCGGGTCGGCCTCACCGACGCGCTCTGCGACGCCGTCGGCGTCCCGGCCGTCGGGGACGCCATGGAGAACATCTACGCCGAGCGCTCGCGCTCCTACGTCGGCTGGCCGGTCGCCCGGCTCGTCTCGGCGCTGCGGCCCGACCCGCTCAAGGCCCTGCGCCTCACCGACCTCCGCGAGGAGATCGACGGCCTGGCCGACGGCGTCGTCACCGCCCAGCCCGCCGAAGTGGAGAACGCCGTCCAGGCGCTGGCCGACGGCCTCTCCGCCGACATGCGCCCCGCCTGGCGCGCCGCCGTCCAGCACGCCGCCCGCACCCGCTCCGGCCAGTTGCCGCAGGCCCTCTCCGACGAGCTCGAAGAGGTCGCCCCGCAGCTCGCCCGCGTCCCCGGATGGTGGCGGGCGGTGCAGGTCTGGCAGTACCTCCTGGTCGCGGCCTTCCTGCTCGGGGCGGCCTGGATGGTCATCGCCCTGGCCGGCATCCCGGTCGGCATCGCCGCGCTGGGCGACACCGGGTCCCTGCCATGGGTGGGCATCGGCATGGCCGTCGTGCTGGCCATCGGCGCCCTGACCTCGATCGCCTGCCGCAACTTCGTCGTCCTCGGGGCCTCGCGGGAGCGGGAGCGGCTCGAACTGGAGATGCGCCGCCGCGTCGCCACCGTGGCCGAGGGCCTCGTCGTCGAGCCGGTCGAGCGCGAACTGGCCCGCCACCACGAGTACAACGCCGCCCTCCGCGCCCTCAAGTAACCCGGGCCCTGAGGTATCCCCGCCCTCAGGTCACCCCGCGTCGCCTCACGCTGTCGGGCCCTGTCCACACCCGGGGCCCGCCCAGCCGGTCATCCACAGAACCCCATTCGGCAGCGGTGCCGCCCACCCGCTTTCCGCCAACGTGTGTCGCCAGTAGGCGGGCAGCCGGCCCGCCCCGTGGGAGGCACCATGAACGACATCTACATCACCCTCACCGGCAACGTCGCAGCCGAGCCCCGCCAGCACACCTTCGACGACGGAGCGAGGGTCACCTCCCTCCGCGTGGCGTCCAGACACCGGTACTTCGACAAGAAAGCCCAGGTCTGGGCCGACGGCGAGACCGTCTACTTCGCCGTTCGCTGCTGGCGCGGCCTGGCCGACAACGTCGTCCAGTCCGTCCAGGTCGGCCACCCGGTCATCGTCTCGGGCCGGCTCCGCATCCGCGAGTTCGGCCCCGAGGGCGAACGCCGCTTCATGCCCGAGATCGAGGCCTCCGCCGTGGGGCACGACCTCCGCTGGGGTCTGGGCGCCTTCTCCAAGCCGGAACGCTCCGGCCTGACCGGCGGCATCACCCCCGAGCACCGCGAACAGCTCGACGAGGACACCCGCGACTGGGCCCTGCCCGCCGCCGGCCGCTACAGCCGCCCCGGCCCCGACCCCGCCACCGCGACCGACGACCCCGCCGTCCGCGTCCTGGGCGCCCCCGAGGACGACGAAACCTGGACCACCGAACCCCAGGCCGCCTGACCCCCTCAACGGTGCGGCTTGCCGGGCACCCTCGTGTACGGCAAGCCGCCCGGGGCCCAGAAAAGACGAATGCGGCCGCCCACCGAACGAAGGTGAGACAGCCGCGACAAGAGCGCCGCCCGGAACGGAGGGATGGGCGCGAGAGAGGCCCGGACGCCGGCGCGACACCAGATCCCGGCAAGGAAGGCAGGCAGGACGGAGTGGAGGGGAGGAGGGGGCGCCGGTCGGGTCTCAGAGCTGGTGAAACGAGGTCGGAGAGCGGCCGGCCGACGGCTTGTGTCCGTGCCTGACGGCTAGAGCACCGTTCAGGTCCAGGTCACGCCCCGCACCATGGCTGCTCCTTTCCCGGACGGCCCGCTCGCGGAGTGAGCGAACCCACTGAGGCCCCACGAAGAGTGCGGCCATGGGGCCAACGTATCGGTTCCCGTCGCACGACGCACACTCCGCAACTATTGTGTTACACATCGTTAGGCAGAGAGGAGGCGAGATGGCGGCGTCGAGTCACACCTCAGCCAAGCCTCGTGACGGTGTGTCAACCTTGGCCGGCCGTTGGCCGTTGCTCGGACAGCGCCAAGCTCTCGTCATCTACCTATGTGGGATCGTAACTCTGGATCTCGTGGCGATTGTGGCGTTTGTGACTTTTACCGAGTTCGAGTTGCCGCAGTTGCTGACGTTCACCGCATTGATGGCGTGTGGCGCGGTCTGCATCGAGGCCACCCGGCGGCTGGGCATGCCGGCCGGGGTCTCGCGTGACCTGCTGTCGGCCTGGTGGCTTCCCGTCGCGTTGCTTCTTCCCCCCGTGTACGCCCTCTTCGCACCGATCCTGCTGCAGGTGTTGCTGCAGTGGCGGGTGCGGGCCACGGTCATCTACCGCCGCGTGTTCAGCTCGGCGGCCATCGGGCTGGCCGGGTGCACGGCTTCGGTGGTGTTCCATCACTTCGTTCCCGACGTCGCCGTGTTGTCCCGGGGTACGGCGGGGCCGATCCTGCTGGCGGTGGGCTGCGCGGCGCTCTTCGCGGTGCTGAACACCGGGCTGATCGCCGTCGCGGCGCACACCTCCGACCCGGACACCCGCTGGCGGGACGTGCTGTGGGACCGAGAGAGCGCGCTGCTGGACGTGGTCGAGCTCTGCCTCGGGGTGCTCGTGGCGATCGCCTGCGGGATCAACCTCGCGTTGCTCATCCTGACCCTGCCGCCCGTGGTGTTGCTGCAGCGGAGCCTGCTGCACGCCCAGTTGCAGGCCGCGGCGCGGACCGACCCCAAGACCGGGCTGCTCAACGCGGCGGCCTGGCAGCGGGAGGCCGACACCGAGATCGTCCGTGCTCGCCGTACCGGTGAGACGCTGGCGTTGCTCATCGTCGACATCGACCACTTCAAGCGGGTGAACGACACCTACGGGCACCTGGTGGGGGACCAGGTGCTGGCCGGGGTGGCGGCCACGCTCCGGACCCAGCTCCGCGACTACGACGTCGTCGGGCGCTTCGGCGGCGAGGAGTTCGTCGTCCTGCTGCCCCGGGCGGACGTCGCCGAGGCGCGGCGCGTCGCCGAGCGGCTCCGTAGCCGGGTCGGCCGGATGGCCATCGCCGCCGACGAGGCGCTGATCACCGTCACCATCTCGGCGGGGGTCGCGGTCATGAGCCTGCACGGCGACGACCTCATCGAACTGCTCGCCGCCGCCGACCTCGCCCTCTACCGGGCCAAAGAACTGGGCCGCGACCGCATCTGCCTCCCCGCCCCCGCCCAACGCCCCCCCACCACCGAACCAGCCCCCGAACCCCAGCCCTGACCTCTCCTGGGCACTTGGACTGAGCCGCCTGTTGCCTCGTGCCCAGCATGGTGGGCCCACCATGCAGGGGCCCACCATGCCGGGCCCCTGCTCGGGCCCCTGCTCGGCCCCCTGCTCGGGCCCCGCTTCCACGGGTCCACCAGCGCGGCCCCCGATTCCTCGGGTCCACCTCGGCCCGCTCCCTCGGCCCCGTTCCCTCGGCCCCGTCCCCGGGCCGACCTGCGCGGCGCCCTGTCCGAGGTCGGGGCCGAGGCCGGGCAGATCCACCCGAGCCCCTGCTCGCGGGTCACCTTTCGTGGGCCACCGGGCAGAGGCCCGTCCGGGGCCGCGCCGAGGTGCGTGCTCGGGAGCACCTAGCTGCGCGGCCAGCCACCCCCCAGGCCCGCCACCACCCCCCAGGCCCGCCACCACCCCCCAGGCCCGCCACCACCCCGGGCCCGCCACCCCGGCCCGCCACCACCCCGGCCCGCCACCACCCCGGCCCGCCACCCCGGCCCGCCACCACCCCGGCCAACCACCTCGGCCAACCACCTCGGCCAACCACCTCGGCCAACCACCTCGGCCAACCACCCCGGCGCCCCACCCCGAGCACGCCACCACCCCCAGGGCTCTCCATCACCCAGGGCCCGCCAGCGCCCCGGGCCCGCTACCACCCCCAAGGTCCGCCAGCACCTCGGGCCCGCCACCCCGGGCCCGCCACCCCGGGCCCGCCACCTCGGGTCACCTGTGCGCGGCCGCCCGCCCCTCATGGGCCGCCCGTCCCTCATGGGCCGCCCGTTCGGGGGCCGCGTGCTCGGGGTGGTGGCGACTGCGCCCCGGGCCGGCGGCCCGCCGGTTCGGTGGGAGGGCTGGTCGGGTGGTTCGTGTGGGGTTCGTGGGGTGGGGCGGCCGGCTGGGTGCGGGGGCAGCGAGGGAAGTTCGCGCGAGGGGGTCCCCGGGAGGGCCTAAGCTAGGTGGCATGCCGGAGTACATCTACACGTTGCAGCGCGTGCGCAAGGCGCACGGCGACAAGGTTGTCCTTGACGACGTCACGCTGTCGTTCCTGCCGGGTGCCAAGATCGGCGTGCTCGGTCCGAACGGCACCGGAAAGTCGACGCTGCTCCGGATGATGGCCGGTCTCGAGCAGCCGTCGAACGGAGAGGCGCGGCTGATGCCGGGCTTCACGGTGGGGATGCTCCAGCAGGAGCCCCCGCTGAACGAGAGCAAGACGGTGCTCGGAAACGTCCAGGAGGGCGTGGCCGACACGATGGAGAAGCTCGCGCGGTTCAACGAGATCGCCGAGCTGATGGCCACCGACTACAGCGACGAGCTGCTGGCGGAGATGGGCCGGCTCCAGGACGTGCTCGACCACCGCAACGCCTGGGACCTGGACAGCCAGCTCGAGCAGGCGATGGACGCGCTGCGCTGCCCGCCGCCGGACGCCGAGGTGAGCAAGCTGTCGGGTGGTGAGCGTCGCCGGGTGGCCCTGTGCAAGCTGCTGCTGGAGGCCCCCGACCTGCTACTGCTGGACGAGCCGACCAACCACCTCGACGCCGAGAGTGTCAACTGGCTGGAGCAGCACCTGGAGAAGTACCCCGGGACGGTCCTGGCCGTCACCCACGACCGGTACTTCCTGGACAACGTGGCGACCTGGATCCTGGAGCTCGACCGCGGCCGGTGCTACCCCTACGAGGGCAACTACTCCACCTACCTGGAGAAGAAGGCCGCCCGTCTGAAGGTCGAAGGCCAGAAGGACGTCAAGCGCAAGAAGCGCCTGGAAGACGAGCTGGAGTGGGTCCGGTCCAACCCGAAGGCCCGCCAGACCAAGAGCAAGGCCCGTCTGCAGCGCTACGAGGAGATGGCCGCCGAGGCGGACAAGTTCCGCAAGCTCGACTTCGAGGAGATCCAGATCCCGCCGGGCCCGCGTCTGGGCACCACGGTGATCCGGGCCGACCACCTCACCAAGGGCTTCGACGACCGGCTGCTGATCGAGGACCTCTCGTTCGACCTGCCGCGTAACGGCATCGTCGGCATCATCGGCCCGAACGGCGTCGGTAAGACGACCCTGTTCCGCATGATCACCGGGAACGAGACGCCCGACAAGGGGACGATCACCGTGGGCGACACGGTGCAGATCTCCTACGTCGACCAGTCCCGGGCCGGCATCGACCCGAACAAGAACGTCTGGGAGGTCGTCTCCGACGGGCTCGACCACATCAAGGTCGGCCACGTCGAGATGCCTTCGCGCGCCTACATCGCGGCGTTCGGCTTCAAGGGGCCCGACCAGCAGAAGAAGGCCGGGGTGCTGTCCGGTGGCGAGCGCAACCGCCTCAACCTGGCGCTGACCCTCAAGCAGGGCGGCAACGTGCTGCTGCTGGACGAGCCGACCAACGACCTCGACACCGAGACCCTGTCGTCGCTGGAGAACGCGCTGCTCGACTTCCCGGGCTGCGCTGTGATCACCTCCCACGACCGGTGGTTCCTCGACCGGATCGCGACCCACATCCTGGCTTGGGAGGAAGGGTCGAACTGGTTCTGGTTCGAGGGCAACTTCGCCGACTACGAGAAGAACAAGATCGAGCGGCTGGGGGCTGAGGCGGCTCGCCCGCATCGCGTGACCTACCGCAAGCTGACTCGCGACTAGGTCGTAGGGCTGTGCTTGGCGGCCGGGTTCCCTCAGGGGAGCCCGGCCGTTCCGCATCCGAACACCAGGGGCTACCGGACCCGGTCAAAGGTGGGTGAGCGGGGCCGGTACGGTGGCGGGGTGGTTGAGGAGAACGGGCAACACCCCCCGAAGCAACGGCACGTCTTCCAGCGAATGGTCCGCTTCGCCGACATCGACTCGCTGGGCCATGTGAACAACGTCCGCTTCCTGGACTACCTGGAAGACGCCCGCACCGCCATGTTCTTCATCGACGCCGCGGAGAAGTTCAAGGGCCTGGTGATCGCCCGCCACGAGGTGGACTACAAGCGCCCGCTGACCTTCCGCACCACCCCTGTGACGGTGGAGTCGTGGGTGAGCGAGATCCGGCCGGTGCGGTTCGTGCTGGAGTACGAGGTGAAGGACGGCGACGAGGTCTTCGTCCAGGCCCGCTCGGTGCTGGTCTCCTACGACGTCGAGCGCGGCGCCCCCAGACGGCTGACCGAGGACGAGCTGGCCTACCTCACAAGATTTCACATGGAACGTCCCTGACCACCACGCGGTCGAGGGTGAAGGCGCCGGTGTCGGACTGCCCCTCGCCCGGGTTGAGGCAGTAGGTCCGGGGCAGCCGCCCGACGGTGCCGTGGATGTCCAGGCTGTCGGGCGTCTTGTTGAGCATGGACCGGGCGAAGCTGCCCGGCGCCGGGTCCTCCAGGTGCGAGGAGGTGTATCTCGTCCCCACCCAGGTGCAGAATTCTCCCGGCGTGCAGGCGCAGGGCCCGGCGGGGACGAGGAGGGCGGCCACCAGGGTGAGCGAGTGCAGCATGCAGCCCACCCTAGGTGACGGATTCGCTACTGCGTGCTAAGCCAGACGGCTGTGTCGGGCGGCAGCAGGGTCCCGGTGAGGGGCTGGCTGGCGAGGATGACCGAGGAGTGCGGCGGCAGCGGCACGGCTTCCAGCCCGCAGTTGATCGCGCAGATGAGCGGTCCGCGGGTGAAGAAAAGTACATCCGAGGGGGAGTCCAGCCACTCCAAGGTATAAGGAAGGGTTTTCAGCAGGTCACGCCGTACGGATAGGGCTGTCCGATAGAACTCGAGCGTCGAGTCCGGCTTCCCGGCCTGCGCCGCGACGGACAGGTCGGCGAAGATCTCGGGCTGGGGCAGCCACGGCTCCGCCGTACCGAAGCCGAGCGAGACCCCGGAGGCCTCCCAGGGCAGCGGGACCCGGCAGCCGTCCCGGCCGGGCAGGGTGCCCTCGGACTGGAAGAAGATCGGATCCTGCCGCGCCTCGGCGGGGATGTCGGTGACCTCGGGCAGGCCCAGCTCCTCGCCCTGGTAGAGGTAGGCCGAGCCGGGCAGCGCCAGCATGGTCAGCAGGGCCGCCTTGGCGCGGGAGAGCCCGGCGCCGGGGTCCTCCAGGCCGTACCGGGTGCGGTGCCGTACGACGTCGTGGTTGGACAGCACCCAGGTGGCGAAGGGCACCGAGGCCAGGGTGTCGTCGATGACCTTCTTGAAGGCGTCGGCCGACCAGGGCGCCTGCAGCCAGGCGAAGTTGAAGCTCTGGTGCAGTTCGTCGGGCCGCACGTAGCGGGCGAGGTCCTCCGGGTCGTCGGTCCAGACCTCGCCGACGGCCATCCGCTCGCCGGGGTAGCTCTCCAGGACGCGTCGCCAGTCGCGGTAGACCTCGTGCACCTCGGGCTGGCCCCAGATCGGCGAGACCGCCTTGAACGACTGGTCGTCGATGTCCGGCAGCCCGGGCGCCTTGTACAGGCCCATCGCCACGTCGATGCGGAAGCCGTCCACGCCGCGGTCGAGCCAGAAGCGCAGGATGGAGCGGAACTCCTCGTGGATCTCGGGGTTGCGCCAGTTGAAGTCCGGCTGCGACGGCGCGAACAGGTGGAGGTACCAGCTTCCGTCGGCGAGCTGCGTCCAGGCCGGCCCGCTGAAGGTGGACTGCCAGTTGTTGGGGTGGTCACGGAAGATGTAGCGGTCCCGCTTGACACCGCGCAGCGCCTCCTTGAACCACTCGTGCTGCGAGGAGCTGTGGTTCGGCACGATGTCGACGATCACCCGCAGGCCGAGCGCGTGCGCCTCGGCCACCATCGCGTCGAAGTCGGCCAGCGAGCCGAACAGCGGGTCCACGTCGCGGTAGTCGGCCACGTCGTACCCGCCGTCGTTCATCGGCGACGGGTAGAAGGGCGTCAGCCAGACGGCGTCCACCCCCAGCTCCGCCAGGTACGGCAGGCGTTCCCGTACGCCCGCCAGATCCCCGACCCCGTCACCGGAGGCGTCGGCGAAGCTGCGGACATAGATCTCGTAGACGACGGCGTCACGCCACCAGGGGATGCTCATCCATGTGAATTGACCAGGCTATGGGCGGCATAAACCAAATAGTCCCAAAGCCGGGTTTCCTGCTCGGCCGGCAGCTCCAGCGACTCGACCGCGTCGCGCATGTGCCGCAGCCAGGCGTCGCGCTCGGCGTCGCCGATGACGAACGGCGCGTGCCGCATCCGCAGCCGGGGGTGGCCGCGCTCCTGGCTGTAGGTGTTGGGGCCGCCCCAGTACTGGATCAGGAACCCGCGCAGCCGGTCCTCCGCCCCGGCGAGATCCTCTTCGGGATACATCGGGCGCAGCAGCGGATCGGCGGAGACGCCCTCGTAGAAGCGGTGCACGAGACGCTTGAAGGTCTCGTCGCCGCCGACGGCGTCGTAGAAGGAGGGCTCGCTCACGTTGAGTTCCAATGTCTAGGGGGCCAGCGCTATTCCCGCCGCGTCCAGCGCCGCCTTGACCCGCAGGCGCAGTTCCCGGGCCACCTCGGCCTGCTTGGACGGCAGGGTCTTGACGGAGATGCGGAAGACCAGCGAGCTGTCGGACATCTGCTCGACGCCGAAGACGTCCGGCTGGTCGATGATGGCCGATTCGCGCAGCTCGGCGTCGGCCCACATCTCCTCGGCCACCTGCTCCAGGATGAGCTTGACCGTGGTCACGTCGGTCGAGTAGGCGACCGGCACGTCGAGGAAGGCGCGCGACCAGCCCTGCGACTCGTTGCCCACCCGGGCGATGGTGCCGTTGCGCACGTACCAGACGCGGCCGTCGGCGTCGCGCAGCCGGGTGATGCGCAGGCTGACCGCCTCGACGGTGCCGATCGCCGCCCCGACGTCGACCACGTCGCCCACGCCGTACTGGTCCTCCAGCAGCATGAACATGCCGGCGATGAAGTCCTTTACCAGTTCCTGGGCGCCGAAGCCGAGGGCGACGCCGACGATGCCGACGCTGGTGAGCAGCGGGGCGATCGGGATGGTGAGCTTCTCCATCACGGTCAGGACGGCCGTGCCCATGATCACGATGGTGGCCACGTGCCGCAGGACCGAGCCGATGGTCTCGGCGCGCTGCTTGCGGCGTTCCTGCAGCAGGGCGTCGATGCCGTCGGTCGCCGAGGAGGTCTTGCGCCACCTGCTGGTGAGGGGCCCGCTCGCGGCCCGGACGACCACCCGGGAGATCAGCCGGTGCACGATCTTACGGATCAGGATCGCGACGACCAGGATGACGACGATGGTCAGGACGGTGGCGCCGAGCGGGGCGATGCTGTTGGGCAGGAACCCGCTGAAGAACGAGCACACCGGGTCGCCTGAGCACCCCATCGCCATCTCGTTGACGAGCTGTGCGGGGTCGGGAAGACCCGAGGAGGGCGAGGGCGTGGGAGTCGGCGACGGTGTGGGGGACACGAAAGAGCAATCCTTCCGGAAGCGGTTCGGCCGGCAGTGATCATAGGGTCGTTTTCACCCTATCCACACCGCCGACCGAACCGGCCGCCGTCACATCACGCCGGGGAAGACGGGGACGCGAGGGCCCTGGGCCGCGGAGGGAGGACCCTCGCGCTCCGGTGACGTACGGCTCGGCCGGGACACACACCCGGAAGTGTGTCCCGAGCCGTTTCCGGGCGGGATCCCTGCGGATCCCCGTTCATGGCGGGCACGTGGCCCGGACCAACCCTTGGAGTGGGAGCCGGCGAGGTGTCCAGAACCCCAGAGGGATTCTCCGCACCGTCCACCTCGCCGGCTCCGTGAGGCCGCCGTGGGTGCGGTGGGCCGTGGTGGCTGCGCTCCACCCGGTCCACCGCCATGTCACTCCCCCACCGCGGCGAGTACGCGGGCGACCTTGGTCGCCGCTCCAGCCGGGTCGTCGGCCTGGTGCATCCGCTCGCCCCAGGACCAGCAGTACCACCAGTCCGTCACCTCGGGCACCGGCGCCTGGCGGCAGGTCACGCTCTCGGTCAGGCTCGTGGCTTCCGGGTTGATCACGCGGACGAAGGCCCGACCGGACTGGGACCGGACCACTCGTGCGAGCAGCCCCTTCGCGCCCAGTTCCGAGACCAACCGCTCCAGATGCCCGAGGTTTTCGTCCCCCACCTCGATTCCTCCCCACTCGTCGAACCGTTGCTGGTGGAGTCAACATGACTCATTAATCAAGGTCACGCAACGCAGACAAGGTGCATACAGGGAGTCCCCCTGTCCCTCGTGGGTTGTAAGAAACAGTCCGCGGGAGGACGATCCTTAACCGTAAGCTTCAAGCACACGTTTTCAACCTGGCCTCAATGGTTCATAGTTTTGAATAGGCGTACTGCAACCTAGCGATTACGCAACGTCATCGGTTATGGACCGTGTGGCCACGTGTGAGAGGGGCCGGTGGATGTCCGGCAGGCAGCACAGGGAGACGGAGATCGCGCGGCGGGTCCGGGCCAAGGGCCTGGCCGGCGGCCGATCGTCCGCCCAGATAGCCGAGGAGATCTGGGAAAACTGCAATCCGCAGTTCGGCACGACCAAGATCAAGGCCCACCGGCTGTCGCACGGCATCGCGCTGGCCGACGTCATCGAGCAGGTGCGTGCCCTGTTCGAGCGGGACGAGAAGCCGGTGCCCGGCATCGGTGAGACGCTCCTGTCGGCGTACGAGAGCGGGCTCAAGCGGCCCGGTCCCGAGTACCTCCACTACCTGTGCACCGTCTACCGGGTCGAGCCCATCTCGCTCGGCTACGACGGGCCCTGCATCTGCGGCCACGGGCACCGGATGCCCGGGCTGGTCCGTGGCGAGCTGCCGAACAACGTCGGCGCGCCCTACCACCAGACCCGCGATCCGATGCTGGTGCTGCCGACCACGCCGCCGCCGGTCGAGCCGGAGACCGAGGAGGACGAGAACGTCCTCCGCCGGACGCTTTTACAGCTTCTGTCCAACAATCCCAAGGCCTCCTTCACCCCGACGGTGCTGGCGGCGACGGAGGGCATCCGGCGGCGGATGGACGACACGCTCGTCTCCGCGAGCGTCTCCCCGGCGATGCTCGACCAGTGGGAGGAGGCGACGCTCAGCTTCGGCCGGCAGTACACCACGACCGCGCCGCTGCGGCTGCTCTGCGACGTCCTGCTCGAACTGAGCGCGGTGCGCAACGCGATGACCCACCGCCAGCCGGTGGACCTGGCCGAGCGGCTGTGCCGGATGTCGGCGCAGCTCTCCGGCCTGAGCGGCATGATCATGATCAACCTGGGCGACCACCGCCAGGCCCGCTCCTTCTTCCGCACCGGCCGCCTGGCCGCCGACGAGACCGGCGACCGGGCGCTGCGCGCGTGGGTGACCGCCCGCGAGGCGCTCGTCCCGCTCTACTACGGCGACGCCCGCGAGGCGCTCAACCTGGCGAAGAAGAGCCGCGACCTGGCCGGCCAGACCCCGTGCGCCGCGCAGGCGATGGCGCCGGTCGTCGAGGCCAGAGCCCTGGCCATGCTCTCCGGCACCGACAGCAAGAAGGAGGTCGTCGACCAGGCCAAGCGGGCGCTGTCCCGGGCCAGGGCGGCCTTCTCGCACATGAAGGCCCACGAGCAGCACGACATGGCCTTCGGCTACACCGAGAAGCAGCTCTACTTCTACCAGGGCGACGTGCTCACCAAGCTGGGCCAGACCCTGGAGGCCGACGTCGTCCTCGAACAGGCGCTCCACGCCTACCAGGACCACATCCTCGACCAGACGCTCATCCGGCTCGACCGTGCCCACTGCCGGCTCATCGAAGGGGATGCCGACGAGGCCATCCGGATCGGGATCGACGCGCTGGAACAGCTCACTCCCGATTACCGGACCGACTTCATCATCCGTCCCGCGACCGAGCTGGAGCGCGCCCTGGTCAAGGCCGGCCACGGCGACCACCCCCTGATGGAGGGGTACCGGCAACAACTGCGGATAGGGGCAGACGACTGATGAAGATCCGGCGTTATCGCTGGTCCGACCTCGACACCATCAAAGCCCTGCACCAGGTCTGCCTGGCCGGGGTCGGGCTCTTCCCGGGCGACGGCGTCTACTACGACGACGACTTCCCGCGCATCCACGAGCTCTACCTCGCGGCCGGCGGCGACTTCCTGGTCGGCGAGTGCGAGCGGCGCGTCGTCGCCATGGGCGGGCTCAAGCCGATCGAGCCCGGCGTCGTCGAGCTCTGCCGGCTGCGGGTGCACCCGGAGTTCCAGGGCCGCGGCTTCGGCGACGCCATGCTCACCGCCCTGGAGGAACGTGCCGCCGAGCTGGGCTTCCAGCGCGTGCGCGGCGACACCACGCTCAACCAGCCGGCCGCCCTCGCGCTCTACGCGCGGCACGGCTGGCAGGAGGTCGGCCGCCAGCAGGTCGGCGACCTCGTCGTCGTCTACGGCGAGAAGCCTCTCTCCTCGGTGCCCTCGCGCATCTGACCTGTATCAAATCCCCGGCCCGCGGCTCTCACCTTGCATGCGGGGTCCATGGCGCTTCACAGCGCGGGAGGAACACCTGGTCCGGGTCGGGCTCGCGATGCGGAGCCGGCGGGGGATCGTGATCTCCGGGGCGGCCGGGGTGGGCAAGACCCGGCTCGCCGCCGAGGCCGTCGCCGAGCTGACCGGCGCGGACGTGGTCCGGGTCGCCGGCACCGAGGCCGCGGCGGGCATCCCCTTCGGGGCTTTCGCCGCCGCGCTGCCTGCCGTACCGCCGCCGGCGGGGGAGCGCCCGCGCGGCAACCTGTTCGCGTGGGCGGCGGCGGCGCTGCCGCCCGCCCACCGCCTGGTGCTCTTCGTGGACGACGCCCACCTGCTCGACCGGGCCTCGGCCGCGCTGGTGCTGCACCTGGCGCTGCAGCGCCAGGCCCGGATCGTCGCGACGGTACGGCAGGGCGCCCGCCCGGTCGACGCGGTCACCGCCCTGTGGAAGGACGACCTGCTCCCGAGACTGGAGCTGGCGCCGTTCACGCCCGCCGAGTCGGCCCGCGTCCTGGCCGGGGCGCTCGACGGCCCGATCGCCTCCGAGTCGGCCGACCGGCTCTTCGGGCTGACCGAGGGGAACGTGCTGTTCCTGCGCGAGGTCGTGCTGGCCGGGCTGGACAGCGGCACGCTCAGCCGCCGGCACGGCCTGTGGAGCTGGCACGGCTCCTGGACGCTCGGCACCCGGCTGAGCGAGCTGGTCGAGTCGCGCCTGGGCCTGCTGGACGCCGCCGAGCGCGGCGTGCTGGAGTACACCGCCTTCGGCGAGCCGCTCGGCCTGGACCTGCTGATCCGGCTGGCCGGGGAGGAAGCCGTGGACCGGGTCGAGGCCAGGCGGCTGATCAAGATCACCCGAACCCGCCGCCGCGCCGCCGTCCGCCCCGCCCACCCCCTGTACGGCGAGGCGGTCCGGGCCGCCACCGGCCTGGGCGCCCGCCGCCGGATCCTGCGCCGCCTGGCGGAGGCCACCGAGGCGAGCGGCGCCCGTCGCCGCGAGGACGCGTTGCGCATGGCGGTCTGGCGGCTGGACGGCGGCGCCCACGCCGACCCCGAGCCCCTGTGCACCGCCGCGGCCACGGCCTGGGCCGCGCTCGACCACGAGAGCGCGATCCGGCTGGGCCGCGCGGCGGTCGAGGCCGGTGGCGGCGTCGAGGCGGCCGCCCGGCTGGCCGTGGTGCTGCACTTCATGGAACGGTACGACGAGGCCGACGAGGTGCTCGACCGGGTCGCGGGGGAGCCGGCCGGCGAGCGCCAGCGCGCCCTGTACGTCTACGCCAGGGCGCTCGGCCTGGCCTGGGGCCGCGGCCGCCCGGCCGAGGCGACCGACCTGCTCACCGCGACGGTCGCCGGCCTGCGCGAGCCGTTCTGGCAGCAGTACCTGCGGGTGCTGAAGGCGGTCTTCCTGGTCTCCGGCGGCGACTGCGCCGGTGCGCTGGCGGAGACGGCGGAGCTTCGCGCGCTCGGCCCGGTCGCGCCGGTGATCGACGCCTCGGCGGGGATGGCCGAATCCCTCGCCCTGGCGCACCTGGGCGAGACCGGGCGGGCGGTGGCCATCGCGGAGGCCGCCGTCGCCGCCAGGGACTCCTGGAGCGATCTGGTCGCCGGGGGCGCGCCCTCGTTCAAGTCCGCCTGCGTCAGCGCCCTGGCCTACGCCGGGGACCTGCGGGCGGCCGAGCGGCAGGCGGAGGAGGCGCGGCGGATGCTGCTCGCCCCTGGCGCGCCCTGGCGGCGCGCGATGGCGGTCTGGTGCGGCCAGCGCGCGATGCTGCTGCGGATGCGCGGCCGGCTACGGGAGGCGCTGCTGGCCACCCGGGAGGGCCAGGCGTCGCTGGGCGACCCGCGCACCGCCTTCGCCGGCGGCCTGGTGCTGGGGGAGCAGGCGCACGCGGCGGCGCTCCTCGGCGAGCACGACGTGGCCGAGGCGGCGCTCGCGCAGGCGCTGGAGCGCGGCGAGCGCAACACGCTGGTCGGGCTCGACTTCGCCGTCGCGCAGGCGCGGCCCTGGCTGCTGGCCGCGCGGGGGAACCTGGCCGGCGCGGTGGCCGAGGCGCTGGCCACGGCCGGACGGATGCGGGAGCGGAGCCTGTGGCCGTACGCGATGTTCGCCCTGCACGACATCGTACGGCTCGGCCGCCCCGAGCTCGTCGCCGACGAGCTGGCTGAGCTGGCCTGCCGCGTCGACGGCCCCCTGGCCGGACTGCTGGCCCGGCACGCCGCCGCGCGCACCGGGCAGGAGCTGGAGCAGGTGGCCAAGGAGTTCGAGGAGCTGGAGATGGTGCTGTACGCGGCGGAGGCCGAGGCCGGGGCGGCCCGCGCCTTCGGGGAGGCCGGCTGGGACCGGCCCGCCCGCGCCGCCGCGGCCCGCGCGTGGGGGCTGGCCGGGAACTGCCAGGGCGCGCGCACCCCGGCGCTGGCGGGGCTCTCGGCGCCCAGCCTCACCGGCCGGGAGCGCGAGATCGCCGTCGCGGTCGCCGGCGGGCTGACCAACCGGGCGGTGGCCGGGCAGTTCACCATCTCCGTGCGGACCGTGACCAACCACCTGGCCAGCATCTACCAGAAGCTCGGCGTCAACGACCGGGAGAGCCTGCGCCGGCTGCTGGGGCCCGACGGGGCCTAGGAGCCTGGGGCCTTCATCAGCTCGCCGCCCATCAGGCCGCCCCGGCCCTCGCGCAGGGCCTCGTCGGCCTGCCGTACCGCTTCCAGGACGTTGCCGGCGGCGCTGGGGGAGTCCTCCACCACCATGCGCAGCTCGACCTCGACCGGGGAGTCGCCGAAACCCTCGCCCTCGATCCGGATGAAGGCCACCTTCCTGTCCTCCAGGAACGGGATGTAGGAGGCCCCGACATGGGTGGCGAAACCGGCGCCGGTGGCCTTGGTGGCCTGCTTGCTGCGCATCCGGTCGGCGTCCTCCAGGTTGCGGAAGTCCATGTTGCCCCCGGCCAGGAGCTGGTAGGCCCGGCTGAGGCGGACGCCGCCGCGCTGCAGGGCGTCGACGATGGCCCGCTGCACCAGGGTGGCGCCGAAGGAGCTCTTCAGGTCGTCGCCGATGAGCGGCAGGCCGGCGGCCTCGAAGCGGCCGGCCCAGCCGGCGGAGCGGGCCAGGACGGCGGGCATGCAGTTGACGAAGGCACAACCGGCCCGCAGCGCGGCCTCGGCGTACAGCTCGGCGGCCCGCTGGCTGCCGGTGGGCAGGAAGTTGACCAGGATGCGGGTGCCGCTCTCGCGCAGGTGCGCGACGACCTCCTCCAGGCCCGCCCCGGCGGCGTGCGGGGCGGGGGCGAAGCCGTCGGCCAGCGGCCCGGCGTGCACCGGGACGCCGAGGTGGGGGACCTCGGCGAAGCGGCGGGAGTTGTTCGGCTCGGCCCAGATGGCCTCCGACAGGTCGCGCCCGACCTTGTCGCGGGTGACGTCGAAGGCGCTGGTGTAGCGGATCTCCGGCAGGTGGAAGGAGCCCTGGACGAGTGAGGAGGCGCAGTTCCCGACGCCGACGATTCCGATTCGCACGCCTGATTCTAGGATGGGGCGATGACCTGGACTGCTCCTGAGGTGGAACGCCCGTCCGGCTCGCTCGCCGCGGCCGAGCCTGATCTGCTGCGGGGCCTGCTGGACTGGCATCGCGCGACGACCCTGCACAAGTGCGCCGGGCTGAACGGCGAGCAGCTCGCCGAGCGCTCGGTGCCGCCCTCGGAGATGTCGCTGCTCGGGCTGCTCCGCCACCTGACCGACGTCGAGCGCATCTGGATCCGGCGCCGCTTCGCCGGGGAGCGGGTGGACTTCGCCTACAAGACCGACGCCGACTGGAGCGCCGACTTCCACGACACCGACGCGGCGCGGGCCGAGGAGGTGTACGCCGGGCTGATCAAGGAGTGGGAGGTCTGCGACGCCATCACCGCAGGCCGCGAACTGGACGAAACCGTTACTTCGGGAGATGTGTCGTATTCTCTTCGCTTCATCTATATTCACCTGATCGGTGAATACGCCCGCCATAACGGACACGCCGATCTGTTGCGGGAGCGAGTCGACGGCGTCACTGGTGCGTGACGGAAATCAGGCGATATGGCCGTTTCGCTGAACGAGACGGATGGGGCTAAGCGAACCTGTGAGTGAGGCCCTTCACTCTGAGTGGTAGAGGATCCTCTCCGGGCTCCTGCCTGTGCATCTCCGGTTGCGAATCGTAGTGGCATGCTTCCTGGCATGGCAGTCGTGCCCGCTCCCCGACCCTCCACGGGAGCCGTGCTTCTGTTGTTCGTCAGCGCCGCCTGGGGGTCGGCTTTCCCGCTGATGGACTCGCTCATCGCTCGGTTACCGGTCACGGACCTGCTGACCGAGCGATACTCGATCGCGGCTCTGACGCTCTTCCTCATCCGGCCCGGCAGCCTGCGGGGGCTCTCTCGAGAGACCTGGATCCAGGGGGCGATCCTCGGACTCGTCTTCGGCATCGGCCAATCCGCCCAGGCCTGGGGGCTGAGCGGGCTGACCTCGTCGGTCTCCGGCTTCGCCGTCGGCTGCAACGTCGTGATCACTCCTCTGCTCGGCCTGATCGTCTTCCGCTCCCGGGTGCCGCGGCGCATCTGGGTCGCGGTCGCGCTGGCCGTCACCTCGATGACGCTGTTCACCCTGGTGGGCGGCAGCGACGGCACGCTCGACGCGGTGGCCCTGTCGGCCACCCTCGGCGCGGCCGGCCTCTACTCCGTGCACACGCTGATGCTGGGCTCGATGTCCAGGAAAAGGTTCGACGCCTACGCCGTCACGGTCATCCAGCTCGGCGTGATCGGCCTGGTCACCGGCGGGGTGGCCATCCCCGACGGGCTCCAGTTGCCCGAGCAGCCGGGCGACTGGCTGATCCTGGTGCACCTGTCGGTGATCTCGTGCGCGCTCGGCTTCCTCGCCCGCTCGTACGGCCAGCGGCACGTCTCGGCGGTGCCCGCGGCGGTCCTGATGTCCTCCCAGCCCCTGTGGGCGGCGGGGTTGTCGGTGGCCTTCTTCGGCGAGCGGCTTCACTGGACGCTGCTGGTGGGCGGCGGGCTCACGGCGGTGGCGATGCTGCTCGCCGTACCGCCTCGACAACGGCGCCGGCCGCCCAGGCCGGGCGACCCGAACGTGCTGGCGGTCTCGCGCAAGGCCAAACGCGTGCTGGCCGACCTGCGCCGCCGCCGCGAGGACCCGCTGCGCCTGGGCAAGGACGCCCCGGCGCCTTTCGTCGCGTTGACGACCTGCGAGAACGCCGAGGGCTGCCCCTGGCGCGGGATGAGCGTGAAGGGCGGGCGCGAGCCCAGCCTCGACCGGCTCATCGTCCGGGCCTCGGCCCTCGCCCGCGAGTCGGCCGAGGCTGCCCAGGGCGAGGCTTCGGCCTCGGGCAAGGGAGGTTGTTGCCGGTCCGTAACGGTGTCCGGTCGCTGTCTGTGCCGGCTGCTGGAGGATGCGGAGCGTGACCGGGCACCCCGGGTGGCGTGGTTGCGCACGTCCGGATAAGGGATTATCGGCTGCTGACTCCTAGGGGATTTTCGCTACCACTATCGGACTTGTTTTGCATAAATCTTGATATTCGTAGGAATGTCCGAATAATGGAGCGTATCCCCAAGAGGAGAGGTGCGGGATGAAGAGAATCGTCGTTCGCAAGCCCGGAACCGCGAAGCTCACGGGGACCGCCAGCGTCATTCACAAGGGGTGACCGGCGTCCACCGTTGGGTCCAGGGTGCGCCGCCCGCCCGATGGGAGTCCACGCCGCTTCTGCTGCCCGTGATCGATGCGCATCGGGGGCACCAAGGCCCGTACACCGTCGCCGCCGCGCTGCTGCACCACCTGGTCCCAGGCGTCTTGGAACGTTCCGCCGATCTGGTGGCGGCCCATGACGTCGAGATCCGTGCGGCGGCACCCGGTCTGCGTGACCGGGTGCCCGCCGTCCGGGACCGGCCGGCCGCCGGGCTGGCCGACGACGAACGCATCCTCGTGCCCGCCCCGCGCCGCACCTTGCGGCTGGCCAACGGGCTCTGCGAGTTCGTGCGCGCCGCCGTGCCGCCGGGCCGGGTGCTGGCGGTCGGCAACGCGGCCGAGGCCGATCCGACCGACCTCGAACTGCTCGCGGTGCTGACGCGCCGCATCCCGCCCGACGTGCTGGCCGTCCAGGTGTGGTCGGGCGGGCCGCCCGCTCCGCCCGACACCCGCACGGCCGGCCGGCTCTGGGCCGAGGTGGACCGCTGCACGCAGGAGGGCTTCCTGCACGCCGTCGCCGAACTCGGCGCGCTCGGACTGGAGCGCACCGAACCCGGCAGCGCCCGCTGGTGGGACTTCGCCCAGCGCACCGCCACCGCCCTGGGCGGACTCGGGCGGCGCGAGGAGGCGGGCCGGCTGTGGGAACAGGTGCGCCGCGTCAGCCAGGACCCGGCCATGCACGCCGCCAGCGCCTACGGCCTGGCCATGCTCGACGCCCGCAACCCCGACCCGGCCACCCGCGACCTGGGCCGGGCCCGCGGCTGGCTCAACCAGGCGATCGCCGTCTCCACGCTGCTGCCCGACCCGGCCGAGCGCGCCTTCAAGCTGGGCTTCGACCGCAACGGGCTGGCGCTGGTGGAGTTCCGCGAAGGCCGGGTGGACCGGGCGCTCGACCTGGTCGACTCCGCCCTCGCCCTGGCCGCCGAGCTGGGCGAGCGGCACCCGGTGCACCGCATGGTCCTGCTGGCCAACCGCGCCCAGCTCCTGGCCGCTCGGGGGCAGGGCAAGGAGGCCCTGGAGGAGTACGGCGCGGCCCTGGCGCTCGGCGTCGCGTTGCCCGACCACTACCTCGACCGGGGCAACCTGCTGCTCAAGCTGGGGCACGCGGAGGAGGCGCTGGCCGACTACGAGCAGGCGATCCGGCTCGGGCCGCCGCTGCCGGAGGCGTACTACAACCGGGCCGAGGCGGGGCTGGTCCTCGGGCGGGTCGAGCAGGCGCTGGCCGATCTGGCCTACGTGATCGAGCTCGATCCCGAGTACGTGGACGCCTATGTCAACCGGGCCGGGGTGCTGGCCGGGCTGGAACGGGACGCGGAGGCGCGGGAGGTCGTGGAGGCCGGGCTGGAAGTGGCGCCGGGCAACCCCTACCTGCTGGCCGTCCTCGGGCAGGTGGAGACGGCGGCGGGGCGGTTCGAGGCGGCTCGGGCGGCCTTCGACCAGGCCATCGCCGGGGCGCCCGAGCTGGCCGCGGCCTGGGGCAACCGGGCGGTCCTGCGGTTCGAGCAGGGGGACGCGGCGGGGGCGGTGGCCGACCTCGACCGGGCCATCGCGCTCGCTCCGGCCCCTGACCTGCACGCCAACCGGGCCGTGGCCCTGCGCGCCCTCGGCCGGGTCAAGGCCGCCGAGGTGGACGAGCGACTGGCCGGCGGCTGACCCCAGAACCAGGCGGGCGCGGTGGCGAGGGCCGCGCCCGCCTTCCCATACGGGTGCACAGCCCGGCCGGCCTTCAGGTGGGGAAGACCTGGACGTGGTCGTCGGCCACCCGGACCCGGACCGGGTCGCCGGGCGAGAGCCGCGCCGCCGCCCGAGAGGACAGGTCGGCGAAGACGGTGGCCGGCTGCCCGTTGACCTCGACCTGCGTGTACACCCGCGTGGTCGCCCCCAGGAACACCGTGACGTCCACCGTCCCCCGCGCTCCGGGCCCGTCCACGGCCAGCTCGACGTCCTCGGGACGGAACATGCACAACACCCGCTCCGCCGGACCCGGAGCCGCCACGTCGAAGGCGCCCCCCGCGACGACCCGCCCGTCCACCGCGGGTAGTTCCAGGGTGTTCCGGTTACCGACGAACCCGGCGGCGAAGCGGGTGCTGGGCGCGGTGTAGATCGCCGCCGGCGGCGCGCACTGCTCGATGTCCCCGGCGTTCATGACCGCCACCCGGTCGGAGATGGCCAGCGCCTCCGACTGGTCGTGGGTGACGAAGACGGTGGTGATGCCCACCTGGTGCTGGATGCGCCGCACCTCGTCACGGAGGCGGTGCCGTACCTGCGCGTCGAGCGCGGACAGCGGCTCGTCCAGCAGCAGCACCTCGGGCCGCGGCGACAGCGCGCGGGCCAGCGCGACGCGCTGCTGCTGGCCGCCGGACAACTGGTTGGGCAGCCGGTCGCCGAGCTCGCCGAGGCCGACCAGGTCGAGCATCTCCTGCACCCGCTCGGCGCTGGGCTGCTTGCGCACGGTCAGCGGGAAGGCGATGTTGCCGCGCACGGTCAGGTTGGGGAAGAGCGCGTAGGACTGGAAGACCATGCCGATCGGCCGCTTGCGCGCGGGCACGCCGGTCATGTCCTGGCCGCCGATGGTCAGCCGGCCGGTGTCGAACTCGGTGAGCCCGGCGATGCAGCGCAGCAGCGTGGTCTTGCCGCAGCCGGAGGGGCCGAGCAGGGCGAGCAGTTCGCCCTGCTCGACGCTGACCGAGACGCCGTTGAGCGCGGTGTGCCCGGCGTAGCGCTTGGTGATGCCTTCGAGGACGACGTGGCTCAACGAAGGGTCCTTCCGATCGTGGTGACCCGGCCCCGCCCGAGGCGCACGACCAGCGCGGACATGGCGAACAGGAAGCCGAAGGTGAAGACGGTGATGACGGCCAGCGCGTTGGGGTCGCTGAGCGTGCGGGAGACGAACTGCCGCGCCGACCACAGCGGCAGGGTCTCGTAGCTGACCCCCACCAGGATCTTGGCCAGCGCGAACTCGTTCATCGCGGTCGCGACCACCAGCAGCGAGCCGGAGACGACCCCGCCGCGGACGGCGGGCAGGATCACCCGGGCGAGCGTCTGCCCGGGCGTGGCCCCGCAGGTGGCCGCCGCTTCGGACAGTTGTACGGCTCCCGCCGCCAGCAACGCGCTCTCCACCGCCCAGTACATGAACGGGAAGGAGATCGCCGCGGTCGAGGCGGCCAGCAGCCAGAAGGTGCGGAACAGGTCGGGCGCCACCGAGGCGGTGACGAGCTGGATGCCCGCGCCGACGACCACCCACGGCACGGCGAAGGGGATCACCGCGACCGACTGGATGATCGAGCCGACCTTCGGGTTGTGCACCACCGACCAGTAGGCGGCGGGCACGACCAGCACGATGTTGATCGCCACCACGACCACCGACAGCAGCACCGAGCGGCCCAGCGCGGCGGCGACGTCGGGCTTGGTGACCAGCTTGGCCCAGTGCTCCAGCGTGTAGCCGTCGGGCAGCGGGGTGTCGGTCCAGCGGGTGGCCACCGAGTACAGCAACGCGGCCAGCAGCGGCAGGCCGAAGTAGACGGCGAGCAGGCCGAGGAAGGTCTTGCGGGTCACAACCACCTCGCAGCGCGCTTGAGCGACAGGCGGTAGAGCGCCGTCGAGCCGATGGCCAGGAGCATGAGCAGCACGCTGAGCACGGCCGCGCGCTCCAGACCGAAGACGTTGGACTCCAGGGTGGTGCCGATCTGCAGGGTGATCAGCTTGACCGAGTCCGGGGAGGCGGCCAGCGCGTAGGCGACGGCGTAGACGCCGATGGTCCAGGTGAAGATGAGCAGCCAGCCGGCGGTCATGAACGGGCCGAGCACCGGGAGCCCGACGTAGCGCCAGAACTGCCACCGGGTGGCGCGGCAGACCTCCGCGGCCTCCTGCCAGTCGTCCTTGAGCACGCTCAGCGCCGGCAGCGTGAGCAGCACGAACATCGGCACGTTGAAGTAGAGGTAGACCAGGTTCATCCCGGAGAAGGAGCCGGCCGAGGGGAACTCCAGCCCGGTGAGCAGCGTCAGCATGCCGGTCGTGCCGATCAGCGCGACGAAGCCGAAGGCCAGGCCGATGCCGGCGAAGTTGGAGGCGACGTTCATCAGGGAGAGCCAGAAGGCCCGCCCGCCGAGCCGCATGCGGGTGATCAGCCAGGCGGCGGGCGCGCCGATCGCGGTGGCCAGGGTCGCCTGCACGAAGCCGAGAGCCAGCGAGCCCACGATGGCCTGCCGGTCGACCGGGTTGGCCGCGACCTTGGTGATGTTGTCGAGGCCGTAGCCGCCGTCGCGCAGCGCGAAGGTGTCGTGCAGCAGCCGCAGGGCGGGCAGCACCAGCATGGCGAAGGCGAACAGCAGCAGGGGCAGGGCCGGTCCCCAGGCGAGCAGGAACCGCTTCACGCGAAGGGCCGCACGGGGCGGGGACACGGCGTTCCCCGCCACCACGGGCTCGGAGGTGCCTGCGCTCACGCGAGAACCTTCGCCTCCCAGTCGGCGACGATCTGCTCCACGTTGATCTTGGTGATCTCGATCTCCTTGACCGGCGCGTAGGCGGCGTCGGGCAGCCAGTTGGCCTTGGCGTCGGCCGGGAGCTGCAGGTCGCCGTTGAGGACGCGGATCGGGCGGGCGCCGAACTTGGCGAACAGGATCTGCGCCTCGTCGGTCAGCACGTAGTCGAGGAAGCCCTTGAGGAAGTCGCCCTTGGCGGTGTTGTACTTGTTGATCATCAGCCCGGAGGGCGCCCAGACGGAGCCGTCGGCCGGGATGATCACCTCGACGTCGACGTTCTTGGCCTTGAGCGCGGCCTTCTGGGCCAGCCCGTTGAAGTCGTAGTTCACCTGGATGGGGGCCTCGCCCTTCTCCAGGGTGTCCTCGCTCATCTTGGCCGCCGACAGGTTGCCGGAGTCCTTGAGCTTCCTGAAGTAGTCGAAGCCGGGGCCGAGGTTGTCCACGGTGCCGCCGGCGGCGACCGCGGCGGCCACCAGCATCGACTGGCCGGTGCCGGAGCTGGCCGGGTTCTTGATGGCGATCATGCCCTTGTACTCGGGCTTGAGCAGGTCCTGCCAGGTCTTGGGGGCGTTCGGCACCTTGTCGACGTTGACCACGAAGGCGGGGGCGCCGACGAAGGTGGCGACCCAGCCGCCCTTGCCCTTCTGCCAGTCCTTGAGCTTGCTCGCGTTCGGCGGCTGGTAGGCCGGCACGACGCCCTTGGCCTCGGCGACCGGCCCCCACATCAGGCCGATGTCGCTGGCGGTGGCGACCGGCTTGTCCTTCTCGGCGTCGAAGGCCTTGATCTCGTCGGCGGAGGACATGTCGGTGTCCTTGTGGTCGCAGGTGGCGCCGTGCTTGGCGCAGAAGGCCTTGACGACCTCGCCGTAGTTGGCCCAGTCGGGGGCCAGGCCGTAGGTGGGCAGGTCCTTGCCCTGTGCGGCGATCTTCGAGCTGTCCGGAGCGGCACCCCAGTCGTAGTCGCCGGCGCCCGACCCGCCACAGGCGGCCAGGGTCAGCGCGGAGAACACGGCAAGCACCCCTATTCGGAGGTTCTTCATAATTTCCATCCTTTTGAGAGTTATCGCCCCGAATGGTGGACTATGCCGGGTGGGGAAATTCCGACTTCCACCTGAATTCCAGGTGAACTCGCGCCAGCGCTGCTGAAGGTCGCTTCCCGGCATGTCTAGTCCTTCGTGCTGAAGGGGCCAACCGGGCACTTTGTTATGAGGGCTATAGGGAAAGGCGTATAGCCGCTGCCTATACCGGCGATCGGTCTTCGGTCACTTGTCCGGTTGATGCCCTGCCGCGAGGCTGTGCCGTACCAGACACAGATCCAGAAAGGACCCCGATGGCGAGTCACTACCTGCTCAACCACATCGGCGGGGAGTGGCGTGCCCCCGAGAGCGGGCAAACCAGGCCGAACCTCAACCCCGGCGACCTCTCCGACCACCTCGGGGACTTCGCCGAGTCGGGCGGGGCCGACGTGGAGCTCGCGGTCGAGGCCGCGGCCGCGGCGATGCCCGCCTGGAAGGCCCTGGGACCGATCAAGCGCGCCGAGTTCCTGCGGGCCGCCGAGCGGCTGATCGAGGAGCGGGCCGAGGACTTCGCCCAGGCGATCACCCGCGAGCAGGGCAAACTGCTCAAGGAGGCGCGCGGCGAGGTCAAGCGGGCCCTGGCCATCCTCGACTTCACCGCGGGGGAGGGCCGCCGGCTCAAGGGAGAGACCCTCCCCGCCGAGGAGCCCCGCACCTTCTCCTACACCTTCCGCGCGCCGATCGGCGTGGTCGGCCTGATCACGCCCTGGAACTTCCCGCTGGCCATCCCGATGTGGAAGGTCGCGCCCGCGCTGCTGGCCGGCTGCGCCGCGGTGCTCAAGCCGTCGCCGTTCACCCCGCTGACCGCCGCGCTGCTGGTGGAGGCCTTCGCCGACGCCGGCGTGCCGGCCGGCGTGCTCAACCTGGTGCAGGGCGACATCGCCGCGGGCGAGGCGCTGGTCGCTCACCCCAAGGTGGCCGGGATCAGCTTCACCGGCTCGCTGCCGGTCGGGCTGAGCATCCACACCGCCGGCGCGCCCCGCCTGCTCCGCACCCAACTGGAGCTGGGCGGCAAGAACGCGGTGATCGTGCTGGCCGACGCCGACCTGGACAAGGCGGCCAAGGCCGCCGCCTTCGGCGCCTTCGGCCAGTCCGGCCAGCGGTGCAGCGCGACCTCACGGGTGATCGTGGACCGCGCGGTCAAGGAGGCCTTCCTCGACAAGCTGATCGCCGAGGTCGCGAAGCTGCGCGTCGGCTACGGCTTCGACGAGTCCGCCAGCATCGGCCCGGTGATCAACGAGGCGCGCATGCAGGCCTGCCTCGACGCGATCAAGTCCGCCCAGGAGACGGGCGCCAAGGTCGCCACCGGCGGCGGGCGCGCCCCCGGCAACGGCTTCTACGTCGAGCCGACCGTCCTGCGCGACGTGCCCTGGGACAGCGAGATCGCCCAGGAGGAGATCTTCGGCCCGGTGCTGTCCGTCGTCGACTGCGACGGCTTCGACGAGGCCATGCGCATCTCCAACTCCGTCAGGTACGGCATGAGCGGCACCATCTTCACCCAGGACCCGGCCACCATGTTCGAGGCGCTGGAGCGGTTCGAGGCCGGCATGCTGCACGTCAACCGCCCCGGCGTCGGCGCCTACGCGCACCTGCCGCACATGGGCGCCAAGCTGTCGCAGTTCGGGCCGCCCGAGTGCTCGCCGCAGGTCTGGGACTTCTACACCGAGTGGCGGTCGGCGTGCATAAGCTACTGACCGCCGCCGAGGCGGTCTCCCGCTTCGTCCGGCCCGGCGCCGTGCTGGGCATGGGCGGCCAGAACATCAACCGCTGCCCGATGGCGCTGGTCCACGAGGTGATCCGGCAGGGCCCCGGCGAGCTGACCGTGGTCGGCTGCAACCTCTCGCTCCCGCTCGACATGCTGGTGGCCGCCGGCCTGGTGGCCCGCACCGAGCAGGGCACCGGCAACCTCGAACGGTACGGCACGCTGTTCGCCTGGCGTCGGGCGGTCGAGCGCGGCGAGGTGAGCGTGGGCGACCACTCCCACCTGGCCATGGCCACGCGCTTCGCCGCGGGGGCGCTCGGCCTGCCGTACCTGCCGACGCGCAGCCTGCTCGGCACCGACCTGCTGGCCGACCTGGTGCGCGACGGGGTGGCCCGCGAGGGCACCGACCCGTTCGAGAACCGGCCGGTGGTCCTGCTCAGGGCGATGCGCCCGGACGTGGCGCTGATCCACGCCAACCGGGCCGACCTGAACGGCAACGTGGTCATCGAGGGCGTCACCTCGCACGAGGTGGACATGGTGCGTGCCGCGCACGCGACCATCGTCAGCGCCGAGGAGGTGCTGCCCGCCGGGGCCTTCGCCGACCGGCCCGAGCAGGTCACCATCCCCGAGGCGTACGTCAGCGCGGTCGTCGAGCAGCCCTACGGCGCCTTCCCGACCTCGGTCTACCGGGCCTACGACTTCGCCGAAGGCGAGATCAAGGAGTACCAGGCCCGCGGCCGCGAGGGCGACGAGCAGGTGCGCGGCTGGCTGGCGGCCAACCTGGGCGCCTCCTTCGAGGAGTACCTGAAGACCCGTGACGCCTCCGGCGACCTGCGCCGCGAGCTGGCCGAGCAGATGAGGAGGCTGGTGTGAACGCGCTGCCCCGAGAGCTGCTCGTGGTCGAGGGCGCCCGGCAGATCCGCGACGGCGACCTGGTGATCGTCGGCACCGGGCTGCCGCTGCTGGCCGCGACTCTGGCGCAGCGCACCCACGCGCCCGACGCCAAGCTGGTCATCGAGTCCGGCGTGATCTTCCCCAAGGTGATGCCGACGCCGGTCTCGGTCGTCGACCCGCGGCTGATGCACGGCGCCTCCCGGCACGGCACCCTCTTCGAGGCGCTGGGCGGCATGGTCCAGCGCGGCCTGGTGCGCACCGGCTTCCTGGGCGGCGCGCAGGTGGACGAGTTCGGCAACATCAACTCCACCTGGGTGGCCGGCAAGCGGCTGCCCGGCAGCGGCGGCGCCAACGACATC
This sequence comes from Nonomuraea sp. NPDC050328, assembly GCF_044459405.1. Taxonomy (NCBI): domain Bacteria; kingdom Bacillati; phylum Actinomycetota; class Actinomycetes; order Streptosporangiales; family Streptosporangiaceae; genus Nonomuraea; species Nonomuraea sp. NPDC050328. The sequence continues at coordinate 68,983 of NZ_JBITIW010000007.1, read as the reverse complement.
GCCAGCCACTGCGGCCAGGTCGTCGTGCTCACCGACCACGAGCGGCGGCGCTTCCCGGCCCGCTGCGACTACGTCACCAGCCCCGGCTTCCTCGGCGGCCCCGGAGAACGGGCCAAGGCGGGCCTCGGGCCGCTGAAGGTCAAGGTCGTCACCACCCTGTGCGTCATGGAGGCCGAGGACTCGGCCCTCACCGTGACCGCGCTCATGCCGGGGGCGAGCGCGCAGGACGTGCTCGACAACACCGGCTTCATCCCGAAATTTCGTGACTCGCTGGACACGGTGGTCCTACCGGACCCCGAAGAGATCCGCCTGCTGCGCGAGGAGATCGACCCGGCGTGCGTGTACTTCCCGGAAAGGAAAACCCGTTGAGCGACAAGAAGCCCTTCGCGTGGGAGACCGCGATCGCGTGGAAGAACAAGGACCGCATCGTGGTCCGCGGCTACGACGTCAACGAGCTGACCGGCTCGATCACCTTCGCCGAGCACTTCCACCTCGTGCTCAAGGGTGAGCTGCCGACGCCCGAGGTCGGCCGGATGACCGACGCGATCATGGTCAACATGGCCGAGCACGCCATGTCGCCCTCCTCGGCCACCGTGCGCTTCGCCACCTCCGGCGGCGCCGAGCTCAACTCCGCGGTCGCCGCGGGCGTCGCCGGCATCGGCCGCCTGCACGGCACCGCCGACCGGCCGGCCGAGCTCTTCCTCGGCGTCGGCCGCCGGGCGGAGGAGGAGGGCATCAGCGACGAGGAGGCGGCTCGCCGTACCGTCGCCGAGATGCGCGCCCGCCGGGAGCGCATGGCCGGCTTCCACCACGCCCAGCACATCCGCGACCCGCGGACCGCCCGGCTGATGGAGCTGTCGGACAAGCTCGGCATCACCGGGCGGTACGTGCGCATCGCGCGGGCCATGGAGGAGGCCACCGAGGAGGTGTTCGGCCGCCGGATCTGGATCAACGGGCCCGGCTCGATGGGCTGCATCGGCCTCGACATGGGCTACGAGCCGCTCCAGCTCAAGGCGCTGTTCATCGTATGCCGCTCGTTGTCCCTGTGCGCGCACTCGATCGAGGAGACGACCCGCGAGAAGGGCTGGCGCGCCTCGTCCAACTCGCCGATGGTGCAGCCGCTGGACCTGGCTATGCAGGGACCGGAACACTACGACGGTCCCGCCGACCGGTCACTGTGACCAGCGCGACCGCCAGCACCAGGTAGATCGCGGCCAGGGTGAGCGCGCCCAGGTCGGAGCCGATCACCTCGGCCGGCATGAGCTCGACGGACAGGTTGTGGCCGAAGTGCGCGACCAGCACCACGGGCAGGCCGGTGCGCCGGTACAGCCAGGCGTAGATCACCGCGGTGGACACCAGCCTGACCAGGCTCTGCACCATGTCCACGGCGCTCTCGCCGCCCTGGGCGTTGAAGATCGGCCACAGGTGCCAGGCGGTCCACAGCAGGCCGATGATCACCGACGCGGTCAGCCAGGAGTAGCGCCGCTCCAGCAGCGGCCCGCCGAAGCCCCGCCAGCCGAACTCCTCGCCCAGCGGGCCGGTCAGCAGCGGGCCGAGCACGGCCAGCCCCGGCAGCAGCAGCCACTGCGCCGGGGCCGCGCCGTGCCGCAGCGCGAACACGGCGTCGATGGTCAGCGCGATGGCGATCGGGGCGAGCAGCACCAGGACGTACCAGCCCCAGTGGTGCCGCCAGTCGAGCGCCTGGCGCGCCAGCGCGCGCAGCCGCCCGGTGCAGGCGGCGACGGCGAAGGCGGCCAGGCTCGGCGAGACGGCGATCAGGATGACCGCCGGCGAGAGGTCACGCGGCCCCTGGCCGGTGAGGTGGAGCCATAAGGCTCCCAGCGCGGTGAGGAGGAAGGTCAGACCTGCCCAGGCGAGTGTCATGACCTCACGGTAGGAAGGGCGCGCCCCCTCATCGATCCGGCTTTCCGCCCGATCCGCCAGGGTGCCATCCCCCGTGCCGCGGTAGGGGTGGCCCCCGCCTCAGGCGTGGCCGCCGACGGTCACCGGGCCGAGGGTCAGCGTGGGCCGGGCCTCCATGATCTCACCGACCCGGATGACCTGCTCCTCCAGCAGGTCGAGGTCGACCGCGGTCAGCGCCTCCACGGTGACCGCCAGCCGGCTGCCCGACCGCTTCTGGTGCCAGAGCCCGGCCACCACCCCGTCCACGATCAGCGTCTGGAAGTTCTTGCCCATGACGCGCTCGGCCGCCGGGCCGGGGTGCAGCAGCTCCTTGTCGTTGCCGACGGCATAGCTGTAGTAGTCGAAGTACGGCAGGAGCAGCACCCCCGACGGCGGCTCGTCCGGCACCCACAGGTCGCCGCGCGCCACCACCGCCGGCCGGCCCTCGACGGTGACCGCCTCCAGGTCGAGCCGGTCGAACACGGCGCGGCCGAGCGGCTTGGGCGCGTTCATGAAGTGCGCGAAGCGCTCCGGGGTCGCCGGGCCGAAGGCGTGCAGGAACCAGGTCGCCACCTGCTCCAGGGACGAGTCGGCCGGCGCCGGCTCGATCCGCGGGTTGACGTAGGTGACCTTGCGGCCACGGCCGGCGCCGAAGGCGAGCACGCCGCGGTGCGCGGCCACCGAGATCACCTGCCGCCAGCGCGGCCACCACCCCTGGAAGGCCGGCATCACCAGGTCGCCCGCCCACGGCCCGGTGCGCGCGACCACCTCGGCGTCGAGCTCGTCGACGGTCAGCTCCTGGCCGTCCAGCGCCTCGCCGATCGCCGCGATCACCGCCTCGACCTGCTCGGCCGGCATCCGCATCTCCGGCGTGGCCGCCGTGGCGGACGGCAGGGCCGACAACGCGCCCAGCCAGACCGGCAGGTCCTCCGCCGGCAGCAGGTGCACGGTGCCACGCGGCCCGAACGTCTTGACCAGGCTGCGCTCCTGCCACAGCGCCTCGCGCACGCTCTGCCGCGTCGCACCCTTGCTCCGCAGGCCCAGCCCGAGCTCGGCGGCGGACATCACCTGGGCGTGCGTGCTGCCCATGCGCCGCACCACCTCGGCGAGCGGCAGCCCCTCCGCCGGGGCGGACAGGTGGTGGCGGGCAAGACGGCGGGCGGAGACCTGGCTCCAGGAGAAGTTCACGGGCCCACGCTAACCAGCATTGCGGACGAGTTCTTTCCGCATGCTCTACGGTGACGCCATGAGTTTCGACGCGCTGGTGCGCGACCTCGACTCCGGCGCCGCCGTGCAGGCCGCCGGGCTGGTCACCGGGTACGGCGGGCCCGCCAGAGCCGCCGGGTTCCGTCTCGGCAACCAGCGCCTGCGCTGCGCCTCGCTGCTCAAGCCGCTCTACGCCTGGGTGGCCGACCGGACCCCCGAGTGGGCCTCGGCGGCCGAGCCCGCGGTGGTCGAGTCGTCGAACGCCGACACGCTGCGGCTGTGGCTGGGCACCGGGCCGCTGGTGATCCTCGACCGCCTCGCCGAGCGCACCGGGGTGCGCTGGGCGCCGCCGAGCACCGATCCGGCCTCGTTCGGGTCGGTCGAGGTGGCCGCCTCCGAGGTGGTCACCGCCTACGCGGCGCTGGCCCAGGCGGGGTCGTTCGGCGACCGCGACGCGCAGCGCATCCTGCAGTGGATGGTGGCCGCCACGCAGACCTTCGGGGTGCGGGAGCTGTTCCCCGGCGAGGTCGCGGTGAAGTGCGGCTGGTTCGGCGGGGCCGACGAGAGCTGGCTGCGGACCCACGTGGTCACCGTCGACCGGCGGGACGACGGGCGGATCCGGCTGGCGTGCGCCCTGACCGCGCTGCCGTACCCGGGGGAGGCGGAGCGGGCGGCCTACCGCCGGGCGCTGGCCACCGGCGGGAGCGTGGAGGACGAGCACGACCGCGTCGGCGGCGGGTTGCTGCGCGAGCTGATCCCCGCGACGCTGGCGGAACTGGGCTGAGCGGCGCCGCCTCTCGGGGCAGGCGGAGCCGCTTGGAACGATGTAATGCCGAGAGGTGAGAATCTCCCCGTAGGGAGGGGGCGTACCTGGCCGCGATCAGCTCAGGTCGTCGAACTCGCCGTCCTTCATGCCGAGGCGGAAAGCCTCCCATTCGGCCGGCGTGAAGTAGAGCCGCGGACCTTCGGGGTCCTTGGAGTCGCGCAGGACGAACAGGCGGTCGGCCTGCGCCTTGGGCGTGGCGACGTCCTCGGGGGTCTCGAGGACGGCCACTTCGACGCAGTCCCCGCCGTTGCTGCCGCTACGGCGGGACTTGCGCCAGATGATCTCCTTCATAGATTCTCCTCTGCTTCTGACAGCAAATGTAGACTCGCGTGAACCGGTAGGGCGAGTGACCGGATGACGTCGTACCGGCGGGTGATCGACTCCACGTCCAGCGGACGGTCGGTCACATACCCCTCTCCCGCCGATTCGAGATAGACCAGGTCCGGTTCGCCCGGCGTCCTCGCGACGACGAACGCCCCGGTGAGCCCCGGCACGGCCGGACTGTCCTTCGGCACCACCTGGACGACCACGTTGGGCAGGTCGGAGGCCTCCAGGAGGGCCCGGATCTGCCCGCGCATTGTCTCGGCGGAGCCGACCGGCCGGTGCAGCACCCACTCGTCCAGCACCGCCCAGTACATGGGCGGGTCCGGCCGGTGCAGGATGGCCTGCCTGATCATCCGGGCGGCGACCGCCTCCTCCGCCTGTTCGGCGGTGGCGCCCGGTTCGCGCCGGAGGATCTCCCGCGCGTACTCCTCCGTCTGCAGCAGACCTGGCACCAGGAGGGGCTGCCAGGTTTGCAGCGTGCGCGCCGTCTGCTCGATCTCCAGCCAGGGCCGGAACCAGGCGGGGTAGACCGCCTGCCGGACCAGCGGCCAGAGCCTCGACAGCTCGCCGCCGGTCTCCAGGACCTGGTCGGCGCGCTCGGCGAAGTCGCGAGACGGGCTGCGTTTCGCGAGTTCGACCGCGCACACCAGCGACAGGCTGTAGCTGAGCCGCTCGGCCAGCTGCTCCTGGGACAGGCCGGCGCGCATCCGGTGTTCCCGTAACTCGGAGCCGAAGAACGCCAGCGGACTGGAACTCGGATCGAGCTCGCGTGCGGGGGGCATCGTCGCTCCGGTTCTACACGGTTCTACAAACCAGATTGGTAGCCACACAAGGGCTGTGTGGCACCGGTGTCGGTACCTAGAGTAGTCACTCAAGTGCACTCTGGTGTCAGGGCAGGGAAAATCCCACCGACTTAAGGACATGTGGTGCCAATGCGCGCTGTGCAGGCGTCCGTCATTCCTGAACGGGCGGAAGAAGAACAGATCGAGCAGCTCCTGCGGCTGCAGGAGCTGCTGGCCGGGGAGGGGGTCCGGGCGCTGCTCGTCCGGCACCTGCGGCTGGCGCTCTTCCAGAACCGCTACGACCCGCCGCAGCACCGCGGCCCGGTGCTGGTCGCCGGCGCGGTGAAGGTCAGCGCGGCCGAGGCCGGCTTCCACGTCGAGCACGACTCGGGCTCGGCCGGCTTCGCCGAGGCCGAGGCGGCGGCGGGCTACGTCAGCTCGCTGATCACCGCGGCCAGGTTGGGAGGCTCGACATGAGGCGGTAGCTCGCCCGGGTCGAACCACCCGTAGCCCAGGTAGGTCCGCCGTTCCTCCTCGGTCAACTCGCCCGGATCCACCGGGGGCTCGCTGATCGCGAGCCTGGCCAGGTAGAACGGCTCCGACTTCACGTAGCGCTCGCCCAGCCAGGTGAAGTCGCGCTCGACCAGCACATGTATGTGCTCGACCGCTGAGCCGGGCAGTCCCGTCTCCTCGGTCAACTCCCGCCGGGCCGCCTCCAGCGCGCTCTCTCCCGGGTCTATCCCCCCGCCCGGCGGCTCCCACAGCTCCGCGCCGCTCACGTAGTCGCGCCAGTGCATCAACAGCACCCGGCCTTCCCGATCCAGCGCCACCACGCGCGCCGCCGGCCGGTCGTTCGCCTGCTCCACGCCGCTCACCTCTTCATCGCCCCGTCGGCGATGGCGTCGGCGGCCTCGCCGATGGCCATGCCCACGATCTCCAGGCGCCGGACGAGCTCGCGTTCCTTCATCGCCTCGGCGGTCAGCTCGCCGGAGAAGATCCGCGAGATCTCGTACTGGTACATCCGGCGGATCGCCCCGCCCACCTTCTTGGCCTCCAGCGCGTCGTGTACCACGGCCGACGGGCGCGAGGCCAGGTCGCGCACCGCGTTCTCCAGGGCGTCGATCCCGGTGATGACCTGGTCGAGCAGCGGGCTGAAGCGGATCTGGTCCGGCACCCGGTACAGGTGCGACTCGCGCACGAAGTCGCGCAGCGAGTCGAGCACGTCGTCGATCGAGCGCGACAGCCGGAACAGGTCCTCGCGGTCGATCGGCGTGACCAGCGCGTCGCGCAGCTCGTCCACCAGGCGCCGGCGCTCCTCGTCGCCCAGGTGCTCGATGGCGCGCATCTGCTCGTGCGCCCCGGTGCGCCCCACCTCGCCACTGATCATGGCCATGGCCAGCCAGGCCCCCTGCTTGGTGGCTTCGAGCTGGCCGAGCAGCGCCTCCGTGAGCGCACCGTCCATGCGCCCGCTGAGCAGATCGCGGATCCGCCGCAGCCGTCTCACCCGAGAACCTCCTTGACGAAGAACGCCGCGCCGGCGGCGAGCACCAGGCTCACCGGGAGGGTGAGCATCCACGCTGACACGATCTTGACCGCCGCGTACCAGCGGACCCGGCCACCGCCGTGCGACACTCCGGCGCCGATCAGCCCGCCGGCGATGGCCTGGGTCATCGACACCGGCGTCCCGGCCGCCGCGCAGCCCACCACGGTGAGGCCGGCGCCCAGCTCGGCGGCCACCCCGTGCAGCGGGCGCGAGGCCAGGATCTCGCGCGAGAGCGTACGGCCGGCCCGCGGCATGCCGTACAGCGCGCCGAGGGCGAACAGGCCCGCGGTGGCGGCGGTCACCGGCAGGCCGCCCGTGCCGGTGGCGATCAGGAAGACGGCCAGCATCTTCTGGCCGTCGTTGGCCGCGTAGGCGAGCCCCTGGAGCCAGAAGCCGGCCACGTGCCAGCGGCGCAGCGCGCCCGAGGTGGACAGGCCGGTCAGCAGCCGGGTCACCGCCCACGACACCAGCGCGCCGACGAAGGGGGAGGCGAGGCCGACGGCGAGCACGAGCACCACCCAGCCGGGCGAGACCGGCAGCCCCCAGCCGAGCCCCGCGCCGGTCAGCGCCCCCACGACGGCCAGGGTCAGGCTGGTCGGCCGGCCCCGGGCGCTCAGCGTCATCGCGACCGCCACCGCCACCAGCACGCCGACGGTCATGGCCTGCCGGCCGCCGGGGCCGTCGAAGGAGGCCAGCCTGGTCACGAAGGTCAGCGCGACCTGGCTGGTCACCAGCGGGACCAGCGCGATCAGCACGACCAGGGTGAGCACCCCGGTCAGCGGGCGCACGCTCGGCAGCTTGAGCCCCGTCGCCAGCAGGGCGCCGCCGTCGTTCATGCCGGACACGACGGCGAACATGCAGGCGACCAGCAGCTCTAACGTCACCGATCCATCCCATCCGTCCGCTCTCTGGCGGGCAACACCCGGCCGGACCGCTTTGGCTATGGGGGCCATAGCGAAATCCAGGCTGTTCCGCGGTGGACCCCGAAGCTAGCGTCCGTAATGCCCGATACCTACCCAAGATCGAGTGGATGATGGACCAAGAGCTCATTCTGTTGAATCCCGGCCCGGCCTGCACGTCGCAGCGGGTCAAGGACGCCCTGCTGCGCGGTGACCTCTGCCACCGCGAGCCGGAGTTCAGCGAGCTGCTGTTCCGGATCCGGGAGGCGCTCCCGCGCGCCCTGAACCTGGCCGGCACGCACGAGGCCCTGCTCGTGACCGGGTCGGGCACCGCGGCCATGGAGATGGCGGTCATCAGCTCGGTCCGCGCGGGCCGAGGCGTGCTCGTCGTGAACAACGGCGTCTACGGCGACCGGATGATCAAGATCGCCAAGGCGCACGGCATCCCCTTCGACGAGGTCGGGAGCGACTGGACGGTCCCGGCCTCGCCGGAGGCGGTGGCCGCCGCGCTGGCCGGCCGCGACGACGTGGACGCGGTGATCTGCGTGCACCACGAGACCACCACCGGCCTGATCAACCCGATCAAGGAGATCGGCGAGATCGTCGCCGCGCACGGCGCGCTCTTCGTGATCGACGCCATCTCCGGCACCGCGATCGAGGACCAGGACCTGGCCGAGGTCAAGGCGGACGTCATCTGCGGCACCGCCAACAAGGGCCTGCACGGCCAGCCGGGCATCTCCTTCCTGCTGTCCAGCGCGCGGGCGATCGAGCGCTTCCACGAGGCCCCCGAGCGCAGCCTCTACCTCAACGCCGCCAGCTACCTCAAGAGCGACGTGCCCTTCACCCCGGCGGTGCAGGTCTGCTATGCCCTCGACGAGGCGCTGGCCGAGTACGCCGACCAGGGCGGCTTCGAGGCCCGCACCAAGCTCTACCGGGAGCGGGCGGCGCTGGTGCGCGGCCAGTTCGAGCGCCTCGGGCTGCGGATCCTGGTCGATGAACGGTTCCGGTCCAACACGGTAACGATGCTTCATCTGCCGGAAAGCGTCACGTACGACCGGCTTCACGATGAGCTCAAGAAGCGCGGTTATGTTATCTACGCCGGTCAGGGGCAACTTTCCGCGGATTTCTTCCGGATCTGCACGATGGGGGAGATTCCCTGGCACCGGCTGGAGGAGCTCGAGGACGCGCTCCGCGACTCGATCGCCGCGGCTAGGGGTTAACACGACATGCAGCTCAACCTGCACCGGCTCTGGATCTTCATGACGGTGGTGGAGTGCGGCGGCTTCTCGGCCGCCGCGCAGAAGCTCTACCTCAGCCAGCCGTCGGTCTCCCACCAGGTCAGGCAGCTTGAGCAGGCACTGCGCACCACCCTGATCGACCGCAGCGGGGCCCGCATCCGGCTCACCCCGGAGGGCGAGGTCATGCTGGAGTACGCCAAGCGCGTCTTCCTGCTGGCCGACGAGGCCGTCGCGGCCATCCGCCAGGTCTCCGGCCTGCAGACCGGGACGCTGGTCGCGGGAGGCACCACCACCGTCGGCACCTACCTCCTGCCGCCGCTGCTGGCCGCCTTCCGCGACCGCCACCCCGGCATCGAGATCGGCATCCGGACCGGCAACGGCCAGCAAGTCGAGCGCGGCCTGGTCGACGGCGAGATCGGCGTCGCGGTGCTGGCCGGGGTGCCCACCGCCGCCCAGCTCGTCAGCGAGCCGATCCTGGAGGACCGGCTGGTCCTCATCACCCAGCCCGGCCACCGCCTGGCCGGCGCGGGTACGGCGGAGCCGGGCGAACTGGCCGGCGAGCGCTTCCTCATCCGCGAGCCCGGCTCCTCCACCCGCGACCTGCAGGAGCAGGCCATGGAGACGTGGGGGCTCAAGGACCGCGCCGAGATCTGGGGACCCGAGACGATCAAGCAGGCGGTCGCCGCCGGGCTCGGCGTCTCGCTGGTCTCCGAGCACTGCGTCGAGCAGGAACTGGCCGACGGGCGGCTGGCGGCGGTCGAGATCACCCCCGCACCCAAGCCCCGGCCGATCGTGCTGGCCCACCGCCGCGACCGGCTGCTCGGGCCCGCCGAACAAGCCTTCATCGCCATGTTGCGCAACCTCCGCGCCTGGCCCCGGAAAACATAGGGATCTTTCGTGAAGAATGGCGTTCTCCCGCTACGTGCGCAGGTTGTCATCGTCGGCGGGGGCATCGCCGGCTGCAGCGTCGCCTACCACCTGGCCGAGCTCGGCTGGACCGACGTCGTCCTGCTGGAGCAGGGCCAGCTCTCCTGTGGCACCACCTGGCACGCCGCCGGCCTGGTCGGCCAGCTCCGAAGCACCGAGTCGATGACGCGCCTGATCCAGTACAGCACCGACCTGTACGGCAGGCTGGAGGCCGAGACCGGCTTCGGCACCGGCTGGAAGCAGTGCGGCAGCGTCAGCGTCGCCCGCACCCCCGAACGCATGACCCAGCTCCGCCGCACCGCCGCCCAGGCCCGCACCTACGGCATCACCGCCGAGGTCGTCTCGCCCGCCGAGGCCGCCGAGCTGTGGCCGGTCATGCGCACCGACGACCTGGTCGGCGCGGTCTGGCTGCCCGGCGACGGCAAGGCCAACCCCGCCGACCTCACCCAGGCGCTCGCCCGCGGCGCCCAGCGGCACGGCGTCCAGGTCGTCGAGCGCCTCCGCGTCCTGGACACCGTCGTGCGCGACGGACGGGTGCACGGCGTGCACACCTCAGAAGGCTTCATCGAGTGCGAGGTCCTGGTCAACTGCGCCGGCCAGTGGGCCCGCGAGCTCGGCCGGCAGGCCGGCGTCACCGTGCCGCTGCACTCGGCCGAGCACTACTACATCGTCACCGCCCCGATCGACGGCGTCCGGCCCGACCTGCCGGTCCTGCGCGACCCGGACGGCTACGCCTACTTCAAGGAAGAGGTCGGCGGCCTGGTCGTCGGCGGCTTCGAGCCCGACGCCAAACCGTGGGGGATGGACGGCATCCCGCACCCCTTCGAGTTCCAGCTCCTCGACGAGGACTGGGACCAGTTCTCGATCATCATGGAGAACGCCGTCCAGCGGGTGCCCGCCCTGGAGTCCACCGGCGTGCGCATGTTCTACAACGGGCCCGAGAGCTTCACCCCCGACAACATGTTCCTGCTCGGCGAGGCCCCCGCGGTGGCGGGCTACTTCGTCGCCGCGGGCTTCAACTCCGCCGGCATCGCCTCGGCCGGCGGGGCGGGCCGGGCGCTGGCCGAATGGATCGTCAACGGCAGCCCCACCAGCGACCTGTGGCCCGCCGACCTGCGGCGCTTCGCCCCCTGGGCGGGCAACCCGGCCTGGCTGCGCGAGCGCGTCACCGAGACGCTCGGGCTGCACTACGCCATGTCGTGGCCCAACCGCGAGCTGGAGACCGCCCGGCCGCTCCGCCGCTCGCCGGTCCACCACCTGCTGGCCGCCTCGGGGGCGTGCTTCGGGTCGAAGATGGGGTGGGAGCGGGTCAGCTACTTCGGGCCGGCGGCGCCGTACACCTTCGAGCGGCCCGAATGGCAGGCGCACGTGGACGCCGAGGTCACGGCCTGCCGCACCGGTGCGGCCCTGTTCGACCAGACCTCCTTCGCCAAGTTCGTGCTGAAGGGGCCGGACGCCTGCCAGGTGCTGCGCCGGTTGTGCTGCGCCGAGGTGGACGTCGAGGTCGGGCGGGTGGTCTACACCGGGATGCTCAACGACCGGGGCGGCTACGAGTCCGACCTCACGCTCACCCGCGTCGCGCGGGACGAGTACCTCGTCGTCAGCGGCTCGGCGCAGGCCACCCGCGACTTCGACCACCTGTCCAAGGGCATCGGCGACCAGCGCGCGGTCCTGGTGGACGTCACCAGCGCCTACGCGGTCTTCGGCGTGATGGGACCGGAGTCGCGCTCCATCCTGCAGTCGCTGTCCAGCGCCGACTTCACCGCCTTCGACTTCGGCACCTCCCGGCTGGTGGACCTCGGGCACGCCACCGTGCGGGCCACCCGCGTCACCTACGTCGGCGAGCTCGGCTGGGAGCTCTACGTGCCCAGCGAGTTCGCCGTGACCGTCTACGAGACCCTGCTCGGCACCGGCCGGCTCACCCAGGCCGGCTACTACGCCATCGAGGCCATGCGCCTGGAGAAGGGCTACCGCGCCTGGGGCCGCGAGCTCGGACCCGACCTCACCCCCGCCGAAGCCGGGCTCCGCTTCACCTGCCGGCCCGGCGGCGGCTACCGCGGCGCCGAGCGCGCCCTGACCGCACCCGCCCGGCGCGTCGTCTCCCTCACCGTCGACGACCCGGCCGCCCACCTGTGGGGAGGCGAGTCCCTCCTCACCGACGCGGGGCCGGTAGGCTACGTCACCTCCGCCGCCTACAGTCCGACCCTGGGCCGGGTGGTCGCGCTCGCCGTCGTCGCCGAGCCGCTGCCGGGAAAGGTCCAGGTCGACCTGGCCGGGGCCCTGTACCCTGCCCAGATCAGCCTGAAGGCTCCGTACGATCCGACCTCCTCGAGGGTGAAGGCATGACCGACGCCGAATACGTTCTGACCCTGTCGTGTCCCGACCGGCCCGGCGTCGTCGCCGCCGTCTCCGGACTCCTGGCCGAACAGGGCTGCAACATCACCGAGAGCCAGCAGTTCGGCGCCGAGCGCTTCTACATGCGGGTCCAGTTCACCTCACCCGTGACCGAAGACGTCCTGCGTACGGCTCTCGCCGGGCTCGGCATGGAGTTCACCCTGCGCGACCTCGCGGTCAAGCCGCGCGTGCTCATCATGGTCAGCAAGTTCGACCACTGCCTCAACGACCTGCTCTACCGGGTGCGCTCCGGGGCGCTCGACATCGAGATCGTGGCCGTCGTCTCCAACCACCCCGACCTGCGGCCCCTCACCCAGTCGTACGGCATCGACTACCACCACCTGCCGGTCACCCCCGAGACCAAGCCCCGGCAGGAAGCCGAGGTGCTCACCCTCGTCGAGCACTACCAGGCCGACCTCGTGGTTCTGGCGCGGTACATGCAGGTGCTCTCCGAGGACCTCTGCGCCAAGCTCGCCGGGCGGGCGATCAACATCCACCACAGCTTCCTGCCGTCCTTCAAGGGCGCCAAGCCCTACCACCAGGCGTACGCCCGCGGCGTCAAGCTCATCGGGGCCACCGCGCACTACGTGACCTCCGACCTGGACGAGGGGCCGATCATCGAGCAGGAGGTCGCCCGGGTCACCCACAGCCACTCACCCCAGGACCTCGTCGCCATCGGCCGGGACGTGGAGTGCGTCGCCCTGGCCCGCGCGGTCAAGTGGCACACCGAGCAGCGTGTCGTGCTCGACGGCCACAAAACCATCGTCTTCCACCGCTGACCAACCACGGTCCTCCCTTCCCGGGCCCTGCCCGGTGTGGGGGGCCGCCTCCGGCTGCCCCCCACACCCCCGAGGCGAGGGGCCTACCGGCCCCTCGCGCTCCCCGAGAGTGAGGGTGTTTCACCGCGGGAAACCGCTAGCCGGCTCGGAAAGTCTCCAGCACAGGAGCTCCCGGACAGCCCGCACGTTGCCGAGCCCGAGGACAGCGGGCATTGCCCCGCATGCAGCCTGTCTACCGGCGGGGTAGGACGCCGATCTACGGGTCTTCCCCGACGTGCGTGCCCGTCGGGCCGACGGGCAAGGTCAGCCGCTCATGCTCCGCAGGAGGAGCCCACGAAGAGGCCGTCGGGAGCGATGGTCAGGAGGAGGTGCGGCGGCGGAAGAGGTGGGCGGCGAGGGGGACGCTGAGGACAACCGTGCCGCCCAGCCAGGCGGCGGCCACCCACCCCGAAGTGCCCAGGGGCTGGTCCAGGAGGAGGGAGCGGAGGGTGGCCACGATGGGGGTGACCGGCTGGTGGTAGGCGAACTCGCGCAAGGCGCCGGGCATGGTCTCGGCGGGGACGACGCCGTCGGACAGGTACGGCAGGAAGAGCACGACGAAGCTGAAGGCGCCGGCGGCCTGGGCGGAGCGGACGAGCAGCCCCCAGAGCACCGCCACCGAGGACAGCGCCAGGACGTAGCCGACGAGGACGACCAGCACCCAGGCCCAGTCGGTGAGTGAGGCGTCCGGCCGGAAGCCCAGGACGATCGCCGCGAGAAGGGCGAAGCCACAGGCCATGACGTTGCGGATGACCGAGGCCAGCACGTGTCCGGCGGGGACGGCCCAGGCGGCGATGGGCAGGGTGCGGAAGCGGTCGATCATGCCGCCGGTCATGTCCTCGGCGATGTTGACCGCGGTCAGGGCGGCGCCGTACCCGCCGGACATGAGCAGGACGGCCGGGACGACGAAGTCGATGTAGGCCAGCCCGCTGGAGCCGGTGGTGATCGCGCCGCCGAAGACGTAGACGAACAACACCATGATGATCACCGGCAGGGCGGTGTTCACGATCAGGCCGTCGAGGATGCGGGTCTCGCGGCGCAGGTTGCGGCCGACCAGGCGGTACAGGTCGCCGCCCGTGGTCAGGGCGGTGCTCATCCGGTGCCTCCGCTGCGGGGTAGGGGGGTCGCCGCGGTGGCGGCGGTGAGGGTGAAGAAGACGTCGTCGAGGGTGGGGGTGCGCAGTTCCACCCGCTCGACCGGGATGCCGTCGCGGTGGAGCAGGTCGAGGGTGCGGCGGAGGTGGTCGGAGTCCTGAAGGCCCAGCGTCAGCCCGCCGGGTCCGGGGCGAGAGGCCGGAGGGAGGCCGAGGACGGCCTCGGCGCGCGGCAGGTCCTCGCCGCGGGCCAGGTGCAGGACCAGCCGCTCGGCCCCGACCTGGCGCTTGAGGGCGGCGGGGGAGTCGTCGGCGACGACCCGGCCGCCGTTGATGACCACGACCCGGTCGGCGAGCTGGTCGGCCTCCTCCAGGTACTGGGTGGTGAGCAGGATGGTGGTGCCCGAGGCGAGCAGGTCGCGGATGACCGCCCACAGCTCGGCGCGGCTGCGCGGATCGAGCCCGGTGGTGGGTTCGTCGAGGAAGAGGATGCGCGGCTCGGAGACCATGCTGGCCGCGAGGTCGAGCCGGCGCCGCATGCCGCCGGAGTAGGTGGCCACCCGGCGGCCGGCCGCGCCGGCCAGGTCGAAGCGGTCGAGCAGTTCCTGGGCCCGCTGCCGGGCCCGCCTGCGGCCCAGGTGGTAGAGGCCGGCGAAGAGTTCGAGGTTCTCCCGGCCGGTGAGCAGGTCGTCGACGGTGGCCTGCTGCGCGGTCAGGCCGATGGTCCGGCGTACGGCGGCGCCCTGGCGGCTGACGTCGAAGCCGCCGACGCTGGCGCTCCCGGCGTCGGGGCGCAGCAGCGTGGTGAGGATGCGGACGGTGGTGGTCTTGCCCGAGCCGTTGGGGCCGAGCAGGGCCAGGAGCGAGCCGGTGGGCACGGTCAGGTCGATCCCGTCGAGGACGCGGGTCGTCCCGAAGGCTTTGACCAGGCCCCGGGCGGAAATGGAATCTGTGAGCGCCTTACTGTGTAGGCCATTCATAGTTTCAAGATACTGCACAATCCAGGGAGTGGGTCAAGGGAGGTGCGATGGAAGAGCAGCGGTCGCTGCCGTCCGTGGTGGAGCGCATGTGGGGCCGGGAGCCGGTGAACCGGCGAGGGCCGCGACCGCGGCTGGACCTGGCGACGATCACCACCGCGGCCATCGAGCTCGCCGACGCCGACGGGCTCGCGGGGGTGTCGATGGCGAACGTCGCCTCCCGCGTCGGGGTCGCCGCGACCGCGCTCTACCGGTACGTGGACAGCAAGGAGGACCTGCTCACCGCGATGGCCGACGCGGTCGCCCCGCCGCCGCCCGAGCCGGGGGAGTCGGCCTGGCGGGAGTACCTCGCGCTCTGGACCAGGCAGCAGCGGGACGCCCTGCTGGAGCACCCCTGGCTGCTGTCGGTCAGCATGCTCGTGCCGCCGCTCGGGCCGCGGCGGCTGCTCTGGCTCGACCGGGCGCTTGCCGTACTGGAGGGCACGGGGCTCGACCACGGCGAGCGGGTCAACGTGGCCAGCGCGCTCACCGGGTACGCGCTCACCGACGCCGCGGTCGTGCGCGGCAGCGGGGGGCCACCGGTGGCCGGGTCGGAGATCAGCGGAGCCGAGGAGTACGGCGAGGTGCTGGCCGACCTGGTGGATCCGGCGGGCTATCCGGCACTGTCGGCGGCGATGCGCGCCGGGGCGATGCGCGGGGCGGTGGGCTGGGTGCAGGACGAGGACTTCACCTTCGGGCTCGACCTGCTCCTCGACGGCATCGAAGCCCTGATCCGCCGCCGAGCCACCACCTGACGCCCGCGGTCACCGGCCGCTGCGGCGGTCAGGAGTCCAGGTAGCGCAGGATGGCCAGCACCCGGCGACTGTAGCTCGGATCCCGTTCCAGCTCCAGCTTGTCCATGATCGCGTTGACGTGCTTCTCGACCGTGCTCAACGACACGTGCAGCCGCTCGGCGACGGCCGCGTTCACATACCCCTGGGCGAGGTGACGCAGCACCTCCACCTCCCGAGGGCTCAACCGGCCGAGCAACTCCCCGCGCGAGCTCCGGGCCAGCAGTTGCCGCACCACCTCGGGATCGAAGACCGCGCCCCCGGACCGCACCCGCTCCAGCGACTCCAGGAACTCCGCCACCTCGGACACCCGGTCCTTGAGCAGGTACCCCACCCCGGCGGTGTCCCCGGTCAGGAGCCGGGCCGCGTAGGTCTTCTCCACGTACTGCGACAGCACCAGCACGCCCACCCCGGGCCGGCGCGAGCGGATCTCCAGCGCCGCCCGCAGCCCCTCGTCGGTGTGCGTGGGCGGCATCCGCACGTCCACCACCGCGACGTCGGGCGGCTCCCGCTCCACCGCGGCTAGCAACGCCTCGCCGTCGCCCACCGCGGCCAGCACCGTGTGCCCGGCCTCGTCGAGCAGCCGGACCAGCCCCTCGCGCAGGAGCACGGAGTCGTCGGCCAGGATCACCCGCACGGCGCCGCCTTCGGAAGCGCCGCGGCGATCCGCGTGGGGCCGCCCGGCGGGCTCTGGACGGTGAACCGGCCGTCGAGGGCCAGCACCCGGCGCTCCAGGCCGGACAGCCCGCCGCCGGCCGGGTCGGCGCCGCCCCGGCCGTCGTCGGAGATCTCCACCGAGACCGTGCGCTCGTCTTCGCTCACGACCACCAGGATGTCACCCGCGCCGGCGTGCTTGATCGCGTTGGTGATCGCCTCGCGGGCGACGAAGTACAGGGCGGTCTCGACCTCGGGCGCGGGCGGGCCGGCCAGGCGGTAGTGGACGGTCACCGGCACCCCCGCCCGCTCGGCCACCCCGGCGAGGGCCGAGCGCAGGCCCAGCTCGTCCAAGGCCGTGGGGTAGATCCGCCAGGCCACGCTGCGCAGCTCGTCCAGGAGCTGCCTGGCCTCGGTGTAGGCCTGGTCGACCAGGTCGGGGCGGGCCGTCCCGGCCTTGGCCCGGCCCAGCAGCATCGCCAGCGCCACCGCGCGCTGCTGGACCCCGTCGTGCAGGTCGCGCTCGATCCGCCGCCGCTCGTCGTCCACCGCGCGGACGATCCCGGCCCTGGTGACGGTCAGTTCGGTGATCCGCCGCCGCAGGAGCTCGTCCGTCCCCGGCCCGAGCATCCGGTCGGCCAGCCGCCGCTCGGCCGCCGCGACCACCAGGGCCAGCGCGGCGACGAAGGCCAGCAGCGCCACCCCGCCGGTCAGCCCGAGCGCCCAGCTGCTGGTGATCAGCTTCACGCCGGGCAGCTCGATCGGCACCGCGTGCGCGCGGCCCAGCACGAGGTCCCACAGCCCGCCCCCGACCAGGAGCACCGCCAGGAACAGTCCTGCCGCGCAGCCGTACCCGCCGGCGACGCCGAGCGCCCCGCGCGCCACCAGGAAGCCGAACCCGCCGGCCGCCTCCTCCGGAGCCCGGTGGCCGAGCCAGCGCGCCAGCCGGGCCCGCTCCAGGCGCAGGAACCACCCGAGGCCCCGCCGTACGGCAGGCAGCCGCGACGCGGGCCACGCCACCAGGGCGAAGGCCAGCTCGGCGACACCGAGCACGAACCCGAGCAACACCCCCGTCAGGGGCCGGAGAAGCGACACGGCCCCGAGCCTAGGCGTCCCGGCGGCGCAGCACGACAAACCCGGCAACGACCGCCAAACCAGTCCAGAGCACCAGCCAGCCGAAGCCTTCCCCGGCCGAGTACGGCAACGGCCCGCCGATGAGGTTCTCGGTGCTCTCCATGAACGCCAGCCCGGCGAACAGCGGCATCCGCAGCGACACCTCGACCGCCACCTGGCTCCCGGTCATCAGCACCATGAGCGGCAGCCCGAGCAGCGCCATGAACACCACCGTCAGCGTCCCGGCCGCGCTGCGCAGCGCCAGCCCGACCCCGAGCGTCAGCACCCCGGTCAGCGCGAAGTACGCGCCCACCCGCAGCACGTCCAGCGCCGTCTCACCCGGCGGCAGCACCCCCGAGTGCTCGAAGGCCTCCAGCGACAGCACCAGATGGACGACGACCGCCGACACCAGCGCCGACACCACCCCGGCGACCGCCAGCACCACGGCCACGACCACCGCCTTGGCCCCGAGCACCACGCCACGCGCCGGGACCGCCTGCAGCGTCGCCCGGATGCTCCCGGAGGCGTACTCGGCGGTCACCGCCAGCATGGCCAGCGCCACCAGCGCGAACTGGGCGAACACCGTGGCCGAGACGGCCGCCTCGCCGCCCTCGATCGCCGCCGCCGTGCCCCGGCGCAACGCCTCGGTCGCCGCCCCCGCGCCGAGCGTCAGCGCGCTCAGCACCATGAGCGCCAGTGCGGACAGCAGGCACCACCAGGTCGAGCGCACCGACCACAGCTTGCCCCACTCCGCCGCCACCACCTGGCCGAACACCCTCATCCTCGCACCCTCTCCCCGGCGCCGAACTCGACGCTGCCCTCGGTCAGCTCCTGGTAGGCCTGCTCCAGCGACGCCTCGCGCCCGCGCAGCTCGTGCACCCGGATGCCCGCCTCGAAGGCCAGGTCCCCGACCCCCTCCACGCTCATCCCGGTGGCCACCACCTCGTGCTCGGCGGTCCGCTCCGCCTCGGCGCCCGCCGCGCGCAGCCGCTCCGCCAGCTCCCCGGCGTGCGGGCTGCGCACCACCACGGCGGTCAGCGAACTGCGCGCCAGCACCTCGCGCAGCGGCGCGTCCACCAGCAGCCGCCCCTTGCCGATCACCACCAGGTGGTCGGCGGTCTGCTGCATCTCGCTCATCAGGTGGCTCGACACGAACACCGTGCGGCCCTCGGCGGCCAGCGACCGCATCAGCCCGCGCACCCAGCGCACCCCGTCCGGGTCGAGCCCGTTGACCGGCTCGTCGAACATCAGCACCGGCGGGTCCCCGAGCAGCGCCGCGGCGATGCCCAGCCGCTGGCTCATGCCGAGCGACAGCGCCCCGGCCCGCCGCCGGGCCGCCGCGCCCATCCCGACCTCCTCCAGCACCTCGTCCACCCGCCGCCGCGGAATGCCGTTGGCGCGGGCCAGCGCGACCAGGTGCGCGTGCCCGCTGCGCCCCGGATGCACCGCGCGCGCGTCCAGCAGCGCGCCGACCGTCCGCAGCGGGTTCACCAGGCTCCGGTACGGCCGGCCGCCCACCAGCGCGTGCCCCGCGCTGGGCCGGTCGAGCCCGAGGATCAGGCGCATCGTGGTCGATTTGCCGGCCCCGTTGGGCCCCAGGAAGCCGGTCACCTTGCCGGTGGCCAGGTCGAGGCTCAGCTCGTCCACCGCCACCCGGTCCCCGTAGCGCTTGCTCAGGTTCTTGAGACTGATCACCCAGGTCACGCTAGGTGCGCCGGGCCCGCCCGGCCATGGTGGCGATCCGCAGACCTCGATGGCGGAAAACCGTATCGCCAGGTCAGATTCGTCCAAGACCCGGCCCGGCCGCCGCGCGAGACTGAGGGCATGACTCAGACCGTTTACGCCCTGGCCCGTTACCGCGACTGCGCCGCCGCGGTCGACTTCCTCGTGGCCGCCTTCGGCTTCGAGGCCACCGAGACGTCCAAGAACGCCGAAGGCGTCCTGTCCCACGCCGAGCTCCGCGCCGGCGACGACAAGATCATGCTGGGTCTCGGCGCGCCCGGCGGTCCCGGCATCTACGTCGCCGTCGACGACCCCGACGCGCACTGCGAGCGGGCGCGAGCCGCCGGCGCGAAGATCACCATGGAGCTGGTCGACCAGCCGTACGGCTCGCGCGAGTACGCCTGCGAGGACCCCGAGGGCAACCCGTGGTACTTCGGCACCTACCGGAGCTGACTACCCGGCCCGCTCCGGGCTCCAGTCCGGCCGCCGCCCGAGGTGGGCGACGATCCGGTCGAGCACCGGCGCGTCCTCGGCCACCGGCACGCCGCGCACGAACGCCTTGCCGGGCGGCCTGGCCTCGGCGGTGTCCGGTACGGCCAGCGTCAGCGGCAGGCAGGCCGCCAGCAGGTCCTCGTCGAACCGCGGCGGCACGCCCACCGCCTTGGCCAGGTCCCAGCCGTGCACCACGCAGTCGATGAAGTGGAACCCGATCGCCAGCCGGGCCGGGATGGGCGCGCTGGTGCGCACCTCGGGCAACCAGAACGCGCGTTCCAGCACCCCGAGTTCGGCGAAGGCCGCCACCACCGCGCGGGCGGAGGCGGGGTAGTCGCCCAGCGAGGTCATCGGCTTCGGCTGCCAGAAGGCCAGCTCCGACGGCTGCCCCGAGGCGGCGAAGGCGAAGCCGTGGTTCTGCACGATCTGGTGCTCCACCAGGTCCCGCACGGTCCAGCCGGCGCACGGCGTGGGCCGGTCGAGGTCGGCCTCGCTCAACCCCGCCACCAGGCCGACCGTGACGTCCACCGACCGCCGGTTAAGCCGCACAATGTCGCTCATAGCGCGACACTAGCCTGCGGCCCGCGGTCTCGATCAAGGCCGATGGGCACGAACCGGCCGGGCGGCGCCCCGGCGAGCGCCCGGAACTCGCGGTTGAGGTGCGCCTGGTCGAAGAAGCCGCACTCCGCCGCCACCTCGGCCGGCCGCCGTCCCGCCCGTACCAGGCCGAGCGCCCGGTCGAAGCGGATGATCCGCGCCGCCGCCTTGGGCGCCAGCCCGATCCCGTCGTGGAAGCGCGCCACCAGGTGCCGGTGACTCCACTCCAGCTCAGCGGCCAGCTCCGCCACCGCCGCCCGGCCGCCCGAGCGCACCAACCGCCCCCACGCCCACGCGATCTCCGGCCGGGTCGCCGGACCCTCCGCCAGCCTCGCCCCGACCAGTTCCTCCACCAGCGTCAGCCGTCCCGCCCAGGACGGCTCCGCCGCCAGCCGCGCGGACACCGCCCGCGACCACCCGCCCAGCACCTCGTCGGCCGGCACGGTCAGGTTCGTCAGCTCGCTCATCGGCACGCCCAGCAACCGGCGCGCCCCGAGCGGGGTGAGCATGACCTCCACGCCCTCCGTCGGCCCGCTGATCCGCGTAGCCGTGGCCCGGTCGGTCAGCCCGCCGGTGAAGGAGGTGTACGGGACGCCGTCCACCTCCATGGCCGACTCGATACAGAAGATCAGCACCGACCCCGGGAAGGGCAGCTCGTCCCGCTCCAGCGGCGTGCCGTACTCCTCCCGGTAGGCGACCAGGCGCGTCACGAACGGGCGCAGTGACGCGCCTGGCGCCCGCCCGCTCATCCGCAACCCGGTCATGCTCCCAGGATGACTCGTTCCTGCGGTTCGTCGAAAGCCAGGTGCCCGGACGCGGGCCGCTCGGCGTGGAAGCGCAACGCGCTCTCCACCGTCGAGGACCGGTCGAGCCGGCCCACCTCGGCCAGCGGGAACCAGGCGGCCAGGTCGCTCGACCCGCCCACCTCGTGCCGCAGCTCCCCGCCCACGATCCGCGCGGCGTAGTAGAGCCGCACGGTGTGCAGGGGCCGGCCCTCCGGCGTCGTCCACACGATGGAGTCGACGCCCAGCAGCCCCTCGACCGCGATCTCGAAGCCGGTCTCCTCGGCCAGTTCGCGCACGACCGTGTCGTGCGGGTGCTCGCCGAACTCCACGCCGCCGCCCGGCATCGTCCAGTGCTTCTCGTCCACGCCGACGTAGCGGGTGAGCAGGATCTCCTCGTCGCGGAGGACGACCGCGTAGGCGGCCATCCTCCGCCGGCGCTCACTCACAGGCCGGTGTGCCTGGCGAGGAAGGTCAGCGTGTCGGCCGACAGGTCCACCGTGCGCGAGATCGACCGGGCGCCGTGCCCGACCTCGGTCTCGTTGCGCAGCAGGATCGGCCGGTCGCCGGCCTGGGCGTGCTGCAGCGCGGCGCACATCTTCCAGGCGTGCAGCGGATGCACCCGGGTGTCGGACTGGAAGACGGTGAACAACGTCGCCGGGTACTCCACGCCCTCGCGGACGTGGTGGTAGGGCGAGTAGGCGTGCAGCCAGCCGAAGCCCTCGGGGTCGGCGGCCGAGCCGTACTCCACGTTCCACGTCGCGCCCAGCCCGAACTGCTCGTAGCGCACCATGTCGAGCAGCGGCGCCGAGCAGACCACCGCGGCGTACAGGTCGGGGCGCTGGGTCAGCGCGGCGCCCACCAGCAGGCCGCCGTTGGAGCCGCCGGAGATGCCGAGCTGCTCCTTGGTGGTCACGCCGGTGGCGATGAGGTGCTCGGCGGCGGCGTGGAAGTCGTCGAAGACGTTCTGCTTGTGGCCGAGCATGCCGGCGCGGTGCCAGTCCTCGCCCTCCTCGCCGCCGCCGCGGAGCTGGGCGATCGCGTAGACGCCGCCGGCCTCGACCCAGCTCAGGATGGAGGCGGAGTAGCCGGGCGTCATCGAGATGCCGAAGCCGCCGTAGCCGTACAGGATGGTCGGGCGGGGACCCTCGCCCGAGGCGGGCGAGATGACCAGCATCCGCACCTCGGTGCCGTCCTTGGAGCGGTAGGAGACCTGCTCGGTGCGGACCGCGGGCACCTCGACGGCGCCGGGGGAGGCCGCCCACAGGGTGGTCTCGCCGGTACGCGCGTCGTAGCGCTGGATGGTGGGCGGGGTGGTGTTGTCGGTGTAGCCGAACCACGCCTCGTGGCCGCCCTCCGGACGCTCGGACAGGCCGCCGATGCTGCCCAGGCCCGGGGTCGGCACCTCGCCGAGGCGCTCGCCGGTGGCCAGGTCGTGCACGGTGATCTCGGAGATCGCGTGCCGCGTCCAGCCGACCAGCATCACCGGGCGCTCGACGTCGTCGAGCACGGCGAAGTCGCTCAGCACGGCCTCGGGGTCCTCCGGGACGAGGTCGCGCCACTCGGCCGGGCTGTCCGGCGAGGCCACCGCGATGCGGCCGCGCGGGGCGTCGCGGTCGGTGTGCACGTACAGCCGGCCGTCGCGGCCGAACCACAGCCCGGTGGTGGCGTCCACGCCCTCCTGGACCACGACCAGCTCGGGGGAGTCGGGCGAGGAGGCGGTGAGGTCGGCCACCCACACGTCGTTGCGCGGCGCCGTGCCCTCGTGCGCCGAGACCTGCAGCCAGCGGCCGTCCATGGAGACCGAGACGCCGTAGTAGTTGGTCATCTTCAGGCCCTCGCCGAAGATCATCACGTCGTCCTCGGTGGAGGTGCCGACGCGGTGCAGGTAGACCCGGCGGTGGAACTGCGACTCGCCCTCCGGCACCTCGGTCGAGGGCAGCCGGCGCACGTAGTAGAACGCCTCGCCGCCGGGCAACCAGGCCACGGGGGAGTAGCGGCAGCGGTCGATCGGCCCCTCGACGCGCTCGCCCGAGGTCACGTCGACGACGTAGAGCGCCGACTCCTCGTTGCCGCCCACCGAGATCTGGTAGGCCAGCAGGCGGCCCTCCTTGTCGGGCTGCACCGCGTCGAGCGTGGTCAGGCCGGAGGGGTCGAGCGCCATCGGGTCGACCAGGGCGCGCTCGGTGCCGTCGGGCTCGACCACGTAGTAGACCGCGTGCTCCTGCTCGGGCGTGCGGCGCGCGAAGAAGTGGCGCTCACCGCGCCAGCTCGGCACGCCGACCGAACCGGACTTCAGCAGCTCGGCGATGCGCTCCTTGAAGCGCTGCGGCTTGCTCTCGCGGCGGAACAGCTCCTCCTGCGCGAGCAGCCAGCCCTTGACCTCGGCGTCGTCGGGGTCTTCCAGCCAGCGGTACGGGTCGGGCACCGAGGTGCCATGCAGATCGTCGACGATCTCGCCACGGCGGGCTGTGGGGTACGGCTGTCGCGTCATGCTCAGGAGGCTATAGCGCGCGCGGCCCCGCCGAGGAGACCTTCGCTGCGGGCTGAGCCGCTCGCACCGGACGGGCGTAAAACCCTGGTCGAGTGGGCATAAATCCGACCGGGTCTTTCCCGCACGACATAAAAGGTGGCGGGAAAGACGCTGGTAACGACAGACTTGGGGAAGGACGGTGCCGTGGGATCCATCCGTCGGGCCGTCCGGCGGAGGTCCACGTGATGGAGTCGTCCGGGTCCCAGGAGGGGCCGCAAGTCCGGACATGCCACGGCATGTCCCCGAGGGGACACGCGTCGGCATGTCCCGGCTTCCTGATACTGAGGCATCAGAGGGGAGCCCTCTGATGCGACAAGTCCTGCTGTTGAACGCCACCTACGAACCGCTGACCACCCTCTCGCTGCACCGTGCCGTCATCCTGGTGCTCCGCGAGAAGGCCGACGTCGTGCACCGCGACGGCATGGGCGCGGTCCTGCGCTCGGCCACCTGCACGCTCGACGTGCCCTCGGTGATCCGGCTCAGACGATATGTCCGTATCCCTTACCGCTCGCGCATCCCGCTCACCCGGGCCGCGCTCATGCGGCGCGACGACTACCGCTGCGCCTACTGCGGGCAGCGGGCCGAGACCATCGACCACGTCATCCCCCGCTCCAAGGGCGGCACCCACACGTGGGAGAACTGCGTGGCCTCGTGCATGCCGTGCAACCACCGCAAGGCCGACAAGTTCCTGGAGGAGCTCGGCTGGTCCCTGCGGGTGGCGCCGGCCGTGCCGCGAGGGGCGCACTGGCGGCTCATCGGCGCCTCCCTGGTGGGCGACCCCCAGTGGGCGCCTTATCTGGAGGCGGCGGCCTAGGCCCGGATGGCACCATGGTGCGCCATGTGGACCTTCACCGACTCCGTCGCCGAGTACGCCCGTCATGCTGAGCCGTACCTGCTGAAGGACCCGGTCGCCAACACCGTCCCGCTGACCGTCCTGGCCAACCTCAAGGCGGGCGTGGCACACGGCGCCGACGGGCCCTACTTCGGCTGGTGGACCGAGGAGGGGGAGGTGCGGGGCGCGGTCTTCCGCACCCCGCCCTTCCCGCTCGGCCTGTCGGTCATGCCGGACCACGCGCTGCCCCCGCTGGTCGAGGCGCTCGCCGACCGCGAGCTGCCCTCCGTCAGCGGCCCGCGTGCCCTGGTCGACCGGCTCGCCGCCGCCCGCGGCTTCGACCGCCTGCGGCCCGAGCGGCTGTACGGCCTCGGCACCCTCGTCGAGCCCGCCGGCGTCCCGGGCTCCGGCCGGGTGGCCGCGGACGACGACCTCGCCCTGGTGACCCTGTGGGCGACGAGCTTCTCCACCGAGTCCGGCACCGACGTGGGCATCGACCTGTCCCAGCTCATGGCCAAGCGCCTCGCCCGTGGCGACATGGTGGTGTGGGAGACCGACGGCGAGCCGGTCGCCATGGCCGGTGTCTCACCCGCCGTCGGCGGGGTCTGCCGGATCGGCCCGGTCTACACCCCGCCCTCCGCGCGCAGGCGCGGGTACGGCAGCGCCGTCACCGCCTTCGCCAGCCGTCACGCGCTCGCCCACCGCTGCGAGCACCTCGTGCTCTTCACCGACCTGGCCAACCCGACCAGCAACAAGATCTACCAGTCGATCGGCTTCCGGCCCGTGGCCGACTACGCCAACGCCGGCCACACCCGCTGAGGCGGCCCGCGGAGGGTGTCCGGTAGGGCTGTCCCCCCTCTGACCTGGCCTGTTGGCAGGATCGAAGCCGCCGGCGCGGATCCGTACGTTGGTGACCACAGCACGAACACCGACCTGAGGATCCGTTTTGACGAACAACACTCTCCGCCGTACCGCCCCGATCACCCTGGCCCTGGCGGCCTGCCTGGCGGTCGCGGCCACCCCGGCGCTCGCCGGTCCCGCCCCCGCCGCCGCGCCCGTCGCGGCCGTCGCGGCCGGCGAGCCGGGCGACGCCCGGGTGGTGGCCGGCCTGGAGCGGCACGCCCAGGCGCTGCGCAGCACCCGGCCCGGCGGCCAGGCGCGCGACCTGCGGCCGCTGACGGAGATGATCAAGGGCGCCACCATCGTGGGCGTCGGCGAGGCCACGCACGGTTCCAAGGAGCTGTTCACCCTGCGCCACCGCATGTTCCGCCACCTGGTCGAGACGCAGGGCTTCACCACGCTGGCGCTGGAGGCGACCTGGTCGGCCGGCGTGCGGCTGGACGACTACGTGCGCACCGGCAAGGGCGACCTGCGGACGATCCTGACCGAGGAGTTCGAGAACGACTACGGCTCCTGGCGCACCCAGGAGTGGGCCGAACTGTACGAGTGGATGCGCGAGTACAACCGCACCGCCCCGAACAAGCTGCGGGTGATGGGCTTCGACATCGGCGACGTCCACCCCGGCCAGTACCAGCGCGTGCTGGCCTGGGCCGACCGGCACCAGCCCTCGCTCGCCCCCGAACTGCGCCGCCGCTACGCCGGCCTGCTCGCCCTGCCCGGCGGCACGGCCGAGCGGATGGCGGCCCTGGCCACCCTGCCCGCGCCGCGGCTGAAGGCGCTGGCCGAGGACGCCGAGGCGGCTTACCGCCTGCTGGAGAAGGCCGACCCGTACGTGGCGCAGGAGGCCAGGGTCATCGCCCAGATGGCGACCATGTACACGCTGGAGCCGCCCAAGCTGCACCTGCACCGCGACAAGGCGATGGCCGACAACACCGTCTGGTGGCAGCGCCACACCGGCACCAAGACCGTGGTGGCGGCGCACAACGGCCACGTCGGCTACGTCTCGGCCTTCCCGCAGCACTACCCGATCACCCAGGGCGCCTACCTGCGTTCCCTGGTCGGCGACTCCTACGTGGCGATCGGCACCACCATCAACGGCGGCCGGTTCCGCGCCATCGACCCCAAGACCGGCAAGGTCGGCGTCTTCGAGACCGGCGCCCCGGTCCCGGCCAGCAACGAGGCGGTCCTCGACCGGGTGCGGCACCGCGACTTCTACGTGGACCTGCGCCAGGCCCGCCGTACCCCGGCCACCGGCGCCTGGCTGGACACCGCCCGGCCCACCTTCAGCATCCCGGCCAGCTACGTGCCCGAGCACTTCAACCAGCCGCTCGCGCTGGGCCAGGCCTTCGACGTCGTGGCGCACCTGCACCGCGTGAAGCAGGCCACCCCGCTGAAGGGCTGACACCCCTGGAGGCACGCACCGCGGCGAAAGCCGGGGTGCGTGCCTTCCCCGTTCCACCGAGGCGCTCCGGCCTCCTAAGCTGGGCGCATGCCGCGTTACGACTTCCGGTGCCGCGCCTGCGGCTCCACCTTCGAACTGTCCCGGCCGATGTCGGCCTCCGGCGACCCCGCCACCTGCCCCGAGGGCCACGAGGACACCGTCCGCCTCCTGTCCACGGTCGCCGTCACCGGCGGCACCTCCGCCCCCGCGGGCGGAGGTGGAGGCGGCTGCTGCGGCGGCGGGTGCTGCGGCTGAGCGGGACGCGGGGGATCAGGCCGAGGACTCGTAGGCGAAGGCCTCGGCCACCAGCCTGGCCACCTGCCCGACGGTGGTGACGCCGCTGCCCATCGACGGGTGGTGATCCGACAACACCGCGATGAGCAGCTCGTGCCCGCGCATGGTGACGCGGCCCAGGGTGTTCACCGTCCATAGTCCGCCGTGCACCTGGGCGGGCAGCCAGCCGTTCTTCACCTCGGCCCCCTTGGCCAGCCGCCCGACGCCCCACGCCTGGTCGGGCACGACCGTGGCCATCAGCCGCCCGGCGAACCGCCGGTGCCGGGCGTGCACCGGCCCGGTGTGGTCGGTGAGCCGGTCGAGCACCTCGACCTGGTCGGCCGGGAAGCTCCGCGTCGACCCCCAGAACGGCCCGGCGCCCGGCCACGTGTCGTCCACGCCGAGCCCGCGCAGGACGCGGGTCAGGCCGGACCGGCCGCCGATCCTCCGGTAGAGGGTGGCCGCGCTGGCGTTGTCGCTGTGCCGGATCATGCTCGCCGCCAGGGACCGCTCCGAGCCGGTCAGCTCCCGGTGCTCGCGCTGCACGGACAGGAGCAGGGCCAGCAGGATGTCCACCTTGGCCACGCTGGCCAGCATGAACGGCTCCCGGTCGGCCCGCGCCTGGCCGCCCTCGCGGAAGGCGTAGCGCTCGCCCGTGCTCCGGTCGTACACCGCCACCGAGGCCCGCCCCGGCCGCCGGGCCAGGAACCGCCCCACCTCACGATCGAGCCGCCCCCGCCACCCCCCGGCCGCAGGCACCCCGGCCGCACGGACCTCGGCCGCACGCACCGCAGGGGTCCCACTGGTGGTGGCGAACCCCGGCGGGCCGGGCAGCCCGATCCGCCAGACGCCACCGCCCGCCCCGACGGCGGAGGAAGACCGGTTCCACCCAGCCGCTTCCCGGCTCGGCGCGGCGGCGGAGAAGGCAGAGGAGAAGGTGGCGGAGAAGGTGGCGGCACCTCCCGCCGCCGCGAGAGCAGCGGGCCGCACGGGAACAGGCGTAGTGGCCTGCGCGCAGCCGGCCAGCAGGGCGGGCACGACGGCCAGCCAGACACCCCGAGAACGCATGGCCGCGAGCCTGCCAGCCCCCATGCCAACGGCAGGGGGCCCAGCACGTCAAGCAGTTCCCAGGATTGTCCGGGGTCAGGCGGCGTTGCGCCGCTGGAAGGGCAGGAACCGCTCGGCCAGGTGCGGCCGGGCGGGGGTGAGTGTGGGCTCGACGGCGATGACCCGGTCGAAGCGGAAGGCCCGGATGGCGCGGCGCATCCGGCACACTCCCACGAGATACCAGAACTCCCGGTGCACCAGGCAGGTGACCGGCTCGACGTCGCGGACGGTGATGGCGCCGCTGGCGTCGCGATAGTGGAGCCGCACGACGAGCCGGCTGGTGATCGCGTCGGCGATCACCCGGGCGCGCGAGGCGACATCGGTCGGCAGCGGCTCGACCAGGGTGGCGAGGGTGGTCGCGATGACCTCGTCGCCGAGGTCGAGGTGCTCGAAGGCGTGACGCAGGCCGCGCCGGGCGGTGATGGCCTGCGGCCCGGCTCCCAGGTGCGCGAGGGAGAGGGCGAGGGCGGAGATCTCGGCGGTCGTGAGCGTACGGGTGGAGGGCTTCACGAGTGTCCTCATACCCAAAGAATAGACGTCGCCACCGACATTTTTCGAAAGCGTGTACGGCAAGCCTGCCGTACACGCCCGAAAAACCAGCGATCAGCGCGCGAGTTGCGACAGGTCGCGCGAAGCTCCGGTGGAGGCCGACGTGGTCATCGCCGCATACGCCTGGAGCGCCGCGGTGATCGGCCGCTGCCGGTCGAGCGGCCGGTAGCCGCCGCCGGGCCGGGCCAGCAGCCGCTCGCGCCGGGCGGCCAGTTCGGCCTCGGGCACGCGCAGCTCCATCGACCGGCCGGGGATGTCGATGTCGATGGTGTCGCCGTCCTCGACCAGCGCGATCGTGCCGCCCTCGGCCGCCTCGGGCGAGGCGTGGCCGATGGACAGGCCCGAGGTGCCGCCGGAGAAGCGCCCGTCGGTGATCAGCGCGCAGGCCTTGCCGAGCCCCTTGCCCTTGAGGAAGGAGGTCGGGTAGAGCATCTCCTGCATGCCGGGGCCGCCCTTCGGGCCCTCGTAGCGGATGACCACCACGTCACCCTCCTTGACCCGCCCGCCGAGGATGCCGTCGACCGCGTCCTCCTGCGACTCGAACACCACGGCCGGGCCGGAGAAGCGCCAGATGGCCTCGTCGACCCCGGCCGTCTTGACCACCGCGCCGTCGCGGGCGAGGTTGCCGTAGAGCACCGCGAGCCCGCCGTCCTTGGTGTAGGCGTGCTCCAGGTCGCGCACGCAGCCGCCGGCGCGGTCGAGGTCGAGGTCGTCCCAGCGGTTGGACTGCGAGTACGGCTTGACCGTGCGGACGTTGCCCGGCGCGGCGTGCCACAGCTCGATCGCCTCGGGCAACACGGTCGGCGACATCGGGTCCCACGCGCCGATCATCTCGCCGAGGGTGCCCCCGGCCACGGTGCCGGCGTCGCGGTGCAGCAGCCCGGCGCGGTCGAGCTCGCCCAGGATGGCCGGGATGCCGCCCGCGCGGTGCACGTCCTCGACGTGGTACTTGTCGGTCGCCGGGGCGACCTTGCACAGGCACGGCACCCGCAGCGAGATCTCGTTGATCTCCTTGAGCCCGAAGTCGACGCCACCCTCACGGGCGGCGGCCAGGATGTGCAGGATCGTGTTCGTCGAGCCGCCCATGGCCACGTCGAGCGCCATCGCGTTCTCGAAGGCGTCCTTGGTGGCGATCTCCAGCGGCAGCACCGAGGAGTCGTCCTCCTCGTAGAAGCGCCGGGTGATCTCCACGATCCGCCGCCCGGCGCGCTGGTACAGCTCCTTGCGCGCGCTGTGCGTGGCCAGGATGGTGCCGTTGCCGGGCAGCCCCAGGCCGATCGCCTCGACCAGGCAGTTCATCGAGTTGGCGGTGAACATGCCCGAGCACGACCCGCAGGTCGGGCAGGCGTTCTCCTCCAGCTCCAGGAGCTCGGCGTCGGAGACGTTGGCGTCGGCCGCGGCGATCATCGGGTCGATCAGGTCGAGCTTCTTGCCCGGGGTCTTGCCGGCCTCCATCGGGCCGCCGGAGACGAAGACGGTCGGGATGTTGAGCCGCATCGCGGCCAGCAGCATGCCCGGCGTGATCTTGTCGCAGTTGGAGACGCAGATGAGCGCGTCGGCGCAGTGCGCGTTGACCATGTACTCGACCGAGTCGGCGA
This sequence comes from Nonomuraea sp. NPDC050328, assembly GCF_044459405.1. Taxonomy (NCBI): domain Bacteria; kingdom Bacillati; phylum Actinomycetota; class Actinomycetes; order Streptosporangiales; family Streptosporangiaceae; genus Nonomuraea; species Nonomuraea sp. NPDC050328. The sequence continues at coordinate 38,631 of NZ_JBITIW010000007.1, read as the reverse complement.
TCAGCTCGCGGCTCGGCAGGGAGTAGAGCATGCCGCCGTGGCCCATCGCGATGCCGTCGTCGACCGCGATGGTGTTGAACTCCCGCGGGATGGCGCCGGCCTCGCGCACCGCGTCGGCCACCACCTTGCCGACCTCGGCGAGATGCACGTGGCCCGGGACGAACTGCGTGTAGCTGTTGGCCACCGCGATGATCGGTTTGCCTAGGTCGCTCCCGGCTACGCCGGTCGCCCGGAGGAGGGCCCGGGCGCCGGCCATGTTCCTGCCGTGAGTGACCGTACGAGACCTGAGGGCGGGCATGAGCTGTCTCCCATCGCTGACGAGTCCTCACATGGTACGGCTATCGCCCGACCAGTGAGACGCGAGTCCGGGATGGGAGACGATCAGGGCTCAGGCGTCGCCGTACCTCGGCGGAAGCACCTGCGCGGCGATCTCGTAGAGGCGGTCGATCTCCTCCTGCGTGAGCGCCTTGTCCCGCTTGGAGATCCACTTGCGGGCCCGGCCGCCCTCGTAGACGTCGACGCCGCGGATGTTCATGATCTTCCACGGCACCGGCGGCCCGTAGATGGCCAGGGAGGGCACCACCGCGATCTGCTTGCCGTACAGCTCGGAGATGTGCTTGCTCGCCTCGGCCGCCTCCATGTGGGCCTCTTTGAGCCGGTCCTTCTTGTCGAAGGGGCCGTGGAAGAGCTTCTTGCCCATCTGCACGCGGATCGGCAGGCGCTTGTCCCACTTCTCCGAGTCCACCGCGTACACCCCGGTGGGCCCGATGACCAGGTGGTCGATCTGGGCCTCGGTGCCCGGGATGGCCCGGGCGTGCAGGGTGCGGTAGCCGCTGCGCTCCAGCTTGCGGAGCTGCGCCTCGGTGCGCCGTTCTGCGACGGACGAGCGTCGCCAGGCGGGGACGGAGGAGGAGTTTCGCGCGCGGTAGACGGTGTCGGCGATGGCGGCCAGCACGCCCGCGGTGACGCCCGCCTGCCAGGAGCCGGCCAGGAAGCCGACGGCCACGCCCACGGCGACGGCCAGGAGCAGCCGGTTGCGCAGGCGTTTGAAGCGGGGCTGGCGCAGAAGCGCCTGGACGTTGGCGCGCTCCACCGGGGCAAAGGCGGGCTCCGGCTCCTCCGGCTCGGGCCTCGGCGCTTCGGGCCGGTCGCTCACCCAGATCGGTGACGCAGTGTGACCATCGTCTCGCTGCTTGGCGGAATCCACGTAACTCACCGTAGCTCTTGGTCTCCGCGACTGCCTAGTCATGACCCGTCCATAGTTTTATGGCCCAGGTCAATGGATACGTTGCCGGATTTCCGGGTATCTACCCTTTTCCTCTCTAGACAAGTCGGGCTACTGTCCGGTGACGTGGCGCACCTCCATGATCTCACCGCGATCGAGCAGGCGGAAGCCGTGCGACGGCGGGAAATCTCACCAGTTGAGATCGTCCGGCACTACCTGGAGCGCATCGAGCGGCTTGATCCGCAGGTGGGCGCCTATGTCACGGTCACCGCCGAACGAGCGCTCGACGAGGCCCGCGCCCTGGAGCGCGGCGAGCCCGACGGCCCCCTCTACGGCGTGCCCATCCCGGTCAAGGACCTCAACCTGGTCAAGGACGTGCCGATCCGCTTCGGCTCGGCCACCTACGAGGACTTCGTCGCGCCCGTCGACGACACCGTCGTCGAACGGCTGCGCGAGGCCGGCACGGTCATGCTCGGCAAGACCGCCACCCCCGAGTTCGGCCTGCCCTGCTACACCGAGACCTACGTCTCCCCGCCGAGCCGCAGCGCCTGGGACCTGACCCGCTCGGCCGGCGGCTCCAGCGGGGGAGCGGCGGCCGCGGTCGCCGCCGGACTCGCCCCCGCCGCGCACGGCAGCGACGGCGCCGGCTCCATCCGCATCCCCGCCTCCGTCTGCGGCCTGTTCGGCATCAAGCCCACCCGCGGCCGGATCAGCTTCGCACCGATCGTCCCCGACCTCGCCGGCATGTCCACCAACGGGCCGCTCGCCCGCACCGTCGCCGACGCCGCCGCGCTGCTCGACGTCATGACGCAAAACACCCCCGGCGACCTCTACCTCGCCCCGCCGGTCGAGGGCGGCTTCCTGGAGGCCGCGCGGCGCGAACCCGGCCGGCTGCGCATCGCCCGCTACGCCACCCCGGTCGTGCCCGAGGCCGAGGTCGAGCCCGACGTCCTGGCCGCCTACGAGGAGGCCGCCAAGACCCTCGCCGGGCTCGGGCACGAGATCGTCGACATCGCGCCGCCGTTCACCGCCGACGTCGTGCCGCAGTTCGTGACCCTCTGGTACACCTTCGCGTGCATGCACCCGGTCGCGCTCGACAAGCACGACCGGCTCCGGCCGCTCACCGCCTTCCTGCGCGAGCGCGGCCACGCCGTACGCGCCCCCGACTTCCTCCAGGCGCAGGCGGCGCTCCAGCTCGCCACCCGGTTCGCCCTGCACGTCACCAACGCCTACGACGCCGTCCTCACCCCCACCGTCACCCAGACGCCGCGCCCGGTCGGCTGGTTCGAGGAGGGCGGCGACCCGCAGGAGACCTTCGAGCGGATGAAGCGCTTCGCCGCCTTCCCGGCCATCTACAACGTCACCGGCCAGCCCGCGGTCAACCTGCCGCTGCACTGGACCCCGGCCGGGCTGCCGGTCGGCGTCATGCTGGCCGGCCGCGTCGGTGAGGAGGCCACGCTCATCTCGCTGTCGGCCCAGGTGGAGGCCGCCCGCGGCGGCTTCTGGGGAACCCGCCGCCCGGAGATCTGGAGCGCCTGACCCCTGGGGTCTGGTACGGCAGGCCGCGCGGGATTACCGTCGAAGTGTGGACAGCGCCATCGAGATCCTCGGCTTTCTCATCGGCACCTCCCTCGGCCTGTTCCTGCTGATCAGCCTGGTCGTGCTGATCCCGGGCCGGTCCCGGGGACGGAAGGTCGCCTCCGGCGTGGTCTGGCTGGGCGGCCCGGGCGGCAGCGAGCACGGGGTGAGCACCTCGGGGCTGGTCCTGGCCGACCGCACCGCGCACTGGGCGACGATCTCGCAGACCGACTGGGCGCAGGCCGCCGAGACGGCCGAACCGGGCCGGCACGCCGGCGGCGCGTCAGCGGGCTGGTGAGCGGCCCATGACCGGGACACCGGACGGCCGGAGGGGGAGGCAGCACGCATGCGCACTCTGACCATGGCCCAGGCCGACGACCTGCGCCACGCCACCCAGGCCGCCGAGCGCCGCAGCCGGCTGCGCTTCGGCGTCTACCTGGGCCCGCCGGTGGGCGGGCGGCGGCACTTCGCCGAGAAGCTGCACGCCGCGCTCGGCGCCGAGGCCGGTGACGCGGTCGTGGTCTTCGTGGACGTGCGGGGGCGGGCCCTGGAGATCGTCACCGGGGAGGCGGCCCGCCGCCGGCTGCCGGACGGCTCCTGCCGCCTGGTGGCCATGTCGATGGCCACCGCCTTCAGCGTCGGCGACCTGGTGGGCGGCCTGCTCTACGGCGTCAGCGCCCTCGCCGACCACGCCGAAACCCGCCACTGACCCCACCGCCAGACCCCGCTTCCGACCTCTGCCCCTGCCACCTGGGGACCTCAACCGTGCGGCGGGGACGGCTCATTCGACGAGCAGCTTCTCCACATGCCCGCTGACATCGCGCAGCAGCGTAGAAGGCACGATCGGCGCGTCGGCGATCGCCGACACCAGCGACGGCAACCCCGGCAACGGATACCCGTCCTCCGTCAGCGCCGCCGCCCCCACCGGGTTCTTGTCCAGCGCGCTCCGGCTACGGTCCCACGCCTCCAGGACCTCCTCCGGCGACGGCACCCCGAACCCGTGCCCCACCGGCGCGGCATGGCGGAGCCGTACCAGCGGGGTGTCCGCGAAGGCCAGCGCACTCCGCGCCCGCACGGACAGGGACTCACGCGCCTGGGACGGCACCCAGTCCAGCACCGTGCACGGCCGACGGCAGGTGGCCACGCAGACGCCGAGGGCACCGGCGACCTGGCTGTGCTGGCGGTCGAAGTAGGCCCGCCAGCCCTCGGCCGGCTCGTGCGCGACCCGGAGCGTGCGGTTGGTCGCCGACTGCTCGGCCTTGGTGTGGTCGCACTCGCGGTCGCCGATCACCCCGAAGCGGCTGCCGGGCGCGCTCAGCCCCTCCGGCCAGCGCGCCGGGTCGCCCGCGTGCCCCAGCACCGGCTCGTAGGCCAGCAGCGGCAGGTATTCGCTGGCGATGTGCACCGCGGCGATCAACGGCGACAGCTCGCGCCGCTCCCACCGGATCGCGATCACCTCCAGCAGCAGCGCGTAGACCGGCCGGAGCGATTCGAGCGCGCCCCTGGGCTGCTCGCGCGGAGTCTGCGGCATGCTGCACGCCCGGGCCCGCCGCCTCAGGTCGGCCGGGACGGCCCGCGCCTCGGCGGCGAAGTCCTCGGCGTCCAGGGAGAGCAGCCGCTGCCCGAACTCGCAGACGTCGGCGATCTCCGTGGTGGGGCCGAGCGCCCCCAGGTCGGCGAAGGCGTAGCGCCGGGCCAGAGCCACCAGCAGATCCCGAGTCGTCATCACCCGGAACACTCTAGAAGACGGCGCCGACATCTAGCCCGACGCGCCGGGTGCGGGCGTCTCCACCGGCAGGCTCTGATGGCTCGGCTCGGGGCTCGACGTGGGCTCCGGGGTCGGCTCGGGCGTGGGTTCCGGCGTCGGCTCGGGGGTCGGCTCCGGGGTGGGCTCGGCGCTGGTCGGCGGCGGGGTCGGCGTCGCCGGGTCGGTCGGCAGCCAGGTGGGCGGCGCGCTCGGCCCGCCGGTGGCGCCCGGCGTCTGGGTGGGCTTGCGCCCGTTCGGGCTGACGCGCTGCTTGGCCGGCTGCAGCGGCTGCAGGCTGGCCGGCGGCTGCTCCTGCCCGCTGGGCACGACCTCGGTGGGCTGGCCGGGCAGCCGCGTCGCCGACAGCGGCGGCCACAGGTGCAGCGAGCCGGCGATCCCGGCGGAGGCCAGCAGCGCGGCGGCGATGGTCGCCGCGACCGTGAACACCGGCCGGCGCTGCCGCAGCGGCAGCACGGCGTCGGGCTCGAGGGCCCGGCGGGCCGCCTCGGCCATCGCCGCCGCGCTCGGCCAGCGCTTGGCCGGGTCCTTGGCCATCGCCCGCGCCACCACGTGCCGGGGCCCGGGCGGCACGCCGGCCGGCAGCTCGGGCACGGGCGCGTTGAGATGCTTGAAGATGATCTGGACCGGGGTGTCCCCCTCGTACGGCAGGCGCCCGGTCAGGCACTCGAAGGCCACCACGCCCAGCGCGTACACGTCCACCGCGGGCGTGATCGTGCTGGCCGTCGCCTGCTCCGGCGCGCAGTACCCCGCCGAGCACAACATCTGCCCGGTCGCGGTGAGCTGCCCGGCCGTGGCCGAGTGAGCGATGCCGAAGTCGGTCAGCACCACCCGGCCGTCCGGCCTGATCATGAGGTTGCCCGGCTTGACGTCCCGGTGCACGATGCCCTGCTCGTGCGCCGCGTGCAGCGCGTCGGCCACCTCGGCCACCAGCCGCATGGCCGCCTCGGGCCCGAGGGCCGTGCGCTCCAGGAGCTGGTCGAGGGACTCGCCCTCGACCAGCTCCATCACGAGGAAGCTGACCCGGTCCGTGCCGTAGTCGTAGACGTCCACCACGCCCGGATGGTTGAGCGTGGCCATCGCCCTGGCCTCGTTGAGGAAGCGCTGGGTGGAGGCGGGATTGTGGGTCAGCACCTTCACCGCGACCGTGCGGCCGAGCAGGGTGTCGTCGGCACGCCAGACCTCGCCCATCCCGCCACCGCCGATGCGGCTGGTCAGAAGGTAGCGTCCACTGAGCAAGGTCCGGTCCCCGAGCACTCGAAGAGGCTAACACCGCATTCCGTGCTCGGGTGCCTACTCCACGTGACTCAGCCCGCGTCGGTGGCCCGGTTGCGGAGCGCGCGGCGCACGCCGTCGGCTCCTTCCAGGATCATCCGGCGCAGCGCCTGGGGCACGTCGCCGTCCGCCAGGAACGCCTCGGCCGCCGTCAGGGTCTCCTCCTCGATCAGCAGCGCCGGGAAGCAGCCGTTGGCGAAACGGGAGGCCGAGTCGAACGTCCAGTCGCGGTAGACGCGGCCCACCTCGGCGAAGTACTTGGCCCGGTAGGGCTCCAGCAGCTCGACGTGGTGCGGCTCCTGGAAGCCGCCGATGGTCGCGCGCAGCGTGGTGCCCGCCGACTCCGACTCCAGGATGGTCTCCCACGCCGCGGCCTTGGCCTCGGCGCTCGGGATCGCGGCCCGGCAGATGGTCGCCGAGCGCTCTCCGGAGGCCGTGGCGTCGCGCTTGAGCTCGGCGGCGATGTCCGCCTCGCCCAGCCGCTCGCCGACGACCAGCGCCCTGGTCAGCGTCCAGCGCAGGTCGGCGTCGACCGCGAGCCCCGCCGGTACGGCGGAGCCGTCCAGGATGGCGGCCAGCAGGTCGAGGTCGGCCTCGGAGGTCGCCACCTGCGCGAAGGCGTTGAGATAGGCGAGCTGGTGGTCGGAGCCGGGCTCGGCGCCGGCCAGCAGCTCACGCAGCGCGTCGGCCTGCAGCGCCAGGCCCTCGGCCGCCCACGCCGGGTCGGCGAACTGCTGGGTGGCCATCCGCGCCTGGTTGAGCAGCGCCTGCACGATGGTGATGTCCTTGACCGCGCCCACCCCGGCGGTGACCAGGCGGACGTAGTCGCGGGCGCGCATCTCGCCGTCGCGGGTCATGTCCCAGGCCGCCGACCAGCACAACGCCGCGGGCAGCGAGGAGTCGAAGCGGCTGATGCCGCCCTCGACCAGCGTGCGCAGCGAGCGCTCGTCCAGGCGGATCTTGGCGTAGGTGAGGTCGTCATCGTTGAGCAGCACCAGGTCGGGCTGCTCGACGCCGACCAGTTGCGGCACCGGCGTGCGCGGGCCGACCACGTCGAGCTCGACGCGCTTGACCCGCTCGCCGCCGCTGTAGAGGCCGATGGCGATGCGGTGCGAGCGCAGTGTCGGGTAGTCGGCCGGGGCCTCCTGCAGCACGGCGAACTCGGTGAAGCGGCCCTCGGCGTCGACGCTGAAGGACGGGCGCAGCGTGTTGACCCACGAGGTCTCCAGCCACTCCTTCGACCATGAGGACAGGTCGCGGCCGGAGGTGCGCTCCAGCGCCGACAGCAGGTCCTGCAACGTGGTGTTGCCCCAGGCGTGCTCGGCGAAGTAGTCGCGCACCCCGGCCAGGAAGTTGTCCAGCCCGACGTAGGCGACGAGCTGCTTGAGGACCGAGGCGCCCTTGGCGTAGGTGATGCCGTCGAAGTTGACCTCGACCGCCTGCATGTCGACGATGTCGGCGGCGATCGGGTGGGTGGAGGGCAGCTGGTCCTGGCGGTAGGCCCAGGTCTTCTCCACGTTCGCGAACGTCGTCCAGGCGCCCTGGCCCCAGCGGGTGGCCTCGGCCTGGCACAGCACCGAGGCGTAGGTGGCGAATGACTCGTTCAGCCACAGGTCGTCCCACCAGCGCATGGTGACCAGGTCGCCGAACCACATGTGCGCCATCTCGTGCAGGATCGTCTCCGCGCGCCGCTCGACGATCGCGTCGGTGACGCGGGAGCGGAAGACGTAGTCCTCCAGGAAGGTCACGCAGCCGGCGTTCTCCATCGCGCCGGCGTTGAACTCCGGCACGAACAACTGGTCGTACTTGGCGAACGGGTAGCGCACGCCGAAGACCCGGTGGAAGAAGTCGAAGCCCTGCCGCGTCACCTCGAACAGGTTGTCGGCGTCGAGGTGCTCGGCCAGCGAGGCGCGGCAGTACAGGCCCAGCGGGATGCCGTCGTGCTCGGAACGCACCTCGTGGTACGGGCCGGCGCACAGCGCGGTGATGTAGGTCGAGATGCGCGGCGTCGGCTCGAAGCGCCACGTGGTGCCCTCGCGCACGGCGGGCGAGTTGGAGATGCACAGCCACTCTTCGGGCGCGTGCACGGTCAGCTCGAAGACGGCCTTCAGGTCGGGCTGGTCGAAGCAGGCGTACATGCGGTGGGCGTCGGCGGTCTCGAACTGGCTGTGCAGGTAGACCTTCTTGTCCACCGGGTCGACGAAGCGGTGCAGGCCCTCGCCGGTGCGCATGTAGGCGCACTCGCCCTCGATCAGCAGCTCGTTGCCGGCGGCGATCGACGGCAGCGGCAACCGGCCGGCGGCCGCGTCGTAGGTGCTCACGTCGAGCTCGACGCCGTTGAGCACGGCGCGGCGCACGGTGGCGCCGTGCAGGTCGATGAAGGTGGAGGCGCCCGGCTCCAGGCCGGTGAAGCGGACCGTGGTCACGCTGTCGAAGCGGTCCTCGCCCACCCTCAGATCGAGCTCCACCGCGTAGGACTCGACCGCCAGCAGCCGGGCGCGCTCACGCGCCTCCGCCCGGGTCAGGTTGCCTGCCAAGATCCGCTCCTGTTGTCGTTCATGGAATATCGCTGTTCACATCAAAGGTTATGGCCAGACATGACTGTCAAGACTCCCGTGGATCTGTGGTTCGATCCTTTCTGTCCCTACGCCTGGATCACGTCACGATGGCTCATCGAAGTCGAGAAGGTCCGCCCGATCGAGATCCGGTGGAACATCATGAGCCTCAACGTCCTGAACGAGGACAAGGAAGTGCCCCAGGAGTACCGCGACATGATCGCCCTGGCGATCGAGCCGGTCCGCGTGGCCGCCGCGGCCGAGGAGCAGGCCGGTCAGGCCGGGCTCGCCGCCTTCTACACCGAGTTCGGCACCCGCTGGCACAACCAGCGCCGCAACGCCGATCGCGCCGGGCTGCCCGCGGTGCTGGAGGAGGCGCTGGAGGCCGCCGGGCTCGACCCCGCCCTGGCCGGTGCGGCCAAGGAGGAGCGCCACGACGAGAAGATCCGCAAGTCGCACTTCGACGGCATCGAGCGCGTCGGCCAGGAGGTCGGCACCCCGGTGATCGCCGTGGACGGCACCGCCTTCTTCGGCCCGGTCATCACGCGCATCATCCGCGGCGAGGACGCCGGCCGGCTGTGGGACGGCGTGCTGACGGTCTCCTCCTTCGAGCACTTCTACGAGCTGAAGCGGTCGCGGACCACTGAGCCCGACTTCTCCTGATCTCCGCCCTCGTGCGAGGGCTTGCCGTACCCTGCTGGCAGGGCGATGTGCGAGCCCTCGCAATGTCACGCCCGGCACGCAAGGATGGGGGCCATGCGTCAGCTCTATATCGACGGGGCGTGGATCGCCTCGGTCTCCGGTGAAGGTATAGACGTCGTCAACCCGGCGACCGAGGAGATCATCGACCGGGTGCCGGCGGGCGCCCCGCAGGACGTGGACGCGGCCGTGCGCGCCGCCCGCGCCGCCTTCCCCGCCTGGTCCGGTACGGCTCCCGCCGCGCGCGGCAAGATCCTGGCCACCGCCGCCGACCTCCTGCGCGAGCGCGCACCCGAGCTGGCCAAGCTGATCGCCACCGACATGGGCGCGCCCTACGCCTTCGCGCTGAAGGTCCAGGCCCAGCTCCCCGCCACCGTGCTGGCCGGCTACGCCGAGCTCGCCGAGACGCACCCGCGCGAACGGCGCGTGGGCACCTCCCTGGTGGTCAAGGAGCCGGTCGGCGTCGTCGCCGCCATCACCCCCTGGAACTACCCGCTGCACCAGATCGTCTGCAAGCTCGCCCCGGCCCTGGCCGCGGGCTGCACGGTCGTGCTCAAGCCCAGCGAGGTGGCCCCGCTGGCCGCCTACGCGCTGGCCGGCATCCTGCACGAGGCCGGCCTGCCGGCGGGCGTGTTCAACCTGGTCAGCGGGCGCGGCCCGGTCGTGGGCGAGGCGCTCGCCGCCCATCCGGGCGTCGACCTGGTCTCCTTCACCGGCTCCAGCGCCGCCGGGCGGCGGGTGGCCGCGCTGGCCGCCGAGACGGTCAAGCGCGTCACGCTGGAGCTGGGCGGCAAGTCGGCGAGCCTCATCCTGCCCGACGCCGACCTGGCCACCGCGGTCAAGGTGAGCGTGGCCGGCGCCTTCGTCAACTCCGGCCAGACCTGCTCGGCGCTGTCGCGCATGCTGGTGCACCGCGACGTCTACGACCAGGCCGTGCGCCTGGCCGCCGAGGCGGCCGCCAAGTACACCGTGGGCGACCCCTTCGCCGAAGGGGTACGGCTGGGCCCCCTGGTCTCGGCGCAGCAGCGCGACCGCGTGGTCCGCTACATCAACCGCGGCCAGGAGGAGGGCGCCCGGCTGATCACCGGCGGCACCGACAGCCCCTTCGAGCGCGGCTTCTACGTCGAGCCCACCGTCTTCGCCGGCGTCGAGCCGGGCATGACGATCGAGCAGGAGGAGATCTTCGGCCCGGTGCTGTCGATCGTCCCCTACATGAACGAGGACCAGGCCGTCGCCATCGCGGACGGCACGCCGTACGGGCTGGCCGGCGCCGTCTGGGCGGGCAGCGAGGAGCGGGCCGTCGCGGTGGCGCGGCGGCTGCGCACCGGGCAGGTCGCGATCAACGGCGGCTCGTTCAACCCGCAGGCGCCCTTCGGCGGCTACAAGCAGTCGGGCATCGGGCGCGAACTGGGCGTGGAAGGCCTGGAGGAGTTCTTCGAGACCAAGTCGCTGCAGTTCTGAGCCGGTGGCCGTCGCCTAGGCCCGGAGCATGATCTTCCGGGCTTCGGGCTTGGGCAGGTGGTCGAGGTAGAGCGTGCCGTCGAGGTGGTCGTTCTCGTGCTGGAAGCAGCGGGCCAGCAGGCCGCGGGCCCGGATCCGCAGCGGCCGCCCCAGCCGGTCGAACCCGGTGATCGTCACACCGGACGCGCGCGGCGTCGAGGCGTAGATCGGCTTGCCGCTGTCGCGGCCCGGCACCGACAGGCAGCCCTCGTGGTCGAGGACCTCCTCGGCGTCGTCGACGGTCAGCGCCGGGTTGATCAGGTGGCCCTTGCGCCCGCTGCAGTCGTAGACGAACAGCCGGCGCGACACGCCGATCTGCGGCCCGGCCAGCCCGACGCCGTCGGCGGCGTACATGACCTCGAACATCTCGTCGATCAGCCGGCGCAGCTCGCGGTCGAAGTCGACCACGGGCTCGGCGGGGGTGCGCAGGACCGGGTCGCCGATCGTGCGGATGTCGCGCATGTTCGCTCCTGTAAGGGCCTGATTGGGCTGGCACCACTTACTCTAGCCATTGTGAAAGACTGGCCGCGTGCGCGTGTACATCGGTGCCGATCATGCGGCCTATGAGCTCAAGAACCACCTCGTCTCCTGGCTGAAGGAGCACGGTCACGAGGTGACCGACTGCGGTCCCTTCGTCTACGACGCCGAGGACGACTACCCGGCCTTCGTGCTGCGGGCCGCCGAGGGCGTCTCGGGCGACCCCGGCAGCCTCGGCGTGGTGCTGGGCGGTTCCGGCAACGGCGAGCAGATCGCCGCCAACAAGGTGCGCGGCATCCGCGCCGCCCTGGCCTGGAACGACGACACCGCCAAGCTCGCCCGCGAGCACAACAACGCCAACGTCATCAGCGTCGGCGCGCGCCAGCACACCGAGGAGGAGGCCACCCGCTTCGTGGAGCTCTTCCTCGCCACCCCGTTCTCCGGCGCCGAGCGGCACAGCCGCCGCATCGCGCAGCTCGCGAGCTACGAGACCATCGGCCAGCTCCCGGCGCTACCGGAGCACTAGAGCCTCACTCCTGGGCCGGGCGGCCCTTGCGCGCGGGCTTGGGAGCCTCGTCGCGCAGGGGCCTGCGGTCGGCCGCGTCCTGCTGTTCGTCGCTGGGCCTGGAGACGTCCCGGGCCCGCATCGCGATCACCGCGGTGATCTGCAGACTCTGCAGTGCCATATCCCGATTAGAACACGTTGCCCGCCCACGGCTTCGGGTTCCAGCTCATCGCCGCGGCCAGCGCCCGTACGGCTCCCGCCGTACGCTCGCGCACCAGACCCGCGTCGAGCTGCGCCGACAGCGCGCCCGCGCCCAGGTAGGCGCCGCCCAGCGAGGCCACCGGCAGGGCGAGGTCGGCCTCCTCCTCGGTCGGCTTGACCTCGGCGCCCGAGGCGTCGGCGGTCAGCCGCCAGCGGCGCGCGTTCCACGGGCAGACGTCGTCGCCCACCTCGACCACCACGTCCACCGGCGCGGCGTAGGCGCGCGAGGACAGCGCCCGCTGCACGTCGACCACGCGCACCCACAGCTCGTCGCCCCAGCGGGCGTGGAGCTGGCGCGGGTCGGCCAGGAGCTGGGTGATCGGGTCGTCGATCGGCCGGCCCCAGGCCACGACCTTGGTGACCAGGTCGCGGTCGAGCACGCCGCGCCACAGCAGCGCGTGGGCGGCCGGGTCGAGCGCGTACAGCTCGTTCAGCCGCAGCTCGCCGTCGGCCAGGCCGTCGTTCCAGGTGGGGTTGACGCGGAACAGCGCGTACCCGCGCACGCCGCGCTCGTCCTCCGCGATCAGACAGCGGAGCTGGCCGGCGCCGTGCCGGTCGAACTCCTCGTCGGCCAGCACGCCGACCCAGAAGTTCTCCGACCGCTCGTACTGGCCGGGCCGGCTGGTGACCTGGGCGTCGTAGACCTGCTTGAGGTCCGCGCGCCGCTCGGCCGGCTTGGCCACGGTCAGCCGCAGCGCCGGGTCCTGCGGGGCGCTGCGCACGAAGGCCGACCTGTGGGTGTCGATGCGGAAGGTGAGGTCGTCGGCGGCCCTGCCGTACCCGAAGCGGCCGTAGATGACCGACTCGGAGGCGTAGAGGGCGGCGATCGGCTCGCCCCGCTCGTAGACGTCGTTGAGCTGGCGGTGCATCAGGGAGGTCAGCACGCCGCGGCGGCGGTGCGAGGGCAGCACGCTCACGGCGGTGACGCCCGCGGTGGGCAACTGCCCGCCCGGCACGGTCATGGTGAAGGAGTGGATGCCGGTGACGCCCGCGACGACCGGCCCGTCGAAGGCCGCCAGCGTGCGGTCGAACTCCGTGCCCGCCTTCCAGCGGGCGAGCTGCTCGGGGGTGCCGCTCCAGCCGAAGCCCTCGGACAGGACGTCGGAGAAGGCCGGCCACTCGGCCTCGGTGATCGGGCGAATCGGGTACGTCATCCATCCACCGTATGAGGGCCAAACGCGGACGGCCACCCAATAACGCTGCTTAACGATCAAGGCGTTGGTCAAGTGGGCTGCCCAAAGCAGCAGTCGCCCGATACAGTCGAGCGCATCATGAGTTCCCGTCCGGCGCCGCTGATCCCGCCACGGCTCCGCGCGTTCCTCGTGCGGGTGCCGCTGCTGGTGCCGATCGTGCGCTTCCTGCGGCGGGGACCGCTGGCCCGCGACCGCAACCTGCTGATCACGCTCAGCCTGGTCGCGCTGCTCATCGGCGTGCTGGCCGCCCGGGTCGACATCGAGCTCTTCTCCCCGGCGCTGCTCATCCCGATCGTCCTCATCGGCGGCCTGCAACTGCGGCTGCGCAGCCTCGCCAAGCTGCTCGGCGCGGTCGTCGTGGCGCTGGGCTACGTCACCGTCATGCGCGGCTGGCACGGCGTCGGCGTCGGCCTGCTGGCCACCATCGGCTTCACCACGGTCCTGGCCGCTCTCATGGCCCGGGTGCGCGGCAAGCTCGGCGTGCAGGGCCTGCGCGGCGACGCGATGCTCCTGGAGCTGCGCGACCGGCTCAAGCGGCAGAGCGAGCTGCCCGCGCTGCCCAAGGCCTGGGGCGGCAAGGTCGTGCTCAAGCAGGCCGGCGGCTCCTCCTTCGGCGGCGACTTCGTCGTCTCCATGCGTGACGGCGACAAGGTGGAGATCGCCCTGGTCGACGTCTCCGGCAAGGGCGTCGACGCCGGCACCCGCGCGCTGCTGCTGTCGGGCACCTTCGGCGGCCTGCTCGGCTCGGTCACCGACTTCCTGCCCGCCTGCAACACCTACCTGCACCGGCAGAAGGGCGACGAGGGCTTCGTCACCGCCGTGCACGTCCGGCTCGACCTGGCCACAGGTGAGTACACCATCACCTCGGCGGGACACCCGCCCGTGGTCAAGTTCGACTCCGGCACCGGCAACTGGCAGATCGCCTCCGCCAAGGGCGTCGTCCTGGGCGTCGTGCCCGACCTGCACTGCGAGCCCGACAGCGGGGTCCTGCGCAAGGGCGACGCGCTGCTGCTCTACACCGACGGGCTGATCGAGCAGCCCGGCCGCGACATCGACGCCGGGCTCGACAAGCTGCTGGGCGAGGCCGAGCGGCTGCTGCCCTCCGGCTTCCGCGACGGCGCCCGGCCGCTGGTCAACGCGATGTCGTCCGGCCACAACGACGACTGCGCGCTCGTCCTCATCTGGCGCCCCTGACAAACCTCACGGGTCACCCCGTGTATCTGGGCATGCGCGGAACGTGCATCAGGTCACTGGCCCGTGCCGCCCGCCGCCTGCGATTCTCGTGGGGACAACAGGCCGGAAGGGGGTGAGTTCGGTGGATGGCCGACATGCGATGTACTGCCTGGCGGACCCGCTCTTCTACGACACCCCCGCCGGCGACTTCGACCTGGCGGTACGGCAGGCGCCCCCGTCCTGGAGCCGGCGCGAGCAGGACGACTGGATCGTCTACCGCCCGCCCGCCCCCACGCTGCCCGACCAGGGCTGGAAGATCCACGTCTCCGCGGGCCTCGACAACGCCGAGGCCGTCCTGGAGAAGGTCTGGGCCTACTGCGTGGCCAACGAGGTGCCCTTCAAGGTGGTGCGTGCCCGGCACCTGCTGCACCTGCGCAACGCCGAGCACGCCGAGCGCGGCTCCAGCGGCAAGCTGGCCGCCCTCTATCCGGCCGACGAGGCGCAGCTCGAACGCATCTGCACCGAACTGGCCGCCGAGCTCGACGGCGAGCACGGGCCGTCCATCCTGAGCGACCTGCGCATCGGCGACGGGCCGCTGTACGTCCGCTACGGCGCCATCGCCGAGCGCTACTGCACCGGACCGGACGGCCGCGTCGAGCGGGCCGTGGCCCGGCCGGACGGCACGCTGGTGCCCGACTCGCGCAGCCCGGTCTTCGCGCCGCCGCCCTGGGTGCACCTGCCGCACTTCCTCGAACCGCATCTGGCCGCCCGGCGCAACGCCACCTTCGACGGCGTGCCGTACACGGTGGAGGCGGTGGTGCGCTTCACCAACGGCGGCGGCATCTACCACGGCGTCGACCGCAGGACCGGCCGGCAGGTCGTGCTCAAGGAGGCCAGGCCGCACGCCGGCCTCGACGCGGAGGGCCGCGACGCGCTGGCCCGGCTCGACCGGGAGCGGGCGGCCCTGGAGCGGCTGGCGGGGCTGGCGTCGGTGCCGGCGCTGCTGGGCGAGTTCACCGTCGCCGACCACCGGTTCATGGTCACCGAGCACGTGCCGGCCCGGCCGCTGGACGAGGTGGTGATCGAGCGGCACCCGCTGCTCGGCCGCGCCGACAGCGCCGAGGCCCGGGCCGCCTACGCGAGCTGGGCGATGGACCTGTGCGTCAAGGTCGAGGCGGCCGTCGCCGACGTGCACCGGCGCGGCCTGGCCTTCGGCGCCGAGCCGCACGCGGGACACGTCCGGGTGCGCCCCGACGGCGAGGTCATGCTGACCGGGTTCGAGGGCGCGGGCGAGCTCGACGCCGGGCTGGAGCAGGATCGGTACGCGCTGGCCTGCCTGCGGCTGGCGCTGTTCCTGCCGCTCACCGAGCTCTTCGCGCTCGACCGGCTCAAGGCGGTCGAGCTGGCCGAGGTGATCCGCGCCGGTTTCCCGGTGCCCGGCGGCTTCCTCGACGACGCGGTGCGGACCATCACCGGCGACCGCACGGTCCGGCACCTGGCCGCCTGGCACTCCGCGACGCTGCCCGACCCCGAACGCTGGCCGCGGCTGCGCCGCTCGCTGGCCAAGGCCATCCTCGACTCGGCCACGCCCGAGCGTGACGACCGGCTCTTCCCCGGCGGCATCGAGCAGTTCACCACCGGCGGGCTCAACGTGGCGCACGGCGCGGCCGGCGTGCTGCACGCGCTCGCCGTCACCGGCGCGGGCCGCTTCCCCGAGTACGAGCGGTGGCTGGCCGAGCGGGCCGTCCGCCCCGGCCAGCGGCTCGGCTTCTACGACGGCCTGCACGGCATCGCGCACGTGCTGGCCGGCTTCGGCGACCACGCCCGCGCGCTCGACCTGGTGGCGACGGCCTGCCGCGAACGCTGGGAGGACCTCGGCCTGGGCCTGCACTCGGGCCTGTCCGGGATCGGGCTCAACCTGCTGCACCTGGCCGAGGTCACCGGCGTGGCCGACCTGCACACCCGCGCCCTCAAGGTGGTGGACGTGGTCGCCTCCCGGCTGGAGCGGGAGAACTTCCCCGGCCCCGGCCTGCTGCACGGCGCCACCGGACCGGCGTTGCTGCTGCTCCGGGCCGGCGAGTACGACCTGGCCGAACGCGCGCTCCGGCTCGACCTGGCCCGTTGCCGCGGCCTCGCCACCCCGCCCGGTCTCGGCTGCGGCGCCGCCGGGACGGCGTGGGTGCTGGAGGAGTTCCTGACCCACCGGCCCGGCGTCGAGCTCGAAGCCGCCCGGACCGTCCTCGACCGGGCCGCCCGGCCGGCCTTCTCCCTGCTGCCCGGCCTGTTCAACGGCCGGGCCGGCACGCTCGCCTACCTGGCCCGGCGGCCGGACGACCCCGGCGTGGAGGAGCAGCTCCAGGGCCTCGGCTGGCACGCGGTGCGCTACCGCGCCGACCTGGCCTTCCCCGGCGAAGGGCTGACCCGGCTGTCCATGGACCTGGCGACCGGCAGCGCCGGGGTCCTCCTGGCCGTCGGCGCCGCCCTGCACGACGAGCGCGTCAGCCTCCCGCTGATGCTCTCGCCACCGTCACCCCAGACTCATGGGGACACCGCGATCCACTGAGGTGTCCCCAGCAGAATCCGGGTCCCGGGAGAGCGGCGCGGTTCTCCCGGGGCTCGGTCCCACCGTCGCTGGTGGAGGTCATGGCCATCGTGGGGGAGGTCGTGGTCGCCGCCAGTGCCGAAGAGGTCCTCGGCGCCGGCCCGGCCCCCCGTGCCACCCCGGCGCCGAGGACCCCCGAACGGGTTCGCCCGTGGCGGGCTCAGAGCCAGCCGGAGTCGCTGGCGATCCGGACCGCGTCGAGCCGGTTGCGGGCCCCGGTCTTGCACATGATGCGCGACAGGTGGTTCCTGACCGTGCCGACCGACAGGAACAGCGCGTCGGCGATCTCGATCGATCGCGCGCCCCGGGCGGCGATGCGCAACACGTCGAGCTCGCGTCTGGTCAACGGGTTGTCGGCGGACTCCAGCGCGGCGATGGCCAGGTCGGGCTCGACCGCCCGCCGCCCGGCCACCACCTGGCGGATGCCCTCGGCGAGCCGCTCGGGGGCGACGTCGAGGCTGAGGAAGCCCGCGGCGCGGGCCGCGAACGCTCGCCGTACCAGACCGGGGTTGGGGTGGGCGGCCAGGATGAGCGCCCGGCACCAGGGCGCCTTCTCGTACAGCCGCTCGACGGCGGCCAGGCCGTCGACGCCGGGCAGATCCAGATCGATCACGGCCGCGTCGGGGTGGAGGGCCAGCGCGGTCGGCACCACGTCCTCGCCGGTGCCGACGTCGGCCACGACCTGCAGGTCCAGTTCCGCTTCGAGCGAGGCGACCAGGCCCCGCCGCACCAGCGGAAGGTGCTCGGCGACCAGGATCCGGATCAACGTGCTCCCCACATGTCCCAGGGTGATCGTGCGACTGCGCACTGTCAACGAAGTCTGTCGAGTCGGCAAAGGGTGCGCAAGCGGTTCAGTCATGGCGACTTCGACTAGTCTGAGGGCCAACGGGAGGGTGTGCATGGACTTGTTGATCTTCCTGGCGGGGATTGTCATCGTCCTCGTCGGGCTCATGGTGTCGATCGGGCTGCACGAGATCGGGCACCTGCTCCCCGCCAAGCTCTTCGGCGTGAAGGTCACCCAGTACATGGTCGGCTTCGGGCCGACGCTGTGGTCGAAGCGGCGTGGCGAGACGGAGTACGGGATCAAGTGGCTGCCGTTCGGCGGCTACATCCGCATGATCGGCATGCTCCCGCCCCGCCCGGGCGACGACCCCGCCAAGCTCCGGCGCAGCTCCACCGGGCCGTTCCAGGCCCTCGTCGAGCAGGCCCGCGACCTGGCCCAGGAGGAGGTGCGGCCGGGCGACGAGGACCGCGTGTTCTACCGCAAGAAGTGGTGGCAGAAGGTCGTCATCATGTCCGGCGGCCCGCTGACCAACATCGTGCTGGCCTTCATCCTCTTCGGCGTGATCTTCATGGGCTTCGGCGTCGCCACCGCCAAGCCGGTGGTGGCCGAGATGCCGCAGTGCGTCATCCCGACCGCCGAGCTCACGAAGAACCCCAACCGCCAGTGCACCCCGGCCGACGCCAAGACCCCCGCGATCCTGGCCGGCCTGCAGCCCGGCGACAGGATCGTCGCCTTCAACGGCCGCCCGATCAGCGCCTGGGAGGAGATCCAGGGCAACATCAGGAGCGCCGGAGCCGCCCAGGTCACCCTCGGCATCGAGCGGGCCGGGCAGCGCCAGGACCTCAAGGTCAACCTGATCGCCCAGGAGATGCCCAAGCTCGACGACGCCAAGAAGACCGAGGTCGTCGGCTACCTGGGCGTCAAGCCGCAGGCGGTCGTCGAGCGGCAGAGCATCGGCTACACCGTCAGCGAGATGGGCGGCATGATCGCCCGCGTCGGCGAGTCGCTGGTCAACCTGCCCAACCGCATGGTCGGCGTCTGGCACGCGGCCTTCTCCGGCGAGGAGCGCGACCCCAACGGGCCGATCGGCGTGGTCGGCATCGGCCGCATCGGCGGCGAGATCGCCACCCTCGACACCCCGATCGAGAACAAGCTGCTCTTCTACGTCAACCTGATCGCCATGTTCAACCTGGCGGTCGGCATGTTCAACCTGATCCCGCTGCTCCCGCTGGACGGCGGCCACATCGCGGGCGGCCTGTGGGAGGGGCTCAAGCGCGGCTTCGCGAGGATCACGCGCCGGCCCGAGCCCGCCCACGTCGACGTGGCCAAGGTCCTGCCGCTGACCTACGCCCTGGCGTTCCTGATGATGTTCATGGCCGGTCTGCTGGTCTACGCCGACCTGGTCAACCCGGTCCGCCTGGCGGGCTGAGGCTACTCGCCGGTGGCCCCGTCGATCCGCTCGCGCAGCAGGTCGGCGTGGCCGTTGTGGCGGGCGTACTCCTCGATCATGTGCACCACGATCCAGCGCACGGTGAACCGGTCGCCGTCGTGGGCGACCACGTCGTCGAGGGCGCGCTCGGCGAGGATCTTCCTGGACCGGGCGATCTCCTCCTGCCAGGCGGCGAAGGCCGCCTCGTAGGTGTCGGAGGCGGCCTCGTGGAAGGCGGCGTCCCGGTCGTCCTCGCGCCAGTGCCGGGCCCGGGCGTCCTCGCCGGCGATCACCCGCCGGAACCAGCCGCGCTCCACGTCGGCCAGGTGCCGCAGCAGGCCCAGGAGGGACATGGAGGAGGGCTCGACGGCGGGGGTGGCGAGTTGCTCGTCGGTCAGGCCGGAGCACTTCCAGGCCAGGGTCTCGCGCTGGTAGTCGAGGAAACCGGTCAGGGTCTCGGCTTCGGGGGCGACATGGGGAGGCTCAGTACGTTGCATAGTCCCCCATTTGTACCGGTTTGCAGGGGGGAATGCTGTACCGGTTTGCAGGGGGCGATGCGCCCGGGCCTCCGCGCCAGATGCCCGGGCGCACCACGTCTCAGAGCATCGAGATGTGCACGTGGTCGTAGTGGTTGGCGGTGATGCTGCCACGGTCGGACATGGCCCGCCAGCCCGAACCCTGGTTGATCCGCTGCTTCCAGATCACGTACTTGACGCCCAGCTTGTCCATGTTCTTGATCGCCCACGCGGCGACCTGGTCGCCGAGCGCGTTGCCGGCGTTGGAGGGCATGGCGCCGCCGCTGCTCATCATGAAGTCGCAGGCCCGGCCGAGCGGGTGCTCGCCGCTGTCGTCCACGCGGTAGCAGCCGACGGTGTACTGCAGGTTGAAGTTCTTCTGGATCTCCGCCCGCATCAGCCGCGTGCGCGGGGTGATGTTGTCCGACCCGCTGGGCAGCTCGGGCGCGAAGGAGCCGTCGGAGCGGCGGCCCGTGCCGTACGGGACGAGCTCCACGAGCTTCTTCTTGATGTCGGAGATGAGCTTCTCCGCCTCGTCGCGCTGGGCGGCGAGCTCGGTGCTCTCCTTCTTGATCGTGACCGCCAGCGTCGAGGCCTGGTCGGCGGCGAGCTTCTTGGCGTCCCGCGTGGCCTGCACGCCCTGGATGGCCGCCTGCTGCTGGTCGGTCACCGCGTCGAAGACGGCGGCGCCGACGGCGTCGGTCGGCATGAAGGGCGGCAGCGAGCCGTTGTTCTGGTACTGGATCTCGGCGAGCTGGGTGATGAGCTTCTCGGCCTCGGCGAGCTGCGCCTCGGCCTGGGCCAGCCGGGCCTTGGCCGCCTTCTCCGCACTCTGGGCCTTGCCCAGCGAGACGCGCTTGGCGTTGTAGGCCTCGATGAGCTTGTCGGCCTTCTTGTTCAGCTTCACCAGCTCGGCGCGGAGCTCCGGCTCGGTGGGCTTGGGCGCGGCGACGGCGGGGAACGTGCCGAAGGTGAGTGCGACCGCGGTGAGAATCCCCGCGGTGACCATCGCGGACTTGGCCGCCACGAACCTTCCTCTCCTTCTGCCGGCCGGGTTAGCTGACGGGTTCGGGCAGGAGATGCCCTACCACCGAAGTGGATTCACCCCAGGGTGCGATGGGTCCCCGGCTCCCGGGCGACGCGCCCGGGATTAGGCGTGCGACGGCTGTGACAGCCGTTGCGAGAGGGATACTAACGGTAAAACCAAGGTAACGCGACTCCAAGCCGAGATCGCTTAGTGATCTACCTGTGATCGAAGCAGTCGGGCCGCCTCCTCCGGCGGTACGTCGTTGACGAACGCGCCCATCCCCGACTCCGATCCGGCCAGGTACTTCAGCTTGCCGGGCGCCCGCCGGACCGAGAACAGCTCCAGGTGCAGGTAGGCCAGTTCGCGGCCCTGCCGTACCGGCGCCTGGTGCCAGCCCGCGATGTACGGCATGCGCAACCCGAACAGCCCGTCGAAGGCCCGCAGCACCGAGGTGTAGAGCGGCGCGAACGCCGCCCGCTCCTCGGCCGTGAGCGCCGGCAGGTCCGGCACCTGGCGATGCGGGTACAGGTGCACCTCGAACGGCCACCGCGCCGCGGCCGGCACGAAGGCGGTCCACAACTCGTTGGCGGCGACCACCCGGGGCCCGGCCTGCTCGGCGGCCAGCACGTCGGCGAAGAGCGTGGGCCGCTTGGCCGCGGCGGCCAGGTGCAGCCGGGTGCGCGGCGTGACGTACGGGTAGCCGTAGATCTGCCCGTGCGGGTGGGGGAGGGTGATGCCGATCTCCTCGCCGCGGTTCTCGAAGCAGAAGACCTGCTCGACGCCCTCGATCGTGGACAGCTCGGCGGTGCGGTCGGCCCAGGCCTCCATGACCAGCTCGACCTGCTCGTCGCTGAGCTGGGAGAAGCTGGAGTCGTGCTCGGAGGTGAAGCAGACCACCTCGCAGCGGCCCACGCCGGGTCGCACCTCGCTCAGGCCGCCGACCTGGGGGTAGTCGCCGAGGTTGGTGGAGAAGGAGGGGAAGCGGTTCTCGAAGACCACCACGTCGTACTCGCTCGCCGGGATCTCGGAGGCGCGTGCCGCGGTCGACGGGCACAGCGGGCACTCGTCGGCGGGCGGCAGGAAGGTGCGGCTCTGGCGGTGGCCGGCGATGGCCACCCACTCCTCGGTGAGCGGGTCGTAGCGCAGCTCGGAGGCGAGCGGGCGGGGATCGAGGCGGCGGCGGTCGATCGCGGACCGGTCGGCGTCGTCGCGCCGGTCGTAGTAGATCAGCTCCCTGCCGTCGGCCAGGTGAGTGATGGTGCGCTTCACGACGCTTCCTCCGCGATGATCAGTTCTCCGGCGCGCTCGGCCAGGTCCCGGCGCGCCTCGGCGTCCAGGCGCGCGTCGCTGATGACGACGTCGGCCTGGGACAGTTCGGCGATGGTGCTGATGCCCACCGTCTGCCACTTGGTGTGGTCGGCGGGGACGACCAGGCGCCCGGCGCACTGCACCAGCGCGCGGTTGGTCTCCGCCTCCAGCAGGTTGGGGGTGGTGAATCCGGCGCGCACGCTCATGCCGTGCACGCCCAGGAAGAGGGTGTCGACGTGCAGCGTGCGCAGCGCGGCGACGGCGACCGGGCCGACCAGGGCGTCGGAGGGGGTCCGGACGCCGCCGGTGAGCACGACCGTGCGGTCGTCGCGCTGGTTGCGGTGGAAGACCTCGGCCACCTGGATCGAGTTGGTGATCACCGTGAGGTCCGGGACCTCGATCAGGTGGTGGGCCAGCGCCCAGTTGGTGGTGCCGGCCGAGAGCGCGACGGCGGTGCCGGGCCGGACGAGACGGGCCGCGGCGCGCGCGATCGCCTCCTTCTCCGGCTGCTGGCGCGTGGTCTTGGCGGCGAAGCCGGGCTCCTCGGTGGAGCCGGGACCGCCGATGGTCGCGCCGCCGTGCACCTTCTCCAGCAGGCCGCGCTCGGCCAGGACCTCCAGGTCGCGCCGGACGGTCATGTCGGAGACGCCCAGGTCGCGCACGAGCTCGGCCACCCGGACCGCGCCGTGGCGCCGGACCCGCTCCAGAATCGTCTGCTGCCGCTGCTGTGCGAGCACGACGCCTCCTTCCAACAGATTCCACCAAATTATGACATGGCGGTGTTGGAAACTGAGCGCTTGACCTGGTCGGTGTGCCGGGAGACGGTGTGACCTACACCACATAGCCTGACATGTCGGGAGACGCCGATGGCCAAGCGCGCGCGCAAGAGCAGAGCCCGCAAGAAGAAGAAGGCGAACCACGGCAAGCGCCCAGCCTCGCGCTGAACCGGTGGGGACCCCGGCGGGGTCCCCCCGGCTCCGCTAGCGGCCCTGCGGCAGGGCGCTGAGCGCCTCGTCGATGCGTTCCTGCGGCAGCACGAAGTCGCGCATCTCGCCGGAGAGATAGCGGTCGTAGGCGGACATGTCGAAGTGCCCGTGCCCGCACAACGCGGTCAGGATGACCTTCTCCTCGCCCGTCTCCTTGCAGCGCAACGCCTCGGCGATCGCCTCGGCCAGGGCGTGCGTGGGCTCCGGCGCCGGCACGATGCCCTCGGTCCTGGCGAAACGCACACCGGCCTCGAAGCACTCGCGCTGCGACCTGGTCACCGCCTCGAAGCGGCCCAGCTCGTACAGGTGCGACAGCAGCGGCGCCATGCCGTGGTAGCGCAGCCCGCCGGCGTGGATCGGGTCGGGCACGAAGCCGTGGCCGAGCGTGTGCATCTTCAGCAGCGGGGTGAAGCCCGCGGTGTCGCCGAAGTCGTAGGCGTAGGTGCCGCGGGTGAAGGACGGGCAGGCCTCCGGCTCGACCGCGCGGAAGGTGATCTCCGGATGCTCCCGCATGAACGGGAACGCCAGCCCGGCGAAGTTGGAACCGCCCCCGGTGCAGCCGATCACCAGGTCGGGACGCTCCGGCAGTTGCTTGAGCGCCTCCTCGCCGATCACCGTCTGGTGCATCAGCACGTGGTTGAGCACGCTGCCCAGCGCGTAGCGGGTGTCCGGGTCGCCCGCGGCCACCTCGACCGCCTCGCTGATCGCGATGCCCAGGCTCCCGGTCGAGTCCGGGTCGTCGGCGAGGATCTTGCTGCCCGCGCCGGTCACGGGGGAGGGGCTGGCGTGCACCGTCGCGCCGTAGATCCGCATCAGCGAGCGGCGATACGGCTTCTGGTCATAGGAGGCGCGGACCATCCAGACCACGCATTCGACGCCGAACTGGGCGCACGCGAAGGCCAGTGCCGACCCCCACTGCCCGGCGCCCGTCTCGGTCGTCAGCCGCCGCACGCCCTCGCGGGCGTTGTAGAACGCCTGTGGCACCGCGGTGTTCGGCTTGTGCGAGCCGGCCGGGGAGCCGCCCTCGTACTTGTAGTAGATCCGTGCCGGCGTGCCCAGCGCGCGCTCCAGCCGGTGCGCCCTGATCAGCGGCGTCGGCCGCCACAGCCGGTAGACGTCGAGCACCTCCTGCGGGATCCGGACGAACCGCTCCGTGCTCACCTCCTGCGCGATGAGCTCGCCCGGGAACAGCGGTGCGAGATCCTCGGGCCCGACCGGCTGCCCGGTGCCCGGGTGCAGGGGCGGGGGAGGCGGGACGGGCAGATCGGGGACGATGTTGTACCAGTGATCTGGGGTCATCTGCCGAGTGTGCGGCGAGGGCGGCCTTACGTTCCAGCGTCACTTGCCTACGGTGGGTCAGTTTTCGGCAGACCGGCCGCGTTCGAGCGCCACCTGCCGGCGCACCTCGGGGACGACCTCCTCGGCGAACAGCCGCAGTTGCCGCTCGTCCTCCGCCTCCGGCCAGTACACGAAGGTGTCCAGCCCATGGCCCGCCGCCAGCTCGGTCAGCTCCTCGGCCCACTGGTCGGCCGGACCGTGCAGGGAACCGGTCGAGCGGTCGGTGATCAGGCCGTTGACGTTGTGGATCCGCCGGATCTCCCGCGGCTGGCGCCCGGCCTGCCGGGCGGCCTCGTCCAGGAGCGCGCTGAGCTCGGCCAGCTTGTCCGGTGTGCCCCAGGGCGAGGACGACACCCAGCCGTCCGCCTTCGCGCCGGCCAGGGCCAGCGCCTTCGGCCCGGCCACGCCCAGCCACAGCTCGATCGGGTGCGCCGGAGCCGGGCCCGGCTGGGCGCCGCGCAGGTGGTAGTGCTCGCCCTCGAAGCGCTGGTTGCGCTCGCCGCTCCAGATCCGCCTGATCACCTCGATGGCCTCTTCCAGCGCCGCGCGGGCCTGCCCCGGGGTACGGCGGGGCCCGCCGTAGGCGTCGATGGCGTCCCAGAACCCGCCCGCGCCCAGGCCGAGCTCGAACCGGCCGCCGCTGAGCCGGTCGAGGGTGGCCGCGGCCTTCGCCAGGACGGCCGGCTGGCGGAGCGGCAGATTCGCCACATCCGGAAAGATCCGGATCCGCTGGGTGAGTGCGGCGAGGTGGCTCATCAGCGTCCACGTGTCCTCGTACCGGCGCTGGTACGGGTGATCCTGGATGCCGAGCAGCTCCAGCCCCAGCCGGTCGGCGAGCTGAGCGCGCTCCACCAGCGGGTCGGCCGCGAGAGGCACCAGGAAGTAGCCGAACTCGATCGCGCGCCCATAGTCGCTCATACCAGCACCAACGCCTTGCGCCCTGGCCCTCTTCCGGGGCTACACCACCAGGGCCGGGTGCCGCGGGTCGTCGTACCGCACGGCCACCTCGGCGACCTTCACCGGGTCGACCTCCCGCTCGTACCGCTCGAACGCCGGCAGCCGCCACCGCAGTTCCTCCGGCGTCTTCCTGACCAGCGCCGCGCGGCTCACCGCCAGGTGCACCGCGAACTCCACCGGCAGCCCCCGCCCCAGCAGCAGCGGCCCGTCCAGGATCAGCACCCCCGCCTCGGGCAACTGCTGGTACGGCAGGCGGTAGGCCCGGTCCAGCTCGGCGTTCCACAGCTTCGGCACGATGCGGCGGCTCCCGCCCGGTCCCAGCGGGTCGAGCACCTCCCGGCGCAGGCCCCTCTCGTCGAGCCAGGCGTCGTAGTACTCGTCCGGGTCCGTCCTGCCGTACTCCAGGCGCAGGGAGGCCGCGCGCAGGAAGTCGCCCGCCGACACCCTCACCGCCGGCCGTCCCTCGACGCGCAGCGGCTCCACCAGCCTGTCGGCCAGCTCCGCCGTACCGGCTTCTGGAGCGCCGTCCACGACCACCCGCACCCACGGGCGGCCGACCGCGCCGATCCGCCCCACCAGCTCGCGGACCAGCGCCTCCGGACTGATCGGCCGCGCACGCACCCCCTCACGCTACGCTCGACGGGGAGCCGATATTCATCCGACTTGGCACTCGCAGGGGGATATTTCATGGAATTGACGATCATGGCGGTGCACGCCCACCCCGACGACGAGGTGATCAGCACCGGCGGCATCCTGGCCCGCTACGCCGCCGAGGGTGTCCGTACCGTCCTCGTCACCTGCACCAACGGCGAGCAGGGCGACGGGCCCGGCGGCGTCAAGCCCGGCGAGCCCGGCCACGACGAGGCCGCCGTCGCCGCCGTCCGCCTGGAAGAGCTCCGCGAGTCGGTCGCCCACCTGGGCATCGAGCACGTCGAACTGCTCGGCTACCGTGACTCCGGCATGGACGGCTGGGACGGCAACGGCCACCCCGAGGCCTTCGCCAACATCCCGCTCGCCGACTCCGCCGCCCGCCTGGCCGCCCTCATGGAGCACTACCGGCCGCAGGTCATCGTCACCTACGACGAGAACGGCGCCTACGGTCACCCCGACCACATCCAGGCCCACCGCATCGCCGTCGCCGCCTACGAGTCCACCGGGATCCCCTCGAAGCTCTACTACACCGCCATCCCGCGCTCCGGCGTCAAGGAAATGTTCGAGCGCATGCGCGAGCAGGGCGTCGACTTCGGCGAACTCCCCGACGACTTCGGCACCCCCGACGACCTCATCACCACCGTCGTCGACGTCACCCCCTACACCGAGCGCAAGCTCCAGGCCCTCAAGGCGCACGCCAGCCAGACGGAGAACATGTTCCTCCTCCAGCTCCCGGACGAGGCCCAGCAGTCCGTCTTCGGCACCGAGCACTTCATCCGCCAGTACACCCGCATCGACGCCCCACCCCACGAGACCGACCTCTTCGCCGGCCTCCGCTGACCCCAAACGAGGGCCAGGCCACCCGCTACGGGTGGCCTGGCCTTCTGTTCTCGATCGCGCCGTACGGTCCCCCTGATCCGATCCGCGATCGCAAGGGGACGCACGTGGCCTTACGAGCATGGCAGCGCGCCCCGACGGGCGTCGGCCTCACCGTTTCTCGTCCCCGGCATCGTGCTGCTGCTGTTCGTGCACGGGTGGACCCGCGCCCGGCGGCTCCACCAGTCCGAGGCCGACGCTCTCAACCCTGCTCAGCCTGTGGAAACGTTCCGAGAGCGGTCCCGCACTGCTGCTTCCATGCGTAGTCCCAGACCAACCAAGGTCGCCACGAAACAGGTGACGAGCCAGGGCCACGACGGATCTCGGTCCGAGAAGATCAGGACTGCTAGGGCGAGCGCGCCACCGATCACCATGAAGGTGGTCCCCCATTGGCGGAGGGCTTTGATCGGGTCGTACGTGAAAGCCGGGGGCGAACTGTGGAGCACTGGCTCTTCTGGTTCGGTCACAGGCGAGAGCATCGCATACCACGCGACAGTCGCACGGCACCTCGATCTTCAGGAACGGGGGAAATCCGAAAGGCCAGGTTCCCTATGCGGGGTGACCTGGCCTTTCGTGAGGAGAGCGGACGACGGGAATCGAACCCGCGTAGCCAGTTTGGAAGACTGGGGCTCTACCATTGAGCTACGTCCGCGCGAGCCGGTCTGAGTCTGGTCTAGACTTCATCCGGTCGTCAGGGCGTAAGCGTACCGGAGTCTCGGGGCGCGTGCGTACGTGGCGCCGCGGGGCGTGGCGCAGCTTGGTAGCGCGCTTGCTTTGGGAGCAAGAAGTCGCAGGTTCAAATCCTGTCGCCCCGACCAGTCTTATCCAGCGAGACCCGCCATCCCACGGCTGGACCCCGAGTGAAGTTCACCGCGGCCAGGCTGATGGTGCGGGTGTTGCAGAGGGATGTCGGGTGAGCGGGTCCGGTCCTTAGGATCGGGGGATGGCTCTCGACTTGTTCGCAGGTGTTCCGGTGGCCGACTACGCGGCGGCGTTGGTGTGGTACGAGCGGCTTCTGGGCGCTCCGCCGGCGTTCATCCCCAATGACAGCGAAGCGGTGTTCGAGCTCGAAGAGCACAGGTATCTGGTGGTCGAGCACCTGCCTGAGCACACGGGCCATGCCCGGCACACGGTGTTCGTGGGGGATTTCGACGAGCGCGTGAAGGCGATCGCGGGCCGGGGGCTGGAGCCGGCGCACAGGGAGACGTACTCCAACGGGGTGCGCAAGGTGATCTACCGGGATCCGGAGGGGAATGAGATCGGCTTCGGTGGGGGACCGGTGGATCAGTAGGTTCCACTCCCGACGGGACGCCTGCCGTACCCCTAAGAGAACGGGTGTCAGTCGCCGGCGTGGAAGAGGGCCCAGACGGCCTTGCCGCCGCCGGTGAGGGAGTCCCAGCCCCAGCGCTGGCTGTAGGTCTCCACGATGTAGAGCCCGCGCCCGTTCTCCGAGCAGAAGTCGGGCTCCTTGGGCGTGGGCGCCTCGTCGCTGCAGTCGGTGACGGCCAGCAACACGTGCGGCGCCGACATCATGAGGAGCAACGTGAGCCCGGGGTCACTCCGCGTATAGCGCACGGCGTTGGTGACGAGCTCGGAGACGACCAGTGCGGCGTCGTCGCGGAGTTCGTCGAAGCCCCAGTCGGCCAGGGTGGAGCGGGTGACGTCACGCGCCGTCTTGACCGAGTCCGCCTGGAAGGGGAGGGGACAGGTGAGCATGTTGTCGAAGTCCACCTCACGCGTGATCTTGAGGCAGTCCGCAGTCGCCACGGGATCCATCCTGCTGCTACCTGTTTGCCCCAATATGCACTAGGCCATCATGAGTTAACGGTGCGCGATCTGCAAGACCCAAATGCACGTGCAGATGTAAGTCGCACCCGTTCCGAACCGGACACTCGGTTGAGACCTTGTCATAGCGCGGGATCGGGTGTCACTGTGTGTGCGTGACGTACTCGGGCCCGACGGCGCTGCGCATTCTCCTGGGCTCCCAGCTGCGCAAGCTGCGGGAGGCCAAGGGGATCACACGCGAAGACGCCGGGCACCTGATCAGGGGTTCCGAGTCGAAGATCAGCCGCATGGAGCTCGGCCGGGTCGGCTTCAAGGAGCGCGACGTCGCCGATCTGCTCACCCTGTACGGCGTGACCGAGGCCGACGCCCGCCGCTCGGTGCTGGAGCTGGTCGACCAGGCGAACGAGCCCGGCTGGTGGCAGCGCTTCAACGACCTGCTGCCGTCGTGGTTCCAGTCCTACGTCGGGCTGGAGGAGGCGGCCAGCCGCATCAGGACGTACGAGGTGCAGTTCGTCCCCGGCCTGCTCCAGACCAAGGAGTACGCGCGGGCCGTGGTGACCGCCGGCGTCGCGGGCGTCAGCCCCGAGGAGATCGCCCGCCGCGTCGACCTCCGGCTGGAGCGCCAGCGGGTGCTCGACCGCCAGGACGGCCCGGTCTTCTGGGCGGTGATCGACGAGGCGGCCCTGCGCCGGCCGATCGGCGGCGTCGAGGTGATGCGCGCCCAGCTGGAGCACCTGATCGACCTGATGCGCCAGCCCCGCATCACCATCCAGGTCATGCCGTTCAGCTTCGGCGGGCACGCGGCCGAGGGCGGCGCCTTCAGCATCCTGCGCTTCCCGGATCCCGATCTTCCCGACGTCGTCTACGTCGAGCAGCTCGCCAGCGCCCTCTACCTCGACAAGCGCGACGAGGTGGACCGCTACAGCCAGGTGATGGAACGCCTGTGCGCGGTCAGCACGACCCCGGACGAGACGGTCGACCTGCTCAGGTCGATCGCGGAAGAGTTCTGACCGGAGAAATATCTGCCCTAGACTGACCGGAGCGGCACAGCCATGCCTGCCGCCGTCTATGTGGGCGCGGCGCCTGAGCGCGGCCCGCGTTTCACTCGAAGCTTGATCCAAGGAGACCACCCCGTGAAGACCGCTGTCGAGGAGCTCAGCCCGACCCGGGTGAAGCTCACCGTCGAGGTGCCGTTCGAGGAACTGCGCCCGAGTCTGGATGCGGCGTACAAGAAGGTCGCGGAGCAGGTGCGCGTCCCCGGCTTCCGCCCCGGCAAGGTTCCCGCCCGCATCATCGAGCAGCGCTTCGGCCGCGCGGTGGTTCTGGAGGAGACCCTCAACGACGCGGTGCCGAAGCTGTACAGCCAGGCCGTCGACGAGGCCGACGTCTTCCCGGTGAGCCAGCCCGACATCGAGGTCACCAAGATCGAGGACGGCGACCAGATCGAGTTCACCGCCGAGGTCGACGTCCGCCCCAACTTCGACGTGCCGGACTACGCCGGCATCGAGGTCACCGTCGACTCCGCCGCCGTCACCGACGAGGACGTCGACAAGCAGCTCGACGGCCTCCGCCAGCGTTTCGCGACGCTGACCGGTGTCGAGCGCGCCGCGGCCAAGGGCGACTACGTCGTCATGGACCTGCGCGCCGAGATCGACGGCCAGAACATCGAGGAGCAGCAGGCCAACGAGGTCTCCTACGAGGTCGGCGCCGGTTCGGTGCTGCAGGGCCTCGACGACGCCCTCGAGGGCATGTCGGCCGGCGAGGAGAAGACCTTCCGCACCGAGCTCGTCGGTGGTGAGCACGCCGGCCAGGAGGCCGACGTCGTCATCACCCTCAAGCAGGTCAAGGAGAAGGTGCTGCCCGAGCTCGACGACGAGTTCGCCCAGCTCGCCAGCGAGTTCGACACCCTCGACGAGCTCAAGGACAGCATCCGCGAGGCCGCCCGCCGCAACAAGCTGGTCGACCAGGTCGTCCAGGCGCGCGAGAAGGCCCTCGACGCCCTGCTGGAGAAGATCGAGATCCCGATCCCCGAGAGCGCGCTCAAGGTGGAGGTCGACTCCCGCAAGCACAACCTCGACCACCAGATCTCGGAGAGCGGCCTGAGCCGCGACGCCTTCTTCCGTCTGTACCAGACGACGGAGGAGGAGCGCTTCGCCGAGTTCGAGACCAACTCCGCCCGCGCGATCAAGGCCGGGTTCGTTCTCGACAAGATCGTCAAGTCCGAGGAGCTGGGTGTCTCCGAGCAGGAGCTCACCAACTTCGTCGTCCGCCGCGCCATGCAGATGGGCGTCCAGCCCAACCAGCTCGCGCAGCACCTCGCCGACAACGACCAGCTGACGCTGGCCATGGTCGAGATCGTCCGCGACAAGGCCAAGACCGTCGTGGGCGACGCGGCCAAGGTCGTCGACAGCGACGGCGCCGAGGTCGACCTCAAGGCCATCTACACCGAGATCAACGGTGCCGAGGTGGAAGAGGTCGAAGAGGAAGCCGCCACCCAGGAGTAGGCTCAACCACGAAACCCCCGACCTGCAGGTCGGGGGTTTCGTCGTTTTTGGGCAGGTCAGGTGGGGGCGATGGGCGACGAGCTGTTCATCCTGGGAGCGGCGATGGCCGTCGCGCTGGTCGTCGCCAAGGCGCTGGCGCGCCGGCTGCCGATTCCCGAGGCCGTGCTGCTGGTGCTCGCCGGGTTGCTCATCAGCCTGATCCCCGGCGTGGAGGGCGTGCACGTGCCGCCCGAGCTGGTCCTCAACCTGTTCCTGCCGCCGCTGGTCTTCCACGCCGCCTTCTTCTCCGCGCCGCGCGAGACGCGCGAGGACGCCGTGCCGATCGCGATTCTCGCCGTGACCCTGACCTGCGTCACGGCGCTGGCGGTCGCCTTCGTCACCGGCTCCGCCGTACAGGGGCTGACGTGGGCGGCGGCGCTCGCGCTCGGGTCGGCGGTGGCCCCCACCGACCCCGTCGCCGCCACCGCGGTGATGAAACGCCTCGGCGCGCCGCCGCGCCTCGGGACCATCCTGGAAGGCGAGAGCCTGGTCAACGACGGCGTGGCGCTCACCATGTTCGGCCTGGCGCTGTCCATGCTCAGCCACTCCGTCACCGCCGCCGACGCCGCGCTGGAGCTGGCGCGCGTGGTCCTCGGAGGCATCCTGTACGGCGGAGCCATGGCGTGGGTGGTCGCGCGGGTCCGCCGCTGGATCCACGAGCCCGGCGGCCAGATCGTGTTGTCGCTGGCCACGCCGTTCGTCACCTACCTGCCGGCCGAGCACTTCGGCTTCTCCGGCGTCCTGGCGACCATCGTCGTCGGCTTCGTGCTGGGCCTGCGCAACGACGGCCTGCTGCAACCGGCCTCCCGGCTGACCGGCGTCGCGTTCTGGGGCGTGCTGGTCTTCCTGCTGGAGTCGACGCTCTTCATCCTGCTCGGCATCGAGATCCTGGACGTCTTCCACAACATCGACGGCGAGCCGTGGCTGATCGCCCTGCTGGTGGTCGCGGTGGTGATCGCCGTGCGGCTGTTCTGGACGATGGTCGTCGTGCCGCTGCTGCGCTTCCGGCGCTTCGACCGGATCGGGCTGAAGGAGCGGATCGTCATGGGATGGGCAGGGATCCGGGGCGCGATCACCCTGGCGATCGCGCTGTCCATTCCCAAGGAGGCGCCCAGCCGGGACCTGCTGGTCTTCCTGGCCGCCTGCGTGGTGCTGGCCACCCTGGTGGGTCAGGGCACGACGCTGGCGCCGCTGCTGCGCCGCCTGGGGCTCGGCAGCGAGGAGGGCGAGGCGAAGGAGGAGGCTTCGGCGCGGGAGGCCCTGCTGGAGGCGGCGCTGGCGCGCATCGACGAGCTGGCCGCCGACGACCGGGTGGACGAGCGCACCGCCGAGGTCTACCGCCAGCTCTTTGAACTGCGCCTGGACCGGGTCAGGGAGGTGCTGGACGAGGACACCGAGAGCGAGCACGGCAAGGGCCGGCTGCGCGTCGAGCTGATCCACGCCCAGCGCCGCAAGCTGGAGCAGCTCTA
The DNA here is from genome assembly GCF_044459405.1 of Nonomuraea sp. NPDC050328. Lineage (NCBI taxonomy): Bacteria > Bacillati > Actinomycetota > Actinomycetes > Streptosporangiales > Streptosporangiaceae > Nonomuraea > Nonomuraea sp. NPDC050328. Next base: position 6,155 of record NZ_JBITIW010000007.1, on the reverse strand, counting down.
CCGCAAAGGCCGCATCAGCGCCGAGGTGCAGCGCAGGCTCGGCCACGAGCTGGATCTGGAGGAACGCCGCCGCGCGTCGGGCACCCAATGACAGGGGCGCAGTGACAGGGGCGCAGTGACAGGGGCGCAGTGACATGCGCCGACAGCGAACAGCGCGGGGACGGGGCATGACCTGTGGCCCCGCCGCGTTAAGGTCACAAGCAAAGCCCAATCGTGAACGACGCATCGGAAGGTGACGCTGTGACCTTCTTCAATCCAGAGTCGCGAGGCCGTGATGACGGCTCGTCCTTCCGGCTTGAGGATCAGCTCTACCAGCGCCTGCTGCGCGAGCGCATCATCGTGCTCGGGTCGGAGGTGAACGACGGCATCGCCAACCGGATCGCGGCGGAGCTGCTGCTCCTGGCCGCTGATGATCCTGAGCGGGACATCTACCTTTACATCAACTCGCCCGGCGGCTCGGTGACCGCCGGTATGGCGATCTACGACATGATGGAATACGTGCCCAACGACGTGGCGACGGTGGGCATGGGCCTGGCGGCGTCGATGGGGCAGTTCCTGCTCTGCGCCGGCGCCAAGGGCAAGCGGTACGCGCTTCCGCACGCACGAGTGATGATGCACCAGCCTTCCGGCGGCATCGGCGGCACCGCCGCCGACATCGCCATCCAGGCCGAGCAGATGCTCTACGTGAAGAAGACGCTGGCCGAGCGGATCTCCTTCCACACCGGTCAGCCGCTCGACCAGATCGAGAAGGACTCCGACCGCGACCGCTGGTTCACGGCCGACGAGGCCAAGGACTACGGCTTCATCGATCATGTCGTGCGCAACGCACGGCAGGTGCCCTCCCAGGGCGCCGTTTCCTAGGGGGAGCTGACGTGAACATTCAAAGCCGCTACGTGCTCCCGCAGTTCACCGAGCGCACGTCGTACGGGACCAAGACGATGGACCCGTACACCAAGCTCTTCGAGGACCGCATCATCTTCCTCGGCGTGCAGATCGACGATGCCTCGGCCAACGACGTGATGTCGCAGTTGCTGACGCTGGAGTCGCTCGACCCCGACCGGGACATCAGCATCTACATCAACTCGCCCGGTGGATCCTTCACCGCCATGACGGCGATCTACGACACGATGCAGTTCGTCCGGCCCGACATCAACACCGTCTGCCTGGGCCAGGCCGCCTCGGCGGCCGCGGTCCTGCTGGCCGGCGGCACCCCGGGCAAGCGCCTGGCGCTGCCCAACGCGCGCATCCTCATCCACCAGCCCTCCACCGAGGGCGGCGGCCAGGGAAGCGACATCGAGATCCAGGCCCGCGAGATCCTCCGGATGCGCGGCCTGCTCGAGGAGATCATCGCCAAGCACACGGGCAAGGATCCCCTCGAGATTCGCAAGGACATCGAACGCGACAAAATTCTCACCGCCGACGATGCCAAGGCGTATGGTCTGATCGACGACATCATCCCGTCGCGGAAGAAGGCAGCTAAGGCCGCTGTTTCCTGACGGGAGCGGACCGCATCGGGACGTGCCGTATAAGGCACGTTCCGGTGCGACTCGCCGCCAGGGGGCTCACTCAAGGCCCAGAAGACGGTAACGTCGATACCTGAGCGGTTCGGCCCGCAGTTGGCGGGAGCAGGGCGGTCCCACGCAAAGGAGTATCTGGGGTGGCACGCATCGGCGACGGGGGAGACCTGCTGAAGTGCTCGTTCTGCGGAAAGAGCCAGAAGCAAGTCAAGAAGCTCATCGCCGGTCCCGGCGTCTACATCTGCGATGAGTGCATCGATCTCTGCAACGAGATCATCGAAGAGGAACTCTCCGAGTCCTCCGAACTCAAGTGGGACAATCTGCCCAAGCCGAGGGAGATCTACGAATTCCTCGACGCCTACGTGATTGGCCAGGACAAGGCCAAGAAGGCGCTCTCGGTGGCGGTATACAACCACTACAAGCGGGTGCAGTCCGGCGACCGGGGCAGAGACGACGGCCTCGAACTGGCCAAGTCCAACATCTTGCTGCTCGGCCCGACCGGTTCGGGCAAGACCCTGCTGGCCCAGACGCTGGCGAAGATGCTGAATGTGCCCTTCGCCATCGCCGACGCCACCGCGCTCACCGAGGCGGGCTACGTCGGCGAGGACGTCGAGAACATTCTGCTCAAGCTCATCCAGGCCGCTGACTACGACGTCAAGAAGGCCGAGACGGGCATCATCTACATCGACGAGGTCGACAAGATCGCCCGCAAGAGCGAAAACCCGTCGATCACCCGCGACGTCTCCGGTGAAGGCGTCCAGCAGGCACTTCTGAAGATCCTGGAAGGCACCACCGCGAGCGTGCCCCCGCAGGGCGGCCGCAAGCACCCGCACCAGGAGTTCATCCAGATCGACACCACCAATGTGCTGTTCATCTGTGGTGGAGCCTTCGCCGGCCTCGAGAAGATCATCGAGTCCCGGGTCGGCAAGAAGGGCATCGGCTTCAACGCGATCATCCGGTCGAAGGAAGAGATCGACGCGATCGACATCTTCTCCGACGTGATGCCGGAAGACCTGCTCAAGTTCGGGATGATCCCCGAGTTCGTCGGCCGGTTGCCGGTGATCACCTCGGTGCACAACCTCGACCGCGAGGCCCTGGTGCAGATCCTCACCGAGCCGCGCAACGCGCTGGTCAAGCAGTACCGCAAGCTGCTCGAGCTCGACGGCGTCGAGCTGGAGTTCACCGATGACGCGCTCGAGGCCATCGCCGACCAGGCGATCCTGCGCGGCACCGGCGCCCGCGGCCTGCGCGCCATCCTGGAGGAGGTCCTCCAGTCGGTGATGTACGAGGTGCCCTCCCGCCAGGATGTGGCCCGCGTCGTCATCACCCGCGAGGCCGTGCTCGAGCACGCGATCCCGACCCTCGTGCCGCGCGACACGCTCGCCAAGCAGCAGCGTCCGCCGCGCGAGAAGTCCGCGTGATGGTCTGATCCTGTACGGCAAGCGCCCCGGACGAGCTCGTCCGAGGCGCTTCGTCGTGTCCGGGCAGGCGCGGGGGCGCGAATATCCGTGGACAGGTGCATCGGCACGGATATTCGTCAAGCCCCTGGTTCCGCGCCACTAAACTTGGCTTCGTGACGAAGCCAGAGCTGCCTACCCAGTACACCCCGGCCGATGTGGAAGGTCCCAGCTACGAACGCTGGGTAGCCGAGGGGTACTTCGGCGCCGACCCGGGCAGCTCCCGTCCGCCGTTCTCGATCGTGCTCCCGCCGCCCAACGTGACCGGCGTGCTGCACATGGGCCACGCCCTCGACCACTCGATCATGGACGCGCTGAGCCGGCGGCAGCGGATGCGGGGTCACGAGACCCTGTGGCTGCCGGGCATGGACCACGCCGGCATCGCGACCCAGAACGTCGTCGAGCGCAGGCTCGCCGGCGAGGGGCTGTCGCGGCACGACCTCGGCCGCGAGGCCTTCGTCGAGCGGGTGTGGCAGTGGAAGGCCGAGTCCGGCGGCCAGATCCAGGGGCAGATGCGTCGCCTGGGCGACGGCGTCGACTGGTCGCGTGACCGCTTCACCATGGACGAGGGGCTCTCGCGAGCCGTCCAGACGATCTTCAAGAAGCTGTTCGACGACGGGTTGATCTACCGTGCCGAGCGCATCATCAACTGGTGCGTGCGCTGCCACACCGCGCTGTCCGACATCGAGGTCGAGCACACCGAGGACGAGGGCGAGCTCGTCTCGATCCGCTACTCCGACGAGGTGGTCGTGGCGACCACCCGGGCCGAGACCATGCTCGGCGACACGGCCGTGGCGGTGCACCCGGAGGACGAGCGCTACCGCCACCTCATCGGCACCACGGTCACCCTGCCGCTGACCGGCCGGGAGATCCCGATCGTCGGCGACGAGCACGTGGACCCGGCGTTCGGCACCGGCTGCGTCAAGGTCACCCCCGCGCACGACCCCAACGACTTCGAGATCGGCCGCCGCCACTCGCTGCCGTCGATCACGATGATGGACGAGCGCGGCGTCATCACCACGCACGGGCCCTTCGAGGGACTCGACCGCTTCGAGGCGCGCCCCGCGGTGGTCGCGGCGCTGCGCGAAGAGGGGTTGATCGTCGCGGAGAAGCGGCCCTACCTGCACTCGGTGGGGCACTGCTCGCGCTGCAAGACCGTGGTCGAGCCCCGGCTGTCGCTGCAGTGGTTCGTCAACGTCTCGCCGCTGGCCAAGGCGGCCGGTGACGCGGTGCGCGACGGCCGCACCCGGATCCACCCGCCGGAGCTGGCCAAGCGGTACTTCGACTGGGTCGACGACATGCACGACTGGTGCATCTCGCGGCAGTTGTGGTGGGGACACCGCATCCCGGTCTGGTACGGGCCGGAGGGTGAGGTCGTCTGCGTCGGGCCCGACGAGAGCGCGCCCGAGGGTTACGTCCAGGACCCCGACGTCCTCGACACCTGGTTCTCCTCCGGGCTGTGGCCCTTCTCCACGCTGGGCTGGCCGGAGCGCACGCCCGAGCTGGAGCGCTTCTATCCGACCTCGGTGCTGGTGACCGGGTACGACATCCTGTTCTTCTGGGTGGCGCGGATGATGATGTTCGGCCTCTACGCGATGGACGGCGAGCCGCCCTTCCGCACGGTGGCCCTGCACGGCATGGTTCGTGACCAGTTCGGCAAGAAGATGTCGAAGTCGTACGGCAACGTGGTGGACCCGCTCGACTGGATCGACCGCTTCGGCGCCGACGCGACGCGCTTCACCCTGTTGCGCGGCGCGAACCCCGGGTCCGACGTCGCGGTCAGCGAGGAGTGGGCGGCCGGGTCGCGCAACTTCTGCAACAAGCTCTGGAACGCCACCCGCTTCGCGCTGATGAACGGCGCCTCGACCGGCCCGCTCGACGATCAGGAGCTGACCGCGGCCGACCGCTGGATCCTGTCGCGGCTCCAGACGGTGATCGCGCAGGCGGACGCGGCGTTCGAGGAGTTCGAGTTCGCCAAGGTCGCCGACCTGCTCTACCACTTCGCGTGGGACGAGGTCTGCGACTGGTACCTCGAACTGGCCAAGGTCCAGATCGCGCAGGGCCGCGACGGCACCCGCCTGGTGCTGGGGCATGTGCTCGACGCGTTGCTGCGCCTGCTCCACCCGCTGGTGCCCTTCGTCACCGAGGAGTTGTGGCGCGCGGTCACCGGGGGCGAGTCCATCGTGGTCGCGCCCTGGCCGGTGGTCGACAAGCGCTACGCCGACCCGGCCGCGGAGGCGGAGATCGAGGCGGTGCAGGAGCTCGTCACCGAGGTCCGCCGCTTCCGTTCCGACCAGGGGCTCAAGCCCGGGCAGAAGGTGGCGGCCAGGTTGGGTCTCGCCGGTACGGCTGTCGCCGCCCACGAGGCGGCCATCCGGTCGTTGCTCCGGCTGGAGGAGCCGGGGGAGACGTTCACCGCTTCGGCCCGGTTCACCGTCGGGCAGGTGAGTGTCGAGATCGACACCGCCGGCGCGATCGACGTGGTCGCCGAGCGCAAGCGCCTGGAGAAGGACCTGGCGGTGGCGCGCAAGGAGGCCGACCAGGTTGCCGGCAAGCTCGGCAATGAGCAGTTCATGGCCAAGGCGCCGGAGGATGTCGTGACCAAGGTCCGGGCCCGGGCCGCGCAGGCAGCCGCGGACATCGAGCGGCTGGAGGCTCAGCTCGCGGCGTTGCCCGCAGGCTGAGTTCGACGATCGAGGCGGAAGCCGGCTCCTTCGGGGCCGGCTTCTCGCGTTGGCGGGCAGGTGACGATGATCAACGTTTGCGGGGTCGGGACGCGGGGAATGCTCGACCTTTGCGCAACATGGTCCAAGGCGGTTCGGACGGCTGCTAGAGTTTTCTTCGCAGGGCGGCGAACGGCCGACCGGGCGGGACCACGGTCCCGCTGAGGCTGGTAGGCTCTGCGACATCCCTTCTGACAGACCCGATCTTCGGGCGCGTGTCCACGCGATTGGACAACGGCCGAAAGTCAAGGTAAGTTAGCCGGGTTGCTCCAAATCCGGCCAACCGGACGATTTGACAAAAATCGGACGAGCTGGTAGGATGGGAGAGCGAGATGTACGCCTCTCGGTAGGTTTAGAGAGTAAGCGTCCGTTTCTTGAGAACTCAACAGTGTGTTAAAAGCCAGTGCATGATTTACACATCATGCAACACCTCGTCTATAGACGATTGATTGTTGCTG
>NZ_JBITIW010000006.1:0-571530 GCF_044459405.1 Nonomuraea sp. NPDC050328 | reverse complement strand
GTGCACTCCCTGCCCGTCGGCGGCGGGTTCACCGAGGTCTCCGCTCTGTACGGCGAGCGCCCCGCCTCGGGGGGGGGGGGGGGGGGGGGGGGGGGGGGGGGGGGGGGCGGGGGGGGGGGGGGGGGGGGGGGCCCCCCCCCCCGGGACAGCGGCGTCAGCGGGGTCAGCGGCCCTGGAGGGCCTTCACGTTGTCGCCGAAGGTCCAGCCCTTCGAGCCGTCCCAGTTGATGGACCAGGTCATCAGGCCCTTGAGCTGGCCGTTGAAGCTGTTCCATGCCTGGGAGACCAGCGAGGGCGACATGTAGCCGCCGCCCGCGCCCGGCTGGGCGGGCAGGCCCGGGACCTGCTTGTCATAGGGCACCTTGATGGTGGTGCCCTGGATGACCAGGCCGTTGTTCAGGCAGGTGGTCTGGGCGACGAAGCCCTGTACCGTGCCCGCCGAGTAGGAGTCGCCGGAGCAGCCGTACATGCTGCCGTTGTAGTACTGCATGTTCAGCCACCACAGGCGGCCGTTGTCGGCGTACTTCTTGATGATCGGCAGGTAGGCGCCCCAGATGGAGCCGTAGGTGACGCTGCCGCCGGTCACGTAGGCGGTCTCGGGAGCCATGGTGAGGCCGAAGTTCGCCGGCATCTGCGCGAGCACGCCGTCGATGATCCGGATCAGGTTGGCCTGCGAGGTGGAGAGCTGGTTGATGTTGCCGCTGCCGGTCAGGCCGGTCTCGATGTCGATGTCGATGCCGTCGAAGTTGTAGCGCTTGAGGATCGGCACGACGGTGGCCACGAAGCGGTCGGCGACGGCCGAGGAGCTCAGGTCGATGCCGGCGGTGGCGCCGCCGATCGACATGAGGATGGTCGCGCCGGCCGCCTTGGCCTGGCACATCTCGGCCGGGGTGGCCACCTTCACGGTGGCGTCCATGCCGTCCTCCCACAGCACGGTGCCGTCGGAGCGGATCACCGGGAAGGCGGCGTTGATCACGTTGTAGCCGTGCTGGGCGATGCGCGGGTCGGTGATCGGGGTCCAGCCGAACGGCGGGTGCACGCCGTTGATCGCGCCGTCCCAGTTCTCCCAGTAGCCGTGCAGCACCTTGCCGGCCGGCTTGCCCTTGAGCGCGCAGGTCGGGTCGGGGCCGGTCGGCGACGGGCTCGGGCTGGAGGTCACCGTGACGGTGGGGCTCGGGCTCGGGCTGGAGGTCACGGTCACGGTCGGGCTGGGCGAGGCGGTCACCGTGGGCGACGGCGGCGTGCCGGGGCCGTCGAAGCTCAGGTCGTCGGCGTAGTAGGCGCCCTGGCCGTACCAGCCGTGCAGGTAGATCACCGCGGTGGTCTGGCCGGCGCCGGTGGTGAAATTCACTGTGAGCTGCTTGTACGCCGAGGGCGAGGAGGTCCAGGTCGAGGCGCCGCCGTTGACGCCGAAGTAGACGTAGCTGCCCCGGACCCACGCGGTGAGCACGTAGGCGGAGTTCGGGACGACGTTCACCGTCTGGGTGCACTTGGCGGTGTCGGAGCCGCTGGCCGCGGCGGCGAGCGCGCCGGACCCGCTGCGGACCTGGCTGGAGGTGACCGAGCCCAGGTTGCCGGTGCAGGACCAGGGGGAGATCGAGCCGGTCTCGAAGCCGGGGTTGGCCAGGAGGTTGGCCGCGCTGGCGGAGGTCTGGGTGGCGAAGACCGCCATGGCGGCGAGCAGGGCCGAGGTGACGGCGATGAGGATGGAGCGGGATATTCGCGTCATGGAGGAACAACCCTTCTGTCGCTCGGGGGGCCGGGCGACGACGGGCGCGGCGCGTGGCCGGGGAAGCCGCGACGGTGGGGGGTGCGCGAACAGCATTATTGTTAAGAAACTTATCTATTGTCCATAGTCCCCCAGGTGCGTTCCCCCTCCCCCCGGGTAGAGGGCCGGCATGAGGTGGAACCGGCTGAGGACGGCCTTCTCGCCGACCGAGGAGAGCCCGCGCAGCGCGCTGGGCCTGCGGCTCGTCCTCGCCGCCTTCGGGGTGCTGGCGGGCGGGGCCGCTGCGGTCGTGGCGGCGGGCAACGGCTGGACGGGACTGGCCTGGGCCATGGCGGCGGTCGCGGTGATCGCGCTGGTCAATCTGGTCGTCGTGCTCCGGCGACGGCGATCGGGCTGAGCTTCCGGGCTTGCGCGCGGGCTCTGCGGTCTCTTATGTTATGCGCCATAACTAAGGCAAGCCTTACCTTCCCGGAGCGCGCATGGGCCGCATGGCCACCTTCACCACGGACGACGTGATCGCCGCCGGCGTCCGCATCGGCCTGGCCGACCTCACCATGCAGGCGGTGGCCGAGGCGCTCGGCGTCACCACGGCCGCGGTCTACCGGCACGTCCGCAGCCGGGCCGCCCTCGACAGCCTGATCGGCGAAGCCGTACTGGACGGGCTCGTCCTGACCGACGACCCCGCCCTGCCCACCGCCGGGCACCTGGTGCGCTTCGCCGGGCAACTGCGCGACTTCACCCGCGCCCACCCCGGCAGCGCCGAATACCTGCAGCGACTCTTCCCGCGTGGCCGCTCCGGCATCCGGCTGCTCGAACAGCAGATCGGCTTCCTGGCCGGGCGCGGCTACGACCCGGCCGCCGCCACCGTGCTCAGCTCCGCCATCGCCACCATCACCCTCGGGCTGGCCGTCGCCGACGAGGCCCGCGCCGCCCGCGCCCGCCTCGACCCGCTAGGCGACGAGGAGGCCACCCGGGCCGCACACGACGCCATGGCCGCCTCACCGCTCATCCAGGCCGCCCTGGCCGGCATCCCGCCGCACACCGGCGACGACTACTTCGCCCTCCTGCTCACCTCCGCCGCCGAAGGCCTGGTCGCGCACCTCCCACCCGGCCACCCGGTCACCTCGCCGGCTCTCGGAAAGGACCACTGATGGCACGCGGCTACGCCGGGGCCATGATGAAGACCTTCGGCGCGCGCGAGCACACGCTCACCGTCGCGTCGATCGACGACCTCACCCCGCACTACCGGCGCCTCACCTTCGACGCGCCCACCCTCTTCGACGGCCAGCCCATCCCGCCGGCCGCCTGGGTGCGGCTGTGGGCGCCGGACCCGGTCCGGCCGGGACGGGAGCACCAGCGGGGGTACACCCTGGTCGACCCCGACCCGGAGAACGGGCGGGTCTGCCTCGACTTCGTGCTGCACGAGCCGGCCGGGCCCGCCTGTGTCTGGGCGGCCAACGTGCGGGTCGGCGACACCGTCCAGATCACCCGGTGGGCGTCGGGGCACTTCGAGGCGCCCTCGCCAGAGCCGGCGGGATACCTGCTGGTGGGGGACGCGGCGGCGTTGCCGGGGATCAACGCGATCCTCGCCTCCCTGCCTGCTGGGGTGCCGGTCGAGGTGTTGCTGGAGCAGTACCACGCGGACGACCTGGACATCCCGCTCGTGTCGCATCCTCGGTGCACTGTCACCTGGTTGCCCGCCACCTGTGACCCCGGCGTGGTCGCGGCTGCCGTCGCGGAGCGGGACTGGTCGGACTGGTATGCGTGGGTGACCTGTGAGTCCGGGGTGACCAAGGCGGTTCAGGCTCGGTTGAAGGGGCTCGGGTTTCCCAAGAGTGAGATCAAGGGGCGGGCTTACTGGATCAAGGGCAAGGCCATGGGCGCCACCCGCAGCCCCGATTCCGACACCCCTGCAGAAACCACCCCGACCTCGACCTCCCCGACCACCCCTGCTGAGGCCCCTGCGGTCGCGGGCGGCGGGCGGTGGCGCTCCCAAGCGGGAGCGCGGCTGCTGGCCCCGTTGAAGACCAAGCTCCTGCTCGCCGGCGCGTTCCAGGCAATCGTCACCCTGCTCCACCTGGCCCCCTACCTCGTCCTGGCCGAGCTCTGCCACCGCCTGCTCCGCGACGGCCTCACCGCCGAAGGAGCGACAGGGCTCGGGATCCTGGCCCTGAGCCTGATGGCCGCCGGCACCGTCCTGAGCGGCGTGCTCGTGGTGGCCATGCACGTCCTGGACGCCAGGTTCGGCCACCACGTCCGCACCACGGTGGTGCGCAAGCTGGCCCGCCTCCCCCTGGGCTGGTTCACCGACCGCACCTCGGGCCGGATCAAGCAGGCCGTCCAGGACGACGCCGCCAGCGTGCACTACCTGGTCACCCACGCCGTGCTCGACCTCGTCGGCGCGCTGGTCGCGCCGCTGGCCGTCCTGGTCTACCTGTTCTCCGTCTCCGGCTGGCTGGCGACGATCCTGCTGCTGCCCCTGGCCGTCTTCGGCATCCTGTCCGCCCGGATGGTCGCCGCCTCCACCTCCGAGCTGGCCCAGTTCACCGTCTGGGAGGGCCGCGCCGGCTCGGAGGCGGTCGCCTACGTGGACGCCCTCGCGGTGGTCCGCGCCTACGACGCCGGTCCGGCCGGTGGCTTCCGCGCCACCCTGGACGAGCGGGCCCGTTTCCTGGAGCGCTGGCAGCGCCCGCTGTCCGGCCGCAAGACCCTGGTCGACCTGGTGACCCGCCCACTGACGTACCTGCTGCTGATCATCGTGGCCGGCCTGGCCCTGATCTCGGGCGGGCTGCTGGACGCCGCGGGCCTGCTGCCGTTCCTGCTGCTCGGCGTCACCTTCGGCGGCCAGTTGCTGGCCGCGGCGTACGGCATGGGCTCCGTCCGCGAGGCGACCACGGCCGCCCAGCGCATCGGCCTGCTGCTGGACGAACCCGAACTCACCGAACCCGCCCAGCCCGCCACCGTGCGCGCGGGCGGGCACACCGTCCGGTTCGAAGGCGTCTCCTTCGCCTACACCCAGGACCACCCGGTGCTGTTCGGCATCGACCTGGAGCTGGCGCCCGGCACGATGACCGCCCTGGTCGGACCGAGCGGCGCGGGCAAGTCCACGCTCGCCGCGCTGCTGGCCCGCTTCCACGACGTGAGCACCGGCCGGATCACCGTCAACGGCGCCGACATCCGGGACCTGCCGCTGGCCGAGCTGTACCGCACGGTCGGCTTCGTCTTCCAGGACGTCGCGCTGATCCGGGCCAGCGTGCACGACAACATCGCCCTGGCCTTGCCGGAAGCCACCCGCGAGGAGGTCGAGCGGGCCGCCCGGGCGGCGAACCTGCACGAGCGCGTGCTGCGTCTGCCGCACGGCTACGACACCGTGCTCGGCGACGAGGGCCGGCTGTCCGGCGGCGAGGCCCAGCGGCTGACCATCGCCCGAGCGCTGCTCGCCGACCCGCCGGTGCTCGTCCTCGACGAGGCCACCGCCTTCGCCGACCCCGAATCGGAGCACCACGTCCAGCAGGCGCTCAGCACGCTGGTCGCCGGCCGTACCGTCCTGGTCATCGCGCACCGCCTGCACACCATCACCGGCGCCGACGCCGTCGTCGTGCTGGACGGCGGGCGGATCGTCCAGCGCGGCACGCACGCCGAGCTGGTGTCCGCCCCCGGCCTCTACCGCGAGCTGTGGCACGCCTCGACCCCGCTGGAGACCCTGGCATGACCACCACCGCTCCCCTCCCCCGGAGTCCGCGCATGATCCCCCAGGCCCTCCGGCTGGTCGCCGACCGCCGGGCGCTCGCCCGCTACCTGGCCCTGCTCCTGCTCGCCTCGGCCCTGCGGGCCGGGGCGGTGCTGAGCCTGGTCCCCCTGCTCGCCGCCGTCTTCTCCGGCACCCCGGGTACGGCATGGCCGTGGGCCGGCGCGCTGGCCGTACTGGTGGCGGCCGGCTGGCTGGCCGACTACGCGGTGGCCGGCGCGGGCTTCACCATCGGGTTCGAGCTGCTGACCACGATCGAGACCCGCATCGTGGACCGGCTGCAGCGCATCCCGCTCGGCTGGCTCACGCCCGAACGCCGCGCCGAGGCGCAACGCGCGCTGACCTCGTCCGGGCGCGAGCTCTGCCAGGGCTTCGCGTGGCTGGTCTCCCCGGCCGCCAACGCCCTGACCACCCCGGCCTTCATCGGGCTCGGCCTGCTCCCGATCGCCTGGCCGCTCGGCCTGGCCGCGCTGGCGGCGGTCCCGCTGCTGCTCGGCGCGCTCTGGGGCAGCAGCCGGTGCCTGCGCGCGGCCGACGACTCCTACGCCGCGGCCTCCCGCGAGGCCGGGCAGCGCATCATCGAGCTCGCCCAGGCCCAGCCCGCCCTGCGCGCGGCGGGCCGGGCCGGCGCGGACGGCACCGCGGTGGGAACGGCGCTCGACCGGCAGCGCCGCGCGGTGCTGCGGCTGATCGGCTTCGGCCTGCCCGGCCAGGTGCTCTTCGGCCTGGCCACCCAGGCGGCCCTGCTCGGCCTGGCCGCCACCGCCGTCGTGCTCGGGCTGCGGGGCGAGCTGAGCGTTCCGGAGATCGTGGCGCTGCTGATCGTCGTCGTGCGCTTCGTCGAGCCGTTCACCACGCTGGCCGAGCTCGCCCCGGCCCTGCAGAACCTGCGCGGCACGCTCTCGCGGGTGCTGACCACGCTGAACGCGCCGGCGCTCGACGCGCTGCCGGGCGAAGCCGTCGGCGAGACCGTCGGCGGGGCCGCCGCGCTGGAGTTCCGTGACGTCCGCTTCGGCTACGAGCCGGGGAGGGAGGTCCTGGCCGGGGTGTCCTTCACCGTGCCGCGCGGCAGCACCACGGCGGTCGTCGGCCCTTCCGGGTCGGGCAAGAGCACCCTGCTCGCGCTGATCGGCCGCTTCCACGAGGTCGGCGGCGGCGCGATCCTGGTCGACGGCCTGGACGTGCGGGCCCACGACCCGGCCGCGCTGCTGGGCAGGCTGGGGATCGTCTTCCAGGACGTCTACCTGTTCGACGCGACGCTGGAGGAGAACATCCGGCTGGGCAACCCCGAGGCCACCGACGAGGAGGTGCGGGCGGCGGCCACCGCGGCGCAGCTCGACGAGGTGGTGCGGCGGCTGCCGGACGGCTGGTCCACCCGGGTCGGCGAGCGCGGCGCGGCGCTGTCCGGCGGCGAGCGGCAGCGGGTCAGCATCGCGCGGGCGCTGCTCAAGCGGGCTCCGATACTGCTGCTCGACGAGGCCACCGCCGCCCTGGACACCGGCAACGAGCAGGCCGTGGTGAGCGCGCTCGAAGCCACCGGGCGGGAGCGCACGACCGTGATCATCGCGCACCGGCTGTCCAGCATCGCGCGGGCGGACCAGATCCTCTTCCTGGAGCACGGCCGGGTCGTCGAGGCGGGCTCGCTCGCCGAGCTGCTCGCCCTGAACGGCCGGTTCGCCGCCTACTGGCACCAGCGCGAGGCCGCGGCCGGCTGGCAACTCAACCGCACCACCCCCGCCACCGACGCCCCCACCAACGCCACCGCTGACACCACCGCTGCCACCACTGCCGACGCCACCACTGCCGCTGCCACCACCGCTGCCACCGCCACTGCCGACGCCACCACTGCCGCTGCCACCACCGCTGCCACCGCCACTGCCGACGCCACCACTGCCGCTGCCACTGCCGCCGCCGCTGCCGGTGACCCCGCCGCCCCCAGCCCCGCCGTCCATCTCCCCTAAGCCGCCGCCCGCCCGGCCAGCCGACGCCGCCGAAAATGCCCGGCTGGCCCGGACATATCCCCTATATCGTGCTGCCTGTGCACACCCTGGAAAGCCTGGTCGTCACCCGCCGCCTGCGCGTCCCGCTCCCCCCTGCCACACCCGGGGCCGAGCCGGGCGCGACCGGCTGGGGCGAGACAGCGGCACGGCAGCTCGACGCCGCCCTGCTCAGCGTGGGCTTCAAGTGCTCGGCCCCGCTCCTCGCCCGCCTGGCCGACCTGCCCGGCGCGGTCGTCGTCGACCTGGGCATCCGCGTGCTGGACGCGGTCCGCGGCCTGGTCGGCGACCACGTGCGGCACAACGCCTACTTCATCGACTTCCCCAGGAACGTCCCCGACACCATCGAGTTCTGGGTCGGCCTCCTGCGCGAGTCGCTGCTCGACCCGGTGGCCGTCACCCAGCTCCCGCCCGGCCCGCTGAACCTCCTGAGCCTGCCCGGCTACGGCGTCTACCCGCACAGCTACGCCGACCTCCTGGCCGCGCACGCCGAGTTCGTCCCGCGCGCCGGGGATCGGGTCACCCTCCTCGACCTGGGCGCCGACCTCGACACCGAGGTGCGCGAGCTCTACTTCTCCCTGGCCGCCGCCGAGACCCCGCTGGCCGCCGAGGACCTCACCGCCCTGGGCCTGCTCGCCGCCGCCTGCCCCGGCCACCCCGAGCGCATCCCGGTGCGCGAGAACCGCGCGATCATCAACGCCGCCCGGCTGGCCGCCGGCCAGGCCCCGCTCGTGGACTCCGTCACCGACGTGCTGCGCCTGGCCTGCGCCTGCTCCGGCGGCGACGTCACCCTCGCCACCCCCACCCGCTTCCGCTCCTTCCGGCGGGCCGAACGCCGCGCCCTGCTCCAGGCCCTGGACGGCGTCGCCACCCCGGCCAAGCTGGGCGACGTCGGCCGCTATCGCGAGCAGTGGAAGCGCCTGGGCGAGCGGCTGCACCCGCACGAGTACCCGCAGTTCCCCGCCGCCGCGCGGGCGTTCGAGGTGGCGCGGGGGGTGCTTGCCGTACCCAGCCTGGACTCGCGGGTGGAGGCCGCCCTGGCCGCAGGCCGTACCGGGGAGGCCATCTCCCTGCTGGAGAGCGCGCCCGGCGCCCTGCTCCGCCGCCTCGACCAGCTCCTGCGCAGCGGCGACCCGGCCGTCCCGCAGGCCGCCGCGCACGCCGTCACCGGCGCCTCCGGCCGCGTGCTGCTCTCCCTGCGCGAGCACCTCCAGAACCGCCTGCTGCCCGCCGCCGGGCGGATCTTCGTCAACCGGTACGGCAGGGCGTGGACCGCCGGCGACGCCCGCCCGCCCCTGGACCTCGACGTGATCGAGACCATGCTCGCCGTCCTGGACGAAGAGATCACCCGCCGCCTGCCCGACCTCGGCGAGCTGACCGTGGACCCGGACATGCTGCGCGTCGCCCTCCCGCTGTCGGCCAAGGCGGTCGCGCCCGGCCTCGGCATGCTGCCGCGCGGCTCGGAGTCGCGGATCGACGGCGAACTGCTGCGCTTCTTCGTCCACTGGCGTCAGGCCGCGCAGCGCACCGACTACGACCTCGGGGCGCTCATGCTGGACGCCGCCTACGGCGACCCGTCCCACGTCTCGTGGACGAACTACGCCAACAGCTTCGCCACCTACTCCGGCGACCTCACCGACGCCGCCGACGGGGCCTCCGAGTTCATCGACGTGCGCCTGCGCGAGGCCACCCACCCGATCGTGATCCCGCAGGTCTTCGTCTACGCCGGCGAGCCCTACGACGAGGCCGCGGAGGCGTTCTTCGGCTTCATGACGCGCGACGCGGCCCAGGAGGGCCTGCCCTTCGAGCCCCGTGCCGTCCGCATGAAGTCCGACCTGCGCGGCTCCGGCCGCGTCGCGCTGCCCCTGGCCTTCCTGCGCGCCGGCGACGGCACCTGGCGGGCCAAGTGGCTCCACCTGTACCTGCGCGGCTTCCCGAACTTCAACCTGATCGAGGGCACCCTCGGCAGGACCGCCACCCAGGTGCGGGCGATCGTCGAGCGCGACCACCTCCAGGTCGGCTGGTTCGCTTCGCTCCTGCGCACCCGCTCCACCCCGGACGGCGGCGCCACCCGCCTCTGCCTCACCCCGCCCGCCGACCTGCCCGCCGGGACCCGCGTGATCACCCCTTCGACCCTGCACGAGCTGATCCCCGCCTGATACCGTGGATCTCGGCGAGGCCATGGGAGGGCTTCCTTCTCCTTCTCTTTCCCAGAATCAGCCTTCCCGCTCTCCTCGCCGCCGATGGTGAGGCCATTCGACGGCTTCCTTCATCCTGGTTCAATTCCAGGTAGCTCCACTTGCGGGGCTACTGGTATCAGCCGCCGAGCTCCCCTCGCCATCGGCACATACCCGGACAACCCTCCGACCTGCTGGAACACCCCCGCGCGCGGTGCCATCCTGGGCGGGTCATGGCGGATCACCCAGCGGCCTCGGCGGCCGCCACGCAGGCCTTCGCGCGCGTCGCCGCGCTCGCCGCCGACCACCACACCGCGCTCGACCCCGCCGTCCGCCTCATGCACGCCCACGCCTGGGTCGGCGGCGGCGCCCCGGCCTTCGCCGCCGACCTCACCCGCCGCCGTGCCGCCCTCCACGCCGCCCTCACCGCCGCGCTCCACTCCCTGTCCGTCCTCGCCGTACGGCGCGGCGCCCCCGCCCCGGCCCTGCCCGCCTTCCCCACCCCCGCCCCGGCCCTCGGCCCCGCCCCCGGCTCCTTCCAGGGCATCGACCCCCGCGCGATGACCGCCCTCATCACCACGCTGACCCGCGCCGGCGACACCCTGACCACGGCCGGAACCCGCCTCACCACCGAACTGACCACCCACGGCCTCCCCACCCACCCCGGCCACACCCTGGGCCACCTCGCCACCTGGGCCGGCAGCCAGGCCGACGAGTTGCGGCGCCGGCTCGCCCTCATCCAGCAGCGGGTCGCCGGGACCGACCTGGCCGCCGGACTGGCCGGTTACGGACTGTTCGGCGGGACGGCGCCCGACCCGCAGGGAGTGGCGACGTTGCTCGGCCGCGTCGCCGCCGGGGACGCCACCGCCGTCCGAGCCCTGCTCGCGGTCCGGGACGAAGGCGTCGCGGCCCGGATCTCCGCCTGGTGGGCGACACTGGCCGACCCGACCCGCGACCGGCTCCTCGACCTGGCCGGCTTCGGCCTGCTCAACGGGCTGCCCGCGATCGTCAGGGACCGGGCCAACCGGCGCTGGCTCGCTGCCGAGAAGGTACGGCTGACGCGCAAGCTGGACGAGGCGACCGCCGAGCTGGGGGCGCTGGGTGAACCGCTGCTGCTGGGCGGATGGGAGCAGACCGCCAACCGGCTACGGCGGCTCGACTTCATCGAACAGCGGATCAGAGCGGTCACCGGCTACCCCGCGCCGCTCCTTCTCGCCTTCGACGTCACCGGGCAGGGACGGCTGGTCGTGTCGTGGGGCGACCCCGACAGCGCCGACATCACCGTCACGAACGTCTCCGGGCTCACCTCCGGCCTGGACGCCGCGCACGGCGACCTCGAACGCGCCCGCGCCCTCTGGCGGCAGGCGTCGGCCACCAGCGGCGGGCGATCCATCGCGTCGATCACGTGGCTGGGGTACGACGCGCCGCAGAACGACCCGGGCTTCTTCGACCCCGCCCGGTCGGTCGCGCTCGAAGGGGCCGCGGCGGCGGGTGGGCGGGCGCTGGCCGCCTTCGCCGACGGGCTCCGGGCCTCGCACGTGCCGTCGGGGACGGCGCGGCGGGTGATCGTCGGGCACAGTTACGGGTCGCTCACCACCGGGCATGCCGCCGTCCTCCGCCCGGGGCGGCTGGCGGACGAGCTCATCTTCGTCGGCAGCCCCGGGGTGGGGGTGCGGCATGCGCGGGAGCTCGGGGTGGACCCCGCGCGGGTCTGGGTGGGCGAGGCGGGCGGCGACCCGGTCGCCGCCTTGGGCCGCTTCGGCCGCGACCCGGGGCACTCGTCCTTCGGGGCGCGGCAGTTTCCCGTGGGGCGCGAGGTCTTCACTGCGGCTCACAGTTCTTACTGGGATGCCGACTCCGTCTCGCTGATCAACATGGGACACCTCATCAACGGCCACCCGGGCCGGCTGCTCGAGCCCAAGCCGCTGAACACCGAACCCCAGCTCCTCATGCCCCAACTCGCCCCCGACCTGAGCAGGTGACCGGATGCGCCGAACCTTCCTGGGTCTCGTCCTCCTCCTCGCTGGATGCGCCATGACAGGACCGACCCTCACCCGCGACCAGGCGGTGGCCCGAATCGAACAGTTGATCACCGCCACCGCGCAGGTGATCACACCCGAGCCTCGGCTGGAGGAGGTGCCGTCCTTCAGCGCCCCGAGCGGCTGCCAGGGCGACGGCACCGCTGAGGACCAGATCATCGTCAGCCGCGCCTACTGGCTCCGCGGGATCCCCGAAGGCGAGAACATGCGCGTGTCCGCACAGATTCGGTCGTATTGGGAGAGTCAGGGCTACCGGATCGTGGCCGCCGGCAGCGGTGACGGGAACCCGGGACTCAGCGGGGAGTCACAGCCGGAGCGGTTCCGGCTGTCACTCGTGTGGGCCGAGGGGGACGATCTCTACCTAGGAGCCTCCTCCACCTGTATCTGGCCCGACGGCACCCCCGCAGCTCACCGCCCCCCACGCTCCAACCGGTAAAACGCCTGGTTCCACCGCAGCTCCTTGACGAACTGTCGTGGAGTCGTCCCCCCGTCGATGACCACCAGTTCCACGCCCAGCATCGTCGCCAGATCGTCCAGTTCCTCTACACCGACAGCGGTGGAGAGGGCGGTGTGGTGGGGGGCGCCGGCGGTGAGCCAGGCTTCGGCGGAGACGGGGAGGGAGGGGCGGGGGCGCCAGACGGCGCGGGCGACGGGCAGGCGGGGCAGCGGGGCGGGCGGCGGGACGAGGTCGATCTCGTTGGCGACGAGGCGGAAGCGGTCGCCGAGGTCGGCCAGGCCGACGACGACGCCTGGGCCTGGGGCGGCGTCGAAGACGAGGCGGACGGGGTCCTCACGGCCGCCGATGGCGAGGGGGTGGATCTCGCAGGAGGGCGTCCCGGCGGCGATGGTGGGGCAGACCTCCAGCATGTGGGCGCCGAGGATGAGCTGCTCGCCGGGGACGAGGTGGTAGGTGTAGTCCTCCATGAAGGAGGCGCCGCCGTCGGGTGCCATGGCCTTGAGGGTGCGGACGAGGGCGGAGGTCTTCCAGTCGCCCTCGCCGCCGAAGCCGTAGCCGTCGGCCATGAGGCGCTGGACGGCCAGGCCGGGGAGCTGGCGGAGGCCGCCGAGGTCCTCGAAGTTGGTGGTGAAGGCGCGGAAGCCGCCGCTGTCGAGGAAGGCGCGCAGGCCGAGTTCGATGCGCGCGGCGTACCGCAGGGGTTCGGAGCCGAGCAGGCCGGGGGCCATGCGGTACTGCTCGCCGTACTCCTTGACGAGGGCGTCGATGTCGGCGTCGGCGATGGCGTCGACGACGGCGACCAGGTCGTTGACGCCGTAGGTGTTGACCGAGACGCCGAAGCGGAGCTGGGCTTCGACCTTGTCGCCTTCGGTGACGGCGACGTCGCGCATGTTGTCGCCGAAGCGGGCGAGCTTGAGGCTGCGCAGGTCGGCGAGGCCGGTGGCGGCGCGGGCCCAGGCGGCGATGCGGGCGGCGACGGCGGGGTCGCTGACGTGCCCGGCGACGGTCTTGCGCGGGACGCCGAGCCGGGCCTGGATGTGGCCGAACTCGCGGTCGCCGTGCGCGGCCTGGTTGAGGTTCATGAAGTCCATGTCGATGCTCGCCCACGGCAGCTCGACGTTGGCCTGCGTGTGCAGGTGGAGCAGCGGTTTGCGGAGGGCGTCGAGTCCGGCGATCCACATCTTGGCCGGGGAGAAGGTGTGCATCCAGGCGATGACGCCGGTGCAGGCGTCGTCGGCGTTGGCGTCGAGCATGACGCGGCGGATGGCGGCGGCGTCGGTGAGGACGGGCTTCCAGGCGACGGGGACGGGCAGCCGGTCGGCGATCTGCCGGGACTGCTCGGCGACCTGGCGGAGGGTGTCCTCGCCGTACAGTCCCTGGCTGCCGGTCAGAAACCAGATGGTCAACGCGGGCTCCTCTGTCCATAGACGTTCTGGTAGCGGTGGTACAGGTGGTCGATGTCCGGCTGGGCGATCGGCAGGGGTTCGCCGAGCTGCCGGGCGATGTGCACGGTGCGGGCGACGTCCTCGCACATCACGGCGGCCTTGACGGCGGCCGCGGGGGTGCGGCCGACGGTGAAGACGCCGTGGTTGCGCATGAGTACGGCAGGCGAACGGTGCCCCTTGAGGGTCTGGACGATGCCCTGCCCGATGGAGTCGTCGCCGATCAGCGCGAACGGCCCGACCGGGATCTCGCCGCCGAACTCGTCGGCCATCGCGGTGAGCACGCACGGAATGGCCTCGCCGCGGGCCGCCCAGGCGGAGGCGTAGGTGGAGTGGGTGTGCACGACGCCGCCCACCTCGGGCAGGTTGCGGTAGACGTAAGCGTGGGCGGCGGTGTCGCTGGAGGGGGCGTGCTCGCCTTCGACGAGGTTGCCGTCGAGGTCGCAGACGACCATCGCCTCCGGGGTGAGCTCGCGGTAGGAGACGCCGGAGGGTTTGATGACGAACAGGTCGGAGCCCGGGATGCGGCCGGAGACGTTCCCGGCGGTCCAGGCGACGAGGTTGTTGGCGACGAGTTCGGCGTGCAGGTCGCAGACGGTGCGTCTCATGCGGCGGCTCCGTTCCTGATCGCGCGCAGCTCGTGCAGCAGCCGGCCGTCGCCGAAGGCGTCGTGCAGGTCGCGGTAGACGGCGTAGAGCCGGTCGTAGGCGTCGGCGCGGCCGGGGTCGGGCACGTAGGCCTGTTCGTGGCGGCGGCCCATGGCGGCGGCGGCTTCCTGGATGCCGGGGTAGGCGCCGGCGGCGACCGCGGCGTGGATGGCCGAGCCGAGCGCGGGCCCCTGGCCGGAGCCGATGACGGAGACGGGCCGGCGCAGCACGTCGGCGTAGACCTGCATGAGGAAGCGGTTCTGGAGCAGCCCGCCGGCGGCCACGAACTCGGTGACCGGGACGCCCGCGTGCTCGAAGGTCTCGACGATGAGGCGGGCGCCGAAAGCGGTGGCTTCGATGAGCGCGCGGTAGACGTCCTCGGGCCGGGTGGCCAGCGTCTGCCCGATCAGCACGCCGGACAGGTGGTGGTCGACCAGGATGGAGCGGTTGCCGCTGTGCCAGTCGAGGGCGACCAGGCCGTGCTCGCCGACCCGCTGGGCGGCGGCGAGTTCGGTGAGGTGCTCGTGCGGGGTGCGGCCGAGCGCTTCGGCCTCGCGGGCGTGGGCGGCGGGCAGGCCGGTGTCGGCGAACCAGGCGAAGATGTCGCCGACGCCGGACTGGCCGGCCTCGTAGCCCCACAGGCCGGGCACGATGCCGTCGCGCACGACGCCGCACATGCCGGGCACCTCGGCCAGCCGGTCGGAGGGCAGGACGTGGCAGGTGGAGGTGCCCATGATGGCCATCATCTGGCCGGGCCGCACCGCGTCGGCCGCGGCGGCGGTGACGTGCGCGTCCACGTTGCCGACCGCGACGGCTGTGCCCTGCGGCAGGCCGGTCCAGGCGGCGGCCTCGGCGCTCAGCCGGCCGGCCAGGCCGCCGAGCGGGGCGAGCCGTACGCCGCCGGTCTCGGGGCCGACCTGGCCGGTGGCGAGCTTGCCGAGCAGTTCGGGGAAGCGGGGGTGGAGCTTGGCGAGGAACTCCGCCGACGGGTAGGAGTCCTGGAAAATCCCTTTGTATCCGGCGGTGCAGACGTTGCGGCTCTCCACCCCGGTCAGCCGCCAGACGATCCAGTCCGCCGCCTCGATCCAGCGCTCGGCCCGGCCGAACACCTCGGGATCCTCCTCCAGCACCTGCAGCGCCTTGGCGAACTGCCACTCCGAGGAGATCTTGCCGCCGTAGCGCGGCAGCCACGGCTCGCCCAGGTCGGCGGCCAGGGTGTTGATCCGGTCCGCGTACGGCTGGGCCGCGTGGTGCTTCCACAGCTTCGGCCAGGCGTGCGGGCGGGTGGGCAACTCCTCGCACAGGGGCACGCCGTCCGCGGTGGCGGGCAGCACGGTGCAGGCGGTGAAGTCGGTGCCCAGGCCGATCACGTGCTCGGGGGCGATCCCGGCCGCGGCGACCGCGGCGGGGACGGCGGTTCGCAGCACCTCGATCCAGTCGCGTGGGGACTGCAGCGCCCAGTCGGGGGCCAGGCGTTCTCCGGAGGCGGGGAGGGTGTCCTCGATGACGCCGTGTTCGTAGACGTGTACGGCGCTGCCGAGTTCGGCTCCGTCGGCCACGCGGACCACCACCGCGCGGCCGGACAAGGTGCCGAAGTCCACGCCTATCACGTAGCTGTTAGCGTTCACATTCAACTCCACGGAGGTGGCCCCGTCGGGGGGAAGACGGCTCAAAAGGGGTGGCCTGAGGGCCTCAGAGAGGGTTCGTAACCTGGGTCAGGAGCGGGTTCAGGAAGGTGGGGTCAGGGGGCGGTGGCGCTGCTGGCTCTGACGACGAAGTCGGGGCGGACGACCAGCCGCTCGTAGGTGCCGGGCCCGATGGCGTCGATCTGGCGGAGCAGCACCTCGATGCAGTGCCGCCCCACCGCGTCGAAGTCCTGGCGGACCGTGGTGAGCGGAGGCGACAGGTAGGCCGCCTCGGGGATGTCGTCGAAGCCGACCACGCTGATCTGCTCGGGCACCCGCACCCCGGCCTCGGCCAGCGCGCGCAGGACGCCGAGCGCCATCTGGTCGTTGGCGGCGAAGACCGCGGTGACGCCGGGCATGGCGGCCAGCCGCCGCCCGGCCTCGTAGCCGGCCTTCGGGCTCCAGTCGCCGGTCAGCGGTTCGGGCACCGGCCGGCCGGCCTCCTCCAGCGCCGAGCGCCAGCCGTCCAGCCGGCCCTCGGCCTCCAGCCAGTCGGAGGGGCCGCTGACGTGCCAGACCGTCTCGTGCCCGAGGTCGAGCAGGTGCTTGGTGGCCAGCCTGGCGCCTTCGATCTGGTCGATGCAGACCACCGAGACGTTGGCCCGGTGGGTGCCCTCGACCGCGACCGCGGGCATGCCCGGGGGCAGGCTCTCCAGGGCGCGGGCCGCCGAGCGTTGCGGCGCGACCACGACCACCCCGTCCACGCCCTGCTCGGTGAGATAGCCGATCGCCTCGCGCACGCCTTCGGCGTCGATGGAGCGCAGGCTGACGATGCTGACGAAGTAGCCCGCCGCGCGGGCGGCCTGCTCGATGCCGTACATCGTGCTGGCCGGGCCGTACAGGGTGGTGTCGAAGCTGACCACGCCGAGGGTGCGCGAGCGGCTGGTGACCAGGGCGCGGGCGACCAGGTTGCGCCGGTAGCCGAGCTGGTCGATGGCGTCGAGCACGCGTGCGCGGGTGTCGGCCCGGACGTTCGGGTGCTCGTTGAGCACCCGGGAGACCGTCTGGTGCGAGACACCGGCCAGCCTGGCCACGTCCGACATCACCGGCGGGCGAGGCTTGGCGGTCGATCCCACGCTTTTTCCTTTCTCGGGCCTGCCCCATTGTGCCGCAGCGATCCGCGCCGGGCGGTGAACAGCCTTTGGAGCAGGATGAAGACGAAGAGCAGCAGCCCGATGAAGATCTTGGTCCACCAGGAGCTCAGCGTGCCCTCGAAACTGATGATCGTCTGGATCAGGCCGAGCACCATGACGCCCAGCACCGTGCCGAGCAGGAAGCCCGAGCCGCCGGTGAGCAGGGTGCCGCCGATGACGACCGCCGCGATGGCGTCCAGCTCCAGGCCGACGGCGTGCAGGCCGTACCCGGAGAGCATGTAGAAGGAGAGCAGGACCCCGCCCAGGGCCGAGCAGAAGCCGCTGACCCCGTAGACGGTGATCTTCGTCCGGGCCACCGGAAGGCCCATCAGCAGCGCGGACTGCTCGCTGCCGCCGGTGGCGTAGACCGAGCGGCCCGTCCGGGTGTAGTGCAGGACGTACGCGCCCACGGCCACGACCGCCAGTGCGATCAACACGCTCGGCGAGATCCACAGGCCGCCGAACAGGTCGATCCGGGTCTGCGCGAAGGCGGTGAAGGTCGGGTCGTCGATCGGGACGGAGTCGGTGCCGATGGTGTAGCAGAGGCCGCGCGCCAGGAACATCCCGGCCAGCGTGACGATGAACGGCTGGATCTCGAAGGCGTGGATGAGATAGCCCATCACCAGCCCCAGCGTCGTCCCCACCAGCAGGACCAGCGGGATCACCACGTACGGTGGCCATCCCGGCCCCGCCATGAGGCTCGCCGAGATCATCGTGGACAGCGCGACCACTGAGCCCACCGACAGGTCGATGCCGCCGGCGAGGATCACGAAGGTCATGCCGACCGCCACGACCAGCAGGAAGGCGTTGTCGACCAGCACGTTGAGCACGACCTGGCCACTGGCGAACCCCGGGTAGCGGATCCCGCCGGCGACGAACATCGCGACGAACAGGGCGCCGGTCACCAGGACGGGCGCGTATCGGGTCCTCATGCGGTCGCCTCCCGGCGCTGGAGGAGCTTGGCGCGGAAGGCCGGCGACTGGATCAGGCAGACCGCGGTCACCACGAGCGCCTTGAACAGCAGCGTCGTCTCGGGCGGCACGCCGACCGAGTAGACGGTGGTGGTGAGCGTCTGGATCACCAGCGCGCCCACCACCGTGCCGGCCAGCGAGAAGCGCCCGCCGGCCAGGGAGGTGCCGCCGATCACCACGGCGAGGATGGCGTCCAGCTCCACCCACAGGCCGGCGTTGTTGCCGTCGGCGCTGGAGACGTTGGAGCTGATCATCAGTCCGGCGAGGCCGGCGCAGAGCGCGGCGAAGGTGTAGACGACGACGGTGAGGCCGCGCGAGCGGATGCCGGCCAGCCGGCTGGCCTCGGCGTTGCCGCCCACCGACTCGATCAGCAGGCCGAGCGCCAGCCGGCGGGTGAGCAGGGCGGTGACCGCCAGGACTACGGCGACCAGCAGGATGCCGAAGGGCAGGGTGAGCCAGTAGCCGCCGCCGATGAGCTGGTAGGCGTCGCTGGTCACGGTGATGATCTGGCCGTCGGTGATGAGCTGGGCCAGGCCGCGCCCGGCGACCATGAGGATCAGCGTCGCGATGATCGGCTGGATGCCGACCCAGGCGACCAGCACGCCGTTCCACGCGCCGAGCAGGACCGACAGGCCGAGCGCGAGCGCCACGGCGGTGAACACGCTCGCGTCCTGGCTGATCTGCAGGCAGGCCAGGGCGCCGGAGATGGCCACCACCGAGCCGACCGACAGGTCGATGCCGCCGGTGGCGATGACCAGGGTCATCCCGAGCGAGACCAGGATCAGCGGGGCGCCGAAGCGCAGGATGTCGATCAGGCTGCCGTAGAGGTGGCCGTCCTTCAGCTCGATCGACAGGAAGCTGGGCGTGAAGGCCACGTTCACCAGCAGCAGGGCGGCGAGCACCAGCAGGGGCCACAGCAGCCGCCTCATGGCGTCTCCCCGCCGCTCGCGATGGTCTCCATGAGCGTCTCCGTGGTCAGGTTCTCGTCGTTGGGCAGGACGGCGACCAGCCTGCGGTCGCGCAGCACGCCCACCTTGTGGCTGAGCCGCAGCACCTCCTCCAGTTCGGCGGAGATGAACAGCACGGCCATGCCGCCGTCGCTGAGCTCGGCGACCAGGCGCTGGATCTCGGCCTTGGCGCCGACGTCGATGCCGCGGGTGGGCTCGTCGAGGATCAGCAGCCGGGGTTCGAGGATCAGCCAGCGGGCCAGCAGCACCTTCTGCTGGTTGCCGCCGCTGAGGTTGCGCACGAGCTGCTCGGGGTCGGCCGGGCTGATCCTGAGCGCCTTGACGTACTTGGCGACCAGCTCGTCCTGCTTGTCCCTGGAGACCGGGCGGGTCCAGCCGCGGGTGGCCTGGAGGGCGAGCACGATGTTCTCCCGGACGGTGAGGTCGGGGATGAGGCCGTCGCGCTTGCGGTTCTCCGAGCAGAAGGCGATGCGGTGCGCCATCGCCGCGCGCGGGCTGCGCAGGGCGGCGGATGCGCCGCCGACGCTCACCTCGCCCGCGCCGGCGTGGTCGGCCCCGAACAGCAGCCGGGCCGCCTCGGTCCGGCCGGAGCCGAGCAGCCCGGCCAGGCCGACGACCTCGCCCTCGTGGATGGTCAGGTCGAAGGGGGCGATCGCGCCGCCCCGGCCGAGCCCGGCCGCCCGCACGAGCGGCCGGTCGAAGACCTTGGCCTCGCCGTGCAGGCGGTCCAGGACGGCGAGCTCCTGGCCGATCATCTTGCCGACCAGCTCGACCTGGCTGAGCTCGCTGGTCAGGTACTCGCCGATGAGCCGCCCGTTGCGCAGGACGGTCATCCGGTCGGCGATCTCGTAGATCTGGTCCAGGAAGTGGGAGACGAACAGGATCGCGATGCCCTTCGCCTTGAGCGCCCGCATCACCCGGAAGAGCTGCTCCACCTCGCCGGCGTCGAGGCTGGAGGTGGGCTCGTCGAGGATCAGCACGCGGGCGTCGATGTCGATCGCCCGCGCGATGGCCACCATCTGCTGGACGGCCAGCGAGCAGGCCGACAGCGGCGCCGAGACGTCGAGGTCGAGATCGAGCTCGGCGAGCAGTTCGGCGGCCCTGGCCCGCATGCGCTTCCAGTCGATCCGGCCCAGCCGGCGCGGCTCGCGGCCGACGAAGATGTTCTCCGCCACCGACAGGTTGCCGCAGAGGTTGACCTCCTGGTACACCGTGCTGATGCCGCCCTGCTGGGCCTCCAGCGGGCTGCCGAAGGCCACCGGCCGGCCGGCCAGCTCGATCTCGCCGGCGTCGGCGCGGTGCACCCCGGTCAGCACCTTGATCAGCGTCGACTTGCCGGCGCCGTTCTCGCCCATCAGGGCGTGCACCTCGCCGGGCAGGAGCCGGAAGTCCACGTCCTCCAGGGCGGTCACGCCCGGGAACCGCTTGCCGATCCCGCTCATCCGCAGGACGGGCTCGTTCGTCTCCCCCATGGCTCAGTACTGCCGGCTGGACAGGACCGACTTGGCCTGCTCCTGGGTGAAGGTGGTCTCCTCCGTCACCACGCGGGCCGGGACGTTCTCCCCCTTCACCACCTTCTTGGCCAGGTCCATGAGCTGCGGGCCGAGCAGCGGGGAGCACTCGACGATGAAGTTGATCTTTCCGTCGGCCAGGGCCTGCATGCCGTCCTTGACCGCGTCGATCGTGATGATCTTGATGTCCTTGCCGGGCACCTTGCCCGCGCCCTCGATCGCCTCGATGGCGCCCAGGCCCATGTCGTCGTTGTGCGCGTAGAGCACGTCGATGTCCGGGTTGGCCTTGAGGAAGGCCTCCATGACCTCCTTGCCCTTGGCGCGGGTGAAGTCACCGGTCTGCGAGGCGATGACCTTGAACTTGGGGTCGCCCGCGATGACCTCGGCGAAGCCCGCCTTGCGGTCGTTGGCCGGGGCGGAACCGGTCGTGCCCTGGAGCTCGACGATGTTGACCGGCTCGGTGGTCGCCTTGAACTCCTCCAGGAGCCACTTGCCGGCCTTGCGGCCCTCCTCGACGAAGTCTGAGCCGAGGAAGGTCTTGTAGAGGGTGGTGTCCTTGGAGTCGACCGCCCGGTCGGTGAGGATCACCGGGATCTTGGCGTCCTTGGCCTCCTTGAGGACGGTGTCCCAGCCGGACTCGACGACCGGCGAGAAGGCGATGACGTCCACGCGCTGCTGGATGAAGGAGCGCAGGGCCTTGATCTGGTTCTCCTGCTTCTGCTGGGCGTCGGAGAACTTGAGGGTGACGCCGGCGTTCTTGGCCGAGTCCTGGACGGACTTGGTGTTGGCCGTGCGCCAGCCGCTCTCCGCGCCGACCTGGGAGAAGCCCATGGTGAGCGTGCCGTCGTCCGCGCCGCCGCCCGCACCTCCGGAGGAGCCGCAGGAGGTCACGGTCAGCGCTGTCAGGCCCGCGAGCACCAGGGCCGAGATCCGCTTGAACACTGGGGGGTTCCTTTCATGTGAACGCTCACAAAATGTGAACGTTCACACTGGGGACCGTCAAGGGAAGGCTGGATTACAGTTCGATTACGCGGGCGTTCTCCGCGCGTTTCAGCTGCTCGTGATGTTAACGTTCACAATCGTGAAACCACCGTGAGGGCACCGTGAAACCGGAGGCGCCGAGAGTCGGGGCATGACCATCACAGAACTCGACCGTTTCGGAAGCGGGCCGGCGCCCGCCGGGGACGGCCTCGCCGTACGGGCCGAGGGGCTGGTGAAGACCTTCGGCGAGCAACGCGCCGTCGACGGGATCGACCTGGCCGTCCGGCCGGGCGAGATCTTCGGCGTCCTCGGCCCCAACGGGGCCGGCAAGACCACCACGCTGCGCATGCTGGCCACCCTGCTGAAGATCGACGCGGGCCGCGCGGAGATCTTCGGCGTCGACGTGGCCCGCGAACCGCACGTGATCCGGCAACTGGTGGGCGTGACCGGGCAGTACGCCTCGGTCGACGAGAACCTCACCGCCCGCGAGAACCTCTGGCTGTTCGGCCGGCTGCAGGGCATCGCCTCGCCGCGCGCCAAGCGCATCGCCACCGAACTGCTGGGGCAGTTCGCCCTGGAGGAGGCGGCCGACAAGCCGATCGCCCAGTTCTCCGGCGGCATGCGCCGGCGGCTCGACCTGGCCGCCAGCCTGATCACCAGGCCGCCGCTGATCTTCCTCGACGAGCCGACCACCGGCCTGGACCCGCGCACCCGCGGCCAGATGTGGGAGACCATCCGCGCCCTGGTCGCCGGCGGCTGCACCGTCCTGCTGACCACCCAGTACCTCGACGAGGCCGACCAGCTCGCCGACCGCATCGCGGTCATCGACCAGGGCCGCAAGGTGGCCGAGGGCACGCCCGACGAGCTGAAGACCATGGTCGGCAACTCGACCCTGCACCTGCTGCTGGCCGACCCGGCCGTCGTGCCGGACGCGGTGGCCGTGGTGCGCCGCGTGCTGGGCACCGAGCCGGTGCTCAGCCCGGAGCAGGGCCGGCTCAACGTCGCCCTGGACCAGGCCGACCTGGCCGCCGACGTCCTGATCGCCCTGCGCACCACCGGGATCGCCATCGCCTCGGTGAGCGTCGCCAAGCCCAGCCTGGACGAGGTCTTCCTGGCCCTCACCGGCCACGGGACCGAGGAGAAGGAGGAGGACAAGTGAGCACCACCCTCGCACCACCCCGCAGGACGGCCGACCGGGTGGCCTCCGCGCGCCGGCACGTGAGTCTGGGCGAGACCGTCGCCCAGACGCTGACGATGGCCTGGCGGGCGCTCAAGAAGATGCGCCGCAACCCCGAGCAGTTCTTCGACGTGGCCCTGCAGCCCATCCTGTTCACCGCGATGTTCGCCTACATCTTCGGCGGCGCCATCGCCGGGAACGTGGCGAACTACCTGCCGCTGATGATCCCCGGCATCCTCGCCCAGACCGTGCTGACCACCTGCATGGCCACCGGCACCCAGTTGCGGGAGGACATGGAGAAGGGAGTCTTCGACCGGTTCAAGTCGCTGCCGATCGCCCGGATCGCGCCGCTGGCCGGGCCCATGGTGGCCGACCTGCTGCGGTACACGATCGCCGCGGTGCTGACCTTCGGCATGGGACTGGTGATGGGGTACCGGCCCGGTGGCGGCGCGGGCGGGGTGCTGGCCGCGATCCTGTTGTCCATCTTCACCGGCTGGGCGCTGGCGTGGATCTTCACCTGGGTCGGGACCATCGCCCGCAGCGCGCAGGCGGTGCAGGGCATCTCGATGATGATCCTGTTCCCGCTGACCTTCCTGTCCAACGCGTTCGTGCCGGTGGAGACGCTGCCCGGGTGGCTGGCCGCCTTCGTGCGGGTCAACCCGGTCTCGCACCTGGTCACCGCGGCCCGCGACCTGGCCAACCACGGCACCTTCAGCGTGGAGGTCGGCTGGACGCTGCTGGCCGGGCTGATCGTGATCGCGATCTTCGCGCCGCTCTCGGTCCGCAGCTACAAGCGGCACATCTAAGCGGGATGAGAGCGGTGCAGGCGCTCGGCCAGGGCCTGGGCCTCGGCCAGCAGGGCGGGGCCGCGCCGCCGGCCGTACTCCGCCCCGATCCGTTCCCGCACGCCGGGCGCCAGGCGCTCGGCGTGCGGGACGATGCGCTCGAAGGACATGCTCGGCATGCTGCGGTTGTACCCGAACCGCTCGGCCAGCACGATCGCCCGGACCGCGGCCTCCGGCTCCATGCCGCCGCGCAGCAGCCCCCAGACCCCGGCGGCGAACAGCACGGTGCCGCAGACCGGGTAGTCGATGAAGGTGATGCCGGCGTTCAGGACCCCGTGCACCCGCGCCAGCGCGGTGCTCAGGAGCTCCTCCCCGTACGCCAGGTCGTCGGGCGTGCCGTGGTAGGCGTGCGCGGCCAGCGCGAGCGCCTCGGCCACCACCAGCCACGGCTCGAAGCCGGTCTGGGCCATCGCGGGCAGCCGCAGGTCGCGCGCCCGCCCCACGGCCAGCCGGTGCAGGGCCAGGGCGTAGGCCACCTCGCCCTTGGCCAGGGCCACCCCGGCGGCGCAGAACGGCACGATGGCCAGACCGCCGAGCACCGGCTCGTTGTCGTTGAGCCGGCGGATCCGGTCGAGCTCCGCCTCGGCGGTCTCCAGGTCGCCGTCCTCCAGCGCGGCGAACAGCAACAGCGCGCGTAGCTGGGTCTCGTCGTCGGTCGCGCCCAGCCGGCTCAGCACGGGCAGGGCGGTGCGCGCGTGCCGTACCACCCGGTCGCGGTGGCCGAGCTGCATGACCAGGTGGGCGAGCTGGGTGTGCAGGAGCGCCGCGTGCCACGGGCCGTCCTCCGGCCCGGTCAGGGCGAGCGCGCGTTCGGCGGTCTCGATGGCCCGCTCCCACTCGCCGGCGTTCTCCAGGACGTGCACGCTCAGTTGCGCGGCCAGGTGCGCCACGTGCCGGTCGGGGTTGCGGCTGAGCTCGTCGAGCCGGGGCAGCCCGGTGACGCCGTCGGTGTAGTCGTAGGCGAGCATCACCTCGGACATGGCGGCCACGCTCGGATGCGTGGTCTCCTCCGGGGGCAGGGTGCGCAGCAGGGCGCGGAGCTCGTCGTCGGAGCCGTCGGAGGCGACCATGGTGTTCATCAGGGTGATCACCAGGGCCACCCGGGTGGGGTCCTCCAGCTCAGGCGGCGGCTTCCAGCCGGCGAAGGCGTGGCCGATCGCCTCGCGCAGCGAGAGCAGGCGCGGGTGGTCGCCGCGGACCGACCAGAGCGATCCCAGGCCCATCAGCAACTGGACCATCGTCGCGGCGTCGGACTCGGCCAGCGCCTGCCGGAGCAGCTCGGCGAGGTTGCCCTCCTCGGCGCGCAGCGCGTCGCACGCCTCGAACTGGCCGCCGCTGAACAGCTTCGCCGCGTGCTCGCGCGCGTAGGCCGTGGCCCAGGCTCGCTGCGCGGCGCGGGCCTCGGCCTCCTCCCCCGCCTCGGCCAGCCGCATCCGGCCGAACTCGCGGACCGTCTCCAGCATCCGGTAGCGGAGGCCGAGGTCGCTCTCGCGGATGCCGAGCAGCGACTGCTCGGCCAGCGCCCGGACGGCGGGCCACGCCTCGGGCCCGAGCAGTTCCTCGGCCGCCTCCAGGCTGAAGCCGTCGCCGAACAGCGACAACCAGCGCAGCGCCCGGCGCTCGCGCTCCTCCAGCAGGTTCCACGACCAGTCGATCACCGCCAGCAGGGTCCGGTGCCGGTCCGGGGCGCTGCGGTCGCCGCCGCTCAGCAGCGCGAACCGGTCGGCCAGCCGCCGGCTGATCTCCTCCACCGCCATCACCCGCACGGTCGCCGCGGCCAGCTCGATCGCCAGCGGCAGCCCGTCGAGCCGGGTGACGATCTCCTCGATCACGGCGTCGTCCAGCCGGGCGCCGGGCCGCGCCGCCCGCGCGCGCTGCCGGAACAGCTCGACCGCGTCGCCGGTGCTCAGCTCGCCGAGCGGGTAGACCTGCTCGGCGGCGATCATCAGCGGCGCCCGCGAGGTGGTGAGCACCCGCAGGTCGCGGCTGGTCGCGACCAGGAAGGCCACCAGGTCGGCGACGGCCTCCACCACGTGCTCGCAGTTGTCCAGGATCAGCAGCGCGGGGGCCTGCCCGAGCTGCTGGGCGATCCGCCCCCGCACGTCGGCCCGCCGGTCGGGGGTGAGCGAGTGCCGCCCGCTCACCGAGTCGCGCACGCCGAGCGCCGAGCCGACCTCGCCGACCACGTCCTGCGGCGAGGTGACGCCGGCCAGCTCGACGAAGTGCACGATCGGCTGCGTGGCGGTCCGGCCGACCACGTGGGCGAGCCTGGTCTTGCCCAGCCCGCCCGGTCCCACGATCGACACGACCCGGTGCGGGTGCAGCAGGCCCTGCACCGCGCGGATGTCGCCGTCGCGGCCCAGCAGCGAGGAGCCGTCGTAACGCACGCCCTCGCGCACCGGCCGGTCGGCGGCCAGCAACTCGCCGTGCACGCGGGCCAGTTCCGGGCCGGGATCGGCGCCGAGCTGCTCGGCCAGCGCCGCCCGGTGGCGGTCGAACCGCTCCAGCGCCGCCGCCGTCCCGCGCACCGCCGCCTCGCTGCGCAGCAGGCAGACCAGCACTTCCTCGTCGTACGGCTGCGCCGCCGCGGCCTCCTCCAGCAGCGGCAGCGCCTCCTCGTGCGCGCCGCTCCTGCTCCGGGCCAGGCCCAGCAGGCGCCGGATCTCGCCGAGCCGTCCTGCCGTCCACTCCCGCAGCTCGGCCAGCGCGCCCGTGGCCGGTTCGAGCCCAGCGGGGACCAGGGCGAGCGCCTCCCCCGCGTGGGCGGCGGCACCGGTCACGTCGCCCTCGGCCAGGGCGGTCCGGGCGCGGGCGGCGAGCACGCCGACCAGCAGCGCGTCCACCTGCTCGTCCGGCAGGCCCAGCCGGTAGCCGCGCGGCGTCCGCACCACCGCTTCCGGCGAGGTCGCCGCGCGCACCCGGGAGACCACGACCTGCAGCGCCTTGGTGGGGTTGGCGGGGGTCTCCTCGCCCCACAGCTCCTCGATCAGCCGCTCGTCGGGGGCGCCCGCCCTGCCGTACCGGGCGAGGACCGCCAGCAGCGTCTGCGCGCGGTCGCCGACCACGCGCGCGCCCTTCCAGCGAACGCCGTCCAGCAAGGTCAGCAGCGGAGCCATGAAGCCCAGCTTATGGCGATCGGCCCGGCTGGGTTCCCGCCGCATTTCCGGCCTTCCGCTCATCCCGCTCGCCCGGCCCGGCGGCAGGAGCCTCTAAGCTCTGCTGGCGTGGCGGACAAGCGCAGACCCCGGGCCGGCGAGGCCGCCGCTTCATGACCCCGCCCATCCGTGGACCGCTCTCGCGGCGATCCGTCCTGCTGGGCGGCGTGGCGCTGGTCGGCCTCGCGCTGACCGGCCGGCCCGCCGACGCGGCCGGCCTTTCCAGTGCGTTCAGTACGGCTCGCCGCCGCTGGGTCGAGCTGATGGCGGCCGACCCCGAACGGCTCGACGGCTCGGCCGGCGCGGTCTGGCGCAAGATGGATCCCGACCCCCGCCGTCCCAGCCTGTGGCGCGACCTGCCGCTGGGCAACCCGGCGACCGGCGACTTCAACCGCTCCTACACCCGGCTGCGCACCCTAGCCCTGGGCTGGGCGACGCCCGGCACCCGGTTGCACGGCGACCCCGAGGTGGCCAGGGGCGCGGTCGCGGCGCTCGACTTCCTCCACCGGCACGCCTACAACGAGCACCTGCCGCGGCGGGGCAGCAACTGGTACTGGTGGGAGATCGGCGTGCCGCGCGCGCTGACCGACACCTGCGCCCTGCTGTACGACGCGCTGCCGGGCGAGCGGCTGGAGCGCTGGCTGCGGCCCCTGCGGCGCTGGTGCCCCGATCCCGACCACCGCGTCAGCATGCCGTCGGTGGTCGAGACCGGCGCCAACCGGGCGGGCAAGGCCATGGCGGTGGCAATGCACGGCGTGCTCACCCGTGACCCGCGGCTGATCAAGCTGGCCCGCGACGGCGTCTCCGACCGGCGCGGCGGCGGGCGCTGGAGCCTGCTGCGCTACACGCGCGGCCCCGGCGACGGGTTCTACCGGGACGGCTCGTTCATCCAGCACGACCTGTTCCCCTACACCGGCAGCTACGGCGTGGACCTGCTGGACGGGGTGGCCCGGCTGATCACGCTGCTGGCCGGCTCGCCGTGGGAGATCACCGACCCTGACCTGGTCAACGTCTTCGACATCGTGGACCGCTCCTTCGTCCCGGTGATCTTCGACGGGCTCATGATGGACGGCCTGCGCGGGCGGCAGATCAGCGTCCAGGGGCATCGCGACCACACCTCGGGCCAGCGGGCGATGGAGGCGGTCCTGCACCTGCTGCCCGCCGCCCCGGCCCGGCACGCCGAGCGCTGGCGTCCCATGATCAAGGGCTGGCTGGCCCGCAATCCGGCGCTCGTCGCGCCGCCCGCCGCCGCCGGGCTCCTGGCCGACCCCGCGGTGCCCGAGGGCCGGCGGACCGTCGGCACCTGGGTCTTCGCCGACATGGACCGGGTCGTGCACCGCCGGCCGACCTGGGCCTACGCCATCTCCATGTCGTCCGCGCGCATCGCCGCGGTCGAGGGCATGAACCGGGAGAACCTGCACGGCTGGTACACCGGCGACGGCATGACCTACCTCTACACCGAGGACCTCACGCACTGGAACGACGAGCTCTGGCCGACCATCGACCCCTACCGGCTGCCCGGCACCACCGTCGATCGCCGCAAGCGCGCCGCCCTGCCGCACGGCGCGCGGTACCGTCCGAGCGCCCGCTTCGCGGGCGGCGTCGCCCTCGACGGCCGGTACGGCGTGGCCGCCATGCAGCTCGACGCCCAGGGCTCCTCGCTCCGGGCCCGCAAGTCGTGGTTCCTGCTCGACGACGCGGTGATCGCGCTGGGCGCCGGGATCACCGCCTCGGACGGCCGCCGCGTCGAGACCGTCGTCGAGAACCGCAACACCCACACCTCGCACCCCGAGCTGGCCCGGGGCGAGTCGTGGGCTCATCTCGCCGGGGTCGCCGGCTACGTCTCGCTCGACGACGCCGAGCTCAAGGTCGTGCGGGAGAAGCGCACCGGCCGCTGGCGCGACATCGACCGCGGCGCGACCACCGGCGGCGACCGCGAGCGGCACACCCGGCACTACACGACCCTCCTGCTCGACCACGGCGTCGATCCCGACCGCGCGCGGTACGCCTACGCCGTGCTGCCCGGCTTCTCGGCCGACGCCACCGGAGCCTTCGCCGCCCGGCCGCCGGTCGAGGTGCTGGCCAACAGCAGCAGGGTGCAGGCGATCCGGGCCGGCGAGCTCACCGCGGCGGTCTTCTGGCGGGCCGGTTCGGTGGCGGGGCTGTCCGCCGACGGGCCGTGCACGCTGCTGCTGGCCCGCTGGGGCACCTATGTCCGGCTGGCCGTCGCCGACCCGTCCAGGACCGCCGAGAAGATCCGCCTCACGCTGCCGTGGCCGGTCGCGTGGATGGAGGACGCCGGCCGCCGCGTACGGCTCCGCGAGCGCACCCTGACCGTCGAGGTCGGCGGCAGCCGGGGACACGCGCACACCGCCACCCTCTGGCTGCCGGTGCCGCCGGCGCCGCGCGTGCGGATGCGGGCGGACTGAAACCGGCCGGCCCCCCGTGGATCGGCACAGGAGACCGGCCGGTGGC
Source organism: Nonomuraea sp. NPDC050328 (assembly GCF_044459405.1). Classification (NCBI taxonomy): domain Bacteria; kingdom Bacillati; phylum Actinomycetota; class Actinomycetes; order Streptosporangiales; family Streptosporangiaceae; genus Nonomuraea; species Nonomuraea sp. NPDC050328. Next base: position 542,393 of record NZ_JBITIW010000006.1, on the reverse strand, counting down.
CGTGGGGCTGATCAGCCGTGGGAGTCGGTCACGCCCGCGCGCTTGAGCGAGTACTCGTCGTCCCAGATGGAGCAGGAGGGCCCGCCTGGGCCGCCGAAGCGGACGGAGTCGAAGAAGTCGCGGAAGTCGATGTAGAAGTTGCCCTTGCCGCGCGGGCCGGTGACGGCGGTGCAGCCACCGTAGGCGGCCTCGGAGTAGAGGTGGATGAGGGTGTCGGTGCGGTTCCAGTCGGACTTGGCGCGATCGCCCATGCCGAGCGCGGCCAGGTCGGCGGTGTCGGCCTTGAGCTGGACGATGTCCCCGGTGCCGTTGAGGCCGGAGAACAGGCAGTAGTTGCCTTCCTGACAGCGGTCGTACCCGTCGGCCGCCTGCGCCGGTGTCGCCAGGACGGCCAGGGTCGCGGCCGCGATCGGCAATGCCAGAGCATGAAACTTCTTGCCCACCAGACCTCCATGGAAGAAGCTTTCTTTCCGTCCGAGCGTACCCAGGGAGATCAACTTTCGCCAGACAGTCCGTTGAACGCAGGTCCGGATACCCTTGACCGGACATGCACCCAGGAAAGGAACCCGTGGACCGGCCCGCAGACCTGATCACCGCCGCCGTCGAGCTGCTCCGCCACGACGACCAGGACGGCTTCGATCGGTGCGTCGCCAAGCTGGCCGCGCAGGACGGCGACGACCAGGGCTGGGCCCGGCGCGTCGACCGCGAGCTGACCGGCATGCTCACTCGCCTGCTCGGCACGCTCTGGCGCAACGGCTGGCAGCCGGCCGACGTGGTGCGCCTGGTCGAACGGCGGCGCGACCGGACCCACGCCGAGGTGGTGAGCGAGCTGATCGCCCGGGAACTGCGCGGCTACGCGTCGGTGCCCGACCGCTGGGCCCCGTACCTGGAGAGCGCCCCACCGGCGCCGCTCCGCGAACCCCGGCTGCTCACCCTCACCCGCAGCCTCGAACTGCTCCAGACGCTGACCGCCTTCCCCCGGCTGGACCGGCTCGGCCCCCTCCCCGGCGAGAACCGGCCGGCCCGCCCGGCCCGCCGCTCCACCGCGGACGGCAAGACGCTGAGCCGGGTCCGCGCCCTGCTGGCCAAGGCGGAGTCCACCTCGTTCGAGGCCGAGGCCGAGACCTTCACCGCGGCGGCGCAACGGCTGATGGCCAAGCACAGCATCGACCGGGCCCTCCTCGACGCCCACGCCGGCACGGCCCACGACGGGCCGAGCGGCATCCGGATCGGCCTCGACGCCCCCTACGAGCAGGCCAAGGCGACCCTGCTGTCGGTGGTCGCCGACGCCAACCGGTGCCGGGCCGTGTGGCACGACGACCTCGGCTTCGTCACCGTGCTGGGGTTCGAGACCGACCTCGACGCGGTGGAACTGCTGTTCACCTCGCTGCTGGTCCAGGCGGACACGGCCATCGTGCGGGCGGGCACCAAGAAGCACGGCTCCGGGCAGTCACGCCGGCGCTCCTTCCGCGAGTCGTTCCTCCAGGCCTTCACCGGGCGGATCGGCGAGCGGCTGGAGGCGGCCGCCGCCGAGACGGTCGAGGCCGAGGCCGCCGCGCGCGGCACCGACCTGGTCCCGGTGCTGGCCGCGCGGACGGCCGAGGTGGACCAGGCCGTGGCGGCGATGTTCCCCGAGCTCACCCGCAGCCGGGTGCGTGGCGCCTACGACAGCGAGGGCTGGGCCGCGGGACGCGCCGCGGCCGACCAGGCTCGGCTTGCCGTACGGGATCAGGTCAGATCCTGACCCCGGCGCTGCCCTCCGGCACCGGGTCGGCCTCCTCGCCGGTTTCCTCGTCGCCGTCCTCGTCGGCCTCCTGGAGGAAGCCGCCCGACTGGTGGTGCCACAGCCGCGCGTAGGAGCCCCGGGCCTCCAGCAGCTCGGCGTGGCTGCCCTGCTCCACGATGCGGCCGTGGTCGAGCACGACGAGCCGGTCCATGCTGACCACCGTGCTCAGCCGGTGCGCCACCACGAGCGCGGTGCGGTCGCGCATCAGGCTCCACAACGCCTCCTGCACCAGCACCTCGCTCTCGGAGTCGAGGGCGCTGGTCGCCTCGTCCAGCAGCAGGATGGGCGCGTCCCGCAGGATCGCCCGGGCCAGGGCGACCCGCTGCCGCTGGCCGCCGGAGAGCTTGACGCCGCGCTCGCCCACCAGCGTGTCGAAGCCCTCGGGCAACGCCCGCGCGAACTCGGTGACGTGCGCCGCCTCGGCGGCCCGCAGGATCTCCGCCTCGCTCGCCTCGGGCCGGGCGAAGGCGATGTTGTCGCGCAGCGTCCGGTGGAACATGGCCGGGTCCTGCGGCACGTAGGCGATCAGGCTGCGCAGGTCGGCCTGGCGGAGCTGCGCGATGTCCTGGCCGCCGACCAGGATCCGGCCGCCCTGGATGTCCATGAGCCGCAGCAGCAGCCGGGTCAGCGTGGTCTTGCCGCCGCCGGAGCGGCCGACCAGGCCGATCTTCGTGCCGCTGGCGACGTCCAGGTCGAGGCCGTCGAAGAGCGGCTCCTTGCCCGGGTGCGCGAAGACCACCCGCTCGAAGCGCACGCTCGCGTCGGCCGGGCGCAGCGGCTGCGGCTCGGCCGTGTCGACCACCCGCGGCGGGGTGAGCAGCAGCTCGGTGAACTGCGCGGCCTCCGACAGCACGCTCTCCAGCCGGCGGTAGATCTGGTTGAACTCGAACATCACCGTGGTCGCGCTGGTGTAGTAGGCGAAGGTGACCACGATCGCCTCCACGCCCAGGCCGCCGCGCAACGCCACCGCCAGCAGCAGTCCCAGCGTGCTGGTGATGATGGACAGCGGGGCGACGAGCATGTCCACGCGCAGGTTGTTGTAGTCCCACGAGCGCAGCGTGAGGCTGCGCTGCTCGACCAGGCGGACCCGGTGCTCGGCCGCCTCGCGCTCCTCGGCGGCGAAGGCGCGCACGGACTCCATGTTCGTCAGCACGTCCGCGACGTGCCCGGACACCCGGACCTTGGCCGCCTCACGCTGGTCGACCAGCCGCCGCCGGCGCCGGATGAGCGGCGCCACCACCAGGCCGGTGAAGGCGATGAGCCCCAGCAGGACCAGCACCAGAACCGGGTGGTACTGCCAGAGCACCACCGAGGCGAACCCCAGCGGCACCAGCTTGGCGACCACGGCGAAGGCCATCAGGTCGCCGAACTCCTCGAAGCCGGAGGAGAAGTTCAGCACCCGCTTGGTCAGCGAGCCGGCGAAGTTGTCGTGGAAGAAGGCCGAGTCCCTGGCCATCAGCTCGTCCATGCCGACCGCGCCGAGCCGCTCGATGCCGCGCGCGTCGGTGCGGTTGAGGAAGTGCAGGCCGACCCGCCACCACACCTCGCCGAGCAGCAGCATCGCGCCGAAGGCCAGCACGTACGGCAGGAGCGTCCCGAGCGTGCCGTCGCCGCCTCCGGCCAGGTGCCCGACCAGCGCGCCCACCGCCAGCGGCGCCAGGTAGTGCAGGCAGATGTTGCCCAGCGCGGGCGAGATCAACGCCGGGGTCGCCACCGGCCACTGCCTGCGCAACTCGCGCCCGTAGTAGCCGAGCGCCAGCATGACCGCCGACTTTCTCCCGGCTCCGTCAGCCGTCGCTTGACCGTCGTCGGCACCCGTCTCCGTCGCCACCGCCGTTACCTCCCCGTCATCGGCACCCTCGCCCATGGTGACGGCCCGGCTACGGATCAAGCCACCGGTTTTCCGCCCGCCCGGGATGCCCCGGTCTGGGGGCGAATGGAGGCTGGGCGGCCGCGACGTCCCGGCATAGGCTGGGACGGAAGAGACAGTGGCCGCCCAACGTGACGGGATGTCCTATGCCGGACCGTGACGACCCCTCCCCGCTGGAGCCGGGCTTACCGGAGGACGGGCCCGGCCGGAAGGTCTGGCCGCCAAGGGGCCGGACGGGCGACGGGCCCGCGCCGCCGCTGCCCATGAGCGGGCGCGAATGGTACAACTCCCTGCCCGACGGCACCGGCCGGCGCGGCGACGAGGACTGGGACGGCCGGTCCGGACCGGCCCTGCTGCCCTGGGCGCCGGTGATCGGCGTCGCCGCCGCACTGGCGGTGGTGGCGGGCGGCTGGCTCTGGATCACGCACGAGCCGGCCGAACCGGCCCGGCCCGCGGCGGTGTCGCAATCGCCCACGCCGTCCCAGCCGGGGACGCTCAGCTTCTACGTGACCCCCTCCCCCCGGACGAGCCGCAGCGCCAGGCCCACGCGGAAGCCCAGGCCCTCGGCTTCGGCCACTCCGCCCGCCGCGAAGCCGGACCCGGCCAGGCCCCGGCCCGCCAAGCCCCGGCCGACCAAGCCCGCGCAGGCCGACCCGGTGCCCGCCGACAAGCCGGCCGCGCCCGTGCCCACCGGGGGGCCGCAGCAGCCGCCGCCCCCGTGCGAGCCCGGCGCCGGACTCGACCCGGTGACCGGCGCCTGCGTGCTCCAGGAACCCCCGATCGGCGGGTAGCCGCGCACGCGAGCGGGCCCCGAACCGATGCCGCCGGTTCGGGGCCCGTCCGCGGGCGGCTCGGCCGATCAGCCCAGGATGAAGATCTCCTGGAAGCCCTGGCCGAGCTGGTCGAGATCGGTGATCGCCCCGGCGGGGCCGGGGCTGACCACGACGGACAGGGTACGGCGGGCGTTCTGCGCGAGCAGGGCCTGCCAGAGCGGACCGGCGTCGAGCAACTGGTAGCCGGTCTTGCCGGAGGTCAGGTGGTGACCCCAGAGCGTGATCGACTGGATGCCCCGTTGCCGGACCGGCTTGGTGATCTGCTCGGCGATCAGCTTGGCGATCGTCTTGCGGTCACGGGCCGCCGAGCCGGACGGCTGCGCCAGGCTGTACTCGCGGGAGGCGATCTGGCCGTAGGAGCCCCAGCCGCGGGCGTGCACGCCCAGCCACTGCGCCTCCGAGGGGGTCACGACCTTCCCGCCGTAGGTGATCTTGTGCTTGCCGTACTCGGCGGTGAACAGGCCGGAGGCGACGTAGATGCGGTCCACGCCGCGCACGGCCTGCAGGTAGCGGGTCACCTCAGCCGCGGTGACCAGCGGGTAGGCGGCGCGCATCGCCCGGACGCAGGCGGTGTTCTGGCCGCAGCCGAGCTCGGGCGCGACCACCTCGACGGCGAGCCGGTGCCAGGGCAACCGGGTCCGCAGCACGCGGTGGGTCCGGGTCAGGAAGTCACGCGCCTGGTCGGCGGTCGAGAACCCCGAGAACCCGACCGACGCGGCGTACTTGACCCCGACCACCCCGGGCAGCGCCGCCTCGGCGACGACCTGCTCGATCGCGTTTTCGTAGGCCGTCTTGCCCTGGAGGTAGGCGCCGGACAGGTCGACGTCGAGCCACGGCTCCATGCCGGCCGCCCGCGCGCTCGCGACGGCCTGCCGGATCGCCGGCCGGGCCGGCTTCGCCGCCGGATTGGCGGTGGGCGAAACAGAGGGCGAAACCGTGGGCGAAACCGTGGGCGAGACGGCGGTAGACGGGACGGGAGAGGCCGCGGGTGAGCCGCCGGGCGCGGGCACGCCCGGCGGCGGCGAGGCGACCGGCGGGACCGCCGGATCGACCGGCGGCTGCGCCGCGACCGCCGGCGCACCCGCGCTGGGCGTCACCGCGACCGCGACGATCGGCTGGTTGGCGTGCCCGGTCGAGGCGGACCCGCACGGCCACAACCCCGGCTGGGCCTGGCAGAACGACGCGGGCGCCTGCACCGGCCAGCCGACCGCGTTCACGCAGGTCCACTTGCCGGACCCGGCGTCCCACTGGCAGGTGACGACCTTGTCGGGGGCGCAACTGCCCGCGGTCTGGATCTGCGACCAGCCGCCGCCCCCGGCCGTGGTCTCGCAGAACTGCGTGGTACTGCCGGCGGGCGTGGACTGCGGCTTGGCGTAGGGCTGGTTCGGCGGCGGCGCCTTGGGCCCGCCGCCGGTGCCGGTCTTGGGCGGCGCGGGCGGCTTGCCGGGGGGCGGGGTGTTCTTGCCCTTGGCCGCGGCGGCCTCGTAGTGCCCCTCGACCAGGGCGTTGTTCTCGTAGGCGCCCTCGATGGAGTCCGCTCCGGTGGCGGCCGCGACGACCGGCACCCCGCCCAGGCAGAGCAGCACGGTGGCGCTCAGGGCGGCGATCTTCTGCCGTCTCGACAGGTTTGCGATCTTCCTCATGCTCAGCCTCTCGTGCCGAGTTGGTAGCCGGAACCGCCGGCCTCAGGAGCCGGCGTGCCACAGTTGGACCAGTAGGTGACGCCGTTGATGGTCGTCGCGCGTCCCCGGTCGATCTCGACCGACCACGTGATCGAGACGGTGAGCGTGCCCTCGGCGGTGGTCGTGCCCTCCGTGGTGACGCCGTCGCCCGTCGCGGTGCCGGTCCAGGAGACGGTGATGCTGCCGCTGCCGCGCCGGGGACCGGCCTCGCAGCCCTTCTCGGTCGAGGGCTCGGAGATGCTGAAGCTCGCGCCGCTGGCCGACAGCGGCCCGGAGGCCACAGAGGAGGAGACGACCTGGCACGAGGCCTTGGGGCAGGACACCTGCAGGGAGCCGTGCCGCGAGGTGCCCATGTCCATGCCGGCGATGCTGGCCACCGGGGCCGGCGGCTTGGGCAGGGGCGCCTTCGGCTGCGACTTCTGTTGCTGCTGCGAGTCTCCGCCGCCCGCCGGCGGGGTCTTCGGTCCGCCCTTCTGCTGCTGGCCGCTCCCCGGGCCCTGGAGGGTCTGGGGAGGGGCGTCGGGGCCGGCGCCGCCGGCGGACTTGTCGTTCTTGTCAGCCTTGCCGGTTTTATCGGTGTTGCCGGTGGTGTCGGCCGGGCGGGTGGGTGGCGGGGCACTGGGGGACGGCTGCTGCTGGCCGTTGTGCACCACCGGCACCGTGGCGACCGGGGCCGCGGTGGGCACCGTGTGCGGCGTCACCGTCGGCACCGGTGGGGGTTGCTGGACGCCGGTTTCCGCCGCCGGGTCCTGCCCCCCGTCGGCGGCGGTCCGGTCGGGGACGGCGGCGGGGGTGTTGACCAGGGCCGGCTCCACCTGGCCTGCGCCGGGCCCGGCGGCGGCCGTGGACCTGACGGCCGGGGCCTGCACCCCGCGGAAGACGAAGAACCCGATGACCGCCACGACGGCGACCACCAGCACCGCCTTCCCCTTGGTGAGCAGGGTCCGGCCGAGGTCGAGCCAGTGGTCGCCGTCGGTGTGCTCGTCGAGGTCCATGTCCATCTCCAGCTCCCGGTAGCGGCTCTCCGGTGTGCTGTAGTTGGCCAGGAAGTGCTCGCCCAGGGAGGACGGCTCCGCGGACGGGTCCTCGTCGCCGGTGAAGATCGGTCCCGCCGGGGGCGGGATGCGTTCCAGGGCCTCCATGAGGGTGTGCTGCTGGACGGGGTAGCCGTCGGCGCGCCAGCCGGCGTCGTGTCCCGGCAGCGGTTCGGCGACGGCCAGCAGGTCCTCCAGCGGGCCGACGTAGTCCAGGAGCGGCAGGTGCGCCAGCAGTTCCGCCGCGCCGACCTCGCCGCGGGTGGCGGCGCAGCGGCGGCAGTCCTCGATGTGCCGGGTGATCTGGGTACGGGTGCGGCGCATCGGCGCGGCCTGCCAGTCGGCCAGCCGGAGCGCCAGTTGCCGGCACCCGTCCTCGCCCTGGGCCCCGGCTGCTGCCGCGACCCACTGGCCCAGCCGCCGTTCGGCCTCGGCGACCAGCCGTTCCACCTCCAGGACGCCGAGGTCGAAGATCGCGCCGATCTCGGCGTCGGTGAGGCCGTGCCGGGCCGACAGGTCCAGCACCTCGCGCAGGTCGGTCTCCAGCGCGGCCAGCGCGCCGTCCACCAGGTCGGGGGCGCTGTCACCGGCGGCGCGCCGCCAGGAACCGGTGGAGGCCGGGTGGGCGTGGGCCAGGTCGGCCCGGTGCGCCCGGGCCAGCGCGTACAGCCAGCCCCTGGTGGCCGGTCCTGACAGCCGGTGGAGGTGGGTGCGCGCGGACAGCAGCACGCAGGCCAGCGCCCGCAGCGCGTCCTCGCGGCTGAGCTCCGCGCTCAGGTAGTCGAGCAGGCCCGGGCCGTAGCGATCGGCGATCAGGCCGATCTCCCCCCGGTCCCTGGGGGATAAGGCATCCCACATCAGTTGATCTCTCCTCCTTCGGTGTGCCCCCCATGGATCAGGGGGCGTGGCCCGCCGCCGTACCGGCGGCGGGAGCGGGGGGAGCCGAGTGGCCGACGAAGGCGTCCTCCAGCCACCACGGCGTCAGCTCGCGGGAGACCTTGGCGTCGACCAGCAGGGGCCGGGTCGGCTCCCGCAACCAGTCGGTGACCGCCGCGAGGCCGGCCAGGTCGCGGACGGTGGCCGCGGCGCAGCCGTACCCGGCCGCGATGGCGGCCAGGTCGACCTCGGGGAAGGTGACGGCGTCCAGGGGGTGCCCGGTGAAGTGGTGGACCTCGGCCCCGTAGGCGTCGTCGTTGAAGACCACCACCAGCAGGGGCAGGCGGAGCCGTACGGCGGTCTCCAGGTCGGCCATGCCCATCAGCGCGCCGCCGTCGCCGAGCGCGGCCACGGTGAGCCGGTCGGGGCGGGCCAGCGCGGCGCCGATGCCGGTGGCCAGCCCGAGCCCGATGGATTGGAAGGCCTGCGTGAAGCAGAACCCGGCCTCGTCCGGCACGTCGAGGTAGGCGATGGGGTAGCCCATGAACGCGCCGGAGTCGGTGACCAGCGTGCGCTCCTCCGGCAGCAGCCGGTCCAGGCGCGCGGCCAGTGCTCGTGGATCGACGCGGCCCGCCTCCGTCGCCGGATCGGCGATCGGCAGCCGGTTCCACCGGCGGCCGGCGCGCAGCCGCTCGCGCACCGCCGGGGTGCGATACCCCTCCCGCGCGTACGGCAGGCGTCCCCCGAGGGCGTCGAGAACGGCGACCGCCGTGCGGGCGCAGTCGCCGCCGATGACCTCGGCCCCGGCCCCGGTGCGCGGATGGGTCGCCGCCAGCCCCTCGGGCCGGTGGTCGACGTGGATCACCCGCGCCGCCGGGTGGATCAGCCGCCCGTGCCGGGTGGTCCACCCGGTCAGCGAGCAGCCCCACGCCACCACCAGGTCCGCCTCGGCGGCCAGGTCCGCCACCGCCGGCGTGCTGAAGCCGCCCAGCAGCCCCAGGTCGAAGTCGTGCCCGGCGAACAGGCCGTGCGCCGCCGCCGAGGTGGCCGGCAGCGCGCCCACCCGGTCGGCCAGCCGTTCGAGGTACGGCTGAGCGTCCCGTGCCCCGCGCCCGGCGACGATCACCGGACGCTCGGCCGTCGCCAGCGCCTCGGCCAGGGTGGCGACGTCGCGCTCGGAAGCCGGTTCCGCCGGCGCCGCGAGCGGCATCGGGACCGAGCGCGGCTCACCGGTCGCCGGGGCGGCGAGCACGTGCAGCGGCAGCCCGACCACCACGGTGCCCCGGCCGGCGCGCGCTTGCCGTACCGCGGAGACCAGGACGTCGGCGGCCGACTCCGGGCGGGAGACCCGCAGGTAGAGCGCGCCCGTCGCGCGGACGATCGCCTCCTGGTCGACGGCGAAGTTGGAGCGCGGGTTGGCCGTCTCGGGCGCGAGCACGAGCAGCGGCGTCCGGCTCTTGGCCGCCTCGGTCAGCCCGGTGAGCGCGTTGGTGAACCCGGGCCCCTGGTGCACCGAGACCGCGACCAGCGCGCCGCTGGTGCGGGCGTAGGCGTCGGCCATGGTGACCGCGCCGCCCTCGTGCCGCGCGGCCACGAACGGCACCCCGGCCGCGATCAGCGCGTTGGTGAGGTGGAAGTTGCCGCTGCCGACCACACCGAAGCACGTCGTGACGCCGAGGGTGGCCAGCAGCCGCCCCGCGACCTCGGCCACCGTCCGGGTCGGGACCGAGGTCGCGGGGGCGGGGTGGTGCCGCGTCATCGTCATGACGCCGCTCCGAGCGTGGCCGCGGAGGGGGCCGGGAGGGTGAGTTCGGGCGGGAAGGTGAGCTCGATCGGCAGCGAGGCGGGCTGCCCGCACCCGGCCGTCTTGGCGGCGTACGGCGGAGCGGGCGAGACCAGGTCCCGGCCGATGTCGGCCAGGGTCGGGCGGCCGGTCTGCCCCATCGCGTCCAGGAGCTCCTCGACCAGCGCCCGCATGACGTACCCCACGCCGTTGGCCGCGCCGCCCAGCACCGGGTAGGCGGCGCCCGCGGCCAGCCCCGCCAGGACCGGCCGGCCGACCATGACCGCGCGGGCGCCCAGCGCCAGCGCGACGAGCACGTCGAGGCCGGAGCGGATGCCGCCGTCGAGGATGACCGGGCACTTCTCGCCCACGGCGGCGACCACCTCGGGCAGCACCTCCAGCGTGGCGCGGCACTGGTCGAGCTGGCGGCCGCCGTGGTTGCTGACGAACACCGCCCCGGCGCCCGCCGCGACCGCCGCCTCGGCGTCCCGGGCGTGCTGGATGCCCTTCACCACCACCGGCAGGTCGGTGATGGTCGTCAGCCAGGTGATGTCCGCCCAGGTGAGCGAGGGGTCCATGCTCTGCGCGCTGTGCTCGGCCGGGGAGGCGATGTCGGGGTCGTGGCCGACGCTGGCGGCCAGGTTGCGCGCGACCACCTGGGGCGGGATGACCTTCCCGCCCCGGCGCAGGTCGCGGTGGCGGCGCCCGAGCCAGGGCGAGTCCACCGTGACCACGATGGCCCTGGCTCCCGCCGCCTGGGCCCGTTCCACCAGGGAGGCGGTGACCTTGCGGTCCTTGAAGACGTAGACCTGCTGCCACACCTGCGCGTCGGGCCGCCAGGCCGTCACCTCCTCGACGGTACGGCTGGCGAACGTGGACAAGGTCAGCGGCACCCCGACCCGCGCCGCCGCGGTGACGGAGGCCAGCTCGCCCTCGTCGCAGCAGAGCTGGTGCAGCGCGGTCGGCGACATGCCGATCGGCACCGCCCACCGGTCGCCCAGCACGGTCGTGCCCAGGTCGGCGCCGGACACGTCCACCGCGACCCGCGGCTCCAGGCGCCAGGCGTTGAAGGCGGCGCGGTTCTCCTCCAGCGTGCGTTCCGCGCCGGCGCCGCCGGCGATGAAGTCCCACACCGGCTCTCCACACCAGCGGCGGTCCACGGCGAGCTGCGCGGCCCGCTCGAAGTCGTCGAGCGTCAGAAACATGGTCATCTCCTTCGAGGGTGGAAACCCGGCGGGCCCTCCGGACACGGGCCCGCCGGGCCGGGGTTCTTGCTAGGAGGCGGCGGCCAGCCGGGCCAGGTCCCGCTCGCGCGCCTCGAACAGCGCGACGACGTTGCGCTCGCCGAACCCCGTCGCGCCACGGCGCTCGATGAGCTCGTAGAAGAGCAGCCCCCGCTGGTGCGGGGCGCGGGTGAAGATCTGCAGCAGCGTCCCGCCGTGGTCGACGTCCAGCACGATGCCGGTCGCCTGCAGGTCGGGGAGCTGGGCGGGCAGGCCCGGCGTGCCGGCGAACCGCGCGGCCAGGTCCTCGTAGTAGGTGGCCGGCGGGGCGGGCGGGAACTCCACCCCGCGCCGGGCGAAGCCGGTGACCGCCTCGACCAGGTCGTCCACCCGCCAGGCGATGTGCTGGATCCCGGCCGCGCCGTGCCCCTTCACGAACTCGTCCACCTGTCCGGGCGCGCGCGTGGGGTCGGGCTCGGCCATCACGTACGTCACGCCGAGCGCGTCGCGCAGCACCAGGCTGTCCATCGCGGTCGGGCCGGCCTCGATGCGCTGGCTGTCGACGACCTCCATGTCCCACACCCGCCGGTACAGCTCGGCGGTCGCGGCGAGCTCACCGGGCGGCAGGCACACCGCCAGGTGATCGACCTCACGCAACGGCTCGGCCCTCCCTTCGTCGGAGAGGTCGCGACGACCGCCCTGCACCGGCGACCACGCCCGGCCCGGCACGAGCGGATCTCCCGGATCGACGTCGATCAGGTCGAGCACCGTGTGCCGCAGGGCCCCCAGCCCCTGCACCACCGCGGGCCCGCCGTGCCCAGGCCGGTGGACGCCCAGCCCGGCGGCGCTGGCGCGCTCCAGAACCTGCTCCACGTCGTCGCGGTACAGGGCGATGTCGGCCACGGCGTCACCGTGCCTGGCCAGCCATTCGGAGACCGGCCCGTAGGTGCGGGCGGCCGGGGTGGTGACGATCACCCGCACCGGCCCGGCCTCCAGCAGCGTGCTGTGCTGGTCGGCGCCGGTCGCGGTGGCGACCTCGGTGAAGCCGTAACGGCGGAAGTAGGCGACGGCGGCCGGGCCGTCAGCGGCGTAGATCTCGGTGTAGGCAACGGCGGACGGGTTCTGGTTCATGGTGGGGCCTTGTCGGAGAGCGGGTGGAGCGGGGGTTCAGGAGCCCAGGAGGCGACGGATCTCGGCGATGTTCCGGGTGGCGATCCGGTGCATGCGGTCCAGCCGGTCGGGGACGATCAGTTCGGCCGTCAGCGAGCGCTGCTGCCGTGCGCCGCCTTGCTGCGGTACGGCAGGCGTCCGAACCAACCGGTCCCCGGTCTGCTGGGGCACGGAGGGCAGGGTCGTGTGGTGGTGGATGGAGGAGGACGTGGCGGCCGGGGTGGCCTGCTGCGGGATCGAGACGGGAGCGGCGGCCTGGGTGGCCTGTTCGGGGACAGGGAGGGGTACGGCGGGCGGGACCGGCTGCCGGCGCGGGGGGAGGGGCGCGGCGGGGATGGCGGGGATCTCGGCCGTGGGTTCGTCGGCCGGGACCAGCAGCCGATCTCCGGACCGCTCCAGGGACCGTCCCACCGGCTCAGGCCCGGTCCCGAGGCCCAGCTCGAGCCCGAGACTGCGCTCCCTGCCGAGCCCTCCTGCGGCCCGGTTTTGGCCGGGATCGTGGTCGTCGAAGTCCGGAGCCGGGCGGGCATGGCGGGCGTGCCGTACCCGGGCGGGCCGGTCGAGGGTGGGCCAGGCGGGACCGGGTGGATCCTGTGGCGCGGGGGCGAGCATGGGAACCTCCAGCAGACGTGATCAGCGATGCGGACCGACCGGCCACGCCGGCCTGCCGTACGGATGAGCGCCCCGATCACCGCGATCGGCCTCGGGACCGTGGTGACCGGCCCCGTGGGAATCGGCCCCGTGACCGGGGTTGTGGTGGCCGGGGTTGTGGTGGCCGGTGTTGCGGTTGGTGGCGCGGTCGTGGTCGGCGCGTTGTTGTTCGATGTCGGTGGCGATCTGGGCCCAGTCGGCCTCGGCCTCGGCCAGGTAGCCGCGCAGGACCGCGATCTGCTGCCGGGCCGCCTGCAGTTCCCGCAGGGTCTCCTGCAGGTCCACCGGCCCGGCGTCGTACGGGGTGGGCGCCGACAGCAGCGGAGCCACCTGCCGCGGCACCCGCACCCCGGCCCCACCCGCCCGCGACCCGGAGTCGCCCGAGCCCTGCTCACGCCACCCCGGCTCGTCCCAGTCCGATCCGTTCCAGCCCGGCTCATCCCAGCCCGGGTCACCCTGCCCCCACCCGAGGTCACGGCTCCCCCACCCAGGCACCGTCTCCCGCGACCGCAACCCGCGAGCCCAGTCCGCCTCGTCGGCCTCCCACACCACCGCGTCCCCCGCCCAGTCGTCCTCCGCCTCAGCGGGCCGAGCCGTACGGGTCCAGCGGATCAAGGTGGCCGTGGCGATCACGGCGCTCAGCGCGAGCCCACCCTGCAAGGTCGTGCTGTAGCCGGGCAGGGTCGGGCTCTCGGACAGGGCCTGGGGCAGCGGGTTCGCCAGCACCGCGGCCGCCGCCGCCATGCCCAGCGCACCCCCGAGCACGCGTGCCGTACTGATCGCCCCCACGGCCGCGCCGTACTGCTCAGGAGCAGTGGCCGAGTTCCCCACGATGCTGGCCCCGGTGAACACCAGCGTCGAGCCGGTCCCGACGGCGAGCGTGCCCACGATCAGCCACCACCCCGGCGGCCGGTCCGCCGTGACGATCAGCGCCGCGGCCCCGGCGACCATCACCAGGGAGCCGCAGTAGATCCCGAGCATCATGCTGCGCCGGCTGATCGCCCCGGCGACCGGTGCGACGACGATGCCGACCGCGGCCATCGGGGCCAGCCACCAGCCGACGTCCCCACGCCCGACGCCCAGGCTCTGCAGTTGCAGCGGCAGGACCAGCATCGCGCTGTAGGTGATGGCCGTGGTGACCGCGGCGACGGCCGCGCCGAAGCGCAGGCCCGGCCGCCGCCACAGGTCGGCCTCCAGGACCGCGCCGGGGTGCTGCCGCGAGCGGCGCACGACCAGCAGGACGCAGGTGGCGGAGGCGGCCACCGTGGCCAGCAGTACGGGCGAGGTCCAGCCCCACTGCGAGCCGCTGGTGATGGCGTACATCGCCAGGCCCAGCCCGCCGACCAGCAACAGCATGCCCGGCACGTCAGGTTTGCGGGTCCGGGCGGTCATCTTCGGCAGGGCCGGCACCAGCAGCAGCGCGACCGCCGCCGCGACGGCCGACGGTACGAACAGCGCCCGCCAGCCCAGGTCCAGGAGCCAGCCCGCGCCCATGTTCAGGAGCACCCCGCCGACGCCGGACGCCGTGCCCCACGTCACCATCGCCGAGCGCCGCCGTACCTGGCCGACCGCGTCCAGCAGCAGGCTCAGCGCGCCGGGGAACATCGTCGCCCCGCCCAGCCCGGACAGCACCCGCCCGGCGACGAGCGCGGGCCACGACGGCGCGAGCAGCACCAGGACCGCCCCCGCGATCATCGACGCCAGCCCGAACGCCAGCACCAGCCGCCGCCCCAGCAGATCCGCGGCCCGTCCCGCCGTCGCCAGCAGCGCCGCCGGGACCACCAGGTTCAGCGTCGCCAGCCACGACAGGTCCGTGACGGCCAGATGGACCGCGATCGGGTCTCGGGCCAGCAGTGGCAGGGCCAGCGTGCTGCCCGTGGTGTCGGCCATGATCGCGCCCACCGTCAGGCAGGCGGCGACCCTCACCGGCGCGACACCGCGCCGTGCGCGCGCGGGACGGCTCATCAGTCCTCCGCCGGCTGTGGCAGATTCGGAACCGTCGCGGCCACCAGCCGATACATCCCCCCGAACAGCGGATCCACGGTTCGAGACACCTGCGCGCCGCCGGGATCCTCCCGATCTCGGGGATCGTCCCGATCTCTGGAGGTCATCTGACCTACGGGGTCCTCCCTATCCTCGGAAACACCTCGGGCCTCGAGCTCGTCGCGGCCCCACTCGCCGGGCTCCTTGCCGGCCAGCGCGCGCCGGAGGGTGCCGCAGGCCAACTCAGCGGCCTGCTCAAGGTCATGGAGCTCGCCCCAGTTCCGCAGGACCAGGTGGACCGTGCGGGCGGCGAGCGCCAGATGGGCCTCGCACCGCTCCTGTACGGCACGCTCCAGCCCAGCCACCCGCGCCAGCGCGTACCGCAGGGCACGGACGGTCGAGCACCGCTGCAGCCCCTCCAACTCCCGCAACCGCGCCGGCCACCGCAGGTAGCGCGCACTCAGCTCGTCCTGCACCCCCCGTACCACCGCGCCTGGCCTCAGCGCGTCCGACTCGGACGGCTCCGACACGTCCCACTTGGACGGCACGTCCGGCATGGACGGCTCCCGCACTCCCGTCTCGGTCAGCAGGGCGGCCCGCAGATGGGTCAGGCTGAGCTCCGCCGACTTGCCGACAGTGAAGTCCGGGCTCGTCCCCAGCACCCCGCGCAGCGACACCTCCAGCAGCGCCGCCCGAGTGGCCAGCGCCTCCAGCGACCACCCCAGCACCACAAGCTCCTGAGCCGGCCCCGAAGCCGCGCAGTTGCCCGGCCCCACACCCCGCCACCGCGGCGGCCGGGCAGCCAGCCGCGTGACGTGCCAGCCGACCCGCCGCAGTTGACGTTCGGCGTGGTGGGCCGCCTGCCAGAGCACCTCCTCGGCCGCCTCCAGGCGATCGGCACAGGTCAGTGTGAGCGCCGCACCGTCGAACGGCAGCGGCGTCACCTCCACCCACACACTGCGAGGAACCGCGTTCCGCGCCACCCGTGCGATGACCTCGCGCACGTTGCGCCCCAGCGCCTCCTCCGGCGTACGGCCCGCCGTACGACCAGCCCCCCACCCGCCCCGCGACCCATCCGCCGGACAAGCCTGCGACCCAACGGGCTGACGGCCGTGTGAGCCGGCCGCCGAATGGTCCTGCGGGCCAGTCGGCGGACGAGCCGGCGAACGGTCCGACACCTCGGCCTCCGCCCCACCCGACACCCCGGTTTCCGGCCCGCACCCCGGGCCGGTCGGCGCGGGTGCCGTGGCCTGGGCCGGGCCGCTCGGCGTGGGGGTCGGGGTCGGGGTCGGGGGCGGGGGCGGCGGGGTTGCGCTGCCCTGGGGGGGCCGGGTGGGGGAACCGCCCGGGGTTGTGTCGGTCATCGGTAACCGCCCTTTCCGCTCGGATGCGCCCGGAGACCGGTGCGCCGTGGTGGTGCCTCGGCGTGGCCGTTCTGTCGTGGCGATCGCTGACCGGGTGGGGCGTTGCGGACGCCATCGCCACCACGCACCCCATCACTGCTGTCACATCTCATTTGACACTAGAGCCACATATAGGACATCCCAGATCATCGTGTCAACTGAAATGTGACAGAGAAGTGAGTTTTACCGAGCCGGCGATGATCCATTCACCTGCTGGACACGGAAAGCTGCGGCATAATGCAGGAAGTCGGCCGGCCATCTGACAAGTGCTATTTGTCGTGGAATGGCGCGACTCCGCCACACGAGGGAGAGCACGAGGTGTCGAGCTTCGCCGAGCGGCTGGGCGTCCGGCTGACCCAGCTCGGGATGAACAACACCCAGCTGGCCGAGGCCCTCACCGCGGCCGGCCATCCCGTCACCCGCCAGCACGTCTCGGTGTTGCGCACCGGGAAGGCCATGCCGAGCGTCCCGCTGCTGCAGGCTCTCGCCGCCCTTCTGGACGTCCCGGTGGGCTGGCTCCTGGCCGAGCGCACCGGGCCGCTCGGCACCGCATCCCCCGACGCCGCCCGCGCCGCGCTCGCCGTCGCCGACGACCCCCAGGTCATGCGCGTCACCCTCGCCGCCGCCGACGATCCTCAGGTGATGCGGGTGGCCCTGGCGGCTGCGGGGAACCCGGACGTCGCCCGGATCGCCCTGGCCGCCGCCGCCGACGCCCAGGTGGCGCAGGCCGCCCTGGCCATCGCCCGCTCCCCCGCCGTCGCTCCCCTCGCCACCCTCCTCGCGGGTCTGCCGCCCTCGGCCCTGGACACCGTCCACCGCGTCATCGCCTGGGCCGACCAGGCCCACAACCTGCCGACCACCGCCTCGACCCACACCACGACAGCCCGCTCCACCCCGGCCGCTGCCACTCCCGCCGCTGACGCCGCCGCCGCGACCACCCCGACCCACGACGCCCCGGCCCACGCCGCCCCGGCCACCACCCGCCGTCAGCCCGCGGAGGCCGGCACCCCCACCCGCCCGCTCACCCCCCGCCGCCGCTCCCCCAAGCCCACCCCGGCCCACCTCACCGAGGTGGACCCCCTCAGCCACGACGCCGCCCCGGCCCTGATGGGCGACGACCCCTCCCAGCCCCTCCCGCCCCTCACCCCGGCCGAACGCGCCACCGTCGCCGCCGTCCTCCGCAAGGCGCAGAGCCTGGTGGCCGAAGCACTCCACCAGGCCCCACCCGACGACCCCAGCGCCGACGACGAGCTGACGGACGACAGCGATGCACGCCGTACAAGGTCGACCAAGCACGACTGAGTCGGCAGAACCCCCCCCCCGGTCCGCTCAGGCGGCTCCGGGCCGGATCACCCGCACCGCCGGTCCGGCCCGTCCGGGCTCGCCGGCGTCGCCGGTGGCGTAGGCGATCGCCTCCAGCAGCCCCATGCGGCTGCCCCGCGCCCGAGCCGCCTCGTGCGCCGCCGGCCCGATCAGCGCGATCGCCTGGTCGGCCGCCTGCACGTGCCCGTCGGTGAGCATCGGGCTCCCCATGAGCGGCAGGCCGTACTCCCGCCAGTTGACCTCCGCCGCCGCCTGCAGCTCGCCGACCATCTCCGCCGGCCAGCCCACCTCGACCACCATCTGCGACAGCGCGTCCAGGGTCATCACAATGCCGAGCACGTCGGAGAAGTGCCGCTTGATGCGCAACGCCGAGCGGGCGGCTTCGACGGCCTCCTCCACCCGCCCCAGCCGGTGGTAGGCCAAGGCCAGCACGTACAAGGCGTAGGAGCGCAACCACAGCTCGCCTCGTTCCTGGCACATCCGCAGGCATTCCTCCAGGGTGGACAGCGCCTCCTGCGGCTCGCCGCGCATCGTGGTCACCATGCCGATCTCGACCACGGCGGCCAGCAGTTCCACCCGGCGGGGCTCGTCCAGGTCCTGCAGATAGGTGATCGCCCGCCCCAGGTGCCGGGCGGCGGCACCGAAGTCGCCCGTCAACATCGCGCTCGTGCCCAGCATCTTGATGGCCATGATCTTGGCGTCGCGGTCGCCCAGTTCGCGGGCCTCGGCGAGGCAGCGTTCGGCGGCGTTGACGGCGGCGGTGAGGTCGCCCTGGCCGTTGGCGACGTAGGCCTCGGCCCAGAGGGCGCGGCAGCGGGCCGGGGAGGGGTCCGGGCAGGCGGAGAGCATGCGGAGCAGGTAGTGGCGGCCCTCGCTGGGGAAGCCGCAGGCGACCCACATGAACCAGAGCGAGGAGACCAGGTCCAGGCCGACGGTGCGCTGGCCGGGTTCGCTGAGGCTGTAGTCGATGGCGGCGCGGATGTTGCTGGTCTCCTGGCGCATGCGCTCGAACCACAGGACCTGGCCGGTGCCCATCCATTCGAGTTCGCCGCGGCGGGCGAGCTGGAGGTAGTGGGCGAGGTGGCGGCGGCGCATCCGGCCGGTGTCGCGCAGGCGCGACAGCCACAGGGCGCCGTACTCGCGCACGGTGTCGAGCATCCGGTACCGGGTGCCTTCCGGCCCGCGGATGAGGATGGACTTGTGGACGAGCGATTCCAGCAGGTAGGGGATCTCGTCGCTCTCCAGGACGCCGTCGTCCTGGCAGACGCGCATCGCGGCGTAGAGGTCGAAGTCGCCGGCGAAGACCGACAGCCTGGCCCACAGCAGGCGTTCGGCCGGCTGGCAGAGTTCGTGGCTCCAGCCGAGGGTGGCGCGCAGGGTGCGGTGGCGTTCGGGGGCGGTGCGGTCGGCGGCTTCCAGGACGGCCATCGACTGTTCGAGCAGGGTGAGGATCTGGGCGACGGACAGGCCGCGCAGCCGTACCGCGGCCAGTTCGAGCGCCAGCGGGATGCCGTCCAGCCGCCGGCAGAGCTCCTCGACCTCGTGCACGTTGTGCGAGCCGAGCACGAACTGCGGGACGATGGCGCGGGCCCGCTCGACGAACAGGGCGACCGCCTCGCTGGGGCGGCCGGCCAGGGCGCCGGCCGGTCCGGGGGTGGTGGTCAGCGGGGAGATCTCGATCAGGTGCTCGCCGGCGGCGTCCAGGGGCGAGCGGCTGGTGGCGAGGATGCGGATGCCGGGCGCGCTCTCCAGCAGGGTGCGCGCCAGGTGGGCGACCGCGCCCAGCAGGTGTTCGCAGGTGTCCAGGACGAGCAGCAGCCGTTTGCCGTCGGCGAGGAAGTCGGTCAGCACCTGCAGGTCCGAGCGCGCCGACACGTCGGCGAGCCCCAGCGCCAGGCCGACCTGCCGGGGCACCAGGCTCGGATCGCGCAAGTGCCCGAGCTCGGCCAGCCACACTCCGTCGGGGTACAGTTCGGCCGCCTGGCGGGCCACCCGCAGCGCGACGCGGGTCTTGCCCACGCCGCCGCAGCCGGTCACCGTCACCAGCCGGTGGCTGCGCAACGCCTGGCCGACCAGCCGCAACACCCCCTCCCTGCCGACGAAGCTGGTGCTCTCCTCGGGCAGGTTTCCCTCACGACGCCATTGCAGGCTCATCCCACGACTCCCTCGGGCAAACGTCATCAGCGCGCTCGGTGCTCGGCGCCCGCGCGACCGGCTGTGGTCTCCAGGTGTACGGCGGGGCCCGGCGTTTCAAGCGACGCTCGACCGCGGCCCTCGGGCCGGCCGGGAATGGGGCGATTCCCGAGCGGGCAGGCCGCCGATCCTCCGGCCAACGGGTGCCTCCTTGAGGCGGATTCGCGGCAATGATCATCTCGCGCGGGAGGCGAAATCCGTGATACGAATATCGCGTCCTCCCGCGGCCGGAAGAACTCCGCCGCCCTGGCCGGCTTCCCCGAGTGCGCCCGCCGATCTGGATATAGACAATGAATCCTTACAACGCGAAAATGATCGCGACAAGTAGGATTTCTGTGGGTAGTTCTGCCAGGGATACCCCTGAGAATGGCAGCTTACGTACCGAGTGATCGCCTGTTACCGTCCAGGTGCGTGTGTGGCATACACCTCGTGACCAGCCCGCACGCGAGGGGCGGCCGGAGCCGCGCGGGATCCGGCCGCCCTTCTCACACCGTGGCGCCGGGCCGGGCGCCGGCGGCTCCTCGGCGAGGGAGCCGGCGGCCGGCGGGCAGGTCCTCGGCGCTCACTCGACCCCTTCCCGTTCACCGCCTATTAGGCGTGCCACGGAAAGCGGGGATGAAGGGTTTCGTTGGTATGTTTTGCCTATATCCAAACAATGGACGGAACGAAAGGCGGGGTAATTTCGGTTTCCGCATTTATCGAGAAAGTGTCGCTATTCCGTGAAACGGAGGATAATCTCTACACTTTCGCTTCATGGTCACGGTAACAATCCCATCCTTCGGCGCCTACCTACAGCACCTGCGCCGTGCAACCGTCGCACCAGGATTCACTCCAGACAGCGATTTCCCGCCCCGCCGTCGCCGTAGCCGCGACGAACTCGCCCGCGCCGCCAAGATCAGCGTCAGCTATCTGACCAAGCTCGAACAGGGTTACCCGATCCGTCCGACCCGAGAAGTCGTCGACCACCTCGCCGACGGCCTGGACGTCAGCAGCCAGGTCCGCGAGCACATGCACCACCTGATCACCTACACCTACACCAAGCCCTCGGCCGGCGCGACGAGCGCCACCGCCCGGCCCCCCGCGCTCAGTGACATCACGCCCGAGCAGCGCCGGCACGTCGAGTGGCTGAACCCCAACCTCGCCGCCTGGATCACCGAAGCCTGGTGGGTCCTCTACGGCAACCAGGAGTACCGCCGGATCTACCGGCATCTCGACGAGGTCGGCAACGTGCTGATCTGGTTCTTCGCCGTCCCCGAGTCCCGCACGATCATGGTGGAGTGGGACGTGGAGGCCCGCCTCACCGTCGCCTGGCTCCGCTCCCACATGGTCCACCGGGCCGGCGATCCCGCCTTCCCGGCCCTCCTCGACCGCCTGTCCGCCTTCCCCGAGTTCGTGCGCATGTGGGAGCAGCAGCAGATCCTGATGGGCCGCCACTCCCCCTTCATGCGCATCCGCGACCTCGACACCGGCGCGGAGACCACCCTGCTGGCCAACGTCTTCCGCCATCCCGACCCGACCAACGCCGTCCAGCTCTACGTCGGAGCCCGCCCGCCCGCGCCGGGAACGCTCCGAACCCCCGAACCCGACCACCCTGGGAACGCTCCGAAACTCTGAGCCGCCCCTCGCCTTCGTGCCGGCTCCCGGCACGAAGGCCCAGCGGCCGCCGGGGACGTGACTAGCCGGCGTCGTAGCCGCCCAGCACCCGTTCGAGCGCGTTCCGCCCGGAGACGCCGAGCTTCGCGTACACCCGGCCCAGGTGGTTGTTGACCGTGCGCAGCGACAGGCCGAGCCTCGCCGCCACCGCCCGGCCGGACAGGCCCGAGGCGATCAGCCGGGCCACCTGCAGCTCCCGAGGAGTCAGCGAGGCCTCGCTCGTGGTCAGGTCGGTCAGCGGGGTGCGGGCGCCGTCGCACTCGTCCTGGAGCTCGCGGGCCAGCACCAGCGTCCGTTTCGCCGCCGCGCGCCGCCCGGCGGCGACGTGCAGCCGGTGGGCCGTGGCCGCCGCCTCCGCGGCCGGGAGCAGGTGTCCGAGAGCTCGTAACGTTCCCGCCAGCTCCGTGAGCGCTTCCGCGTCGTCCTCGGCCAGGGCGGCGCACCACGCGGCGAACGCGACGACCGCCTGGTTCCCGGTCTCCTCCGCCAGTTCCCCCAGCCGGCCGCTCACCTGCTTGGCCGCCCCGAACCTGGCCGCGTCCGCCAGCGCCTGCGCCTCCAGGAGCGGTGCTCCCGCGTCCCGTGCGGCCTGGGCGGCTTCGAGCGCCACGGCGACCGCGCCGGGCAGGTCGAGCGCGGCGGCCAGGACCCAGGCGCGGTCGCGCTGGATCCAGCCGGACAGCAGGGTGCCGGGCGGCTCCGGGGCGTCGGCCATCCGGCTCAGCCAGCGGTCGGCCTGGACCGTGTCGCCGGCCATCGCGTGCGCGCCGGCGAGCTCGGCCAGGTAGAGCCGCCGTAATCGGAACGGGTCGTGCCGGTCGAGCAGCACGACCGCCTCTCGGAGGGCCTGTTGCGCCGGCCGTACCCGCCCCTGGGCCTTGGCCACGACGCCGCGGACCGCCGCCCACAGGCCGACGACCGGGGCGGCCTCGGTGGCCGCGGCCTCGCGGTAGCCGTCCTCGGCCGCCTCGGCCGCGGGGGTCAGCGCGCCGCCCAGCAGCAGGGCCAGGCAACGGGTGCCGGCCACCTGGGCCTGGGCCCAGGGGCGGGTGCGCCGGTGGGTGTGGGCGGTGCCGAGCCCGATCCGGCTCGCGTGCTCCACCAGGGGGAGGGCGCCGCTGAGGCCCGCGGCGAAGGCCACCGCCGTGGCGGCCCACAACGTGGCCTGTGCGGGCAGCTCGGGATCCGGCTTGGTCAGCAACCCGCCGCCGAGGGCGAGCGCCCGGTCGACGTGGCCGTCCAGCAGGCTCGTCCAAGCCCGCACCGCCTCCGCCGCCCGCTCACCTCCGGCGTCCCCGTCCGGCCCGCTCGTCCACGCCCGCTCGCCACCGGAGCCAGCAACGGACAAGGGGCCCCAGTAGGTGATCCGTTCGTGCAGCATCGCCCGGCGGCTCGCCTGCGCGAAGCCGCCGCGGCCGGCGCAGGCCTCCGGGCGGGGCAGGGCGGCCGCGGCGGCGGCGTGGCGGCCCTGCGCGGCCAGGATCTCCGCCACGGTGAGGTCCGCCTCGACGCCGCCCCCCGCGGCCCGGGCGGCGAGCGCGAGTTCCTCTGCCTCCCGCAGTTCCAGCCGCTCGGTGGCCCGCCGCGCCGCGGCCAGCAGTTCCTGCGCCGTCACCCCGAGCCCGGCCCGCAACCGCCACCGGGCCAGGTCGAGTGGGTCGTCGGCGCGCCGCCGGGGCGAGACGGCCAGCCGCTCGGCGAGCCGGCCCCAGATGGCCCGGGCCCGCGCGCGCGGCATCCGCGCGCGCACCACTTCCCCATAAGCCGGTACGGCCAGCCGGATCAGATGCCGAGCCCCCGACTGCTCGACCACCACCAGCCCCTGCCGTTCGGCGTTCACCACCGCGGCGACGCCGGTGAGCCGTTCGAGCGCGGGCTGCCCGAGCGGCTCGGCGTAGGCGAGCACCTCCAGCACCTCCTGCACGCCGGGGTCGTCGACCTGCATCTGCGCCTCGATCAGGTCGCCGAGCCGGGCGGTGACCCGAACCCGGCCGCGCAGGTGCCAGGGCCCGTCGTCTCGGCGCAGTCCGCCCTGGTCGAGGCCGGCCTGGACCAGTTCGCGCAGCACCAGCGGGCGGCCGGCGGCCAGGTATCGCAGGGTGCGCCGGGTGACGACGTCGACCGGGCCGCTCAGGCCGCCCTCCAGCAGGAGGTCCGTCTCGCCGTCGCCGAGGGGTCTGAGGTCCAGGCGCAGGGCGAGGTCCTCCTTCCACAGAGCGGTGACCACGTCGGGGGGCGGGGGGCCCTGCCGTACGGTGAGGATCACGAAGGCGCGGGTGTGCAGGGCGAGCTGGTGGACCAGGGCGGCGGAGGCGCTGTCCAGCAGGTGGGCGTCGTCGACGGCCAGGACGGGGCGGCGGCCGGTGGGCGGGTTGAAACGCTCCACGAGCTGGGCGAACAGTGGCCCCGCCGGAGACGGCGGGGCGACCGGGGCCTGGACTTCCGGCGAGGGCCGGACGGCAGGGGGAGCCTGGACACAAAGAGGCAGCAGGGCGCCGAGAGGGAGCGCGCTCGCCGAGCGGCTGCCGGTCGCCCAGGCGGTCGGGTGTCCCTGGGCGCCCAGCCGGGCGAGCGCCTCGCGGGCCAGCCGCGTCCGTCCCAGCCCGGCCGCTCCCACGATCACCACGCTCCCGACGCCGGGCCGCGCCACCGCCTCGGTGATCACGCGCAGCTCGGCCGAGCGCCCGACGAGCGGCCAGGCCCCCATGTCGCTCATGTCGTCCTTTCCGGCTCTGCGCACGCTCGTCACGACATCCGCCATTCTGCTGTGGGATGTCGTTTTGAGCGAGGCGGCGCCAGGACGCGGAGGTCAGGGCTCCAGCAGCGCGCTGGCGATGGCCAGCAACTGCACCGCCGCCGCGTCACGGCGGCCGGGCCGGTGCGGCAGCCGTTGCTCGATCCTGCGCAGCAGCTCATGCGGGTCGAGCGGTTCGGTCTCGCGGCGGCTGCGCCGTACCCGCAGGAGCAGTTCGAGGCCGCAGGCCGCCTGGGTGGCGAACAGCCCGAGCAGTTCCATGTCGTCGAGCTCGCTGCGCGAGGCCGTACGGTCGAGCACCTCGAGCACGCCGACGCACTCCTCGAACCGGATCAGCGGGGCGGCCATGATGGTGCGCGGCACGTACCCGGTGGACTCGGCCGCGTCGTGCGCGAACTGGCTCACCGCGCTGAGGTCGTCGGCGACCATCGGCTGGCCGCTGACCGCCACCCAGCCGGCGATGCCGGTGCCCATCGGGAACCGGCTGCCGACCAGCTCCTTCTCCCCCTCGCCCGAGACCGCCTCGAAGACCAGGTCGCCGGTGTCCGGGTCGACCAGGAAGATCGAGGAGGCGGCCGCGCCGAACATGTGCCGGGCCACCTCGACGATGGACTGCAGCAGCCGGCGTTCCGTGCCGTCGATGTCGTCAGGGGGCATGGGCCTCTCCGTGGGGTCTCGTGGTGTTGTCGGCTGCCAGGTAGAGCACCGTCTTGAGCTGGAAGGGCGTCAGCCAGGGATGCTTGCTCAGGATGAGCGCGCACAGGCCGGTGATGTGCGGGGCGGCGAAGCTGTTGCCGGTGCTCTGGATCTCGCGCCCGCCCCGCCAGGCGACCGGCACCTTGACGCCCCGCGCGTGGAACTCGGCCGGGGGCGCCGGGTTGTAGTAGTAGGTCATCGGGTCGGCCTCGTCGTGGCTGGCGACCGAGACCACCGAGGAGAACATCCACGGGAAGCTGAGCACCGGCATGTTGTGCGCGGCGGCGATCAGCAGGCACCGGCGGAAGTAGGCGCGGTCGGCCAGGTCGTGCAGCGCCTCGCGAAAGCCCGACCGGGTCGTGGACAGGCTCAGGTTGACCAGGTCGTAGCCCTCGTCGATGGCCCAGGAGAGCCCGGTCAGCAACGCGTCGCCGGTGCCGGCCTTGCCGTCGGTCAGCACCCGGACCGAGGTGATCGAGACGCCGGGGGCGACCGACCTGATCACGCCGGCGCAGGCGGTGCCGTGCCCGGCCGGGTCGACCGGTTCGCACTCGGCCAGGACCAGCCGGCCGTCCTCGCCGCGGACCACCTCGACCGCGCGTTCCAGGCCGCCGATCCTGGGGTGCGCGCCCTCCACGCCGGTGTCCACGACGCAGACGCGCACGCCCGACCCGTCGGAGCCGCCCCAGGCCCACTCCTTGGTCACCTCGGCGAGCGGGCTGACCTCGAAGCTCTCCGGCGCGGCCCGCGTGGTGGCCAGGCCCCAGGCGGGCACGCCGGGAAAGTGAGCGCGCTGGTCCCTGCGCCAGGGCGGCGTGCTCGTCGGTGTCATGGACAAGGTTCCCCTATTCCGTTCACGGACATCCAGCCTCGGACTCGGCGCACCAGCAGGCGCGCGCCCTTGCTCAGGTAGGCGTCGAGCGCACGGCGGGCCGCGGCGGCGGGGTCCCGCGCGGCGGCGTGGTGGATCTGCGCGATCTCGAAGAGGGCGTCGCCGTGCAGGCAGGGATCGTCGGTGGCGGCGAGCAGCGCGTCCAGGAGCTCGGCCGTCTCCAGCGCCCGCCTGTGGTCGCCGTCGAGGGAGGCGATCCTGGCCCGTACGGCTGCCGCCGTCACCTCACCGCGCAACTGGCGGGGAACCGCCTCCGGTGTGGCCAGCTCGGCTTCGGCCTGCCGTACCTCGCCGAGCCGGAGGCTCTCGCGGGCGGCGTAGACCGCCAGCGTGGAGGCGGGCGGCTCGTGCCCGGCGGCGCGCAGCGCGGCCCCGGCCCTGACGAACAGCTCGCGGGCCCGCTCGTGCCGGCCGCCCAGCGACTCGACCAGGCCGCGCGCCTGGGTGATCGCGATGGTGGAGAGGCTGAGGCGCAGCTCGTCGGCGCACCGGGCGGCGGTGTCGAGCGCCTGGTGGGCGTGGTCGAGGTCGCTGGACAGGGCCAGCAGCCTGGCCCGGGCGACCAGCACGGGCACCAGCAGCGAGCGGTCGCTGGCGAAGCGGGCCAGCAGGTCGGCGCAGAGCGCGAGGCCCTCGGCCACCGGGGTGGGCGACCACTGGAGCAGCTCGCAGAGCCCGCCGAGCAGCCGGTCCTCCTCGTAGCGGTCGCCCATGGCCCGGGCCCGCACCAGCCCGGCCCGCAGGGCGTGCTCGGCCGCGCCGAACCGGCCGTCCTCGCTGTGCACGAGCGCGTCGAGCAGGTGGAAGCGGCACCAGCTCAGCTCGTCGTCGCCGTCCGCGGCCAGCCGGACGCGCAGCGGCTCCAGCAGCGGGGCCCGGTCGCCCGAGCGCAACGCGAGGATCTCCCGCTGGATCGCGCAGGTCAGCGCGTTGCGCGGGTCGCCGGGCAGGAGTTGCTCGGCGCGGTCGAGCGCGGCGGCGGCCTGGGCGTTCTCGCCCCGGGCGAGGTGCGCGTCGCTGATCCGGACGGCCAGCGAGCGGTGCTCGTCCCGGCCCGCCGGGAGCACCTCCCGGCCGCCTTCCAGGAGCGCGATGGCCGCGGGCAGGTCCTTGCGGTGCAGGGCACGGCCACCGTCGGCGATGAGCGAGGCGGCGGCCCGGTCGGTCAGCGCGGGCAGCAGCGGGTCGCCGGGCCGTACCTCCCGGGTGAAGCGGCAGGCGGTCAGCAGGTGGTGGCTGACGTCGCCGGGGAAGGCGGCGTCGCTCAGCTCGGCCAGCGTCCTGTGCCAGTCGGCCCGCAGGTCCTTGCTGGTCAGCGCGTAGACGGTCTCGCGGGTGAGGGTCTGGGTGAACTCGTAGCCGCCCGGGCGGGGGCCGCGCCTGATCAGCCGCTCGCGCTGGAGCCGGCGCAGCGGCGTGGCCACGGCCGGCAGGCCCGCGTCGAGCAGCGCGCCCACCTGGTCGGCGGTGAAGGACTGGCCCACGGTGGCCGCGCGTTCCAGCACCTCGCGCTCCGGGCGGTCCAGCCGGTCGAGCCGGGCGCCGAGCAGTGCCTGGACGGTCGGCGGCAGGGAGCCGTCGCCGTCGGCCACGGTCTCCAGCATCAGCTCGGCGAACAGCGGGTTGCCGTCGCAGCCCGAGGTGACGCGCCGGTGCACCTCGTCCTCGGCATGGGCGAGCACTTCGGCGCGGCCCGCGAGCAGCTCGGCGACGAGCCGGGCGGTGTCCTCGGGGTCGAGCGGCCCCACTTCCAGGGCGGCCGTCCCCGCGCCCCAGGCGGGCCGGCTCTCGTACAGTTCGGGCCGGGTGACGCAGACGAGCAGCACCGGCACCTCGCCCAGCCAGGCCGCGCAGTCCTCGATCAGGTCGAGCAGGGTGGGCTCGGCCCATTGCAGGTTGTCCAAAACCACGACCAGCGGCCGGCGCGCGCCGAGCGCCTCGAACAGGGTGCGCACCGCTCCGGCCGTCTCGGCGATCCCGGCGCCCAGCCCGCGCAGGACGCCCGCGCACTCGGCCCCGACCAGCTCGTCGAGGTCGAGCGCGTCCACCATCTCCGCGATCGGCCGGTAGGTCGCGCCGACGCCGTAGGACGGGCACCGCCCGGCCAGCACCGCCACCTCGCCCGGCAGCTCCTGCAGGAACTCGCGGACCAGCCGGGACTTGCCGATGCCCGGCACGCCGTGCACGGTGACCATGCCGCACCGCCGCTCGGCCACGACGCGCTCGTGCAGCAGGGTGAGCTGCCGCAGCTCCGCCGCCCGGCCGACCAGCGGGACCGAGTCGGTCTCGGGCTCGCCGCGCTCCGGATCGACGGTGATCAGCCGCCAGGCCCGCACCGGCCTGCGCTTGCCCTTGAGGGTGAGCGGCGGCACCTCCTCCAGCACCGCGTGCTGGCGCACCAGCCTGGCCACCTCGTCGCCCAGCAGGATCTCGCCGTCCCCGGCCGCCGACTGCACCCGGGCCGCGGTGTTGACGGTGTCGCCGATCACCCGCACGTCGGCGCCCGGGCTCTCCACGACCATCACCTGGCCGAAGGCCACCCCGCAGTGGGCTCCCAGGCTCACCCCGTGCGTGGGCGCCAGCTCCTCGCTCAGCCGGCGCACCGCCGCCAGCGCCCGCTCGGCGGCCAGCACCGCGCGGAAGGCGTCGTCCTCGCGGCTGACCGGGACGCCGAAGACCGCCATGACCGCGTCCCCGATGTACTTCTCCACCACGCCGCCGCACTGGAAGATCTCGGTACGGCAGGCGTCGTAGTAGCGCTCCAATATCTGCAGCAGCAGCTCGGGGTCGAGCCGCTCGGCCAGCTCCGTCGAGCCGACGATGTCGATGAACAGGACCGCGACGTTCCTCCTGACGGGCCGCTGGTCCCGGGCTCTCATAAGAGCTTGAGCTCCTGGCCCTCGACCTCGCCCGCGACGTCGTCGAGCCGCTGCTTGATCGAGTTGAGCAGGGCCACCTCGGCCTCGCTCAGCTCGGCGAAGACCCGCTGCTGCCGCTCGTCCAGGAGATCGACGGGATGGCCGGACGCCCGCAGCCTGTCCAGTGCGTCGAACGCACCCGATCCGCTTCCCGTCATCGCTTCATCCCATCGCGAGGGGTCGTCTTGAGACCAGCCTGGAACGCCCGGGCCGCGCCCGCAATCCCACGTTCGTGGGCGGTCTTAGCCCACGTTTGTGGGGTTGTCCGACCCTCGCGCGGCCAGCCCATACTCAACCTGCAACGCATCTCATCCAGCACAGAGAGGTGAAGGCATGGCCTTCGATCCGCAGGAAGCTCTGCGTCAAGCCGGCATCGTCAGCGGCCCGGTCGCCAGGGAGGTCGAGGAGGCGTTCGCCACCCTGACCCAGGAGGAAGTCAACCTGCTCATCGGCCTGAAGGAGCGGTTCCCCGCCCAGGCGCTGTCGGCCGCCGGCTGGTCCCGGCCTGAGGTCGAGGTCCACAGCCTCGACGCCGCGCAGTCGTGCGCGTGCGGTATCTGGTCCGGCTCCGGCAGCGGCGTGGACCCCCAGTAGTCCCAGCGGCTCGCGGGCGCGGCGCCGGCCAGAACACGGCGCCGCGTCCGCATCCAGGAATCGAAGGGTTACGCATGCCTGGCAAGCTGGCCGGAAACCGTGCGCTGTTCGACGTGCCGGAAGATCTCACCTACTTCTCGCACGAGGGAAACTACCTGGTCATCAATCCGCAGATCGGCGGCCGGTGCGTGCTCACCCCGCAGGAGTTCGGCGTGCTCCAGGCGCTGACCCGGGTGGCGGAGCCGCTGCCGGCGACGGCCGAGACCGAGCGGGCGCTGGCGAAGCTGATCCTCAACTGGATCGTCTACTACGACCGGCCGCGGCCCAGCATCCAGACCACGGAACCTCCGCTGGTGCAGGTGTACTACGCGATCACCGACGGCTGCAATCTCCGCTGCCCGTACTGCTACGCCTCCTCGGAGAAGTGCCTGCCCGGCGAGCTCAACACGCAGCAGTCGCTGGACCTGGTGACGCAGGCCGCCGAGCTCGGCGCCAAGTACATGATCTTCACCGGCGGCGAGCCGATGCTCAGGAAGGACCTGTTCCAGGTCGTCGAGCACGCCAACAGCCTCGGCATGAAGTCCAACATCGTCACCAACGCCACGATGATCAGGAAGCCGGCGCAGGCCAAGCGCTTCGCCGAGCTGTTCACCCAGGTCACCATCAGCGTCGACGGCGGCACGGCCGAGACCCACGACCGCACCCGCGGCGAGGGCTCGTTCGACCGGACGCACAAGGCGCTCAAGCTGCTCAACGCCGAGGGCGTGGTGCCGCAGATCAACCACATCGTCACCTCGGAGAACGTGGACGAGCTCGAGGGCTTCGCGGCGTTCATGGACGGCGTCGAGGTGGCCGACATCCGGCTGATGTACCACAACAACCTCGGCCGGGGCGCGGACGACGAGTACGAGTTCGGCTTCGCCGACCACATGCGCATCCAGAAGCTGGTGTGGACCTCGCCCGCGCTGGGCAAGCTGCGGCCCGACGGCCCCCGGCCGACGCCCGCGTGCACCGTCCGCGCCAACTGCGGCATGGGCGGCAACGAGATCTACATCAACTCGCTCGGCGACGTCTACCCGTGCAAGCTGGTCACCGGCCGGGAGCACTTCGCCGGCAACCTGCGCCGCCAGTCGCTGCGCGAGATCTTCGAGGGCGACCTGCTCGCCGAGATGCGCAACAGCACCGTCTTCGGCGGCGGCTACCACGCCGACTGCGCCAAGTGCTACGTCAAGCCCTTCTGCGGCGGCGGCTGCCGGGCCACCCACCTGTCGGAGAGCCTCGACCTGCGGCGCAACAGCCGGCCCAACTGCCGGATCCTGCGGCACGGCGTCACCACCCACCTGTGGCTGGAGACCGGCATCGGCACCGCCGTCCTGGCGGCCAACAACGACGAGATGACCAAGCCCCGCCTGGTCGCCGGCGACGCCGTCCATCCGGTCTACGAGGACTGGAAGAACTACACCCCGCCCAAGCCCGCGCCCCGGGCCGTCAAGGTCGGCGAGCTGCTGCCCATCACCCCCGTCTAGAACAACCCGTCTAATACAAGAGGTGCAGAGTGTCACTCCGGATCAGCGAGGCCGTCATCTGGCAGGACACCGGCGACGGCATCTCGCTCTACCACAGCGAGACCGGCGACTTCCACAGCCTGAACGAGACCGGCTCCCGGATCTGGGAGCTGGTCGCGAGCGAGGGTGAACGGGAGAAGATCATCACCAGGCTGGCCGAGGAGTTCGCCGGGGACAACGCGCTCGTCACCGTGCGCATCATGCGGGACGTGGACGAGTTCCTGACCGGCATGGTCGCGCAGGGCCTGCT
This sequence comes from Nonomuraea sp. NPDC050328, assembly GCF_044459405.1. Lineage (NCBI taxonomy): Bacteria > Bacillati > Actinomycetota > Actinomycetes > Streptosporangiales > Streptosporangiaceae > Nonomuraea > Nonomuraea sp. NPDC050328. The sequence goes on along the minus strand of NZ_JBITIW010000006.1, from coordinate 511,260 downwards.
CGAAGCGTGACCAGGGCGGTCGTGCTGGGCGGCGGCTTCGCCGGCGTGCTCGCGGCCACCGTGCTGGCCCGGCACGTGGACGAGGTCGTCGTCGTCGAGCGGGACCGCTACCCCGCCGCGCCGGCTCCCCGGCGGGGGCTGCCCCAGTCCCATCACAGCCATGTCCTGGTCACCGGCGGCGCGCGGGCGCTGGAGACGCTGCTGCCGGGCACGCTCGACGAGCTGTACGCCCACGGCGCGCACCGTCGCGGCCTGCCCGGGGACTCGCTGATCCTCACCGGCGACGGCTGGTTCCACCGCTTCGACTGCGCGGCCTATTTCGTCTCCTGCAGCCGCGGCCTGTTCGACCACGTCGTACGGCGCCGCGCCGCGGCACGGGTCGTCGAGGGCGTCCAGGTGCTGGGCCTGACCGGCGACGCCCGCCGGGTGACCGGCGTCCGGGTGAGCCCCGGGGAGACGATCGCGGCCGACCTCGTCGTGGACGCCACGGGCCGCCGCTCCCAGGCTCCTCGCTGGCTGGAGGCCATCGGCGGGCCGCCGGTCGAGGAGGTCACCGTGAGCACCGGCCTGGCCTACGCCACCCGGATCTGCGCGGCCCCGCCCGGCCTGGCCGACGTCCCGGCGATCATGCTGCATCCGGGCGCCGGGCTCGACCGGGGCGCGACCCTGCTGCCGTTGGAGGGCGGCCGCTGGGTGGTCACCCTGACCGGCACCCAGGGCTCGGCCCCGCCGCTGGACGAGGCCGGTTTCCAGGCGTTCGCCCGCTCCTTGCGCGACCCGGTCGTGGCCGAGCTGCTGGCCCTGACCACGCCTCTGGGCCCGATCCGGCCCTTCCGCGACACCGCCAACCGCCGGCGCCTGCTGGAGCGGGCGCCGCTGCCGGCCGGCTTCGTCGCGCTCGGGGACGCGGTCGTGGCGGTCAACCCGCTCTACTCGCACGGCCTGTCGATCGCCGCGCTGAGCGCGTTGCGCCTGGACCACGAGCTGAGGGCGGGGATCGGACCCGGCCTGCAGGCCGCGCTGGCGGCGGAGGCCGAGCCGTCCTGGCGGATGGCCGTCGAGCGCGACCGGTACGTCAACGGCGAGGCCGCCGGTCCGCCGCCGAGCGCCCACGCGCTCAAGGTCAGGGCGAGGCTGGCCCGGGCCCGGCTGGGCAGCGCGGAACTCGGCGCGGAGCTCTTCCACGCGCAGGCGCTCATCCCCGCCCCGCCGCCGGACCGGCTCGCCAGGTTCAAGGCGCTGGCCGGGGACCCCGCTCCGCTGCTCACCGCGGACCAGGCTCGCCGGCAGTACCCGCTGTTGTGCCCCGATGCAGCGAGCCTCCCGTGAGCAGGCCCGACTCGTAGGCGATGCCCACGGCGTGCGCCCGGTTCCGCGCCGACAGCTTGGCGAGGATCCTGGCCAGGTGGGAACGGACCGTTCCGGCGCCGATGCCCAGCTTGTCGGCGATCTGCAGGTTGGACAGGCCGCCCGCGACCAGCGCGAGCACCTCGGCCTCGCGCCGGGTGAGCGGGGAGAGCCGGTGGTCGACGCCGTTGATCAGCGCCGGGATGCGGTCGCGCAACTGGGTGATCATCGTGCTGGAGATGACCGTCAGGCCCGCCGCGACCTGCCGGATCGTCGGGACGATCTCCCTGATCAGGGCCTCGCGGTGGACGAAGCCGGCGGCCCCGGCCTGTAGCGCCCGGGCCAGCAGGTCCTCGTCCAGCGTCTCGGAGACCAGGACCACCCGGGTCCGGCCCCGCGCCCACGCGGTCAGGGCCAGCACGAACTCGATCTCGTCCGCGTGCCCGAGCGCCGCGTTGACCACCGCCACCGCGGGCCGGTGCCGGGTGATCAGCTCGCCCAGCCGGTGCGTGGCCGTGGCCTCCCCGAGCACGACGAGGCCGTGGCCCATGTGCAGCACGCCCCGGAGCCGGGTGCGCGTCTCCCTGTCCTGCTCCCCCACGACGACCCGCAGCACCGGCAGCGGCTCGGCCGTGGAACTCGATTCATCCAGGTGTGCCACGCTGATCCGTCCGGGGTGAGCGAGTCTGAGCGCCAGGACGTTACGCGCCGCCGCCCCCGCCCGCCAGAGCAGGCAGGCTACTCACCCCCCGGCCCGGCGCGGCGCATACTCAGACGCAGCGGCAGTCCGCGCAACGACCGCACCAGCAGGCTCGGCCCCCACTCCACCGCCTCCGGCGCCACCGCCAGGGAGATGTCGCCGAACCGGGCGAGCAACGCGCCGAGCGCGGCCCTGGCCTGCCGCCTGGCCAGGGCCGCGCCGAGGCAGAAGTGCGCGCCATGGCCCAGCCCGAGGTGCCGGTTGGGTGTGCGGGCGATGTCGAAGACGTCGGGGTCGGGAAAGACGTCGGGATCCCGGTTGGCCGCCAGCAGCAGGGGCACCACCACGTCGCCGCGGGCGATCACCTGGTCGCCGAAGCGGACGTCGGCCAGCGCGTACAGCGGCCTGGAGTGCCCCACCGGGCCGTTGAACCGCAGCACCTCCTCGATCGCGGAGTCGAGCAGCTCGGGCCGGGCGCGCAACCGGCTGAGCTCGGCCGGGTGGCGCAGCAGCTCCAGCATCGCGATGCCGATCAGGCTGACGGTCGTCTCGTCCCCGGCGAACACCATCTGGAAGACGCTGGAGACCAGCTCGGCCCGGCTCAGCTCGCCGCTGGCCGCCAGCCGCGACAGCAGGTCGTCGCGCGGCTCGGCGCGGCGCTCGTCGATCTTCCGGTTGACGTGGCCGAGAAACTCCATCCCGGCCCGGCGCGCGGCCGGCACGTCCTGGCCGAGCATGGCGTCGCTCCAGGCGCGGAGCCGGCCGCGGTCCTCGGCGGGGAAGCCGATCAGCTCCGCCACGATCAGGATGGGCAGCGGCAGCGCCACCGCCTTGATCAGGTCGCACTCGCCGGACAGCGGGGCGACCAGCTCGGCCACGCACCGGTCGATGCGCTCGGCCAGGGCGGCCATGCTGCGCGCGCTGAACGACGGGGCCAGCAGCCGCCGCAGCCTGGTGTGGTCGGGCGGGTCCAGGTTGAAGACGTTGCGCCGGACCATCGGCAGCGTGTCCTGCTCCCAGCGCCGGTGGATCTCGGCCAGATCCGGCGGCAGCCGGTCGAGCTGGCGGCCGAGCTCGGGGGCCTGCAGCGCGCGCTGCACGTCGGCGTACCGGGTGAGGTACCAGAACGCCCGGCCCGAGGCGTCCACCCGCCGTTCCACCGGCGCCCGCCGCCGCATCCGGTGGAAGCGGGCGTGCGGGTCGGCCACGTCCAGGCCGGCCGCGAAGCTCATCGCCGCCGCACGTCCAGCGCGAAGAAGCGGCTGACGGTCCGCCCGAGTTCCTCCAGCCCGCCGAAGCCGCGCCGGGCCATCTCCACCTGGCTGCCGCCCCAGTGCCGCAGGAACAGCCGCCCGCAGTAGGCCGGCGGCGGCACCACCACGCGGCCCAGGGCCTGCTCCGCCGCCTCGTCCGCCTCCGCGACCAGCTCCGACCACCGTTCCCACTCGGCGTGCTCGCGCAGCTCGGCCACGACGGCGGGCCGCCAGTCGGTGCACCGCCACAGCGGCCAGACCCGCACCATCACCAGCCTGAGCTGCTCGGCCGTCGGCAACTGCGCTTGCTCCGTCGCGCTCAGCCGGCCGGTCAGCGCGGCCGGCAGGTCCCCTTCGACGCCCAGCTTGGCCGCCACGTAGGCCTCCAGTCCGTCCGGCCCGGCGACCTCCGCCAGCAGGCCGGTCAGCACCCGTTCGTGCAGCTCGGGATAGCCGCTCCAGTACAGCCGGGCGGCGTCCAGCACGTCCAGGTCGGAGCGCCACCGGCCGGGCGCGTACTCCCGCCGGGTCCGCCACCGCAGCACCTCGGCGGGTCCGGTGCCCAGCGACCGGGCCTCGACCGTGACCGGTCCGGGCCGCTCCTCGCCCACCGCGCGCAGGGCGGCCAGCGCGTCCAGGCGCTTGCGGTCCCAGTCCCCGGCGGCGATGGCCTTCTCCAGCGTGCGCAGCGCGTCCATGGCGTCCGGGCCGAGCGCCTGGGCGAGCTCGGGCCAGGTCCGGTGCGAGAAGGGGCGCTCCTTGGCGGTCCGGACGATGCGCCCGGCGAGCTCCTCGGTCAGCTCGCCGCGGCGGACCGCCTCCCGGCAGCCGTAGCGGAGGTTGACCAGGGCGATCGTGAGCGCCGGGTAGCCGACCTCCTCGGGGCCGTGCACGATGGCGACCTCGTCGTCGCCGTCCACCTCGCCGGAGGCGTACTGGTCGTAGACGACGCCGATGCCGCGCATGCCGTACGGACCGAGTTCGGCGGCCCGCAGGGCGCCCATGCTCGCCGCGCCGATGACGGTGACGCCCTCGGCCAGCAACCAGAGCAGCTCCTTGTGGCCGACGGACAGCCGTTCGCGGTAGTAGCCGTCGATGATCACCGCGGTGTCGCCGGGGCTCCAGCGTTCGGCCAGCAGGTCGCCGCGCGCCACCGGCGGCCGGGTCAGCGCGCCGGGCAGCACCTCGCGCACCTGGCCGGGCGCGAGGGTGGGGCCGGTGTAGACGACGGTCTGCACTAGAACTCCTCCGGGGCGAGGCGGCATCCTGGCGCCACCACTCTGGCCACGGGCACGCCGACGTCGTCCCTGGTCAGGTCGGTGAACAGCGGCGCGTGGCCGAAGGCGGCCGTGGCGCGCCCGACCACGTCCCGCAGGTCGTCCACCAGGCTGGCGTTGGCCGTGACCCGGGCGATCGGCTCGGCCGCCTCGTCCGAGCCGGCCCGGCGGCGCTCGCCCATCGAGGCGTAGGCGTTGGCGTGCAGGTCGTCGCGAGCGCCGGAGATGTAGGCCAGCCGGGCCTGCGCGGCCTCGGTGACGGCCCGGGTGAGCGCGATCTCCGAGCTCAGATGGCAGCCGAAGCCGCGGAAGTGCATCGGGTAGTCCGGGCAGGTGATCTCGGCCAGGAAGCACGGCAGCCCGGTGGCCGAGGGCATCCACCTGACCTCCAGATCGACCCCGGCCCTGGCCAGCAGCTCGCACAACCGGTCCACGACGGGCGAGCCGAGCGAGGCGGGATCGGCTCTGACCCCTCTGGTACGGCTGCGCAGCCCGAGACTGACCGCGTCGCGCTCGATCACCTCGTACAACGCGTGCAGTACCGCTTCCACCAGCGTGTTGCCGCTGGCCAGCCCGTTGGAGGAGACCGCGAAGACGGGCGCGTGCCAGCCCCGGCCGTGGTCCATGGTGACGGTCACCAGCTCCTTGGGCAGGAGGGCGGGCTTGCCGTCGGCCAGCGAGGTGGCCGCGACCCACTCGATCGGCAGCCCGTCGTGCAGCAGGCTCGGCTCGGCCCTGGGCAGCTCGCCCAGGTCGTAGCCCAGCTCGCCGGCGACCTCGCGCGGCGGGGCGGTGAGCGCGGGCGGGAAGGGCTGCTCGGCGTGCCAGAGCTCGATCGCCTCCATCATCGCCGACAGCTTGGCTAGCTCGGCGGTGATGCCCTTGCCCTGAGAGACGGCGAGCGTCCTGGCGGTCGGCCTGATGGCCTGGTAGGTCGGGATGCCGATGGTGTCCAGCCAGGTCAGGTCGGCCACCCGGGTGATGCCGGCCCGACCGGCCGCGCCCCGCGCCATGGCCAGGGTCTGCGCCGGATCCTTGGCTCGGTCGGTTCCGGGCAGCCGGACCTTGACGTCATCGGCCTGCGTAGGCAGCCACACGATGCCGCTCACCCCGCCTCAGAGGTTGCGGGCCCGGTTGAGCAGGGCCCGGCCGCCGATGGTGTAGCCGACGATCGCCATCGCGGCCATCACCAGCATCGGCTGCCAGGCCGCGCCCAGCCCGAAGAGGGAGGCGTCGCGCATGCCGTTGATCGCGTAGGTCAGCGGGTTCACCACGGAGATCCACTGGATCACCGCCGGCATGCTCTCGACCGTGTAGAGCGAGGGGGCGGCGAAGACCAGCACCGGCATCGAGACGTTCGACAGCACCATGAAGACCTGGTGGTCGGTGACGGTGATCGCGGCGGCCAGGTAGAGGCCGTTGAAGGCCAGCGAGGTGAAGACCAGCATCACCAGCAGGCCGAGCCAGCCGCCCGCGGAGAACGGGAAGTCGAACAGCAGCGCCGCCACGCCGAGGCCGAGCAGGGTCTGCGCCATCACCAGCGACAGCCCGGCGATCAGCTTGCCGAGCAGGAAGCGGGAGCGGCGCAACGGGTAGGACCAGAGCTGGGTGGCGACGCCGGTGGTCTCCTCCTGGAAGACGGCCATGCCCGCCGTACCCGCCGCGCTGACCACCGACATGGCCAGCGTCATCGGGAGCAGGAAGATGGTGAAGGGCAGCTCGGCGCCACGGTAGGTGACGTTCTGGACCAGGTTGCTGAGCGAGGTGTTGACCAGCAGCAAGTAGATGAGCATGGGGGTCAGGCCGACGATCAGGTAGACGCGGTTGCGGGCGAGCAGCGCGTACTCGCGGTAGACGACCGCGAACAGGTCGGACACCCGGCCCCGCTGCACCGGGGGCTTGTTCTGGAAGCTCAGGACCGCGGCCACGTCACTCCTCGCTCTCGGTCATCGGGTCTCGGCCGGCTCTGCCTCGGCACGCTCTGTCACCGCCGGCACGGCGGTCTCCGTCCTGCCGGATTCGGTCATCCGGAGGAAGACCTCCTCGAGGGAGTCGGTCGCGGTGGCGACCCCGCTGATCGCCACGCCGTGGGCCTGGCAGTGGCCGGCCAGGCCGGGCAGGACGTCCTGCACCCGCGCGCCCTCGATCCGGACCTCGGCCTCCTGGGCCTTGACCACCAGCCCGGCCGCCTCCGCCCACGCCACCACCACGCCGCTGCTCGCCGGGTCCTGCACGGTCACCACCAGGTGCGTGGTGCCGAACTCCTCGACCAGCTCACGCGGCTTGGCGAAGCGCATCACCCGGCCGTGGTCGATCACCATCACCCGCTGGCAGTTACGTTCCAGCTCGTCGATGTGGTGGCTGGTCCACAACACGGTCACGCCGTGCTCGTCGCGCAGCCAGGTCACGAACCGCTCGACGTGCCGCCGGCCGCCGACGTCGAGACCGGCCGAGGGCTCGTCGAGCACGAGCAGCCGCGGGATGGTGAGCAACGCGCGCACGAGCTGGAAGCGTTGCCGCTGGCCGCCGGAGAGCTGGAAGCAGAAGCGCGGCAGCGCCGGGGTGATGCCGAGGTGCTCGACCAGTTCGAGCGCCCACGGCCGGACCTCGCGCCAGCGCAGGCCGCGGAAGTGCGCGGCGATCTTGAGGTTGTCCAGCGCGGAGAGCATCAGGTCGAACGGGCCCACCTGGTGCATCGCGCCGATCGAGGTCTTGGCGGCCAGCGGCTGGCGGACCGGGTCCACGCCGAAGAGCCGGAGCCGGCCCGAGGTGGGTGCGGTGACCCCGCAGATCATCTTGATCAGGGTGGTCTTGCCCGCGCCGTTCGGGCCGAGCAGCCCGATGGTCTCGCCCTGCGCGATCTCGAAGGAGATGCCGTCCACTGCCCGGCGATCCATGCGCCGATACTGTTTGACCAGATTCTCGGCTGTCACGACGTCGTCCGTCACAACCCCCACCTCTCCCGCCTCGGGCAGCAGTGCTGGTTGAGTATCGCTCTCCGTGACGCGGGGGCGACAACCCCACGAATGTGGGCGTTGGGGATTCGCCGGGCGGGGGCCGGCGTCCATCTGCCAAACGACAGAGGGGCGATTGTGCGTCCACGCCGGTCCAATGATCATCGGCACATGGACGAGTGCGACCGGCCGGCCCGCATGCCCGTCACACCAGAGGTGGTGGACCCCGAGTGAGTTCGGAGACCGAGCCCTACACCCTCACCCTGCCGGCCAGTCCCGGTCTGGCCTGGCAGTTGCCCGAGGAGAGCGACCCCGCCGTCGCGCTGCCGTGCGTGGTCCTCGCCGACCGGGCCGGGCTCACCGAGTTCGCCGTGCTCCAGCGCGGCCTGCGCACGCTCGGGGTGCCGAGCCTGCGCATCGACGCCGAGGCCGTCGACGACCTGCGCATCGCCGCGGACATCGCCGACCGCTCGCTCACCGTCAACGGGCGCCGCATCACCCCCACCGTCACCTGGGTCCGGCACTTCTCGCCCCGGGCGATCCAGAACTCGGCGAGCTCGCCCTTCAGGGCCGACTCCTGGTGCGCGCTGGTCGCCCAGATGTCCCGCCTGGCCACCCACCACCTGCCCGGCGCACCAGAGCTCGGGCGGCTGGTGCAGCTCGACGACGCCACCCGGGCCGGGATCCGCACCCCGCGCACGATCGTGACCACGGATCCGGCGGCGGCCAGCGCCCGGCTGCCCGGCGACCGGGTCATCGTCAAGGCACTCGACGGGCACTTCGTCGAGACCGAGCCCGGCACCCTGGCCGGGGTCTTCCCGGAGGTCATGGACGCCGAGGTGGCCGGCAAGCTCGCCGTCCGCGACGCCCCGATGATCGTCCAGGAGTACGTGGACCATGGCGTCGAGCTGCGCGTCTACTACCTGGACGGCGAGATCAGGGCCTTCCGGGTGGGCAAGGCCTCGCCGGAGGCGATCTGGTGCGACGCCGACTCCGTCTCGGTCTCGCTGGTCGCCGTGCCCGAGGCGGTGGCCGGAGCCGTCCGGCGGCTCGCCGAGCTCTGGGGCCTGCGCTACGGCGCCTTCGACTTCCTGATGACCAAGCAGGGACCGGTGTTCCTCGAAGCCAACTCCGACGGCGACTGGCGCTGGTTCGAGGGCAAGGCGGGGGTGGACGAGGTCTCCATGGCGGCGCTCGCCATGGTCAGGACCCTGCACTCGCAGTCGGCGCCCAAGGCCGGCGCCCCCATCGACCTGGCCGGATTCCTCACCCTGGGGACCGGCAGGTGCGCGCCGGCCAAGAAGGACAAGCCCGCGATGGACGCCAGCGTGCTTGGAACGCTCGAAATCCGGATGGACGGCTCGCTGGTCCGGATCAGCGCGCGCAAGGCCAGGCTGCTGGCCGCCATCCTGCTGCTCAGCCCCAACCAGGTGGTCGCCACCGACCAGCTCATCGACTCGCTCTGGGGCGAGCGGCCGCCGGCCACCGCGCGCAAGAACCTCCAGGTGTACGTCTCCGAGCTGCGCCGGCGCGCGGGTGACCGGATCTCCTACCAGGGCTGGGGCTACCGCCTGGACGCCGCTCCCGACGAGCTCGACCTGCTCCGCTTCCGCGACCTGGCCGGGACGGGACGCGACCTGCGCCGCCGGGGCGACGGCGAGCGGGCGCGGACCGTGCTCGACGACGCGGCCCGGCTGTGGCGCGGCTGGCCGCTCGCCGAGTTCTCCGGCGTGCCGCTGATCGACGACGCGGTGAGCCGGTGCACCGAGCTCTACCTCACCGTCAACGAGGACTGGGCCGAGCTGGAGATCGAACGCGGCCGGCACGTCGAGGTCCTGACCCGCCTCGACGACCTGGTGTCCTACTTCCCGGCCCGGGAGCGGCTGGTCGCGGCCCGGATGACGGCGCTCGTCGGCTGCGGGCGCACGCCCGAGGCGCTGTCGCAGTTCGAGAGCCTGCGCCGGCACCTGGCCTCCGAGCTCGGCATCGACCCCAGCCCGGTGTTGCGCAAGATCTACGACGGCATCCTGCGGGGCCGCCCCTAACACCCCAAGTCCGGACTTGTCAGCAACTGACCACATAACCGGCAGTTTGGCCTCGCCATACCGCTGCTTAAGCGGTTCCTCCTAGCGTGAGCCCCGAGGTCCTTCCAGCCGGGGACCTCTGGCAAGGCGATGTGACCTGGGGCGTGACATGGATTCTGGTTCCGGTGTCCTGAACGATCGTGACCGCGAGCTGATCGTGCTGTTGGCCAGGGGGTACACCACCACCAGAATCGCCCGCGAGCTGCACCTCAGCCGGTACACGGTGGCCGAGTGGATCAGCAAGCTGCTCGACCGCTTCTCCTGCAGCAACCGCAGCCAGCTCGTGGCCTACTCCTACGCCCACCGCCTGCTCTGCGTCGACATGTGGCCGCCCACCGCGGCGGCGAACCTGCCCTGACCGCGCTCAACGGGCTCGGCGGCAGCGCTCCAGCTCCGCGCGGATCTCGCGGCGGAGCGTCCGGTCCAGGCCGGGCTGGGCGAGCGCGTCGGTGAAGTCGCGGACCGCCTCCTCCCAGCGGCCGAGCCGGGCCAGTGCCGTACCGCGGTTGAAGCGCGGCTCGGGCGCCGGCGACAGGGCCACCGCCCGGTCCAGGTCGGCCACGGCGGCGCTCACCTCACCCCGCTCGAACCGTACGGCGGCGCGGTTCGTCCACGCCTCGACCAGCGTGGGGTCGCCCTCGAGGGCCTGGGTGAACAGCTCCTCGGCCGGCTCGCCGCGCTCGGAGCGGACCAGGCCGAGCGTGCACAGCAGCGCGGGCTCCTTGGGCGCGAGGGCGAGTCCCGCCAGCGCCTGCCGTTCGGCCTCCTCGCTCGCGCCGCGCTCCAGGAGCAGGTTGGCCAGGGTGATCCGGGCGTCGAGATGGCCGGGCTCGACGGCGAGCACGCGCTCCAGGTCCTCCCGGGCCCGCTGCTCGTGCCCGCGTTCGAGGTGCAGGACGGCGCGGTTGTAGTAGGCCTCGGGCAGGTGCGGGCCGAGACGGATGGCCGTGCCGTAGTCCTTGATCGCCGCCTGCGTCCGGCCGGCCGCGCGATGCAGGGCGGCCCGATCGACGTAGTACTCGCAGTTGCCGGGATCGTGGGCGATCACGAGGTCGAGGTCGGCCAGCGCCCGCTCCGCGTCGCGGAGCGCCAGGTGCACCTGCGCCCGGTTGTGCCGCAGCCGGGCGAGGTGTTGCGGGTGCTCCCCCGGCGCCAGGACCGCCGCCAGCCTGGCCAGGCCGTCGTCGATCAGCCGCAGCGCCTGCTCGGGTGCGCCCTGTCTGGCGTCCAGCAACGCGAGGCCCTGCTCGTAGAAGACGGTGGAGATCACCTTGTGCGGCGAGTCCTCCAGGCCGGCGGCCAGCCGCAGCGCCTCCTCCAGCCAGTGCCGGGCCAGCGTCTGGTCCTGCGCGGCGGCGTCGAGGTGCCGGGCGTGCAGCATGGCGGTGGCGTACGCGGCGGACATGTTGATCTTCGGGTCGTCGGTGGCCGCGCGCGCCTGGTCGTAGAGGTCGAGGGCCTCCGGCGCCCGCTCCAGGGCGGTGAGCGCGGTGGCCAGGCCCGTGGTGCAGGCCCACCACTGCCGCAGGTCGCCGCCGGGGGTGACCAGGGCCCGCCCGTGCACGGCGACGCGGGCCGCGTGGTGGTAGAAACCGCGGGCCAGGCCGTCGCCGAGCGCGGCGCGGACCGCCTCCGGCGTCGAGGGCGGCGGCGGGGGCTCGGCGGTGCCGTCCTCGCGCAACTCCAGGCGCAGCGGGGTGGCGGCCACCCGGGGAGCCAGGACGGCCAGCAGCTCGGCGGTGGTCTCGTCGGCCTCCGCGACGTGCTCGAACACCACGGTGACCGGCTTGCGCAGCCCTTCCGCCCAGGCGGCCACGAACTCGGCCGCGCCGTAGGCCAGGCAGGCGGTCCGGCGGGCGGGGTGGAACCTGATCGGCTCCTCTTCCGCCGGCGGCCGCGCCGTACGGTCGAGCCAGGGCGCGATCGCGGCCAGCTCGACCTCGTGCCGCGCCGCCAGGCGCGGGCGCTCGGCGGCGAGCCGCGCCAGGAAGGCGGCGACCCCGGCGTAGGGCCCGTGCCCGCGATGGCAGTCGAAGCAGTTCACGGCCGGGCCGCACGCCACGACGTCGCGAGCCACGGGGCCGGGAACCGCAGGGGCGGGCGCCCGGAAGCGCCCGCCGTCTCGGCAACTACCAGCACCACTCGATCCAGAGCCGGCGGGCGCTGGACAGCAGACGCTGGGTGCTCTTGCGACGGACGGTCATCTTCTTCATGGCGCCTCCCAAGTGATCAACTTCAGGCTGCCCAGAGCATAGACCGGAAGATCGCCTGCGGCTAGAGCGCCGGTTCCTGCTGGGTGATGCAGTGGATGCCGCCGCCCTGGGCGAAGATGTCGCGCGCGTCCACGGACTCCACCACGCGTCCGGGGAACAGCCGGGCGAACAGCTCGGCCGCCTCCCGGTCGCGCGGATCGTCGAACGAGCAGGTCAGCACCAGCCCGTTGGCCAGGTAGTGGTTGATGTAGGAGTAGTCCACCGGACCGCCGCCCGGCGCCTCCAGCACGGTCGGCGCGAGCACCTCGACCACCTCCAGCTTCCGGCCCCGCGCGTCGGTCGCCGCGCGCAACACCGCCAGGTTCTCCCGCGTCACCTCGAAGTCGGGGTGGGCGGGGTCGGGCTGCACGTGGCAGAGCACCAGGCCAGGCCGGACGAACGAAGCCAGCAGGTCGACGTGGCCGTTGGTGCCGTAGCCGTGCTGGACGCCCGCCTCGTCGAAGGTGACGTAGTCGGCGGTGAGCCCCCGGGGCAGCCAGATGACCTTGGTCACGCCGAGCAGCGCCTTGAGCTCGGCTTCGGCCTGCTCGCGGGTCCAGCCGGGGTTGCGGCGCGGGTCGAGCTGGACGGTCTCGGTGACCAGGACCGTGCCCTCGCCGTCCACGTGGATGCCGCCGCCCTCGCCCACCATGGCGCTGCGGTGGGCACGGGCCCCGGTCCGAGCCAGGACCGCGGCGGCGACCTGGTCGTCCAGGGCGTGCGGCGCCCAGCCCCAGCCGTTGAAGGTCCAGTCGATCCCGGCCAGGCGCCCGCCGTCGAGCACGAAGGTGGGCCCGTTGTCGCGCAGCCAGCAGTCGTCCAGCGGCTGCTCGACGAGCTCCACCCGCGGGTCGAGCCACTGCTTCGCCGAGGCCAGCTCGCCCGGATCGACCAGCATGGTCAGCGGCTCGTAGCGGACCACGGTGTTGGCGACGTCCGACCACGCGCGGTGGGAGGCCTCGGGGCTGAGCTCGTAGTGTCGCACCGGCCAGGCCATCCACGTGCGCGCGTGCGGGGCCCACTCGGGCGGCATGAACATGGGGGTCGCTCCTGTCACAGGAAGTAGAGACGGTTCAGGGGTACGGCTGGCACCGGGTCGCTGTGCACCGGCTCGCCGTCGAGGCTGACGCGGCCGTGCGCGTCCACCTCGACCTGGCCGAGGCGGGAGTTGCGCACCAGGTCGGCGGGCCCGATGCCGCGCGTGCCGCGCACGGCGACCCGGCGCCGGCGCGTGGTGAGGCGGTCGCCGGAGACCGCGCCGGACACGAAGGCCACCGAGAGGTCGGCCGCGGTCGCGCCGAACGCGCCGAACTGGGGGCCGAGCACCAGCGGCTCGCTCCGGTCGGTGGCGGCGTTGGGGTCGCCGGTCACCCCATAGGCGGGGAACCCGGCCTTGAGCACGAGCTGCGGCTTGGCCCCGAAGTAGGCCGGCTCCCACAGCACGATGTCGGCCAGCTTGCCCACCTCGATCGAGCCCACCTCGTGGGCCAGGCCGTGGGCGAGGGCCGGGTTGATGGTCAGCTTGGCCAGGTACCGCAGCACGCGCTCGTTGTCGTTCCGCTCGCCGATGGGCTTCATCTTGGCCGCCATCGCCAGCGTGCGGCGGACCGTCTCACCGGCACGGCCCATGCCCTGCGCGTCGGACGAGGTGATGCCGATGAGGCCCAGGTCGTGCAGCACGTCCTCGGCGCCCATGGTCCCGGCCCTGATCCGGTCGCGGGCCAGCGCCTCCTCGCCGGGCAGCTCCGGCTTGAGCCCGTGCACCGAGACGATCATGCGGTAGTGCTCGTCGATGGCGTCCCGGCCGAACGGCAGGGTGGGATTGGTGGAGGAGCCGATCACGTTGGGCACCCCGGCCAGGCGCAGCACGTTCGGCACGTGCCCGCCGCCGCAGCCCTCGATGTGGAAGGCGTGGATCGTCCGGCCCTCCAGGACGGCCAGCGTGTCCTCCACCGACAGGCACTCGTTCAGCCCGTCGGTGTGCAGCGCCACCTGCACGTCGTGCTCCTCGGCCACGCGCAGCGCGGTGTCCAGCGCCCGGGTGTGCGCGCCCATGTCCTCGTGCACCTTGAACCCGCAGGCGCCGCCCTCGACCAGCGCCTCGACCAGCGGGGCCGGGTCCGACGACGAGCCGCGGGCGAGGAAGCCGATGTTCACCGGCCAGGCGTCGAAGGCGTCGAACGCGTGCCGCAGCGCCCACGGCGAGTTCACCCCGACGCCCCAGACCGGGCCGAACTCCTGCCCGATGATCGTGGTCACGCCGGAGGCCAGCGACGCCTCCATGATCCGGGGCGACAGCAGGTGCACGTGCGTGTCGACGGCGCCGGCGGTCGCGATCAGCCCCTCGCCGGAGACGATGGTGGTGCCGGTGCCGACCACCACCTCCACGCCGTCCAGGGTGTCCGGGTTGCCGGCGCGGCCGATGGCGTGCACGCGGCCCTCGCGGATGCCGATGGAGGCCGAGCGGATGCCGAGGACGGCGTCCAGGATGAGGACGTTGCTGATCACCAGGTCGCAGGTCTCGCGTACCGAGGCGGCCTTCAGGTGCAGCCCGTCGCGCGCGGTCTTGCCGAAGCCGGCCAGGAACTCCTCGCCGTGGGCCTGCGAGTCGTGCTCCACCTCGACCGTCAGGCCGGAGTCGCCCAGTCGCACCAGGTCGCCGGCGCGGTAGCCGTACACGCTCATCAGGCGCCCAGGTATCCGCAGGCGCGCGCCCGCTCCATCGCGGCCTCGAACGCCCCTTCGGCGTCCAGGGGGCCGTCCACCAGGCCGGCCGCGCCGATCACCACGCGCGCGCCGCCGATGTCGGTCAACTCCACGGTACGGCTGGCGCCCGGGTCGAAGCGGACGGCCGATCCGGCCGGTACGGCCAGGCGGCGGCCGTAGGCCAGGCCCCGGTCGAAGCTGAGCCGCGGGTTGACCTCGAAGAAGTGAAAGTGCGAGGTGACGCTGATCGGCACGGAGGCGGTGTTGCGCACCTCGACCGACACGACCGGCGCGGGTGGCGGCGGCACCGGGGCGGAGATGACCGCGCCGGGGGCCTCGGCGCCGAGCGACCCGCCGCCGAACGGGTCGGTGATCACGGCGAGCCGGGACCCGTCGTCGAAGACCGCCTCGACCTGGATCTCCGTCACCACGTCCGGCACACCGGGCAGGACGTCGTCCGGCCCGAGCACCGCCCGGCCCGCCTCGATCGCCTCGGTCAGCCGGTACCCGGCGCGGGCGGCCTCGCAGACCGTGTCGGCGATGAGCGCGGTGGCCTCCGGCACGTTGAGCGCCAGGCCCCGGCTGCGGCGGGACCGGGCCAGTTCCGCGGCGGTGAACAGCAGCAGCCGGTCCCGTTCCGTCGGCGTCAAGCGCAACGCGCACCTCCACGGTCTTAGAGCGTGGCTCTAACTTAGAGTACGATTCTAAAGTATGTCGAAACCGGTACGCCCGGACATGCGGGCCCATGTCCTGAAAGCGGCCCTGCAGGCGATCGAGGAGCTCGGCTTCGACCGGCTCCGCGTCCAGGACATCGCCGACCGCGCCGGGATGAGCACCGGCCACGTGCTCTACTACTTCGGCAGCCGCGACCGCATCCTGATCTCCACGCTCCTGCTCAGCGAGGCCGACCTGGACGAGCGCCGCCGTACCGGCCTGGCGGGCCTGGCCCCGCGCGCGGCGCTGGCCGAGTTCGTCGCGCTCTACCTGCCCCGCGGCGCCGACGACGTGCGCTGGCGGCTGTGGGCGCAGGCCATCGCCCGCCCGCCGGAGGACGACGAGACGCTGCTAAAACTGGACGGCTTCTTCCGCGCCTGGGCCGGCGAGCTGGCCGGCATCCTGCGGGCCTGCGCGCCGGTCGCCGACCCGGACGAGCTGGCCGCCCGCGCCTGCCGGCTGATGGACGGCCTCGCCTCCGAGGTGCTGCTGCGCATCCCGGGCCACGACGCCGCCTGGGCCCGAGCCACTGCCCTGGCCGCGATCGAGGCCGGACTCAGCTGAGCCGTTCCAGCGCCTGCCCCAGCGCCACCTCGGCCGCCTCCGCCGGCTCCAGCCGCCCGATCAGCACGTGCACCGCCAGGCCGTCGAGCAGCGGCAGGAACCAGTCCAGGAACTCCGGAGCGGGCCGGAAGTCCCCCTCCTCCAGTATCGTCACCAGGTCCTGCTTCCAGCCGCCGTCGATCTCCTCGGCGGTCCTGCCCATCTCGGCGGCGCTCATCGAGCGCAACCAGGCCTCCAGCCACAGCTTCCACGTCACGTCGTGCCGGTCGACCGGCAGGTAGACCCGGATGAACGCGGCCAGCCGCTCCTTCGGGCCGCCCGCCGCCGCCAGTTCCCTGGCCCGGCGCTCGGCCAGCACCCGCTCGCTCCACCGGAACGTCTCGGTCAGGATCTGGTCGCGCGACTGGAAGTAGTACAGCACCCGCGCCGGGCTCATGCCCGCCCGCTCGGCGATCTGCTGCACCTGCAGCTCGGCCACCGGCAGCTCGGCGATCACCGCCAGCGCCGCCTCCAGCACCTGGCGCCGCGCCTGCCTGCCCCGCTCCTGGGTCCTGCGCCCGTCGGTCATGCTCCCATTGTCCGTGGTCATTCATGCGGTACGGCTCAGCGCCGGCTTGGCGAGGCGGAGCAGATGCTCCCGGAACCCCGCCCGGAACCGCGCCGACCCCGAGTCCGCCCCGGTGGCCGCCTGGATCAGGGTGGGAAACGCGAGCGGCGCCATCGCCAGCGCGATCAGGCTGACACACAGCAGCTCGGGATCGAGGTCCGGATCCACCAGCCCCGCGTCCTGACACCGCCGCAGCAGGTAGACCCTGGCCGTGATGTCCCCCCGCCAGCTCGTCCCCGCGCCCTTCTCGAACTCCTCCCAGCCCAGGAGCCGCACCCACTCGGCCTCGATCGCGCACCGGTCCAGGAACTCCTCCAGCAGGCTCGCCGGCGTCACCGGCCCGCCGCTCCGCCCGGCCCGCTCACCGCCCCGCCGGAACACCTCCCGGGTGACCTCCTGGACCAGACCCTCCTTGTTCTCGAAGTGCGTGTAGATCGTCCGGACGTTCACCCCGGCACTCCTGGCGATGTCGTGCACCCGGGCCCCGGCCACCCCCTTGCCGGCGAACTCCTCCAGAGCCGCCCGGAGAATCCGCGCCCGTCTCTCGTCGGCCGTCAACGGCTGACCTCCCTGCTGGGGGCGGGGCGCGCCGTCGCCGGCCCGCCCCGCCACTGGTTCAGAACTTCGGATCGACCCAGACCTGCTTGCCGCCCACCATGGTCATCAGGACGTCGGTCTCGGAGATGTCGTCGAGCGGCACCTTGGTGATGTTCTGGTCGAGCACGATCAGGTCGGCCAGTTTGCCCTTCTCCAGGGAGCCGGTGATCTTCTCCTGGTGCATCTGGTAGGCGCCGTTGTAGGTGACGGCCCTGATGCCCTCGGCCAGGGTCAGGCCGGGCAGTTTGTTGACCTTGCCGGCGTACTGCGGGAACTCCTTGCCCCAGTCCGCCTCGCGCAGCACGGCCGCCTCCAGGTCGAACCACTCGTCGAACGGGTCGAGGCAGCAGTCGCTGCCCAGCGAGACCTTGCCGCCGCCCTTGGTGATCGCCTTGGTCGGCTCGTACAGGTCGAAGCGCGGGCCCAGGTACGGCTTGACCGCGTCGGTGGAGTCCGGCGCCGGCTTGGCCCACTGCAGGCCCATCGATGCGGTCACGTCCAGCGCGCCGAACCGCCGGAAGTCGGCGGGATCCACCACCTCGGCGTGCGCGATCGTCTCGTGCGCCCGGATCTTGGGGTTGGCCGTGCGGGCGTAGGCGAAGGCGTCGAGCGCCGTGCGCACCGCCCGGTCGCCGATGGCGTGGACGTGCGACTGGAACCCGCGCCGCTCCAGCTCGGCCACCACCGGGTTGAGCAGCTTGGGGCCGATGTAGAGCTCGCCGCGGGCGGACTTGTCCTTGCGCGGCTTGCCGTCCGCGTCGAGGTAGGGGTGCAGCATCGCCGCGGTCTGGGCCGGGTACTGGACGATGCCGTCCAGCATGATCTTCACGCCCGCGACGACCACCCCCGGCTCCGCCACCACCCGCGAGCCCTTCTTCTGGTCAGGACGCCAGGCGAGCACCGCGGAGGAGATCTCCTCCGGCCGCTCCAGCTCCGCCCGGATCTTCTCCACCTCCCGGTAGAACGCCTTCGGCTCACGCAGATCCTGCAGCCTGCTCCAGATCGCGAAGTGCGCCCGCGCGGTCAGCCCGCCCTCGTCCTGCAGCTTCTGGAAGATCTCGATCTCCTCGCGCCCGCTGCCCGGCACGAAGAAGCTCGTGATGCCTTCCTTGCTGTAGTCCTTCATCCGCAGCCCGGCCAGCTCCACCGCCCGCTCCGGGGCGACCGGAGGCGGCGGCGGGATCAGCTTGGTCACCAGGTCCCCGGCCGAGTCCTGGAGCAGCCCGTTCGGCTCGCCGTTCCGGTCGTGGTCGATCCGCCCCTGGGGCGGGTCCGGCGTCTTGCTGGTGATCTTCGCCAGGTCGAGCGCGTTCTGGTTGACCAGGATGTTGTGCGCCGTGATCGCCGCGTGAATCACGATCGGCCGCTTCGTCTTCAGCGCGTCCAGCATGCTCTTGTGCGGCGTCGTGCCCGCCGGCCGGAGGAACTGCATGTAGAGGTTGTCGACCTCGAGGAAGTCCGTCCCGCTGCCCAGCTCCGGATCGTCGAGGCACGCCCGTACCTTCGCCTGGAGCTGCTTCACCGTCAGCGGCTCCGCCTTGAGGTCGCACCGCTTCCGGTCGCTGCGGCTGATGTCGTGGATGTGGCCCTCGTGCAGGCCCGGCATCACCATCCGGCCCTTGAGGTCGATCACCTCCGTGCCCTCGCCGATGTACTTCCCCGCTCCCGCGTTCGTCCCCACATAGACGATCCGCCCGTCCCGTACGGCCAGCGCCTTGGCGACGCTGTCGCGCTTGTCGACGGTGTAGATGAACCCGTTGCGCAGCACGATGTCCGCGCCTAACGAGGTCGCGGCGCCCGCGGCGGCCGGCGTCAAGCCCGCGCCGAGCAGAGCGGCCACACAGGCCAACGCTCCGATCCGACCCACTTGGCTCTCCGTTCCAAGAGTTAAACTTGACTCAAATTCAAGTTTCCCAAGCCGCCCACGTCAACCCCCAACCTGCTGACTCACTCCTGCAGCCAACGCACACGGACGCTCGGCAATCGGTGAAGTCGGCTCAGCACGCGGGCAAGCCGCTCGACTGAAGTCCGATGACTAGAGCGCCGCCAAGAAGGCGCGCATCTCGAGCAGGTCCACCTTGTCGGCATCCTGAGGCCTGATGACGACCACCAGCTCCCTGCAAACCGGCTCCAACCTCGAGCGTGCCATGAAGGACAGAATGATCACTTTGAGCAGGTTCTCCCTGTCAAGTGCGTAGATCCTGGCCAGCTCCGCACCCATGACCGGAATCGCCACCCTGCCGAGCTGCCCGCTGGCGGCGATCGATTTCCAAAGCCGGTCCAGGCTCGTCCAGAGGTCGTTCAAGGAGGAGTGCGCGGTGAGGTCATTACCCATGCGGCTGTAGGCGACGGCATAGACGCGCCGGTCGGGCGGGCCTATCAGCGCAACCGTGCCGATCGGATACCGCTTCAGTTTGCCCCGCTGCTTGGCCGTACGGGCCTCTACGCAAGCGGGTGTGACTGAAGCCAGGGCCTTGGACAGCTCACCGTCGAGCCTGGCTCGGTCGCCGCCATAGACCCGCGCCAGAAGCTGTCCTTGCAGGCTGGCACGATTGATCACCTCGTCGGCGTCCGAATCGGTGTCGAACGTGTCGCTGAACCCCACAACCAGATGAGCCTGCTCCTCCAACAGGTCGCCGACCTTGATGACCACAGTCAGGTCAGGGTGGACGAACTGGCGCTCAATCCGCTCTCGAGGGTAGGAGCGCACGAAGCCCCACACCACGCAGAGCCCGAGCGATGCTCCGGTGATCAGCCCTGGGTGGCTGAACTTCATCCCGAATACCTGGCCCGCGAACTGGACCACCGCGGAGACGAGCCCGAAGGCGATGAGCACATTCGCGGCGAGCAGGGCACGCCCGCGCGCCGTACTCAGGATCAACCGCAGACCTCTCATCCGCGCGGTCGACGCGTGTAGGCACCGAGATCGTGCAGCTGCTCGGTGTCGAGATAGTCACTACCGGTCTCGCGTACGGCACAGCCGGCCGTACGTAACCGAAGCTTGAGTTTATTTATGCTCCGCACGGAGCCGTCGAACGCCACGTAATTGCGACCGCCGAAGTCGGACACCGGCCGCATCCGGCCCGCCTGCAGGAGCACAGTGCGCTCCGGACATTTGGCGAAGGCCATGCCCGCCTCGAAGAGCACGTTCGGCCGGGCTTGGCACTCGACCACCCGCTCATCCTCGTCGGGCACCAGATCGGGGTGAAGCCTGACCATGTCGTCGGGTGTCATCAGCACCAGAGCCGCCTGCATCATCGTGAAAGCCTGATCGAGCACTTCACCGAGATAGGGGCTGGAGTGCCCGAGGTCATGCACCACCGTTTCCCACTCCAGCGGGTTCAGGTCCATTCGTCGCAGCAGGTCGAAGATGCGTTTCCTGAACTCCTCGTCCCGCCCGTGGATGACGAAGACGTTGCGCTCCTTCTCCATCAGTACCGGCTGACTCCGAGCCTCGCCGCTGCTCGCGCGCGCGCCCGGACCGGCGGCGATGTTCTGCGCGTTGACCGTGCCGCCGCTGATCTGCACCCCGTAGTTAGGACCCACTCTGCTGCCCTCCGCCTTTCTGATCACCCCGGCCCGCCTGCGCGCCGAGCCCCGCCGCGATGTTCTGTGCTGAGATGGATCCGTTCCCGGTCACCATCACCCCGTTGTTGAGAATCGTGGTCTGACGCTGGACCAGTTCGCCGGTATCGATCCGATGGTCATCGAGGAACTGCACGAGCGCGTCGAAAATGCGCTGTTCGACGACCTTGGTGTACATCTCACTGTCGAGCTTCTGGAAATACCGCTGATAGCGCTCGTCGCTGGCCCATTCGCGGATGCTGAAGAAAACGCCGTGGTCGAATGAAGGGTCTTCGAAAGCCTCGGTTCCCTCGGACAGCGCCCGCATATCGTCGAGGCGCTCCGCCAGGTGAGGGAAGGCCGACATCGGCCGACAGAACAACCTGATCGACCGGAGCGCCTCCCACAGGTACCCCCAGCCCTCGACCCGTTTGAGCTGATCGTGCCCCCGGAAGCGATCCTTGAGCGGCGTGAGAATCGAGTGGCTGGCCTCGATGAACAGGTTGCGCTTGACCACGACGAAACGCAGAAAGATGGTTAGGGCGAGCTCACCGTCCCACCCCACCAGCCGGATCACCGTGTACGGTCGCGCCCGGTTGTCTAACTTCGTCAGCAACTGGCGCACCTCGTCGCTTTCCACCAAAGCCCTCGGCCGGCCTCCAGCATCGATGAAGGCCTGCCCGTCCCTCCCGCTGACGAAGATCCGCTCTTCAACCCGCAGCCCCAGCCACTCCAGTGCCTCCACCTGCCGCTGCACATGGTCGCGAATCTCGTGCACGTCGAAGAGCACACAGTCCTTGTACGGCTCGCGCGGCTTGGTGATGTCGATCGCGAAGGACCAGCCGCCGATGACCTTGCCGTACCCGCGAAACGGTTTGAAGCCTCGGTAGATCGTGATATTCCCGTGTGCCTGCCGCTCAATTTCGGCGATGCGGTTCCGCAGCACGCTGCTGCGCGGTTGCGGAGCCTTCGATGCAGCGAAGTTCCTGCGGTGCAGCGATCCGGTGATCGCATGGTTGTAGGAGAGCCGGTAGAGGAAAGTGACCACCGTCGAGACAACCAGCGAGACCACCAGTACCGGTGGGATCATCTGGAGTGGCCTCAGCGAGACCGTCATCCCCGCGATCACCAGACAGGAGAGGCTCAGTATGATCGCCGGTAAGTTGATCACCGTGAGCACCAGGTCACGCAGCGCTCGGCGTCTGCGGGCGGAGCAAGCGTGACGCAGCACCGCCACGATGTCGACACCCGGCGACATCGCAATGCCGCGCCGCGGCTGCCTGACCACCAGCGAGACTAGCTTCTGCGCGAACCACTCGTCCGATTGGGCGGCACAACACAGGTGCCTGGTCACCTCCGAGTCGGCTTCTTCGACGTCTACGATCGGCGCGCGGGTGGCGTCGAGGCTGAGTGGGTCCGGCGCTGACACGGCGCATTCGGGACAGACCTCGCCATCGGTCACCGGCTGGTCGCAGACGACACACCGCATCCGTCGGTCCCCTTCCACCGCCGTGAAAGAAATCCCCGCACATTTTCTATACACGGAAGAGGCCCCAGCGACCAGTGATCCTCAAGCAAGCAACCTGGGTCACACTGGGAAGCGGCGCACCAATCACCCCAGCGTCCAGCCCCCTCCTGAGCGGATCGGTCTGGTACGCGGGCACCTCGATCAGCGCGGCCTACGACCTTCGTCGCGCCCGCTCGTCGGCCCCTGGCTCCGTCGTAACCGGCCGAAGTTCCCTAGGGGAATTCGCCGAGGGCAGGGCGCAGACGGATCACCACCCGCCGACCTTGCCCACCTCCAGCCCCCGACAGGCAGCAACCCGCCCCACCTCCTCCTCGACCGCCCCCCGATGCCCCCGCCCGATCTCCCCCAGGGCCTCCACACTGACGTCCAACTTCCGCCCCCTGACCTTCGCCCGCCACACCCCCCGCACCTCACCATCCACCAGCACCGCCCCCGGACTACCGGCCCGCCGCCACAGCACCTTCTGCCGCTCCCGATCAGGCACCAGCACCCCCCGATCCCGCGCCTGCAGATACGGATCATGCGGCGGCACCATCCGCACCCCCCGAACCTCCCCAGCCGACCTCAACCGCTCCTCCTCCCCCGCCAGCACCCACAACCTGCCCGCCTGAAACCCCACCTCGACCAGCTCCGCCTCCACCCCTGCCCACAGCCGCTCCGCCTGCTGGACCCCGATCCCACCCCACCCCGCCAGCTCCCCCGGCCCCGCCGGCCCGTAGCACCGCAGAAACCACCGAACCAACTCCCCCGGCGCCTTCATTACCCCCCCAACCCTCCCCACCCACTGATCAGTACGGCGCAGCAACGGCGACCGCCCCTCCCGCCCCCCATGACACAGAACCCCCCGCAACGACACCACCGGCAACGCGAACCGCACCAACGACTCCCCCAAGAACTGCTTCCCCGCGTACGGCGAGCCCCCTTTCCACCCCTCCTGCATCCCCTCAGGCAACCGGCCGCCAATCAGCTCCCCCACAGCCCGCCCCGCCTCGTCCTTGACCAGCCCAATCCCGTCCAGCACCTCCTCAACCGCCCGAACCGTCAACTCCACCAGTTCCCCAGCCCCCAACCCCAACCGATCGAGCGCAGGCACCGCCCCCCGCAAGAACGCCCGCAACTCCTCTTCCCCCTCCGGCAACAGCCCCCGCGTGAACACCGCCGCCTCCCGCACCGGAAACACATGCGGCGCCGCCCGCGCCCCAAACGCCTGCAACAGCCGCTTCCCCTCCTCAAGCTCCTCGCCCACCCGCCGCTCACTCACCCCTTCAACCCGCGCCCCCAACGCCAACGCGGCCGACCCAGGCGGCGTGTTCTGCGGACAACACCGCCCAGCCACCCCCACCAACTCACCAGTCGGCGCCCGCTCACCAAGCTGCTGCGCATACAGCCGATAGGCCAGGATCTGCTTGCGGTCAACCTTGAACATGCCTCCGTCCTACCCAGGCGGGCGGCCACGATCGGGCCGAGGTCGAGCCCCGAAGCTCGGCAAGTAGACGCCTGGCCCCCGCAGGGGTACGTCCACAAGGCACTCGCCGAGAACGACCGCGGCTTCGGCCACTTCCACCACCGGTACCTGCACCACCGTCCGAAAAGCTGAGATGGACATGACGGCGCTTCAGGCCGCCCTGGATGAGATCTTCGACTTCGCCCTCGTCCACCACGGCTTCACCGACTACATGCGCGACTACGAGGCACACATCTTCATCCCGGCCACGCCGACACACGAGGCTCCGGTACGCCTGCGCTACCGGTCCACGCACTGCACCCAGGCGAACGTGACCACCGCTGCGCCGTGAGACCTGGCGCGTCTCGCTGGACGACGCCCTGGTGGGCGAGCCGGAACAGGCCGTGCCCGTCGGCTACACACCGTTCTCTGTCACCTGACCCAGCCGCTCCTGTCAGCGGTAGGGGGCGGAGACCCGGGCGGCGGCACCGTCCCTTTGGGTATCTGGATCGCGTTCACGTCCGAGCGGGTCGAGTTGGCCCGAGTCCTACGACTCGTGGGTGACGGTCGCTGTGCCGGACACCGAGGACGCCCCGGACAACATGCTGAGGGCGCCACGAGTGATGGCTTCTGAAGACCCGACGCTGACGCGGGTCCTCGAGCAGGAATGGCCGCGCCATGTGGTGGTGGAGGCGCGCAGCATTCCCGAGTCCGGCGGCAGGCGGACTGTCGCGCGTCTGCGTACGGTCTTCCGCCGGATGCGACGTCTTACCCGGGGAGCCTGAGCCACCCGCTTCTGCACGGCCGTGACCACGTCAGCCGTGGCGGAGTTCGTGAGCCAGCGACCGGAGCCAGCCCTCGCGGAACGTGGGCTCACCCGCCATGACCCGGGCCAACGCCTGCCGTACCTCGCGGCTGCGACCCTGGTCGACGAGCGTGACCGCTTCGCTGAGCGCGTCCAGCGTCTTGTCGTCGCGGGGCGGGATGGTCACCGTCGGGTCGGCCCAGCGCGGAGGGCGAAAGGACGGAGCGAGTTTGCTCTGCTGGTCGCCCAGGTAGGACCAGACCCAGCTGTCGAGGGAGACGTTGGTGACGGCTCGGCGGGGAAGCTCCTTGACCCAGGGTGCGTGCTGCCACCATCGCCAGGCGTTCGGGGCGGTCTTGCCCTGTTGGGTGATCCCGAGGAAGCGCATCTTGGTACGGATCACCTGCCAGGCGGCGGGTTCGTCGTCGATCCACTCGCGCAGGACACGGTAGAGGTTCTCGAAGGTCCAGCCTGAGTGCACCAGATCGGTGAACACGATCGGCCGGTCGCGTCGTTCCAGGGCCGAGGGCGTGACACCCAGCGCGGCCAGGTTGACCCGGAGCTGCCGCAGATCGGCGGCGGCGTATTCGCTTTCGGAGCGATGCGAGTACGGCAACAGGTGTAACCGGTCGCTAGAGGAGGTGCCCGCCAGGGCGCCCTTCAGGAGATCGTGGAGGCTGTCGCAGGACCGGCCGACGAAGAACAGATCCCCGTTCCCGCTGCGCGCCACCACCTTCGCGGCGCATTCGACGAGTTCGCCGAGGAAGGGAAACCGGCGGTCGCGGCCCTCCACGAGAGTTCCGAGTTGCTCGCGACGGTCGACGTTCCACCGGAAGGGCTGGATCGGCTCGGACAGGTCAGATCACCTCCGCTTCACGGATCGAAGGTAGCCGCCGATCATGGTGCCCGTCACGGCGAATATCCACCACGCTTGCAGAGCAGCGGGAGTGAAACGAAGAAACCCCAGCTCAGTGATACCGAACTGGGGCTTCTGTCAGGTGCGCCGCCAGGGACTCGAACCCCGGACCCGCTGATTAAGAGTCAGCTGCTCTAACCAACTGAGCTAGCGGCGCGTGCTGCGAGAAGAAATATACCCACATCCGGGACCTTGGTCGAATCGGGTCTCGGCAGCGAGAATCGACCCGGGAGAATAAAGTTCGGTTTCCAGCTACACACGGCACCCAGGAGTGTGGATGTTCGACTCACCCGCCGACGCGAGCGAGCGGCTCGCCGCGACCGGCTATCTGTCCGATGACGCGATCGCCACCACGGCGTACCTGGCCGGAGCGCTGGGGAAGCCGCTGCTGGCGGAGGGGCCGGCCGGGGTCGGGAAGACACAGCTCGCCAAGGCGATAGCGGAGGCGACGGGGGCGCGGCTGATCAGGCTGCAGTGTTACGAGGGGCTGGACGAGGCCAGGGCGCTGTACGAGTGGAACTACAAGAAGCAGCTGCTGCGGATCCAGGCGACGAGTGCGGATGACGACATCTTCTCGGCGGAGTTCCTGCTGGAGCGGCCGCTGCTGAAGGCGATCAGGAGCACGGATCCGGCGGTGCTGCTGATCGACGAGATGGACAAGGCGGATGTGGAGGTCGAGGGACTGCTGCTGGAGTTGCTGTCGGACTTCCAGGTGACGATTCCGGAGCTGGGGACGATCACTGCGGTACGCAGGCCGTACGTGATCCTGACCTCGAACGCGACGCGAGAGCTGTCGGAGGCGCTGAAGCGGCGGTGCCTGTACCTGCACATCGGGTATCCGACGCCGGAGCGGGAGCGGGACATCGTGCTGGCGCAGGTGCCGACGATCCGGGCCGAGCTGGCGGAGAAGCTGGCGCGGACGGTGGCGACGTTGCGGGCGATGGAGCTGAAGAAGGCGCCGTCGGTGGCGGAGACGGTGGACTGGGCGCGGACGTTGGTGGCGCTGGGGCGGGCCGAGCTGGAGGACGCGCTGGACGACGCGACGGTGGCGGGGACGCTGGGCGTGGTGCTCAAGCACGCGTCTGATCAGGATCGGGCGGTCAAGGAACTGGGCCTGAGATGAATCCTCTTCAAGGCACCCCAACCAGCCGGCCGCAGAGTCTGGTGGATCGGCATGTGGGGTTCGTGCATGCGTTGCGGGCGGCGGGGATCCCGGTGTCGCTGGCCGAGGGGCTGGATGCGGCGCGGGCGCTGCAGGTGGTCGAGCTGACCGAGCGCGAGTCGGTACGGCAGGCGTACGCCGCCACGCTGATCAAGAAGCCCGCCTACCGCCCAGGCTTCGACGTGCTGTTCGACCTGTGGTTCCCCAGGGTGACGACCGAGCTCGCCGAGAAGTACGAGACCACGAGGACAGACCCCGCGACGGCCGAGCTCCCCGAGCTGAGGGACGAGCTGGCCAGGCTGATGGCGGAGGGCAGTGACGAGGAGCTGCGCCGCTTCGCCCAGGCGATGGTGGAGCGGTTCGGCCGCCAGGAGGCCGGCCCGGGACGGCAGAACTGGTTCTCCTACAGCGTCCTGCGCGCCCTGTCCCCCGAGACGCTGATGGCACGGCTGCTGAACGAGGTGCTGGCGGGCCAGGAGCGCGGCGGGCTGCCGGAGAAGACGGCCCGCACCCGCATCACCGGCCGGATCCAGCAGTTCGAGCAGGAGGTGGCCGCCGACGTCCGGCGGCGGATCGCGGAGGACTCGGGCACGGAGAAGATCGCCCGCTCGACGGTCCGCCCACCGCTGGACCAGATCGACTTCCTGCGCGCCACCAAGCAGGACCTGGCGGCGCTGCGCCGCGAGGTGTACCCGCTGGCCCGGCGGCTGGCCACCCGGCTGAGCATCAAGCACCGGCACGGCCGGCGCGGCCGGCTGGACTTCCGGCGGACGGTACGGGCCTCGCTGCAGACCGGCGGCGTCCCGATGGCCACGCACTTCAAGCCGCCCCGGCCGCACAAGCCGGAGCTGGTGGTGCTCTGCGACACCAGCGACTCGGTCGCGTCGTTCGCGCATTTCACCCTGTTGCTCACCTACGCGCTGCGCGAGCAGTTCACCAAGGTGCGGGCGTTCGGCTTCGTGGACACGGTGGACGAGATCACCCGGTTCTTCGCCCCCGGCTCCGATGTCGTCGAGGCGATGACGCGCCTGGCGAACGAGGCCGACATGGTGCGGTTCGGGCGCACCAACTACGGCCACGCCTTCGAACGGTTCGCCGAACGGTACGGCGAGGCCGTCGGCCCCCGCAGCGCGCTGCTGATCCTCGGCGACGCCAGGTCGAACTACCAGCCTCCGGCGCTCGACCTGGTCAAGCGGCTGACCGGGCAGGCCAGGCACGCCTACTGGCTCAACCCGGAGCCGCGGGCGCAGTGGGACACCGGCGACTCGATCGCGTCGGAGTACGCGGCGGTCGTGCCGATGCGGGAGTGCCGCAACGTCGCCCAGCTCGCCGCCTTCATCGAGGAGCTCGCCTGACCCCGCTTGCCGTACCTATCGAATGTCGATAGATTTCTATCGACATTCGAAGGAGGGGTCATGGGAAAGCTGACCGTCAACGCGCTACGCACCGTGCTCGTGGTGTTGCTGGCCGGATCGGTGTTCGTGCAGGCGGTGATGCTGCCGCTGCTGGCGAAGGACATGGAGGGCCTCAACCCGGACTACGCCTACCTGCGGACGCCGTTCCTGGCGATCGTCTTCCTGGGCGCGGTGACCGCCCAGGTCGTGCTGGTCTGCGTCTGGCGGCTGGTGACGATGGTGCGGCGCGGCACGGTCTTCTCGACCGCCGCCTTCCGCTACGTGCACATCGTCATCGGGGCCATCGTGGCGGCGGCGGTGCTGACGTTCGCGATGGCGGTGCTGCTGGCGCCGGGCGAGGCGGTCGCGCCGGGCATCGTGCTGCTGATCTGCGGGGTGAGCCTGGCGATCCTCGGGGTCGCGCTCATCGTGCTGGTGCTGCGCATGCTGCTGGCCCAGGCGGTGGCGCGGGACGTGGAGGCGGCCAAGCTCCAGGCCGAGCTGGAAGAGGTCATCTGATGCCGATCGTGGTCGACATCGACGTGATGCTGGCCAAGCGCAAGCTGTCGGTCGGCGAGCTGGCCGAGCGGGTGGGGATCACCCCGGCCAACCTGGCGGTGCTCAAGAACGGGCGGGCCAAGGCGGTGCGGTTCACCACGCTGGAGGCGCTCTGCGAGGTGCTGGAGTGCCAGCCGGGCGACCTGCTGCGCTGGGAGGCCGAGCCGGGATTCCGTGGTGGATCAGTGGTGGGCACGGATTCGGAGGCGCACCCGCCGGCGCGAGGCTGAGCGCATGGACCTCGTGTGCGTGGACACAGTCATCTCCAGGGACGGCACGGCGATCGCCTTCGACCGGCGCGGGTACGGCGGGCCGCCACTGGTGCTGGTCGGCGACGGGGCGGCGCACCGGCGGGTAAGGACGCCGCTGGCCGAGGCGCTGGCCGCTAGGTTCACCGTGTACACCTACGACCGGCGCGGGCGGGGTGACAGCGGCGACATCCTGCCGTGGGCGCCGGAGCGGGAGTTCGACGACCTGCGGGCGGTGCTGGAGGCCGCGGGGGGCCTGCCGTACGTGGTGGGGGGCTCCGTGGCCGCGCTCGTCGTCCTGGCCGCGGCGGCACGCGGGCTGCCGATCGGCAGGGTGGCGGTGTGGGAGCCGTCGCTGGGCGGCACCGAGGTGGCCGGCTACGACGCGGCGATGGCGCGCGCCTTCTCGGCGGCGGCGATGGTGACGGTGGGGGCGCCGGTGCTGGTGGCCGACAGCGGGCTGGACGCGGGCATGACGGCGGACTGCACCGCGCTGGCCGCCGTGCTGCCCGACGCGGAGCGGCGCACGCTCCACGGGCAACCGCACGACCCCGATCCCGCCGCGCTGGCCGAGACCCTGACCGCCTTCTACCGGGGCGGCGAGCCTGAGCGCGCCGCCTTCTTCGAGGACGGTGAACCTGGGCGTCGGGGAGCCCCACGCTCCCCGATCGCCGTCAGCCGACGCGTTGCAGCTCGCGGGCGGCCGTACGGGCCAGGACCTCGATCTGCGCCTCGGTGAGCACCTGGTTGACCGTACGGCGCACCAGCCGCGCGATCAGCCGGGGCTTGGCCAGGGTGACCCCTTCGGCCGCGACGAGGCCGCGCCTCGGAAGCTGCCCGCAGTGAACCGCCAGGAGCGTCCCGATCTGCACGGGGATGCCGGTCTCGCGGGTGAGCAGCTCCGCGAAGGCCGCCGCGGTCTCCACGAGCGGTTTGGCCACCGCCGTGCCGTACTTCTCACCGAAGAACAACCGCCCGCCGTACGTGGCGATCTCGGTGTCGGGGCTCCAGGATTCGTTGTCCACGATCCAGACGCCGCCGGGCCCGATGATGAGGTGGTCGATGGAGGCCTGCCCGCGGATGGCCCGCCCGTCCAGGACCCGATGGCCCCGCAGGGAGCGCCGCAGGAGCCGTCCGGTGACGAGCTCGCCGCGCCGGCGGCCCCGCCAGACGGCGGTGGCGCGGTAGGAGCGCCAGGACAGGTACCAGTCGAGCCCCGCCGCGGCGAGGCCCGCGCCGAGCGCGTAGAAGACCGCGCCGGTCAGATCCAGGCGCATGGCCAGCCAGAACGCGCCCGCGAGGGCGATGACGCCCTTCACCGCGCGCAGCCTCTGGCGGCTGCGCGCGTCCTCGTGCCAGTACTTCTCGTAGTACCACTGCGCTGAGTTACCCGTGAACTTCTCGTCCCGCTGAACGTAGATCGAGCCACCGGGCATGCCGAACTCCCCGACTGAGTAGGTAATGCATGGATCTGCCACGCCGGAGATCCCTCGCCGAGGGATGGATACCCTAAGTTGGAGCGCGACGTGCGGGAGGTTATGGAAATAACACCAACCCGATCAGATCACGCGCCGATCTACCGACCAGTCGGTATGCTCAGGAGACGTGAAGGAAGAACCGGTACGTCAGAGACTGCTCGGCGAGGCCACCCGCCTGTTCGCCGAGCAAGGGTTCGAGAGCACCTCGGTCCAGGAGATCGTGGTCGCGGCCGGCGTCACCAAGGGCGCCATGTACCACTACTTCGACTCCAAGGACGACCTGCTCCACGAGGTCTACGCCCGCCTGCTGCGGATGCAGACCGGCCGGCTCACCGAGATCGCCGACGGGCCGGGCCCGGTGGCCGAGCGGCTCTACCGCGCCGCGGCCGACGTGGTCGAGACGACCACCCAGAACCTCGACGACTCCAAGATCTTCTTCCGCTCGATGCACCTGCTCGCGCCGCAGACCCAGAAGACGGTCAGGGCCGAGCGGCGGCGCTACCACGAGCGCTTCCGCGCCCTGGTGGCCGAGGGCCAGCGTGAGGGCGTCTTCCGCGCCGACGTGCCGGCCGAGATCGTGGTCGACTTCTTCTTCGGCTCGGTGCACCACCTGGGCACCTGGTACCACGCGGACGGGCCGCTGACCGGTGCCCAGGTGGGCGCCCACTTCGCCGACCTGCTGCTGACCTCGCTGAAGCCGGCCTCCTAGTCCAGCCCCACCAGGCCGGCCAGGGCCTCGCGGTGGTCGCCGGGCGTGCCCAGCGCGATCTCGTCGGCCTTGGCCCGCTTCAGGTACAGGTGCACCGGGTGCTCCCAGGTCATCCCGATCCCGCCGTGGAGCTGGACCGCCTCCTCCGCCACGTGCACGGCCACCGAGGAGTTCCAGGAGGCCGCCGTCGCCGTCGAGATCGGCGACAGCTCGGCGACCGCGTTGCGCGCCGCCGCCCGGGCACGGACCACGTCCAGCCACAGGTCCGCCAGCCGGTGCTTGATCGCCTGGAAGGACCCGACCGGCCGGGCGAACTGGTAGCGCTGCTTGACGTAGGCCAGCGTCGTCTCCAGGCACCACTCGGCGACGCCGAGCTGCTCGGAGGCGAGCAGAGCCGCGCCGAAGCCGAGGATCTCGCCCAGATCGACCTCGCCCAGCCTGGCCACCCGCTCGCCGCCGGAGACCCGCGCCACCGGCCGGGTGAGGTCCAGCGACGGCACGACCTCGACCGTGGCGCCCTCCACGCGGTAGAGCACGCCCTCCTCGACCCTCAGATGCACCTCCGCGGCCTCCGCGCCGGCCACCAGACCCTCGGTGAGGATCTTGTACGGCGAGGCCGCCAGCGGCACCAGGAGCGCCGCGGTGACCTCTCCGGCGGCCAGGCGCTCCAGCTCCTCCCCCGCGCCGGCGTCGAGCAGCGCCTTGGTGGCCAGGACCGAGCTGGTGAAGAAGGGCACGGGCGCGACCGCCCGGCCGAGCTCCTCCATGACCACGCCCGCCTCGCGCGCCGTGGCGCCGGCTCCGCCGTACTCCTCGGGCACCAGCAGGCCGGCCACGCCGATCTCCTGGGCGAGCGTCTTCCACAGGTCCAGGTCGTACGGCTGCGCCGACTCGACGCGGGCGAGCACGGCCGAGGAGGAGGCCCGGTCGGCCAGCAGCGAACGGACCGCCGAACGCAGGTCGTCCTCGTCGGGGCTGTACAGCAGGGTCATCGGGCCTCCTCCGTCGGCCCGTTGACCGGGTCGCTGTGTCGATTGGTTCGCTGCGCTCATCTGGGCAGGTCCTTCCACGGCACGTCCTTGTCCACGCGGGGCTCGCTCGGCAGCCCCAGCACACGCTCGGCGACGATGTTGCGCAGGATCTCCGAGGTGCCGCCCTCGATCGAGTTGCCCTTGGCCCGCAGGTAGCGGTAGCCGGGACCGCGGCCGAAGAAGTCGACCGCGCCGGAGCGGCGGAAGCTCCAGTCGTCGTAGGACAGGTCGCGCAGCAGCTCGACCTCGATCCCGGACAGTTCCTGGTTGAGCTTGGCGAAGGAGAGCTTCATGCCCGAGCCCTCGGGGCCGGGCTGGCCGGCGGCGAGCTGCTCGCGCAGCCGTACCCCGGACAGGCGGGTCACCTCGGCCTCGACCCAGACCTTGAGCAGCCGCTGGCGCAGCTCCTCGGTGCGCAGTTCCGGGCGGTCGCGCCAGGCTTCGAGCACCGGCTGCATCATGCCGCCGCCCCGCCGTACCGGATTGCCGCCGATCGCCACGCGCTCGTTCATCAGGGTGGTCTGCGCCACCCGCCAGCCGTCGCCGATCTCGCCGAGCCGCAGGTCGTCGCCGAGCCGGACGCCGGTGAGGAAGACCTCGTTGAACTCGGCCTCGCCGGTGATCTGGCGCAGCGGGCGGACCTCGACCCCGGGGGCCTGCATGTCGCAGACGAAGTAGGTCAGGCCGCGGTGCTTGGGGACGTCCGGGTCGGTGCGGGCGACGAGGATGGCCCAGCGGGCGTGGTGCGCGCCCGAGGTCCAGACCTTCTGCCCGTCCACGATCCACTCGTCCCCGTCGCGGACCGCGCGGGTGGCGAGGGTGGCCAGGTCGGATCCGGCGCCGGGCTCGGAGAAGAGCTGGCACCAGATCTCCTCGCCGGTGTAGAGCGGGCGCAGGAAGCGGCGCTTCTGCTCCTCGGTGCCGAAGGCGAGGATGGTCGGGGCGGCCATGCCGAGCCCGATGGTCTGCACGCCGAAGTCGGGCTGCGGGTGCCCGCTGAGTGCCGCCTCGATCTCGGGCTGGAGCTCGCGGGACAGCCCGAGCCCGCCCAGGCCGACCGGGAAGTGCACCCAGGCCAGGCCGGCGTCGAAGCGGGCCCTCAGGTACTCGAGCCGGTCGGACGGCGCGTTCTCCAGAAACTTGGTGACTACATCCACTTCTTCAGCTCCCGGTAGGCAAGGGATCGTTTGTGCACCTCGTCGGGCCCGTCGGCCAGGCGCAGGGTCCGGGCGTGCGCCCAGAGGCCGGCCAGCGGGAAGTCCTGGGAGACGCCGCCGGCGCCGTGGACCTGGACCGCCTTGTCCAGGATCCACTCGACGGTCAGCGGCGCGGCGATCTTGATGGACTGGATCTCGGTGTGCGCGCCCCGGTTGCCCACGGTGTCCATGAGCCAGGCGGCCTTGAGCACCAGCAGCCGCAGTTGCTCGACCCGGACCCGCGACTCGGCGATCCAGTCCTGGACCACGCCCTGCTGGGCGATGGGCTTGCCGAAGGCGGTGCGCTCCAGCGCCCGCTTGCACATCATCTCGATGGCCCGCTCGGCCATGCCGATCAGCCGCATGCAGTGGTGGATGCGGCCGGGGCCGAGGCGGGCCTGGGCGATGGCGAAGCCGCCGCCCTCCTCGCCGACGAGGTTGTCGGCCGGGACCCGCACGTCCTCGAAGAGCACCTCGGCGTGGCCGCCGTGGTCGCCGTCGGTGTAGCCGAAGACCGTCATGCCGCGCTTGATCGTCATGCCCGGCGTGTCGCGGGGCACCAGGATCATGCTCTGCTGCCGGTGCGAGGGCGCCTCGGGATCGGTCTTGCCCATGACGATGAAGATCTTGCAGTTGGGGTTCATCGCGCCGGAGATGAACCACTTGCGGCCGTTGATGACGTACTCGTTGCCCTCGCGGACGATGCTCGTAGCGATGTTGGTCGCGTCGGAGGAGGCCACGTCCGGCTCGGTCATCGCGAAGGCGGAGCGGATCTCGCCCTCCAGCAGCGGGCGCAGCCACTCCTTGCGCTGCCACTCGCTGCCGAACATGGAGAGGACCTCCATGTTGCCGGTGTCCGGCGCCGCGCAGTTGGTGGCCGCCGGCGCCAGGCTCGGCGAGCGGCCCATGATCTCGGCGAGCGGCGCGTACTGCAGGTTGGTGAGGCCGGCGCCGTGCTCGCCGGGCAGGAAGAGGTTCCAGAGCCCGCGCTTGCGCGCCTCGTCCTTCAGGTCCTCCAGCAGGGGCGGCGGGCCCCAGCCGGCGGTCGCCGCCTGCTCGTCGAAGGCCGCCTCGGCGGGGTAGACGCACTCGTCCATGAAGCGCAGGAGGCGCCGGCGCAGTTCCTCGGTGACGCTGTCGAAGGCGAAGTCCATGCCGCGACACTACCGACCGGTCGGTATGACTGTCGACCACGGCGACTGGCTTCCCGTTAATCGCCCCAGGTGGCACTCAACCGGGCGCCGGCCGCGCCGCTACCCTCCTGCCATGACACACGCCTTGCCCGCTCCGGTCGTCCTGGAGAACGCGGTGGTCCGCCTGGAACCGCTCACCCTTGACCACGTGCCCGACCTCTTCGAGGCCGGCGGCGCCGACGAGGAGGTGTGGCGCTGGATGCCCTGCCCCACGCCGCGGACCAAGGACGAGCTGGCCGGCCTCGCCCAGTACCTGATCGGCCGGCCCGACCACTACGTGCCCTTCGCCGTCGTGCACGACGGCCACGCGGTCGGCTGGACCACCTTCGGCGACGTGCCCACCTACAGCCACAGCGTCGAGATCGGCTGGACGTGGTACGGCAGGGCGGTGTGGCGCACCGCGGTGAACACCTCGTGCAAGATCCTGCTGATCGACCACCTGTTCGCGCACGAGCACGACTACAACCGCGTGCTGCTCAAGACCGACGTGCTGAACACCCGCTCGCAGGCGGCCATCCGGCGGATCGGCGGCGTGCACGAGGGCACCCTGCGCCGGCATCGGAAGCGTCCCGACGGCACCTGGCGCGACAGCGTACATTTCGGCATTCTCAAGGAGGAGTGGCCGGAGCACCGGGCTCGCCTGAACCGTTAGCCGAAAGGCGGCATCTAACCGCGCATGGATGATCGGCTGGGCGCCTACTGGCTCGGCGCCAGTCTCGGCAATGGCGCCGTGCGCGAAGCCTACGACCAAGCCGGTTCACGCTACGCGCTCATGCTGTTACCCAAGTCCGCCGACCGCTCCTCCTGCCGCCGGGCCCAGACGGTCACCTCGCTGTACGTGGCCAAGCTCGTCGACGCGGACCTGGAGGGCGAGCGGCCGTACGTGGTCAGCGAGTACGTGCCAGGGCCCACGCTGCGCCAGGTCGTCGCCGAGCAGGGGCCCTACGGCTGCGACGAGCTCTACCGGCTGGCCTCCGCGACCGTCACCGCGCTGGCCGCCGTGCACGAGGCGGGCACGGCGCACGGCGCGGTCGACCCGGACCACGTGCTGCTCGGCCCCGAGGGACCGCGGCTGATCGGGCTCGGCGCCGCCGGCGCCGAGGAAGGCCCGCCCGCCGACATCGCCGCCTGGGCCGAGTTGATCGAGTTCGCCGCCGGCGGCGAGCTCGACCGGGCCCTGCGCGAGCTGGTCGGCCAGGCCCGCGACCCCGATCCCGGCCGCCGGCCCGACGCCCGCCGATTACTCCTGTCCCTGCTCGACGCCCCTCAGTCCCAGCAGGGACGGCTCCTGCCCCCCGAACCCGTGGACGACCCGCCGCTCGGCGAGCGCGCCGAGCAGGTCTACCTCGCCCTTCCCAGCGCCGAGCAGGAACTGGTCCCCGAGATCCTGCTGCGGCTGGTCGAGCCCGGCGAGACCCGCTGCTCGGTCCCCCGCGCCGACCTCGGCGAGCGCGCCGAACCCGTGCTCCAGGCGTACGGCGAAGCCGGCCTGCTCACCGTGACCGACACCGTGACGATCACCCACCCCGCCCTGGTGCGAGCCTGGCCCCGGTTGCGGGAATGGCTCGACGGGGAGCGCGAGGGCCTCGCCGTACACCGCGAGCTGGTCCAGGCCGCGCGGCGGTGGGACACCAGCGGGCGGCGCGACGCCGACCTGATCCCGCCCGCGCAGGTCGACAAGATCGTCGCCTGGGCGGCCACCGCCCGCCGGCACGTGACGCTGAGCGACGAGGAGCAGGAGTTCCTCGACGCCGGCACCGCCCGCAGCCGCCGCCGGGCCCGCACCAGACTGGCCGTCGTCGCCGGCGGCCTGGTGCTCGCGCTGCTGGCCGCCGGCCTGGCGCTGTGGCAGACGGGCAGCACCGGCGACCAGCTCGACGAGACCATGGCCCGGCTGGCGGCCAGCAAGGCCGAGGAGCTGCGGGTGGCCGACCCGGTGACCGCGCGGCGGCTCAGCCTGGCCGCCTGGAAGCTGGCCCCGGTCGAGCAGGCCGCCGACGCGTTGCGGCGCTCGGCGACCGACCCCGCGCTGTCGGTCTTCACCGACCCGGGCGCCGACGAGCGCTCCATCCACTCCCTCAGCGACGACGGCTCGCACCTGGCCGCGGTCACCAACGGCGTGCTGCGCGTCTACGACGTGCGGACCGGCGAGCAGCTCGTGGCCAAGAACGTGCCGGAGAAGATCCGCGCCCTGGCCTGGGAGCCGGACGGGCGCAAGCTGGCCATGGTCGGCGCGGGCCGCACCTTCCTGTGGGACGCCTGGTCCGGGCAGGCGCTCGGCGAGATCGGCCGGGGGCTCGACTGGCCCGGCGAGCACTCGGCGTGGTTCAGCCCCGGCGGCGGCCTCGTCTTCGCCGCCGACCGGCAGAGCGGCGAACGCTGGGCCTGGGACCTGCGGGCCGGGCGGGTGCGCTTCGACGGGGAGTACGCGCTGGTCTCCCCGCGCGACCAGCTCGCGCTCGTCTTCGACGCCTCGCGGTCGGAGCTGCGCTGGCTGGACGGCCAGAAGAGCCGGCCCGCGCCCTGGCTGGCCGGGTTCGCCCTCGACTACGCCGCCTTCAGCCCCGACGGGCAGCGCATCGCCGTCGCCACCGAGCGCGGCGTGCAGATCTTCGGGCTCGACGGGGCGCCCAGCCGCGAGCTGCCGCTCACCCCGGCGGCCGGGCCGCTGCGCTTCAGCTCCGACGGGCGCTTCCTGGCCGGGACCGCGCACGACCACGTGCGGGTCTGGCGGCTGTCGGACGGGGCGCTCCTGGTCGACCGGCGGCTGCCCAGCGCGGGCGCCCGGCCGGCCCAGGCGCGCTTCACCGGGGAGGGACTGCGGGTGCTCACCGGGCACGGCACGGTGATCAGCCTGTCGCTCACCGCCTCGGGGGCGCCGGAGGCGCTCGACCGGGCCGCGGACGCGATCTGCGCCACGGCGGGCGGGCTGTCACCGGCCGACTGGCGGCGGCTCCTCGCGGGGCTTCCGCACCGGGAGACCTGCGATTAGCCCTTCTCCTGGCTCGGTGGTGGCGGCTCGGCGGTCTCGGACGCCGGGTCCGGCCTTCTCACGGCCAGGCCGGTGAGCAGTTCGGCCAGGCCGGCGCGCAGGTCCTCGACGCTGGGCTCGGCGCCCGCGCCGACGATGGCGTCGAAGAGCACGCCCTCGCAATAGGACACCACCTGGCGCGCCTGCCGTACCGGGTCCGGGCAACCGGCGGCGGCCAGCAGCGCGACGGCGGGGTCGCGGAAGCGCGCCCCCGCCCGGTCGTAGATCTCCCGCAGCTCCGGCCGCCTGGTCGCCTCCAGCGCCAGCTCGTAGCGGGCCAGGGTGCGCCGCCGGTCGGCGAGCTGCGCCTGCAGCCCCTTGGCCATCGTCTCCACCAGGTCGCCCGCCGGCAGCACGAACACCTCGGACAGCGCCTCCTCCTCCAGGCTGGTCAGCCGCGCGAGGGTCAGCTCCAGCAGCGCCGCGCGGCTGCGGGCCAGGTTGGACGTCGAGCCGGGCGGCAGGCCGGCCGCCTCGTCCACCGCGCGGTGGGTCAGCCCGCGCATGCCGCGCTCGGCCAGCAGGGTGATCGCGGTCTCGGCGATGAGCTCCGTACGGTTCACACCGCGATACTACAGGTGTAGTCTGCTCACTACAGCTGTAGTTTCCCTGCGGGAGGGGCGGTCATGGGTCGTCGGGCAGTGGTCATCGGAGCGGGCATCGGCGGCCTGACCGCGGGCATCGCGCTGCACCAGCGCGGCTGGGAGGTGCGCGTGCTTGAGCGGGCGCCCAAGCTGGAGCCGATCGGCTCCGGGCTGGCGGTGGCGGCCAACGCGCTCAAGGCGCTCGACACCATCGGGCTGGGCGACGAGGTGCGCAAGCTCGCCTCGATCCAGGGCGAGGCCGGGCTGCGGCGCAGCGACGGCCGCTGGCTGACCCGCACCACGCCGGAGAAGGCGATCGAGCGCTGGGGCGACGGCGTGGTGCTGATGCGCCGGGCGCGGCTGTCGGAGCTGCTCGTCGGCGCGTTGCCCACGCACGCGCTGCACCTCGGCGTCGAGACCGGACCGGCCGAGGCCTACGACGCGGAGCTGGTGGTCGTCGCCGACGGCATCCACTCCGCCAACCGGGCCCGCCTGTTCCCCGGCCATCCGGGGCCGGTCTACTCCGGCGCCACCGCGTGGCGGGCGCTCGCCCCCAAACCCGACCGGCCGCTGAACAGCGCGGAGAGCTGGGGCGAGGGCAAGGTCTTCGGCATCATGCCGCTCGCCGACGACGAGGTGTACATCTACGCCACCGACGCGCTGCCGGCCGGCACGGTCCTGGCCGACGAGAAGGCCGAGCTGCTGCGCCGCTTCGGCCACTGGCACGACCCGATCCGCTCGCTGCTGGAGAGCCTCGACCCGGCGCGGATCATCCGCAACGACGTCCACTACCTCGCCCAGCCGCTGCCCGCCATGCACCACGGCAAGGTCGCGCTGCTCGGCGACGCCGCGCACGCCATGACGCCCAACCTGGGCCAGGGCGCCTGCCAGGCGATCGAGGACGCGGTCGTGCTCGCCGCCGTCGCGCCCGACCTGGAGGCCTACACGCGGGTACGGCTGCCGCGGACCAGCAAGATCGTCGCGCGGGCGGCGTCGGTGAACCGGGCGGTCATGTGGCGCAACCCGGTGGCCACCGGCCTGCGCAACCTGGCGCTCAGCCTGGGCTCGCGGATCAGTCCAGATCTGCTGTTGCGGTCGCAGGAAGAGGTGCTGGGATGGGCCCCGCCTCCGGCCCCTGCTGCTGGACCGGCGGCTGCTGGATCGGCTGCTGCTGCGTCCCCGGCTGCGTGCCCGGCTGGGTCGCCTTCTGGGCCGGCTGCTGCTTCGGCTGCTGCTTCGAGTGATCGGGGGCCAGCCGGCCGAGCGTGATCGTGCCCGCCACCGTCAGCGCCGCGGCCAGCAGCGCGGGCACCGCCGTGCTCGGGCTGGTCGGCAGCGGCTCGCCGAGCAGGATCGCCCCGGCCATCACGCTGGTGATCGGGTCGACCACCTGCACGCCCGCGTAGGCGATGCCGAAGTAGCCGACCGCGTACGACTTCTGCAGCAACACCGTCGCGCAGACCAGCAGCGTCGGGATGGCCAGGGTGAACCAATGCAGCAGCGTGCCGAAGTCGCCGTCGAACCCGCCGCCGACCACGCGCACGAACGTCGACACGCTGGCGGTCGCGGCACCGGCCGCCACCGCCAGCAGCAACGCCTTCGCCGACCCGTGCACCCGCCGGGCCGCGAGCTGCGCCACCACCACGATCACCGCGATCACGCCGATGAACCCCAGCGCGCTCGGCGTGCTCAGGTACGGCTTCACGTTGTGCGGAGGCACGAGCAACATCAGCCACAGCAGGCCGACCGTCACGGCGATCGACCCGAGAACCTCCGCCTTGTACGGCTTGCGCCCGTACATGAACGCGGCCAGCGGCACCGCGAACACCAGCGTCGCGACGCTGATCGGCTGCACCGCCACCAGCGGCGCGAAGCTCAGCGCCACCGCGTGCAGGCAGGCGCCGGTGAAGGAGATGGCGCCGCCGATCCACCAGCGGGGGCGGCGCATCAACGTCAGCGACGCGCCCTCCGCCACCGCTTCGTACTGTTGCAGCGCCGCGCCGAGCGCGTACCCAAGGGCCCCTAGCAGGGCGATCACCAGGCCGACCCAGGTCATGGGCGCCCGCAGAGGTCCGTGAAGAGCATTGATACAGAGTATTAGCCCAGGGCGGCGTTTGAATCGGCCTTTAGGCTGATCTCTCCGGGCAGACGCAGAACAGATGGCCCGCCGGGTCGCGCATGACGACCCAGCCGCCGCCCTCGATCTCCAGGCCCGGCTGGAAGTCCGGCCTGGTCGCGCCCAGTGCCTCGTACTCCTTGACCGCCTTGTCCACATCCGGGACGCGGAAGTCGAGATGGAACTGCTTG
This sequence comes from Nonomuraea sp. NPDC050328, assembly GCF_044459405.1. NCBI lineage: Bacteria > Bacillati > Actinomycetota > Actinomycetes > Streptosporangiales > Streptosporangiaceae > Nonomuraea > Nonomuraea sp. NPDC050328. The sequence continues at coordinate 471,057 of NZ_JBITIW010000006.1, read as the reverse complement.
TCCGGACCCGGCCACGCGGGGGCCTGGTGCTCGTCCAGGCGGGCGAAGTAGATCGTGGCCGTCTCGTCCCCTACGGCGGCGTAGTCCTCGTGGGTCACCTGGATGGGGAGACCGGTGATCTGGTGGTAGAACTCGGCGAGCTCGCCGGGGTTGGGGCAGTCGATAGTCGTAGCGATGAGCTTGGCTTTCGTCGTCATGCGAGCCATGCTTCCGCGCTTACCTGTCAGGTGGCGTCAGGTATGTCACAGCGTTTCCCTCTTGGAGTGGCGGGGGTCTCACGGAGTGGCGGGGGTCGCACGGAGGGGCGAGGGTCTCGGACGGCGGGGGTCTTACGGAGGGGCGGGTGGGTCCTTCGGGAGGGGGCCCCTTCCTCCCGAAGGAGTCCCCTTCGGGTCGGGAGATTTGGGGAGGCGGGGGTCGAGAGGGCGCGGCTAGGGTGGGCGGGTGCCGTATTACGTGATCTCTCCGCCCCCCGCTCGCTAGCGGGCGGCCCCAAGACGCGAAGAATCCGGATCTGACCCGATCCGGGGGTGGCTGCTGCCCGCATTCCAGGGCCCTGTTCAGACACTCCCTTCGGAAGCGATCCATCATGAACTCCCTGAGCGCCCGGCGTGGCGCGTTCTACGTGTGCGTGGCCGCAGCCGCCTGGGGCACCGGCGGTGCGGCGGGCAAGCTGCTGTTCGACGAGGCCGGGCTCGACCCGGTCGGTGTCTCCCTCTGGCGTTACCTCATCGGCGGGGTGCTGTTGCTGGCCACCGCCCGGCTGTTCCACCGTCCCGGGGCGAGGCGTCCCCTCTCCGTCCCGGCGGCGGCGTCCCCGCGTCCTGGCAGCGCCCGGTCCAGGTGGGTGAGCAAGGACATGGTGGTCGTCGGGGTGGGGATGGCCGTCTACCAGACCGCCTACTTCGCCGCGATCGAGGCCACCGGGGTGGCCGTGGCGACGGTGGTGACGATGGGGGTGACCACGCTGTTCGCGGCCCTCGGCGGGCGGGTGTTCCTGGGCGAACGGCTGTCCCGCACCGGGGTGGCCGCCATGGCCGCGGCGCTCGGCGGGCTGCTCCTCCTGACCACCGGCCTCCCCACCGCAGCCGAAACCACCGCCCAGGGGACCACCACAGAGGCGGCCGGGGCGGCCGGGGTCGGGGGCGCTGGAAACAAGGCGGCCGGACCAGTGGTGGCCAAGGTTGGGGCCGCTGGAAACGGAGCGGCCGGGTCGGTGGTGGCCGGGGTCGGGCCGGCTGGGGATGAGGGGGCCTGGGCGTCGGGAGCGGTGGTGGGGGTGGGGATGGCGTTGCTGTCCGCCGCCGGGTACGCCGCCGTCACCCTGTACGGCAGGCGGCACCACGCCGACCCGGCGCGCACGACGGTCGGCGGGTTCGGGGTGGCGGCGTTGTGCCTGGCGCCGTTCCTGCTCGCCGGGGGGACAATCCCGTCACTCTCCCTCGAATCCCTCCTGCTCCTCCTCTACCTCGGCGCGATCCCGACCGCCCTGGCCTACGGGCTGTTCTTCCGGGCGCTGAGCGCAGTCAAGGCCACCACCGCCTCGGTGATCTCGCTCGGCGAGGCGGTCGGGGCGGCGGCGCTGGGGGTGGCGTTCCTGGGCGAGCGGCTGACCCCGGCCGGGGTCGCGGGCAGCGTGGTGCTCCTCGCGGCGGTCGTCGCCTTGACCATGCACGAGGCGCGATGAGCTAAGGTCCGGTACGGCGGCGCCTGCCGTACCGGACCCGGCCCGTGGGCCCCCGAAGGAACAGGCCCGGGCGACCACTCGTTGGAGGGACTGTGAGCGGCAAAAGGGCCTCGGCTGAACCATCCGGACGTTCGAAGCTTTCCGCCTTCTTCCGGAACATGCTCGACCGGCCGGGCGGCGTGGGCATCACGTCGTACGAGCGGGTGGTGCACGCGGCCAACAAGCTGAGCAAGCGCCCCGACAAGCCGGACATCTCCGACCTGGCGGGCTTCTGTGCCTTCGCGCGCCACGCCGCCGAGGAGACCCTGGGGCTCAAGCCGTACGACGTGCAGTTGATCGGCACCCTGGCCCTGCTCGACGGGCACATCGCCGAGATGGCCACCGGCGAGGGCAAGACGCTCTCCGGCGCCATGGCCGCCGCGGGCTACGCGCTGCAGGGCAAGCACGTGCACGTCATCTCGGTCAACGACTACCTCGCCAAGCGCGACGCGGAGTGGATGGCGCCGTTCTACGCGGCGATGGGGGTCACGGTCGGCTACATCGACCAGAACTCCACCCACGAGCAGCGCCGCGAGGCCTACGCCAAGGACGTCCTCTACGGGCCGGTCAGCGAGATCGGCTTCGACGTGCTGCGCGACCGCCTGTGCACCGACCCGAAGCAGATCATCGTCCCGGCCCCGCAGGTGGCGCTGGTCGACGAGGCCGACTCCGTGCTGGTCGACGAGGCGCGGGTGCCGCTGGTGCTGGCCGGAGCGGCGGAGCTCGGCACGACCGCGCCCGAGCTCGCCGCCCTGGTGCGCACGCTGGTGCGCGGCTACCACTACGAGATCGACGAGCAGGGCCGCAACGTCTACCTGACCGCCAAGGGCGCGGCCACCGTGGAGAACCAGCTCGGCGTCGACCTCTACGACGAGAACGAGCCCGGCACGCTGATCGAGGTCAACCTCGCCCTGCACGCCCACGCACTGCTCGCCCGCGACGTCGACTACATCGTGCGCGACGGCAAGGTGCAACTGATCAACGCCTCGCGTGGCCGGGTGGCGCTGCTCCAGCGCTGGCCGGACGGCCTGCAGGCCGCGGTCGAGGCCAAGGAGGCGCTGGCGCCGACCGAGAAGGGCGAGATCCTCGACCAGATCAGCGTCCAGGGCCTCATCCGGCGCTACCCGCAGATCTGCGGCATGACCGGGACCGCGGTCGCGGTCAGTGAGCAGCTCGGCGAGTTCTACGGGCTCAAGGTCGCGGTCATCCCGTCCAACCGGCCGTGCGTGCGCGAGGACGAGCCCGACCGCATCTACCCCACCGAACCGGACAAGATCGCCGCGCTGGTGGAGGAGATCCAGGCGGTCCACGAGAGCGGCCGGCCGATCCTCATCGGCACCCTCGACGTGGCCGAGTCCGAGCACCTCGCCAAGCTGCTCCAGCGGCGCAAGCTGGAGCCGGTCGTGCTCAACGCCAAGAACGACGCCGAAGAGGCCTCGATCATCGCCCGCGCCGGCGAGCACGGCGCGATCACCGTCTCCACCCAGATGGCCGGGCGCGGCACCGACATCCGGCTCGGGGACGGCGTGGCCGAACTCGGCGGACTTTACGTGATCGGCTCCGGCCGGCACGCCTCCAGCCGCCTCGACGACCAGCTCCGCGGGCGGGCCGGGCGGCAGGGGGATCCCGGGGGGTCGGTGTTCTTCGTCAGCACGCAGGACGCGCTGATCACCCAGTTCGTGCCCGACGAGCGGCCGCCTTCGGCGGACCCGGACGGGGTGGTACGGCACCGCCGAGGGGCCTACCTGGTGGGGCACGCCCAGCGGGTGGCCGAGGGCGTCAACCTGGAGATCCACCGCAACACCTGGCGGTACACCCGGCTGCTTGAGCATCAGCGGGAGCTGGTGCTGGAGTGGCGGGACAAGGTGCTGCACGGGGACTCGGCCAGCGTGGCGCTGTCGGGGGCGGATCCGGAGCGGTGGGCGGAACTGCCCGAGGAGAGCCGGGACGAGACGGCGCGGCAGATCGTGCTGTTCCACCTTGATCGGTGCTGGACCGAGCATTTGGCGTTTTTGACGGATCTCCGGGAGGGGATTCATCTTCGGGCGCTGGGGCGGATGAGCCCGTTGGACGAGTTCCATCGGGAGGCTGTGGCGGAGTACAAGCAGCTTATGACCGAGATCGAGAAGCGGTCGCTTGAGTCGTTCGAGGTGCCTGATCCTGAGCTGCGGCGGCCTAGTGCTACGTGGACTTACATGATCAACGACAACCCGTTCGGGACCGAGTGGGAACGGATCGCCAAGCGGGTCAGCTCGGCGGCTCGCCGGAACTGAGGCTTCGGGGACACCGTAACCTGACCGGCCACCGCACAGGATCACCGCCCACCGCACCCTGTGCTCGCCGCATCGGTTGGATGGGGTAGTCGGTGGGTCGGCCGCCGCCCAGGATCACCACCCGCCGCACCCCGTACTCGCCGCATCGGTTGGGGGCGGGGTGGTCGGTGGGTCGACCGCCGCCCAGGATCACCACCCACCGCACCCCCTGCCCGCCGCATCGGTTGGGTCGGGTGGTCGGTGGGAGCGGGGGGTCGCTCCCGGGCGCCCCCTGTCCACCAATGCCCCCTGTCCACCAATGCGGTGAGGAGCCCGGCGGTGGGGGATGATCCTGGGCGGCGGGGGGCCACAGACCCAAAGAAGGTCAAGGTTTGCGGGCAGCCGCGCCGAGGAGGATCTCTTCCCACGGGGCAAGGGAGACCGGGGGTGGGCCGTCGGGCCGCCATTGGGGGAAGGGGACCAGGCCGGGGTCGACCAGGTCCAGCCCACTGAAGAAACGCCCGATGGCGGCACGGGAGCGGAAGTGGCCGGTGCCCATGGTGGCGTGGAGCATCGCCTCCAGCGCCTTGGCCTGCGGGCTGGGCGAGGCGTAGAAGTTGGAGGCGACGAGGTGACTCCCGGAGGCCAAGGGCTGGAGGTACTCGGCCACGAGCTTCCAGGGGTCGGCGTCGTCGGGGAAGAGGTGCAGGAGGCCGACCATGAGCACCCCGACGGGCCGGGAGAAGTCGATCAGCCGGAGAAGGTCGGGGTGGCCCAGCACGGAGTCGACGTCGCGCACGTCGGCGGTGATGACCACGGCCTGGCCGTTCTCCCGCAGGATGGTACGGGAGTGCAGTTCGACCATCGGGTCGATGTCCACGTAGACCACCCGGGCACGGGGGTCGGCCCACTGGGCGACCTCGTGGGTGTTCTCGATGGTCGGCAGCCCCGAGCCGAGGTCGATGAGCTGGGTGATGCCGGCCTCGCGGACGAGGTGGTCGGTGGCGCGCCCGATGAAGGCGCGGTTGCACCAGACGAGGTCCACCACCTCGGGCACGGCCTGCTTGAGCCGGTCGGCGACCGCCCGGTCCACGGCGAAGTTCTCGGTGCCTCCCAGCAGCGCGTCGTGGACGCGGGCGACGCTCGGCCGGCCGGCGTCGATGCCGGGCGGGATCCACTCATGGCCGGTTCCGAGCGTCATGTCCGCTCCCGCAGCGTGTAGGGGTGTGCAGCGGATCGTATCCCCCGGGCCGGGCCCAGGCCATGCTTACCGGCCGGCCGGTACGGTCAGGCCGGAACCGGCTGCTTGCCGAGGGCCCAGCGCTTGAGCCGGGGCGCGAGCGGCTGTTCCACCACGCGGTGCACGCCGTACGCCGCCGCGAGCATCAGCACGATCACCCCGGCCAGCAGGACGTAGGCGTTGACGTAGTCGTCGAGCAGGTTGAACAGGACGAAGCCGATGGAGGCGTGCAGCAGGTAGAGCGGGTAGGTCAGCGCCCCGGCGGTGACCATGCCGGGCCGGCCCAGCGGCTTGGTCACCCGCAGCGCGACCAGCGTCATCACCAGGAAGATGGCCACGACCACCGCGCCGACCGCGACCGCCGAGTAGCTCACGTGGTAGCGCTCCCCCACCGCGTTGGCGTAGCGGACCGCCTGGTAGACCGCGTTGCCCAGGCAGATCGGCACCAGCAGCGCGATCTGCCAGCTCATCCCGAAGCGGTAGAGCAGGAACAGCGCCATGCCGCCGACGAAGTAGTGCGAGAACTCGGACTGCACCATCAGGTCGGCGGCCTGCGGCAGCAGCCCGGCCTGCACCGCGAAGGTCAGCGCCAGCCAGCCCCACATCACGCCCAGCACGCGGGTCTTGGTCATGCCGACCAGGGTCAGCGCCAGGATGATGAAGTAGAAGCGCATCTCCGACCAGAGCGTCCAGTAGACGACGTCCACGTTGGGGATGTCGGCCACCGCCTGGAACATGGTCAGGTTGACCAGGAACTGCACCGGCGTGACCTGGTAGAGCCCCTGGCCGAGGGTCAGGATGACGATCGAGGTGACCGCGATCCCGAACCAGTAGGCCGGGTAGAGCCGCACCAGCCGCGAGACGGCGAACTGCCGGGGCGTGCGCCCCCAGGCGCTCATCAGCACGACGAAGCCGCTGATCAGGAAGAACAGGTCCACGCCGAGGTAGCCGTACCGGGTGACCGTGCTCTCGGCGGCGAAGACCACCGCGGTCTCGTTCTTGGACCACCCGGAGAAGGTGTAGTGGTACAGGACCACGCAGAGCGCCGCGAGCAGCCGCAGCGCGTCGACCTCGTAGAGCCTGTCCCTTTCCACGGGAGAAGAGTGGACTGGTCCACTTGACTGCTGGTTGATGTTCTGTTGGTACGGCACAGCCGTAGAGGCTAAGCCACGTTTACCAATTTGTGTCCGGGTAGCAGGAAATTTCCCGAGAAAGTCGGACGAAAGGAGCACTCCCTCATGGAGCTCTGGGACTATCGCCCTGACGTCTACGATCGCGGCAAGAGCCTCGACCTGGTCGGTTACCACGTGCAGGCCACCGACGGGAAGATCGGATCCATCGACGAAGCCACGTACGAGGTCGGCGAGAGCTACGTCATCGTCGACACCGGCCCGTGGATCTTCGGCAAGAAGGTCCTGCTTCCCGGCTCGGTGATCACGCAGATCGACCCGCAGGAGCGCAACGTCTACGTCTCCCGCACCAAGGCGGAGATCAAGGACGCGCCCGAGTTCGACGAGGCGACGTTCAAGGAGCCTGAGTACCGTACCCGGGTCGGCGAGTACTACCGCCGCTTCCCGCAGGGTCCGGGCACCGCGTTCTGACCTGATCGGACCACAAGGGCCGCACCCCAGCAGGGGTGCGGCCCTTGCCGTGCCCGCGGTCTACGGCCAGTCCTCCTCGGCCTCCGGGCGCACCGGGTGGTCGATCACCCCCAGCCGCTCCAGCAGCGTCAGGAAGGTGAAGGCGTACGGCGAGCGCATCGTCACCGCCCCCACCCGGTCCCAGTTCACCTGCTCCCGCAGCGCGCGGACCTGCGGCAACAGGCTTCCGTAGTCGCAGGCGTGCTCGGACATCGGCATCAGCCACGAGATCACCAGGTCGGTCGCCTCCAGCACCGGCATGATCACCGCCGAGGCCTTGAGCGGTTCGGCCCGCGCCAGCAACTCCTCGGTGACCGGGTTGTCGGAGACCCGGTAGATCAGGTCCACGAGCCGGTCCTCGTCGAACGCCTTCACCAGCCAGTCCTCGGGCGGCTTGTGCGTGCGGAAGCCCAGATCGCGCAGCGCCTCCAGCGCGATCGGCGCGTCCTTCTCCATCAGCACGAAATCCACGTCGTGCAAGGAGGGGGCCGCGCCCCTGGCGTACGCCGCGCAGCCGCCCGCCAGGGCGAACTTGACGCCGGCGTCCTTCAATCCCGAACTGGCGCGCTTGAGCGTCTCAAGAATCGCATCCGTCACCTCATGACTGTGGCTCCCCATGTACGGCAGCTACCCCCACGATCCACGAGTAGACCTGCACGTGGCGGGTAGCGCTGAGCTGTGCTCGAGGAAACGGAACGCGAATACCGCAAGGGGCCCCTGGCCCCCTATCTCAAGATCCTCGCCGTGTACGGCGGAGCGGTCGGCCTGGCCGCGGCCCTGGCCGCGCTGACCGGCCGGCGACCGCCCGACCGGGTGGGCCCGCTCGACCTGGCCATCATGGGCATGTGCACGCACAAGGTCTCCAGGCTGATCGCCAAGGACCCGGTGACCAGCCCGCTGCGTGCGCCCTTCACCCGCTACCAGGGCGTCAGCGGCCCGGCCGAGCTGAAGGAGGAGCCGCGCAACGCCGTCGGCGAGCTGCTGGCCTGCCCGTTCTGCCTGGCCCAGTGGACCGCCACCGGTTACGCGGCCGGTCTGGTCTTCGCGCCGCGGCTGACCCGGCTGGTCGGCGCGACGATGAGCGCGGTGGCCATCTCCGACTGGCTGCAGTTCGCCTACGCGAAACTGATGAAGGAGGCCGAGTGAGCGAGGGGCGCCTCGACCGGCACGCCGAACGCGGCGAGCCAGGCGAGAGCCACAAGGAACGGGTGGACCGCGAGCTGCAGGAACTCCTGCAGGGGCTGCGGGTGGCGGTCACCGGTGTGCAGGTGCTCTTCGCCTTCCTGCTGACCGTGCCCTTCCAGCAGGGCTTCTCCAAGATGGACAACGCGGGCCTGTGGTTGTTCTTCATCGCGTTGCTCGGCTCGGCGCTGGCCTCCGTGTGCTTCATCACCCCGGCGGCGCAGCACCGGCTCATCTTCCGCACGGGGCTGAAGGAGCGGATGCTGCACCGGGCCAACTCGCTCGGCGTGGCGGGGGCGGTCTTCCTGCTGATCGCGATGACCGCGGCGGTGTCGCTGGTGGCGGAGGTCGTGCTGAACGATCCGACGGCGGTCGCCTTCGGCGCGCTCGTGGCCCTGGTGGGCGGCTACTTCTGGCTGCTGCAGCCGATCCTCGACCTCCGCCGCGGCAACGGCGGTCAGCGCAACGCCGGCAAGACCTCGCGGGAGTAGAAGTCGAAGAAGGCGTCCTGGTCGTGGCCGATCTGGCTGATGTACACCTCGTCGAAGCCGGCCTCCACGTACTCGCGCACCCCTCGGATGTGCACCTCCGGGTCGGGGCCGCAGGGCGTCTGCGCTGAGGCCTCCTCGACCGTCACCATTTCCGCGAGCTGCTCGAAGTGCCGGGGCAGCGGCAGGAGCTGGGCGGACTCGCCCTTGATGCCCTGCGTGGGCCACAGCCGGTGGACGGTCTTGCGGGCCTCGGACTCGTCGGCGGCGTAGCAGACCTTGAGCCCGCCCTGGGCGGGCTTGCCCGCCTCCTTGAAGCGGGCGACGTTCTCGGCGTCCGGGCCGGTGGAGATGAACCCGTCGGCGATGCGGAGCGCCAGCTCGACCGACTTGGGCCCGAAGCCGGACATGTACACCGGCGGCGGCTCGTCCGGGAGGCTGTACAGCCGCGCGGTGTCCACCGAGTAGTGGCGGCCCCGGTGGGTGACCAGCTTGCCGCTCCACAGCTCCCGCATGAGGCCGACCGCCTCCTCCAGCATCTCCCTGCGTTCGGCGGCCGGCGGCCAGCGGGAGTCGAGGATGTGCTCGTTCAGCGCCTCACCGGTGCCGACCCCGAGCCGGAACCGGCCGCCGGTGAGGATGGCGCTGGTGGCCGCCGCCTGGGCCACGATCGCCGGGTGGATCCTGACCAGCGGGCAGGTGACGGCCGTGGTGATGGGCAGGCTGGTCACCGACGCGATCGCGCCGATGACCGACCAGACGAAGCCGCTCTGCCCCTGGACGTCGAGCCACGGGTGGTAGTGGTCGGAGATCCAGAGCGCCTCGAAGCCGGCCCGCTCGGCCGCCTGGGCCTGCCGTACGAGCTCCTTGGGGTCGTGTTCCTCGCTGCTGAGGAAGTAACCGAAAGTAGTCATGTGACATATCTGCCCTGGAGGTGTGCGTTAAGGCACGGCCTTTGAGGGCAGATGTGAGCTCATGGCTACTTTGCTCTGGATCATCGCGGTAATCCTCGTCATCGCTGGGATCTACGTGATCCTGGCTCGTCGCGATCTCCTGTGGGGGATCGTCCTGATCGTCCTGGGCTTCCTCGTGGGTCCGGGCGGTGTCTCCATCTTCAACGTGTAGCGCGGGTCGTGGCGGCCTGCCAGGTCTGCAGGTAGGCCTCGGCGCCGGCCGCCATGTCCCGCACAAAATCCTCGCCGGCGACGGCCCGCATGTCCTCGACCCAGTCAGGGACGAGGCCGTAGTGGGCCACGCCGTCGACGTTGTAGTCCCAGGTGCGCTGGCCCGTCATCGGGCGGGCCAGCCCACCAGGCAGCGGGTAGGTCACCGCACTGCCGGCGCGCGGCCCGGGCAGGGCGTGCATGCCGTTGGCGTCCATGCCGTAACCGAATCCGGTCTTGCCCAGCTCGTCGCGAAGGGCCTTGGTCTCCCGCCAGGTCCTGGTGAACTCCTCCGCGTGCCCGCTGATCGGCGTGATCATGCCGCCGAGCTGGTAGATGCGGCGGAAGTAGGTGGGGTCGGTCCAGCTGTGGCTGGAGATGACGCCCGGATAGCCGCGTGACTCCAGCAGATCCAGCGTCTGCGCCGCGGCCTTGACGCTCATGTGGTCGATCTCCACGATCATCCCGCGTGCGATCATGCCCTCGATCATGTACCGGCCGAGTGCGGTCAGGCCCTTGACGTTGCAGTGCGGGCCGGGCGGGTACAGCGGCAGCGGCGGGATGCCGAGCGAGAGCTCCTTGGGCAGCACGCCCGGCACGATGGTGTTGTCGTGGGCTGGGCCGGTGCAACGCTCGACCCGCCAGAAGCTTCCGGAGGACAGGAAGTTGCCCGCGTTGACGATCGCGCCCTGCGTGCCGGAGTCGAAGCGCACGCCGCACAGCGCGTTGTCGTACTTGTGGCAGACGAACATCGAGCGCACGCCGAGCGCGTGCATCTCGTCGAGCCCGCGGTCGATCTGGGCGCGGGTGCAGTGCGGGATGCCCAGCGTGGTGCGGCAGCCGAACGGCTCGGAGGTCTCGATGCCGAGCACGACGGCGAGCTTGCCCTGGGCGATGACCGCGCGGGCCTCCTCGGCGCTGCGCACGACGCGGAACCAGCCCTGGCCGGGTCCGCCCGCCTGGGCGTCGATGTGGTCCTGCAGCTCGAAGGTGCGCCGGGCTTCCAGGCGGAGGGTGGTCATCTCGTCGCAGGAGTTGGTCTTGATCGGGTAGATCGCGCAGAGCTGCCGGTTGGCGACCAGGTCGTTGACCATGATGCGCAGGCCGCCGCGCCAGGCGCGCTCGATCCACTCGTAGTAGTTCTGCTGGTGGGTCATCGAGTCGTGCGCCGGCCAGTCGCGGAAGGTCGGCCAGCCCACCGGGTCGTGGGTGCCGGTCGGGGAGCCGGTGCGGGTGAAGTTCTCGAACCACGCCAGTTCCCCGTTGGGGTGGTGGTCGAGGCAGTCGAGCAGGGCCCTGGCCGGGCCATCGGGGTGGAAGGGCTTGCCGCAGATGAGCCGGCCGCCGAAGGCCTCGTGGCTCATCAGGTGGTTGTGGGTGTCGACGTACCCCTGAACGGGCTGCGCCGCCGTACTCGAGGCAGCGGGGGGCGCGAGCGCGAAGAGCAGGAGGAAGGCGAGCAGGGCAGCGGCACGACGGAGCATGGGCACCTCGCGGGGCTACTTGGGGGGCGCCCCCAGCGTGTGCCCATGACTCCGGGCCGTCAAGGCCCAATATGAGCCTCACTCGTCATTCAGGCAGTACACCCCGTAGGCCCGCCCGAGCACGGGCAGCGCGACGTTGCGCACCCGGATCCCGCCGGGCGTCATGCCCTTCTCCGCGCCCTTGTGCGCGTGACCGTGCAGGATCAGCTCGGCCCCGACGCTGTCCACCGCCTCGGCCAGCAGGTAGCTGCCCAGGAAGGGGTAGATCTCGGGCGGCTCGCCCTCCAGAGTCTCCTTGACCGGCGAGTAGTGGCTCAGCACGATCTTCCGGTCCGCCTGGACCTCCTTCAGCGCGTGCTGCCAGGCCTCGGCGATGTGCCGGGTGTGGGCGACGAAGTTCTTCATCTCGCGCTCGCCGAACTCGCTGGCGCACTTGCCGGCGAACCCGCCGCCGAAGCCCTTGCCGCCGACCACGCCGATCTTGACCGGGCCGCAGTCCAGCACGTGGCTGTCGTCGTCCAGGACCACGATGCCGTGGTCACGCATCTCGGCGGCGATCTCGTACTGCTGGTCGGAGTGGTAGTCGTGGTTGCCGAGCACGGCGACGACCGGGACGGGCAGGTCCTTGAACTCCTGCGCGACCAGCCGGCCCTCCTCGGCGGTGCCGTGCCGGGTCAGGTCGCCCGCGAGCATGAGGACGTCGGCGCGCTCCCCGATCCCGCGCAGGCGCTCACGGTACTTGCCCCGGACGTCCTCGCCCAGGTGCACGTCTCCGACCGCTGCGATCCGGATCTCAGTCAAGATGCTCATCCTCCCCCGGCCTCGTCACGTCCACCACCTTGATCTCGTTGTGGACGTGCAGGTCCGGTGCCGTCTCCTGGGCCACCTCACCGATGACGCGGCGGTGCTCCTCGCCGGACACCTGGCCGCGCAGGAACACCTGGTCACCGCGCACGTCGACCCTGATGCCCAGCTCGTGGGTCCGTCCGTCCTCGGCCAGCGCCTTCTGCACTCTCGCCGCGATGTACTGCGGAGCCTCCATCGCTCGCCTCCCTCGGTAGAAGGGCCGCATGCCCGCCCGCACCGGGGTCAAACCGTCCGGCGGGCGCGCAGCAGCTTGATCACGGCCTGTTCCGCCGCGCCATGGGTGGCCGGTTGCCCCAGGTCGGTGCCGTCGCCGAGGCTGTCCAGCGGGATGGTCCTACCCTCTTCGAAGGCCTCCACCACCCTGGGGTCCACATACGAGGTGCGCGCGACCGTCGGGGTGTTGCCGAGGTACTCCGAGACCTCCTTCATCACCCGCGCGACCGCCCGCCGGCCCCGCGAGTGCTTGGAGACGGCGAGGCCCACCGCCGCCAGCACCGTGGCGTGCCAGGTGCGGAAGTCCTTGGCGGTGATCTCGCACCCGGCCGTCTCGCGCAGGTAGTCGTTGATGTCCTGGCTGCGCACGTCCACCCAGCCGCCGTCGGTCCGGTAGCGCAGCAGCTCGCCCTCTCCGGCCTTCGACTTCAGCGACCTGATCACCGAGCAGACCGCCGGGTCGCTGACCACGATCTCCTGGGAGATGTCGCCCTTGGCCTGGTAGCAGCAGGTCACCGAGCCGTTGGCGCAGGTCACGTGCTCCATCCGGAGGGTGGCCAGGCCGAAGGTGTCGTAGCTCTCGGTGCCGATGCGGAAGAAGCCGACGTCGAGCATGCGCGCCGCGGCGGCCAGCACCCGCTCCCGGGTCAGGCCGCGCTGGGCCAGGTGGCGGTCGACCTGCTCGCGGAAGGCGGGCAGCCGCTCGGCGACCTCCAGGACCCGGTCGAACTTCAGCCGGTCCTGCTGCTCGCGCCACTGGTCGTGGTAGCGGTACTGCCGGCGGCCCGCCGCGTCGGTGCCGGCCGCCTGGAGGTGGCCGGCCGGGTCGGCGCAGATCCACACCTCGGTCCACGCCGGCGGGATCACCAGGGCACGGATACGGCGCAGCACGGCGACCGAGCGCACGCGCCGGCCGTCCGGGTAGTGGTAGCTGAACCCCCGGCCACGCCTCCGGCGGACGATTCCGGGCTCGTTCTGATCGCTGGGACGCAGTTCGGGCACGTCGGACGGGCTACCCGCCGGGTTATGGGACAAACGGTGGGGGTAGCGGGCAGAGGGAGAGCGAATGGCAGGAGGGAACGATATGGCCCAGAATGAACGCCCTGAGGACGTGCGGCCCGAGGAGTACTCGGAGTCCGGCAAGCCCATGGTGCCCGCGACCCCGCGGGATGTCGTCCACATCCGGGTGGGTTCGTTCATCCTGGTGTTCGCCCTGGCCATCGGGGTGCTCGGGCTCATCGCCCACGCGCCCGGGCTGACCTGGGCGGCCGGGATCGTGGCGGTGATCACCATCGTGGACATCGTCCTCGCACTGCGCCGCCAGCGCAGCAGAGGTGCGGGTGAGGCCGGGTGAGTCTGGCCGGGAAAGTGGTGGTCGTGACCGGCGCCAGTGGGGGCGTCGGTCGCGCTGTGGTGCGTGAACTCGGCGCCCGGGGCGCCCGCGTGGCGCTGATCGCCCGCGGCGCCACCGGCCTGGGCGCCGCCGCCGTGGACGTGGGCGTCGCCGGGGGCGAGGCCGTCGTCTACGAGGCCGACGTCGCCGACTACGGCGAGGTACGGCAGGCAGCCGAGCGCATCGAGGCCGACATCGGCCCCATCGACGTGTGGATCAACGCCGCCTTCTCCTCCGTCTTCGCCAGGTTCACCGAGATCTCCCCCGAGGAGTACGAGCGCACCACCAAGGTGACCTATCTCGGTTACGTGTGGGGCACCAAGGTCGCGCTCGACCTCATGCGCCCGCGCGACCGGGGCGCGATCGTCCAGGCCGGGTCGGCTCTCGCCTACCGGGCGATCCCCCTGCAGTCGGCCTACTGCGGCGCCAAGCACGCCATCAAGGGCTTCACCGAGTCGGTCCGCACCGAACTGCTGGCCGAGGGCAGCGGCGTGCACGTCACCATGGTGCAACTGCCCGCGCTCAACACCCCGCAGTTCGACTGGGTCCGTTCCAAGCTCGCGGGACGGCCGCGGCCCGTGCCGCCCATCTACCAGCCCGAGGTGGCCGCCGAGGCGTTGCTGCTGGCGGCCGAGCGCCCGGAGCGCAAGGAGTACTGGGCCGGCCTGTCCACGGTGCTCACGCTGCTGGCCAACCGGGCCGCGCCCGCGCTGCTCGACCGCTACCTGGCCCGCACCGGCGAGTCGGCGCAGCAGGGCGGCGGCGGCAAGCCGCCCGGCGACCGGACCGGCAACCTGTGGGAGCCACTGGACGACTCACGTGACTTCGGCGCGCACGGCTCCTTCGACGAGCGGGCCCACCCGCGCAGCCTTCAGCTGTGGTTCAGCCGCAACCGCCGCGCGGCCCTCGCCGCGACGGGTGTGGCGGCCCTCGGCGGAGCGATTCTCGCCCGGCGCGTGACCCGGCGCTGACCTACCTGACGTTAACCGCCGCGTCGGGGGGTAGGCGCGAGCGGGAAGACCACGAGGAGGCCCCGATGCCCGAACGAGACCTGCAATTCCTGTGCGACCTGGCTGCACAGCTCAGAGTGGACTCGATCAGAGCTTCGGAGGCGGCCGGATCGGGCCATCCGACGTCGTCGATGTCGGCGGCCGATCTCATGGCGGTGTTGTTCAGTTGCCATCTGACCTATGACTTCGCCGATCCCGGCAACCCGCGCAACGACCACCTGATCTTCTCCAAGGGGCACGCCTCGCCGCTGCTCTACTCGCTGTACAAGGCGGCCGGCGCGATCAGCGACGAGGAGCTGCTCACCTTCAGGAAGCTGGGCTCCCGGCTGGAGGGCCACCCGACACCGCGCCTGCCGTGGGTGGACGTGGCGACCGGCTCGCTGGGCCAGGGACTGCCGGTGGGGGTCGGCGTCGCGCTGGCCGCGCGCCTGGAACGTTCGCCGAGCCACGTGTGGGTGCTGTGCGGCGACAGCGAGCTGGCCGAGGGGTCGGTCTGGGAGGCGGCCGAGCACGCCGGGCAGGAGGGACTGGCCGGCCTGACCGCGATCATCGACGTCAACCGGCTCGGCCAGCGCGGGCCCACCCGGCACGGCTGGGACACCGGCGCCTACGCCCGGCGCTTCGGCGCCTTTGGGTGGCACACCATCGAGATCGACGGGCACGACCCGGGCGAGATCGACTACGCGCTGTCCGACGCGGCCGGCACCCGCCGCCGCCCCACGGTGATCCTGGCCCGCACCCGCAAGGGCGAGGGCGTCAACGAGGTGGAGAACCGGGAGGGCGCGCACGGCAAGCCGCTCAAGGACCCCGAACGCGCGATCACCGAGCTCGGCGGCGAGCGCCGGCTGACTGTGGAGGTGCGCCGGCCCGACCCGGCCGATCCCCGGCCGCCGCGCGAGCTGGCCTCGCTCAAGCTGCCGGAGTTCGAGCGCGGCCAGAGCGTGGCCACCCGCACCGCCTACGGCGAGGCCCTGGCGGCGCTCGGCGCGGCCCGCGCGGACGTGGTGGCGCTCGACGGCGAGGTGGCCGACTCCACCAAGACCGAACGTTTCGCCGAGCTGTTCCCCGAGCGGTTCGTCGAGTGCTACATCGCCGAGCAGCAACTGGTCGCGGCGGCGATGGGCTTCCAGGCGCGCGGCTGGGTGCCGTACGCGGCGACCTTCGCCGCCTTCTTCTCCCGGGCCTTCGACTTCATCAGGATGGCCGGGGTGAGCGGTTCCGATCTGCGGCTGATCGGCTCGCACGCCGGGGTGGCGATCGGCGAGGACGGCCCGTCCCAGATGGGGCTGGAGGATCTGGCGATGGTGCGCGCCGTGCACGGCAGCACCGTGCTCTACCCGTGCGACGCCAACCAGGCCGCCGCGCTGGTCGCCGAGATGGCCGACCTGGACGGGGTCTCCTACCTGCGCACCACGCGCGGCGACACTCCGGTGATCTACCCGGCCGGCGAGCGGTTCCCGGTGGGCGGCTCGCGGGTGCTGCGCCGTTCGACGGAGGACCGGGCCACCGTGGTGGCCGCCGGGGTGACCGTGCACGAGGCGCTGGCGGCGGCGGACGAGCTGGCCAAGGAGGGCCTCGCGGTCGGCGTGATCGACCTCTACTCGGTCAAGCCGGTGGACGTCGCGGCGCTGCGCGAGGCGGCGATCACCACCGGCACGCTCATCACCGTCGAGGACCACCGGGCCGAGGGCGGCCTGGGCGACGCCGTCCTGGACGCGGTCGCCGAGCTCGGGCCCCGCGTGATCAAGCTGGCCGTGCGCGGCCTGCCCGGTTCGGCCACGCCCGCCGAGCAGCTCGCCGAGGCGGGCATCGACCGCTCGGCCATCGTCTCCGCCGTCCGGCGCCTGGCCGGCTGAGCCTTCGTCCCGCCGGACCGAGCCGGTCCGCCCGGCTCCGGCGGGACGAAGGAAAACCGGCCGACCTGGAGTGGTCGGCCGGCCGAGGGGGGCGGGCGGGATCGGGGCGATCGGGGGATCACACCTCCGGGTCCACGATGCGGCGCTCCTCGTACACGGTCTCGCGAGTGCGCTCCGGCGCGGTGGGATGCACGATCTCCCTCGTCACCCGCACCCGGTAGAGGCCGAAGAGCATCATCGCGATACCGCCGATCATCAAGATGACGCCGACGATGTTGATGTCCAGGCCCGCGATGTCGAACTCGACCGCCCAGGTGAGGATGGCGCCGAGCATGATGAGCACGATGCTTCCGGCGATTGTCATCGGATTACCTCCTTAGCACCGAGGAACTTCTATCCCCATGTCGAAAAACAAACCCGTCGTGGTGATCGGCCTGATGGGCTCCGGTAAGACGACCGTCAGCACACTGCTGGCCCGTGCCCTCGACCTGCCCCTGAGCGACAGCGACCCCTGGTTGCGCGACCATCACCGGGCCACGGCCGCCGAACTCGCCGCCGGCCAGGACCCGTCCGTCCTGCACGCCCGCGAGGCCGCGCACGTCCTGGAGGCGTTGCGCAGGCCCCAGGTCATCGCCGCCGCGGCGAGCGTGGTGGAGGACCCCGGCGTACGGCAGGCGCTGCACGACAGCGGCGCCTTCGTCGCCTGGCTCGACGCGCCCGACGCCGTGCTCCGCGAGCGCATGAAGTCGGGCACGCACCGCCCCGGTTTCGACCCGGCGGTGATGCGGGCGCGGCGGCAGCCGTACTTCGAGCGGGTGGCCGACGTGAAGGTCGACGTCGGCTCGAAGACGCCGGAACAGGCGGCCGAGCAGATCCTCCAAGCCCTGGTTTCGGACAGCCCGAAGCCCGGGATCACCGAATAATCGGACAGAACCAATCGCGGAACGAGAGCATCTAAGCTGCAGTGACGATGCGCTTGCTTCCCGGGGATCCGGAGCGACTCGGCGGCTATTGGCTGGCGGGGCGGCTCGGCACGGGCGGCCAGGGCATCGTCTACGAGGCCTATGACGAGCAGGGCCGGCGCTTCGCGGTCAAGGTCCTGCACTACGGCGTGCCCGACCAGATGGCGAAGGAGGCGCAGGCGGCCGGCAAGGTCGCCTCCTTCTGTACCGCCCGCGTGGTCGAGGTACGCCTGGAGGGGCCGCAGCCGTACCTGGTCAGCGAGTTCGTGGCCGGGCCTGATCTGCGCCGGGCGGTCCAGCGGCAGGGCCCCTACCAGGGCGGCGCGCTGGACCGGCTGGCCGCGGCCCTGGCCACCGCGCTGGCCGCGGTGCACCGGGCCGGCGTGGTGCACCGCGACTTCAAGCCGGAGAACGTGCTGCTCGGCCCGGACGGGCCGCGGGTGATCGACTTCGGCGTCGCCCGGCTCGGCCAGACCTCCAGCACCGGTTTCGCCGCCGGGACGCCCACCTACATGGCCCCCGAGGTGTTCACCGGCGCGCGGGCGAGCGCCGCCTCCGACGTCTTCGCCTGGGGCGGGGTGGTGCTGTTCGCCGCGACCGGCGAGGACCCGTTCCAGGCCGAGAGCCTGGGCGGGGTGATGCACCGGGTGCTGACCGTCGATCCCGACCTCGGCCCGTTGCGCGGGCCGCTGCGCGAGCTGGTGGGCCGCGCGCTGGCCAAGGACCCCGGCGAGCGGCCCAGCGCCGAGGAGCTCCTGCTCGGCCTGCTCGACCGCGGGGCGAGCCAGGAGGAGGATCCGGAGCGGGCGGGCTTCGCCGACCTGGCCCCGCCGCCGGATCCCGCGCCGGCTCGGCCGCTGGGCGAGCGCGCCGAGGAGCTCTACGCCACGCTCACCCCCGCCCAGCAGGAGGCGCTGCCCGGCCTGCTGTTGCGCATGCTCGGCGAGGACTCCGTCCGCCCGCTGCCCGCCGCCGAGATCGACGATCCCGAGCTCATCTCACGACTGACCGAAAAGGGGCTGCTGCTGCGGCGCAGCATCCCGGTCCCGCCCACCGACACCGAGACCGGCAAGCTCGTGGCCGTCGGCGACGGCTCGGTCGTGCCGGCCAGCGCCGCGCTCTTCCACGCCTGGCCGCGGCTGCGCGGCTGGGTGGCCGAGGACCGCGACGGCCTGCCCACCCACCGGCGGCTCCGCGAGGCGGCCCGGCGCTGGGCCGAGCGCGACCGGCGGCGGGCCGACCTGCTGCACGGCTCCGCCCTCGACGAGGCGCTCACCTGGGCGGCGACCGGCCGCCGGCATCTGGCGCCGAACCGGCTGGAGCGCGACTACCTGGCCGCCGCCCGCGCCCAGGCCCGTCGGCGCGGCCGGTTCCGTGCGATGGCGACGATCGGCCTGGCCGCGATGCTGGCCGTCGCGGTGGCCGCCTCGCTGCTGGTGCTGCACCAGCACGGCGAGCTGTCCGTGAAGCTCACCGAGGCCAACGCCCGGGCCATCGCCGCCCGCGCCGACAGCGTGCGCGGCAGCGACCCGCGCGCGGCGATGCGGCTGAGCGTGGCGGCCTGGAAGGTCTCGCCGGTCTTCGAGGCCCGCACCGCGCTCCAGCGTTCGCTCGCCCAGCCGGAGCTGGCCGTCTTCACCGACCCCGAGGCCGACACCGGCGCCCGCTACCAGCTCGCCGACGACGGCCGCGGCCTGGTCAGATGGCTCGGCGACCGGGTCACCCGCTGGGACGTGGCGACCGGGGCCCGGATCGCCGACCACACCGTCCCGGCCGACCTGCAGCGCGCCAGCGAGCTGAGCCCCGACGGCGCGCTGATCGCCGGGGTGCGGGACGGCGCCACCCGCGTGCTCGACCTGGCCACCGGCCGCCAGGTCGGCGAGGGGCTGCCGGCCGGCGACTACGTGTGGCTGTACGGCGGGCGGCTGGTCACCGTCACCGCCGCCGACCGCGACCGGCTCTACTCGGCCACCACCGGCGACGAGCTGCTCGACGTGACCGGCAAGGCGGTGACCGCCTCGGCCGACGGGCGCTGGGTGTGCGTGGCCGACCACACCGGCCGGGTCGAGCTGTGGGAGGTCGGCACGCGCCGCCGTACCTACTCCGGGAAGGTCGAGCCGCCGGTCACCCGCGAGGCGGGGCCGCCACCGGCGGCCTTCAGCGCCGACGGGCGGCGGCTGGCGATCGTGGGCAGCCAGGGCACCGTGCTGGTCGACACCGCCAAGGGCCGGGCCGAGCCCGAGCTGCTGGCCGCGACGGCGGCCACCGCGCCCGCGTTCAGCCCGGACGGGCGCTTCCTGGCGATCGAGAGCCAGGAGGGCTTCGACCTGTGGCGGCTGTCCGACGGCCACCTGCTGGCCGGCTACCCGGCCGACGAGGCGGGGGGCGACTTCGCCTTCTCCGCCGACGGCCGGCGGCTCACCTACCTCAAGGACGGCGGCAGCGTGGTCTCGCTGGACGTCTCCGGCGCGGTCGAGCGGCCAGACCCGCGGCCCGAGCTGGCCGCCGACAGCGCGGTCACCACGCTGTCGGCCGACGGCAAGGTCGTCGCGGCCGAGGCCGGGGCGACGATCGAGCTCACCGACGCCGAGCTGCGCCGGCCGCTCGGCCGGATCGAGGCCAAGGGCGCGCCCGCGTTCGCGGCGGGCGGCAAGGTCATGGCGATCGCCGGGGACCCGGTCACCGTCTGGACGGTCGCCGACCGCACCCGCATCGCCCAGCTCGACGTGGGCGAGTACCGCACCACGATCGCCCTCTCCCCCGACGGCGACACGCTGGCCGCGGCGGGCAACCAGGACGTGCAGGTCTGGGACGTGCGCGCGGCCAAGCTGACCCGGACGGTGCGCAGCGAGCGCGTCACCGCGCTGGCCTTCTCCCCCGACGGCCAGACCCTCGCCGCCGGGGCCGACCTCATCCACCTGCCGACCGGGCGGGTGGCTCGCGACAAGGCCGGGGTGGCGCGGCTGGCGCCGACCTCGATCGCCTTCTCCCCCGACGGCCGCAGCCTGGCCTACGGCCTGAACGACGGCCGGATCCAGCTCTGGAGCGTGGCCGAGCGCCGCGAGGCGGGCAGCCTGGCGGCCGGGGAGAACGTGAACGCGCTGCGCTTCTCCCCCGACGGCCGGCTGCTGGCGGTCAACGGCCGCTGGGTGCGGCTGTGGGAGGTCACCACGCTGCGCGAGCTGGGCCAGGTGCCGATCGGCCAGTACTCCAGGGAGCTGGCCTTCAGCCAGGACGGCCGCCGGCTGCTGGGCGTGCTGCCCGACGGCTCCGTCCAGGACTCGCCGGTGGATCCGGCGCTGGCGGTGGCCGAGGTCTGCGAGCGGGCCGGGGGCGGGCTCAGCCGGCAGGAGTGGGAGCGGTGGATCCCGGAGACGGCCTACCGCACCGACCTGTGCTGAGCGCAGACCGCGACGAATCCGGGTCTCGCTCGTTGAGACCGGGTGGACGCTGAAGCCGCGACCGGGGGGCCGGAGGGAGACGCATGCGGGTGGTGATCGTCAGCCGGGGGGATCAGGCGCCGGGGCTTGATCACAGGGACAACGACGTGGCCTACGTGATCAGCGGGGGGCCGCAGGTCATCCCGTGGGCCAGGCACATCGAGGACGTGGGGGACCTGTCCGATCCGGCCCTGGTGCTCAAGGCGGCCGGGCTGTGCGTGACGGCGCTCGGCGGGGTGGACGCGATCGTCGTGCTGGACCCGAGGGACCTGTACCTGGGCGGGCTGCTGCGCGAGCGCCTGGAGGTGCCCGGCCACTCGCTGGCCTTCCTGCGCGGCGTGCTGGACGACGCGGCGGCCAAGGAGCGGGTGGCCGCGGCCGGGCTGTCCGCGCCGCGCTTCGCCCAGGCGGCCACGATGGCGCAGGTGCGCCGGTTCGTGCAGGAGCTCGGCAGCGCGGCCGTGGTCAGGCCGGCCGGCGGGCGGCCGGTGGTCGTGCCGTACGGGCTCGACCCGGCGATCGTCTTCGGCGCGCCGGAACTCGGCCCGGCGCTGGTCGAGGAGTTCGTGCCGGGACCGGTCTGGCACGTGGACGGGCTGGTCCACCAGGGGCAGCCGCGCTTCGCCCGGGCCTCGCGCTACCTGGGCACCCGTTACGGCTACGAGCGGGGCGAGCCGCTGGGCTCGGTGGAGCGGTCCGACGCCGAGGCCGAGACGATGACCGCCTTCGCGCTGGCCTGCCTGCGCGCGCTCGGCGTGGCCGACGCCGTCTTCCAGGCCGAGCTGGTGCAGGCCGAGAGCGGCCCGGCCTTCCTGGGGCTCGACCTGCATCCCGGCGGCCCCGCGGCCGAGGTGTTACGGGAGGTGCACGGCGCCGACCTGGCGCGGGCGTGGATCGGCGCCCAGCTCGGCCAGGCGCCCGGACCCTTCCCGCCTCCGGCCGAGCACGCCGGCTACCTGCTGGTCCCGGGCCGGCCCGGCCGCACGCTGCGCTGGGCGGTCGCCCTGGCCGGCCGCCTGCCCGGCCTGTACGGCGAGGCCGTCCCGCCCGCCGGTCACCTGTTCCAGCCCGGCGAGCCGGCCGGGGTGTTCCGCTTCCGGCTGCCCGCCGCCGCCGACGTGGAACGGTCGATCACGGCGGCGATCTCCGCCTTCACCTTCGAGAGCACCTGATCCCGCCGGCCGGCCCTTGAGTAGGGTGCTCGCCATGGATCCCCTCCTCAGCCGGCGGGCGCTCAACCGCGCCACCCTGGAGCGCCAGTGGCTGGTGCGCCGCTCGAACCTGTCCGTCCTCGACATGGTCACGCATCTCGCCGGCCTCCAGGCGCAGACCCCGCACACCTGGTACACCGGCCTGTGGAACCGCATCGAGGGCTTCACCGCCGAGGCCGCCTCCGACCTGCTCGCCTCGCGGGACCTGGTCAGGATCGCGCTGCAGCGCAGCACCATCCACCTGGTCACCGCGGACGACTGCCTGGCGATGCGGCCCCTGCTGGAGCCGCCGACCGCGCGGATGACGCGCACCACCTTCGGCAAGAAGGTGGCCGGGGCACCGGAGGCGGAGCTGGCCGAGGTGGGCCGCCGGCTGGTCGAGGAGCGGCCGATGACCTTCGCCGAGCTGGGCCGGGCGTTGCACGAGCACTGGCCGGAGGCCGACGCGCACGCGCTGAGCATGTACGTGCGCTGGCTGGTTCCGCTGGTGCAGGTGCCGCCGCGCGGCCTGTGGGGGCGGAGCGGCCCGATCGCGCACACCAGCGCGGAGTCGTGGATCGGCCGCGAGGTGCCTCCGATGAGCCTGGAGGAGTTCGTGCGCCGCTACCTGGCCGCCTTCGGGCCGGCCTCGGTGATGGACATGCAGACCTGGTCGGGGCTGACCCGGCTGAACGAGGTCTTCGCCGGGATGGACCTGCCGCGCTTCCGTGACGAGAACGGCCGCACGCTGTACGACCTGCCGGACGCGCCGCGCCCCGGCGAGGACCTGCCGGTGCCGGTGCGGCTCATGTACGACTTCGACAACCTCTTCCTGGGCCACGCCGACCGCAGCCGGGTCATCGACGAGCGCACGGCCGAGGTCTCGGCCGGGTTCGTGCGCGCCAACGTGATGTGGCGCATCGTCCTGGTCGACGGCTTCCCCGCCGGCGACTGGACGATCGCCGGCGCCAAGGGCACGACGACGCTGACCATCCACCAGTGGCGGCCCATCCACGATCTGGACGCCGTCGCCGCCGAGGCCCGCCGCCTGCTTGACTTCCTGGCACCCGGCGACCACCACGAGATCGCCGTGACCGACCAGCCTTCGAGGATCTGACATGCTCGTGACCTTCGGCGAGACCATGGCGCTGTTCGTCGCGCGCCGCACCGGCCCGCTGCGCTTCGCCCGCGACTTCGACCTCGGCATCGGCGGAGCCGAGTCCAACCTGGCCATCGGGGTGACCCGGCTGGGCGGCGAGGCCGCCTGGATCGGCCGGGTCGGCGCCGACGAGTTCGGCGACCTGATCCGGACGACGCTCCGGGGGGAGGGCGTGCGCACGCACGCGATCACCGACGACGAGGCGCCGACCGGGCTGATGATCAAGGGCCGGCGCACCGCCGACCTGATCGACGTCCGGTACTACCGCCAGGCCAGCGCCGGCTCGCGGTTGTCGCCCGATGACCTCGACCCGGAGCTCATCCGCTCGGCCCGGGTGCTGCACGTCTCGGCCATCACCCCGGCGCTGTCGGCCTCCGCCCGCCAGACCGTACGGCATGCGGTCGAGGAGGCCAGGGCCGCGGGCGTGCTGGTCTCGCTCGACGTCAACTACCGCCGGGCGTTGTGGTCGCCGGAGGAGGCCGGGGCCTGGTTGCGCGACATCGTCGGCGAGGTGGACGTGCTGTTCGCCACCGAGGAGGAGGCCCGGCTGATCAGCGACGAGCCGGGCAGGCTGCCGCCGCGGCACGTGGTGCTGAAGTTCGGCGCCAAGGGCGCGATGGAGCACTCCGACGGGGTGGAGCGGTGGGCCGAGCCGTACCGGGTGACCGAGGTGGACTCGGTCGGGGCGGGCGACGCCTTCGCGGCGGGCTGGCTGGCCGAGTGGCTGGCCGGGGCCGAGCCCGAGCAGCGGCTGAGCACCGCCTGCGCGGCCGGGGCGTTCGCGGTGACCTCGCAGGGCGACTGGGAGAGCCTGCCCCGCCGGTCGGATCTGCGGCTGCTCACCGGCGGCGGCGACGGGGTCAGCCGCTGAGCCCGTTGTGCTCCTAGACTTGTCCACATGTCCGAGATCATTGGCTCCGACGGCACGTGGACGTTCAACGGCGAGGTCCTGCGCATCGTCCCGGGCATCGGCTCGGGCGTGCACGAGCTCCGCAAGACGCTGGGCGAGCTGACGATCCCGCTGGAGGCGATCGCCGGGCTGGCCTTCGAGCCCGGGCGGAAGGGCGGGCACCTGCGGCTACGGCTGCGCAAGGGCGCCGATCCGCTGAGCGAGGCGGTCGCCGGCGGGCTGGGCGCGCCCGCCGACCCCTACCGGCTGGCGGTGCCGAAGGACCGGCGGGGCGCGGCGGACTACATGGTGGACGAGGTCCGCGACATGCTGCAGGTCTACCAGGTGCCCGCGGGGCCGTGCGAGCACTACCTGCTGCCCGCGCCGGAGGTGCCGATCACCGCCTCCGCGGGCGATGCCACCGTGACCTTCGACGGCGAGTGGGTGCGGCTGGTCTGGACGTGGCTGGCCGCCTCGGCGAAGGAGGCGGCGGGGCCGCAGGAGTACCGGCTGTCGGACCTGACGGGGGTGGAGTGGAGCCCGCTGTCCGGCGTGGGGTACGGCAGCCTGCGGTTCCGGGTCAAGGACGGCGGCCCGGACAAGCGGCCGGACAAGGACCTGCGCTGCGTCTCGTGGGGCATCCAGAAGTTCGGCGGCACGACCGCGCTGGTGGCGGCGGCGGTGCTGGCCCGGCTCGACCGCGGCCCGGCGAGCCTGGAGGCGGCCCCGCCGGCGCTCGCCCCGGCCGAGCCGGCGGCCGACCACGACGCGGTGTTGCGCCGCCTGGCCGAGCTGGGCGAGTTGCACCGCGCCGGGGTGCTCACCGACGAGGAGTTCGCCGCCGCGAAACAGGGGATGTTGCGGCGTCTGACGGATTAGCCCAGGTCAAGCCCCGTTTTTCGGGGACTTTGGCTAGGCTCTCCTCGCTTGCGGATCATCTTTTCCCGCCATACCGTCACAAATCATGAAAGAGCAC
Source organism: Nonomuraea sp. NPDC050328 (assembly GCF_044459405.1). Taxonomy (NCBI): domain Bacteria; kingdom Bacillati; phylum Actinomycetota; class Actinomycetes; order Streptosporangiales; family Streptosporangiaceae; genus Nonomuraea; species Nonomuraea sp. NPDC050328. Next base: position 445,927 of record NZ_JBITIW010000006.1, on the reverse strand, counting down.
CACCACCGCGACGTGACCGGCGGCTGGCTCCGACCCGCCGTGTTCGGCGCGATGGACGGCCTCGTCTCCAACTTCGCGCTCATCAGCGGCGTGGTCGGCGCGGGCGCCACCGGCACCGTCGCGGTCGTCACCGGGCTGGCCGGCCTCGTCGCCGGCGCCTGCTCCATGGCGGTCGGCGAGTACACCTCCGTCGCCTCCCAGACCGAGCTGACCAAGGCCGAGATCGAGAACGAGAAGGCCGAACTGGCCCGCAACCCCGAAGGCGAGCTGGCCGAGCTGACCGCCCTCTACCGCGGGCGCGGCCTCGACGCCGAGACCTCGGAGAAGGTCGCCCGCCAGCTCACCGCCGAGCCCGAGGTCGCCTGGCGGGTGCACGTGCGCGAGGAGCTCGGGGTCGACCCCGACGACCTGCCCTCGCCCTACCTCGCCGCGGGCTCCTCCTTCGCCGCCTTCGCGGCCGGCGCCGCCGTACCCGTGCTGCCCTTCGCGCTCGGCGCCACCGGCCTGCTGGTCGCCGCCCTGGCCAGCGTGCTGGGCCTGCTGCTGGCCGGCGGCATCGTCGCCCGGCTGACCGCGCGGCCGTGGTGGGCCGGGGCGTTGCGCCAGCTCGTGCTCGGCGCCTTCGCCGCCGCGGTCACCTACGGCATCGGCAGCGCGGTGGGAGCGAGCCTGGGATAGGTATTTTTACCTGGAACGAGGCCCGTTCCCCGGCCGATGATCTGGTGTGCTTCTCGGCAACCGGCCCGTCTTCGCGAGCACCGACCTGGACGAGGTCCGCGACGAGGTGGGCAAGATCTTCTGCCCGCACCGCCTGGACCTCACCGGCCAGGCCGACCTGCTCGCGGCGCACTTCAACTCCGTCCAGCTCGGCTCGGTCCGCGTCAGCTACCTCGACTACGGGGCCGACGTGCACATCGAGCCGGGCGACCTGGAGACCTTCTACCTGGTCATGATCCCGCTCGCCGGGCGCAGCCTGATCCGCGCGGGCGACCAGGAGATCGTCTCCACCCCCGCGCTGGCCTCGCTGCCCTCGCCCACCCGGCACCTGGACATGCGCTGGGCGGCCGGCTGCCCGCAGCTCATCGTCAAGTTCGAGCGGCACGCCGTCGAACGCTCGATGGAGCAGCTTCTCGGCGAGCCGCTGGACCGGCCGGTCGTCTTCGACCTCGGCGTGGACCTGACGACCGGCTGGGCCCGGGCCTGGCGGGGCATGGCCGACCTCATCGTGCGCGAGGCCGAGCACGACGACGGGCTGCTGTCGCAGCCGCTGGCCGTCTCGCACCTGGAGAACGCGCTGCTCACCTCGCTGCTGACCGGCCAGCCCTCCACCTACCTCGACCGGCTCACCGCGCCCCGGCCGCCCGCGCTGCCCAAGGTGGTGCGCCGGGCGGTGGAGTTCGTGGAAGGTCACGCGCACCTGCCGCTCAGCACCGACGACATCGCCCGCGCGGTCGCGGTCAGCAGCCGCTCGCTGCAGGAGGGCTTCCGCGCCCACCTCGGCCTCACCCCGATGGCCCACCTCCGGCGCGTACGGCTGGCGCGCGTGCACGAGGAACTGGCGACGGGCGACCCGGCCCGGCTCACGGTGACCACCGTCGCGGCCCGCTGGGGCTTCCTGCACCAGGGCCGCTTCGCCGCCCTCTACCGCGAGGCCTACGGCCGGCCGCCGTCGGAGACCCTGCGCCAGGGCGTCCCGGTCTGAGCCCGCGGCCGGACTCCGCGTCTGGTGGATGAGACCCGCGCTCAGTGGATGGCCCGGCCCGGTGGCCGGGCCGTACCTTCGAGTGCAGGCGCCGCCACCCACCCTCTCACCAGCAAGGAGACCCACCCATGCGTAGCATCCTCGTCGTCGGCGCCGGTCAGGCCGGCCTCCACCTGGCCCTCGGACTGCTCCAGAAGGGCTACGACGTCACCGTCGTCGGCAACCGCACCGCCGAGGGCATCCGCGACGGCCGCGTCATGTCCGGCCAGGCCATGTTCGGCACCGCCCAGGCCTGCGAGCAGGCCCTCGGCCTCGACTGGTGGACCGGCGAGTGCCCGCCGATCGACGGCATCGAGCTGTCGGTGCCCGCACCGGACGGGCGGAGCCGGGCCCTGCACTGGTCGGCCCGCCTGCACGCCCCGGCCCGCTCGGTCGACCAGCGGATCAAGATGCCGGCCTGGATGGCGGAGGTGGAACGGCTCGGCGGCAAGTTCCTGCTGCACGACGCCTCCCCCGCCGACCTGGAGCGGTACGCCGAGCGCCACGACCTCGTGCTGGTCGCGGCCGGGAAGGGGCAGATCGCCTCGCTCTTCGAGCGTGACGCGGCCCGCTCGCCGTACCAGGCGCCGCAGCGGGCGCTGGCGGTCACCTACGTGCACGGCCTGCGCCCGCGCGAGGAGCACTCGGCGGTCTGCTTCAACCTGATCCCGGGCGTGGGCGAGTACTTCGTCTTCCCCGCGCTCACCCGCACCGGCCCCTGCGAGATCATGGTCTTCGAGGGCGTGCCCGGCGGGCCCATGGACTGCTGGGGCGACGTGCGCGGCCCCGCCGAGCACCTGGCGCGCAGCCGCGAGATCCTGGAGCGCTTCCTGCCGTGGGAGGCCGAGCGGTGCGACGGCATCGAGCTGACCGACGCGGGCGGCGTGCTGACCGGGCGGTTCGCGCCGACGGTCCGCCACCCGGTCGCGGTGCTGCCCTCCGGCCGGCCGGTGCTGGGCGTGGCCGACGTGCTGGTGCTCAACGACCCGATCACCGGCCAGGGCAGCAACAACGCCGCCAAGTGCGCCGACGTCTACCTGCGCGCCATCGTGGAGCGCGGCGCGCAGCCGTTCGACGCGGCCTGGATGCGGCAGACCTTCGAGCGCTTCTGGAGCCAGGCTCAGCACGTGACGAGCTGGACCAACACCCTGCTCGCCCCGGCGCAGCCGCACCACCTGGCGCTGCTCGGCGCGGCCGGGCAGGTCCCGGAGATCGCCTCCCGCTTCGTCAACGGCTTCGACGACCCGGCCGACTACGGCGACTGGTTCCTCGACGCCGGCAAGGCCGAGGCCTACCTGAGCCGGGTGGCGGCATGAGAGCGCTCCGTGACGCCTTCGGGCAGTTCGCCACCGGCGTGGCGGTGGTCACCGCGGTCAGCCCCGAAGGCGAGCGGGCCGGGGTCACGGTCAACTCCTTCACCTCGGTCTCGCTCGACCCGCCGCTGGTGCTGTGGTGCCTGGCCGGCCGGGCGCCGAGTGCCCGGGTGTTCCTGCGGGCGGGGCACTTCGCGGTCAACGTGCTGGCCGCCGGGCAGGACGAGCTGTCGCGGCGCTTCGCCACGCCGGCGGCCGACAAGTTCGCCGGGGTCGAGCTGCTGGCCGCGCCGCTGCCCATGCTCGCCGGGGCGCTGGCCACCTTCGCCTGCCGTACCGTGCGGGTGCTGGACGGGGGCGACCACCACATCTTCGTGGGCGAGGTCGAGGACTACCGGCGGTCCGGAGGGGAGCCGCTGGTCTTCCATTCGGGCCGCTACCGGGAGTTCGCGCCGGCCTGCTGATCGTCTGCCCTCGCCGCGGAAAATCCGTCATAGTGGGGACGGTTCGGGGATTCCAGGCGAGGGAGGACCGGCGTGAGCCGCGAGCACGAGATCGACCCGAGCATCCCCAGCGTCGCTCGGATGTACGACTACTACCTCGGCGGCAAGGACCACTTCCCGGCCGACCGGGAGGCCGCCGAGAAGATCGTCGCCCTGGTGCCCAGCGTCCGGCAGATCGCCCACGACAACCGCGCCTTCCTCGGCCGGGCGGTGCGGTTGCTGGCGGCGCGGGGCGTCACCCAGTTCCTCGACATCGGCTCCGGGCTGCCGACCCAGCAGAACACCCACCAGATCGCCCAGTCGGTGGCCCCCGAGGCCCGCGTCGCCTACGTGGACAACGATCCCGTGGTGCTCTCGCACGGGCGCGCGCTGCTGGCCGACCACGTGCACACCATCGTCGTCGACGCGGACATGCGCGCGCCCGACGAGTTGCTGGCCCATCCCGAGATCCGCGGCCTGCTCGACTTCGAGCGGCCGGTCGCCGTGCTGCTGCTGGCCATGCTGCACTTCGTCCCCGGCCGGGAGGAGCCCGCGCAGATCCTCACCGCCCTGCGCAAGGTGCTCGCGCCGGGCAGTTACGTGGTCGTCTCCAACGCCTTCGCGGGTGAGGTGGACCCGGCGCGGTTGCGGGCCGGGGAACGGGTGTACGCCGGGACCAGCGCGGGCGGCGTGCACAGCCGCACCGCCGCCGAGCTCGCGGGCTTGACCGAGGGGTTCGAGCTGCTGGAGCCGGGCATCGTGCCGGTGGACGCCTGGCGGGTGCCGGAGGCGCGGCCCGACTTCACCAAGCCCGGCCTGCTCGGCCTCGTGGCGCGGGTGAACTAGCCGGTTCCTGGGCAGTGGCCCACCCGGCGCCCGGGCCGCTCGACCGGCCCGGGTGCCCCTGGGTCCAGGGGCTCAGCGACGCGCTCGGCGCAGGGACTCGACCGGGTGCGGTCCCTCGGTCTCCAGCCGGTACTCCTCGCCTGACTTGTCGCGGTTGTCGGCGATGACGCGCTCGCTCGGCGGCTCCTCGCCACCGTGGATCTGCTCCTGCAGCCGCTCGAACCGCTCGTGCATGTCACGCACGTAACCGGTGCCGATCGTGGTGAAGTCGATCTGCGTGGCCAGCAGCTCGCGCACGAACTCCTTGTTCGGCTCGAACGTCACCGGCGCGGGCAGCCTCGGCGAGACGACCTCCTGCACGTCCCGGCCGTCGTGCCGCTTGAACAGCTCGACCGCCAGCCGCAGGTGCTCCAGCTCCATGTTGAGATGCAGCTCCCAGACCGCCCTGACCTTGGGGTCGGTCTCGGTCTCCATGAAGGAGTAGTACAGGTAGCACTCGTTGTACTCGTGGTTGACGAGCATCTCCCACCACGTCTCACCCGGGTCGACCAGCGACTCGTAGTGCGTGACGTGCTCCTCCTCGATCAGCCCGATCTCCTGGTAGAGCTGGCGGGCGATGGGCTCCATGTACATGGGGCCCACGTTCATGTAGAAGTTCATGGTCTGCTGCTCGGCGGCCATGATGGTCAGCGCGTGCAGCTTCGAGATCGGGTCCACCGCGCTCTTGTCGTACGGCTGGCGCACGTTGTCCACCGGATGACGGTGATGCAGGATCGTGGGCCGGCCCGGCATGACCTCGGTGAGCTGGGCGACCACGCTCTCCGCCTTGCGGTGCTCGATCATCTCGAACAGGTTGGCGTAGCGGTAGAGATGGTCGAAGTCCTCCAGGACGCCGAACTGGTAGGCCTGCTTGAGGTAGGGATCCGGCTCCATCCGGGCGACCCAGCTCGTCAGGTCCACCGCCACCTGCTCGTAGGCGAGCGTGGTCTCCAGCACCGACGACAGGCCCGGCAGCAGCCAGTTGACCGCCTTCTGCTGCTGCGCCTCCAGGTAGCGGACGTGCGCGAGCTGCTGCTTGATCGCCGAGTCCGGGCAGTGCCGGGCGAGCTGGTGGCTGAACATGATGGCCTCGACCTCGATGCCGTTCATCGCGATGATCCGGCACCGCGTGTACGGATCGGCGTGGTCGGGGTCGATGGGGGTGACGTTCAGCTCCCGCCAGTTGCTTAGTTGCCGGTCGAGCGGGATGCCCCGTTCTTGAAGGGGGTTGAAGGTCATGAGCGATGCTCCTTCGCGTCGGCTCGAACCCTTGGCGCTACCCGGAGGGGCTTGCTCAATCCTCACTTGGGCAGAAGGCCAGCCCCAGCCGTCGTCCGGCGGCCCCCCAAGGTTTCGCGGAGGTTCCCATGACCGTGCGCCGCGCCCTCGCCGTCCTGTCGTGCCTGGCTGTCACCGGGTGCACGGGGCTCACCTACGACCTCGACGACGTCACCCGCTTCCACCGGCCGCAGAACGACGGGGCCAACGTCAGCGTCCGTGACCTGCACGTGCGCAACGTCTTCCTGCTCGGCGGGGAACCCGGCGCGTCCCCGGCGAGCGAGCTGCCGCTGTTCGCGGTGATCGTCAACGGGGGTGTCGAGGCCGACCGGCTGACCGGCGTCGCCACCGAGGGCGGGTCGGTACGGCTGGCCGTACCCGGCGAGCTTCCGCCCGGGCACGTGCTGGGCGCCGGGGAGCGGCCGATCGGCACGGCGTCCGGGCTCGGCGCAGGCGAGCCGGTGGCGATGACCTTCACCTTCGAGCGGGCCGGGCGGGTGCGGGTGCTCGTGCCCCGCAAGGAGCGGGCCGGCCACTTCACCCACCTCACCCCCACCCCGCCCACCGGCGGAACGCCGAGCCCTTCAGCCGGGGAGACGTCCGGCGGGACGCCGAGCCCGGTGCCTTCGCCCTCGGGGCCGGTCGCCTCGGCCAACCCCTCCCCCGGTGGCTGAGCCGCGGCCCCCGGCTCCCGCGGGAATCAAGATCCGGTGAACCGGCGCGCGTGGCCCGTTATTCCGTAGCATCTGGGTAAACCAGGCGGAGGAGGGTCACCAGCCGTGGCGCGTGTGTACCAAGCGGTCCTCAGAGACGGCGCCGCCCGCCTCGGACCCCGCCTGCGCACCGCCTTCACCACCTGGCTCGACGTACCCGACACCGGCGGCGGCGACCTCGACCTGGCCACCGCCGCCGGAGCCCACGTGCGGCTGCACGACACCCCGCACTGCGGCCGGTACGTGGCCGACACCCGCTCCGGCCTGAAGATCGTCGTCACCTGGGCGCACACTCCGCACGACCGCCGCAACTGGGCCACCGTCGTCCTCGACGACCCCGGCGGAGGCTCCCCCGCCGACCTGGTGTCCGGCCCGGAGTTCCTGCCCGGCTTCCTGGCCACCGCCCGCGCCACCGACGGCCTCGTGCCGCTCGACCCGGGCGCCCACGAGATCGACGTCACCAACCTGGACGAGCTGCTCGGCTGGCTCACCGACCCCGCCCGGCGGGTGCCGGTCATCGTCCTGTCCCCCGACTCCCGCGCCGACGTCCCGGCCGGGGCCGCCCGGCTCGCCCGGGCCGCCGCCGGGCTCGCGCTCGTCGCCCACCTGCACGACCAGGCCGCCCAGGACCGGTTCAACGCGGCGCTCGGCGAGAGCCTGGAGGTCTTCGGCGGCGGGCTGCGCACCTACCTGCCCGGACTGCGGCCCGGCCACGAGCCCTACCCGCACCGCCACCCCATCCGGAGCGGCGGCGCGTTACGCGACCACGGGGTGCGGGCGTACGACGTGGTGATCTCCGGGGTCATCCGGGAGTCGGTACGGCATGCGCTGCCCGAGGACATCCGGGCGGCCACGCGCCTCATCCCCGGGATCCTCGCGGGGAAGACCAGTGCCGACGGGCTGTTCGCCGGGCCGTCCACGCAGCCGACCCTCCGCGACCGCCTGGCCGCCCTGTCCGTCGACCCGCGCGTCCTCGCCCGGGGCACCTCGGATCCGCCTGCCGTACGGGTGACTTCAGATTCGCCTGCCGTACGGGCAGCTTCTGATCCGCCTGCCGTACGGGCGCCCGAGCCGGAGAAGCCCGCACCCGCCGTAGCCCCACCGCCCGCGCCGGCCGGCGACGGCCTCCACCCGGCGCCCACGACCCCAGTGGGCGAGCCGCCCACCAGAGGCCGGACCGCCGAACCCGAGGCCCTGGCCGCCATGATCGCCGAACGGGTGGCCGGACAGCTCAGCGCCGAGATCATGGCCGCCCTGGAGATGGTCAGCGGCGACACCTCCTCCGAAACCCTCCGCTCCATCCGCATCATGACCGCCCACGTCGAGGCCCTCCGCCGCGAACTCGACCAGGCCAAGCTCCACCAGCACCACTCCGCCAGCCTCCAGGCCGAGGCCGAGGGCCAGAGCGCCGTCCTGGAGCACGAGCTGACCCGCCTCCGCACCGACCACGACCAGCTCGAACTCGACTACGAGCAACTCGCCGCCGACGAGCGCCGCGCCCGCGAGCGGGTCCGCTGGCTCGAAGGCCGCCTCGCCGCCCTGTCCCAGCCGGTGTACGGCGTGGCCACCCCCGACGAGCTGTGGGAGCCCGAAAGCCTCATGGACGTGCTCCTGCGCGCCCGCGGCTACTTCGCGCACGTCACCCTCGCCGCCCATCTCGACCGCGACGCCGCCGCCCTCGACGTCACCTACCCCCGCCACTGCCGTATCTGGGCCGGCAAGGCCTGGGACGCCCTGCGCGCCCTCGACGCCTACGCCGCCGACCGGGCCGCCGACCGCTTCCAGGGCGGCTTCTACCAGTGGTGCGACCACCCACCCCCGGGCCGCCCGGCCCTGGTCAAGCACCTGGTCACCATGCGGGAGTCGGAGTCGGTCTCCGGCAACAGCGCCTTCCGCGCCGAACGCACCTTCCCCGGCCCGGACGGCCCCGTCTTCATGGAGGCGCACATCAAGCTCCAGCGCGTCGGCTACCCGGCCCCCCGCCTGTACTTCCACGACGACGCGGGCGGCCCCTCGGCCCGCGTCTGGGTCGGCTACCTGGGCAACCACCTGTCCAACACCCGCACCAACTGAGCTCCCGGCCGATTGACAGGGGCGGGGGGAGCGACCACGATCGACTTTCTGCGGATTCGGGAGACATAGCTGTGGACGAAGAGGCGCCGAGCGGGGTCAACCCGCGCATTCCCAACATGGCCCGCATGTACGACTACGCGTTGGGCGGGAAGGACAACTTCGCCGCTGATCGCGAGGCGGTGCAGAAGCTGTTCGCCATGTCGCCGGAGAACCGGTACGTGCCGCTGGCCAATCGGCGGTTCCTGCGGCGGGCCGTACGGTATGCCGTCGAGCAGGGGATCGAGCAGTTCCTCGATCTGGGCGCCGGGTTGCCGAGCCAGGGGAACGTGCACGAGGTGGCGTCCAGGGCGCGCGTGGTCTACGTCGATCACGATCCGGTGGTCGCGGTGCATGCGCGGGCGTTGCTGGCGACCGACGAGTCGCGGGTGAGCCTGGTGCAGGGGGATCTGCGCGAGCCGGAGACGATCCTGAAGCATCCGGAGGTCGTCCGGCTGATCGACTTCTCCCGGCCGGTGGCGGTGCTGTTCGTGTCGGTGCTGCACGGGGTGGCCGATGCGGAGGATCCGGCCGGGCTGGTGCGGGCCTACGCCAGGCCGCTGGCGCCCGGCAGCCATCTGATCCTGTCGCATCTGACCCGCGAGGGGCATCCGGCGGAGCTGGTGCGCCGGAAGGAGGAGGTGTTCGCCAGGTCGAACACCGTCTTCTCCTATCGGGGACGGGCGGAGATCCTGTCGTACTTCGAGGGGTTCGAGCTGGTTGAGCCCGGGTTGACGGCGGTGACCGCCTGGCGGCCCGACGATCCGGTGCCGGATGCCGACCTGGAGGCTGCCGGGTCCTGGTGGCTGGGCGGGGTGGGGCGCCGGGCCGAGGGTCAGTAGATGAGGTCGCGCGACGGCTTGGTGGGGGTGGCCAGGAGGGTCTTCAGGTAGGTGAAGAAGCCTTCGGCGTCGATCTCCTCGATCACCGTGGCGTTCGGCTCCAGGCCGTGCACGCCCCACGACATCGCCGAGTAGCCGCGGGTCAGCTCGCCCGCGGTCTCCACGTCGACATGGTACGGCGAGGCCTGCCGTACCAGCTCGGGGTGGAAGAGCACCGCGGAGGTCAGCGAGTCGGGGTGGGTGGTCCCGTCGATGCCCACGCTCCGGTCGAACTCCAGCGTGGCCGCGCAGACCCGGGTGAAGAAGCGCGCCAGCGGGGTGTCGAGCGCGGCGATGGCGTCGAGCCGCTCCTGGCCGAAGACGGCCTGGCGCAGGGTGAGCGGGTCCCACGGGACGACGGTGACGGCGAACCCGGCGGAGAAGACGGTCTTGGCGGCCTCGGGGTCGACGTAGAAGTTGAACTCCGCGGCGGCGGTGATGTTGCCGCGCCCGTTGTTGGAGCCGCCCATGACGTAGAGCGCCTTGACGTTGCGCGCGAAGGAGGGGTCCTTCACCACGGCCATGGCGATGTTGGTGAGCGGGCCGATGGCCACGACGGACAGCTCGCCGGGGCTCTCGGCGGCCAGCCGGATCAGCGCGTCCACGGCGTGCTCGGTCTCGGGGGCGAGGCCGGACATGTCCATGTCGAGGCCGCCCGCGCCGTCGCCGTGCACGTTCTCGGCGCTGGCCCACTCGCGCACCATGGGGCGGCGGCAGCCCAGGTGGATCGGCACCTCGCCGAGGCGGCCGGTCACGCTGAGCGTCAGGTAGGCGTTGCGCACCTGGCGGTCGAAGCCGACGTTCCCGGCGACCATGGTGATCGCGCGCAGGTCGGCGACCGGGTCGAGCAGGGCGGTGATCAGCGCGACGCAGTCGTCCTGCGCGGTGTCCGTGTCGATGATCAAGGGGACCGTCATGGGCACTCCAGTTTCATGATTTGTCGATATATGTCTACCATATGTCTATGCAGATAGCAGTGGTGGGCAGCTACGGCACCGGGCTGACCATGCGGATCGACCGCATGCCCGAGGCCGGCGAGACGCTGTCCGGCGGCGTCTTCGCCAGCGGCCCAGGCGGCAAGGGCTCCAACCAGGCCATCGGCGCGGCCCGGCTCGGCGCGCGGGTCAGCCTGCTGACCGCGCTCGGCCCCGACGCCTTCGCCGAGGAGGCCAGGCGGCTGTGGGCGGCCGAAGGCGTCGAGGCGACCGTGGTCACCGCGCGGGCGGCCACCATGGCCGGGGTGATCCTGGTCGAGGAGAGCGGCGAGAACCGCATCGTCATCGCCCCCGGCGCGCTCGACGAGCTGCGGCCCGAGCACGTGACCGCCTTCGCGCCCGCCATCGCCGCCGCCGACCTGGTGCTGACCTGCAACGAGATCCCCCAGGACGTGGTCTCGGCGACCCTGCGGACCGCCCGCGAGCACGGCGTGCGCACCCTGCTCAACCCCGCGCCCGCCCGTGACCTGCCCGCCGCCGACCGCCCCCTGGTCGACTACCTGACCCCCAACCTCGGCGAGGCCCGGCTGCTGACCGGCCTCGGCCCGGCCGCCGGGCGGGACGAACTGCTCGATGCGCTGCGCGCGAGCTTCCCCGCCGCGACCGTCGTGCTCACCTGCGGCGCCGACGGCGCGCACGCCGACGACGGCCGCTCGCGCTTCCACCTCCCGGCGGTACGGCCCAGCCGCGTCGTCGACACCACGGGCGCCGGCGACGCGTTCACCGCGGCCCTCGCCACCGCCCTGCACCGGCCCCTGCCCGAAGCGGTCCGGTTCGCGGCCGCCGCCGGGGCCTACGCGGTCTCGCGGTTCGAGGCCATCCCGGGGCTCGGCCGGACGGCCGACCTCGAAGCACTCCTGAAAGGCAACCTGTCGTGAACCTCGCTCCCTACATCCAGCACACCGCCATCGAGGTCGGCCTGACCAGGGACGACATCGTCCGCCACTGCGAGGAAGCGGCCGAGTACGGCTTCAACGCCGCGATGATCCCTGCCTCGTGGGTGCCGCTGGCGGCCGAGGTGCTGCGCGGGACCGGCGTGGCCGTCGCCTCCGCGCTCGACTTCCCGATCGTCGGCGTGATGACGTCGGCCGGCAAGGCCGCCGAGGCGCGGGCCATCGCCGAGGCCGGGGCCGACCAGCTCGACATGGGCGTGCAGGTCGGGTGGCTGCGCAGCGGGATGGAGCGGGAGTTCCGTGACGACATCGCGGGCGTGGTCGCGGCGGGCATTCCGGTCAAGGTGATGCTGGAGCTGCCGCTGCTCACCCCCGAGCAGCGGGAGCGGGCGGTCGAGCTGGCGATGGAGGCGGGGGCGGCCTACCTCAAGAACGCCAGCAGCGGATCGGTGGAGATCGCCTCGCCGGAGAGCGTCTCCTGGCTCGCCGCGCGGGTGCGCGACGGGGTAAAGGTCAAGGCGTCGGGCGGCATCAAGAGCGTCGAGCAGGCCCGCGCGCTGCTCGATGCCGGAGCCTCGCTGCTCGGCACCAGCGCGGGCATCAGCCTGGTCAAGGGCGAGACGGCGGATGCCTCCTACTGACCCCGCCTGGGAGCTGTCCCGCGAGTCGGGCGAACCCCTGCACCTGCAGATCGAGCGGGCCATCCGCGACCGGATCGCCTCCGGCCGCTGGCCCGCCCGCTTCAAGCTGCCCGCCGAGCCGGCGCTGGCCGCCGAGCTGGGCGTCAACCGGGGCACGGTCCGCAAGGCGCTCGCCCTGCTCACCGAGGACGGCCTGCTCTCCTCCACCCGTGGCCGGGGCACCTTCGTGACCGCCGGGGTCGCCGAGCCGGGCATCGCCCAGCGCCTGCGCTCGCTGACCGAGGACTTCCGCGACCAGGGCTACGATCTGACCGCCGAGGTGCTGAGCGCCCGGCTCGAACGGCTGCCCCTGGCCGTCGAGGCGATCCTGGGCGTCTCGGCGAACACCCCGGCCCTGCGCCTGGTCCGCGTCTTCCACTGCGCGCAGGGCCCGCTGGCGTACCTGGTCAACTACGTGCGGGCCGACCTGTGCCCCGGCGTCGAGGGCGTGGACTTCACCGCTGCCTCGCTCTTCGACACCCTCGAACGCCGGTACGGCCTGCGCATCGCCGAGGGGCGGCGGACCTTCAGCGCCGAACCGGCCCGCGACGAGGTGGCCGCCGGGCTGGGTCTGCCGCCGGGCTCACCCGTCCTCTACCTGGAGCAGGTCACCTACACCGACGACGGCCGGGCGGTCGAGTACTCCGACGTGTGGATCAACAGCGTGCACGCCAAGATCACCTCCCACCTGGAGCGCTGACGAACCCCGCCAGGGTCAGCGGGTCGCGCCCGCCGTACTGCCGGATGCTCGGGGTGACCACGAAGAGCGGGTGGTGCCCGGAGCCGATGAACCGGAACAGCGCCCACAGGTGCGACAGGTGCTCGACCGCCACCTCGTCGCGGTAGACCTCCCGCGCGCGGCGTTCCCACTCGCCCGGGTCCAGGTCCTCGTACGGCACGCCGAACGCGGCCGCGATCTGCCCGACGGTGGCCATCTGCCCGTTGACCAGGCAGACCGGTTCGGGGTCCGGGTCGGCGAGCACCAGGCCCGCGCCCACCCGCGCCACGTCCTCGGCGGCGACCAGCGGGATCCAGGTGTCCGGGCCGCCGAGCGGCATGGCCAGCTTCCCGAGCGCGGCCTGGACCGCGAGGTTCTCGAAGAAGACGCCGGCCCGCAGGTGGACGGCGCGATCGCCGAGGGCGTGGGTGAAGACCTGCTCGGCCAGCCAGTGGCGGCGCATGTGCGGGGTGCCCGCGGACGGGCCGGCGTCGAGTTGCGAGACCTCGACGACGCGTTCCAGGCCGGCCTCGCGGGCGGCCATCGCGAAGGCGGCCGAGGCGTCGAGCAGGCCGGCGGTCACCGGGTAGGTGAAGTACGCCCGGGTGACGCCCTTGACGGCCTGCCGTACGGACTGGATCTCGCGCAGGTCGCCGACGAACACCTCCGCGCCGAGCTTGCGCAGCTCCTCGGCCCGGTGGTCGTCGGCGCGGACGAAGGCCCGCACCTGCTGTCCGGCGTCGAGCAGCAGTTCGGTGACGCGGCGTCCGGTGGCGCCCTGCTGCCCGCCGGCCGCTCCGGTGACCAGGATCATCGGCTTGCTCCCTTGCGGAGGGTGAGGTCGAAGAGGCCGAGCGCCTCCAGGTCGCGCAGGAACGGCTCGGCGGGGAAGGCCGTGGCGGGACTGTGCGCGCCGGGCTCGGGGCCCTCGCCGCGGGCCAGCCGTACGGCGGCTTCGACGGAGGCGAGCGCGCTGGCCCGCCACAGGTCGTGGCCGCCGGCCTGCGCGGCGTTGTTGCCGTCGGCGGTGATGGCCTGGACGGCGACGATGAAGCGTGACCGGGCCCGCTCCTCGGGCGGCAGGTCGTCGCTGGTGAAGGCCCCTTCCTCGGCGAAGGTCTCGGCGGTGAGCTGGGCCTCGACCTGCCGGGTCCGGACGTGGCGCGGGATGGTGACCACGTCGGAGGAGGGGATCGGCGCGATCATCGTGCGCGGCCCGAGCGGCGGCGGGAAGGGGAAGACGGCGTTGCGCGGCTCGACGTAGCCCACGTGGTGGGCGCCGTCGGTGTAGGTGATGCGGCGGGTGTCGGCGAAGAGCAGTTCGGCGGTCCGCCGGGCGCCGCCGGTCAGCCGCCAGCCGGAGACCGCGTAGGCGGTCACCACCCGCTCCACCTCGGCGAGCCCGGCCGCAGCGGCGGCGGCGAGCAGGTCGCCCAGGCCGCCGTAGAAGCTCATCGCGGTGATCATGACGAGGTCGCGGCGGCGGGCCGGCTCGTCGAGGGTGTCGAAGAACCACCTGGCGTGGTGTTGTTCGAGGCTGTGGTCGACGTAGTGGCATCCGGCCTCGACGGCGGCGCTCGCCACGGGCCGGCCGGTGGTCTCGAACGGCCCGGCGCAGTGGATCAGCACGCCGGCCCGCCCGGCCAGTTCGCGTAAGGCGCCGGGGTCGTCGAGGCCGGCGGGATGGGTCTCGGCGCCCGGCAGTTCGTCGGCCAGGGCCTTGAGCTTGGGTTCCGACCGTCCGGCGAGGATCACGGCGTGGCCTCGGGCGTGGAGGTCGGTGGCGACCAGGCGGCCGGTGTGGCCGCTCGCGCCGTAGATCGCGATGGGTGGTGCGGACATGGGGCACCTCCGTGTTTCATACTGTGGGTATGTAACTAGGGTCGAAGTTACATACCCGGAGTATGCAAGTCAATGGAGGACCCCGCCCATGCCCCCACGCACCCAGGCCCAGCGCTCGGACGCGACCACCGCCCTGCTGGTCAACGCGGCGCGCGAGCTCTTCGGGACGCGGGGGTTCGCCGCCACCGCCCTGGAGGAGATCGCCGCCGCTACCGGGACCACCAAGGGCGCGATCTACCACCACTTCTCCGGGAAGAACAGCATCTTCCGAGCCGCCCTCACCGCCGAGGCCGCCGCCATCGCCACCACCCTCGAACAGGTCGCCGCCACCGCCCCCAGTGCTTGGGAGGCGCTGCGGCTGGGCTGCCGGACGTTTCTGGAGCACTGCCTCGACCCCGGGTTCCGCCGCATCGTCATCCTCGACGGGCCCGCGGTGCTCGGCTGGGACAGCGTCCGCGAGATCGAGCACGGGACCATGTTGCGGGTGCTCGTGGCCGGTTTCGAAGTCGCCGCCGCCGAAGGGGTGCTCACTCCGGGGGACCCCACGGTCCGGGCTCAGCTCATGTTCGGTGCGTTGTGCGAGGGCGGGATGCTCCTGGCCAGGTCGCAGGACCCTGCCGGTGACCTGGAGCTCATCGCCACCGAGGTGGACGCCCTGCTCTCCGCCTTCCGAGGCCCGCGATGACTCGGGATGGACTGGGTCTCCTGCGGGACCGGAGTACGGCAAGCGCCTGACCCGTCCCCGGGGCGGGACGGGTCAGGCGGGAGGGGGTCTTCGTCACGGGGTCAGCTCACGGCCTGCTTGAGGAGCGCGGCGATGCGGGTCTCCTCGGCGGGGCCGATGGTGGTGAGGGCGTAGGCGCTCGGCCACATGTTGCCGTCGTCGAGGTTGGCGGTGTCGTTGAAGCCGAGGGTGGCGTAGCGGGCCTTGAACTTGGGCGCCGGCTGGAAGAAGCAGACGATCTTCCCGTCCCGGGCGTAGGCCGGCATGCCGTACCAGAGCTTGGAGGTCAGGCTGGGCGCGTGCTCCTTGACGAGGGCGTGGATCCGCTCGGCCAGGATGCGGTCCGGCTCCTCCAGCTCGGCGATCTTGGCGAGCACGTCCACTTCGGGGTCGGCCTTGGCGCCGCGCCGCGCGCTGGCCTTGAGCTCCTCGGCGTGCGCCTTCATCGCCGCGCGCTCCTCGGCCGAGAAGCCTTCGAAGGTCTTGGGGGTGGTGGTGGCGGCCATCTTGGGCTCCTTCTGGGTGGCTGTCCTGCTGACAACCTCAGAGTGCGCCCCCGCGTTGATAGATCAGCGATGCGTCCGCGATGGGCCCGCCATCGCGCGGCGGGGCGGGCCCATCGCGGCGCTAACAGGCCAGGTCGGGGCAGGTCAGGGCCAGGACGAGCCGGTTGCTGCCGTAGATGTTGTCGTAGTCTCCCTTGAACTCGTTGACCAGCCAGAGCTCGCCGCTGCCCGGCCAGTAGGACAGGTTCTGGGCGTTGCCGGGCGCGGTCGTCATGACGTGCACCTCGATCGCCGAGCGGTCCGCGGCGATGCTCACCCGGTGCAGGCAGGACTTGCGGAAGGCCCCGACGACGGACCGGCCGTCCTGGTCGGGCATGTAGCTGACCGGCGGCATGCCCTCGGGGCAGAGCCCTTCGAGCACGCCCCGGCCGCCGGTGAAGGCGCTGCCCTGCATGTCCCAGACCGGGCTGGTCCATCCCTCGGTGGGGCGGACCACCCCGCCGGCGTCCGGCTTGAGCAGGGCGGTGCTCGCGTCGAGCGGCCAGCGCAGGATCTTGCCGCCGGAGGCGCCCTGCCGGTACTCGACGGTGACCAGGTGGTCGGCGCCCGAGCGGTCGAGCGAGACGCCGTGGAAGCAGGGCCGCGCCAGGCTGGAGTCGCACCCGGCGGGGGCGGCGAACCGGTAGAAGCCGATCTGCGGCAGCGCGAACTCCGACCAGGCCGCCGAGCACACCCCGGCCGCGCAGCCGACGTTGCCGGAGGCGGTGGAGTTCATCCGCCATAACTGGGTGAGGTCGAAGACCCTGACCACGCGGTCGGCGCCGGGCAGGCCCGGGGTGTCCCCGCCGCTGAACACGAAGAGCTTGTTGCCGTACCAGGTGAGGCCGTCCGCGTGGCTGGCGATCTCGCGGAAGCCCTCGGCGCTGCCGTCCGGCTCGACCAGCAGCGCGTGCCGGTACGGCGCGCCGGCCGTCCCGGCGGTGACGTCGGCGAAGGTGACCCGGGCCAGCCGGTTGGCGCCGTGCGGGTGCGACGAGCCGCTGCGCCAGCTCACCGCGACGATCTTCCGGCCCGGGCAGCCCGCGCACGGCGGGTAGAGGACCGAGCCGTTCATGCCGTCGCCGCTGCCGGTGATGCCCTGCGGGAACCAGTTGCCGGTGGTGTCGTCGGTGCCGTTCCAGCAGAACCCGCTCACCGGGACGCTGACCCGCAGGTTGGTGGGGTGGCAGATGGCGCGGGTGGCGTGCCCTCCGGCGGCGATGACCGCGCTCAGGTCGGTCCTGCCGACCGGGAAGGCGGCGGCGACCGCGTCGCGTTGGGCCTTGCCGTCGGTGTAGACGAGCGGGTTCACCTGGGCGAGTTGCGCCGCGGTGAGTGCCGGTCCGGTCGCCGCCGAAGCGGGGGCGGGCAGGCCGAGCAGTCCCGCCACGAGCAGGGCGGGGGCGAGCAGGACGGCGGCTAATCGGGTGGCCATGGCCTCTCCTAGGGGTCGATGAGTCGGGCTTTCAGCAAGGTGATCTCGTCCTGGCCGAGTCCCGCCCCGCGCAGGTACGGCTCGGCCCCGCCGTACCGCTCGCGCAGGTAGGCGAGCGTGGCCAGCATGGTGGCCGCGGTGACCTCGGCGAACAGCCGCCTGGACCGGGTGGTCGCGGCGAACTGCGCCTCGTGGCGCAGGGCGCCGGCGGTGAGGGCGTAGTCGGCGGCGATGTCCTCGTCGGCCACCCCGGCCAGGCTGAGCGAGAGGGCGACGATCAGGCCGGTGCGGTCCTTGCCGGAGTGGCAGTGCACCAGCACGCCACCTGCGGGGGCGGTGGCGATGGCGGCCATGGCCTCGGCGACGAGTGGCGCGCCGCGGTCGAGGATGGCGCGGTAGATGGCGGGCAGGGAGTCGGCCATCTCCTCCAGCACGGTGTCCTCCGGCCGCAGGACCGGCAGGTTGCGGTAGGCGGGGTGGGCGGCGAGGGGGCTCGGGTCCGCCCGGCACTCGGCGGCCAGGCGGAGGTCGGCCACGAGGGTGATGCCGTGGCCGAACACCGCCTCGACGCTCACCGGCCGTGGCCGGTCGGAGCGGATCAGCGCGCCGGGCCGGACCCGCCCGCCACCCGCCGCGGGGAGCCCTCCCAGATCCCGGGCATTCGCACACCCCGGCCAGGACAGCGTGCTCATCGGGGTTCTCGCAGGTTGCTGGTCCAGGCGTCGAGCTGGGCCTGCCACTCGACCGGGTCCTCGGGCCGTCCGGGCACGCCGGGCCGGGTCTGCCAGGGCAGCGGCCCGTCCTCGCGGCGGTACTCGACGCCGATGGCGGCGAGCCTCGGCAGGTGCGCGGCCAGCCGCCGCCGGAAGTCGGCCAGGTCCCGCCCGGCCGAGCTCCACACCGTCTCGGCGAAGGCGGAGAGCCGGGGGAAGGTCATGTAGTCGACCCGCCGGTTGGAGTCGATCAGCTCGGTCCAGACCCCGCACTGCGAGCCCACCACCCGGGCCGCGGCCTCCTCCCCGCGCAGCTCCTCGGGGATCGGCTCGAAGGCGTAGACGTCGTCGAGGGTGAGCACGGTCCCGAAGGGCACGGGCTCGTCCTCCCCCGGCCCCTGCCGGTAGTCGAAGTAGACGGCCGTGTTCGGGCAGGTGATCACGTCGTGCCCGGCCTTGGCGGCGGCCACCGCGCCCAGGTCGCCACGCCAGGACGCGACGACCGCGCCGGGCGCGAGGCCCCCCTCCAGGATCTCGTCCCAGCCGACCAGCCGCCGGCCGCGAGCGGTGAGGTAGTCGTCGAACTGGTGGATGAACCAGCTCTGCAACTCGTCCTCGTGGGTCAGCCCCAGCTCGCTCATCCGCCGCTGCGCGGCGGGGCTGGTGCGCCACTGGTCCTTGGGGCACTCGTCGCCGCCGACGCAGACGTAGGGGCTCGGGAACAGCTCCAGCACCTCGTCGAAGACGTTCTGGAAGAACGTGATCGTGCTGTCCTCGACGTTCAGCACGTTGACGCCGATCCCCCAGGTGGTCCGCACCTCCAGCGGCGTGCTCAGGTTGCCGAGCTCGGGGTAGGCGGCGATGGCCGCCTGGGTGTGGCCGGGCAGGTCGATTTCCGGCACGATCATGATGTGCCGGCGCGCGGCGTAGGCCACGATCTCGCGGATGTCGTCCTGGGTGTAGAAGCCGCCGTGCGGGCGGCCGTCCATGGGGCCGTTCCATCCGGTCTGGCTCTCCTTGCGCCAGGAGCCGACCTCGGTCAGCCGGGGGTAGCGCCTGATCTCCAGGCGCCAGCCCTGGTCGTCGGTGAGGTGCAGGTGGAGGACGTTGAGCTTGTGCATCGCCATGAGGTCGATGAACCGCAGCAGGTCATGCTTGGTCATGAAATGTCGGGCGACGTCGAGGATGCAGCCACGCCACCCGAACCGCGGCTCGTCCTCGATGTGGACGGCCGGCACCTCGCAGGACCCGCCGGCCGCCGCCCGCCGGAAGGCCTCCGGCGGAAGCAACTGACGCAACGTCTGCGCGCCGTAGAAGGCCCCCGCCGGGCCGCCCGCGACGATGGCCACGCCGTCCTCGGCCACCGTCAGCCGGTAGGCCTCGGGCGGCAGGTCGCCGAGGCCGATCGTGATCGTTCCCGGGCCTGGGCCGCTCGGGAGCAGCTCACCTCCGGTGAAGGGGCAGAGTTCGGCCCGCAGCCAGGCGGCCACCTCGCCGAGCGCGGGATCGGCGGTCAGCGCCGTCCGGCCGGTGAGGACGAAGGTGCCTGGTCTGGTCTCGGACCGGACGGGCTTGGGAACGATCATCAAGTGTGACCTCCTACTTGCAGGTGATGGTGGCGTCGGCGATGTCGGCGTGATCGGACTGCGCGTTGTCGCCGCCGTTGGTCACGACCAGGCGGACGTGACCGGCGCCCTGGACGTTCGCGGTGACCTTCCTGGCCGGTTGCGCGCCGGTGACGACGCCGGAGTGCGCCACCCGGCCGCCGTCGGCCCAGACCTCGACGTCGACCGAACCCAGGTCGCCGACCTGGTCGTCCACGCCGGCCTGGAACTCGACCACCGAGCAGCGCCCGGCGGTGTAGAACTCGATGTCGGCCGGCGCGTGTGTGCCCAGCCCCTTGGCGTAGCGCACGCCGCCGATGGTGAGCGGCGCGCCGTCGCCCTGGCCCTTGCCGCCCACGCTCTGGTCGCGCTCGACGGGCCCCCAGTAGTTGGCGGCCTTGGTCCAGGTCAGGTCGCTCAGGTAGCTCGTGCCCGGCCCGGGAGCCTGCGCGACCCGGACGACCGCGCCGCCGGCGAGGGTGCCCGCGTCGCCGAGGCGGACGCTGCCGGTCAGGTCGTAGGTCTTCTGCTCGGCGCCGGCCGGTGCGGTGACCGCCCAGGTCGCGGTGAACCTCTCGCCGTCGCGCAGCGCGCCGGTCCTGGCCGGCGTGCGCGGCGTCGCCCTCCACCCCTCCGGTACGGCAAGCGTCACCTCCACGTCGCGAAGCGTCCCGGTGCGGCCGACGTTCGTGACCGTGGCCGAGATCTCCGCCTCCTTGCCGGGTTCGAGGGTGGAGGGCCGGTTGTCGCCGAGGAAGCGCGCCGGGTCGACGTCGAACGAGACCAGCGAAGGGGCCCGCTCCCGGCCGGCGCTCACCCGGTACATGACCGAGGAGTGCGCCGGCACGGCCGCCGACAGGTCGCCCTCGCTCGACCAGACCGCCCCGGTCCACAGGTCCTCGACCCGGTAGCGCCCGGTGTCGGGCAGCTTGAGCCGGCTCGCCTTGACCGAGATGGTGGCCTGCCGGTCGCTCTCGTTGAACAGCACGACCGCCCGGTCGCCGTTCTCCAGCGGCTTGACCAGCACGTGGTACCAGCCGTCAGTCTGGGCGTAGCGGCCCATGAGGCCGAGCCGGTCCTGGTTGACCGCGATGACCTTGGGGTTGGCCACGATCGAGGCGGGCGCCTTGGCCGGGTCGGCCTGGAGGATCAGCGGGGCCGCGCCGATCGCCCAGAGGCTGAACTGGCTGCGGTACTCCGCTTCGCTCATCCCGCCGCGGCCGGCCTGGATCAGGTCGGGGTCGGCCCAGCTTCCCTTGCCCGCGTAGTCGACGCGGAGCATGTTCGTCTCCCAGAGGCCGGCCATGCCGGCGTAGGTGTCGGCGATCGGCCGGTTGTAGACGTTGGTGCGCCAGGTGGTGGCCACCTGCCCGCCCCAGAGCCAGGGGACGCTGTTGCCGTCCTCGTTGTTCATCGCGAAGACGATCGAGTCGCCGAGGGCCTGGCGCATGGGCGGGTAGAGGATCTCGGCGATGTCGCGGGAGGTCTTGCCGGGGAAGTCGGCGACCGGGACGTTGCACCAGTCGTACTTGACGTAGTCGACGCCCCAGCTTCTGACCAGGGCGGCGTCGGCCGCCTCGTTCTTGTAGGAGCCGCGCCCGGCGCCGGCGCAGGCCTTGGTGCCGGCCGACAGGCTCAGGCCGAGCTTCAGCCCCTTGCCGTGCAGGTGGTCGGCCAGCGCCTTGACGCCCGAGGGGAAGCGGGCGGGGTCGGCGTTGCCGTCGGGGCCCTGCCAGCAGCCGTCGATGATCACGTAGGTGTAGCCGGCCTGGGCGAGCGTGGCCATGGCGTCGGCGGCCTGCCGTACCGTCGCCTCCGAGACGGCGCAGCCCAGCGTGCGGCTGCTCCAGCCCATCGGCGGGGTCTCGATCGCGGGCGGCGCGGACGTGGTGGCGTCGGCACTGGCTAAGGGCATGGTGAGGAGGGCCGCCACCGACAGGGCGGCCGTGATCTTGCGCATGGGAGGGTCCCGTCAGGCTGGGTTGAGGCTCGGGTTGCCCGGCTCGATGACGAAGCTGCCGGAGGTGTAGACGGGGGCGTGCGGCTGGGTGACGACCGCGAGCGAGCGGAAGTCGACCTTCATCTCGGTCGGCGAGATGCGGGTCCTGACGTAGCCGCGGCGGCCGTTGAAGAACTTCACGTGCGGGTTCTCGTCCAGCAGGATCTGCGTGTTGGGGTACTCGTCGAAGCCGTTGCCCGCGCTGGTGACCGAGGTGGTGACCAGTTCGACGGCGACCGACTTCGAGGCCGGGTCCTTGTGGTCGCGCTTGAGCTCGCCGGCCCAGTGCGAGTGCACGTCGCCGGTGAGCACGACGCCGTTGCGCTTGTTGTCGTCGAGGGCGGCGGCCAGGCGGTTGCGGGAGGCGACGTAGCCGTCCCAGCCCTCGTTGGAGAAGGACTTGGCCAGGCCGTTGGACCAGTCCATCTCCATCATGAAGACCTGCTGGCCGAGCAGGTCCCAGGTGGCGCCGGAGTTCTTCAGCTCGCCCTCCAGCCAGGCCTCCTGCTCCTTGCCGAGCAGGGTGCGGTTCTGGTCGAAGGCCTCCAGGCAGTCGGGGCCGATGTTGCCCGACCGGCCGGTGCAGGCGTACAGGTCGCGGTACTGCCGGGTGTCGAGCAGGTGCAGGTTGGCCACCGCGCCCCAGCGGATGCTGCGGTACAGGCGCAGCTTCCAGCCGTCCGGCCGCTGGGCGCGGCGCAGCGGCATGTTCTCGTAGTAGGCCTGGAAGGCGGCGGCCCGGCGGGGCAGGAAGGGCGGGTCGGGCTGCTCGGGGATGTCGGCCGCCCAGCCGTTCTCGATGTCGTGGTCGTCCCAGACCACCGCCCACGGCGCGATGGCGTGCGCGGCCTGCAGATCGGGGTCGGCCTTGTGCTGGGCGTGCCGCAGCCGGTAGCCGGCCAGGTCGAAGCACTCGCCGCCGGCCTGGTCGCGCACGGGGTACTTGTAGTCCCCGTACTCGTAGAGGTAGTCGCCGAGGAAGGCGATCAGGTCAGGGTGGTCCTCGGCCATCCGGCGGTAGGCGGTGAACCAGCCGGTCTGGTAGTCGGCGCAGGAGGTGAAGGCGAGGTTGAGCTCGCGGCTCCCGGCGCCGGGGGCGGGCGAGGTCAGCGTGCGGCCGACCGGGGAGATCTCGGTGCCGACGCGGAAGCGGTAGAAGTACTCGGCGCCGGGGGCGAGGCTGTCCAGTTCGATGTGGACGCTGTGCGCCGCCTCGGGCCGGGCCACCTCGACGCCGCCGCGCACGACGTGGCGGAAGTTCTCGTCCTTGGCGACCTGCCACTGGACGGGCACCGGCCGGTCGGGCATGCCGCCGAGACCGTCCGGGGCCAGGGGGTCCATGGCCAGCCGGGTCCAGAGGACCATGCCACGGGGATCGGGCTCGCCGGAGGCGACGCCTAACTGGAAGACATCCGACAGGGGGGCACGCCGGGCCGCCGCGCGCACTGGTGCGGTGTCCAGTGCGGCGACGAGGCCCAGGCTCGCGCCCCCGGCGATGAGTGAACGCCGGGTGATCATGCGGGGGGCTCCTACTTGATGGTCGCGTTGCCCTCGGTGACGGCCTGCTCGACGCCCTGCTGGGCGGTGATCTTGCCGAGGTAGACCTCGTTGAAGATGCCGGTCAGCTTCTGCTCGAAGCCGGTCCAGCCGGTGACGATCGGCATGTTGAAGGTGGTGCCCTTCGACTGCTCCAGGAAGGGGGTGACGTCGACCGGCTTGGCGTTGTTCTTCCAGAAGTCGATGTAGCCCTGGGCCAGGCTGTCGCCCACCAGCGCGGGGAAGATGTAGCCCTGGTCGGCCATCGACTTCTGGGCCTCCTCACCGGCGAGGTACTTGGCCAGCTTCATGGCCTCCTCGGGGTGCTTGCTCTTGGCGTAGACCGACTCGCCGAGGCCGTTGATGTTCACGGCCCGGCCCTTCGGGCCCTCCGGCATCATCGCGACGCCGATGCCGAAGTTGATCTCCGGTGCGACGTAGGGCAGCAGGGCGTTGTTGGCCGGGTACATGGCGACCTGGCCGCCCTTGAACATGTCGGCGGCCTTGCCGGTGGGCGGGTTGGTCTGGGTGGCCGGCGGCGAGACGTGGTGCTTGGTGATCAGGTCGACGCCGAACTGCACCGCCTCGGCGGAGGCCGCGTCGTTGAAGACGTACTTGCCGAAGGGCTTGTCGACCAGCTTGCCGCCGTTGGACTCGATCCAGTTCATCCACTGGGTCTGGGAGTGGTTGGTGGAGGCGAAGCCGTACGTCTTGATCTTGTCGGGGTTGAAGCCGGCCTCGCCGGGGTGCTTGCCGGCCTCGTCCACGGTGAGCTTCTTGGCCAGCTCGACCAGCGTGCCGGAGCCGTCGGGCGCCCAGGTGAGCTTGTCCGGCATCTCGACGCCGGCCTTCTCGAACAGGTCCTTGTTGTAGAGCAGGCCCGGCATGCCCCAGTCCTTGGGCACGCCGTACAGCTTGCCCTCGTAGGTGTTGGAGGCCACGACGTTGGGGTGGTACTTGGCGGGGTCGAGCTTGAGCGGGCTGAGGTCGGCGAGGACGCCCTTGGTGACGAAGGCCGGGAAGTAGCTGACCTGCATCCAGAACACGTCGGGCGCGCTGCCCGCGACGGCGTCGGCGGTGAGCTTGGTCCAGTAGTCGTCGTAGGGCATCACCTCGATCTTGACCTTGATGTTCGGGTTCGCCTTCTCGAAGGCCGCCATGACCTTGTCGTAGCCGACCTTCTGCTGCTCGTCCCAGAGGCGGTAGGTCAGCGTCACCGGGCCGGCGCTCTCCGAGGAGCCGCCGCCGGAGCCGCAGGCGGCGAGGGGCAGGGCCAGCAGGGCCGCGAGGGTGAGGCGTATGCGGGGGGATTTCATACTCGTGCCTTTCACTTCAGACCGGTCAGGACGACCGACCGGACGATGTAGCGCTGGAAGAAGATGAAGATCACGACAGTCGGCACCAGGGCGATCAGCCCGCCGGACATGATCGCGGTGTAGTCGACGCCGATGCCGACCTTGAGCGCGGCCAGCGCGACCGTGATGACCTTCGTCTCGTCGCCGCTGGTGATGATCAGCGGCCACATGAAGCTGTTCCACGAGGAGATCACCGTGATGATCGCCAGCGTGCCGAGCGCGGGCTTGCACAGCGGCAGGAGCACCCGCACCAGGATGGTCATCGGGCCCGCGCCGTCGATCCGCGCGGCCTCTTCGAGGCCCGCGGGCAGGCCGCGGAAGAACTGCCGCATCAGGAAGATCCCGTACGGCGAGCCGAGGAGGTACGGCACCAGCAGCCCGCCCCAGGTGTTGATGAGGTCGAGCTCCTTCATGATGAGGAACAACGGGATCACCGTCACCGCGACCGGCACCATCATCGTCGCCACGAACAGCCAGAACAGCACCTCGCGGCCACGGAACCTGAGCCGGGCGAAGGCGTAGGCGGCGAAGGTGGTGAAGACGAGCTGCCCGACCGTCAGCGCGGCGGTCATCAGCGCCGTGTTGAGGATGTACTGCGGGAACTCCCCGCCGAGCAGCTTGGTGAGGTTGTCGGTGGTCGGCGGCACCCCCGGCAGCCACGGCGCGGTCGTGTGCAACTGCTCCTGCGACTTGAACGCCGTCAGCACCACGAGGATGTAGGGGAAGACGGTGATCACCGAGCCGACGATGAGCGTGGCGTAGAGCAGAAAACGCTTCATGGGTCCCTCAGCTCATGTCGTAGGTGGTGCGCTTGCTGAAGAACCTGATCTGGACCGAGGTCACCAGCAGGATGATCAGGAAGAGCACGATGGACACGGTCGCGGCGTAGCCGAAGTCGAACTCCCTGAACGCCAGGTGGAAGATCTTGAAGTTGATCACCGTCGTGGACTCGCTGGGCCCGCCCGCGGTCATCGAGTAGATGGTGTCGAACGCCTGGAAGGCGCCGATCATGTTGGTCACCGTGACGAAGAACATCGTGGGGTTGAGCAGCGGCAGCGTCACCCGGAAGAAGCGCTGGACCGGCGTCGCCCCGTCGCAGGCGGCCGCGTCGTACAGCTCCTGCGGGATGCCCTGCAGCCCGGCCAGGAAGAACAGCATGTTGTAGCCGGTGTGCTGCCACACGCTCACCAGCGCGACGGCCGGCAGGGCCAGCGACGACTCCGACAGCCAGGCGGGCCCGGTGATGCCGAACACGTCGAGCAACTGGTTGATCGCGCCGTCCTTCGGATCGAAGATCCAGCTCCAGACCAGGCCGAGCACCATCGGCGTGGCCATCCAGGGGATCACGAACAGCGCGCGGAAGAACTTCACGCCCTTGACCCGCTGGTTCAGCATCATCGCCAGGAGCAGGGCCAGGACCGTCTGGAGCGGGATGGCCAGCAGGACGTAGACGATCGTCGTGCCGAGCGAGCTCCAGACCGATCCGTCGGCGGCCAGCTTGCGGTAGTTGTCCAGGCCGACGAAGGTCGGGTCGGACAGCAGTTCCCAGTCGAAGAGGCTGAGGACGAAGACGATGACGACGGGCAGCAGCAGGAAGGCGACGACGCCGAAGAGGCTGGGCCCGATGAACAGGTACGGGTACCACCGGCCTGGCCTGCGGCGCTTGGCGGCGGGCCGTACCGGTGTCCGGACCGGTGGCGGCGCCGTCCCGACCGTCACGACGGATCCGTCCTGGTCGGGACCATCAGCCGTCTGGTGGTGGCCAGGCCCCAGTCGTCCAGGGCGGCGATCGGGTCGCTGGAGCCGCGCAGGCCGCCGGTGGCGTCGATGTGCGCCGCCCACTCCTCGCGGGCCTCCACCTCGGGGCGGGCCATGATGCAGTCGGGGTCGTTGACCCACCAGCGCGCGTGCAGGAACTCGCGGGCGGCGCCGGTCAGCCGGGCGCCGAGCTGCGAGGGCTGGCTGATGTCGCCCGACCTGGGCAGGAGCGTCGGGGCGATGTCGGGGCTGACCCGCATGATGTCGACCAGGCCGAGGCTCGGCAGCATCGGGGCGCCGCAGCCGTGGATGGTGGCCGCGGGGCCGGCGCCCTGCCTGATGAGCTCGAGCCCGCGCCGGTAGGCGGCGATCGGGGTGAGGTCCTCGTGGCGGCGGCCGGGGAGCGCTCCGGCGTAGAGGTAGTCGAGCTTGAAGTGCGTCAGGCCGATGGCCGACAGGGTCTCGAAGACGTGCACGAGATGCGCGGCGGCGTCGGGGTGGGTGACGTCGAGAACGGCGAGGTCCTGGTCCCACATCCGGCCCGCGTCGGCGCCGCCGACCAGCCAGTCGGGGTGCTCGCGGAAGATCCGGCTGCGGTGGCCGACCAGGAAGGGCGCCAGCCAGATGCCGCCGCGCTTGCCGGCCTCGCGGACGGTGCCGACCGCGCGTTCCAGCGAGCCGAACTCGGGGCGCAACTCCAGCCAGTCGCCGATCTCGGCCTCGTAGCCGTCGTCGATCAGGAACATGTCGGCCTCGACGCCGTGCTGCTCGGCCAGCCGCAGGTTGTCGAGGATGTCCTGGTCGGTGACCTTGTCCCAGTAGCCGTACCAGGAGCACCACATCGGGGGGACGGCCGGGAAGCTCGGCGGGGCCACGCCCTCGGCCATCGTCTCGGCCCAGGTGCGCAGGGCCGCGTCGAGCGGGCCGTCGACCTGCGTGTGCCGGACCGGGCCGTCGGCGGAGACGACCAGGCGGCCGCCCTCCTCGCGGACCCGGATGGACGGGACGTCCAGATGGCTGGCCGCCGACCAGAGCGAGACGGGCGCGCCGTCCCCGGGATCGACCGCGATCAGGCCCTCGCCCTGGAACGCTCCGGGCGGGATCGGGGTCTCGGGGCGGTAGCAGAGCGTCTGGATGGTCTCGCTCGCCGGCCTCGGCGGGCTATCGCCGACGCGGTAGGCGCCCGTGGGACTCCACGACTGCCAGCCGTGCTCGAAGATCAGCGCCTGCTGGGGGTGGCCGGTGATTTCGCCGACATCAGCGAACGGCATCAGGCTTCTCCTTTCGGAGAGTTTCGAAGGAGCGCTTCATTAGTAGCATCGGCGAGCAAAGCTCGGCAATGCCTAATTTCGCGCCATATCGCACCTGGCTTCGTCAATCTCGACATCTATGATCATTGGCAGCCCGCGAGTTAAAGAGGAAACCTTCCAATGCCGCACCCTCCGCCCACCGGTGGCGACCTGTCCCGGCTGCGCCGGCTCAACTCGCTGTCGGCCGTCAACGCCCTGCGCGGAGCCGGAGCCGTCACGTTGTCCGCCCTGGCCGAGCGCACCGGCCTGTCGCGGCCCTCGACCAAGGAGGTCCTCGGCGAGCTGATCGACCTGGGCTGGGTCGCCGAGGTCTCGCCATCGGCGGGCGGCATGGGCCGGCCCGCCCGCCGCTACCGCTTCCGCGCCGACCGCGGGCACCTGATCGGCCTCGACATCGGAGGGCACAACGTCCGTGCCGCCCTGGCCGACCTCGACGGCGAGATCCTGGCCGAGACCAGGCAGCCCGTCCTGCCGCTCGCCCCGCGCGAGGAGCGCCTGGCGGCGATCGAGCGGGCGGTGGCCGGCTGCCTGGCCCTGGCCGGCAAGCAGCTCTGCGACCTGTGGGCGGTGGCGGTCGGCACCACCGGCATCGTCACCCCCGACGGCCGGGTCGCCTACTCCGCCACCATCCCCTCCTGGACCGGCCTCGACCTGGCCGGACGGCTGCGCGAGCTGTTCGGCTGCCCGGTGCTCGTCGACAACGACAGCCGCCTCGCCGCCCTGGCCGAGAACCGGCGCGGAGCCGCCCGTGGCGCGCAGGACGTGGTGTTCCTGCACGTCGCCAGACGGATGGGGGCCGGCCTGATCATCGACGGCAAGCTCCACCGCGGCTTCGGCGCGGCCGCGGGCGAGCTCGTGATGCTGCCCGAGGTCCGCTGGTTGCGCGCGACGGGACACCTGAACGAGTGCGAGATCGTCCCCGAGGGCACCTCGCCGGAGGACGCCGCCGGGTACACCCTGGCCGCCGCCCGGCGAGGCGAGCCCCTGGCCATGGCGGCGGTCGACCGCTACCTCGACGACCTGGCCGTCGGCGCCGCCGCCATGGCCCTGCTGCTCGACCCGGAGGTCGTGATCCTCGGTGGCGGCTTCTCCCGCTCGGCCGACGTGCTGCTCGAACCGCTGCGCGCCCGGCTCGAACGCTCCTGCATGCGCCCGCCCGAGGTCCGCGCCTCCACCCTCGGCGAGGAGTGCGTGGTGCTCGGCGCGATCGACTACGCCGTCGATCACGTCGACCGGCACTACTTCACCACCGAGGCCGGACCGGTGCAGGCCCTGCCGCCGGCGACCGGCCCCTGAGCGGGGGCGGCGCCGATCACCGGTCGCCGGGCTCGGCCGGGCAGGGGTCGCCGATGTGCACCCGCGGGACCGGGTAGAGGACGTTGCGCCGCTGCTCGGTCAGGTCCTTGAGCCAGGCGTCGTCGTAGACGTAGCCGTACCGGCTGCCCGCCCACACCGGGCCGTAGCGGTAGATGACCACGCGGCGCTCGCCGGGGTTGGTGCGGGTGGAGCCGCCGTGCATCAGCCCGTCCACGAACAGCAGCGCGTCGCCCTTCTCCAGGTAGGCCGGGATCGCGCCGGGCAGGGTGTCCATCCGGTCGCCCTTGGCGTAGTCGCCGGCCAGCGGGTGCTTGAAGTTCGACTTGTGCGAGCCGGGCACGACCATCGTGGCGCCGTCGCCCTCGCCGATGTCGGTCAGCGCCAGGATGATGTTGACCTGGCCGCAGCGGAAGACGCCGTGGTCGTAGCGGTAGCCGCAGCGCAGCGCGGTGCGGTAACCGCCCGAGTGCACCGGGTGGTGGCCGCCGGACTCGCGGATCGAGGCGATCGTCTCGTCGACGAAGACGCCGGGGATGTAGCTGTCCTCCTCCCCCGCGTAGTGCTTGACCAGGTCAAACCAGCTCGGGTGGTCGATCAGCTCCTCGAAGGGCCGGCCGGCGGCCACCGCCTGGTGCAGCTCGAAGCCGGTCTCGGGGGTGTAGTCGCGGCGCTGGGCGCCCCGGTACCAGTCCCCCCTGGCCAGGTCACGCGGGAAGGCGTCGAACTCCGCGTTCAGGCGCTGGAGCAGATCGGCGTCGACGGCGTTCTTGAGGATCAGGTAGCCGTTGAGGTCGAACATGAAGTCATCGAGCTCGGACATGTCAGGAAACCTCCGTGATGTGGCGAGACGGGGTGTGGTGGGACTGGGATGTGGTGGGACCGGGATGTGGTGGGTCGCCGCCACTCTCCCCCGGCCGCCTCGCCCCGGTCATCCACCCGAACTCGCCGACCTGTCGCATATCCTCAAGGCGTGTCCTCCCTCGTGCAGGTCGTCGGCCTGCAGGCGTTCCACGAGACGGCGGGCTCCATGCCCCGCGCCCACATCCACCCCGAGCTGGAGTTCAACCTCGTCCTGTCCGGCACCGCCCGGTACGCGACGGTCAGCGGCGAGGTGGACCTGCCTCGCGGCCGGCTCGCCGTCTTCTGGGGCGGCTACCCGCACCGGCTCCTCACCGCCGAGCGCGTCGACTTCCTGTGGGCCACCGTCCCGCTGAGCGCCGTCATCGGCCACGACCCGCTGCGCGGCGCCGTCGAGCGGGCGCTGTCCGGCGAGTTCCTGTACGGCACGGCCGCCGAGGGCGAGCACGACCGCTTCCTGATGAGCCGCTGGGACCACGAACTGCGCCACGAGCCGCCCCGCCCGGTGGCCGAGGTGTGCCTGATGGAGATGCACGCCCGGCTGGCCCGGCTCGGCGGCGATCCGGGCGAGAGGTCGGGCCCCGGCGCGGCGGCGGCCGGCTCGGCCGAGCGCATGCTCGCCGTCGTCGCCCGCCGCTACACCGACAAGCTCTCCGTCGAGGAGATCGCCGAAGCCGCCGGCGTGCACCCGACCTACGCCGCCCTGGCCTTCAAGCAGGCCCTCGGCATGCCCGTCTGGCAGTACGTCACCCGGCTGCGCGTCGCCCACGCGTGCCGGCTGCTGCAGGCCACCGACTGGGGCATCGACCGGGTCGCGCACGCCAGCGGGTTCCAGACCCGGTCGAGCTTCTACCGGGCCTTCGCCGGCTCGCTCGGCCAGACGCCCACGGAGTTCCGGCAGCGGGGGGTCACCGGCGTGGGGTACTTCCCGTGACCCGCGCCCGGTAGTCCCGGGGCGGCAGGCCGTACTCGCGGCTGAAGGACCGGCTGAAGTGGAAGGGGCTGACGAAGCCGGAGGCCGCCGCGATCCGGCCGATGTCCAGGTCGGTCAGCTCCAGGAGGCGGGCGGCGTGCCTGAGCCTGGCTTCCCGTACGGCCTGCATGGGCGTGCGGCCGGTCTGGGCGGAGAACAGGTGGGCGAACCGCGACGGCGACAACGCCACCGCCCTGGC
This sequence comes from Nonomuraea sp. NPDC050328, assembly GCF_044459405.1. Taxonomy (NCBI): domain Bacteria; kingdom Bacillati; phylum Actinomycetota; class Actinomycetes; order Streptosporangiales; family Streptosporangiaceae; genus Nonomuraea; species Nonomuraea sp. NPDC050328. The sequence continues at coordinate 415,071 of NZ_JBITIW010000006.1, read as the reverse complement.
CAGCGAGTCCACCGTGTGCGGGGCGCCCGGCTCGGCGGCGATGAGCGACTGCGCCTGCCGTACTCGCAGGTCGGCGCTCTCGTCCTGCGGCCTGGCGGTCGAGGCGGCCAGAACCAGCACCTCCTCGACGGCGCCCAGCACCAGCTCGCGGGCCGCGGGCGCCTCGGCGACCGCCGGCCGGTCGGCGGCGTCTTCGTCGGGCAGGGGCGGCAGCGGGCCGTGGCCCGGCCAGCGGGCGTCGGCGTGCGCCCGGCGGAAGGCCTGGTCCACGCGCTCGCGCACCGCCTCGGGCAGGGACGGCAGGAACGAGCACCTCCCGCCGACCGCGTACGGGGCCAGCCAGGTGTGCCAGGCGGGCCGGGGCTGGAAGTGGATCCACCAGAACCGCCACCCGTCCGCGCCGGGCGCCACCCGGTAGTGCTGGGCCACCTTCGACCCGAGAACGACCAGGTCACCGGGCCCCGTGGTGTGCGACCACTCCCCCTGCTCGACGTAGCCCGCCCCGGCCTCGGTCCACATCAGCAGCCAGCTCGGCGACCCCTCCGCGCGGCGCACCGAGTAGCCGGGCGCCTTGTCGTAGTGGCAGAGCAGCACCAGCTCGGTAGCAGGAACAGACATGTCGTCAGCCGTCGCAGACATACCGTCCACCCGATCACGTCCCTACCGTTGAGGTCATGAGCGAAGCTACCGCGACCATCGATCTCGCCGCCTTCCACGAGCACGGCTACCTCGTCGTCCCCGGGCTGCTCGGCCCGGCCGAGGTGGAGGAGCTGCGCGAGGAGTTCACCGCTCTGCACGCCGGCGGGCCGATCCCCGGCCACTTCACGCCGAGGCCGCAGGACGAGTCGGGCCCCTACGACCCGCTGCGCGACTACCCACGCGTCATGCACCCGCACCAGGTCAGCGGCGTCGCCCTGCGCTACCTGCTGGACGCCCGCTTCGGCGCGATCGTCGGCCGGCTGCTCGGCGAGGAGCCCGTAGCAGCCCAGAGCATGTTCTACTTCAAGCCGCCCGGCGCCAAGGGGCAGGCGTTGCACCAGGACAACTTCTACCTCAAGGTGGAGCCCGGCACCTGCATCGCCGCCTGGGTCGCGCTCGACGTCGTCGACCGGGCCAACGGCGGCCTCGAAGTGGTGCCCGGCACGCACCTGATGGACCTGTTCTGCCCGGACGAGGCCGACGACGACCGCTCCTTCACCCGCGAGTACGTCCCGCCGCCGCCCGGCCTGGAGCGCGTCCCGGTCGACATGCAGCCGGGCGACGTGCTCTTCTTCAACGGCAGCCTGGTGCACGGCTCGGAGCCGAACACCACCGCCGACCGCTTCCGCCGCAGCTTCATCTGCCACTACGCCGGCCGCTCCACCGAACGCATCTCCGCCTGGTACCCCACCCTCACCATGAACGGCCGGGAGATCCACTTCGACGAGGCCGAGGGCGGCGGCCCCTGCGGCACCGAAACCACCGCCGGCCCGCACTAGCCCGGGTCTCGCTCGGTCCAGGCGCCGGAGTTCCGCGGCCGCCTCGGCGCCGAGTTCGGCGTCACCGCTCCCGCCGGGGCAGGTAGGTGAAGGTCGGCCCCGCGGCGCAACCCTCCTCGTCGGTGAGCCGCATGAGCGCCTGCGCCTCGGCCTTCAGCTCGAACATGACGCCGGTCGCCTCGCCGAGCCGGCCGGGCTCGCCGTTGAACGTCTGCTCCAGGATCCGCAGCAACTCGCAGTAGGTCTCGTCGAACCGGTCCTGCGCCGCTCTGACCTCGCTTCCGGGCTCGGCCGGCCGCGGGTTGCGAGCCAGGGGACGGATGCCGTCCGGATCGACGGCGACCTTCTCCCCGGTGGGGCCCGACCGCGGCGTGTCACCGCGCCGGTAGCGCCGGCCGAGCTTGAGCTCCTCGAAGCGGTAGTAGTGGGCCAGCTCGTCCCGCTCGGGGTGGAAGACGCTCCGGTCGCCGTCCCAGACCGAACCGTGCGAGGCGCCCTCGCCCTGGTCCACGATCTCCTTGAGCGCGCCGAGCGCGGAGTCCAGGTCCTCGACGGCGAACACCTCGCCGGCGGTGTGGCGGAACCGGGCTCCGCTGAGCTGCCGGGCCGGGTCGCCGCTGAAGACGGCCCGCTCGCCGTACCGCTCGCAGAGATGACGCAGGCCGGTTTCGACCGCGGCGTAGAACTGGCCGATGGTTTCGTACCGGTCGCTCTGGGCGGGCGCGTCCGCCGGGGCCGGCTGCTCCAGGCGCAGGAACATCTCCAGCGCCTCCGGCCCGAAGGGCAGCAGCGAGAGCTCCAGGGAGGGGTCACCGTGCGGCAACGTCCTGGGGTACGGCGGCAGCATGCCGGGCTTGTCCAGCTCCGGCCGCCCGCCGACGGCGTTGAGCAGGTTCGCCGCGAGCGCCAGGTGCAGCATCTCCTCGATGAAGACGCCCTCGACGGCTTCGGCGGCCTCCGGGTTGCGCTCGGCGTCGAGGGAGTAGAGCGCGACCAGGTAGGGCGGAAGGGTGGCGTGCTCCAGTTCGACCGCCCACTGCAGATGCTCGCGCAGGCCGGCGAGCGTGGTGATGGGCTCGCGGCTCATCCGCCCCGCACCTCGGCCTTCCGCCGCAGCTCGTCCTCGCCGACGAGGACGAACATCGGCTGCCCCGGCGGGCAGAGCATCGTCACGGTGAACCGCAGCGGCACGTCGTCCCGGTTGTTGCCGTCGCGGTAGTGGATGAGGTCGCCGCCCGGCTCCCAGAACGCCTCGCCGGCGCGGATCACGCGAGGGGGCTCGCCTTCGAGCTCCATCAGCATCTCGCCGTCGAGCACGACGCCGAAGGCGGGGCCCGGGTGCCGGTGCGGCGGTGCGCCGGGGTCGCCGGCGGGGTATTCGACGAGCACGGTCATCACGTGCGCGCCGTCGGGGATGAACGGCGGCTGCGCTTCCTGGAGCACGGTGAGCGCGGTCTGCCAGGCCGTCGATCGCGACTTGGACGGATGGGGGTTCATGTCCGGCTCCCCCTACTTCCCGGCGCCGCTGTCGAGCCACTCCCGGTAGGTGATCTTGGCGAGCTGGGCGCCCTCGCCCGGCACCAGGGTGCGGTCGCCGGGCACGCTGCCGAAGTAACGCGCCTGCGGGTCGGTCACCACCTCGCGCGGATCGCCCCAGGCAGCCAGCGCCTTGCGGAAGAACTCGTCCATCCGGTACTCGATCGGTCCCCCGACCTCCAGCCGTCCGTTCAGCGGGGACCCGGCGGCCGTGCGGCCGACCGCCTGCGCGACCTCCTCGCCCGCCATCGGCTGGAAGGCGACCGGCGCGATCCGCACCTGGCCGTCCACCGCGGCCTCGTCGGCGATGCGCCGGGCGAACTCGAAGAACTGCGTGGCGTGGACGAGCGAGAACGGGATGCCCGAGTCCTGGATCAGCCGCTCCTGAGCGATCTTCGCCGCGAAGTAGGCGTTCTCCGGCATCTTCTCGGTGCCGACGACGGACAGGGCGACGTGGTGGCCGACGCCGGCCCGCTTCTCCGCCTCGAGCAGGTTGCCGGTCGAGGTGGTGAAGAAGTTCATCACGTCGGCGGGGGTGAAGGAGGGCGAGTTCGACACGTCGATCACGACGCCGGCGCCTTCCATGACCTCGGCCAAGCCCTGCCCGGTGAGCGCGTTGACGCCGGTGTCCGGGGAGGCGGCGACCGCCTCGTGGCCGTGCTCGCCGAGCTTGCGCACCAGCTTCGACCCGATCAGACCCGTTCCACCGATGACCACGACTTTCATGCGAACCTCCTGTGGACCGCCGGGCAGCCCCTGCTGCCCGGTCGCTGCTTAGACCGGACGGCAGTCCGCGTTCGTGACAACGGGCGGGAAAATCTCCGGCTCGTCCGCCGCTCGCCGGGCGCTCACGCTTTCGTGCGATGTCGGCGCGGGCCGCCGGCCGCACAGTCGAGGCATGCACAACGATCTCCAAGCCCTCTGCTCCCACGTGTACGGCTCGCGCCCGGCCGTGCCGGCCGGCCACGCCGACGTCTGCGAGGAGTGCTCGACCTCCGGCGGCCGGTGGGTGGAACTACGCGAATGCCTCACCTGCGGGTACGTGGGCTGCTGCGACACCTCGCCGGGCCGGCACGCCGCCGCCCACTGGGCCGCCACGGCGCACCCGGCGACCGCCTCGCTGGAGCCGGGCGACCGCGGCGGCTGGTGCTACGCCGACCGCAGCCCGTTGCGGTCGGTACGGCGAAGCCGCCGGATCACCGTGTAGGGACGTCGTGGTCGAGCACGAGCCGGGTCAGCTCCACCCGGGAGCTGATCCCGAGCTTGGTGAAGGCGTGCCACAGGTGGGTGCTGACCGTGTGCGGGGACAGGTGGAGTTGCTCGGCCACCTGCCTGTTGGTCGCCCCACCGGCCACGAGCCGGACGATCTGCAGCTCGGAGGCGGTGAGGCTGTCCCATCCCTCGGTGGGACGGCTCGCCACCGTGCGGGCGCGACGCTCGCCCAGGGACCGCAGCCGCTCGCGCACCCTTGCCGCGTCGCGCACGGCCTCGGCCTGCTCGTAGAGGCTCAGCGCGTCGTCGAGGCAATCGATCGTGCCGGTGTCCTCCAGGGCGGCGGCGAGCACGAGCGGGCGGGGGAGGTCGCGGTAGAGCTGGACCGAGCGGGCGAGGAGCGCGCGGTCGCCGGCCAGCAGGGCGCGGGCGTGGAGGGCGGTCGCGGTGAAGATCGGGATGCCGGGGTTGGCCCGGTGCCGGGTCTCGGCGAACTCGGTGGCCCCGATCGCGCCGGCCCGGTCACCGGCGCGCAGAGCCCTGCGCACGAGCACCACCTCGTCCACCGGGTCGCCGGGATGCAGCAACAACGACACACCCCGGCCGCCCCCACCGGCCTCCGCCCCCAGAACCGCCCGGCCCTGTCCGGCCTCGGCTGCCAGAAGGACCCCGGCGGGTGCCCGGCCCTGGTCCGGCTCTTCTGGGTGGCCGGTGTGGAGGGCGATCCGGGCGAGCACGTGCCGGACGGCGGCCTCGTCGAAGCTGCCGGGGCCGAGCTCGCGCGCCATCGCCAGGACCGCTTCCGCCTCGGCCCGGGCGTCGCCGAGCCGGCCCGCGTCCAGGAAGATCCGGCAGCGGGCCATCCCCCAGGGCAGCAGCCCGGTCTGCCCGAGGTGCCGCGCCCTGCGCACCCCGTCGTCCGCCTCGGCCAGCGCCTGCTCCACCTGCCCCAGCGCGCTCAGCAGCAGCGACTTCCAGACCCGCGGCAGCCACGGCGCCTCACCCTGCGGCAGGTCCCCCGCCACGGACACCGCCTGGTCGGCGAGGTCGAGCGCACGATGGACCTCCAGCCGGTGCTCGGCGATGATCGAGCCGACGCCGAGCAACGTCGCCCGCGAGGCCTGGTCGGCCGCCTGGGTCGCGGCCACCAGAGCCTCCGGCAGCAGCCGGCCCGCCTCGGCGATCCCGTCCTCGTCGAGGAGCGCGAGGTTGACGACCAGGGTGGCCAGGAGCTGGGTGCGGGTCCTGGCCGGGAGCCCCGGCAGCGCGAGGCCGGCCCGGCTCTGCCGTACCGCTTCAGAAACGGAGCGCTGGTCGGCCACCAGGGCCAGCCCGAGCCTGATGTTCGCCTCGACCTCGACCGGGAGCGGACGGGCGAGCGCGCTCTCGGCGAGCGCGTACGCCTCACCGGCCTGGCCGGTCTGGGAGAACAGCGGCAGCGCCTCGGCGATCAGGGCGGCCTGGCGCAGCGGATCGGGCGCGGACAGCTCGATCGCCCGGCGGCTCATCTCGACCGCCGCCGACGGTGTCATGCTCGCGAGCTCCCGGGCGGCCTGCCTGAGCAGCGCGACCGCGCTGTGGTCCCCCGGCTCGGCGATCTCGGCGAGGTCGGCGGCCACCCGCACGACCGGCACGCCCTGCGCCAGCCGCAAGTCGACGGCCTCGCGGCGCAGCGCCCTGCGCAGCGTGGCCGGCAACGCCGCCCGGACGGCCTCGCGGATGAGGTCGTGGCTGAACACGAGGCTGCCACCGGTCTCCGTCAGGAGGTCGGCCTGCAGCAGTTCCTCCAGCGCGTCCAGCAGGGTGGCCGCCGGCTCCCCGGTGAGCTCGGCGAGCTGGTCGACCGCGACGGCGCGGCCCAGGACGGCCGCGATCTGCGCCGCCTTGCGCGCGGGCGGCGACACCTGCTCCAGGCGGTGCTGGACCGAGGCGTGGAACCGCAGCGGCAGCCGCCGCCTGGTCAGCCGGGCGACGCCGCCGGCGACGGCGACCGCGCCTTCGTCGAGCACGCCGTTGATCAGCTCGTTGAGCAGCAGCGGCTGGCCCTGAGCGCGTTGCGCCAGCTCCAGCAGGGCGTCGTCGGGGGTGGCGGCGAGCAGGTCGCCGGTCATCGCCGCGACCGCCCGGCTCCCCAGCGGCGCGAGGGTGAGCAGGTGCGCGCCGGACAGGTCGAGCGCGGAGAGCGTGGCGCGCACGTCCGGCGCGAGAGGCCCGGTGCGGGTGGCCAGGATCCAGGCGACGGGGTGCATCGCGAGCCGCCGCGGCAGGGTGCGCAGCGCGAGCAGGGTCCCCTCGTCGCACCACTGGAGGTCGTCGAGGACGATCACCACCGGGGCGGCGAGGGCGGCGCGCTCCAGGTGCTCGTGGACCTCCTGCAGCAGCCAGTACCGGCTCGCCGAGGTCTCGGGCGGGTCCTGGACCGCGTCCGGGGGCAGGATGTGGTGCGGCGCCGAGTGCAGCGCGCCGAGCAGTGCGCCGAACGGGATCGTCTGGCTGTCGGGGTCCCCGCCGCCGTGGATGACGCGCAGGCCCGTCTCCTCGGCCATCTGCCGGGCCTCGGCGAGCAGCCTGGTCTTGCCGAGGCCGGGGCTGCCCTGGACGAGCACGGTGGTGCCCCGGCCCTGGGACAACGAGGCGAGGTGGGCGCGCAGGCCGGCCACCTCGTGCTGTCTTCCGCGCAGCCGATGGCGGCCGTGCTCAGCCGCGGCGCCTGCCTTCGACTGACGTGCGTTCAAGCTGCCCTCCGATCAACGGCGGCACCGCTCGATGCGGTGCGTGCGGGTGGGGTGTGTGCGGGTGGGGTATGTGCGGGTCCGGGTGTCGGGCGCCGGGTGGCCGGTCATCGGACCGATGGCGGCCGGTGGCCGTTCCAGCCGTTCTGACCGTTCCAGCCGTTCTGGTCGCTCTGGCTGTTCTGGGTGGGTGGCTCGTGGGGGGCGTCCGTGCTGAGCGACACCGGCCGCCACGCGTCGAGGTCCTGCGCCACCCGTTCGAGCTTGGCCTCGACGGCCGCGACCGCGTCCGCCCCGAGGTGCAGCCGCATCGGCGGGTCCTCCGCCTCCAGCAGGTCGACGATCGCCGCACCCCCCTTGACCGGGTCACCCCCCTTGCCCCGGTCCGAGGGAAGAGCCCTGAGGCGGCCCAGTTCCACGACGGTGACGCGGATCCCTGCCTCGGCGAGCTCGGCACGGAGGGCCTCGCTCACCGCCTCGACCGCCGCCATCGACGCGCCGTACCAGCCCGCGCCGGCCGGGGTGGAGAACCCCGCCACGGACCCGACCACGACAAGGCGGCCGGTCCGCTGCGCGGCGAGCACGGGCAGGACCGCCCGCACCACCGCGAGCAGCCCGAACACGTTCACGTCGAACAGCGCACGAGCCTGCGCCTCCGTCATCTCGGCGAACGGCGCGCGAACGGTGCGGACGGCGTCATGGACGAGCACGTCGATCCGCCCGAACCGGCGCATCGAGCGCTCCACGGCCGCCGCGGGCGCCTCCGGACGGCGCACGTCGAGCCCCAGTGGGAGCACCTCCCCGGCCAGACCGGCGAAGGCCGCCGTCACCGCCGTGCGGTCACGGCCCGTCGCGACCACCCGGTGCCCACGCCGCAGCGCTTCGCGGGCGACCTGATGGCCGATGCCCCGCGCGGCCCCCGTGACGAACCAGACCGCCATACGTCCTGCCCGATGTCGGCCTCCCCCGGCGGGAGGCGGTGCCGTCCACCGTGCCATCGGAACGCGAGGCGGCACATCGCACGAACGTGCGATGTTCACCGGTTCACGCCGCCAGCTCCTCCAGCTCGACGAGGATCGCGTCGGCCCGCTGGACGTCACCCGAGAGCCTGAACTGCCGGGCCGCCTCGGCGAACGCCGCGCGGGCCTCGCCGGCCCGGCCGACGTGCCACAGCGCGCGAGCCAGGTTGAGCCGGGAGCGGCCGAACGCCAGGCCGATCGGATGCGCCTGGAGTTCGATCAACGCCTGCTCGTAGGAGTCGATCGCCTCGGCCCAGCGCCCGAGCTCGGCGTAGTTGTCGCCGAGGTGGTCCAGGGCGGTCCCGAGGCTGAACGCGACGATCGCCGGCGAACCGCCGTACTCCGGGTCGCGCAGGGTGGCCACCAGCGCCAGGTTCCGCTCCAGCGACTCCTCGCGCCGGCCCAGCCTGCGCAGGACGGAGATGTGCCCGGTCTCGGCCTGGGGATAGCCCTCGAGGTCGCCGGCCTGGCGGAGCAGTTCGCCGGCCCGGGAGATGTAGTCCAGCTCGCGGGCCCAGTTGGCCGGGTCGTCGTCGATCGCCCAGGTCGCGTAGACCAGCGCCCAGCCCTGCTGGCGGAGGTCGCCGATCTCCTCGGCCAGGGCCATGGCCCGCAGCGCGGCGGCCTCGGCCTCGGCCGCCCGGCCTTCGCAGATCCGCAACGCCCAGGACAGGTAGTTGAGGTGGACCGCCTCCTGCAGCTTGTCGCCCATGGCACGGGCCGCGGTCGAGGACAGCTCGAAGATCTCCCGCCAGTTCCCCCAGGCGATCCACTGGTCGGAGAACCAGTGCATCGACTCGGCCACCTCGACCACCGTGGCGTGCTCGCCCCGGCGGGCGGCCGAGCGCAGGGCCTCCAGCCAGGCCGTGCCCTCGGTCTGCAGCCAGTCGCCCGCCTCCTCCCGGCTGCCGAGGCTGACCAGGGAACGCCAGCCGGGGGGCGGCGCGCCGTACTCGGGCTCGAACCAGCGGCCGGCCACCACCGCGGTCTCCAGCAGCCATGCCTCCATCCTCCGGCGGCCCCGCTCGCGCACCTCCTCGGTCTCCTCCGCCGCGAGCCGGGCGCGGCTGTAGAGGCGGACCAGGTCGTGGAAGCGGTACCTGGCCGGGTACGGCGACTGCAGCAGGCCGAGCTCGGTCAGCTCCTCCAGCGCGTCCTCGGCGTCGTCCAGGTCGAGCTTGGTCAGCACCGCGGCCAGGGGCACGCCGAAGGTGGGCGCGGCGGTCTCGGCCAGCCAGCGGAACGCCTGCCGGGCCGTGGGGCTGAGCTGCTCGTAGGAGAGGGCGAAGGCCGCGGCGACGTGCAGGTCTCCGGCGGTGAGATGGTCGAGGCGGCGCTCCTCGTCGCCCAGCCGCGCGGAGAGCTGCTTGATCGTCCAGCCGGGACGGCTCTGCAGCCGGTTGCCCGCGATGCGCAGCGCGAGGGGCAGGTGCCCGCAGAGGCGGGCCACTTCCTCGACGGCGTCGGGCTCGGCGGCCGCCCGGTTCTCCCCGACGATGGACAGCAGCAGGGCGGCCGCGTCGTCCGCGCCGAGCTGGGCGAGCGGGATCCGGTGCACGCCTTCGAGGCCGCCGAGCGGACGGCGGCTGGTGACGATGGTCATGCTGGGGCCGTCCGAGACCAGGAAGGGACGGACCTGTGCCTCGTCGGCGGCGTTGTCGAGCACGATGAGGCAGCGCCGGCCGGCGAGCTGGGCGCGGTACAGCCCGGCGCGCTCGTCCTCGTCGGCGGGGATGCGCCGCTCGGGTGTGCCGAGCGCCTTCAGCAGCCGCGCCAGGCCGCTCGAACTGTCCAGCGGAACCGCGTCCATGCCGCGCAGGTCGAGGAAGAAGCGGCCGTCGGGGAACAGGTCGGCGAGCTGCCCGGCGGCGTGGACGGCGAGCGCGCTCTTGCCCATGCCCGCCACGCCCCAGACGGCCACCGCCACGGCGTCGCCGGAATCGCGTGGGACCAGGCCGCGCAGCAGGCCGAGTTCGTGCTCGCGGCCGGTGAAGTCCCCGATGCGGCGGGGCAGCTCGCACAGGCCGGTGCCGGCGGGAGCCGGCCGGGGACGTCCTTCCCTGGCCGCGTCGAGGAGCGCGTCGTGATCGTCGGGCGAGAGCTGCAGCACCTCGGCGAGCGCGGCGACGGTGCGGCGCTGCGGGCCGCGGCTGACCCCGCGCTCCATGTCGCCGATGGCACGCACGCTCACCCCCGAGGCGTGCGACAGCTCCTCGATCGTCAGTCCGGCCGCCTGACGATGCGTTCTGAGCAGCGCACCGAAACCCGTCACCTCATGCCTCCCGGTTCAGGCAGAGGGCGGACCGCCTACTTCTGCCTGTCGTTCCGCCTCGTCGCAAACCACCACGGTTGCTTCCATTGTCCTACGCGACTTCTCCCGGAACGGACGTGCACATGAGCCGCACCAGCCTGGCGACAGCGGGCTTCGCCCCTTCCGAGCCCACCCCGTCCAGCCCCGCCGGCGCCGCCCCGGCGCTGCCGCTGCGTGGGCGGGAGGCGGAGCTGCGCGTACTACGCGACCGGCTGCACGCCCTGCGCCGGGGGTCGGGCGGCGCCGTCCTCATCGAGGGGCCCCAGGGCGCGGGCAAGTCCAGGCTGCTCGCCGAGGTCGCCGAGCTGGCCACGAGCCAGGGCCTGAGCGTCCACGCCGGGGCCGGTACGAGGGAGGGCCACGCCGTCCCGTTCGCTCCGCTGCTGGACGCGCTGCTGGCAGGCCGCGAACCGCTGGTGGCGCGGCGGCGGCTCCTGGCGCTCAGCGCGGCGGTGGACCAGCGGTTCTGGCTGCTGCGCGAGCTGCAGCACGAGCTGGAGCGCGCCGCTTCCGAGGCGCCGCTGGTGATCGTCATGGACGATCTGCAGTGGTGCGACGCGGCCACGCGAAGCGCGTTGCGCGCGTTGCCGTCCCGGCTGGCCGGCTGCCCCATCCTGTGGGTTCTGGCCACCCGTGAGCACCAGCAGCCGGGCGCCTCGCGGGCCTGGCCGGCGGAGCGGCTGGTGTTGCGGCCGCTGTCGGCGGAGGCCGTGGCGCTCCTGGCCCACGACCTCCTGCGGGCCGTGGCCGAGCCGGCCCTGCTGGAGCTCGCCCGCAAGGCCGACGGTCGCCCGATGCTCCTGGTCGAGCTGCTCAACGGCATCCGTGAGGAAGGCGCGATCACCGTCGCGGACGGGATCGCCCGGCTGCGCGAGGCCGGGCGGATGCCGCTCCGCTTCCGCTCGTCGGTCCGGCACCGGCTCGACCAGCTCTCGCCGCTGGCCCGGGACAGCGTGCGCTTCGCCGCGATGCTCGGTCCCGACGTGGACGTCGAGGTCCTGGCCGAGTTGCTGCGCTGCTCGGCGGTCGACCTCATCGGCCCGCTGCAGGAGGCCCTGCGCGCCGACCTGCTGACCGACCGGCACGGACGGCTCGCGCTCAGGAACGACCTGGTCCGTGAGGCGGTCCGGGTCGGCGTGCCGGCGGCGTTCCAGGATCTCGTGCGCCGCCAGGCCGTCGATGTCCGGCTGCGCCGGGGCGCGGCGGTCATGGAGGTCGCCGGCGACCTCGCCGCGGTCGCGCGGCCCGGCGACCACGAGGCCGTCTCGCTGCTGCGCCGGGCCGCCACCGACCTCGCGGGCCACTCCCCCGCCACGGCCCTGGACCTCAGCGTCCGCGCCACCGGCCTGGCCCCCGCCGACCACCCCGACCGCCCGGCGCTGATCGCCGAGACCGTCGTCCTGCTGTGGCTGGCCGGCCGCGAGGCGGACGCGCTGGCCATGGCCGAGGACACGCTCGCCGGCCCGCTCGCCCCCGAGTCCGAAGCCCTCGTACGGCTCAGCCTCGCCCGGGTGTCCGGCGGGCGTTCGCCCCGCGAGGCGCTCCGGCAGTGCGACCTGGCCCTGGCCCTGACCGGCCCGTCGCCCGCGACCCGGGCCCAGCTGCTCGCGTTGCGGGCGCTCCTGCTCGCCCTGGCCGGCGAGGGCGAGGACCTCGGCCGGGGCGCCGAGTCGGCGGTCTGGACACTCGACTCCCGCGGCAACCACGCCGTCGAGGCCACCGCGATCGCCCTCGGCGCCCTCGACGCCGTCCAGCGCATGGACTGGGGGCGGGCCTTCGACCGCCAGGACGAGGCGGTACGGCTCGCCACCGGCGTCGGCGTCCTGCACTCGCTGTGGCTGCCCGACCCGTCGTGGAAGAGCCTGCTCTGGGGATCGACCGGCCGGCCGGAACGCGGGCTGGAGGAGGCCGACGCCGGGCTGCGCCAGGCCCGCGAGCACGGACGCGCCGCCGCGGCGGCCACCTGGTCGATGTACCGGGCGCGCCTCCTGCTCGACGCCGGACGGCTGGCCGAGGCCCGCGCCGAGGCGCAGTCGGTCCTGGCCGGCGGGGAGCGCGGCGCCCTCGCCGACCTCACCGCCGGGTACGCGCTCGGCCGGGCCGCGATCCACGCCGGCGACCAGCAGGGCGTGGCCACGTTCGCCGCGGAGGCCCGGCGCATGACGGAGGAGGGGACGGCGTTCACCGCGCGGGCCGGATCCTGGCTGCTCGCCCTGGCCGCCGACGCCGGCGACGATCCTGGCTCGGCCCTGGCCCACGCGCACGCCGCCGTCACCACCCCGGGCGGCGAGCTCACGGCGACGCCCCTGGACCCCGCCGACGACGTGGTCTTCGTGCGCATCGCCCTCCAGGCCGGGGACCGCGAGTCGGCGGCCCGGATGGTCCGGTTGACCGAGGAGCGGGCCGCCCGCAACCCGGAGTTCCCCTTCTTCGCCGCACTCGCCGCGCACGCCCGCGGCCTGCTCGACGGGGACGCCGCCCGGCTCGCCCGCGCCGGCGAGGAGCTCGGCGGCTTCGCCAGGCCGCTCGTGCGGGCCTCGGCCCTGGAGGATGCCGGCCGTACGCTGGGAGCGAGCGATCCGAAGGCGGCCGTCCGGCACCTGACCGCGGCGCTCGACCTGTACGAGGCGGCCGGCGCCCAGCGCGACGCGGCGCGGCTGCGGCGCAGGCTGCGCGAGGCCGGGATCCGCCGCCGCGGCCGGGCGTCCGGCGCGACCCACGGCTGGGGCGCGCTGACCGCCGCCGAGCTGCAGGTCGTCCGGCTGGTCGCGCAGGGAGCCACCAACCGCCAGGTCGCCGAGCGGCTGTTCCTCTCGCCGCACACGGTCAACACCCACCTGCGCCATGCCTACACGAAGCTCGACGTCAACTCGCGCGTCGAGCTCACCAGGGTGGTCGTCGAACACGACGGCTGACCGCGACATCGGAAAGGAGGCGGCGGCCTCATGGCTCACCTGCCAGGCGGCGCCACCCGTGGCCGTACCCCGGCCGACCTCTGCTACGAGGACTACGGTGACGGCCGTCCCGTCCTCATGCTGCACGACTGGCCGCTGTCCAGGCACATGTGGGCGGCGCAACTGCCGGCGCTGGTGGAGGCGGGGTACCGGGCGATCACCTACGACCGGCGAGGGTTCGGCGACTCCGGGCGGCCGTGGGACGGCTACGACTACGACAGCCTGGCCGGCGACCTGCGCCACGTGATCGAGCGGCTGGACCTGGGCGAGGTGACCCTGGTCGGGGCCGGGATGGGCGCGGCGGAGATCGTCCGCTACCTCACCCGGTACGGCCCGGCGGGGATCAGGGGCGTGGTGCTGGCGGGGGCGGCGCTGCCGTACCTCTACCGCTCCTACGACAACCCGCGCGGCCCCTGGTCGCCGGAGCTGTTCGACCGGATGCGGACCCGGCTGGGCGCCGACCGGTTCGCCGAGCTCGACGCCTACACCTCGAAGATGTTCGAGGCGGACGGCCGGGTGCTGCTGAGCGACGCCCACCGCGGCCACTACCGGACGCTGGGCACGAGCGCGGCCCCGCACGCGCTCGACGCCGCGCTGGCCACGCTGGCCCGCAGCGACCTGCGCCACGAGCTGGCGCTCCCGGTGCCCGCGCTGGTCGTGCACGGGGAGCACGACGAGATCGCCCCCTTCGAGGCGACCGGCGCGCTGGTCGGGGCCGGCACGGTCGAAGTCATCCAGGGCGCGCCGCACGGCTGCCAGACGACCCATCCGCTGCGGTTCAACCGCGCCCTCCTGCAGTTCCTGGCGCAGGGCCGATGACGCCGGCCGCCTGCCTCAGCGTGCCTTCCTGACCGGGAGCGCGGCGGCCAGCAGTTCCTCCAGCGGGGCCAGCTCACCGTCCTGGGCGGCGGCGGAGAAGGCACGCACCAGCCGGCGGTGGGCGACGCCGTCCACCCGCTGGCGGCGCCCGCCGCCGAGGCGCTCGCCGGCGCGGCGGACGAGCTGGCGGGCGTGGTCGGCGCCGAGCTGGAGCACCTCCGCGATCTGCCGGTAGGGGTAGTCGAAGGCCTTGCGCAGCAGGTAGGCGCCCCGCTCGGCGGGCGTCAGGCGCTCCATCAGCAGGCGGACCGCCGCCTCGATCGCCTCGTGCCGTTCCGCCACCGTGTCCAGGCCGTCGGCCGGGTCGGGCGGTTCGGGCAGACAGGGACCCGCCGCGCTCTCCCGGCGCTTCCACGCGGACTGGGTCACGTTGATCGCCAGCCGGGTGGTCGTCAACGCGAGGAACGCCGGCGGATTGTGCACGGCCGAGCGGTCGGTGCGTTCCCAGCGCAGCCAGGCCTCCTGCACCACGTCCTCGGCCTCGGCGGCGTCGCCGAGGAACTGCCTGGCGATGGCGTGGAGGCGGGGCCGGGCGGAGGTGAAGACGGCGGCGTCGGCGTCGCGGGGGCAGTCCAGGACGGTCAGGGCGCGGGCGCGGAAGTCGGGCATGGGCGGTCTCCAGTCGAGAGGTCGGCGCCGGTCGGTGGGCCCAGGAAACGCCGCACCGGATCGGCCGACATCGCACGGATGCGTGACCCCGCACGCGGGCGCCAAGGCGGATCTGGAGCACGGGCCGGGGCCTCGCCCCCGATCGGGGCGGGCGCACGGCCGCTGAAGAGCGGCAGAGCGACCTCAAGTCTTCGTGCGATGTCGCGCGGGGCGGCGGCTGGAACGGTGGGACACAGGCCGGCGGCGACACCCGAGCCGCCGGAACTCCCCGCCAGAACCCCTGAGAAAGGTGTTGTCATGCTTCGACGATCGACTGCCCTGCGAGCCGCGGCCCTGGCCGTCGGCCTGGCCTCCGTCACGCTCTCCACCACCCCCGCCCTGGCCGGCGAGGAGGCGCGCAAGCTGCCCACGGTGGTGCTCGTCCACGGCGCCTTCGCCGACGCGAGCAGCTGGAACGGCGTGGTGTCCCGGCTGCAGGAGCGCGGCTATCCGGTGATCGCCGCCGCCAACCCGCTGCGCAGCCTGTCCGGCGACGCCGAGTACATCGCGAGCGTCGTCAAGAACGTCGAGGGCGGCGTCATCCTCGTCGGCCACTCCTACGGCGGCACGGTCATCACCAACGCCGCCCGCAACGCGCCCAACGTCAAGGCGCTCGTGTACGTCGCGGCCTACCTTCCGGAGGAGGGCGAGAGCACGCAGACCGCGCTCGACCCCGCGAAGTTCCCCGGCAGCCTGCTCGGCCCGGCCACGCTGGACCAGCGCCCCTACCGTGACACCGCGGGTGAGGGCGTCGACCTGTTCATCAAGCAGGCCAGCTTCCGCGAGGTCTTCGCCGCCGACCTGCCCGTCGCGCAGAGCCGGGTCATGGGCGCCACGCAGCGGCCGTTCGCCGTCGCCGCCTACACCGGCGTCTCCGCCGCGCCCGCCTGGAAGACGGTTCCGAGCTGGGCGCTCGTCGCCACCCAGGACCGGGCGATCGACCCGGACGGGCAGCGCTGGATGGCCGCCCGTGCCAAGGCCCACACCGTCGAGGTGAAGTCCTCGCACGCGGTCTCGGTCAGCCACCCGGGCGCGGTCACCGACGTCATCGTCGCCGCGGCTCGCCGTACTCGCTGAGCCCGGGCGGACCGGCCCGCGAGGGGGCGGGCCGGCCTCTGCGCGACAACACGATCCGGCTCCACGTGGGCGGGCCGGATCACCTTCCCACCGGCACCGACCACCGGACGGCGACCATGATCATCGATCGGCGGCACGAGGCCGCCTCCGGCTCCACGCCGAGCCTGGGCTGGACGGCCCACGCGGCGTGCAGCACCAGCGATCCCGACCTGTTCTTCCCGCTCACCTGGGAGGGACTGCCGGCTGGGCGCAGCGACACCGCCCGGCTCATCTGCCTGGGCTGCCCGGTCCGGCTGCCCTGCCTGACCTGGGCGGTCGAGACCGGCGAGCCCGACGGCATGTGGGGCGGCACCACCCCGGCGGAGCGCCGCCGGCTCCGCCTCCGGCTCGAACGCGCGGGCGTGTGACCACACCCCGTTCCCACCTCCAGAGATAGGACTGACATGCCCTTCATCAAGGTCGGCCAGGAGAACTCCCGGCCCGTCGAGCTGCACTACGAGGACCACGGCAGCGGCCGTCCGGTCGTGCTCATCCACGGGTATCCGCTGAACGGCGACTCGTGGGAGAAGCAGGAACGCGCGCTGCTGGAGACCGGCCACCGGGTGATCACCTATGACCGCCGCGGCTTCGGCCGGTCGAGCCGGCCCGTCGGCGGCTACGACTACGACACCTTCGCCGCCGATCTCAACGCCCTGCTGGAGCGGCTCGACCTGCTCGAGGTCACCCTCGTCGGGTTCTCCATGGGCAGCGGCGAGGTGACCCGTTACCTCGGCGCCTACGGATCCGGCCGGGTGAGCAAGGCGGTGCTGATCGCCCCGCTGCAGCCGTACCTGCTGAGGACCGAGGACAACCCGGCCGGTCTGGACGCCTCGGTCTTCGAGAACACCATGAAGGCCGCGGAGGCCGACCGGTTCGCCTTCCTGAAGTCGTTCCTCGACGACTTCTACAACATGGACGTGCTGGGCGGCACCCTGGTCAGCGAGCAGGCGTGGCAGGCCAGCTTCCAGGTCGCGGCGGCCGCCTCGGCCACCGCGACGGTCAAGTCCGTCCCGACCTGGGCCACCGACTTCCGGGGCGACCTGGCGGCGTTCGATGTGCCCACGCTGGTCATCCAGGGCGACCAGGACCGCATCCTGCCGATCGACGCCACCGGCAACCGGCTGGAGGGCCTGATCGAGGACCTGCGGTACGTGGTCGTCGAGGGCGGCCCGCACGCCATCGGCTGGACCCACGCCGACCAGGTCAACGCGGCCCTGCTCGACTTCCTGAAGTAACACCCGAGACGCCGCCGGCGCCGTCCCTGTCCCGGGGGCGGCGCCTTCGGCATGTGAGCAGACGATCCCGCGGGCTCAGCGGCCCGTCCGGGTGCGCGAGCGCTCGAAGGTCTCGATCTTGTCGGGGCTGACCACCCACAGGAGCTGGTGGATGCCCTCCGGCGAGGCGTCGATGGTCAGCAGTGCCCGGCCGTGGCGGCCGCGCGGGACGAGGACGGCGGGCCGGCCGTTCAGCTCCACCCAGTCCGGCTCGACGCCCTGCCAGAAACGCGGCGCGAACGCCGCCATGAACCGCGCCACCCGGTTGCGGCCCGGCACGGGGAAGCGGGCCGCGCCCCTCAGGCCGTTGCCATCGGAGGTGCTGACCACGTCCGCGGCGAAGAGCGCTTCGAGCCCGGCCACGTCGCCGTTCCTGGCGGCGTCGAGGAAGGCCGCCAGCAGGCGCCGGTGCTCGGCCCGGTCGACCGGCTCGTGCCGGACGGCGGTGAGGTGCTTCCGCGCCCGGCTGACGAGCTGGCGGACGTTGGCCGTGCTGAGCCGCAGGATCTCGGCGATCTGCGGGTAGGGGTAGTCGAAGGCCTCACGCAGGACGTAGGCCGCGCGCTGGGCGGGGGTGAGCCGTTCGAGCAGCAGCAGGAAGGCCAGTTCGAGGGCTTCGCCGCGTTCGGCGCCGACGGTCGGGTCGAGGCTGGTGTCGATCGGGTCGGGCAGCCAAGGCCCGACGTAGGCCTCCCGGCGGACCGGCGCCGACCGGGCGAGGTTGATGGACAGCCGGGTGGCGATCAGGGCGAGGAAGGCGGGCGGGTTCTCCACCACCGACCGGTCGGTGGCCTGCCAGCGCAGCCACACCTCCTGGACGACGTCCTCCGCCTCGGTCGCGCTGCCCAGCATGCGGTAGGCGATGCCGAACAGCCGAGGCCGCAGCTCGACGAAGGCCGAGGCCGCCGCTTCGAGGTCGTCCGCCTCCGCCGGGAGCCCGATCTGCATCTCGGCCCGCGCCTCCACCTCGTCGTCAGCCCGCCACGCGCTCCAGGCGTCGAGGCACCACGAGGGAATCGTACGGCGCGCCGCGGCGTCTCCCGCACGGAGACGCCGCCCGCCACGTGTCAGACGAGGTCGTCGCGCCGGTGGCCCTCCTCCAGCGCCTCGACCGCGTCGTGCAGGCCGCGCAGGCCGATCTCCTCGCGCTCGACGTCGGCCGGGTCGAACCTCCACTCGGTGATCGGGAGAGCCATCTCCTCCTCGGGCCGGCTCGACTCGGCGATGGTCAGTTCGACCTCGACCTCGACCCTGAGCTCGACCAACGCCTCGTTCTCGTGCATCTCTTCCTCCAGGTGCGAGTGATCAGGCATTACGGTCGAGCCAGCCGCGGTAGGTGGTCGTGCCGAGCGTCGCACCGTCGTCCGGCACGAGCGTGCGCTCGCCCGGCACGCTGCCGAAGTAGCGGGCGCGCGGGTCGGTGACCACCTCGCGCTCGTCGCCCCAGGCAGCCAGCGCCTTGCGGAAGAACTCGTCCATCCGGTCCTGCTGCGGGCCGCCGACCTCGACGCGGCCGTTCAGCGGGGCGCCGAGCGCCACCCGGCCGACGGCCTCCGCCACGTCGTCGCCCGCCACGGGCTGGAAGCGCACGGGCGCGATGCGCACCTCGCCGTCCACGGTCGCCTCGTCGGCGATGCTCCGCACGAACTCGAAGAACTGCGTCGCGTGCACCAGCGAGTACGGCACGCCGGAGTTCTCGATCAGCCGCTCCTGGGCGATCTTCGCCGCGAAGTACCCGTTCTCCGGCATGCGCTCGGTGCCCACGACGGACAGGGCGACGTGGTGTCCGACCCCCGCGGCCACCTCCGCCGCCAGCAGGTTCCGCGTCGAGGTGACGAAGAAGTCCATGACCGCCGATGGCTCGAAGGAGGGCGAGTTCGACACGTCGACCACCACCCGCGCCCCGGCCAGGACCTCGCCGAGCCCCTCCCCGGTCAGGGTGTTCACGCCCGTGCCCGGCGAGGCCGCCACCGCCTCGTGGCCCTGCTCGCCGAGCTGTTTCACCAGTTTCGATCCGATCAGCCCGGTACCGCCGATCACCACGATCTTCACTGCCGACCCCCTTCTGGCTGCCGGGGCGCACCACGCGGCACCCGGTCACCAGCTAAGACAAGGCAGCTCCCGAAGCTGTGACACCGGCCGGGCGGTCTTCGCTACTCGACGAGCTTGCCGTCGGCGGAGACCTCCGCCATGAGCGTCGCGATCTCGGCGGGCACGGGCGCGATCGCCTCGCGCTCGACGGCTCCCGGCCCCGACCAGACGAGGTTGACGCGCAGCGCGGGGTCCGCCTCGGGGTAGTCGGAGCGGTTGTGGCAGCCTCGCGTCTCCCGGCGTTCGAGGGCGGTCTCGACGGTGGCCCGGGCGGCCAGCAGTGACGACTTGAGGTCGAAGGCGTGCGCGAGATCCTGGAATCCGGCGAGGTCGGGGTGCACGCCCAGCCCGTCCAGCCGGGCCTCGACCTCGTCGAGCTCGGCCAGTCCCTTGCGCAGGCCGGCATCGTCGCGGACGACGCCGGCGTGCTCGGTCATGGTGTCGCGCAGCGTGCGTTGCAGGACGCGCACGTTCTCCGGCCCGTCGGCGGCGAGCAGGCCGTCCACCTCGGCGCGGGCCTCGGCCAGGGCTTCGGCCGAGCGGCGCTGGGCGGTCAGCCCCGCCGAATGGGCGGCGGCGGCTTGGCCGGCGAGCCTGCCGTACACCAGCAGTTCGATGAGCGAGTTGCCACCGAGCCGGTTGGCGCCGTGCAGGCCGCTGGCCGCCTCGCCGATCGCGTACAGGCCGTCGACGTCCGTGCGATGGTCGGCTGGGCGGACCCACACACCGCCCATCGAGTAGTGCGCGGTGGGCGCGACCTCGATCGGCTCCTTGGTGATGTCGCGCATCTGCAGTTCCAGCAGCGTCTGGTAGACGCGCGGCAGCCGATTCATGATCGTCTCTCTGGGCAGGTGCGAGACGTCCAGCCACACCCCGCCGTCCGGGGTGCCGCGCCCCTCCTTGATCTCGGTGTAGGCGGCCAGCGCCACCCGGTCACGGGTGGACAGCTCCATGCGCTCGGCGTCGTATCGCCCCATGAACCGCTCGCCGAGCGCGTTGCGCAGGATCCCGCCCTCGCCGCGCGCCGCCTCCGAGACCAGCGTGCCGGCCACGTCCTCCGGCGCGATCAACCCGGACGGGTGGAACTGCACCAGTTCGGGATCGCGGAGGCGGCAGCCCGCCAGGACCGCCAGGCGGAAGGAGTCGCCGGTGTTCTCGTCCCGCCGGGAGGAGGTGCGCCGCCAGATCCTGGTGTGCCCGCCCGCGGCCAGGATGACCGCGTCGGCGTGGATGACGTAGCGGCTGCCGTCGGCCGGGTCGAACCCGTAGGCGCCGAAGACCGCCTGGTCGCGGACGAGCAGGCGGGTGATGTAGACCGAGTCGAGGATCGGGACGCCGAGCCGGGTGGCCCGGCCGACGAGGGTGCGCTGGATCTCCAGGCCGGTGTAGTCGCCGGCGAAGGCGGTGCGCCGGTGGGTGTGGGCGCCGAAGAAGCGCTGGGAGATGCGGCCGTCGGCCTCCCGGGCGAAGGGCATGCCGTACCGTTCGAGGTCCGCGATGCCGCGGGCGGCGTTCTCGGTGACGATCCGCACGATCTCGGGATGGGCCAGGTGGTAGCCCTCCTGGATCGTGTCGGCGGCGTGCTGCTGCCAGGTGTCCTCGGGGTCCATCGTGGCGAGCGCGGCGTTGATGCCGCCGGCGGCGAGCGCGGTGTGCGCGTCGGCCTTGAGCCGCTTGCCGACCGCGAGCACGTCGACCCGGCGTTCGGCCAGCTCGATCGCGGCCCGCAGTCCTGCTCCCCCGGTTCCTATCACCAGGACGGACGTGGCGATCCTGTGCTCGGTCATGGCTGTTCCTCCGGCGCGCGACGAGAGCGGTCGGCATCAAGACCGGACGGCGGCGCGTTCCGTGACAACCGCCCGCGAAACGGACCACAGCGTGGCGGCCAGGAGGGCCACGCAGGCCAGCGCGACGAGCACGACCACGGCGGCGACACCGGCCCATGCCGCCGTGAGCGGCAGCAGCAGGAGCGCGGCCAGGCAGAGCAGCAGGGCCGGCGCCCGCACGACCGGCGCGCCGGCGGCCAGCGCGTGGACCGCCCAGAGCGAGGCGAGGTAGCCGGCGGCGGGGATCGCGACGGCGTAGCCGATCGCCTGCGGCGAGGCCGCCACGTGGTGCCCGCTCTGCTCCACCGCGACCTCCAGCCCGGCGCCGAGGGCGGCCAGGGCGGCGAACACGCCGAAGTGCCCGTAGCCCACCAATAGGACCGGTGCCGCCGGTCGCTCAGCCATTGACCCGCCTCCACCAGGAAGTACAGCCACCAGAGCGTGAACAGCAGGATCAGCCCGGCCCCGGCGATCACGACGAACCGCCAGCCGACCTCGCCCGCCGCGAGCGCCCCTTCCACGCCCCTGCTGGCGGCCAGCACGCTCTCGCCGAGCAGGATGATCGTGAACAGGCCGTAGCGTTCGGCGATGTGGTGCGGGTGCCAGGTCGTGGGCCGCGCTCGTTCCGCCCACCACGGCACCGCCAGCTCCAGCGCGGCCAGCGTGAGGAAGAGCGGCAGGAGGGCGGAGCCGGGGAGCACGCCGCTGTCCGCCAGCGCCAGCCGGAGCAGCCAGCCCACCTGGGCGAGGCCGATGCCGAGGGCGTACCGCAACCCGGTGCGGCGGCCCTCAGGGTCCTCCAGCGCCGCCCGCACCCACTGCGCGATCAGCCCGGCGCGCATGACCAGGTAGCCCACCGTGATGATCGCCAGATCGCCGTCCTCGACCGCCGCGGGCACCCCGGCGGCCAGGACAAGCACCCCGGCCATCTGCGTCATCGTCAGCACCCGGTAAAGGACGTCGTCGGTGTCGTACGACGAGGCGAACCAGGTGAAGTTCATCCACGCCCACCAGATCGCGAAGAACACCTGGAGGAACGGCACCAGCCCGCCGAGCGCGTGCCCCTCGGCGACGGCGTGTGCGAACTGGGCGACCGCGGCGGCGACCGCCACCACGAAGGTGAGGTCGAACAGCAGCTCGAGCTGGCTCGACACCCGGTGCGGCTCGTCGATGGGCCGCGAGCTCATCCGCAGCCGGATCCGGACGGAGATGATGGGGGCAGGCACGGTGGAGCTCCTGTCGCTGTGCATGGGCCGGTCCGACACATGGACAAGACAGCAGGAGGATTTGTGACAAGCGGGGCGACGCGCTTGAGGCGCCGACACGAGAAAACCCCAGCTCAGTTCTGAGCTGGGGTTTTCCGTCTGTGCGCCGCCAGGGACTCGAACCCCGGACCCGCTGATTAAGAGTCAGCTGCTCTAACCAACTGAGCTAGCGGCGCTTGCGACGAGAAGAACTCTACCAGCCCTCAGCCACCACTCGCACATCACCCAAGCCGTTCGGCCAGCCTTTCGTAGGAGGCGATCAGCAGCTCCCAGAACCCGCCGACGTCCAGCCCGGTGGCCACCAGGGCGTTGCCGCCGTCGGCGGTGAAGCGGGTGACGGTCATGCCGGAGCTGAAGCGGCCGGCGGTCTCGACGTCGACCTGGGCCGGGGTGAGGTGGACGAGGCCGGGGTCGAGGGCGTAGGCGACGGCGACGGCATCGTGCAGGGCCGGGCCGCCGTCGGTGGTGACCTGGCCGTAGAACTGGCAGCAGGGCACGACGAGGTCGGCGAGCCGGCCCAGAGGGCGCATGCGGTCGAGGACGGCGGTGGTGACCAGGGCGGTGAGGGTGACGTCCAGGGTGATCTGGGTGACCTTCCAGCCGGCGCCGAAGACGATGGCCGCGGCCTCGGGGTCGGTGAGGATGTTGAACTCGGCGGCCGGGTTGGTGTTGCCGCGGGTGAAGGTGCCGCCCATGACGACCAGCTCGCGAGCCCATTCGACGATGCGGGGCTCCAGGCGTACGGCGAGCGCGATGTTGGTGAGCGGGCCGACGGCGACGAGGGTGATCTCGCCGGGGCGGGCGCGCAGGGAGGAGATGATGAAGTCCACCGCGTGCCCCGGGTCGGCGCCGCGGGCGGGGGCGGGGAGGTCGACGCCGGCCAGGCCGTTGTCGCCGTGCACGTGCGCGGCGTGGATCTGGTCGCGGAGCAGGGCGCGGCCGGCCCCGGCGTGCACCGGGACGTCGCCGAGCGCCAGGAACTCCCGCAGGGCCAGGGCGTTGGCGGTGGTCCGGTCGAGCCCGACGTTCCCGGCGACCGTGGTCACACCGACCAGTTCCACCGAGGGGGAGCCGGCGAGCAGCGCCAGGGCCAGCGCGTCGTCGATGCCGGGGTCACAGTCGAGGATCAGAGCAGTCATAGGACAAAAGTAGAGGCCGGGCGGCCTCCCCCAAGAACCGCCCGGCCGGTACAAAAGCGGAGGCCGGGTGGTCTCCCCCAAGAACCACCCGGCCTCCCAGATGCGGTCCAGGCCGGTACTTTCCCCCAAAGCACCGGCGGCCCCGCAAAGCAGACAGCGGTCCCCCTCCGCGTCCGCATCGGCAAAAGTCTGCAAGTCAGTCGCAGCACCCTTGACCTGCTACCACGCTACCGAGCGGAACGTCACGGACGGTTCATAACCCGGCATAAACGCCCCTAAGGAAGCTCCAGGTTCACCTTGGTCCCCTCTTGCAGGGAGCGGCTCACGGTGCAGTACTTCTCGTGCACCCGCTCTGCCACCGCGCGGTAGACCTGGTCGGCCGCCTCGGAGGGCAGCTCGACGTCGTAGGTGACGGTGACCGGCCCGAGCAGGTTCGGCTCGACCTTCTCCGACTCGACGGTCATGGCCAGCCGTACGAGCTGGTGTCCCCGCTTGGCGGTCAGCGGCTCGACGGTGACGATGTTGCACCCGCCGACCGCGGCCAGCAGGAGCTCGACCGGGGAGAAGACGCCCTCCTCGTCGCCGGCGCCGATGCGCACCTCGGCGCCTCGGGCGTTGACGGCGCGGAAGCCGCCTTCGGTGGTTCGTTCGACGCGTACATTAGCCATGTCCACAGGAACCACTAAGAGCGCTCTCATCTTCCTGACGCACCGTCGAAGACATGACGAGCACCGTTCTGATCGCCGCCGACGTGGACGCCGCCGAGCTCCGCGCCCTGCTGGCCGACCTGCCGCCCGACGCGCCGGCCCTCGTCAGGACCGCCCGCGTGACCCCCGAGCTGCGCGAGCTCCAGGCCCGCCGCGGCGTGGTCCTGGTGGTCGGCGAGGAGCACGACCCGCGCGCCAAGGAGCAGGTGAGCGCCTCCGGCCTCAGCCGCCTGCTGCCCGACATCACCCGCCGCAAGGTACGGCTGGCCGGCCCGAAGCCCTTCCGCAGATACGTCCGCGGCTCACTCAAGCGCCTCCGGAGGCAAAGCGTTTAGCCCGGCCTTACGGTCGTTATGAAAGCGTGATCTCTGAGTCTGAGGAGGCAGAATGACGTTCCCTGGAACTGCCCGGATGGAAGTGGTCATGGGCATCCCGGTCATGGTGGACATCCGGACCGCGTTGCCGGAACGAGAGCTCGTTCCGGTCATGGCCGACGCGTTCGCCTGGCTGCGCTGGGCGGGCGAGACCCTGGCCCCGGAGATGGACCGCTTCCACGGCGGCCAGACCATCGAGCAGCTCCCCGAACTCATCGAGGTCCTGCACCGCTGCGACGAGTTGTACGAGGCCACCGGCGGCTGGTTCGACAAGGCGGATCATCCCGCCTACATAAGGGGCTGGGCGATCGAGCGGCTGTCGCGGGCGCTGACCAACGCCGGGGCGGTCGACCATCGCATCGACGTGGGCGGCGACATCCGCGTGCGCGGTTCGGCCTCGCCCGGACGGGCGTGGCGGATCGGCGTGCGCGACCCGCGCGAGGGCACCGTCCGCCGGGTGCTGAGCGCGCACGACCTGGCCGTGGCCACGGTGGACGAGGTCACCGTCTGCGGGCCCGACCTCGGGGTGGCCATGGCCTGGGCGCTCGCGCTGCCGCGGATGCGCCCGGCCGCCGCACGGCTGCCGGGCGCCGACTACGAGGTGATCGCCTCCTCCGACGAGGGGCTCCTGGTCGGCTAGGCGTCCGGATGCTGGGCGAGGTACTCGACGTACACCGGTTTGAGCGCCTCGCCGAGCTCGCCTTCACCGGCCGCCATGGCGTCGCTGAGCAGGGCCGACACCCGGCTGAGGTCGTTGGCCGACTCCCCGCCGTGACCGCTGGCGGCCTCGGCCGCCGGGATCACCTTGAGCAGGTCCCACAGGAAGGCGAAGTCCCCATGGCGTACGGCATAGCGCACGGCGCGCTCGTGCAGCTCGCTGGTGGGCAGGGCTTCCAGCTCCTCGACGTCCATGGTTGCGCTGTTCCCGCGAAACAGCATGAGTAACGACTACCCGGCGTAATCGTTGGGCACATAGCGTGCATGTCCGATCATGCTCTGACCAGCGTGCTGGTGGTGGCGCTGGCGGCGATGCTCGCGCCGATCCTGGCCGCGGCGTCGGCACGCGTGGTGCGGGTGCCGAACGTGGTGCTGGAGATCCTGCTGGGCGTGCTGGTCGGACCGGTGGTCCTGGGCTGGGTGCGGGTGGACGGACTGGTCGCCGCGATCTCCGACTTCGGCCTGGCGATGCTGATGTTCATGGCCGGTTTCGAGATCGAGTTCCAGCGCATCCGCGGGCGGCCGATCCGGCTGGCGGTGCTCGGCTGGCTGATCTCGCTGGCCGCCGGGATGGCGATCGGCCTGGCGTTGTTCGGGTTCGGGACCGCCGCCCAGGTGATCGGCCTGGCGCTGACCACGACCGCGCTGGGGACGATCCTGCCCATGGTGCGCGACGCCGGCGCGCTGGGCTCGCCGTTCGGCGGGCGGGTGCTGGCCATGGGCGCGCTCGGCGAGTTCGGGCCGATCGTGGTGATGGCCTTCGTCTTCTCCGAGGACGAGAAGATCCACACCGTCCTGGTCATCGCGCTCTTCGCGCTGATCGCGATCGCCGCCGCGGCCTGGGCGGCCCGGCCGCGCGATCCCCGGCTCGGCGAGCTGGTCAGCGTCACCATGAGCACGAGCGGGCAGCTCGGCGTGCGGATCGTCATGTTCGTCCTGGTGCTGATGCTCTGGCTGGCCGCCACCTTCCGGCTCGACGTGCTGCTCGGCGCGTTCGCCGCGGGCATCGTCATCCGGCTGGCGGTGAACTCCGGCCCGCCCGGCGAGGAGGAGATCGTCGCCTCGAAGCTCGACGGCATCGGCTTCGGGATGCTCATCCCCTTCTTCTTCGTGATCAGCGGCGTCACTTTGGACTTGAAGGCGATGTTCGCCAGTCCGGCCAGCCTGCTGCTGATCCCCGTCTTCCTGCTGCTGTTCCTGCTGGTCCGGGGCCTGCCGACCTACCTGCTCAACCGGCGCGACCCGGAGCTGCGGCCGGGCGAGCCGCGCGCGCTCGGGCTTTTCGCCGCCGCCGCGCTCCCACTCATCGTCGTGATCACCAACACTGGAGTAGAGGAGGGTGTGCTGACCACCAGCACCGCGGCGGCCATGGTGACCGCGGGTGTCATCAGCGTCATGATCTATCCACTGGCGGCCCTACGGCTCTATCGCGCCGCCGAGCAGAATGCGAGGATCTAGCAGCGTGAGATTCATCCTGAACATCCTGGCAGCCGCGGTCGCCTTCTGGGTGGCGACCAAGCTCCTGCCGGACGACATCGTCGTCAGCTCCACCGGGGGCACCGCCAAGTACTGGGGCACCCTGCTCATCGTGGCGCTGATCTTCGGCGTCATCAACGCGATCGTCAAGCCGATCGTCCAGGCCCTGGGCTGCGCGCTGGTCGTGCTCACCCTGGGGCTGTTCCTGATCGTCATCAACGCCGGCATGCTCATGCTGACGAGCTGGATCTCCGGGCAGCTCGACGTGCCCTTCACCGTGGAGACCTTCTGGCCGGGCGCCGTGCTCGGCTCGATCATCATCAGCGTGGTCACCTGGGTGATCGACCTGATCATCCCCGACTGACCATGGAACTGACCGGCTCGGGCCTGACCTGCGCGCAGCTCTACGCGGTGGCGTACGGCGGCGCGCGGGTGGGGCTCGGGCCGCTCGACCGGGCCTGGCGGGCCTGGGAGAGCGCGCAGGACCTCACCGGGCCGGTGTACGGCCAGAGCACCGGCGTGGGGGCCAACAAGGATGTCGACGTCGCCCAGGGCGGGTTCGACCTGCTGCGCAGCCACGCCGGCGGGGCCGGGCCGCTCGTGCCGGCCGAACGGGTGCGGGCGATGCTCGTGGTCCGGGCCAACCAGCTTCTCGCCGGCGGGTCCGGGGTGGATCCGCGGGTGCTTCCCGTCCTGGTCGAGGCGGTGAACGGCGGCTTCGTCCCGCCGGTCCGGACCTACGGCGCGATCGGGACCGGCGACCTCACCGCGCTGGCGACCACCGCGCTGTGTCTGCTCGGCGAACTACCGTGGCACGACCAAGCCGAAGGTCCGCGGTTCGCCCTCACGTCCGCCGACGCGCTGCCCTTCATCAGTTCGGGAGCCGCCACGCTGGCGGATGCCGCGCTGGCCTGCCACCAGGTGGCGCACCTGCTGGAGGCCGCCGTCACCGTCGCCGCGAAGGCGTTCGCCGCGGTCGGCGCCTCGCCGGAGCCGCTGGCGCTCGCCGTGCAACATGCCCGGCCGCAGCCCGGCCAGGTCGCCGCGGCCGAGGCGCTGCGGCCGATGCTGGGCGTCGAGGGGGCCAGGCTCCAGGACCCGTACGGCTACCGCGCCTTCGCCCAGGTGCACGGCGCCGCCCTCGACGCGGTGCGGCACGCCTGCCGTACCGTCGAGATCGACCTGAACGCCGCGGCCGAGAACCCGCTGATCGCGGAGTCGCTGGCCTGGCACAACGGCAACTTCCACGCCGCCTCGGTGGCGCTGGCGCTGGACACGCTCCGCGCGGCGGTGTGCTCGGTGGCGCAGTTGAGCGCGGCCAGGCTGGCCACGCTGATGGAGCCGGAGTACACCGGCAGGCTGCCCTTCCTGGCCGCCGCGCCGGGCGCGTCGGGGGCGATGATCCTGGAGTACGTGGCGCACGACGCGCTGGCCGAGCTGCGGCACCTGGCCGGCCTGGTGTCGACCGGGAGCGCGGTGCTGTCGCGCGGCGTGGAGGATCATGCCTCGTTCGCCACGCAGGCGGCCCGGCTGGCGCTGCGCTGCGTGGAGCCGCTGGAGATCGTGCTGGCCTGCGAGCTGGTCGCCGCCACCCGCGCACTGGGCACTCCCGGCCCCGACCGCCCGCTGGACGGCGAGCTCGACGCCGCGCGGGCGACGTTCAGAGCCCCTTGACCGACCCGCGCTCGATGAGGGTGGGCTGCTGGATGGAGCGCCGCCGCCGCATGGTGCCGTCGGCCGCGGCCACCACCAGCCGCACCGAGGAGCGGACGATCCCGTCGATGTCCCAGTCGACCGTGCTCAGCCCGGGGGTGAGCAAGGCGGACATCGGGTGGTTGTCGTATCCCATGACGGAGAGGTCGTCCGGGATGCTCCTGCCCAGCTCGGCCGCCGCCGCGTACACGCCGTAGGCGATGGAGTCGGCGAAGCAGAACACCGCCTGCGCGCCCGCCTCCAGCACCTCGCGGGCGACCGCGGTGGCCCCGCCGAGGTCCTGGGGCGCGGTGCGGACCTCGACGGCGAGGCCGAGCCGCTCGCCCTCGGCCAGCACGTGCACGTCGGCGGGCCGGTCGGGGGTGGAGGCCATGGTGGGCGTGAGCAGCACGATCCGGCGCTGGCCGAGCGCCAGAAGGTGTTCGAGGACGAGGGTCACGCCTCGCCGGTTGTCGAAGACGACTTCTCCGGCGGTTCCCGGCAGCGAGTCACCGATCGCCACGACCGGCACCGATTCGCACAACTCCGCCCAGAACTCCGCCGCCGGGTCGATCGGGTGGACGATCATCGCGTCCACCCGCTGGTCGCGCAGTTGCTGGGCGAGGGTCCGCTGGCGCGCGGGCTCACCGGCGGCGTCGAGGATGAGCGCGTAGCGGTCGTGGGCGAGCAGGCGGCGCCCGATGCCGACCACGAGCGCCTGCTGCCAGAGGTCTTCGAGGGAGCCGGCCAGCAGCCCGATGGTGCCGGTCTTGCCGCTCGCCAGCGCCCGGGCGATGGGATCGGCCTCGTAGCCGAGCTCGGCCGCGGCGGCGCGCACCCGGAGCATGGTCTCCTCGGAGACCTGCAGGCCACGCAGCGCGTACGACACAGCGGCGGGTGACAAGCCCGTCGCCTGTGCCACCTCACGGATCGTCGCTCGTTTCCGCGGCATCGGGCCAGCCTAACCCCCATTGACACAGAAGCGGGTGAAGCGGTTCACTGAACCGTATCACTGAACCGTTTCACACCGATGTGTTCCGCAACCGACCTGGTTTACCTATAAAATCAGTCGGAAATGAAGGGAGTGTGAGCATGGACGTGCACCAGCACCTCTGGACCCCGGCCTTCGTCGAGGCGCTGCGCCGCCGTGCCCGCGCTCCCCGGCTGGACGGCTGGACCCTGCTCCTGGACGGCGAACCGCCCTACGAGGTGGACCCCGCCGACCATGATCCGGCCACCCGCGAGACCGGCGGCCTGGCCCTCGTCTCGCTCTCCAGCCCGCTGGGCATCGAGGCGCTCCCGCCCGAGGAGGCCTGGCCGCTGCTCGACGCCTACCACGACGGCGCGCTCGCGCTCCCGGCCGGCTTCGGCGCCTGGGCCTCGACCTGCCACAGCGCGCCCGACCCCGACCGGCTGGCCGCCGACCTCGACCGGGGGTTCGCCGGGCTGCAGATCCCGGCGACCGCCGAACCGGCCGACGAGCTGCTCGCCGTACTGACCGAACGGGACCTGCCGCTGTTCGTGCATCCCGGACCGGCCGCCGGGCCGTCGCCCACGCCCTGGTGGCCGGCGGTCGTGCCGTACGTCCAGCAGATGCACGCCTCCTGGCACTACTTCCACGCGGTGGTCCGGCCCCGCCACCCCCGGCTGCGCGTCTGCTTCGCGCTGCTGGCCGGGCTGGCCCCGCTGCACTCCGAACGGCTGCTCGCCCGGGGCGGCCGCAGCGGCCGGGGGCGCGTCGACCCCGGCTTCTTCGTCGAGACCTCCAGCTACGGACCCAAGGCGATCGACGCGATCGTCCGCGAACTCGGCATCGACGTCGTCGTCAACGGCTCCGACGCCCCCTACGCCACCGCCCCCGACCTCGGGCCCGGCCTCGGCGAGGCCGCCGCCCACGCCATCCGCGTCACCAATCCGCATCGCCTCTTGCACGGAAGGAGATCCGCACGTGAACACGCTCCCTGAGCGCAACCTCGACCGGAGGGAGCTGCGAGACCTGGTGGAAGAACTCGCCGCCGATCCGGCGCGGTGGCAGGACCAGGTCGAGTTCCCCGAGGGCGAGGGGCGTCACTACGCCTCGCTCTACCGTGACGCCTACGTCGACGTCTGGCTGCTGTGCTGGCGGCCGGAGGACGACACCGGCTGGCACGACCACGACATCAGCTCCGGCGCGGTGCGGGTCGTGCGGGGCGCGCTCCTGGAGTGCAACCCGCGCATCGGCGGCCAGCACCTGGAGACGGTGGTCGGCGAGGGCCAGTCCTTCTCCTTCGGTCCCGACCACATCCACCGGCTGACCGGCGCGGTGGACCGCAGCGTCTCCATCCACGCCTACTCGCCGCCGCTGTGGCGGCTCGGCCAGTACTCCATCGACGACACCGGGCTCATGCGCCGCGTCTCGGTGAGCTACGCCGACGAGCTCAGGCCGATCGTCGCCTGAGCACCGCCGAGGCCAGACCCGGATCGTCGAAGAACGCGCCGTCGATCCCCAGATCGAGCAGCCGGCCGAGCCAGCCCGCCACGTCCCCGGTGGCGCGCTCGTAGGCCGGGCTGGCCGGGTCGCCCAGCCGGTGCTCCGGCGGGAGCTGCGAGTTCTCGTTCCTGATCGTCCAGACGTGCACCTGCAGCCCCGCCTCGTGGGCGTCGCGCACCAGCGTCGTCGGCTCGCCGTCGCGCACCACGCACCCGGTGTGCACGCCGATGCCGTCGGCGTAGGTCGCCACCTCGCGCAGGCCCTCGGGGGTGAGCAGCTCGTCGTAGCCGCGGGTCTCCTCCCCCGAGACCACCCAGTCGTACGGCCGGCCGCCCGCGTACATGAGCTGGATGAGCGGCAACGACGTCTTGCCCCGCAGTTCCCGCAAGTTGCCCACCTCGAAAGACTGCAGGAACACGCGGGGCACCGGCGTCGCCGCCAGCCGCTCCAGCATGAGATCCTCCAGCGGCAGACCGAGCGCGGAGAAGTGGCTGGGGTGCTTGGTCTCGGGGTAGACGCCCACCCCGTGCCGCCGGGCCAGCGCCAGCACCTCGTCGAAGGTGGGGATCTCGGCCAGCCCGTCGAAGGCGGTGTTGGCCGGCCGCAGCTCGGGCACGCGCTCGCACGCCCGCAGCGTCTTGAGCTCGGCGAGGGTGAAGTCCTCGGTGAACCAGCCGGTCACCGGCCGGCCGTCGATCTCCTTGGTGGCCCGCCGGTCGGCGAACTCCGGCCGGGCCGCCACGTCGGTGGTCCCGCTGATCTCGTTCTCGTGCCTCGCGACCAGCACGTGGTCGCGGGTGGCGACCAGGTCGGGCTCGATGTAGTCGGCGCCGAGGGCGATGGCGCACTCGTAGGAGAGCAGGGTGTGCTCGGGGCGCAGTGCGCTGGCTCCGCGGTGGGCGATGACGATCACACGGCGACGGTAGCTCAGCCCTTGGCGAGGATGCAGCAGGTGCCGCAGGGCTCCGCGTCCGGCAGGGTGATCCACAGGCAGCAGGTGCGGCGGAAGTAGCCGTCGCCGCCCGGCTGGATGAGGCCGTGCACGGGCGGGCCGATCCGCTCCAGCAGGCTCATGTAGTCGCCGGGGACGTAGACCTTCAGCGGGTGGGCCACGGCTTCGGCGGTGGAGCCCCACAGGGTGCGCTCGCCGACGCGGGCGATCGTGGACAGCCGCTTGACGAGGGGCTCCTGCGACTCCAGGAGGGCCGGGCGGATGTCGCCGGCGTCGCCCCAGGAGACCTCGCTCGCGCCCAGCGTGACGCCGGCGTCGGAGACCTTGAACCACGTGTCACGAAATTTCATGATCGGTACGTGGCCGTCCAGGGCCCAGCCGACCGCCATGGGCAGGGTGTGCCAGTAGGAGTAGGTCTTCCAGAACAACGCGGCCCCCACGTGCCGGGGCGCGTTCCAGCGGGCGGCGGTCTGGTCGACCAGGGCGTCGAGGTCGGGGCCGGACAGCAGCGCCGAGGCCGGGGTCCAGCTCTCGTCCGGCTCGATGACCAGGCCGGGCACCACGCCGAGCACCCCGCCCCGTTCCGCGGCGAACCGCTCCAGCACCGTGGTGAGCACCCAGAACCCCTTCCCTATATAGGCAAGGCTAACCTTAACGAGGCACAGGGCGTCCGGCGAGCCAGCCCGCCACCACCTGGATCAGGCAGAACGCCAGCCCCGCCAGCAGCGGCACGTCCCATCCCCCGCTGGCCTCGCGCAGCGCCCCGACCAGCACCGGACCGGCCGCCGCGAGCAGGTAGCCGGCCGACTGGGCGACCGCCGACAGCGCGGTGACCGACGCCGGGTCGGCCGCGCGCATGGTGATGATCAGCAGGGCCAGCGCCAGCGTCGCGCCCTGGCCGACGCCCAGCACGATCATCCACAACCAGGGCAGCACCGTGGGCGCCATGAGCACGCCCAGGTACCCGGCCACGGTCAGCAGGGTCGCCGCGACCACGTGCGGCACCTGCGAACCCCGGCCGCCGGCGTGCATGGGCGCGCCGAAGGTGCCCACGACCTGGGCCACGGCCGACAGGCTGAGCAGATAGCCGGCGTTCTCGGCCGAGACGCCCGACTCCTGGAAGATCGTCGGGAGCCAGGCGAGCATGATGTAGTAGGTCAGCGACTGCAGCCCCATGAAGGCCGTCACGTACCAGGTCACCCGGCTGCGCAGGATGGCGCGGAACGGCCTGGCCCCGCCGTTGCCGCCGGCCTGCCGGCCCAGCGCCTGGGGCAGCCAAAGCACCGCCGCCAGCAGGGCCGGGACCGCCGCGAGCGCCGAGACGCCGCGCCAGCCGTACCCGGTGAGCCGTTCCAGGGGGATCACGAAGGCGGAGCTCGCGGCGGCGCCCAGCACCAGCGCGGAGACGTAGACGCTGGTGAACGGGCCGACCCGGCTGGGGAAGTGGTGCTTGACGACGCCGGGCATGATCACGTTCATGATCGCGATGGCGGTGCCCGCGACGGCGGCGCCCAGGTACAGCAGGACGGGCCCGTCGAGGCTGCGGATCACCACGCCGACGGCGAGCAGCGCCAGGCCGGCCAGCAGCGTGCGGTCGACGCCGATCCGGCGGGCCAGCAGCGGGGCGAGCGGGCCGAAGACGCCCAGGCAGATCACCATCACCGTGGTGATGGCGCCACCCCCGGCCGCGGTGAGGCCCACGTCGGTCATGATCTCGTCGAGGAGCGGGGACACGCCGGCGATGGCGGGACGGAGGTTGAGCGCCGCGAGCACGAGCCCGGCGACCAACAGAGCAGATCTCAGCCACATAGCGCGACTACTCTCCCATTCGCCGTAACGTGCTTGAAACCGGGCCGGGTAGGCGGCGTTGACAACGTTGTCTATGATCCTGTCGTGAGACCGACGATGAAGGACGTGGCCCGGGCGGCGGGTGTGGCGCTCAAGACCGTCTCGCGCGTGGTGAACGGCGAGCCGGGCGTGAACGAGGTCACCGCCGGGCGGGTGCGCGAGGCCATCGAACGGCTCGGGTACAGCCGCAACGAGGGCGCCCGGATGTTGCGCCGGGGCAGGACCGCGACGATCGGCCTGGTCATCGAGGACGTCGGCGACCCCTTCTACGCCGGGCTCAGCCGCGCGGTCGAGGACGCCGCGCTGCGCCACGGCTGCCTGCTGCTCAGCGGCTCGTCCGGGGAGGACCCGGCGCGCGAGCGCGACCTGGTGCGCGAGTTCTGCAGCCGCCGGGTGGACGGGCTGATCATCGTCCCGGCCGGCGGCGACCACACCTACCTGCGGCCCGAGCTCGACGCCGGCACCCCGGCGGTGTTCGCCGACCGGCCGCCCGGCCCCGGCGTCGCGGTGGACACCGTGGTGTGCGACAACGCCGGCGGCGCGGCGCTCGCCGTCGAGCACCTCAGGCAGCACGGTCACCGGCGCATCGCGTTCC
This sequence comes from Nonomuraea sp. NPDC050328, assembly GCF_044459405.1. Taxonomy (NCBI): domain Bacteria; kingdom Bacillati; phylum Actinomycetota; class Actinomycetes; order Streptosporangiales; family Streptosporangiaceae; genus Nonomuraea; species Nonomuraea sp. NPDC050328. The sequence continues at coordinate 380,760 of NZ_JBITIW010000006.1, read as the reverse complement.
TGGGCGACAGCCCGGCGATCTTCACCGCCACCGAGCGGCTGCGCGGATACCGCGAGGCGCTCGGCCCGCTGTTCGACCGGCGCCTGGTCTCCATGCGCGCGCCCGTCCTGGAGGGGGTGCGGGCCGACCTGGAGAGCATGCTGGCGCTGGAGGACCCGCCCACCGCGTTGTTCACCGGCAACGGGCGGCTGACCGTGACCGTGCTGCGCGCGCTGGCCGGGCGCTGGATGCCGCTGGTCGGCTTCGACGACTTCGAGCTGGCCGACCTGCTCACGCCCGGCGTCACCGTGGTCGCCCAGGATCCGGTGGGGCTCGGCCGGGTCGCCGCCGAGCTGCTGTTCCGCCGGATCGGCGGCGACACCGGGCCGGCCGAGCACGTCGAGCTGCCGGTCCGCCTCATCCCGCGGGGTTCGGTCGCCCGCTGACCGCCGCGTCGGTGGCCGGGGCGTCGGTGGCCGGGGCGTCGGTGGCCGGGGTGTCGGTGGCCGGGGTGTCGGTGGTGAAGAGGCCGCGCACGGTGAGCAGGGCGGCCAGGATGCCCACCGCCCCCGCGGCGGCGATCGCCAGGTGCGGGCTGACCAGCTCACCGGCCCCGCCGACCAGCGCGGCGCCGACCGCCTGGCCGGTCATCAGCCCGGTGTTCTGCAGCCCGAACGCCTGCCCGCGCACCCGCTCGGGCACCGCGTCCAGGAAGGGCCGCTGCAACCCGAGGGTGTACCCGAGGCACCCCGCCGACAGCGCCGCGCAGGCGGCGGCCACCGCCGTGCCGGGCTCGAGCAGGAAGAACAGCCAGGGCACCCCCATCGCCACCGCCAGCGGCCGGACCAGCCGCTCGCGCAGCGCGGGCGTGGCGAAACGGCCCACCAGGAACTCGCCGACCGCCATCCCGCCGGCCGCGAAGCCGAGCACCAGGCCCGCCCGGCTCCCCAGATAGGGCACGAGCATCGCCTCCGCCCCGGCCAGGAACATGACCGGCGTCCACTGCGCCAGCAGCAGCCGCCGCACCCGCCGGTCGGCGAACAGCCGCCGGTTGACCCGCCAGGTGCCGCCCGCGCCACCCCTGGCCTCGCGGTACGGCAGGCCGGCCCGCAACACCACCGCCGCCACCGCGCTCATCCCCGCCGTGACCAGCAGGGCCGGCTCCGGCCCCACCGTCGCGATGAAGCCGCCGCCCACGGCCATGCCGACGATCTGCGCCCCCGCCGCGGTGACGCCGAACACCGACCGGCCCAGCACGAAGGCGTCGCCCGGCAGCACCTCGGGCAACATCGCGTTCCTGGCCGCCATGAAGACCGGGGTGAACAGCCCGCTGAGCAGCACCAGGCCGAGCATCACCCAGATCGGCGCCCCGGTCAGGGCGATCACCAGGCAGACCGCCATCCGGACGAACTCGCCGAGGATCATCAGCAGCCGGGGCGAGACCCGGTCGGCCAGCGACAGCAGGAACAGCCCGCCGAAGACGAACGGCAGCCAGCCGGCCATGTAGGCGGTCGCGGCCAGGCCCGGCGAGTTGGTGCGGTCGAAGACCAGCACCGACAGGGCCAGCATCTTCACCGAGTCGCCGGCGACGAGCAGGGCGAAGCTGCCGAACAGGACGCGGAACTCCCGCACGGCGAAGACCTCGCCGAAGGTCGCGCCACGGGCGGGGGTGGACGTTGCCAAGGAGCACTCTCTCTCGCTTCGGAGGCGGCCCGGAGGGAGGTCGGGCCGCCGATTCGAGGATGAAGCCGGGAGCCGCTCGACAACACTTATTCGGATATAACCGAAAGGTGTATCGCCTGGAGCTGACCCCGCAGGACCTGGTGACCAGCCGCTTCGCCATCTCGCCGCTGGTCGAGACCATGCACGCCCAGCTCGTCCTGGACGGCCGGCAACCCGCCCCGCTGCTGACCGACTGGGCCGAGCGGTGGCGCGAGCCGTACCGGCGGCTACGGGCCCGGCACCACGGACTGCAGGTCATGGCGGCCATCATCGGCGCGAAGGGGGTGGCCAACGTGGACTTCCTCGCGCCCCCGCCCACCGGCGTGGACGTGCCGTTCGAGACCGAACTGGCGAAGATGCGCGCAGTGCCGCTGGAGCAGGCGCACGCCGAGATCCGGCAGGCGCTGGCGCTGCGACCGCCGGTGGACGAGCCGACCCGGCGGCTGCTGTTCGGGGCCGACATCGTCGAACTGCTGGCGGAGGGCATGCAGGCGCTCTGGACCGAGATCGTCTCACCGGGGTGGCCGCGCTTCCACGCCGTCCTGCAGCGCGACATCGCGCACCGGGCCGGGCGGCTGGCCGCCTACGGCTGGGCCGAGGCGCTCGAGGACCTCAGCGAGCACGTGCGCTGGATCAGCAGCGGGCACATCGAGGTGGACATGCACAGCGAGGGCGAGATCAGCCTCGGCGGGCGGGGGCTGCTCCTGCTGCCCAGCGTCTTCGGTCCCAAGGTGGGCGCCTACCTGGCGGAGGCCTGGCCGTACGCGCTGATCTACCCGGCGCGCGGGGTGGCGGCGGCGAGCCGGGAGCACCGCGACCTGGCCGGGCTGATCGGGCGCAGCCGCGCCAGGATCCTGGCCGAGCTGTCGGGGCCGGCCACGACGACCCAGCTCGCGGCGCTGCTCGGGCAGAGCCCCGGCACGGTCGGCGAGCACCTGGCCGCCCTGCGCCGGGCCGGTGCGGTCACCGGGGCCCGGGCCGGGCGGCACGTGCACTACTCGCGCACTCCCCTGGGGGAGGCGCTGATCAACCCTTCAACGCTCCGGCCATGAGGCCGCGCATGAAGAAGCGGCCGAGGAAGACGTAGATCAGCATCGTCGGGATGGAGCTGAGGATCGCCGCGGCCATCTGCTGGCTGTACGGCGTGGCCTGCGCCCCGGCGATGTTGTTGAGCATCACCGTGGTCGGCCAGTTCTGCGGGCTCGCCAGGAAGACCGCGAACAGGAAGTCGTTCCACAGCGAGGTGAACTGCCAGATGATCACCACCGCGATGGCCGGCCCCGAGACGGGCAGGACGACCGACCAGTAGGTGCGCAACATGCCCGCGCCGTCCACCCGCGAGGCCTCGATGAGCTCGCCGGGGATGGTGACGTAGTAGTTGCGGAAGATCAGCGTGCAGATCGGGATGCCGTAGACGACGTGCGCGAGGATCAGGCCGGGCAGGCCGCCGTAGAAGACGCCGTTGAGCCCGGTGACCTCGTCCATCTTGATCAGGAGCTGGACCAGCGGGATCATCACCCCCTGGTAGGGGATGAACATCCCGAACAGGAACAGCGTGAACAGCACGTCCGCGCCCGGGAAGCGCCACTTCGACAGCACGTAGCCGTTCATGGAGCCGAGCGCGCAGGCCAGCAGCGAGCCGGGCACGGCCAGCAGGAAGCTGTTGACGATGCCCGGGCGCAACTTCTCCCACGCCACCGCCCAGGCGTCGAAGGTCCAGGTGCGCGGCAGGTTCCAGGCCTGCGACGGATCGGCCTCGGTGAGCGGCTTGAAGCTGGTGACCAGCAACACGTAGACCGGGATCAGGATGATCAGGACGAAGGCCAGGAGCAGCCCGAAGCGTACGGCTTTCACGAGCGCTTCTCCTTGCGGACCGACCAGATCAGGTAGGGGATGACGAAGATCGCGACGGCCAGGACGATGTACGCGGCGATGGTCGCGCCCTTGGCCGGGTCGTCGGAGTCAAAGACGGTCACCCACATGAAGACCGCGGGCACGTCGGTGATGATCTGCTTGCCGGACACCGCCATGATCAGGTCGAAGACCTTGAGCGAGATGTGCCCGAGGATGATCAGCGCGGAGAGCGTGACCGGCCGGAGCAGCGGCAGCACCACATGGCGGTAGACGCCCCACTCGGTGCAGCCGTCCACGCGCGCCGCCTCACGCAGTTCCTCCGGGACGCCGCGGAAGCCGGCCAGGAACAGCGCCATGACATAGCCGGACATCTGCCAGACCGCGGGGATGGCCATCGCCGCCATGCCCCAGTCGGGGTCACGGAACCACGCCCACTGTGGCAGCCCGATCGCGTCGAACAGCCGGTTGAGCCCGACCGCGCGCTCGTCCTGCCCGGAGTTCATCAGCCAGCGCCACACGATGCCGGTGGCGACGAAGGAGATGGCCATGGGGAAGAGGTAGATGGTGCGGAAGGCGCCCTCGCCCCTGATGCCCTTCTCCATCAGGAAGGCCAGGAACCAGCCGAGGATCAGCGCGCCGAGCACGAAGACGATCGTGAAGAGGATCGCGTGCTTGACCGACAGGTGCCATCTGGGCTGGTCCCAGAGGCTGATGAAGTTGTCCAGCCCGACGAACTGCTCCTCCGGCTGGCGGCTCGTGTGCCGGTCGGTCATCGCCAGCCGGAAGTTCCAGCCCAGCATGCCGTACACGAAGACGCCGATCGCCACGATGGACGGCGTGACGAGGAGCAGCCCGGGCAACCACGTGCGTGCCCGCCTCACGATGTGCATCCCTTTCCGGCGGGGGGCGCGGGCGGCGCCCCCCGCGGTAGACCTACTGCAGGTTGGCCTTGGCCGCGTCGGCGAGCGCCGACTGCAGCGCCCCGACGTCCTTGGTGCCGAGGAACAGGCCGACGGCCTCACCGATCGCCGCCAGGTGCGGCTGGCTGACCGCGACGCCGTGCTGGATGGAGCCGGCCAGCTTGTTGCTGCTCCAGTCCTTCAGCGCGTCGGCCAGGTAGTCGGTGTAGAGCGCGGTGTCGGCGTCCTTGCGGGCGGGGATGGAGCCCTTCTTCGGGTTGAAGGCGTCCTGGCCCTCCTTGCTGGCGGCCACCTTCAGCCACGCCAGCGCGCCCTCGCGGTTCTTGGCGCCCTTGGGCAGGGTGAAGCTGTCCGACAACCACAGGTAGGTGCCCTCGGTGCCGGGCGCGGGCGCCCAGTCGAAGTCGGTCTTCGAGGTCTTGCCGAGGCCGCCGTCCGGCGGGTTGTGGAAGTAGCCGTAGGCCCAGTCGCCCATGATGTTGAAGGCGGCCTCGCCGTCGGCGACCTGCTTGGCGGCGGGCTGCCAGTCGTCCTGCGGGTCACCCGCGTAGGACATGATCGTCTTGAAGCTCTCCAGCGCCTTGGTCACCTCGGGCGAGGCCCAGTCGGCGCCCGGCTTGAACAGCGCGTTGTAGGCGTCGGTGCCCATCGAGCCGAGCATGACGTTCTCGAGCAGGTGGGCGACGGTCCACTCGGAGCCGACCGAGAGCGGGATCTTGCCCTTGGCCTTCACCTTCTCCAGCGCGGCGATGAACTCCTCGATGCTCTTCGGCGGGCCGGCCACGCCCGCGTCCTTCAGGACGGTCGGGTTGAACCACAGCACGTTGGAGCGGTGGATGTTCACCGGCACGGAGTAGATCTTGCCGTCCACGCTGATCTGGTTCACCAGGTCGGCCGGAAAGACGTCCTTGAGCTTGAGCTCGTCGTAGAGGGCGTTGAGGTCCTCGAGCTTGCCGTCCTTGATGTAGCCCTGCAGCTCGGCGCCGGCGTGGCCCTGGAAGGTGTCCGGCGGCTGGTTGCCGTCCAGCTTCGTCTTCAGCAGCGCCTTGGCCTTGTCGCCGGAACCGCCGGCGACGGCGGCGTCGAAGAAGGTGAAGCCGCTGTTCTGCTTCTCGAAGATCTCCTTCATGGCCTTCAGGCCGTCGGCCTCGCCGGGCCCGGTCCACCAGGAGAAGACCTCCACCTGCTTCTTGGCGTCCCCGCCGGCGCCACCCGTGGCCTGGGTGCCGGCGGGAGCCGTCCCGCCACCTCCGCAGGCGGCCAGGCTCATCATGCCGGCCATGGCGATGGTCGCTAACCACCGTCGTCGCATCGCACACCGTCCCTTTCGCAACCCCGAGCGGTTCATCAGGTGACAACGTTGTCAGTAGGGCAATCAACCCACTTCGCGGTCTCTGGCGTCAAGGTGGTCCCGGTAACAGGTCCGCAACCTCGGGAGAACGCTCTCTCGACTGTAGCCGTCCCGGTGGAGGGGGCAAGGGAGCCCGCCGAATCGTGATGTTCACCGCTCCTATGCACCGTACGGCGAAGCATGCACAACGCCGTGGCGACCGCCTCGTCGGCCGGGCCCGGGTCGCCGCGTGCGCAGAGCCGAGGTCGGTGCCGGTGTCCTATGCCGCCCGCCCGGCCAGAGGGTCCGCGTGCCGGATCCCTCCTGCCCGGGCGCGTCCCCCCTCGTGGCCCCCTCCACCGGAGCGGCCGGGCGAGCCGTACCGGAACCCCTGGACGGGCGGGCGGCAGGTGTGCGGGTCCGAGCCCTGCGCGACTCGGACCCGCTGTCGCACGTCGCCGGCCGAGACCCCCACCCCTCCGAGGAGGCCGGGCCGGCAGTGACGCGCGACGTCCGCGGATCGGGCCGCCGCCCGCCCCGCACGAGCTCGCCCGGGGCACGGGAGGCTGAAGCCGATGACGGGCGCGCGGCCGATCGCACCCTTGACGGTAGGCCGCCCGGCCACCGCCGCACATGAGCTGTTCTCACCATTCACCGGGGTATCCGCACCCATGTAGCCGGCGGGCGACAGGTATGCACACGCCCCCGGAAAGTGTCGGTGCGGCATCGCACACTGGACCCATGGCCGACCACCCACCCCCCTCGGCGACAAGCGAAGACCCCCTCGAACTCGGCGAGATCGCCGTGTCCGACTGGCACGCGCACAGCGACCGGATGGCCTCGGTGCGCTTCCTCACCATCGCCCGGCGCCTGCCCACCCTCATCAGGCAGGCCACCGAACTGGCCTGGCGGGCCAGCCCGCGCGACACCGTGGCCACCGTCGCGCTCAACCTGCTCGGCGGCGTCTTCACCGCCTTCGGCCTGCTGGCCACCACCGGCGTCCTGGAGGCGCTCTTCCGCGACGGCCCCACACCCGACCGGCTGCGCGCGGCCCTGCCCAGCCTGGCCGTGGTCGCCGCGGCCGCCGCCCTGCGCACCACCACGCAGGCCGCCGCCGGCTGGGCCCAGGCGCGGCTCGACCCGCAGATCAGCCGGCTCACCGAGGAACGCCTGTACGGCCTGACCAGCCGGGTCGAGCTGGTCAGCTTCGACGACCCCGACTTCCACGACGCCCTGCAGCGCGCCCGCATGCGCGGGGTGAGCATGGCCGACGTGGTGGTCGCCACCGCCATCGACCTGGTCACCGCCGTGGTCGGCCTGGCGGCCGTGGCCGGTGTGCTGGCGGTCCTGCACCCGGTGCTGCTGCCGCTGTTGCTGCTGGCCGTCCTCCCCGACGCCTGGGCGACCGTGCGCGCGGCCAAGATGCGCTACACCACCACCTACTCCCTCGTCCCGGTCATCCGGCGCAAGTGGATCATCGCCGAGCTGCTCGCCGACCGTGACCCCGCCGCCGAGGTGCGGGCCTTCACCATGCGCGGCTTCCTGCAGCGGATGTACGACGCGGTCGCCCGGGCCGAGCAGGAGGTCCTGCTGCGCCTGGCCCGCCGCCAGACCGTCGCCCGGCTCGTCGGCGAGGCCCTCGGCGGGCTCGGCACCGGCCTGGTCTACCTCGCCCTCGGCATCCTGCTCGCGCTCGCCGCCATCCCGCTGGCGGTCGCCGGCACGGCCGTCCTCGCCATCCGGCAGGGGTCGATGTCGCTGAGCAACCTCATGTACGCCACCAACCGGCTCTACGAGGAGGGCCTCTACTTCACCGACTTCCTCGATTTCTGCGCCGACGCCGAACGCCGGATCCCCGCCGCCCGTCCCGTCCCAGCGCCGGCGGCCTTCCACCGGATCACCGCCGAGGACATCTCCTTCACCTACCCCGGCGGCGACTCCCCCGCCCTGCGCGGCGTCTCGGTCGAGATCGGCCGTGGCGAGGTCATCGCCTTCGTCGGCGAGAACGGCTCGGGCAAGACCACCCTGGCCAAGATCCTCTCCGGGCTCTACGAACCCGACGGCGGCGTCGTCCGCTGGGACGACACCGACCTGCGCACCGTCGACCCCGAGGCGTTACGCGCGCACATCGCGGTCATCGCCCAGGACCACACCCGCTGGCCGCTCACCGCGCGCTACAACATCACCATGGGCACCGACAAGGGCGACGCCGCCCTCGACTCCGCCGCCCGCGTCGCCGGGGCCGACGAGGTCGTCGCCGACCTGCCCCACGGCTACCGCACCCTGCTCGACCGCCGCTTCAAGGACGGGCAGGAGCTGTCCGGCGGGCAGTGGCAGCGGATCGCCGTCGCCCGCGGGTTCCACCGGGACGCTCCGCTCCTCATCTGCGACGAGCCCACCGCCGCCCTCGACGCCCGCGCCGAACACGCCCTCTTCGAGCGCATCCGCTCCCACGCCGACGGCCGTACCGTCCTGCTCATCACCCACCGGCTGGCCAGCGTCCGCTACGCCGACCGGATCTACGTGCTCGACCACGGCAAGGTCGTCGAGGAGGGCACCCACAGCCACCTCATCGGTCTGGCCGGTCTCTACGCCGAGCTCTACAACCTCCAGGCCGACGCCTACCGCTGACCTCTCCACCTCTCGACCCCGGGTTCCCGGCCTGGCCCGCCCCCGGTCTTCCGTTTCAGCCCGCTCTCCTTCCGGTGCCCCGGCCATCGTTCCCGTCTCTGCTGCGAGCCCCGCTACCGCGACTCTTGGTTCTCCCCGCCCGGGCGGGTGAGCGGGCCGGGAGAGGTCGCGGGTGGAGGCCCGTCCCGTCGGCCGGCCTCTCACTTGGACGGGCGGGTGGCGAGGAGGGTGCCGAGGACGACGCCGACGCCGATGGCGGCCGTGGTGGCGAGGGCGGAGAGGAGGAGTCCCGGCGCGGCGGCGGACCCCTTGGCGTACTGGACGAGGCTGGCGTAGACGGTCGGTCCGGGCAGCAGGGCGCCGGTGACGCCGGGAAGGGTGGTGGCGGCCGAAGGCACGCCGAAACAGGTCCCCACGACGGCGGCCCAGGCACCGAGGAAGGTGGCGGCGGCGAGCGCGGCCAGCGGCGGGCTGTGCAGGAGGGCGAGCATGAGCTGGTTGACCAGCCCCGCCAGCAGCCCGGCCGCGACCCCCAGCGGCACCAGCCGCACACTGCCCCCGTTGAACAGCGTGTTCCCCGCCGCGCCCACCGCCGACGACAGCAGGCTCAGCCCGAAGGGCAGGGCGGCGAAGCTGACCCCGTAGGCGGCGAGCTCGAAGCCGGACCGGTCGAGCACCAGCGACCCGGTGATCGCGGTACCGGCGATGATGCCGCCCACCAGCATGGTCACGGTGATCGCCCGCCCGGCGGCGATCTGCGGGAAGCCCATGATGGCGTCCTCGGCCAGCGAGACGACCGACAGGATGGGCAGGAGCAGCACCAGGTTCGCGGCGAGCATGCCCGCGACGGCCTGCCCGCTGAGGCCGGCGGCGAAGGCCACAGCGCCCGCGCCGACGGTGAGGGCGGCCTGGGCGGCGGTGGTGTAGAAGGCCGGGATGCCGACGCGGCCGAAGAGCCGGCCGACCCGGTTGACCAGCACGAGCAGCAGCGCCGCAGCACCGCACCGCCCTGGGTGCCGCCGGCCTGGAGGCAGATCATGGCGGCCAGGACGGCGCCGCCCGCGACGTCCACCCACCAGGGGCGGCCCGCACCGGCTCCGGCGATGCGGTCGACCTCGGCGGAGGCCCCCTTGAGGTCGAGCTCGCCGGCCAGCAGGCGGCCCACGACGCGGTGCAGCCGGCTCAGCCGGTGCAGGTCGCGGGCGCCGTCGGTGGTGATGGTCCTGAGCATGACCATGGGGCGTTCGCCGGGGGGCGAGTACTGCAGGTGGATGGAGCGGGCGGCGAAGTCGATCTGGAGGTGGCCCATCCCGAGGTGGCGGGTGGCGGCGAGCACGGCGGCCTCGACGGTGCCGGTCTCGGCGCCGGAGCGGAAGAGCTGTTCGCCCAGGTGGAGGACGAACCGCAGCATGGCGGGGGCCTCGTCGGGGTCGACGATGCCGTCGCCGGTCAGGGGCGAGGGGGTGTAGGGGCTCCAGCGGTGCCCGCCGCGAGGCCAGATCCTGCCGAAACCGTCCCGCCCGATCACGCCACCGCTCCATCCTCGGCCCACCCCGGCTCAGCCCGAGCCCAAGGTTCCGGGACCCGAGCCGAAGAGCCCCGGCTCGGCTGTGGGCTCCCACGCCCGGCTCCGGGTGAGGGCTCCTCAAGCTCGACTCCGGCTCAGGCGTTCCTGTGTCCCGGCTCTGGCGGAGGGTTCCCGGGGGTGGCTCACGGGAAGACCGGGGCGGTGACGGCACCCGGCAAAACTTCAGGCCGCCAGCGGCAGCCGGAGCACCAGCCGGGCGCCCCGCGGGCTGGGCTCGGCGGTGAGGGTCCCGCCGTACATGGTGGCGATCTCCCGGGCGATGGGCAGCCCCAGCCCCGTCCCGTGCGGGTCGCGGGCGCGGCTCTCGTCGAGCCGGGCGAAACGCTCGAAGACCCGCTCACGATCGGCCTCCGGGATGCCGCCGCCGTCGTCCCGCACCTCCAGCACGGCCTCCGAGCCGTCCCGCCGTACGGTGACCATGACCTGCCCGGCGGCATGCCGTTCGGCGTTGGCCAGCAGGTTGTTCAGCACCCGGCTGAGCCGCAGCCGGTTGGCCGTGACCTCGACGCCGGGCTCGAGTTCGAGGGTGAGCGGCACCCGGTAGCTGCGGAGCCCGGTCTCGGCCCGCACCAGGTCGTCGAGCTCGACGCGGGACAGCGGCGCGGGGGCGCGGGCGTCGAGGCGGGCGAGTTCGAGCAGGTCGACGACGATGTCGTTGAGCCGGTCGGTGTGCCGCAGGGCGGCGTCGATGAGCGGCCGGGGCTCGGGGTCGTCGAGCGCGACCTCCAGGGTGGTGCGCAGGCCGGCGATCGGGTTGCGCAGGTCGTGCGAGGCGTCGGAGATGAACCGGCGTTCGCGCGCGGTGGCGGTCTCCAGCCGCTCCAGCCCGGCGTTGATCGTCTCGGCCAGCCGCTGCACCTCGCCGCCGGTCTCGGGGACCGGCACGCGCAGGTCGAGCTGGTTGGTGGTGATGTGGGACAGCTCGCGGCGGATCTCCTCCACCGGGGCGAAGGTCAGCCCGATCGTCCACCAGGTGCCCGCGCCGATCAGCACCAGCAGCGGCACCATCACCCAGCCGACCACGATCGGCAGCCCGAGCCCGCCCAGCGCCCGCGGCTCGATCACGGCGGCCAGCGCGATGCTCTCCTGGCCCGGGATGCGGAAGCCGGCGACCCGTACGCAGTCCTTCACGTACGGCGGGCAGACCCGCTGGTCGATCCGGATGTCGGGCGCCACCGGCCGCGCCGTGGTGAGCGCCGGCCGGCCGTGGAGAGCGCTGCTGGAGGCGAGCACCTCACCTCTTGGCCCGACTATCTGCACCAGGTTGGTGCCGCCCGGCGGGGAGAGCAACTGGTTCCCGGCGCCGGCCCGGACCGCGGTGTAACTCACCTCGCGCGCCGAGCGTGCCGCCCGGTCCACGGTGTCGGCCTCCAGGAAGGACCGGATCAGCAGCACCGCGAGGATCCCGCAGAGCGAGAGCACGACCGCCGCGACGCCGACGGCGATGACGGTCGCCCGGCCTCGGACGGAGTACAACATGCGCATCCGCGTGCGATGCAGCCGGTTCCTCACGTTTCGTTGCCTTCCGATGACGGACTGTCCGTCCCTCTCAACACGACGTGACGTTCATTTCACGTCAAGCCCCGACAAGCCTTGAACGATCCTTTACCCCAGCGCCGCCTGGAGCACGGCCCTCGCGACCGGCGCCGCGACGTCTCCCCCGGCTCCGCCGTTCTCCACGACCACGCCCACCGCGACCACCGGCGCCTCGGCCGGCGCGAAGGCGGTGAACACCGCGTGGTCCGGCGCGCCGGGCACGTTCTCCGCGGTCCCGGTCTTGGCCGCCACCGAGATCCCGGGCAGGGCCGCCCCCGACCCGGTGCCGCCGGGCTGGGCGACGGTGACCATCATCGCGGTCAGCGCCCGGGCGGTCTGCACGTCGAGCACGGTCCGGTACTCCACCGGCTCGGCCCGCCCGATCACCGTGCGGTCCGACATCCTGATCTCCTCCACCAGGTGCGGCCGCATCAGCACGCCGTTGTTGGCCACCGCGGCCGAGAACATGGCGATCAGCAGCGGCGTGGCCCGGTCGTCGGCCTGGCCGATCGCGGCCATGGCGGTCTGGGCGTGGTCGAGCCGGGCGGGGAAGACGCTCTCGGCGACCGCCAGCGGCACGGTCAGGTCGGTGGCGTTGAAGCCGAACGCCTCGGCCTGGTCCCGCAGGACGTCCTGGCCGAGCTGCAGGCCGATCCGGGCGAAGGCGGTGTTGCAGGAGACCTGGAAGGCGTAGGCCAGCGGCGGTTGCCCGTCGCCGCACGGCTGGCCGCCGGCGTTCGGGAGCTGGACGGAGCTGGCCGGCAGGAGCAGCCGGCGCGGCGCCTCGACCCGGGTGGCCGGGGTGTACTCCCCCGAGGCCAGCGCGGCGGCGGCCGTGACCACCTTGAAGGTGGAGCCCGGCGGGTAGGTCTGGCTGGTGGCGCGGTTCAGCAGCGGCTGCCCGGGATCGGCGCGCAGCCCCCGGTCGGTGGCCGCCAGCTTCGCGACGTCGAAGGTGGCGTAGCGGTTGGGGTCGTAGGACGGGTAGGAGGCGAGCGCCAGGATCGCCCCGGTGGCCGGGTCGATCGCGACCGCGGCTCCCGGGCGGCCGGTGGCCCGCAGCGCGTCGTAGGCCGCTCGCTGGACGCGGGAGTCCACGGTCAGCCGCACGTCCGCGCCGCGCCGGCCGCCCTCGCGCATCAGGGAACGCACTCGCACCCGCGGGTCGTCGCCGGACAGCACCGGCCCTTCGAGGCGTTCGAGCCCGGCCGAGCCGAACAGGCTGACGTACCCGGTGATCGCCGCGTACCGCTCGCCGTCCGGATAGGTGCGCTTGTAGGCGTGCATGCTGGTGCTCGACCGCACGCTGCGGGCGACAGCCGTACCGTCGAAAGTGAGGATGTCTCCGCGCGGGTGGTCGAAGCGGGCGAGCTGGGTGCGGCGGTTGCGGGCGTCGGCGTTGAGGGGGTCGGCGCGGAAGGCCTGCAGCCAGGTGAGGTTGGCCAGCAGCAGGAAGAGCATCACCGCCCCGACCAGGGCAACCCGCCTCAGTGGGATATTGATGCGTTTCGCCCTGGGTCCGGCCATACCACCTGGTGTAACAGCCCGAACACCAAGTTCCGGCTAGAGCGCGCTGCGGTAGTAGGAAATCTTGCGCTGGATGTAGTCCTGGCGGGACCGCAGGGTCGCGACCTGGGCCTCCACCCGCCGGTCGTGCTCCTCCAGCAGCGCGATGCGGTCGGCGAAGGTGTGGTCGCCGGACCGGACGAGCTCGGCGAAGCGCAACATCTCCGCGATCGGCATCCCGGTGTCGCGCAGGCAGCGGATGGTGCCCAGCCAGTCGAGGTCGTGCTGGGTGAACCGGCGCTGACCGGCGGCGTTCCGGCCGACCGGCTCCAGCAGGCCGATCTTCTCGTAGTAGCGCAGCGTGTCGAGGGTGAAGCCGGTCTCCTCGGCCACCTCGGACGGTGTGTACACAGTCACCCCGCCAGCTTGCCAGGTATCACCGTTTTTCGGATGACTTGACCTGGAGTGCACTCCAGGACGCATCGTCATGACCCATGCAGATCGCACTCGGCGCGCTCTCGTTCGGCTCCACCGTCGGCGAGCGCGACTCCTTCGCCCTTCTCGACCGCTTCGTGGCCGCCGGCGGCACCCTGATCGACACGGCCAACAACTACGCGTACTGGATCGACGGCCGCACCGGCGACGAGAGCGAGCAGACCGTCGGGGCCTGGCTCGCCGCCCGCGGCAACCGCGACCAGGTGTTTCTCTCCACCAAGGCCGGCGCCCGCCCGGACGCCTCCGGCGAGTGGGAGGGCCTGTCGGCCCCCGTGCTGGCCGCGGCGATCGAGGGCAGCCTGCGCCGGCTGCGCACCGACCACGTCGACCTCTACTGGGCGCACGTGGAGGACCGCTCGGTGCCGCTGGAGGAGACGCTGGAGGCGCTCGACGCCCTCCACCGGCAGGGCAGGGCGGTCAGGCTCGGCGCGAGCAACCACCCGGCCTGGCGGGTCGAGCGCGCCCGCGCCCTGGCCACCGCCCGCGGCTGGCTGCCCTACTCGCACGTGCAGCTGCGGCACAGCTACCTGCGCCCACGCCCCGGCGCGGCCCTGCAGGAGGCCGGCCACCGGCAGGCCTCGGACGAGACGCTCGACTTCGTCCGGGACGCGGGGCTGACGCTGTGGGCCTACAGCACGCTGCTGAGCGGCGCCTACCGCGACAAGCCCCTGCCCGAGGTCTACGAGCACCCCGGCACCACGGCCAGGCTCAAGGTGCTGGCCGAGGTCGCCGCCGAGGTGGACGCCACGGTCAACCAGGTCGTGCTGGCCTGGCTCGGCGCTCAGGGCATCGTGCCGATCGTCGGGGTCACCAAGCCCGAGCAGCTCGACGAGGCCATGGCCGCGACCCGGCTCACCCTGCCGGAGGCCCTGCTGGCCCGCCTGGACGAGCCGGCCTGACCCGCACGTCGCTGGCCCGCCTGGACGAGCCGGCCTGACCCGCACGTCAACCCTGGCCGAGAAGCCCGTTCCGCTTGAAACGCGCGCTCGGCCTCGAACCCCCGTTCAGCGCAGGTGGACGGCGAGGTACCGCCTGGCCAGCAGCTTGCACTCGGCGATCAGGTCGGGATCACCCTGCGGATGCGCCCGGAACGCCAGCTTGAGCACCGCGTCGGTGGCCTCCACCGCGACCAGGACCGCCCGGTCGACGCTCGTCCCGGGCGGCGCGTCGAGCAGCACCCGGAGCCGGTCGGCGACCACGGCGTTGTTCTCCAGCGCCGCGTCCAGCATGTGGTTGGTCCCCGGTACGGCAGGCCCGCCGGGCGTCGGCAACACCTCGCCGAAGTCGACCACCGCGAACCCGGGGGTGGTCCGCTTCATCTCGACGAACTCGTCGATCGCCAGGTCGACGAAGTCGGTCCAGTGGTCGGGCTCCCGGACGGCGATGCGCTCGGAGACGCGGGCGAGGAAGGCGTCGAGGTTGCGCAGCGCCAGCGCCCGCACGAGCCCGCGTTTGTCGGGGAAGAACTGGTAGAAGGTGCCGATCGGGACCTCGGCGCGGCGCGCTACCTCCTTGGTGGTCAGCGCGTCGTAGCCGACCTCCTCCAGCAACGCCGCGCATTCGTCGAGCATCCGCTCGACCCGCTCCACGCTGCGACGCTGGGCGGGACGGCGGCGGAGGGTACTCGTCATGCTCCCATCCTGGCTCATTACCGGAGGGTAGAGGGCGCCGCTAGAAGACCGAGACGTGCACGTGGTCCCAGTGGTTGGCGGTCACGCCGCCGCGGTCGGACATGGGGTCCCAGCCTCCGCCGCCGCGGATGTCGTAGTAGCGCTGCTTCCAGATGATGTACATGACCCCGAGGCGCGAGCCGTTGTTGATCAGCCACTGGGCGAGCTCGTCGCCGCGCCGCTCGGCGTCGCCGGTGGCCATCTGGCCGCCCGTGGTCATCATGAAGTCGCAGGCCCGGCCCTTGCCGTGCTCGCCGGGATCGCCCGCGCGGAAGCAGCCGGTGCTGGGCACCAGGAACTGCGAGAGCACGGCGTCCTTCACCGCGGTCATGCGCGGGGTGAGGCCGCCGGTGCCGATGGTCTGCTGGAAGCCGTACTTGGCCAGCAGCCGTTCGATGTCGCGGCGCTTGTTCTGCATGGCCTTGATCTCTTTTTCGAGATCGCCGATCTTCGCTGAGGCGGCGGCCTTGGCCTTCTTGGCCTCCGCGATCAGCTCGCGGAGCCTGGCCAGCCGGCCGGCGCGCTCGTTGGCCAGGTAGGACATGCTCGCGGCCAGACCCAGGGCGCTGTGCGGGTCGCCGCCGTAGTTGAGCAGCTTGGTGGAGTCGATCGGGCCGTTGATGTAGTTGCTCTGCGCGATGAGCGTGACGTCGCCCTGCGCCGAGGCGAGTTGCCTGGTCAGCGCGGCGGCCCGCGCGTTGGCCTTCTTGACCTGGATCTTCGCCTCTTCGAGGCTCTGGATCTCGCCGCGGTACTGCTTGGTCAGCGCGGTGGCCTGCTGGTTGAGGCGACGGAGTTTGGCCTGGTCGGGATCGGCCTCGGCGGGAGCGCTCTGGGTGAGGAGCAGGCCGAGCAGGGCGACGGCTGACACGGCGAGACGGCCGGTTCTCAACGCTCGTCCTCCCCTCAAGCGACGGGCGAAACTATAGAAGATGATCTTGATGCCTGCCACCGGAACGAGGTAAGTCACGCACCATTGGCGAACTATCTACCAGTTCGTGAAGGTTACGCCAAAACAGGATTGCGCCTTGTCGAGGGCCCCAGAACATGGTTCGGTTTGATCGGGACATAAGCCACGAGCAGGAAGAGGCTCACGACATGCGCCAGCACGACAAGCTGTTCATCGGGGGCGAATGGGTGGCGCCAGCGGGGACCGGCACCATCGAGGTCGTCTCCCCGCACACCGAGGAGGTCGTCGGCAGCGTACCGGACGGCACCCCCGAGGACGTGGAACGGGCCGTCGCCGCCGCCCGGCACGCCTTCGACCACGGCCCCTGGCCGCGCCTGAGCTTCGCCGAACGCGCCGAGAAGATCGCCCGCCTGGCCGAGATCTACGCCGCCCGCCAGGGCGAGATGGCCGCCCTGATCACCGAGGAGATGGGCTCCCCCATCACCTTCTCGCAGCTCGCCCAGGCCCCGCAGCCGCTGGGCATGCTGCAGTTCTACGCCGAGTACGGCAGGACGTTCGAGCAGGAGGAGCAGCGTCCCGGCCTGTTCGGCCCCACCACCGTGCGGCGCGAGCCGGTCGGCGTGGTCGCCGCCATCGTGCCGTGGAACGTCCCGCAGTTCGTGACCATGACCAAGGTCGCCCCCGCGCTGCTGGCCGGCTGCACGATCGTGCTCAAGCCCGCGCCGGAGACCCCGCTGGACGCCTACCTGCTGGCCGAGATGGTCCAGGAGGCGGGCATCCCGGCCGGCGTGCTCAACATCGTCCCGGCCGGCCGCGAGACCGGCGAGCACCTGGTCGGCCACCCCGGCGTGGACAAGGTCGCCTTCACCGGCTCCACCGCCGCCGGCCGCCGCATCGCCGCCATCTGCGGCGAGCAGCTCAAGCGGGTCAGCCTCGAACTCGGCGGCAAGTCCGCGGCGATCATCCTCGACGACGCCGACCTCGGCGCCAGCATGGGCATGCTCGCCATCGCCAGCCTGATGAACAACGGCCAGGCCTGCGTCGCGCAGACCCGCATCCTGGCCTCGCGCAGCCGCTACGACGAGGTCGTCGAGGCGGTCGCCGCGATGATCGCCGGCCAGCCCGTCGGCGACCCCGCCGACCCGGCCACCGGCATCGGCCCGATGGTCGCCAAGCGCCAGCAGGAGCGGGTGGAGAGCTACATCCGCATCGGCATGGAGGAGGGCGCCAAGGTCGTCGTCGGCGGCCTGGAGCGCCCCTACGACCGCGGCTGGTACGTCGCCCCGACCCTCTTCGCCGGCGTGCACAACGACATGCGCATCGCCCGCGAGGAGATCTTCGGGCCCGTCCTCGCGGTCATCCCCTACGAGGACGAGGCCGACGCCGTGCGCATCGCCAACGACAGCGACTACGGCCTGGCCGGCACCGTCTGGACCAGCGACGCCGACCACGGCATGGACATCGCCCGCCAGGTGCGCACCGGCACCTACGGCGTCAACTGCTTCATGCTGGAGGCCAACGCGCCCTTCGGCGGCTACAAGGCCAGCGGGCTCGGCCGCGAGCTCGGGCCCGAGGGGCTCAGCAGCTACCTGGAGTACAAGACCATCTCCAGGCTCGGGTAACCCGGGCGACTCGGCCCGGAAAAGCCGAGGCTCCGGTACGGCATGCCGTACCGGAGCCAGATGGGCCCAGCGCGCCCCCGCGACGCTGGGCGACCACCCGAACACGGGAAGTATCTCGCATGCCCGCCCCTGATGGGAGGGCTTGCCCCAACGAGACCTCTCCCTGGGGGTATCTTCCATCCGCCCTAAGTAGACGATGTTTACTCAGGAAAGGTTCGAACCGATCCACTTTCCGATCCGGCGGACCAGATCGGGCCTGGCGGCCGATTCGGCATGGCCGTACCCCGGCTCCACCCAGAGCTCCTTCGGCTCCCGGGCGTTCCCGAAGAGCTGGTGCGCGTGCTCCAGCGGGAAGAAGGTGTCCGCGTCCCCGTGCACGACCAGCAGCGGCGTGGGCGCGATCAGCGAGACGGCCTCGTGCGGCGGCATCGGGACCGGGTTCCACGGCCCGCGGGCGATCCGGGTGCGCTTGCCCAGCCGGGCCGCCCAGCGGCCGAAGCGGCGCTCGATCGCCCAGTGCACGGTGCGCATCGGGCGGGTGCCCCGGTAGTACCAGCGGGCCGGGGCGCTGACCGCGACCACCGCGTCCACCCCGCCGATCAGGCCCGCGTGCCGGACCGCGACCGCCGCGCCCATCGAGAAGCCGACCAGCGCGATGCGCCGGTAGCCCAGCCCGCGGGCGTGCCGTACCGCCGCCTCCACGTCGAGGATCTCCAGGTCGCCCACGGTGCTGAGGCCGGTCGAGCGGCCGTGGCCGCGGAAGTCGAAGGCGATCACGCCGCCGGTCAGCGACAGGACGTGCGCGATGCGGCGGGTGTCCTTGCAGCGCCACGAGCCCGTGAAGCCGTGCGCGAGCACGATGCCGATCTCCTGCGAGGGGCCGGGGGTGTGCACGGCGTCGAGCCGGACCCCGTCCTTGGTCACGAGCATCGCGGGGTAGTTGGTGGCGAGAGGCATGGCAAAAGGGTAGGTCCAGCCTCCGCGCAGACCGGGCACCGCCCTGGTCACCGGGTGGGTCACGCGCGCCGCGCGAAGGCCGAGTCCTCCAGGACGCGCAGCTCGGTCTGGCCGACCAGCCGGCGGGCCAGGTCGGCCGGGACCGCGACGACGCCGGCGCCGTGCTCGGCGGCCAGCACCCGCAGGCCCAGCACGGTGGGCTCGTGCGCGAGCACGATGTGCGCGCCGTTGAGCAGCGCGAGGTCCAGCAGGCGCAACGACCGCAGCCGGTCGGTCAGCGAGGCCAGGAGCACGTCGCCGGGCCGGATCAGCCCGGCCTTGGACAGCCGGCGCAGGTCGTCGGTGAGGTCCGCCTGGGTGAGCACCTGGCCGCCGAGGATCATGGCGGGGCCGGCGATGGGGCCGAACTCCAGGGCCTCTCCGCCGGCGGCCAGGGCGTTCAGTGCCCCGGGGTCGTCGATCGCCATCGTCGCCTCGCCGCCCGGGTCGGCGAAGCAGACCACGCCGCCCGCCCAGGCGGCGGCGTGCGTGCCGACCAGCAGGTTCAGGCCGGGCGGCAGGTTGATGAGGATCCGGTGGCCGGGGCGCAGCCCGCGGCGGCGCAACCCGCCGGCGATCAGCGTGATCCGGCGGGACAGGGCGGCGTAGGTCAACGCCTCGCCGGTCCTGATCTCGGTCACCGCGGGGCGCTCGCCCCGCGCGGGAGCCGCGCTCAGTACTAGCTCTGTCCAGGTCATGGCGCCACTGTAAGCAGAGGGGACGGGGGGACACATGCGCAGGATGATGTAGCGGCCTACGTACGCGGGGTGCGTACGAGCACCATGGTGTGCCCGTGCACGGTCAGCCGGACGTGCTCGCCGTCCAGCACCGGAGCCAGCCGCGGCGGCACCGCGGCCACGCTGACCCGGTGGTCGGCGATCAGTTCCCGGCAGCGGCTCAGCGTCGGCTCGACGGTGGCGATCACGTGCGCGCCCGCCATCATGGCCAGGTCGAACATGACCGCCTGCTCCCGTGCCTCGGTGGCGGCCACGAGCACGGTGTCGCGCTCGGTCAGCCCCACCTCGCGCGACAATCGCCGCAGCTCGGTGACCATGCCGGCGTGGCCGATGCGGTGGCGGCCGTCGAAGCTGGCCGCGACCGAGACCGGCACCTTCGCCGGCCGGCCGTCCAGGTCGCAGAAGGACGTCGCCCCCGGCACGTCGCCGAAGGCGAAGATCTGCCGGATCCGCGACTCGCCCACCGCCGAGGTGGACCACTCGGCCAGCTCGGCGTCGGTGATCAGCAGCCGGGCGCGGCTGGTGCACAGCCGCTCGTAGAACAGCTCGGTGTCCATGTCGCACTCCAGCGGCAGCACCAGCGCCCCCGCCGCCGCGGCGGCGTGCAGCGCCAGCGGGTAGTTCGCGCCCGGCGGCAGATGGACCAGGACCGGGTCGCCCGTGGACAGGCCGCGCTCGCGCAGCCCGGCCGCCGCGCGGCCGAGCTTCTTGGCCAGCAGCTCGTACGTCAGGACCTCGCCGGTCCGCACGTCGGTGACCGCCGGCCGGCCGTTTCGGCGAGTTGCGTCCCCGAGTACGACATCAGTCCAGGTAGGCATGCGCACTACGGTAGGAAAGCCAGCTCCTGCGCACATGCACACGAATATGTAGTGACCTAGCCATTCACGATGCGCTGCTCCAGCGCCCAGGCGGCGACCTGGGTGCGGGAGGAGAAGCCCAGCTTCAGCATGATGTTGGCCACGTGCCGGGCCGCGGTCGCGGTGCTGATCACCAGCTCCTCGCCGATCTTGCGGTTGGACAGGCCCCGCACCAGCAACGCGACCACCTCGCGCTCGCGGGCGGTCAGTAGGGAGGCGGTCTCCACCGCCACCTGCTCGGCGGGACGGCTCACCGGGGCCTGGAGCGGCTGCGCCGTACTGGCGGTGGTCAGGGCGTCCTCGGCCGACATCGCGCGGCCGTGCGCGTACAGCAGGCCGGTGCGCGAGTCGCCGAGCACCGCGCGCGCCCGGCCGAGGATCTCCTCGGCCCACGCGACCGACGACTTCTGCCCGATCGTCTCGCGCAGCGCGGCGACCGTCCCGCACAGCAGGACCGCTGACTCGATCTCGCCGCGCGCCTCGGCCACCCGCGCCAGCGCGGCCAGGCCGCGGGTCACCCCGCGCCGCTGGCCGATCTTCCGGCTCAGCTCCACGCTGGCCACCAGCCGGTCCCGGGCGCGCTCCAGATCCCCCTGCTGGGTGGCCACCCGGCCCAGCTCCGACAGGGCTCGCGCGATCTCGGGCTTGGCGTCCAGGGCTTCGAGGTACGGCAGAGCGGCCTCCAGGTTGGCCCGCGCGTTGTCGTAGTCCTCCCGGATGCGGCCGAGCACGCCCAGGCTGATCAGCGCGCGCCCGATGCCCCACGGCTGGTCGGTCTCGCGGAAGGCCACCAGGGCGTCCTCCGCGTGCCGCTGGGCCTCCCGGAGCTTGCCGTCCAGGCCGGCGATCAGGGTCAGGCCGTTGTGCGCCATGCCGATGTTCCACAGGTCGCCCGCCTGGGTGGCGCCCTCCAGAGCCTCCTCGGCATGGCTGCGCGCCTGCTCGGGGCGGCCGGTGCGCAGGTAGATCATCGCCACGTTGTTCAGCGACAGGCCCAGCGCGAACCGGTAGCCGGGCCGGGTGCGCATCAGCTCCAGGCCGCGCAGGGCCGACTGCTCGGCGATGGCCAGGTCGTCCTGGCCGAAGGCCATGTCCGCCTGGCGGCACCACGCCTCACCGACCAGCTCCGGCGGCACGTCCGTGGTGTCCATGGCCAGCAGGCGCTCGTACCAGCCCCGGTTCTCCAGCCAGCTCCCCCTGACCGCCCAGATCGGGTAGAGGAAGCAGGCCGTCTCCAGGCCCGCCTCGGCCTGCCCGGACTCGACCGCCCAGGCCAGCGCGGCACGGTGGTCGGCGTTGCGGTCGGCGACCTTGGCGAAGGCGGTCAGCCGGGTCTCGCCCGGCAGCTTGACCAGCATGTCGTTCCAGAAGTCGTCCCTGGCCCGGTCGCGGGTCACCCGCAGGTGCCGGTCGCGCAGCTCCTCCTCCTCGCCGGCCTCGCGCAGCCGCTCCCGGGCGAAGTGCGCGATCGTCTCCAGCAGCCGGTAGCGGGCCTCGCCCCGCTGGTCGCACTGGACCAGCGACTTGTCCACCAGCCCGGCCAGCAGGTCGAGCACGTCGTCCGGCGCGAGCAGCGCGTCGCCGCACACCCGCTCCACGTACTCCAGGTCGAACTCGCCGGCGAAGACCGCCAGGCGGCGCAGCAGGATCCGCTCCTCCTCGGGGAGCAGCTCGTGGCTCCACTCGACGGTCGCGCGCAGCGTGCGGTGCCGGGCGGGAGCCGTACGGTCCCCGCCGGTCAGCAGTTTGAAGCGGTCGTTGATGCGGGCGGCGATCTGCTCCGGTGCCAGTACGGCGGTGCGGGCCGCCGCCAGCTCCAGGGCCAGGGGCATGCCGTCCAGGGCCCGGCACAGGCCGCCCACCGCGTCCAGGGTCTCCGTGGTCAGCTCGAACCGGGAGCCGGCCGCGTAGGCCCGTTCCAGGAAGAGCTGCACCGCCTCGCTCGCCTCGATCTCCTCGCGTTCCTCGGGCAGTTCCAGCGGCGGGACCCGCCACACCAGCTCCCCCGCGATCCGCACCGGCTCCCGGCTCGTCGCCAGCACCCGCAGCCCGGGGCAGTTGGCCACGAGGGCGTCCACCAGCTCCGCGCACGCCTCGATCACGTGCTCGCAGTTGTCCAGGACCAGCAGGATGCGTTGCGACCCGATCCGGCCGACCAGCGTGTCGAGCAGGGTGCTCGCGCCCTCCTCGTGCGCCCGGAGCACGTCCGCCACGGCGTGCGCCACCAGGTCCGGCCGGTTGATCCTGGCCAGCTCCACCAGCCAGACCCCGTCCTGGAAGTCGTCCACCACCTCACGCGCCAGACGCAACGCGAACCGGGTCTTGCCGATCCCGCCCGCACCGCACAACGTGGCGACGCGATGGCGCGAGAGCAACCCGATCACCTCGGTCAGGTCCCGCTCCCGGCCGATGAAACGGTTCGGCTCACTGGGAAGGTTGTGGGGCATCGTGGTCCAAGGGCTGGAGGCTGGATCACTCGGAGTCTGTTCTCGACCGCGAGGCCTTGCAACCCCTTGCCCGATTTGTCACCGCAGCCAGAGACCGCACCGCTTGCCCTGTCTTGTGGCGATCAGTAGGCCCTTGACCAGGATCACCACACCCTGGCCACCGCCTCGCGAATCCGCCGCCCCACCTCGAACGCGCCGAGCACGACCAGCGGCAGACCGTAGAGGATCTTGGCGGGCCACTGCGACCCGTCGAGGTCTGGGAGGTCGACCATGAGCAGGAGCACGACCCACAACGCGCCGGTCAGCCCGAACTCGATCAGCCGGTCGATCACCAGGTCCCGGCGAGACCGGGGCGCCTGCCGTACCCAGGGCTCGGGGTCGGCGGCGAGCCGGTCGACGTAGGAGTGCGCCCACGGGAAGCGCCCTTCCTCGCAAAGCCGGGCGACATGGTCACGGTGGGAGGACACACGACCATCCAACAGATAGCAAAGCAGCCCCCTACAAGAGGGGTAGAGAGTCGGAATTGTGCCCCTTTGCGCCTGCGCCGCCCTAGGTGCTAGCGGGATCAACTAAAATGGTAGAGCCGCGGTTCGCGCGGACGACCCCAAACGATCACAGAGCGAGACTCCAACATGCCTTTGAACAGCCGCGACGACCTGCGCAACATCGCGATCATCGCGCACGTCGACCACGGGAAGACGACGCTGGTCGACGCCATGCTCTGGCAGTCGGGGGCGTTCCGCGCCAACCAGGACGTCGACGACCGGGTCATGGACTCGAACGACCTCGAGCGCGAGAAGGGCATCACCATTCTCGCGAAGAACACCGCGGTCAAGCACGGCGACATGACGCTGAACATCATCGACACCCCGGGCCACGCCGACTTCGGCGGCGAGGTCGAGCGCGGCCTGTCGATGGTCGACGGCGTGGTCCTGCTGGTCGACGCCTCCGAGGGCCCGCTGCCGCAGACGCGGTTCGTGCTGCGTAAGGCGTTCGCCGCGAAGATGCCGGTCATCCTGTGCATCAACAAGGTGGACCGCCCCGACGCCCGCATCAAGGAGGTCGTGGACGAGGTCTACGAGCTCTTCATGGACCTCGACGCCACCGAGGAGCAGATCGACTTCCCGATCGTCTACGCCTCGGCCAAGGCCGGTCGCGCCAGCCTCAACCGTCCCGAGGACGGCGGCATGCCCGACAGCGACGACCTGGAGCCGCTGTTCGACATCATCAAGTCGACCATCCCGGCCCCGACCTACGACCCGAGCGCCCCGCTGCAGGCGCACGTCACCAACCTCGACGCCTCCTCGTACCTCGGCCGGATCGCGCTGTGCCGCATCCACCAGGGCACGATCAAGAAGGGCCAGCAGGTCGCCTGGTGCAAGACGGACGGCACCATCCAGCGGGTGAAGATCACCGAGCTGCTGATGACCGAGGCGCTGGAGCGCAAGCCCGCCGAGGAGGCCGGCCCCGGCGACATCATCGCGATCGCGGGCATCCCCGAGATCATGATCGGTGAGACGCTGGCCGACCCCGAGGACCCGCGCCCGCTGCCGCTGATCACGGTGGACGAGCCGGCCATCTCGATGACCATCGGCACCAACACCAGCCCGCTGGTCGGCCGGGTCAAGGGCTCCAAGGTCACCGCCCGCATGGTCAAGGACCGCCTCGACAAGGAGCTCGTCGGCAACGTCTCGCTGCGCGTGCTCCCGACCGAGCGTCCCGACGCCTGGGAGGTCCAGGGCCGTGGCGAGCTGGCGCTGGCCATCCTGGTCGAGCAGATGCGCCGCGAGGGCTACGAGCTGACCGTCGGCAAGCCGCAGGTGGTCACCAAGGAGATCGACGGCAAGATCCACGAGCCGGTCGAGCGCCTGACCGTCGACTGCCCGGAGGAGTACCTCGGCGCGGTCACCCAGCTCCTGGCCGTCCGCAAGGGCCGCATGGAGCACATGACCAACCACGGCACCGGCTGGATCCGCATGGAGTTCGTGGTCCCGGCGCGCGGCCTTATCGGCTTCCGCACCGAGTTCCTCACCGAGACCCGCGGCACCGGCCTGGTCCACCACGTGTTCGAGGCCTACGAGCCGTGGTTCGGCGAGCTGCGCACCCGCAACAACGGCTCCCTGGTGGCCGACCGCTCCGGCCCCGTCACCGCCTTCGCGATGACGAACCTGCAGGAGCGCGGCACCCTGTTCGTCTCCCCCGGCACCGAGGTGTACGAGGGCATGATCGTGGGCGAGAACTCCCGCGGCGACGACATGGACGTCAACATCACCAAGGAGAAGAAGCTCACCAACATGCGCTCCTCCACGGCCGATGTGACCGAGACGCTGATCCCGCCGCGGGTGCTCTCGCTGGAGCAGGCGCTGGAGTTCATCCGCGAGGACGAGTGCGTGGAGATCACGCCCGAGACCGTGCGCATCCGCAAGGTCGTCCTCGACCAGGCGACCCGCGCCCGCACGACGGCCCGCGCCAAGCGCACCAACTAAGCCGCCGCTCCGGGCGATCGTGACGCCGAGGAGTGGGTAGGACTGCCGGGTGAGCCCCCGGCCAGGCCCACTCCTCCTTACGGAAGGCAGTCACGAAATGACCGGAAAAGCGCATCTGACCCTCGTCGCCCTGCTGGCGACGGGGGTCGCCGCTGTCTGGACCACGGCCGCGATCGGCGCGGACGGCCCGAGCGCGCGTGCCGCGCTGCACGACGTCTCGGGACGCAAGGTCGGCGAGCTCTCCGTCCGCCCCGAGGGCGGGGCCTCCCGCGTCTCGGTCCGCGTCAGCGGGATCCCCAAGGGCGTGCACGGCTTCCACCTGCACACCACCGGTGTCTGCGACCCCAAGGCCGTCGACCCGTCGACCGGGGCGGTCACGCCGTTCTTCACCGCCGGCGGGCACTTCGACCTCGCGCAGGCCTCGCACGGCGAGCACTCCGGCGACCTGCCGCCGCTGCTGGTGGGCGCGGACGGCACGGGGACGGCCTCGTTCGTCACCGACCGCTTCCGCCTCCGGCAGCTCATGGACCAGGACGGCAGCGCGGTGATCGTGCACGCGCTGCCGGACAACTTCGCGCACATCCCGCCGCGTTACGCGCCGAACGGCCCGGACGAGGCGACGAAGAAGACCGGTGACGCCGGCGGCCGGATCGCGTGCGGCGTCATCAGATAGTTATCTTCTTCGGCTGAACCTTTGCCCGCGCGTGGGGATCATCCTTAACCGTGGGCACGTTACGGCTGGTCATCGGTTATGCACTGGCCGCTCTCTCGGTGGCGGCGATCGTGTGGGGTGCGGTCGCCGCCCAACCGGTGCCCGGGCCGCCGCGCGCGGTGCTGCCGAGCCCGGCCGAGCTGCTGGTCAACCAGGGTCCCCGGGTGTCCGACACCGATCCGCCGGAGATCGCCACCAAGGTCGAGGTGCTCCAGCCCCGGGACGCCGACCTGGAGCGGGTCGCGCCCAGCCGGCTCGACGTCGGCCAGCGCCAGATCAAGCTGGTGATCACGCACACGCTCACCGCCGACCCGGACGAGACGCGGCTGCTCAACCGGCTGCGCGAGCGGCAGAACTTCCCCGGCTCCCTGCGTGCCGAGACCGACGAGCTGTTCGGCCCGATCGTGGCCGAGGGCGGCACGGAGCTGACCCCCACCGCGCGCTTCGCGCCGCAGACGGTGACGTCCGGCGGGCGCACCACGGTCACCTACGGCCTGGTCATGATGTACCAGACGGCTCCGGGCGCCCTGCTGACGTTGCGTTTCGAGGTGCCGACCGGCCGCCCGCTGTGGACGGCCAGCCGCGAGATCTCCGTGGTGCCCGGCCAGTGGCGGGTGGTGAGCACGCCGGACTTCGTCCCCGACGTCGAGACGCCCGACCTGCTCAAGGTCTCGATCAACCCCAACCCGGTGCGGCTCTCCCTCGCGCACGGCCGCCACGAGTACGTCGAGGCGGTCAAGGACGACGAGGTCTCCTGGTCCGCGGCCCTCGGCGTGGCGACCGCCCTGGTCATGGCCGTGCTGCTGCTGCGTGCCCTGGGCGGGAGCTGGTGGCGCCGGCGGCGCAACCGCTGGCTGGCGGCCGGGGTGGCGCTCTGCGCGGCCGTGGTGGCGCTCTCGCTGCCGATCGAGCCGCTGCACCTGGCCGGGTACGTGATGCTCTTCGTGGTGCTGCCGATCCTGACCCTGCGCCACGCGATCAAGGTGGTGCCCGGTCCGGCCCCGTGGACGACCACCGACCTGCTGGTGGTCACCGCCGCCGCGGTCGCGGTCGGCGGCGGCATGCTGCTCTGGTCCGGTCTGTACGGCCAGCTCCCCCTGGCCACCCTGCTGGGCTCCGGCACGGTCGCCGCCCTGTCGGCCGCCGGCTCGGCCGTGGCGTTCGGCGCCGACCTGGGCTCCCGCCAGGTGACCGTACGGCTGGCCCTGATCGCCGCCGGGGTGGCCCTGGGCGCGCTCGCCTTCGCGTTGTGGATGCGCGCCCTGATGACCGCGGTCTACCCGCCCGACAGCGTGCGCCTGGTGCTGGCCCTGGCCTGGTCGCTCATCCCGGTGGCCGGCATCGCGGTGATGACCCGGCAGTGGTCGCGCCCGGTGGTCGTCTTCGGCGTGCTCGCCGGCCTGCTGGTGCAGGGTTGGCCGGCGGAGTGGCTGGACGCCGAGTCGTGGAGCGTGGCCGGGCAGCCGGGCCCGCCCGACGGCCTCGACCCGGTGCTGCGCGGCGCGCAGGGCCTGCTGCTGCTGGCCTTCGTGCTCATGGTGCTGCGGCTGCGCCGGCTGGGCACCTCGCCCGACGTGCTGGGCAGCTCGGCGGTCCAGGCGACGATGATGGTGACGTTGCTGGCCGTCTACCTCACGCCCCGCGAGGGCGCGCTCGACGTCGGCGTGACCCTGCCCTCGCTGGCGATCACCTCGCTGATGGCGTGGGGCGGGGCGAGCTGGCTGATCTCCGGCCTGCGTCCCGAGTTCGTCGAGCCGGACAGCCCGGCCGAGCATCGTGACCTGGTCCGGAAGGCCCTGCACCAGCGGTTGCTCTTCCAGGCCAAGCAGGAGCTCTACCGGCTCGGCCGGGGCAAGCTGGGCGCGGGCGAGATGTCGCTGGACGACTTCGACGAGCGGCGCCGCGACCTCAACGAGGCGCTCGGCAGCGACTCGCACCGGCCGGAGACCGCGTTCGCGACCGCGGCGGCCTGCTCGCCGTGGCACAACGGCGTGATGGCCTTCGTCGTCACGCTGGTGCTGACGCTGCCGTTCGCGTTCATCTTCGGGCTGCCGGCCGGCTCCAACCTGAGCGAGGTCGCCTTCGACGCTCGCGGCCTGCTCTCGCTTCCCGTCTTCGGCTTCCTGTACGGCTACTTCTACCCGAAGATCCGCGGCACCCAGCCGATGACCAAGGCGCTGCACCTGATGGCCGCCGCCACCGCGACCGAGCTGTCGGCCTATCTGACCGCGCTGTTCGAGCCGGACATCGGCGCGGCCGACAAGATCCAGCTCATCGCCATCGTGGTCGGCCAGACCTCGCTGGCCTGCATCGGGCTGGGGCTGTACTGGGAGTGGCGGATCATGCACCTGGCCGGCGAGCCGTGGGGCCGGGTCCGCAACGTCCGCAGCGTGCGCAGCCTGGCCACGCCGCTGCTGGCGGTGGTCATCGCCGCCGGCACCACCGCCGCCACCTCGGTCGCCGGCAAGACGGTGGACCGCATCCTCAAGGGCGACGGCTACACCTCCCAGCAGAAGGACTAGCGGCGGCTGAGCTCGCTGCCCCGCACGTGCGCCGCCAGCCAGTCGACCAGCGGCCCGTAGGCCCGCCACGTCTCCCGCACCCGCTCGGCCACCTCGGCGGTGTGCACCCACGGCTCGGGCTCGAACCGCGAACCGGCGTAGAGCGACTTGTGCCGGAGCAGGTCGATGCGGGGATGGCTCTCGTCGAAGCCGCGCGGCTTGGTCTTGAGGCGCTCGCCGGAGATGGCGTAGCCCTCGCCGCGCAGCTCCTCGACCAGCTTCTCCAGCGGCACGCCGGTCAGCTCGTTGTCGATCGCCGCCCGGAAGCGGGCCACCTGGTCGGAGGCGGTGCTGTAGCAGCCGCCCGCGGTGTAGAGCCCGCGGGCGCTGATCTCCACGTAGAGGCCGATGGACGGCTGCAGGTCGATGAAGGCGCCCTGGTGGTCCTTGTAGGGCGACTTGTCCTTGGCGAAGCGCACGTCCCGGTAGGGCCGGAACAGGTGGGCCGTCCCGAACTCCGCGGCCAGCTCCTCGGTCAGGGCCAGCATGGGCGCCTTGACCGCCTCCTCGTACAGGTGCTTGTTCCGGGTGAAGTAGGTCTTGGAATTGTCCGCCTCGAGCCCCTCGTAGAAGAGGAAGGCCTCGTCGGGGAAGCCGGTGAACGCCATGGGCCCCAGGGTATGCCGTCTACCTGCGCCGCCTGGCCGTACCGAAGATGGCCCGGCTGATCTCCCGGCCGAACGCGCTGGCGGCCGAGCGGGCGAAGGACCGGAAGACCGACGAGCCCAGGATGCCCTCCAGCACGCCCGGCTCCTGCCGCTCGGCGGCCGGGGGCGGGGCGGCCGGCGCCTGCGGGGCGGGCTGCCGCTCGACGACGCGGGCGGCCAGCAGCTCGTAGGCGGACTGCCGGTCGACCGACTGGCCGTACTTTGCCATGAGCGGCGACTGCGCGATCAGCCCGCGCATGGCGACGGGGTCGGTCGGCCCCATCCTCGACTGCGGCGCGCGCAGCCGGGTCCAGGCGACCGGGGTCGGCACGCCCTTGTCGCCCAGCACGGTGACCACCGCCTCGCCGATGCCGAGCTGGGTCAGCACCTCTTCGAGGTCGTAGCCGGAGCGCGGGAAGGTGGACACGGTGGCCTTGAGCGCCTTGGCGTCCTGCGGGGTGAACGCCCGCAGCGCGTGCTGGACCCGCGCGCCGAGCTGCGCCAGCACGTCGGCCGGGACGTCCTTGGGCGTTTGGGTGACGAAGAAGACGCCCACGCCCTTCGACCGGATGAGCCGCACGGTCTGCGTGATGGCCTGCAGGAAGGCCTTGGAGGCGTCGTTGAACAGCAGGTGCGCCTCGTCGAAGAAGAACACCAGCCGCGGCTTGTCCGGGTCGCCCACCTCGGGCAGCTCCTGGAACAGGTCGGCCAGCAGCCACATCAGGAAGGTGGAGAAGAGCGCGGGCCGGTCCTGCACCGAGGGCAGCTCCAGCATCGAGACCACGCCCCGCCCGTCGGGCAGCACCCGGAGCAGGTCGGCGGTCTCGAACTCGGGTTCGCCGAAGAACTGCTCGGCCCCCTGCGCCTCGAAGTTGACCAGCGTGCGCAGGATCACCCCGGCGGTCTGCTTGGACAGCCCGCCGACCCCGCGCAGCGCCTCAGGGTTGTCGATCAGGTACTGGATGACCGCGCGCAGGTCCTTGAGGTCGAGCAGCGGCAGCCCCTGGCTGTCGGCGAAGTGGAAGACCAGCCCGAGCGAGGACTCCTGGGTCTCGTTCAGCCCGAGCACCTTGGCCAGCAGCGTCGGGCCGAAGGCGGTGATGGTCGCGCGCAGCGGCACCCCCTCGCCCAGCCCGCCCAGGGAGTAGAACTCCACCGGGCAGGCGGCCGGCTTCCAGTCCTGCCCGATCCCCTTGGTACGGCCGAGCAGCTTGTCGGAGCTCTCGCCGGGACTGGCCATGCCGGACAGGTCGCCCTTGACGTCGGCCAGGAAGACCGGCACCCCCTGCGCGGAGAGCTGCTCGGCCAGCACCTGGAGGGTCACCGTCTTGCCGGTGCCGGTCGCGCCGGCGACCAGGCCGTGCCGGTTGAGCATGCGCAGCGGGATGCGGATCTGGTCGCCGGGGCTGGGCTCGCCGTCCACCAGGAGCGCGCCAAGGTCGAGGACCGGGCCGTCGAACTCGTAGCCGATCATCGTTCGGTGTACTTCCTTCCCGGCGCGGGACGCTTGCCGTACAGCTCGGAGACGGTCACGAAGTCGAACCCGCGCCGCGACAGGGAGGCGACCAGCGACGGGACGGCGGCGACGGTGCTGCGGTGGATGTCGTGCATGAGCACGATGGAGCCGGGGCCCGCCTGGACGGCGCGGCGGGTGACGACCGAGGCGACGCGGTCGCGCCAGTCGAGCGTGTCGACGTTCCACAGGATCTGGGCCAGGCCCTCGCGGCGGCTCTCGGTGGCGACGCGGCCGTCGGTGGAGCCGTACGGCGGGCGCATGACCTGCATCTCCACGCCGGTGCGGTCGGCGACGATGTCCTGGGTGCGGGCCAGTTCGGCGCGGATGCCGTCGCTGGACAGGCCGGTGAGCTGGGCGTGGCTCCAGGAGTGGTTGCCGAGTTCGTGCCCGTCCTGGACCATGCGCTGCAGGGTGTGGTGCCGGTCGGCGGCGACCATCTGGCCGACCACGAAGAAGGTGGCTCGCACGCCGCGTTCGCGCAGCAGGTCGAGCAGGCCGGCGGTGTAGTCGCCGGGTCCGTCGTCGAAGGTGAGCGCCACGCACTTGCGTTTGGCGCAGTTGATCTCGGCCTTCGGACGGGGCCAGTGCGGTTGCATCCCACTCAACCGCTTGGCCAGCTCCTCAGGCGCCATTCGCACTGCCGGGCGGCCCTCCTCCACCCGGACGGTCATGGCCCCTCTCTCTGGTGGCTTGGTCGCACATCCAACCGCCACCGCCATGACCAGCAGCGCACATCGTCCGCGCAAGCTTCCCCCCGAAACGCGTTCGGGGGCTTACATCACGGATAGTCCTGTGCCGAGTCCCCCCGCAGTTCTCGAGCCAGGTCTTCCCACCAGGGTGGGACATCCGCCTGGAGTTCTGTGTACCGGCGCGCCACTCTTATGGCACATCCAACCGGATCCGTACCCAAATGCCGACGCTTCACCGTCCCTTCCTGCCATCGGTAAAAACCATCACGGAACCGAACCACCAGACCGATCCACACGGAGAGCGTGGAATCGTCACCGACCTCATCTGTGTCGGTCACGCCGAGACCGGCAAGCTCCGCTCGGAGCTTCTCGATCGCAGCACGGGCTTCACTCACCTGAACCCCTATCGACGGGTTGTCGAACAGATAGGGATGTACCCAGCATCTGTTGACCGATTGAGTAATCGGAACTTTACGATTCGGCGACTTCTTTCGGCTCGACAACGACCATCGTGAAGCGAAGAGGTTGGGATCCCGTATTCGCGTAGCGGTGCGGGCGGTCGGCGGTGAACAGCAGCGCGTCGCCCTCGGTGATCGTGTGCGTCCTGCCGTGGACGGTGAGGGTGAGCTCGCCGTCGAGGACGGTCAGCATCTCGCGGGTGCCCGGCGGGTGGGCGTCGCCGTCGTGGTGGGCGCCGGGGTCGAGGCGCCAGTCCCACAGTTCGAGGATCATCGGCGAGTCGGCGCCGACCAGCAGCTTGGCGACCGAACCGGCGTGGGTGAAGGTCATCACCTCGCTCTTGGCGATCACCCGCACCGGCGGCACGTCGTAGACCTCGACCAGCTTGGCGACGGTCGTGCCGAGCGCGGCGGCGATGCGGGTCAGCGTGGAGACGCTGGGGTTGGTCCGGCCCTGCTCGATCTGGACGAGCATGCCCTTGCTCACGCCGGCCCGCTGGGCGAGGGCGTCGAGGGTGAGCCCGCGGTGGGTGCGCTGCCCGCGGACGTTCGTCGCGATCGCCGCGGTGATGGCCTCTGTCTCGTGCAATATAGAGTACCAATCGTGCAATGGAGTGAACTATGCTTGCTGTGATCTTAGCGACAACCTGCGCCGTGGTGTACGGCACCGCCGACTTCTTCGGCGGCCTGGCCTCCAAGCGCTCGCGAGTGCTGTCCGTCGTGGTGCTCTCCCAGCTCGCCGGGCTGGCCCTGGTGCTGGTCCTGCTGCCGGTGCTGCCGGGCGCCTACTCGGGCGAGGCGCTGGCCTGGGGTATGGCCGCCGGCGTCGCGGGCGGGCTGGGCCTGGTGCTGTTCTACCGGGCGCTGGCCACCGGGGTGATGTCGGTGGTCGCGCCGACGACCGCGGTGACCTCGACGGTGCTGCCGGTGGTGTTCGGGCTGGCCATGGGCGAACGGCCGCACCTGATGGCGGTGGCGGGCATCGTGCTCGCGGTGTCGGCGGTCGTGCTGGTCAGCCGCAGCCCCGCCGAGGGCTCCCGGTCCTCGACCGGCGCGGTGCTGTCGGCGCTGGCCGCCGGCGCGGGGTTCGGCGGCTTCTTCATCCTGCTCGCCCTCGCCCCCGAGGGGACGGGCATGTGGTCCCTGGTCGGCGCCCGGCTGGCCTCGGTCGGCCTGGTGGCGCTGCTGGCGGTGCTCACCCGGCGCTCGCTGCGGCCCGGCCAGGGCTCGATGCGGATCATCCTCGCCGCGGGCGTGCTGGACATGGCGGCCAACGTGCTCTACCTGCTCGCCGAGCAGCAGGGACTGCTCAGCCTGGTCGCGGTCCTGGTCTCGCTCTACCCGGCCAGCACGCTGCTGCTGGCGCGCTTCGTGCTGGGCGAGCGGTTGCGCGGCATCCAGATGGCCGGGGTAGCCTTCGCGCTCGGGGCGGTGGCGCTGATTGCCGTTGCACCCGCGCCCTAGCGCTTGCTACGGTTCGCAGCGTGCTCACGCACATCGCCGTGCCGTACGAGTCCGACGAGGGGTTCCTCCGGCTCGTCCGCCCGCGTGTCGAGCAGGCGCTCCACGACGGCCGCCACGCCCTGGTCATCACCTCGCCGCGGCGGCTGGAGCTGCTCGGCCTGCCGGTGGACAGCGCGCCGTCGGGCGAGTGGTACCGCCACCCGCAACGGGCACTGGCCGCGCTGCACGAGTACGCCAGCGGGCGGCGCACCATGGTCGTCGGCGAGCCGCCGGTCGAGGGCGAGGGCTGGATCCGCTACGAATCGGTGATCAACGCGGCGCTCAGCGAGCAGGACTGCACCATCCTCTGCCTGTACGCGGCGCTGCCGGAGCACGTGCTGCTGACCCATCCGGCCGAGCTGGCCGCCGACGGCCTGCGGCCCAGCAGCCGGTACGTGCACCCGGCCGAGCTCGTCCTGGCCGGTGACCGGGCGCCGCTGGCCGAGCCGGTCGGCGAGGTGCGGGCGACCGCCTTCACCGCGCCGGAGCTGGCCAGGCTGCGCCGGGTGGTGGCCGACTACGCCCGCGCGGCGGGCATGGAACGCGGCCTCATCTCCTCGCTCGTGCTGAGCGTCTCGGAGGTGGCCGCCAACAGCGTGGAGCACGGCGCGGGCCACGGCACCATCACGATGTGGACCAACGGCCGTGAGGTGGTCTGCGAGATCTGCGATCCCGGCGGCGCGCTGACCGACCCGCTTCCGGGCTATCTGCCACCAGAGCCCGAATCCCAGCGGGGATACGGGCTCTGGATCAGTCGTCAGTTGTGTGATCTGGTGCAGATCAGGGGTGGCGAGGTGCTGCGTATCAGACTGCACATGCGCCTGCGCCAGAGCGCCTGATCAGGCCGCGCGCTGCGCCGGGATGCCGGCCGCCCGGCCCTCCTCGAGCGCGTAGCCCTCCAGCATGCTGCGGAGCTGACGGCGCCCGCGGTGCAGGCGGGACATCACGGTGCCGATCGGCGTGCCCATGCGCTCGGCGATCTCCTTGTAGGCGAAGCCCTCGACGTCGGCGAGGTAGACCGCCACGCGGAAGTCCTCGGGCAGGGCACGCAGGGCGTCCATCACCGTGCTGTCCGGAAGCTGCTCCAGGGCCTCGGTCTCGGCCGACTTCAGGCCGGTGGAGCTGTGCGACTCGGCCGCGTGCAGCTGCCAGTCCTCGATCTCCTCGGCGGCGGAGAGCTTCGGCGAGCGCTGCTTCTTGCGGTAGTCGTTGATGAAGTTGTTCGTGAGGATGCGGTGCAGCCACGCCTTGAGGTTGGTGCCCTCACGGAACTGGTGGTAGGACGTGTAGGCCTTCGTCACCGTCTCCTGGACCAGGTCCTCGGCGTCGGCGGTGTTCCGGGTGAGGCGCATGGCGGAGGCGAAAAGCTGAGTGGTCACCGGTACGACGTCACGCTCGAACCAGTCCTGACGCTGCTCATCGGTCATCGTGATCAATTCTCTCCCCCTCGCACTATCCCCCGGTCCGGCGCGAGCGCCGGATCCCATGCTCGCAAACCCGCCCTAAGGTGGGTGTTAGCTGGTCACTGGGGCCTACCATCCGTTTGCTCGCGGCGTGCGGTGCTACGTCCACGGCCGGACAAGTCTCATTATCATAACACTCTCTCTGCAATTCAGCATGAGATGTGGCAGGAGTCACAAAGGTTAGGTATGCGACATGAAACCTGTTGACCGCCAGTGGGTCGCGGACGCCGTCCGCACCGTGGAAGCGGACTCGAACCGGAGTGCTGACACCCATCTCCATGTTTTTCCGCTTCCCTCGCGCTGGGGGGTAAACCTCTACCTGAAAGACGAGTCGGTCCACCCCACCGGTTCACTCAAACACCGGCTCGCCCGCTCTCTTTTCCTGTACGGCCTGGCCAACGGCTGGATCGGCCCGGCGACGACGATCGTCGAGGCCTCCAGCGGCTCGACCGCGGTGAGCGAGGCCTACTTCGCCCGGCTGCTCGGCCTGCCGTTCGTGGCGGTGATGCCGGCGGGCACCTCGCCGGAGAAGATCGCGCTGATCGAGTTCTACGGCGGCAAGTGCCACCTGGTGGAGGACCCGACGACGATCTACGCCGAGTCCCGGCGGGTGGCCGAGGAGAGCGGCGGCCACTTCATGGACCAGTTCACCTACGCCGAGCGGGCCACCGACTGGCGGGGCAACAACAACATCGCCGAGTCGATCTTCCAGCAGCTCACCCTGGAGCCGCACCCGATCCCCCGCTGGGTGGTCGTCGGCGCGGGCACCGGCGGCACCTCGGCGACCCTGGGCCGCTACATCCGCTACCGCTGCCACCCGACCCTGCTGGCGGTGGCCGATCCCGAGGGCTCGGCCTTCTACGACTCCTGGGCCACGGGCGACCCCTCGGTGACCGCCGCCGGCTCGCGCATCGAGGGCATCGGCCGGCCCCGGGTCGAGCCGTCCTTCGTGCCCGCGGTGATCGACCGGATGATGCGGGTGCCGGACGCGCGTTCCATCGCGGCCATGCGCTGGGTGCGCGAGGTCACCGGGCGCGACGTGGGCGGCTCGACCGGCACCAACGTCGCCGCCGCGGTGGACCTCATCCGGGAGATGCGGGCCGCGGGCGAGCGGGGCAGCGTGGTCACCCTCATCTGCGACGGGGCCGAGCGTTACCGCGGCACCTACTGCGACGACCGCTGGGTCGCCGCGCAGGGCCTGGACCTCGGCCCCCATCTCGAGGACTTCGAGCGCTTCCTGCTCAGCTAGCGCGGGCCGGGTCGACCGCGAAGAGCTTGGCCAG
The DNA here is from genome assembly GCF_044459405.1 of Nonomuraea sp. NPDC050328. Classification (NCBI taxonomy): domain Bacteria; kingdom Bacillati; phylum Actinomycetota; class Actinomycetes; order Streptosporangiales; family Streptosporangiaceae; genus Nonomuraea; species Nonomuraea sp. NPDC050328. Next base: position 344,642 of record NZ_JBITIW010000006.1, on the reverse strand, counting down.
GTCGTCCAGGATGGCGTGGGCGCCCTGCAGGCCGACCGCGCTCATCCAGATGGCGTCCTGCACGTCGTGCTTCTCGCCCTTGAGCTTGCCCCACAGTGGGTTGTTCACGAACTGCTTCTTCGGCCCCTCGGCGGAGGGGTCGGCGTAGGTCGAGACGAAGATGTGGTCGGCGTCGAACTCGGCGATGCGCTCCTGGGAGATGTCCACCGCGATGGCGTTCGGGTCCTTGGGCTGGTTCTCCGGCCGGGGGAAGCCGACGTCCTTCAGCACGATGCCGGAGTAGGAGTTCTCCACGTACAGCCGCGTCGTGGGCTCGCCGGCGAAGCGCACCACGGAGACGGTGGGCATCTCGCCCTCCTTCTCCTTGATCGCCGCGCCGATCTTGCCAGCCCGGTCCTCGAACTCCTTGATCTTGGTGTCGGCGAGCTGCTCCTTGCCGAGCGCCTGGCCCATCAGCCGGACGTTCTCCTTCCAGATGGCGCCGGTGGTCTCGCTGAACACGGTCGGCGCGATCTTGGAGAGCTTGTCGTACAGGGCCTCGTGCCGCACCTTCGCCGAGACGATCAGGTCGGGCTTGAGCGCCATGATCTTCTCGAGGCTGGGCTGCTCCAGGCTGCCGACCGGGGTCGCGTCCTTGCCGTACTCGGCGGCGACCTTGGCCATGTAGTCGGGCAGCTTGTCGTCGATCGAGCGGTAGGTGGTGTAGCCGACGACCGGCGTCTCCAGCGTCAGCACCGCGTCCACGAAGCTCTGGTCGAGCGCGACGACCCGCTTCGGCTGGGTCGGGATCTTGGTCTCGCCCATGGCGTGCTTGATGGTGCGGAAGGCCTCGGCGGACTGGCCGGCGGCCGGAGCCGAGGCGCCGCCGCTCGTGCTGGACGACCCGCAGGCGGCGAGTCCCATAGCGAGCACGGCACCGAGGGCCACTGCGGGGAACAGCTTCATGACAGAACTCCTCGTAAGGGCAACCTAAGTAAGTTTAGGCAGCCCTAAGCTGGCATACTTCAACGGGACCGGCAAATGGGCTAGGAGGACAGCGGTGGCACGTGCACGCTTCCTTGCCGTGCTCATCGGGGCTCTGGCCGTCGCCGTTGTGCTGAGCATCACCATCGGGGCGAAGGCCGTGCCGCTCGCCGACGCCTGGCAGGCGCTCACCGCGCCCACCGGCACCGAGAACGACATCATCATCCGCTCGCTCCGCATCCCACGGACCGTCATCGGCGTGCTCGCCGGGATCGCGCTCGGCGTCGCCGGCGCGCTGATGCAGGGCCACACCCGCAACCCGCTGGCCGACCCCGGGCTGCTCGGCGTGACCCAGGGCGCCGCCTTCGCCATGGTCGCCTCGATCATCTTCCTCGGCACCACGAGCCTGTACGCCTACATCTGGTTCGGCCTGGCCGGCGCCCTGATCGCCAGCGTCGGCGTCTTCGCCCTCGGCATGGTCGGCGGGCGAGGCGGGCCGACCCCGGTGACGCTCGCGCTGGCCGGCACCGCGGTCAGCGCCTTCCTCTACGCCCTGACCTCCGCCGTCGTCCTGCTGGACGAGCAGGCCATGGACGTCTTCCGCTTCTGGCAGGCCGGCTCGATCGCCGCCCGCGGCTCCGAGGTGATCTGGCAGGTCCTGCCGTTCATCCTGGTCGGCCTGGTGCTGGCCATGATGAACGCGCCCGGCCTGAACGCGCTGGCCCTGGGCGAGGACGTGGCCCGCGGTCTCGGCCAGAACGTCAACCGCACCCGCGCGGTCGGCGTGGCCGCGGTCACGCTGCTGACCGGCGCCACCGTCGCCGCCTGCGGCTCGCTGGCCTTCATCGGCCTGATCGTGCCGCACCTGGCCCGCTCGCTGTCCGGCACCGACCACCGCTGGCTCCTGCCCTTCTCCGGGCTGATCGGCGCGGTCCTGCTGCTACTGGCCGACGTGATCGGCCGCGTGGTCGCCCCGCCCGGCGAGCTGGAGGTCGGCGTGGTGCTCGCGCTGATCGGCGCGCCGTTCTTCATCGCGCTGGTGCGGCGCAGGAAGCCGGTGCGGCTGTGAAGCTCCGCGTGCGCCCCCGCGCCCTCATGGTCTCCGCCATCGGCTTCGTCCTGCTGGGCTTCCTGATGGCGCTGAACATGCGCATCGGCGACATCCCGCTCTCCTTGCCCGACGTCCTGCGGGCCACCTTCGACCCCGCCGACCCCGCGCACTTCGTGGTCATGGAGCTGCGCCTGCCCCGCGCGCTGACCGGCGCCCTGGTCGGCGCCGCCCTGGCCATGTCCGGCGCGATCATCCAGTCCATCGCCCGCAACCCGCTGGCCAGCCCGGAGATCCTCGGCGTGACCACCGGCGCCTCGGTGACCGTCGTGGCCGGCATGGTCGTCACCGGCAGCACGTACGGCGGAGCCAGCGGCCTGCTGATGGCGCTCGGCATCCCGGTCCTGGCCCTGGCCGGCGGCCTCATCGGCGCGATCGTCGTCTACGCCCTGGCCTGGCGGCGCGGCCTGGACGGCTACCGCCTGGTCCTGGTCGGCATCGGCGTCGCGGCGGTCTTCACCAACGTGAAGTACTGGCTGATGACCGTGGGCGACGTCAACGACACCACCCGCGCGATGGTGTGGATCTCCGGCTCGCTAAACGGCCGCGGCTGGGAGCACGTGGTGCCGGTCGGCTTGGCGCTGCTGCTGCTCATCCCGCTCACCCTGGCGGGCGCCCGCATCCTCGACGTGCTGCGCTTCACCGACGACACCGCGGTCGCGCTGGGCGTGCGGCTCAACCGCTCGCGCGGGCTGATGATCCTGTCGGCCGTGCTGCTGGCCGCCGTCGCCACCGCCTCGGCCGGTCCCATCGCCTTCGTCGCCCTGCCCTCGCCGCAGATCGCGATGCGCCTGGTCGGCTCCGGGCGGCCGCCGCTGGTCACCTCGGCGGTGGTCGGCTCGGTGCTGGTCGCCGGGGCCGACCTGGTGGCGCGCACCGCCTTCTCCCCGCTCGAGCTGCCGGTCGGCATCGTCACCGCGGTGCTCGGCGCGCCCTACCTGATCTACCTGCTCGTCCGAATGCGAAGGGGGAGCCGCGTATGAGGCTTCAGGCCGTCGACGTCCGCCTCGGCTACGGCGATCGCGTCGTGGTGGACGGACTCGACCTCGGGATCGAGCCCGGGACCGTCACCACGATCATCGGCCCCAACGGCTGCGGCAAGTCCACGCTGCTGCGCGCGCTCGGCCGGCTGCTCAAGCCGAGCGGCGGCGAGGTGCTCCTGGACGGCAAGCGCATCGACAAGCTGCCCACCCGTGAGGTGGCCCGCGTGCTGGGCGTGCTGCCGCAGGCGCCCTCCGCGCCCGAGGGACTCACCGTGGCCGACCTGGTCGCCCGCGGCCGGCACCCGCACCAGACCTGGTACCGCCAGTGGTCGTCCGACGACGAGTCGGCCGTGGGCCACGCCCTGGCCATGACCGGTCTCGCCGACCTGGCCGAGCGCCCGCTCGACGAGCTGTCCGGCGGCCAGCGCCAGCGCGCCTGGATCTCCATGGCGCTGGCGCAGGGCACCGACCTGCTCCTGCTCGACGAGCCCACCACCTTCCTCGACCTGGCCCACCAGGTGGAGGTGCTGGAACTGGTGCGGCACCTGCACACCTCGGCCGGCCGGACGATCGTCATGGTCCTGCACGACCTCAACCTGGCCGCGCGCTACGCCGACCGGCTGGTCGCCATGCGGGACGGCCGCGTGGTCGCCTCGGGCGCCCCGCACGAGGTGCTGACCGAGGAGCTGCTGGCCAAGGTCTTCGACCTGGACGCGGTGGTCATCGCCGACCCGGTCGCCGGCACGCCGCTGGTGGTGCCGATCGGCACCCGGCACTAGCCGCCGGCTTCAGCGGCCGAGCACCTTCTTCAGCAGGTCGGGCCGGTCGGTCATGATGCCGTCCGCGCCCAGCTCCACCAGCCGGCGCATGGTCGGCTCGTCGTTGATCGTCCAGTAGTGCACCTGCAGGCCCAGCCGGTGCGCGCCCTCGATCAGGGCGGGGTCGGTCAGGTCGAAGCCGCTGCTCTCGGTCGGGAGCTGGAGCACCCCGGCCTGCGGGCGATAGAAGCCGGGCACGAAGAACTTGTGCGTCAGCGCGAAGGCCGCCGCCTCGGCCCGGCCCGCGCCCAGCGCCACCCGGCCCTCGGACAGCTCGTCGAAGCGGTCCACGATGGCCTGGTCGAAGGAGACCACCACGACCCGGTCCGCCAGGCCGTGCTTCTGGATCAGCGCCCACAGCTTCGCCTCGATGCCGGGGTAGGGCGCCTTGATCTCGATGTTGAACAGCTTGCGGTAGCGGGTGAAGAGCTCCTCCAGGCGCGGGATCCGGGCGCCCTTGCCGCGGAAGCTCGCCCGCCCGTCGAGGTCGGTGAAGCGGTAGCCCGCGTCTAGCCGGCTCAGCTCGGCGTAGCTGAAGGAGTCCACCCGGCCGGTGCCGTCGGTGGTGCGGTCGACGGTCTCGTCGTGGATCGCGACGAGCTCGCCGTCGGCCGTCAGGTGCACGTCGGTCTCCAGCACGTCCGCGCCCAGCGAGACGGCCAGGTCGAAGGCCGCCAGCGTGTTGCTGGGCGCGAGCTGCTCGCCGCCCTGGTGGGCGATGAACAGCGGCGTCCTGGCGCCCGGGAAGGGCTGGACGGGCCGGTCCGGCGGGAACAGGTGCGTCATCGCCAGGTTGACCAGGAATGCCCCCGCCAGGACGGCCACGAGCCCGCCCAGGAACCGCCGTATCAGCTTCACGAGGCTCATTATGGGGCGAAACGCCCTCAGTCTTCCGCGAGCGCCTGCCGGACGTCCGGGTCGTCGGGGGCCAGCTCGGCGGCCCGCAGCAGGTCCTCCCTGGCCTCCTGGTGCCGGCCGCAGGCCCGCAGCGCCACGGCCCGGTTGAACAGCAGCTCCGCCGACTCGGCCAGCTTGACCGCCTGGGTGAGGTCGGCGACCGCCGCCTCGAACTCGCCGCCCAGGTAGGCCAGCTCGCCGCGGTTGGCCCATGCCGCCACCAGGTCGGGCTGCAGGCCGAGAGCGGCGTCGTAGGCCGCGCGCGCCGCCTCCGTGCGGCCCTCGATCGCCTCGACCTGCCCGCGTACGGCATGCAGGTGCGCGTTGGCCGGGTCGAGCTCCAGGCCCTTGGCGACGTCGCGGGCGGCTCCGCCGTACTCGCCGAGGGCGACGAGGAGGCCCGCCCGGTTGACGTAGGCGGGCGCGAAGCCCGGGTCGAGCTCCAGGACGTAGTCGAGGTCGGCCAGCGCCCCCGCGTGGTCACCGGCCGCGAAGCGCAGCTCCGAGCGGTTGTAGTACGGCTCGGGAAAGGGCGGGCTGAGCCGCATCGCGCTCTCGTAGTCGGCCAGCGCCTCCTCGGTGCGGCCCAGCTTGGCCAGCAGGTTGCCCCGGTCGAGGTAGTAGTCGGGGTAGCCGGGGTCGAGCTCGATCGCGCGGGTGTAGTCGGCCAGGGCCGCCTCTCCCCCGCTCAGCAGCGCGCGGTTGCCGTACAGCACCAGCAGGTGGATCGGGTGCGTCCCGGCCAGGTGCCGCTCGGCCAGGTCGATGGCCTCGGCCACCAGGCGCGCGGCGGCCTCGAAGCGGCGCAGCCGTACCTCCACCAGAGCCCGGGTGTTGAGGTCGAAGCCCAGATGGAAGGCGCGCTCGGCCGGGTCGGGCAGCAGCGAGGTGATGGCGATCGCCTCGTTGACCCAGGCCAGCGCCTCCGTCGCGTCGCGGCGGGCGGGGTCGTGGTGGCGCACCAGCAACGTCGCCATCGAGCAGGCGACGGTGGCGCGGTGCTTGGGGTCCACGCCCTCGCGCCGGGCGAGCTGGTAGAGCTCCCAGGCCTCGTCCTCGCGCTCGATCGCCTCCAGCGCCCCGGCGGTGCGGTGCAGCAGGGTCCACCACTCCTCCTCACCGGGCGTCAGCCGGGCCAGCGCGGGCGGTCCAGCCTCGGCCATGGCGTGGTGGAAGCCCTCGTCGCGGTAGCGGTCGAAGTCCTCGCGCAGCGGGCCGCCGGCGGAGGTGTGCGCGCCCTCGACCAGGCGCAGGGCCGGCACCCGGCGGCGCAACACCTCGATCAGCTCGCGGTCGGTCTGGTCGGCCTCGGCCAGGTTGTCCACGGTCACCGTGAGCTCGCGCCCGGCCAGGGCGTCCCGGCAGAACTCGGCCAGGCCGTTGGCGATGCGCAGCGTACGGCGGGCGCCGGGGATCAGGATGCGCTGCGCGGACGGCAGCGAGTCGGCGCGGCTGCGCCGCCGGACGGGCACCCGCTCGGCCAGGTTCGGCGCCGCGACGCGCAGTTCGATGTCATGGGCGGCCACCAGGTCCGGTGACGCCGCGGGCAGCAGCAGGCCGATCAGGGCGGCGCCGAGCGTGTACGGCCCGCCGATCCGCCGATCGGCGTCCAGGCGCGCGGCAGCGTCCTGAAGAAAAGGTGTGGTCACCAAGAACTCCCGAGAAACAGCTTCCGTACCCGGGGTCCACGGAACGCTCCCGCGCTGGAGAAGTCCCGGTCCAGGCCGCGCCCGAGCGCGGCCGGCGCCCCGGAAAGGGCTCGCGCGATGGGCCGGCGACCCTGTCCAGGACGCCGGCCTCCCGCAGCGTCAGCCCTTGTGCCTCGGCGCGGCGGCGCCTGCAGGCTTCACGGTTCCGGGCTTGTGGACCACGACCTTCTTCATGTGCACCTCTCGTCCGACCAAGGCGAGCCGCCGACAAACTGTGCCATCGCCCGCGATCTCGCCATGACGCCTCATGTGACCACGGTCTCCCGCATAGATCAAGACTTGACGCGGTAAGGGACAATTCCCCTAAATACGGAAACGCTCCGCGAAATTCGCGGAGCGTCCGAAATCACCGAGAGTTCACTCGCCGAGCAGTGCGTCGACGAACACCTCCGGGTCGAAGGGCGCCAGATCGTCGGGGCCCTCGCCCAGCCCGACCAGCTTCACCGGCACGCCCAGCTCGCGCTGGACCGAGATCACGATGCCGCCCTTGGCCGTGCCGTCGAGCTTGGTCAGCGCGATGCCGGTGATGTTGACCACCTCGGCGAAGACCTGCGCCTGGCGCATGCCGTTCTGGCCGGTGGTGGCGTCGAGCACCAGCAGCACCTCGTCCACGGTGGACTTCTTCTCGATGACCCGCTTGACCTTGCCCAGCTCGTCCATCAGGCCGGTCTTGGTGTGCAGGCGGCCGGCCGTGTCGACGATGACCGTGTCGGCCTTCTCCGCCAGACCCTTGGCCACCGCGTCGAAGGCCACCGAAGCCGGGTCGCCGGCCTCGGGACCGCGCACGACCTCGGCCCCCACCCGGTCGCCCCAGGTCTGAAGCTGGTCGGCGGCGGCGGCGCGGAAGGTGTCGGCCGCGCCGAGCACGACCTTCTTGCCGTCGCCGATCAGCACGCGGGCCAGCTTGCCGGTGGTGGTGGTCTTGCCGGTGCCGTTGACGCCGACGACCAGGACCACCGCCGGGCGCTCGCCGTGCTTGTCCACGTGCAGCGTCCGGTCGAGCTCGGGGTTGATCTGGATCAGGAGCTGCTCGCGCAGCAGCGCCCGCACCTCGTCGGGACTGCGGCTGCCCAGCACCTTCACCTTGGTGCGCAGCTCCTCCACGATCGCCTGCGTGGGCGCGACGCCGATGTCGGAGGTGAGGAGGGTCTCCTCGATCTCCTCCCAGACGTCCTCGTCGAGCCGGTCACGGGAGAGCAGCTCCAGCAGGCCCTTGCCCAGCGCGCTCTGCGAGCGGGCCAGCCGGGCGCGCAGGCGCACCATGCGGCCCGCCGAGGGCAGCGGCACCTCGACCTCGGGCTTGACCACCATCGGCTCGGCCGGCGGCGGAGGCGGGACCGTGGTGGTCGCACCGCCTTCGCCCTCCTCCACGCCCTTCGGCCGCGGGGCCTCCTCCTCGACCGGCTTGGCCTCCGGCGGCTTCACCTCCGGCGGGGCGGCCTTGCCCCCCGGCCGGAACAGGAAGAAGAGGCCGCCTGCCGCCAGCAAGGCGACGACGGCCACGATCACGATGATGACAAGGGAGTCAGTCACAATTAGTCAGTTTTCCAGATCAACGAGCATGCTCCGAACACCGAAGCCTCCCGCCGTCCCCGCACCCGGCCTCACCTGGGCGCTCCCCAGGGCTCCGCGTGGCGGCTGCGTGGCGGCCGGAACCGCGCGCTCAGGCGGGTTCGCGCTCGCGCAGCCGCTGGCTGACCACCTGGGTCACGCCGTCGCCACGCATCGACACGCCGTACAGCGCGTCGGCGATCTCCATCGTGCGCTTGTTGTGCGTGATCACGATGAGCTGCGAGGTCTGCCGCAACTCCTCGAACAGGGTCAGCAGCCGCTGCGTGTTGGTGTCGTCGAGCGCCGCCTCGACCTCGTCCATCACGTAGAACGGGCTCGGCCGCGCCTTGAAGATGGCCACCAGGAAGGCCACCGCGGTCAGCGACCGCTCCCCGCCGGACAGCAGCGACAGCCGCTTGACCTTTTTGCCCGGCGGCCGGGCCTCCACCTCGATGCCGGTGGTCAGCATGTCCTCCGGCGCGGTCAGCACCAACCGGCCCTCACCGCCGGGGAAGACCCGGGTGAAGATCTGCTCGAACTCGCGGGCCACGTCCTCGTAGGCGGAGCTGAACATCTGCTCCACCCGGTCGTCGACCTCCTTGACCACGGTCATCAGGTCGCGCCGGGTCTTCTTCAGGTCCTCGAGCTGCGAGGTCAGGAAGGCGTGCCGTTCCTCCAGCGCCGCGAACTCCTCCAGCGCCAGCGGGTTGACCTTGCCGAGCTGCGTCATCTGCTTGTCGGCGGCCCTGGCCCGCTTCTCCTGCTCCTCCCGGACGTACGGCACGGCGGGATCACCCGGCACCAGCGCCTCGGGACCGTACTCGGCGATCAGCGCCTCGGTCTCGACGCCGTACTCGTCGAGCGCCCGCTGCTCCAGTTGCTCCAGCCGCAGGCGCTGCTCGGTGCGGGCCACCTCGCTGCCGTGCACCCGGTTGACCAGCCGGTCGAGCTCCTGGCCCAGCTCGCGCACGTGCACGCGGACCTGCTTGAGCTCGGCGTCCACCGCGACCCTGGCCAGGTCGGCCTCGTCCCGCTCGCGGGCCGCCCGCGTCACCGAGGAGGCGAGCGTGGTGAGCACCTGGCGGGCCGCGCCGGCGATCTTCTCGGCCAGCTCGGCCTGGCGGCGGCGGCGCTCGCGCTGCTCGACGGCGCGCACCCGCTCCTCGCGCTCGCGCTGGGCGGCGGCGATGAGCTGGTCGGCCTTGCCCTCCACGCCCCGCACGCGCTCCTCGGCGGTGCGGACCTGGAGGCGGGCCTCCATCTCGCGCTGCCTGGCCGCCTCGCGGGCCGCGGCCAGCTCGTCCCGTTCGTCGGTGGTGGGCTCGGCCTCGAGCTCCTGGGCGTACTCCGCCTCGGCCAGGCGCATCTCCAGCTCGGTCGCCTCTTCCTGGCCGTCGGCCCGGGCGTCCTCGGCCGCGCGCACGCTCGTGTTGAGCCGCTCGGCCTCGCCCAGCGCCGCCTTGGCCGCGGCGTCGAGCTGGGCCAGCCGCTTGGCCGTGGCCGCGTTGCGCTGGTCGGCCTCGCGCTGCCGGGCCCTGGCGCGGTCCAGGGCGCCCTGGGCCGTGCTGACTCCGGCCTGGGCCGCGCTGGCCGCCCGCTGGGCCTCGGCCACGCCGGTCTGGGCCGTCTCCAGCGCGGCCTGGGCCGCCTGCTCCGCGGCCAGCGCCTCGTCCAGGGTCTCGGCGGTCGTCTCCGCGGTCGCCCTGGCCGCCTCCAGGTCGGCCACCGCGGCGTCGAGGGCGGCTCTGACCTGCAGGATCGAGCTCCCGCTCGTCGCCCCGCCCTCGGCGATGTGCATACCCACGACGTCCCCGTCGCGGGTCACCGCCCGCAACTCCGGGTGCCGCTCGACCAGGGCCCGGGCGCTCGCCAGATCCTCGACCACCACGACACCCGAGGTCAGGTGGCCGAGCGCGGCCCGCAGTTCGCCCGGCACACTCACCAGCTCAGCCGCCCACCGCGCCCCACCCGGAGCCGGTACGGCGTCGCCCGGACTGGCCACCAGGAGGCCCGAGCCGGCCACCAGCAGGGTGGCGTGCCCGCCCGCCGACTCTCGAAGGTGCGTCAGCGCCTCGACCGCCGACTCCAGCGACTTGACCGCCACCGCCTCGGCCGCCCCACCCAGCACGGCGGCGACCGCGGCCTCGTACCCGGGCTCGACGGTGAGCGAGGCGGCCAGCGGCCCGAGCACCCCGGCCAGCCCGGCGGCCAGCAGAGCGGCCCCACCGTCCGCGCCCCGGGCCAGGCCGAGCTCCAGCGCCTCCCGGCGCGCGTCGAGCGCGGCGACAGCCCGCTGAGCCTCCTGATCGGCGGCCCGGGCAGTGCCCACCGCCGCCTTGGCGGCCTGGAGAGCGGCCCGGGGCTCGGCCAGGGCGGCGGAGGCGCGCTCCACGGCCTCCCGGGCGTCCTCGGCCACCAGGACGGCCTCCTCGACCGCAGCGCTCGCCGTGGCGAGCTCCTCGGCCAGGGCGGGATCGGTCTCGGGCTCCTCGGCCAGCGCCAGCTCGTGCTCCTCCTGCGCTCGGCGGGCCCGCTCGGCGGCGTCGAAGACGGCCTTCTGCAACCGGCCGATCTCCTCCTCGGCGGCCCTGACCCGGCTGCGGGCCGAGTCGACCTGGCCGCGGAGCCGTACGAGCCCCTCACGGCGGTCGGCGGCGGCCCGGGCGGCGGCGGCCAGCCGGCGCTCCTCCTCGGCCAGCGCGGCATCGGCCTCGGCCCGGCGCTCGACCACCTCGTCGAGCAGTTCTTGGGCGTGCTCCAGCTCGGCGGCCAGGATGAGCTCCTGCTCGCGGGCCTCGGCGGCCTCGCGCTCCAGCTCCTCAGGGTCGCGGCCGCGCCGTTCGATGGAGGCGGCGTCGAGGGCGTGGCGGTGCCGCTCGGCGGCGAGCTGCTCCAGGCCGGTGATGCGCTCACGCAGCGAGGAGAGCCGGAAGTAGGTCTCCTGGGCGGCGGTCAGCCGGGGCAGCGCCTCGGCCTCGGCCTCCTCCAGCGCGCTCTCCCGGAGCTGGCCCTCCTCCAGGGCGGCCTCGACCTGGCGGCGGCGCTCCAGGATCGCGGCCTCGTCGGCGGCCTCGCGCTCCAGGGTCCGGCGGAGGGTGACCACGTCGTCGGCGAGCAGCCGCAGCCGGGCGTCGCGCAGGTCGGCCTGGATGACGGCGGCCTTGCGGGCGATCTCGGCCTGCCGGCCCAGCGGCTTGAGCTGGCGGCGCAGCTCGGTGGCGAGGTCCTGGACGCGGGTCAGGTTGGCCTGCATCGCGTCGAGCTTGCGGAGCGCCTTCTCCTTGCGCTTACGGTGCTTGAGGACGCCGGCCGCCTCCTCGATGAAGGCCCGGCGATCCTCGGGGCCGGCGTGGAGCACCGCGTCGAGCTGGCCCTGGCCCACGATCACGTGCATCTCGCGGCCGATGCCGGAGTCGGACAGCAGCTCCTGGATGTCGAGCAGGCGGCAGGTGTCGCCGTTGATGGCGTACTCGCTCTGGCCGCTGCGGAACATCAGCCGGCTGATCGTCACCTCGGTGTAGTCGATCGGGAGCGCGCCGTCGGAGTTGTCGATGGTGAGGGTGACCTCGGCCCGGCCCAGCGGCGGGCGGCTGGAGGTGCCCGCGAAGATCACGTCCTCCATCTTGCCGCCGCGCAGCGACTTCGCGCTGTGCTCGCCCATGACCCAGGCCAGGGCGTCGACGACGTTGGACTTGCCGGAGCCGTTGGGACCGACCACGCAGGTGATGCCCGGCTCGAAACGCAGGGCGGTGGCGGAGGCGAAGGACTTGAAGCCGCGCAGGGTCAGGGTCTTCAGGTACAAGCGCTGCCCCCTCCCCTCGGCGCTCCCGTCAGCGTCAAAGGGCAAGCCTACTGGTCATCCCCACCCCGCGCTGGTCATCGGCGGGGCGGCGGAAGGGGCCGGAAAACGCCGAAGGGACGCCCGCTTCGAGGCGTCCCTATGATTTAGCGCTTCCGACCACTCAGGTGAGTGCCGGCTCGCGCTCTTGCAGGCGGTTGTATGCCTCATCCCGGTTCTGGGCCGCAAGAGCATCGTTCTGTGCCTGAAGCCGGATGAGTTCTGCCTCCAGATCGCGGATCCGCTGCTGCAGACGGCGCATCTCCGAGACCATCCGAGGGTCAGGACCGCCGACGTGGCCGAGTAGAGCCTTCGCCATGGTAAAGGGTCCTCCACGCTGAGTGACCAGACTGGTTCGCGCACTTCTTCATTCCGCGGGAGGGGTGCGCGTGGTACCTAACAAGAGTCGCACCGGTGGTCTGGACGGTCAAGTTGAACGCACCGCGTCGACCTACCATTGGGCACTCCCGACATACAAATATACCCTATTTGGCGCGTTTGGCCAAATGGATCATCGCTCGACAAAGCCGATCAAACTACCTCGGGCTTCACTCCATCGTTCCACCACTCCATCCACCTGCCCCGGCGTGTCGCAACCATGCAGCAGATGGAGAAGCTTGACGCAAGACTGCTTCGAACCTTCCGCGACCACCTCGACCCGACCGTCGGCGGTGTTGCGCGCCCAGCCGGTCAGCCCCAGCTCCAGCGCCCTGGCCCGGGTCCACCAGCGGAACCCGACGCCCTGCACCCGGCCGCGCACCCACGCGGTCAGCCGGACCGGATCGGCCTCGCTCACCGGGGCCTGCGCTGGCAGGTCGGGCACGAGTAGGACGAGCGGTTCATGAACGGATCGCGCCGGATCGGCGTGCCGCACCGCGAGCACGGCTGGTCGCGCCGGCCGTACACCTCCAGCGAACGGTCGAAGTAACCGCTCTCCCCGTTGACGTTGACGTAAAGGCTGTCGAACGAGGTGCCGCCCTGACCCAAAGCCTCGGCCATGACCGCGCGAACCCCGGCCAGAAGTTCGGAGATCTGTGGCCGGGTGAGCGTGGCGGTCGAGCGCGCCCAGTGCAGCTTGGCCCGCCACAGCGCCTCGTCGGCGTAGATGTTGCCCACGCCGCTGATCAGCGACTGGTCCAGCAGCGCCCGCTTGACCTCGGTCCGCTTCGCCCGGAGCCGGCGCGCGAACTCCTCCTCGGAGAAGACCTCCTCGAACGGGTCGGGCGCGATGTGCGTGATCGGCTCGGGGATGCCGTCGACCAGCGGGGTGACCATGACGTGGCCGAACGTCCGCTGGTCGACGAAACGCAGGTCGGGACCGGAGTCAGTGAAGGACAACCGCACCCGCAGGTGCTTCTCCGCCGGGGTGTCCGGCCGCACCACCAGGAGCTGGCCGCTCATGCCCAGGTGCGCCAGGAGCGCGTCGGAGCCGTCCAGCGGCAGCCACAGGTACTTGCCGCGCCGCCGTACGTCGGAGACGGTACGGCCGGCCAGCGCGGCGGTGAAGGCGGTCGCGCCCGGCAGATGGCGGCGGATGGCCCGCGGGTGCAGGACCTCGGCGGTGCCGACGGTCCGGCCCGTGACCCACTCGGCCAGCCCCCGCCGGACGACCTCGACCTCGGGCAGTTCGGGCATCGGGCCTAACCAGCCGCGCCCGGCACCTGCGAGGCCGGCTGCTGGAGCTGGCTCGCCTGCTGGGCGTCACGCGCCTCGCGAGCGGCCCGGATGCGGGTCCAGGCGGCCTCGGCCGCCTGCTGCTCGGCTTCCTTCTTGGAACGCCCGCTGCCGGACCCGTAGGACTGGCCGCCCACGCGGACGATCGCGGTGAACGACTTGGCGTGGTCGGGGCCGCTCTCCTCGACGTGGTACTCGGGCACGCCGAGCGCCTCGGCGGCGGTGAGCTCCTGGAGCGAGGTCTTCCAGTCGAGCCCGGCGCCGAGCGAGGCGGAACGGATGATGAGCGGGTCGAAGAGCCGGTGCACGACGCGGAAGGCCTCGTCGAGGCCCTTGTCCACGTAGATCGCGCCGATCAGCGCCTCGAGGGTGTCGGCCAGGATCGACGACTTGTCGCGCCCGCCGGTGCCCTCCTCGCCGCGGCCGAGCCGCAGGAAGCGGCCGAGCCCGAGCTGGCGGGCCACATCGGCGAGAGCACGCATGTTGACCACCGCGGCCCGGAGTTTGGCCAGCTGGCCCTCGGGCAGATCGGGGTGGTTGCGATAAAGGGTGTCGGTGACCACCAGGCCGAGCACCGAGTCGCCCAGGAACTCCAGGCGCTCATTGGTGGGCAGGCCACCGTTCTCGTAAGCGAACGAGCGGTGCGTCAGCGCCCGCTCGAGGATCTCGGCGTCGACACGGACGTCGAGCACTTTGTCGAGCTCGTCACGAGCGACTTCGACGGCGATGGGTTTGGGAGCTACGCCCACGTGCTTCCTCCTCGGACATCATCCAGCAATGCGCGATGGCTGGAGATGCCCGAAAACGTGGTGGGCGTCGGGGACGAGCCGACTACACGGGTTCTGATCCGTCGGGATGAGCCGACTGGAACCCAGTCTGCACGAGCTCCGGCGTCCACCACGGCCGCGGGCGAACCGCCACCGCGTCGCGATGGAGACCATGAGGCCGACCGGATCATCCGGCCGGCACAAGGTCACCTGCGATCAGGCAGACGGCTCGATGACCTGACGGCGGTTGTAGGTGCCACAGGTCGGGCATGCGATGTGCGGCTGCTTGGGGGAGCGGCACTGCGGGCAGCTCACCAGCGCGACAGCAGTCGTCTTCCACTGGGAGCGGCGGTGGCGAGTGTTGCTCCGCGACATCTTCCGCTTCGGGACGGCCACGTCACTTCTCCTGATCGTTCTCGATTGCCAAACCTTGCAACGACGCCCAGCGGGCGTCGATCTTCTCGTGCCGGTGATCCGCGCCGGCTTCCGCCAGCCTGATCCCGCACTCCACGCAGAGCCCCTGACAGTCGTCCTGGCAGACCGGGCTCAACGGCAGTGCGAGCACCGCCGCGTCGCGGAACGTCGGCTCGAGGTCGAGCAGCTCCCCGTCGAGCAGCGAATCCTCCTCCGAGGCATCCTCGTCGGAGTAGAAGAAGAGCTCCTGCAGATCGACCTCGATCTCGTCGGAGACCGGTTCGAGGCACCGCACGCACTCCCCCGCGAGGGGGGCGCGAGCCGTGCCGGACACGAGCACGCCTTCCATCACTGCTTCGAGCCGGAGATCCAGCTCGACTTCGGCGTCCTTGGGGACACCGATCATGTCGACGCCCAGATCCAGCGGAGCCGGGAGAGTGAGATGCATCTGGCGCATCGAACCCGGTCGCCTGCCCAGGTCGTGGGTGGAGATCACCCATGGGGCGCGTGGGTCGAGGTGCTGTGTCATCCTGCTCTCGCTAGGCATGGCGGAATCATCGCGTCGTACAAGGCCGAATAGAAACAATACCAGGCGCGAGTCAGCCCCTGAGCCGCTCGATCAGCAGCTCGTGTACCAGATCCGGCACGAGGCCCGAGACATCCCCGCCGTAGCGGGCAATCTCCTTCACCCGGCTGGACGAAAGGAAAGAGTACTCGGGGTTGGTCGGCATGAACAACGTCTCGACCCCGGACAGCCGGTAGTTGAGCTGAGCCATCTGCAGCTCGTAGTCGAAGTCGCTGACCACCCGGATGCCCTTGACGATCGCCGGGATGTCGTTCTGCTTGCAGAAGTCGACCAGCAGGCCGTGGAACTTCTCCACCCGGACGTTCGGGTACCTCGCCGTCACGGTGGTGAGGATGTCGATCCGCTCGTCGACGGTGAACAGGCTGCTCTTCTCGACGTTGATCAGCACGGCGACGGTGACCTCGTCGTACAACATCGCAGCGCGGCCGATGATGTCGAGGTGGCCGTTGGTGATGGGGTCGAAGGACCCCGGGCAGACTACGCGACGCATGACGCCTCCCCACGGTGTAAGGGGGCGCTCACGGCAACCCCGCGGCGCGACCGTACCAAACGGCCGCTTCGCCGTAACGACGGACCCTCTCCTCTTCGTACCCAGCCGGCCAGACCAGCGCTTCGCCCCTGCTCTCGCGCTCGTAGGCGACCACCGCGTCCTCCGCCAGCCACCCGTTGTCCCGCAGCGCCGCCAGCACCTCGCCGGTGCCGCCCAGCGCGTAGGGCGGGTCGGCGAAGACGATGTCGTACGGCTCCGCGCACGGCTTGGCCAGCACGCGCTCCACCTTGTCGGCCAGCACGCCCACCCGGCCCTCGAAGCCCAGCACCGCGATGTTGGCCCTGATCGTGCGGACCGCCTTCGGATCCGACTCCACCAGCAGCGCGTGGGCGGCCCCGCGCGAGACCGCCTCCAGCCCGATCGCCCCCGACCCCGCGTACAGGTCGAGCACCCGCGCCTCGCGCAGGCCAATCATCGAGTCGAGCGTGGAGAAGATCGCCTCGCGGGCGCGGTCGCTGGTCGGGCGCGTGCCCCTGCCGGGCGGCGCCTGGATCCTCCGCCCGCCGGCGCTGCCCGCGATGATCCGAGTCATGACCCCATTCTTCCAGCCGATTACCCCACGTCCGCGCAGGTCAAGAGTTCACAAGTGTCGTCCTGCTCTGCGCAAGGATCATTCACATCCGGCGGGCGGGCCCGCATGATGATGACTGCGGCCTTCGAGGTGACCCACAGGGAGGCCGTCCGGCGTGATCGTGAGCCCTTCCGCACGCCGGAACCCTCGGCACCTGACCCGAGGGTGGGCCCAGGCGGGGACGGCATTCGGGGGGAGGCCGTCCCCGCGACTGGGACTTCAACCCAGTCGCGACCCCCACTCCCCCGGCACCCACCGCCACACCGGCCCATCGGCCCACCGACGGCCCACGCACCCGCCTCCTGAGACCCCCGCACTCCGCGGCCCCACCCTCCTGGAGAGCCCGCACGCCGCGGCCCCGCACCCTGAAGAGCCCGCACGCTGCGGCCCCGCACCCTGAAGAACCCCTGCCTCACCACCGCGCCCGCCCAGGGACCCCCGGGCTCCACCGGCCACCACCCCGGCTGGGCTCCCTTGCCCGGCGCGGTCAGGTCTTCTCGAGGTAGTCCGCCTTCTCGTCCCGCAGCAGCCGGTCGATCTCCGCCCGCAGCCCGTCGTGCGACTCCAGCGTGGGGTCGGCCGCCAGCAGGCCGGCCGCCTCGGCCCGGGCGGACTCGATCACATCCTCGTCCCGCAGCAGCTGCAGCAGCTTGAGCGAGGACCGCTTGCCCGACTGGGCGGCCCCCAGCACGTCCCCCTCACGCCGCTGTTCGAGGTCCACCCGCGACAGCTCGAACCCGTCGAGCGTCGCCGCCACCGCGTCGAGCCGCGTGCGCGCCGGAGTGCCCTCGGGGAACTCGCTGACCAGCAGGCACAACCCCGGCAGCCCGCCCCGGCCGACCCGGCCGCGGAGCTGGTGGAGCTGGGAGACGCCGAACCGGTCGGCGTCCATGATCACCATGACCGAGGAGTTGGGCACGTCGACGCCGACCTCGATGACCGTGGTGGCGACCAGCACGTCCACCTCGCCACGGGAGAAGGCCCGCATGATCGCCTCCTTCTCCTCCGGCGGCAGCTTGCCGTGCAGGACCGCCACCCGCAGCCCCTCCAGCGGCCCGCCGGCGAGCATCTCGGCGACCTCCAGGACGGCCAGCGGGGGCCGGCGGTCGTCGGCCGAGGAGGAGATGTCGCCCTCGTCGCCTTCGAGGTCGCCGATGCGCGGGCAGACGATGTACGCCTGCCGTCCCAGGGCGACCTCCTCCCGCACCCGCGACCAGGTGCGGTCGAGGTAGTGCGGCTTCTCCGCGACCGGCACCACGTGCGTGGTGATCGGCGCGCGCCCCGAAGGGAGCTGGGACAGGACGGAGACCTCCAGGTCGCCGAAGACGGTCATCGCGACCGTGCGCGGGATCGGGGTGGCCGTCATGACCAGCACGTGCGGCCGCCCGCCCGAGACCTTCTCCCGCAGCGCGTCGCGCTGCTCGACGCCGAAGCGGTGCTGCTCGTCCACCACGACCAGGCCGAGCTCGGCGAACTGCACGTGCTCCTGGAGCAGCGCGTGGGTGCCGACGATGATGCCCGCCGTACCGGAGGCCGCGTCGAGCAGGGCCGAGCGCCGGGCGGCGGCGCCCATGGAGCCGGTGAGCAGGGTGACGGCGGTGCCGCCGAACATGCCGCCGGCGGCCAGGTCGCCGAGCATGGCGGTGATGGAGCGGTGGTGCTGCTGGGCCAGGACCTCGGTGGGGGCCAGCAGCACGGCCTGGCCGCCGGAGTCGACGACCTGGAGCATGGCCCGCAGCGCGACCACGGTCTTGCCCGCGCCGACCTCGCCCTGGAGCAAGCGGTGCATGGGGTGGCCGAGGGCCAGGTCTCGGGCGATCTCCTCGCCGACCGCGGCCTGGCCGTCGGTCAGCTTGAACGGCAGGCGGCCGTCGAATTCGGTCAGCAGCCCGCCCTCCACCCGCGGCCGGGGCTTGGCGGGCCAGGCGACGGCGGCGGCACGGCGCTGCAGCAGCACGGCCTGGAGGACGAAGGCCTCGTCGAACTTGAGCCGCTCGCGGGCCCGGGTGACGTCGCCGAAGTCGCGGGGCCGGTGGATGGCCTCCAGCGCCTCTCCCAGCGGCATCAGCCCGTGCCGGGCGCGCAGCTCGGGCGGGAGCGGGTCTTCGAGCGGGCCGAGGGTGTCGAGCACGACGCCGATCGCCCGCCGGATCACCCAGGGCGTGAGGTCCTTGCCCGCCGGATAGATCGGCACCGGCGTGGTGGCGAACTCCTCCGCCGAGGCCGCGGCCTCCTCGAACAGCTCGAACTCGGGGTGGGAGAGCTGCCAGCGCGGGCTGGTGCGGGTGCCGAACATGCCGACCTTGCCGGCGAACATGCCGCGCCGGCCCGCCTTGAGGCGGTTCTCCGCGATGTGCGAGCCCTTGCCGAAGAAGGCGAGGTAGATCTTGTTCCGGTTGCCGTCGACGACCTCGACCTCCAGCCAGGTGCCGCCGCGGTTGCGCATGGGTTTGCGCATCAGCCGGGTGACCTCGCCGACGACGGTGACGTGCTCGTCGACCTCCAGCGCGTCGAGCGAGGTCAGCTCCCCGCGGGTGGCATAGCGGCGCGGGTAGTGGCGCAGGAGGTCGCCGACGCTCTCCAGGCCCAGCACGCCGTGCAGCAGCTTGGCCGTCTTCGGGTCGAGCGCCCTGGTCAGCGCCTCGTCGAACCGGCTGGTGGTCTCGCTCACGTACAGAGTTCTACCGCCTGGCGCCGACAGGATTCACTCGACGCGGGCCGGGCGGGCTCGTTCGGCTTGAGCCGTGCGGCTCATTCGACGCCGATGAGCAGGGGGTAGACGCCCTGCCCGCCCTCGTGCACGGTCACCTCGACCAGCGGGCCGAGCCGTTCCTCGATCTCCCTGGCCAGCCCGGGGGGCGCGTCCGCGCCGGTGACCAGGGTGATCAGCTCGCCGCCGCCGGAGACCATGCGGTTGACCACCCGGATGGCCACCTCGGCCAGGTCGGGCCCGAGGTCGGCCACGTCGCCGTCGATCAGCCCCAGGACGTCGCCCGGGCGGCAGACCCCCGCGCTGGTGAAGGCGGCGCGTGTCGCCACGGTGACATGTCCGTACCTCGTGTGCCCGGCCGCGTCGGTCATCGCCACCACGTCGTCGTCGAAGCGCCGCAGCGGGTCGTGCACGGCCAGCGCCGCCAGTCCTTGGACAGTCGCCTTGGTCGGCAGCACGCTGACCGTCACGCCGTCCTCGCGGGCGACCTCGGCCGCGGCCATCGCCACCGCGCGCACGGCCTCGTCGTTGGGCAGCACGGCCACCTCGCTGCCCGCCTCGCGGATGCCGGCCACCATCGCGGCCAGCGGCGGCGAGCTGCCCGGTTCGCGGCGCACGACCACCGCGCCGCACTCCTCGAACAATGCCGCGATCCCGGCCCCGGCCGCGACCGCGACCACGCCGCGCCCGCCGCGGGCCCGGTGGGTCCGCTCGGCCAGGTAGGTCACCCTGATCCGGTACGGCCGGCCCACCCGCAGCCCGGCCTCGATCGCCGCCCCCGCGTCCTCCACGTGCACGTGGACGTTCCACAGCCCCTCGCCGCCGACGATCACCAGCGAGTCGCCCAGCTCGTCGAGCTCCTCGCGCAGCTTGTCCACCTCCAGCGCGTCGAGCAGGTACATCACCTCGTACCCGGCGCCCTCCTCGGCCTGCTGCACCACCGCCGCCGTCGGCGCGGGCACCACGAACCGGCCCTCCCCCGCGCCCGTCACGACCTCTTCGAGCGCGTCCAGGATGATCGCCAGCCCGGCTCCGCCCGCGTCCACCACCCCGCTTCTGGCCAGCACCTCGAGCTGTTCCGGCGTCCGGCCCAGCGCCGCCCGCGCGGCCCTGGCGGCGACCGTCGCGGTCTCCCCCTCGTCCTCCCGTACGGCTCGCGCCACGGCGTCGAGCACGGTGAGCACGGTCCCCTCGACCGGCCTGGCCACCGCCGCCCTGGCCAGTTCGGCGGCCCGCACCAGGCCCGCGCGCAGGTCGCCCCGGCCGTCCTTGAGCACGTCCGCCAGCCCGCGCAACGCCTGGCTGACGATCACCCCCGAGTTGCCCCTGGCCCCGACCAGCGCGCCGTACGAGAGGGTCTGCCAGGCGATCGCCACGTCGACGTCGTCGGGCAGCGACTCCACCGCCTCGGCGGCGGACAACATCGTCAGGTGGAGGTTGGTGCCGGTGTCGCCGTCGGCCACCGGGAAGACGTTCAGCGCGTCGATCTCCGCGCCGGCGCGGCCGAGGCTGTCGGCGGACAACCGCGCCCAGCGGCGCACCCCGGCCGGATCGACAAGGGTGCTCACTCTCGCGCGCTCCTCGGTGTGCGGTAGCGTTATGGTCAGGAGAATATCGTCACGGCCCGGATTGCACAGGGTCCGCTCGCGCTCGCGTGGCAGGTTGTGCTCCGGATCGGATATCCTCGACTAGCTCGCCGGTTGTCCCGGCATGCCCTCCGCAAGGCACCGACGTGGCGGACCGGGCTGTATATCGACTGTTTTAAGGAGCGATACCGTGGCTTCCGTCTGCGATGTCTGCGCCAAGGGCCCGACCTTCGGCAACAACATCTCCCACTCGCACCGCCGTACCCGCCGCCGCTGGAACCCGAACATCCAGACGGTTCGCGCGGTGGTCGGTGGCACCCCGAAGAAGCTCAACGTCTGCACCTCGTGCATCAAGGCCGGCAAGGTCTCCCGCTAGATCTTCGGCTGCGAACCGAAAAGCCCGGCGCTCCGCGCCGGGCTTTTGGCATGCCCGCGATCGGGCTGGACGGTGCGTCAGCGCCACTGCCAGGCGTGATCGACGGGGCCGATGCCGGAGCCGAGCGGGAAGCCGAGGCCGATGGCCCCGGTGACGTACCGCTTGGCCGAGCCGACCGCCTCCGGCACGTCCTGGCCGAGAGCCAGATACGAGGCGATGGCCGAGGCCAGGGTGCAGCCGGTGCCGTGGGTGTGCCGGTTGTCCAGGCGCTCGGCGCGGAAGCGGTGCTCGCGCTCCCCGTCGGTCAGCAGGTCGACCGGCTCGCCCGGCAGGTGACCGCCCTTGACCAGCGCCCAGCGCGGCCCCAGGGCCAGCACGGCGTCGGCGGCCCGGCGCAGGTCGCGCTCGTCCTCGACCTTGATCGAGGTGAGCTGCTCGACCTCCCACAGATTGGGCGTCACCACGGTCGCCACCGGCAGCAGCCGCGTCCGGAGCGTGTCGACCGCCTCGGGCGCGAGCAGCGAGTCACCGTGCTTGGAGACGCCGACCGGATCGACGACCACGGGCGCGTCGTAGGCGGCCAGCGCGGCGGCGACCGTCTCGACCAGCACGGGCGAGGCCAGCATGCCGGTCTTGATCGCCTGCGCGCCGATGTCGCCCAGAACCGAGTCGAGCTGGGCGCGCACGGCCTCGGGAGGCAGTTCCCAGTATCCCTGGACGCCCAGCGAGTTCTGTGCCGTCACGGCGGCGATCACGCTCATGCCGTGCACGCCGAGGGCCAGCATGGTCTTGAGGTCGGCCTGGATCCCGGCGCCACCGCCGGAGTCGGAACCGGCGACGGTCAGCACGCGGGGCGGGGTGAGGGAGGACACGCCTCCTATCCCATCACACACTCCGCGCCGACCACGCCGCAGGTCTGGGGCGTCTCGGCCGTGCCGTACACCCCGATGGTGACCGACACCGACTCGCCCGCCGACAGCTCGCCGGGCAGGTCCAGGATGAGCAGGTCGCCGTCCTGCATCCACGACGAGGCGCCCTCGACGTCGTACACCTGGCCGCTGAGCGGCAGGGAGACGGTGGCCGCGGAGAAGGGCTTGGCGCTCTCGTTGGTGACCGACAGCCGGGCGGTGTAGCTGGAGTCGCGCTCGCGCAGGACGCTGAAGCCGACGTTCACCGCGCCCTGGCGCGACGATTGCTGGAACGGGGCGGCGGACTCGGTGCTGAGGGGCGTCACGGCTTCTGAAGGACCTTCCTGGGCTTCGGGCAACTGGTGGGACGGGGTGCTGGACTCCTGCGGGGTGCTGTCGTCCTTGTCCGCTTCCTCTGCCTCGATGGTCGGGACGGGGGTCTGTTTCAGCTTGGTCTTGCTCGGCTTCGGGACCGGGGTACGGCGGGGCGAGCGTTGCGAGGTGACGGTGGGCTTGGGGGTCGGGCCGGTGGTCTCGGTGGCCGGGTCCTCGTCGGGGGCGGCCTCGCTCTCGTCGGCGGCCGGGGAGGTCGTCACCGGGGCGGCGGCCTGCTTGGCGGCGGTGCAGGTGTCGCCGGTGCAGTTCGCCGGGGTGGCGGAGCTCATCATGCGGACGCCGGCCACGGTGCCGCCCAGCACGACGGCCACCGCGGCCACGGCCAGGACCGCGGCCTTGCCCTTGCCCTTGCCGCGCGGGTCGTCGCCGCCGCCGTCTCTCGGTGGGCGGCGGCGGCCTCTGCCTCGTCTGGGCGGGTCGCCGGCCAGGTTCTCCTCACGGGACCAGCCTTCTTCGGGGCGGGACCAGTTCTCGCCGTCCAGGAAGCCGGTGGGCGCCTCGGCCCAGGCGGGCACGGTCGCGGTGGGGGCGGCGGCGTCCGGGGAGGACGGGAAGGTGTCCGGGGACTCCAGGAACGGGCCCGAGGACGTCGGGAACGGGCCTGAGGACGACGGGAACTGGCCCGTGCCGGGCTGGGTGGACTCGACGCGGCTGCCAGCGACCTTCACGTCGCCGGGCGCCGGCGGTGGCCCCTCCTGCACGGGCCACCCGGGCTCCTGCGGGGGCTGGGCGGGCTCAGGGCTGGGCCAGGAGGGCTGGGTGCCGGTGCCGGACGACTGCCAGGCGGTCAGCGGCGCGGTCTCCTGAGCGGGCCACCCGGTCTGGTGCCCGGGTTCCGGCTGCGGCCAGGCGGCCTGAGAGGCCTCGGACCGAGGGGCCTGGGCGGGTTCCGGCCAGGGGGCCTGAGAGGGCTGGGGCCAGGGGGCCGGGGTGGTGGGGCCGGCGGGTGGGGGCGGAGCGGCGGCCCATTGGCCGGTCACCTCGACCTGGTCCGGCGGTTGCGGCCAGCCGGGCTGCTCGGAAGCAGCAGACGCCGCGGGCGGAATCCAGAACGCCCCCGTGGAGATCGGGTCCTGCGGATATTCGCTCTCCGATCCACCAGTGCCATGGCGGCCCATAGTCGACCTTTCTGCCGGGTACGGTGGCCGCCCATCTTCATAACACCTTTACTACGCCTTTGTCACAACTTTCCCGGCAGTATCCGGCGCCTCAACGGAAGTGGTCCCACCCACCGGAGACCGCAGCACGCCCGCTGACCTGCACTCCAGCCCCTTCCACCACCCGCCCGACCACCGTCCAGGCGTCGGTGAGGGGTATGTCACACGGAAACACCGCCGCGAGCGCGTGGTCCTCTCCCCCGGCCAGCACGAGGTCCAGCGGATCGACCCCGAGCCGCTCGGCCGCCGCCCGCACCGGCTCGGCGATCGGCAACGAGGCGGGCTCCAGCACGATGCCCACCCCGCTGGCCGCCGCGATGTGCCCGAGGTCCTGGACCAGCCCGTCACTGACGTCGAGCATCGCGGTGGCGCCCAGCACCGCCGCCTCCGGCCCCTGCGCATAGGGCGGGCACGGCCGCCGGTGCGCCTCGACGACCTCCCGCGAGCCGCCGGACCCCGAAACGCCGGCCCCCTCCCGCTCCAGCAGCGCCAGTCCCGCCGCGGCCCACCCCAGCCGCCCGGCGACCGCGACGACCTGCCCGGGCCGCGCTCCCGACCGCAGCACGGGCGCCCGCCCGCCGAGGTCACCCAGGACGGTCACCGAGACCACCACGAGCGGCCCGCGGGTCACGTCACCGCCGGCCACGCTCGCCCCGACCAGGTCGCACTCGTCCCGAAGCCCGTCGGTCAGCTCCTCCAGCCACGCCACCGGAAGATCGGCGGGCAGCGCCAGCCCGACCACGAGCGAGGTCGGCACGGCTCCCATGGCAACGGCGTCGGCAAGATTCTGTGCTGCGGCTTTACGTCCTACGTCGTACCCGCTGGACCAATCGCGACGGAAATGCCTACTCTCAAGCAACAAGTCCGTTGACACGACAATGCGCCCGTCAGGGGCGCTGACCATCGCGGCGTCGTCGCCGGGTCCGAGCAGGACGCTCGCGCCTTGCGGCAGGCGTCCGGTAATGCGAGCAATGACACCAAATTCGCCGAGTTCTCCGACTGTGATGGCATGCCTCCTGACAATGGACGTTCTGGGTGCCTTCGCTTCGCTGCGGATCCATCACAGGGTACGGTGGCCCTTCGGCGTGATCCAATTGCCCGGGAGGACGCAATGGTGCAGGCCTACATCCTGATTCAGACCGAGGTCGGCAAGGCCGCCGACGTGGCCAGGGAGATCGCGAGCATCTCCGGGGTGACCCAGGCGGAGGACGTCACGGGTCCCTACGACGTCATCGTCCGCGCGGAGGCCAGGAATGTCGACGAGCTCGGCAAGCTGGTCGTCGCCCAGATCCAGGGCGTGGAGGGCATCACCCGCACGCTGACGTGCCCTATCGTCCATATATGAGGGTGATGCGGGGGGCTGCTCTCCTGGTGCTGCTCGGCTTCGCCGCCGGGTGCGGCGGAGCCGTACAGGTGGAGCCGCCCGTCCCGGAGGGCGAGGCGGCGGCGGCCTGCGCGCGCCTGGCCCCTCTCCTGCCCGCCGAGCTCGACGGGTCGGCCCGCGGCCGGTCGGAGCCGGAGTCGCCGTATGTCGCCGTCTGGGGGGACGGCGAGATCGCGTTGCGCTGCGGCGTGCCCCGGCCCAGCCGGATGGAGCCGACCGACCAGCTCATGGAGATCGACGGGATCGGCTGGTTCGCCGACCCCGCCACGCCCACGCTCTTCACCGCCGTCACCGACGCCGCCTACGTCGAGGTCACCGTGGCCCGCAACCACCAGCCCGCCGAGGTCCTGGTGGACCTCGGCAAGCCGATCGGGTCAGCGCAGACCGGGTGAGCGCGCCAGCGCGAGCTGGATGAGCCGGTCGACCAGCTCGGGATAGGTGATCCCGGAGGCGCCGAGAAGCTGCGGCGCGACCGACAGCGAGGTGAAGCCGGGCATGGTGTTGATCTCGTTGAAGATCACCTGGCCGGTCGGGGTGTAGAAGAAGTCCACCCGCGACAGGCCCTCGCAGCCCAGCGCCTCGAAGGCGCGCACGGCCAGCTCCCGCACCCGCTCGGCGACCTCGGCCGGCAGGTCCGCCGGCACGTCGAGGCGCATCTGGTCGGGGTAATACTTGGCCTCGAAGTCGAAGAACTCCTGGCCGCCCTCGACGATCACCTCGCCGGGCTGGGAGGCGATGGGCGGCTCGTCGCCGGGCGACTGGAGCACCGCGCACTCGATCTCGCGGCCCGGGATCGCCGCCTCGACCATCACCTTGGGGTCGTGCTCGCGGGCGAACTCGATCGCCGTCTCCAGCGAGGCCGCGTCGTGCGCCTTGGAGATGCCCTGGGAGGAGCCGGCGCGGGCGGGCTTGACGAAGACCGGCCAGCCGAGCTCCTCGACCTCCTTGAGCACGCGCTGGCGGTCGAGCCGCCAGTCGCGGTCGCGCACCACGACGTACTTGCCGACGGGCAGCCCGGCGGCGGCGATCACCGTCTTCATGAAGGCCTTGTCCATGCCGACCGCGCTGGCCAGCACGCCGGAGCCGACGTAGCGCACGCCGGCCATCTCCAGCAGGCCCTGGATGGTGCCGTCCTCGGCGAAGGGGCCGTGCATGACCGGGAAGACCGCGTCCACCGCGCCCAGCTCCACCGGGATCGTGCCGGCCTCGAAGGCGACCAGTTCGCCGGAGGGCAGGGCCAGGGCGGCGCCGGTCTCCTGCACGACGGGCAGCTCGCCGTCCTCGATCGCGTAGCGCTGCTCGCCCGAGGCGAGCAGCCATCTGCCGTCCTGGGCGATCCCGATCGGGATCACCTCGTACTTGTCATGGTCGATCACCTCCAGCACGCTGCCGGCCCCCATGAGGGAGACAGCGTGCTCGGAGTTACGACCTCCGAAAACGACAGCTACGCGTGGCTTGCTCATGTAACCCGAATCTACACTCCGTACCGCTCCGGCTTGGGTGAGCGCGACATGAGCAGAACGCCGGCTTCGGCCGGAGCCATCCCGTCATGGACCACTCCGACGACGACCTCGGTGATCGGCATCTCCACGTCGTGCTTGCGAGCCAGCTCCAGCACGGACTCGCAGGACTTGACGCCCTCGACCGTCTGCTTGCTGGAGGCGATGGCCTCCTCCAGCGACATGCCGCGGCCCAGCTTCTCGCCGAAGGTGCGGTTGCGCGCCAGCGGCGAGTTGCAGCTCGCGATGAGGTCGCCCATGCCGGCCAGGCCGGCGAAGGTGTGCGGGTCGGCGCCGAGCGCCGCGCCGAGGCGGGAGATCTCGGCCAGGCCGCGGGTCATCATCAGCGCGCTGACGTTGTCGCCCATGCCCATGCCCTGCGCCACGCCGATGGCCAGCGCGATCACGTTCTTGATCGCGCCGCCCAGCTCCACGCCGATCACGTCGGGGTTGGTGTAGGCGCGGAACCACGGCGGCACGTGACACGCCTCCTGGAGGCGCTCCATCACCCGCTCGTCGGGGCAGGCGACCACGGTGGCCGACGGCTGCCCGGCGACGATCTCGCCGACCAGGTTGGGCCCGGAGACCACCGCGACCCGCTCGGCGGGCACCTCGGCGACCTCCATGATGACCTCGCTCATCCGCTTGGTCGTGCCGAGCTCGATGCCCTTCATCAGGCTGACCAGGACGGCGTCGCCGGGGATGGCCGGCTTCCACTGCATCAGGTTGCCGCGCAGCGTCTGCGAGGGCACCGCCAGGACCAGGAAGTCGGCGCCCGCCAGCGCCTCGGCCGGGTCGGTGGTGGCGCGCAGCGTGGGCGGCAGGGCGATGCCGGGGAGGTACTCGGGGTTCTCGTGCCGGTCGCGGATGGCCTCGACCACCTCGGCCCGGCGGCCCCACAACGTCGTCTCGACCCCGGCCCTCGCCATGATCATCGCGAAGGTCGTGCCCCAGGAGCCGGTGCCGAAGACCGCCGCCCTAGTCATTCGGCGCCTCCCACGGCTGGTCGGGGGCCTTCTCGCCGCGCAGCTCGGCGAGCTGGGTCATGATCGCCATCATGATGTCGTGCGTGGCGTCCTTCAAGACCTTGCCGCGCATCGGCTGGCCCTCGTACTTGGACAGGTCCACCGGCTCGCCCACCGAGACGCGGAAGGTCTTGCGGGGGAAGAGCCTGAGCTTGGTCGAGCCGTAGGGCAGCAACTCCTGCGCGCCCCAGTGGGCCACCGGGATGACCTTCGCGCCGGTCTCCAGCGCCAGCCGAGCCACGCCGGTCTTGCCGGCCATCGGCCACAGCTCCGGGTCGCGGGTGCAGGTGCCCTCGGGGTAGAAGAGCACGGCCGCGCCGTCGCGCAGCCGCTGCCGGGAGATCTCCAACGACTTGGCCGCGTCGGTGCTGCCCCGGTAGACCGGGATGGCCAGCAGCGAGCGCACCGCCTTGCCCAGCACCGGCACGGTGAACAGCCCCGACTTGGCGAGGATCACCGGCCAGCGGCCGTTGTTGTAGAGAAAGTGCGAGATCAGCACGGGATCGGTCCAGGACAGGTGGTTGGCCGCGATGATCAGGCCGCCCTGCCGGGGGATGCGCTCCCCGTGCCGCCAGTCCTTCTTGATCAGCAGCCGCGACAGCGGTTTGACCACCACGACGGCCAGCCATTCCCAGAACCGGGTCGGGCGCACACGACCGCTCACTGACTTCCTCCGAACCTCAACGGGACAGCGCCCCCAAGTCTCCCTGTTGCTCAGCAGACATGTCGAGGCGCGATGCTTAAGCCTATGAGCAACCGCTGGTCCCTGGTCATCCCGGTGAAGACCCTGGTCGCCGCGAAGACCCGGCTGGCCGCCGCGCTGGGTCCGCACCGCGAGCGCCTGGCCGTCGCCATCGCCTGCGACACCGCCTCGGCGGCACTCGCCTGCCCCGCCGTGGCCCGGGTAGTCGTCGTCACCGCCGACCCCCTGGCCGCGGCCCCCCTGTCGGCGCTGGGCGCCCTCGTCGTGCCCGACCCCGACCGCGGGCTCAACACCGCGCTCCGCACCGGGGCCGCGCATGCCGTACGGCTGGCGCCGGACGACCCGGTCGGCGCGCTCCAGGCCGACCTGCCGGCGTTGCGCCCTGCGGAGCTGGCCCGCGTCCTGGAGCTCGACTTCGAGCAGGGCTTCGTCCCCGACGCCCAGGAGGTCGGCACCACCTTCTACGGCGTACGGCAGGGCGTCCCGTTCACCCCGCGCTTCGGCGGCGAGTCGCGGGCCAGGCACCTGGCCGGCGGGGCCAAGGAGCTGGCCGCGGCCGGCATCGACTCGGTGCGCAGGGACGTGGACACCCCCGACGACCTGCGGGCCGCCGTGGCGCTCGGGGTGGGCCGGCACACCGCCTCAGTCCTGGCGGACCTGGAGCTTGCGCACTGAGGGCGCCGCCACGATCGGCAGGTGCGCGACCGACACCACCAGGCAGGTGATCCAGAGCACCTGGTGGATCGGCAGCGCGCCGGCCAGCACGCCGCCCAGCAGGCCGCCGAAGGGCATCGCGCTCCACATCAGGAAGCGCATGCTGGCGTTCATCCGGCCGCGCAGGTGGTCGGGGGTGACGAGCTGCCGGTAGCTGGACTGGCCGACGTTGAAGACGACGGCGGAGACGAGCCCGAGGAAGCCGCCCAGCGGGTAGAGGACGAGCTGCCAGCCCGGTCCGCTGAGCGGCATCAGCAGCGGGAAGAGCATCGACAGCGCGGCTCCGCCGTACATGGCGGGTCCGAAGCCGTGGCGCTCGACCACCTTGGGGGCGAGCACGGCGCCGGCCACCCCGCCCAGGGCGTAGGAGGACAGGATCAGGCCGTAGACGCCGGCGCTGAGCTTCAGCTCGCCGATCAGGTAGAGCGGCTGGACGACCGCCCACAGGCCGTTGGAGAGCATGGCCAGGGCCCCGACCACGGCCACGCGGCGCAGGACGGGGTGGCCGAGCACGTACCGCACGCCTTCGCCCAGTTCGGCGCGCAGGCTGCGGCGCTCCTCGCGGGGCGCGGGCGTCTCCTTCGCCCGCACGCCGCGCAGCAGCAGCGCCGACAGCAGGTAGGACACGGCGTCGGCGAGGATGGCCAGCGGTCCTGACAGCACCTGCACCAGCCAGCCGCCGAGGCCGGGCCCGGCGACGCCGGCGACCGAACGGCAGGTCTCCAGCGCGCCGATGCCGCGCGGCAGGTCGGACTTGGCGATGACGGAGGGCAGGAAGCTCATGTGCGCGACGTCGAAGAAGACCGTGCACACGCCCATGACCAGGGCGACGGCGAAGAGCTGGGCCAGGCTCAGCACGCCGAGCAGGTGGGCGACCGGGACGCTCAGCAGCGCCAGCGCGCGCACCAGGTCGGCGACGACCAGCACCGGACGGCGGCGCATGCGGTCCACCCACACGCCCGCGGGCAGGCCGAGCACCAGGAAGGCGATCATCTCCGCGGTGGTGATCAGGCCGAGCTGCAGCGGGGACGCGCCCAGCGTGAGGTAGGCGACCAGCGGCAGCGCGACCAGGGTGACCTGGGTCCCGAACTGGCTGAGCACGTCTGCGCCGAGATAGCGGCGGAAGGCGGGGATACGCCAGATGCCCGGTTCGTCTGTCACGAGCCGCGATCTTCCGATGCTCGCCGGGCGAGGTCAACCGAATTACGCTGGCAGGGTGCAGGCTACGGTCAGGACCTTCGATCCGCTCACCCGCTCGGGCTCGGTCTTCCTCGACGACGGGACGGTGCTGGAGTTCGGTTCGCGCGCCTTCGATGCCGGGCCGCTGCGGCTGCTCAGGTCGGGGCAGCGGGTGAACCTGGTGGCCCGCGGCCAGGAGATCACCTTCATCACGTTGTCCACCTTCCCGGTCCCCGACTGACCGGCTCACCACGCGAAGGCGCCCGGACCGTGAACCGGTCCGGGCGCCTCCCACGCGCTGCTACTTCTTCTTGGCGGCCTTCTTGCCGCCGTCGTTGACCAGTTCCTTGAAGTCGGAGCCGGGACGGAACTTGGGCGCCCAGCTCTCGGCGACCTTGATCTCCGCACCGGTCGAAGGGTTCCTGGCCGTGCGAGCCGGCTTGTGGACCATCTCGAAGGCGCCGAAGCCGGTGATGGAGACCTTGTCACCGCTCGCGACCGCGTTCTGGATGGCCTCGAGAATCGCGTTCACGGCCTCGGTGGCCGTCTTCTTGTCGCCCACGCGGCCGGCGATGGCGTCGACGAGTTCCCGCTTGTTCATCTATCCCCCTGGTATGGAGCGGGGTTCCAGCACAGACGTCAACGAAGAAACCCCTTACGCGCTCGAAATTAAGGCTGATCGCGGGGGAACTCAATCACCGAGCGTGTTTTCTTGGGCGCGTGGCGTGTCGTCCACTTCGGCCAGAAAGGCGTCCAACCGGGCCGAGGCGCGGGCCGGATCGTGCTTGGCGAGGTCGCAGATCGTGATGAAACGCCGCTGCATCCCGGGTGGGAGCAGGCGGACGCGGCGGTGCGCCTCGCGCAACCGCCGCGCCAGAGAGTCGTCTTCTAGACGGTCGTCGGCAGCCATGGCTGCCGACCATTCTCGTATGCCGTGATGTCGTCGGCGTGACGCAGGGTCAGCCCGATGTCGTCGAGGCCCTCCATCAGCCGCCAGCGGGTGTAGTCGTCGATCTCGAAGCTCCACGCCTGGCCGCCCGCGCGGACCTGGCGTTCGCCCAGGTCGACGGTGATCTCGGTGGCCGGATCCGCCTCGACCAGGTCGTGCAGGTGGTCGACGACCTCGGCGGGCAGGACGACCGGGAGGAGGCCCATCTTGGTGGAGTTGTTGCGGAAGATGTCGCCGAAGCGGGCGGCGATGACGGCGCGGAAGCCGTACTGCTGGATGGCCCAGACGGCGTGCTCGCGCGAGGAGCCGGTGCCGAAGTCGGGGCCGGCCAGCAGGACGCTGGCGCCGGCGTAGCGCTCCTGGTTGAGGACGAAGGCCGGGTCCTCGCGCCAGGCGGAGAACAGGCCCTTCTCGAAGCCGGTGCGGCTGACCTGCTTGAGCCAGACGGCCGGGATGATCTGGTCGGTGTCGACGTTGCTGCGGCGCAGCGGCACCGCCGTACCGGTGTGGGTGGTGAAGGCGTCCATGGGGCGGGTCTCCTAGGCCAGGTCGGCGGGGGCGGTCAGTTTGCCGGTGACGGCGGTCGCGGCGGCGACCTGCGGCGACACCAGGTGGGTCCGGCCACCCTTGCCCTGGCGGCCCTCGAAGTTGCGGTTGGAGGTGGAGGCGCTGCGCTCGCCCGGCTGGAGGGTGTCGGGGTTCATGCCCAGGCACATCGAGCAGCCGGCCTGGCGCCACTCCGCGCCGGCCTCGGTGAAGACCTTGTCCAGGCCCTCCTTCTCGGCCTCCAGCTTGACCAGCATGGAGCCGGGGACGATCAGCGTGCGGGTGCGGACCTTGCGCCCGCGCAGGATGTCGGCGGCGGCCCGCAGGTCCTCCAGGCGGCCGTTGGTGCACGAGCCGACGAAGACGGTGTCCACCTCGACCTCGCTGAGCGGGGTGCCGGCGGTCAGGCCCATGTACTGCAGGGCGCGCTCGTCCTCGGAGTTGCGCGGCGCCGGGATCGGCGTGTTGAGCGGGGCGCCCTGGCCCGGGTTGGTCCCCCAGGTGACGAACGGGCTCAGCGTGGAGGCGTCGATCTCCACGACCGTGTCGAAGACCGCGTCCTCGTCGGTCTGGAGCGTCCGCCAGTACTC
Source organism: Nonomuraea sp. NPDC050328 (assembly GCF_044459405.1). Taxonomy (NCBI): domain Bacteria; kingdom Bacillati; phylum Actinomycetota; class Actinomycetes; order Streptosporangiales; family Streptosporangiaceae; genus Nonomuraea; species Nonomuraea sp. NPDC050328. The sequence continues at coordinate 312,491 of NZ_JBITIW010000006.1, read as the reverse complement.
CACCGCGGCGTCCCAGTCGGCGCCCTGCGGGGCGTGCGGGCGGCCCTTGAGGTAGGCGAAGGTGGTCTCGTCCGGCGCGATCAGGCCGGCGCGGGCGCCCGCCTCGATGGACATGTTGCAGATGGTCATCCGGCCCTCCATGGAGAGCTTGCGGATGGCCTCGCCGCGGTACTCCACGATGTAGCCCTGGCCGCCGCCGGTGCCGATCTTGGCGATGATGGCCAGGATCAGGTCCTTGGCGGTGACGCCCACCGGCAGCTCGCCCTTGACCTCGATCGCCATCGTCTTGGGACGGTAGGCCGGGAGTGTCTGGGTGGCGAGCACGTGCTCGACCTCGGAGGTGCCGATGCCGAAGGCGATGCCGCCGAAGGCGCCGTGCGTCGAGGTGTGGGAGTCGCCGCAGACGATGGTCATGCCCGGCTGGGTCAGGCCGAACTGCGGGCCGATGATGTGCACCACGCCCTGGCCGGCGTCGCCCATCGGGTGCAGCCGGATGCCGAACTCGGCGGCGTTCTTGCGCAGCGTCTCGACCTGGGTCTTGGAGACCGGGTCGGAGATCGGGCCGAGCACGGTCGGCACGTTGTGGTCCTCGGTGGCGATGGTGAGATCGGGCCTGCGCACGCTCCGCCCGGCCAGCCGAAGGCCGTCGAAGGCCTGAGGACTGGTCACCTCGTGGATGAGGTGCAGGTCGATGAAGAGCAGGTCGGGCTCACCTTCGGCACGTCGGACGACGTGCTGCTCCCAAACCTTCTCCGCCAGTGTGCGGCCCATGATCTCCTCCTTGAGAACCGCCGACTTGCTTTCTCGTATGCTGAGACGGCAGTATCGGTGTATGGACAACTCTAGCGGAGTCGGCGTACTCGACAAGGCCGTTTTGGTGCTCAATGCGCTGGAGGCGGGTCCCGCCTCGCTCGCGCAGCTCGTCGCGGCGACCGGACTGGCCAGGCCCACGGCCCACCGGCTCGCCGTCGCGCTGGAATTCCACCGGTTCGTCTCCCGTGACACCCAGGGGCGGTTCGTGCTCGGCGCGCGGCTGTCGGAGTTGTCCACGGCGGCCGGGGAGGACCGCCTGCTGGCCGTGGCCTCGCCGGTGTTGACCCAGCTCAGGGACCTTACCGGCGAAAGCGCACAACTCTATCGCCGCCAGGGCGACGAGCGGGTGTGCGTGGCCGCCGCCGAACGGGCCAGCGGGCTGCGCGACACCGTGCCGGTGGGCTCGGCGCTGCCGATGCTGGCCGGGTCGGCCGCGCAGATCCTGCTCGCCTGGGAGGAGCCCGACCGCCTGCACCGCGGATTGCGTGGCGCGAAGTTCACCGCGGCCACCCTCGCCTCCGTACGGCGGCGCGGCTGGGCCCACAGCGTGGGCGAGCGGGAGCAGGGCGTGGCCAGCGTCTCGGCTCCCATCAGGGGAAACGGTGGCAAGGTGATCGCCGCGGTCTCGGTCTCCGGTCCGATCGAGCGGCTGACCCGCACCCCCGGGCGGCTGCACGCGGTGCCGGTCATGGCCGCCGCGGAGCGCATCACGGAGGCCATGCGGCGCTCGTCCTGAGAAAATCGAGTGCGCGACGCACTAGCCTGGTCGGGTGACAGATCGCATCGAGGTAGCCGCCACTGAGCTGCGACCCCTGCTCGAGGAGTTCATCGTCTGGGCCCGCCACAACGTGCCCGACTGCTCGCCGGATCTCGTCGGGCCCGCCGCGCTGTGGCACCGGCTGGCCTTCTCCGACGACGTCCGCACCTGGAAGAGCGAGGACCTCCGCGGGCTCCTGCTGGACCGCCTGCCTCAGGTGATCGACGACCCCGACGCGGCCGCCGACGGTCTCGTCCACGCGCTCGATGCCTACCTGACCTTCCTGTCCGGGACGGGGCGCCTGTCGCCCGAGTCCGACCCGGTCGACCAGCTGCGCGGCGAGCTCCTCGATCTCGAGGACGAGTTCGTCGACGCGATGGAGGAGATCGAGGTCGAGGACGAGGAGGACGACGAGGAGGAGGAGTACACCGACCTCGGTGACTTCGAGCTGTTCGCCGACGAGCTGGCCGACCTGCCGGTCGTCCGGCTGCGCTCCGACGCCGAGCTGGCCGACGCGGCGCGTGCCGTACCGCTCATCGCCAAGGCCCGCGACCTGGCCCTCTGGGTCGGCCCCGCGCGCCGGGTGGGCGAGGAGAGCCTCCTTTCCGACGACGAGGTCGAGGAGGCGCTCGCGGTGGTCGGGCTGCCCCGGCCCGCCGCCTCCGGGCCGCTGGCCCAGGCGGTCCCGCAGCTCTGGAGCATCTGGAACCTCGCGGTCGACCTGGAGTTCCTGGAGCCCGGCGACGACGAGACGGTCAGCGTCCGCGCCGACACCGCCGACTGGCCCTTCGACGACGACGATGACGTGCTCGACGCCTGGTCGCAGGGCCTGCACTCGGTCGACTACGCCGACCCCGAGCTGCCCGACGACGACTACACCGAGGCCCTGACCGGGCTGACCCGCGGGCTGCTCATCCGGCTCCTGCTGGCCGGCGGCTCCGCCGAGATCGCCGCGCTCCGCGCCGACCTCGCCTCCGCCGCCGCCGAGCTCGACGACCTGGGCGCCGACGCCTGGGCCGCCGCCACCGAGCTGTACGGTGACCCGCTCGCCCCGGTGATCGACTGGCTGGTCGGCTACGGCATGGTGAGCGTCACCAAGACCACCGCCACGCTCACCCCGCTGGGCGTCGACGGCGTGGTCCACCTGGTGGACGACGCCGACATCGACATCGACGCCCGCCCGGCGATCGACACGATGAGCGCCCTCGACCTGCTCTCGCTCAGCGCCGACCTGCCCGAGGAGGAGGCCGACGCGGAGCTCGCCGCCTGGATGGAGCTGCGCGACCCGGCCAAGGCCGCCTCCGAGCTGCTGGACGCCGCCGCCTCCGACGCCAGTGACGCGCTGATCCGGGTGCAGGCGGCCAGCGTCGTCGGCTCGCTCGGCGAGGCCGGCATCCCGGCCTGGCGGGCCGCGCTGGCCCAGCCCTCGCTGCGCCCCTACGCGGCCACCCACCTCACCCAGCTCGGGGTGGCGGACGCGCCGGAGCCCACGCAGGAGGACACCCACTGGCTGATCCTGGACATGTGGACGATCTCCGCGGGCCTCGGCCGCGAGGAATTTGTCAGCAGTTTGCAGGACATCGGGCCCGACCTGCTCGACGGGCTGCTGGAGGTCGTCTGGCGCATCCCCCACGCGCACGTGGAGGAGCTGCTCGACCTGATCTCCCAGGTGCACCCCGACCGCCAGGTGGCCAAGGCCGCCAAGCGGGCCCTGTTCAAGGCCCGTTCCGCGGCCGGCAGGTGAGCCGCTAGGCCACGTCGCCGTCGAGGTAGAGCCAGGCGCCGTCCTCGCGGGTGAAGCGGCTCTTCTCGTGCAGCTCGCCCTCGGCCCCGCGGTGGCTGTAGCGGGCGGTGAAGGTGACCGTGCCGGTGCTGTGGAAGGCGCTGCCCTCGGTGGTGGCCTCGATCTCCAGCCCGGTCCAGCGCATCCCCCGCTCCAGGCCCACGCGGGCGGGGCGGGTGCGGGGGTGCCAGGTGCGCAGCAGGTACGGCTCGTCGCCGAGGGCGAAGGCGGTGTAGCGGGAGCGCATCAGCGCCTCTGCGGTGGGGGCGAGCCTGCCCGCGTGGTAGCGGCCGCAGCAGTCGGCGTAGGTGGCGGGCAGGCCGCAGGGACAGGGCGCGGTGGCTCGGGACATGCTCCCATTGTCGCCGGACCGCGCGCCCGTCTTGTCGCCGGACCGCGCGCCCGTCCGAGCAGGTCGGACCGCGCGCCCGTTCGGGCCGGTCAGTCCACGGGCACCAGGTCGGGGCCGAGCAGCCGGCCCTGTTCGGGGTGCGGGTGGGCCTGGTCGTGGTGGGAGTGCACGGCGTACCACACGACCACGTTCGCGCCGTTGATGTTCTCGCTGTTCAGGAACCGGTTGAGCATCGCGCGGTTGCGCGGGTCCGGGTCGCCGTCGTACAGCTCGGCCGGATGGTGCCGCAGGAACCACAGGTCGGCGATGCCGTAGGCGTCGGCGGTCCCGTCGAACTCGCCGGGATGGATCTGCCAGCCGGCCCCCGACGACTTGTCCCGCACCTGCCACCACCGGATGTTCGGCCGCCGCTTGCGCGAGGTCTCACGGACGATCGGCTCGGGGACCGGCACCAGCTCGCCGGTCTCGTTGACCTGCTCGACCAGGTCGTTCTCGGCCCCGGCGACGTCGAAGTCGAAGCGCCAGTAGGCATGGTGGCGGTGGACCTTGCAGGTGTGCTCGTTCTTGGTGGCGGCGAAGCCGAAGCGGGGCTTGATCGTGCCGTCGTCGGTCAGCCGCCAGTCGGAGGAGTAGCGGTACCAACCGGCTTCGAGCTCGCTGACGATGCGCAGCTCCTCGCCGTCGTGGTGGAAGGCCACGCCCTGGAAGTTGCCGGCGTCGGTGCTGGGCCGTTCGAGGATGGTCTGCGGCGGGCGCGGGCACAGCCGCCAGCCGCGGCCGACCGGCTCGGTGCCGTTGGCGGAGAACTTGGTCTCGATGCTGACGCCGTCGCGGAAGGTCTGGTCGATGGTGAGGTACTCGACGTTGAGGATCGGCAGGTGCGCCTGGCGCAGCACCAGCCGCCCCCGGTAGCGGACGTTGCGGAGCTCGACGCCGCCGCCCATGCCGGTCTGCGGGGCCGAGGCCCGCGGGCGCACCACGACCAGGTTCCACAGCTCGGTGCCGCCGCGCAGCACCCGCACCCGGACCTGGTCGGGGCCCGACTCGTCCCAGACGCCGCCGACCGCGTCCGGGACGCTGTCCTCGCAGTCGTGCATCGGGTGCAGCACCACCCCGGCCGGCGTCCAGTCCACCTCCCCGGCCAGCGGGTCGACGGCGACGATGCGGTGCCGGACGCCGGTCGGGTCGGACGGCGTGTAGATGCCGAGCGTGGGCCGGCGGACGGTGGTGCCGTCCGGCCGTTCGAGGTCGGCCAGCGGCGGCATGGGCCGGTAGACCAGCACGTCGTCACCCGCCGGGAAGCCGGGGTCGGCGCGCAGGATCTCCGCCGCCGCCTCCTGCTCGGCGGGCGTGGGCCAGGGCCGGTGCGCGCTCGGCCGCACCTCGGCCCGCTCGGGCGCGTCCAGCGTGCCCCGCAGCTCGACGCCGCGGTTGCCGACCGGGTCGAAGACCGTCGCGCGGAACGGCGCGTCCGGGCCCGGGTCGTGACCCAGCGGTACGGCAGGCGACAGGTGCAGCCGCCCCGCGTCGGCCACCTCCAGCTCGGCGAGGACCTGCGGGTGGGCGGTGACGACCTGGCGTAAGTCCTCGGCGCTGAGCCCGGCCTTGGGCACGGCCTCCAGCAGGACACGGATCTCATCGGACACGGTTTTCCCCTTGATCGACGATTGGGCCCCGTGCCCTTCCTACCCCGGCGGGCCACCGAGCGGAAGACGTCGAAAGCGCGAACAAAGCGGCGACCCTCATCGTGGCTGCACGACGAAGGGAGCAGGACATGCGCAAGATCGGGAGAATCGCGGTGGCGGCGCTGGCGGCGGCCGGGGCCCTGGCCGTCGCCGGGCCGGCCGCCGCCGAGCCGAGCCAGTGCGGGACCAGGACCTCCGACTCGGGAGGCGGTGGCGACTGGGACGCCGGCGTGCACCCCAACGGCCGGTACCTGTCCTACATCTACGGCACCTGGTACAACTGCGGCGGCTCCGGCACCGACCGGGTCCGGGTCAGGATCGACTACGCACCCGACGGGCCCTGCCTGTCGGTGCCCGCGCGGTCGGCGCTGAGCTGGTCGACGACGCTGCAGTACCCGGGACTGGAGATGCGGCCGCGCTACGCCGGCTGGTACCGCTGCTGAGAAACCGAGGCTGAGAAACCGCTGCTGAGAATGCGGAAAGCGCAGCACCCCGTGGGAGTGCTGCGCTTTCGTTGGTAGTCCCGACCGGATTCGAACCGGCGCTACCGCCTTGAGAGGGCGGCGTCCTAGGCCACTAGACGACGGGACCAAGCTTGTGAACGACGATCTGAGTAGTCCCGACCGGATTCGAACCGGCGCTACCGCCTTGAGAGGGCGGCGTCCTAGGCCACTAGACGACGGGACCGTGTCACAAAAGACAACCCTTGCGAGGCCGTCTAGCTGGGGTACCAGGACTCGAACCTAGAATAACTGAACCAGAATCAGTCGTGTTGCCAATTACACCATACCCCATCGCTACCAACCTCGTGTTTCCCCGCAGGGCTCCGAGGCGCTTGGCGACGTCCCAAACAATAGCCGACGTTGGCGCGTGACACCAAAACGATTGCCGGACCCGGTCCACGCGGTGCTATTGCACGTGCGGCAGCGTGCCAAGCTAGAGGGGACAAAATCACCCCGTGAGGAGCCCGAGCGTTGACCGACAACCCGTTCTTCGCACCCAGCGGCCTGCCGTACCAGCTACCGGATTTCGCCTCGATCCGCGAGGAGCACTTCCTGCCCGCCTTCGAGCGCGGCATGGCCGAGCACCTGGCTGAGGTCGACGCGATCACCTCCAGCGGCGAGGCGCCGACCTTCGACAACACCATCGCCGCGCTGGAGCGCTCGGGGCAGATCCTGCGCCGCACGGCGACCATCTTCTTCAGCCTCGCCTCCTCCGACGCCACGGACGGCATCCGCGAGATCGAGAAGGAGATCGCGCCGCGGCTGACCAAGCACAGCGACGAGATCAACCTCAACCGCGAGCTGTGGGCCCGGATCAAGCAGGTCGCCACCGAGGACGCGGAGGAGGCCTGGCTGCTGGAGCGCTACCGCACCGACTTCATCAAGGCCGGCGCCGACCTCGACGAGGCGCAGCAGGCCCGCCTCAAGGAGCTCAACGAGAAGCTGTCCACCCTCACCACGGACTTCTCGCAGAACGTGCTGAAGGCCACGTCCGAGTCCGCGCTGGTCGTCGAGGACGCCGCCGAGCTCGACGGGCTGGACGAGGCGCAGATCAAGGCGATCGAGAAGGACGGCAAGTACGTCCTCCCGCTGCTCAACTACACCAACCAGCCCGCGCTGGCGCAGCTCACCAACCGGGCGACCCGCGAGAAGCTGTACACCCTCAGCGTCGAGCGCGCGCCGGAGAACTTCGAGCTGGCCGCCCGGATCGCCGAGATCCGCATCGAGCGGGCCAACCTGCTGGGCTACCCCGACCACGCGGCCTACATCGTGGCCGACCAGACGGCCAAGACCGTCGACGCGGTCGAGTCCATGCTCGCCCAGCTCGTCGGCCCCGCCGTACGGAACGCCAAGAAGGAGGCCGAGGCGCTCGAGGAGCAGGCCGGCCACCCGATCGAGCCGTGGGACTGGTCGTTCTACACCGAGAAGGTGCGCAAGGCGCGCTACGACCTCGACGAGGCGGCCATGAAGCCGTACTTCGAGCTCGGCCGGGTCTTCGACGACGGCATCTTCTTCGCCGCGACCAAGCTGTTCGGGATCACCTTCACCCCGCGTCCCGACCTCAGGGGCTACCACCCGGACATGAAGGTCTGGGAGGTCTTCAACGAGGACGGCTCGGCGATCGGCCTGTTCCTGCTCGACCCGTACGCCCGCCCCACCAAGCGTGGCGGCGCGTGGATGAACAACCTGGTCGACCAGTCGTTCCTGCTCGGCGACAAGCCGGTGGTGATGAACAACCTCAACATCACCAAGCCGGCCGAGGGCCCGACGCTGATGACGTTCGACGAGGTCGAGACCGCCTTCCACGAGTTCGGGCACGCGCTGCACGGCCTGTTCTCGCAGGTGCGCTTCCCGCGCGTCGAGGGCACCAGCGTGCCGCGTGACTTCGTCGAGTACCCCTCGCAGGTCAACGAGATGTGGGCGACCTGGCCGGAGATCCTGGCCAACTACGCCAAGCACTACGAGACCGGCGAGCCCATGCCGGGCGAGCTGATCGACAAGATGCAGGCGGCCGAGCAGTTCAACCAGGGCTTCGCGACGCTGGAGTACCTCAAGGCGACGCTGCTCGACTGGTCCTGGCACCGCCTGGCCACCGGCCAGACGGTCGCCGACGCCCGGGCCTTCGAGGACGAGGCGCTGCGCGCGGCCGGCGTGGACTTCCCGCTGGTCCGCACCCGGTACCGGACGAACTACTTCCTGCACATCTTCTCCGACATCACCGGCTACAGCGCCGGCTACTACTCCTACATCTGGAGCGAGGTGCTCGACGCCGAGAGCGTCGAGTGGTTCAAGGAGAACGGCGGGCTCAAGCGGGAGAACGGCGACCACTTCCGCAAGACCCTGCTCTCGGTGGGCGGCAGCATGGACGCGCTGGCCGCCTTCCGCGCCTTCCGTGGCCGCGAGCCGCGGATCGAGCCGCTGCTCAAGCGCCGCGGCCTGGTGTAACGACGTGGCGTGAACTCTTCTCGGGGGCGGCGGTAAGTACCCATGACCGCTCACCCCCGAGAAGGGTTGCCATGCATGACTCTCACCCGCGAAGTCGCACAGTCCGACGACGCGAGTCTCATCCATCACTCGCTCCGTGAACCGGAGATCTTCGCCGTCCTGTTCGACCGGCACGCGCCCCTGCTGCACCGCTACGCGGTCCGCCGCCTGGGGCCAGACGCCGCCGAGGACGTGGTGGCCGACACCTTCCTGGCCGCCTTCCAGAGCCGGGAGCGCTACGACGCCGCCCGGCCCGACGCCCGGCCGTGGTTGTACGGCATCGCCTCCAACGTGATCGGCAAGCGCCGCCGTACCGAGCTCAACCTGTACCGGGCTTACGTGCGCACCGGCGTGCACCCCTTCTACGAGCTGGAGGACGGCGTCTCCACGCTGGCGGTCAACCGGCCGCTGGCGAGCGCGCTGCTCGGTCTCAAGCGAGCCGATCGTGACGTGTTGCTGCTGGTCGCCTGGGCCGACCTCACCTATGACGAGGTCGCGCAGGCGTTGGCCATCCCGGTGGGAACCGTCCGATCCCGGCTCAACCGGGCCCGTAAGAAGATCCGCGAGACCCTGGGAGCCGACTGATGGACGAGCTCAAGACCCTGTGGGCGGAGATCCCGCCCGCCGACCGCCAGACCCTGGACCCCGCCCGCCGCAGGCTGCTCGACGGCATGCGGGCCGGTCCGCCCCGGCGCGGGCGGCCGGCGTTCCGGTTCGCGGTCGCAGGGGGGCTGGCCGCGGCCCTGACCGCCACCTTCGTGGTGGTCCAGATCGGCGCCGACCCGGCGCCGGCCAGCGCGCAGGACGTGCTGGCCCTGGCCGCCGAGGCGGCCGCCGCCGAACCCGACCTGGCTCCACGGCCCGGCCAGGTGGTGCACTCGATCGGCCGGGACCGCTTCTCGGCCACCGACTCGGAGCCGCGGGAGGACTGGGTCCCGGCCGACTGGTCCACCCGCGAGTTCATCATGCGGCAGGGCGAGCAGGTCACCCTCCACAAGCTGTGCGGCGACAGCTTCGACCGCACGATGGGCACCACCTACGCCGACATGGCGCGGTGGCCCACCGACCTGCCCGCGCTGCGCGAGCGGGTACGGCAGGCGGTGGCCGAGCACCCGGCCGAGCCGGACAAGCGGGAGATCTACACCCTGACCAAGCTGCTCGACCGGGCGGCGGTACGGCCCAGCCTGCGCGCCGGGCTGTTCCAGCTCGTCTCGGAGGTCAAGGGCGTCCGGCTGCTGCCCAAGGCCACCGACGCCCTCGACCGCACCGGGGTCGGCGTGGCCACCCCCGACGGGGCCGTGCTCGTCTTCGAGCCGGAGACCTACCGCTACCTGGGGTTCAACGTCCTGGACGCCAAGGGGGAGCTGGTCTCCGGGCACGCGGTGCAGAAGGTGGAGGTCCTGGACAAGCTGCCGATGGAGCTGGTCAACTTCCGCGACCCGAACTGCATCCCGGCCTGACCCGCGCGGCCGATGCGGGCCGGTCCCGGCTCGCATCGCGGGGCGCGTCAGCGGAAGGCGTCGGCGTTCTCGGCCGCCCACTGGGCGAAGGTGCGCGGCGGGCGGCCGGTGAGGTCCTGGACCGTGCTGGAGGGCTGGTAGGCGTCCTCCGCCACCTCGCCGAAGACGCGGATCTGGAAGTCCACCATGTGCTCGGGCACGCCCTCCCTGCGGTACTTCTCCCGGAGCTGGTCGACGGTGAGCTCGACGAACTCGATCTCCCGGCCGATGGCCTCGCCGAGCAGGCGGACCTTGGCCGGGATGTCCAGGCGCTCGCCACCGGTGAGGCCGTAGGACCGGCCGGTGTGGCCGTCCGAGGTGAGGACGACGGCGATGACCGCGCCGATGTCGCCCTCGTGCACCATGACGGTCTTGGTCGAGGCGAAGGCCTCCTCGATGCGGTTGTGCTTGCGGACCGGCTCGGCCCAGGCCAGGGCGTTGGACATGAACTCGGTCGGCTGGATGTAGGCCCAGTCGAGGTCGGAGGCGCGCAGGGCGGGCTCCAGGGTGCCCTCGCCCCAGCTCGACAGCAGGGTCACCTTCCGGCCGGCCAGGAGCTGGACGATCTCTTCGCCGTTGCGCAGCGGGGTGTAGTCGTCGCCGCTGACGTCGATCAGGTGGACGGCCCGCACACCCTCCAGGGCGGCGGCGAAGGAGGCCAGGTCGGTCAGATCGCCCTGGACCACCTCGACCTCGGCGGGGAAGGCGGCCTTGGCCGGGTTGCGGGTCATCGCGCGGACCTGCTGGCCCCGCTCCAGGAGCTCGCGGACTACGTGGCGGCCGACGGCGCCGGTGGCGCCGGTAACGAGAATCGTCATACCGCATACGGTAGGAACTATTGCGGCAAGGTTCGTTCCGCGATTCACCGGCCTTTCCCGGAGATCCCCGAAAAGCCGAACACCGGCCGGTGCCTCACGCGCCGGCCGGTGTCCTGGGGTCAGGGGTCACGCCGTCAGTCTGGCCAGCGCGGCACGCACGCGGTCGACCGACTTCGCCCGGCCCAGCACCTCGATCGACTCGAAGAGCGGCAGGCCGACCGTGCGGCCGGTGATGGCGACGCGGACCGGGGCCTGGGCCTTGCTGAGGCCCATGCCCACCGCCTCGCCGACCTCCAGCAGGGCGGCCTTGATCGACTCGGGGTCCCAGTCGACCGTCTCCAGCTTGGCCAGGAAGCCGGTGAGGATCTCGACCGGGTTCTTCTTCATCGCCTTGTCCCACGAGGCCTCGTCGAAGACGGGCTCGTCGAGGAAGAGGAAGTCGACGTTCTGCCGGATCTCGCCCAGGACGCCGATGCGGGTTTGGGCCAGCGGGGCGACCTTGCTGAACAGCTCGGCGTCCCAGGTGGGGTCGAGGTAGGGCAGGCAGCGCTCCTCGAAGGTCTCCAGCGGCAGCGCCCGGATGTACTCCCCGTTGAAGGCGCGCAGCTTCTTCTCGTCGAAGAAGGCGCTGGCGGAGTTGACGTTCTCCAGCTTGAACAGCGGCATCATCTCGGCCCACGGCATGATCTCGCGGTCGTCGCCGGGGCCCCAGCCGAGCAGCATGAGGTAGTTGACCATGGCCTCGGCCAGGTAGCCCTCGTCCCGGTAGGACTCCAGGGCGACCTTGTCACGGCGCTTGGACAGCTTCTTGCGCTGCTCGTTGACGATCACCGGCAGGTGCGCCCAGACCGGCGGCTCCTTGCCGAGCGCGGGCCAGAGCATGACCTGCTTGGCGGCGTTGCCGAGGTGCTCCTCGCCGCGGACGACGTGGGTGATCCCCTGGGTGATGTCGTCGACCGCGTTGGCGATCACGTACAGCGGGGAGCCGTCGGTGCGGGCGATGACGAAGTCTTCCTGCGCCTCGTTCGGGAACTCCACCCGGCCGCGGATGACGTCCTCGACGACGGTGACGCCCTCGTCGGGGGTGCGGAAGCGGACCGCGCCCTCGGTCAGGCCGCGCTCACGGCAGTGGCCGTCGTAGCCGCGGTGCTCGGAGCCGGTGCGCGCGACCAGGTCCTCGCGGGTGCAGTCGCAGTGGTAGGCGCGCCCGTCGGCCAGGAGCTTGGCGACCGCCTCGCGGTGCTGCGGCTCGAAGGCGGACTGGAAGTAGGGGCCCTCGAACACCTTGTTGGTGCCGTTGATGCCGATCCAGTCGAGCGCCGAGATGATGCCCTCGGTCCACTCCGGCTTGTTGCGGGTGGCGTCGGTGTCCTCGACGCGCAGCACGAAGGTGCCGCCCGACTGTTCGGCCAGCGCCCAGTTGAACAGTGCCGTGCGGGCGCCGCCCACGTGGAACATGCCGGTCGGGGAGGGCGCGAAGCGAACCCTAATCACGGGAGACCACCTTGTTCGTCAGGGTGCCGATGCCCTCGATGCCCACGCTGACCTCGTCGCCGACCTCCATCGGGCCCACGCCCGCGGGGGTGCCGGTCAGGATGACATCGCCGGGGATCAGCGTCATGACCGCGCTGACGTAGGAGACCAGCGCGGGGATGTCGTGGATGAGCTGGCTGGTGCGTCCGCTCTGCCGTACCTCGCCGCTGACCGTGGTGGTCAGGGCGAGGTCGGACGGGTCGAGGTCGGTCTCGATCCACGGGCCGATCGGGCAGAACGTGTCGAACCCCTTGGCGCGGGTGAATTGCACGTCCTTCTTCTGCAGGTCGCGCGCGGTCACGTCATTGGCGCAGGTGTAGCCGAAGATGACGTCCTTGACCCGCTCGACCGGCACCTCGCGGCACAGGCGGCCGATGACGACGGCCAGCTCGCCCTCGAAGTCGACCCGCTCCGACAGCGCCGTCGGGTAGGCGATGGCCTCGCCCGGCCCGATGACCGAGGTCGACGGCTTCATGAAGATCAGTGGCTCGTCCGGCACCTCGTTGCCCAGCTCGCGGGCGTGCTCGGCGTAGTTGCGCCCGATCGCCACGACCTTGCTCGGCAGCATGGGCGCCACCAGCCGCACCTCGGCCAGCGGGAACCGCTCGCCGGTGAACTGGATCTGGTTGAACGGGTGCCCGGCGACGGCCGCGATGAACTCGCCCTCGACGACGCCGAAGGACACGCCTTCCCCTGTGGAGAACCTTGCGATACGCACCCGTCAAGGCTATCGGCCCCCACGTGTCAAGCAGTCATACCCCAATCGTCACATGAGGCGATATTTCCCCAACCCCCTCCGTAGGGTGCACGCGTCATCACCCCTCGAAGGGAGCTTTCCCCATGTTGACCGCCCGGCTGGCGGCGGCCGTCACGCTGCTGCTCGCCCTTATCCAAGCGCCGGGCCACGCCGTCTCGGCGGGCCCGCTCACCGAGGCCTTCGCCAGAGCCTCCGCCGCGTATGACGTGCCAACCGACCTCCTGGTTGCCATCGCCTACACCGAGACGCGCTTCGACGGGCACGACGGCCGGCCCAGCGCCAGCGGCGGTTACGGCGTCATGCACCTGGTCAGCCCAGGCCCGCTGGAGAAGGCGGCCGAGCTCACCGGCCAGCCGGCCGACAAGCTGCGCACCGACACCGCCGCCAACATCTACGGCGGCGCCGCCTACCTCGGCTCCCTCGCCGGGTCCATCAACCGTGACGACCCGACCGCCTGGTACTCCGCGGTCGCGCAGTACGGCGGAGCCGAGGCCGAGGAGGTCAAGCGCCTGTACACCGACTCCGTCTACGACGTCCTGGCCAACGGCCTGTCGGCCACCGTCGGCAGCGAGACGATCACCGTGCTCGCCAACCCCATCGAGCCGCAGCGCGGCGACCTGGAGGACGCCCGCAGCTTCGCCCAGGTGGTCAGCGCCGACTACCCGGCCGCCCACTGGGTCGCCGCCAGCCCGCGCAACTACACCTCGGCCGGGCGGGCTCCGATCGACCGCATCGTCATGCACGTCACCCAGGGCTCCTACGCCGGCTCGATCTCGTGGTTCCAGAACCCGCGGTCCCGGGTCTCGGCGCACTACGTGATCCGCTCCAAGGACGGCGACATCACGCAGATGGTCCGGCACAAGGACGTCGCCTGGCACGCCGGCAACAGCGGCTACAACCGGCGCTCGATCGGCATCGAGCACGAGGGCTACATCAACAACAGCGGCTGGTTCACCGACGCGATGTACCGCGCCTCGGCGGCGCTCACCAAGGCGTTGTGCGAGAAGTACCGCATTCCCAAGGACCGGCGGCACATCATCGGCCACAAGGAGGTGCCCGGCGCCGACCACACCGACCCCGGGCCGCACTGGAACTGGAACCGCTTCATGCAGCTCGTCAACGGCGGTCCCCCGCCGGGCAACCCGAGCGCGTGGAGCCTCGTGGTGGACCGGCCCACCGGCAGCGCCAACTGGGGCAGCTCCACCTTCTCCGGGCAGAAGCTCGGCAAGGACTACCGCTTCGCCAGCCCGGCCCGGGTGGCCGACGCCGCGTGGTTCAAGGCGGCGGTCCCGAACGCCGGGACCTACCGGATCGACGTGTGGTACCCGTCGAACGCCGGGTACAACTCGGCGACGCCGTACCTGGTGAGCACCGCGAGCGGGGTGCAGACCGTCACGGTGAACCAGCGGGCCGGCGGCGGGTCCTGGCAGAGCCTGGGCTCCTTCAAGCTGAAGGCGGGCAGCCAGAACCTGGTGGCGGTGAGCCGCTGGACGAACGGGACCGGGTACGTGATCGCCGACGCGGTCCGGATCACGAAGACCTAAAGGGAATCGATAACGGTCCTCGCTAGCGTCGGCGCATGGATCACGACGAACCGCCGGCGCCACGCCGGGCTCTGCTCGCCGTGGCGGTGGCGGCCGTCGTGGCCGTGGGTCTGCTCGGGGCGACCCATCCGGCGCTGTGGCCGGACGGGCGGGCGTGCGCGGGGTTCTTCCGGGCGGTCATGCCGGCCGAGGTGGCGCAGCCGTCGTCCCGGCCGTCCAGGGCCCCGCTGGCGGTGCCGACGGCGCCGGAGGACCTCTTCGGCGAGCCGCTGGAGCTGGACGTGGAGCTGGAGGATCTCGACCGGCTGATCGAGGAGATGGAGCAGCGGAAGAGCGCAGAGGACCGGCGGCGGCGGCGCGAGGTCCTGGCCGTGGCCGCGCAGGCCGACAGCCCCGAGCTGCGGGCCGCGCTGGAGCAGGCGGCCGGTCCCGCTCCGGCCGACTGGCTGGCCGGGATGGAGAAGGTGGGCACCCTCTGTGGCTGAGCACACCGGAGCGGGGCAACCCGCGACAGAGCCGGTCGGGACGAGGGAGGCCGGGGTCACTCGGCCGGCGCATGTGAGTCTGCCGCGGGCCAGGAGGATGGGGCTGGCGGTCGTGCTGGCGCTGATCGCCGCCCTGGCAGGTCTCGGGATCCTGGCCCAGTTCCTCCGCCCCCACCTGCCGGACGAGCTGAGCTTCCTGTCCCTCCTGCTGGGCTACCCGCTGACGCCCCGCCCGGAGAACTCCGTCCCCCGGCTGATCTGGCTCGCGGTGGCCGCCGCGGCACTGCCCCTGGTCTGCTACTGGCTGCTGGTCGGCCTGCGCCGGGTCCTGCCGCCGAGAGGGGCGCTCTTCGCCGCCTTCATGCTCGGCTGGGCGTGCACGGCGATGGGGATGCTGGTCAGCGGCCCGCTCGCGCTGTGGGGAGTGGGCGGGTACTGGCCGGGCTACATCGGCCAGCCCCTGCCGGTCAGCCTGACGGGCCCGGGCTCCGGGATGTGGCTGCTGGCCTTCGGCTGGATCGGCGGAGCCGCCGCGGCGGTGACCTACGCCCGCACCGCGCGAGCCGTACCACCGGCAGCGGAGGTGCCGACCAACAGCAGGCCGTACGCCACGGCAGGGGTCGCGGCCCTGGTGCTGACCTTGTTGCTGCTGGCCACGGGGGCGATGGCGCGGAACCGGGCGATCGCCAAGGACGTCCTCAACCCGCTGTTCGCGCTGCGCTTTCCCGAGCCGCTCAGCTCCTCCTGGCTGCCGGACGACGACCCCACCCGGCACGTGCTGCTGGACGTGGTCGCGCTGATGGCCCTGATCGTCTTCGCCGCGGTCGCGCTCATGCTCCTGCTGGGGACAACGCTCCGCCGGGTACGGCCGCGCGGCTCGGGCAGCGCGGTGTTCGTGCTCGGCTGGGGCTGCGCGGTCCTGGTGACCGGAGCCACCGGGCTGCTGCGCGAGGGGGCGTTCTTCCTGGCCGACCGGTTCACCTCGGGCACCACCAGCGTCTGGAGCGCGTTCGGGATGGCCGACGGGGTGAACGCCGGCCTGCTCACCGGCTGGCTGGTGGGCCTGGTGACGCTGACCGCCCACCTGTGGCTGCGGCCCGCGGAAGGATCTACCCCGGAGACGGACACGCCGCTAGATTTCGCCCATGACCCGAATCTCGGCAGACCTTCTCATCCCAGGTGACGGCGAGCCGGTACGGCACGGCACCGTCGTCCTCGACGGCGGCACGATCGCCTACGCCGGGCCCACCGAGCAGGCCCCGCCGGGCGAGCCCGGCCTGCACGTCCCGGTGGTCATGCCGGGCCTGTGGGACTGCCACACCCACCTGCTCGGCATCACCAGCCTGGAGCCGGGCCGGATGGCGACGGTACCCGCCCAGCTCCGCGCGGCCCGGTGCGCGGGCGACCTGCGCGCCGCCCTGGACGCGGGCGTCACCTCGATCCGCGAGGTCGGCGGGCTGGGCGTCTACCTGGCCGCGGGCGTCGAGGACGGCTCGCTGGAAGGGCCGTCGATCTACGCGGCCGGCGCGATCCTGTCCACCACCGGCGGGCACGGCGACTTCCACAGCCTGCCGCTGTCGTGGGTCGAGGGCCACGTCCAGGACAACGGCGAGATCCGGCTGGCCGACGGCCCGGACGAGTGCGCCCGCGCGGTGCGGGAGCAGCTCAGGCGCAACGCCAAGGTGATCAAGGTCTGCGCCTCCGGCGGCGTGCTGTCCGACGTGGACCACCCGATCCACCAGCAGTTCACCGGCGCGGAGCTGCGCACGCTGGTCGAGGTCGCCGCCATGGCCGACCGCGCGGTGGCCGCGCACTGCCACGGCAAGCCCGGCATGATCGCCGCGCTGGAGGCCGGGGTCACCACCATCGAGCACGGCACCTACCTCGACGAGGAGGTCTGCGACCTGATGGTGGAGAAGGGCGCGGCGCTGGTCGCCACCCGGACCATCATCGAGGAGCTCCTGGAGGACGGCACCGTGCCCGCCCTCTACCTCGACAAGCTCAAGACCATCGCCGAGACCCACGCCGACGCCGTCGCGCTGGCGCACTCGCGGGGCGTCACGCTGGCGATGGGCACCGACATCTCGGTCAGCGGCGCCGGCCGCCCCAACTCCTGGGGCCGGCACGGCCGCGAGCTGCCCCGCCTGGCCGCCTGCGGGCTGACGCCCCTGGAGGCGATCCGCACCGCCACCGCCAACGGCCCGCTCACCCTCGGCCCGCAGGCCCCGCGCAGCGGCGTGCTGGCCGCGGGCTACGACGCCGACGTCATCACCCTGGCCGCCGACCCGCTGGCCGACCTGTCCGTGCTGGCCGACCCGCGCAATGTCACCGGCGTCTGGAAGGCTGGGCGTCAGGTGAAGGGAGCCTGATGGAGTTCCAAGAGGTGGTACGGCGGCGCCGCATGGTCCGCGACTACGATCCCGACCGGCCCGTCCCCGAGGAGGTGCGCGAACGGATCCTGGCCAACGCGCTGCACGCCCCCTCGGCCGGGTTCAGCCAGGGCTGGGCCTTCCTGGTCCTCGACACGCCCGCGGACGTCGAGCGCTTCTGGGAGACCTCGGTCGAGTCGCGCGGCGACGACCCGTGGCTGGCCGGGCTGCGGCGGGCGCCGCTGCTGATCATCCCGTTCTCGCACAAGCAGGCCTATCTCGACCGGTACGCCGACGCCGACAAGGGCTGGACCGACCGCGACGAGTCGCGCTGGCCGGTCCCGTACTGGGACATCGACACCGGGTTCGCCTCGTTGCTGATGCTGCTCACCGCGGTCGACTCCGGGCTCGGGGCGTGCTTCTTCGGCATCCCGCCGGGCGAGCGCACCACCCGGGTGAAGGCGGCCTTCGGGGTGCCCGAGGCGTACACGCCGATCGGGGTGATCAGCGTGGGGTACCGCGCCCAGGACCGGCCCTCGCCCTCGCTCAAGCGGGGCCGCAAGCCGGTGGACGAGGTCGTGCACCGGGGAGCATGGGGCACGCACTGAAGGCGCGTCACGCGTTGAGCCGGCTTCGCCGGGGGCTGGCGGCCGTCCTCCTGGCGGCGGCGGTCGCCGGTTGCTCGGGCGGGGCCGCCGCTCCGGCGCCGGGGGCCGCGGCCCGGCCGCCCGGCGGTCAGCAGGGCGGCTGCGCGCCACGGGATCCGCGGGTGGCCGCGCCGTACCCGATCTCGGGGTACTGGGTCTCCCCCGATGCCGACGCCTGCCGGACGAGGCGGACGGTGGAGGCGATGCACCGGATCGGGGCGGACACGATCGTGGTCATGGGCCAGCGGCTGCTGCCCGGAACGGGCGCGGCCGGGTGCGTGGTGGACGGGCAGCCGTGCGACCGGCTGGCCGGGGTGCGGCGGGTGTTCGGTTACGAGGCGCGCGAGGACATGGGCGACGCGCTGCTGCGCTGCCCGGGCGTCGACCGGAACGTGCCGGGCGGTTTCCAACTGCTGTTCGTGCCGTGCGAGGGCACGCAGCGGGACCTCATCATCGTGCGGGTGGCCGACGACGGCGTCGGGCACCTGCTGCGCGAGGCGGCGGCGTTCGGGATGAAGGTCTTCCCCGGGCTGCCGACGGCTCCGGCGCAGGAGGGCCGGCCCTGGCTGCCGGACCTGTCGGCGATGGCGCCGCTCAAGGCGCTCACCGAGCGGGTCGCCGCGCGCTACCGGGGACGGGCCGAGGTGGCCGGGGTCTACCAGGCGTTCGAGATGTCGATGCGCGAGCGGCTGCGCGACGACCCGGTGCTGGCGCTCTACCGCGACCAGCACCGGAGCGTGGCGCGGGCGCTGCCGGGCGGCACGATCCTGGTCAGCCCCTACTTCCACGCCCACACCGACCGCGGCTTCCCGCCGGCCAAGGTCGCCGCGGGGCTGGCGCAGCTCGGCGCGACGCGGGCGGGCTCGCCGATGGCGGTGGCGGTCCAGGACGGGCGCGGCACCGGCAAGGTCGGCGTGTTCGGCGGCGACCAGGTCGAGGAGCCGGTCGAACCGGGGCTGGTGCCCGCGGTGGGGCAGGTGCGCAACGGGCAGGCCTACCAGGGCTCGACGGGCGACTACTTCGCGGCGGCGGCGCGGCGGCCGGTCGAGGGCGTGGAGCTGTGGATGAACGTGGAGGTGTTCGAGCCGGCGCCGGAGGCCGGGCTCTGCTCCCGGCCGGACGGCCCGCAGCGGGGCCGGGCGGCCAAGGAGCGGGTCGACCGGCAGCTCGCCGCCGCGGCCGGCCGGGTCGGCAAGGTGCTCTCCTATGCCTGGGACCCCTACCTGATCTGCACCGAGTCGGGCCGGCCGCCGCTGGCCGCGGAGATCGAGGCCCGCTGGGCCGAGCCGATCGTCTTCGGCGCCGAGCGGTCGGGGTCCGGGGTGGCGTTGCGCGGGCACCGGCTGGAGGGGGCGGAGCTGACCTTCAGCTACCGCACCACCTCGGGGACGACGGCCTCGGTGCCCGTGCGGGGCGGCGCGGTCGTGCCGTTCGAGCCGGTCGGCCTCGACCCGGCCCAGCCGTGGGTCCGGGCCGGCACCGCGCGGGTCTGGCACACCTTCCGCTGGGAGTGAGCGGCTAGCCCTGTTCCAGCGGGTTGCGGGCGAGCTTGCCGGCCAGGCCGCCGCGCACGAAGACGGCGGCCAGGCTGTCCGGCTTGCGCTCGGCCTGCGCGGCGAAGCAGCCGGCGAACTCGGTGGCCAGGTCGAACCGCGGGTAGGCGGCCAGCACCCGCGCCCGCAGCGGGCCGGGCAGCTCGTCGGTCTGCCGTCCGGAGATGTCCATGGCGGTGGACAGCTCCAGCAGGAAGCTCTCGGGATCCTCGGCGACGTCCACCTTGTCCCACATGTGGCGGATGATCACTTCGCCGGCCCGCACCCGGCGCTCGACCGGCCAGCCCGCGCCCGCCCCGAAGACCCAGGCGACGTTCGCCCCGGCCTCCTCGAACGTCAGCTCGTGGTTGTCGAAGGCCTGGGCCAGCCCGATGTCGTGCAGCATCGCCGAGACGAACAGCAGCTCGGCGTCGTAGCCGATGCCGTGCTCGGCGGCATACCACTCGGCCCACAGGTAGGCCCGAACGGAATGGTTGAGCAGCGACGGGGTGTGGAAGGCGGTCGCTACTTCGAGCGCCGCGCGGCAGGCGGGACTGTCCGGGAAATTCACCCGGCCAGTCTGCCAGGCGAGGTCAGGGCACAGGAGCGGCCGGGTGGCCATGACCGGAAGGGATCGGGCCGGGCGGCCGAGGCGCTCCTGCGAGTCCGGTGGGAGGGCGGTAACGATCCGGCACTCAACTTGACCAGTTACCGGATAACCGGAAAGCATGTTGCGCCGCCCTCAGCCCCGGAAGGACCCCTCGCGTGCGCCGCCTCGCCCTCCTCCCCCTCGCCGTGTCCCTCGCCGTCGGCGGGCTGAGCGGGGTCGCCGCCGCCGAGAGCGCGCCGGTGAAGCGGACCGCGCAGTGCCAGGGCGACTGGATCCCCGGCACGCCGACCGCGGACGAGGTGATGCGCGGCGAGCTGTCGCTGGTCGGCCTGCCGCCGATCAAGCTCGGCAAGAAGATCGACTGGGACGCCAGCCCCTACCGCAACCGCTCGTGGGAGTACGTCTTCCACTCGCTGCGCTGGATGGGCACGCTGGTCGTGGCCTACGAGAACTCCGGCGACGAGAAGTTCCTGGAGCGCGCCAAGGAGATCACCGCCGACTGGGCCGCGCGCAACAAGCCGGGGGCGGCTCCGCCGTACGTGTGGAAGGACCACCCGACCTCGCTGCGCACGCAGGCGCTGGTCTGCCTGAGCATGCACGTCAAGGAGGACTGGCTCAAGAGCAGCCTGGCCCAGCACGCCAAGCTGCTGAGCAACCCGGCCCTGTACAAGAAGGGCCACAACCACGGCATCGACCAGGACATTGCGCTGATGGCGATCGGCTGCCGCTACAACCGCGCCGACTGGTCGAGGCTGGCCGTGCGGCGGCTCACCGAGACGGTCGAGATCGACGTCGACTCGCAGGGCGCGCTGCGCGAGCAGGCCCCGCGTTATGCCGTCTACGTCTACGGGCGCATCCAGGTGGCGCTGGAGAACATGCGCGCCTGCGGCGTCAAGGCGCCGGGCGCGATCGTGTCGCGGGCCGAGTCGCTCAAGGACTTCATCGCGCACTCCACCCAGCCCAACGGCTACATGGCGCCGCTCGGCGACGGCAGCGCCGAGACCGAGCCCAAGATGGAGACGGGCACGCCGGCCTCGAAGGTCAAGGTCTACCGCGCCGGTTACGTCTACGGCCGCACCGCGTGGGGCAAGCCCGAGTCGGCGTACTACAGCATCCGCTTCGGCCCCGGCATGAAGTTCCACGGCCACGAGGACCACCTCGGCGTCACCTACTACGCCCAAGGCCGCGACATCCTGGTCGACACCGGGTTCCACTCCTACGAGCGCAGCAAGTACCGCTTCTGGACCATGTCCCCCGAGGCGCACAACATCCCGACCGTCGTGGGCGAGCGTTTCCGCCCGCGTACGGCCAGCACGCTGACCAGGGCCACGTACGGCAAGGACCGGCAGAGCTTCCGCCTGACCGACAAGGCCTACGGTGTGGCCCGCAACCGCGCGGTGCTGGTCAACCACGACCAGGACCTGATGGCGGTCAAGGACAGCGCCGCCGGCGGCCGGCAGGTCAGGAACATCTGGCGCTTCGCCGACTCCCTGTCGCTGGTCTCCCGCGAGAAGGGTCACCTGGTGCTGGGCGACGGGAAGTTCAAGGTCTCGCTGGTCCAGCTCGCGGGCTGCACCGCGGTCGGCGGCCAGAAAGTGGAGCGCGGCGGCGGTCTCGGCTGGGTGTCGCCGACGTACCTGTCGAAGAAGCCGGCGACCGTCGTGGTCTCCCCGGCGGCCAAGGAGCTGGTGACCATCGTGGTGCCCGGCGTGGAGGACCCGAAGGTGTCGTGCTCGGGCGGCCGGGTCACCGTCCAGACGGCGACTGGGCCCGTCAGTTTTTCCACAAGCTCGATGTAATGTCAATAATCGACATCTGACCAGGGTTCGCCGAAACTTTCTTTCATGCGAACCCCTCGCTTCACGCTGTTATCCGTGATGCTCGCCACGCTGCTGACGGCTCCGGCCGCAGCCCACGCCGTGACCGTCACCGCGACGGTCACCACGACGGCCGCCACGACCTCCGCCACGACCTCCGGCCCGCTCAACGCCGCCTTCGAGCGCGCGGCCCGGGCCCACGACGTCCCGCGCGACCTGCTGGCCGCCATCGCCTACAACGAGACCCACTTCGACTCGCACGACGGCAAGCCCAGCGCCTCCGGCGGCTACGGTGTCATGCACCTGGTCAGCAACCCGTCGGTCAAGGCCCTGGAGAAGGCCGCCTCGCTCACCGGCCAGCGCGCCCGCGCCCTGCAGCGCGACAACGCGGCCAACATCCTCGGCGGCGCCGCCCTGCTCCGCGCCTACGCCACCGAGCTCGGCCTCACCACGAACGGCGACATCGGCGGCTGGTACCAGGCCGTCGCCCGCTACAGCAACGCCAGCGACCCGGCGGTCGCCCGGCTCTACGCCGACGCCGTCTACGCCACCCTCGGCACCGGCCTGACCGCCGACGCCACCGGCGAGCAGATCGCCATCCCCGCGCAGCCCTTCATCGCCGACCGCGGCGCCTACGCCGAGGCCGCCGACCTCGCCGCGCTGGCCGCCGCCAGCCCCGACTACCCCAACGCCTCGTGGGTCCCGGCCAGCTCGTCCAACTACACCGCGGCCAGCCGCGAGTCGGACTACGCCATCGACCGGATCATCATCCACGTCACGCAGGGCTCCTACGCCGGGGCGATCTCCTGGTTCCAGAACCCGTCCGCCCAGGTCTCCGCGCACTACGTCATCCGCTCCAACGACGGCGCGATCACCCAGATGGTCCGCGACAAGGACATCGCCTGGCACGCCGGGAACTGGACCTACAACACCCGCTCCATCGGCATCGAGCACGAGGGCTGGGTCAGCCAGGCCTCCTGGTTCACCGACGCGATGTACCGCTCCTCGGCCGCGCTCACCGCGCACCTGGCCAACCGCTACGGCATCCCCAAGACGCGCAGCTACATCATCGGCCACAACGAGGTCCCCGGCGCGACGCACACCGACCCCGGCCCGCACTGGGACTGGAACAAGTACATGGGCTACGTCACCGGTGGCGGCGGCACGAGCTGGTCGACCATCGTGGACAACGCCACCGCCGGCCGCTTCACCGCCAGCGCCAACTGGGGCACCTCGACCTACTCGGCCCAGCGCTACGGCGCCGACTACCGCTTCGCAGACCCGGTGGCGGCCAGCGACCCGGCCTGGTTCAAGGCGAACATCCCGAGCGCCGGGACGTACAAGGTCGAGGTCTGGTACCCGGCCGTGTCCGGGTACAACCCGTCCACGCCGTTCATCGTCGCCACCTCCAGCGGCAACAAGACCGTCTACGTCGACCAGTCCACGGGCGGCGGCGGCTGGCGCAGCCTCGGCACCTTCAGCCTCACCGCGGGCGACCATGACGTGGTCGGCGTCTCGCGGTGGACCGGCGGGGCCGGGTACGTGATCGCCGACGCGGTCCGCATCAGCAAGTAGGCCCCCAGCTCGGCCCGCCTTTCCGGCCGGGGGCCGCCGGTGTCGCACCGGCGGTCCCCGGTCTCCTTACAACGCTTCCTGACAGAAGTCACGCGGGTATGGTGCGGGGCATGACCCCGTTACGTGTGCACCAGATCTGCGATGCCTACGTCGACGACTACGCCCGGCTGAACCCGGTCGCCGCCACCGAGTTCGGCATCGGCGGCCACGACGACCGGCTCCCCGACCTCTCCCCGGACGGCCACGCCGCCCGTGCCGCCCTCGCCGCCGCCGCGTCGGCCGCCATCCGCGCCGCCCGGCCCGCCGACGAGGGCGAGCGCGTCGCCCAGGCGGTGTTCGCCGAGCGGATCGGCCTGGAGGTCGAGATCCACCAGGCCGGCCTGCCGCAGGCCGCGCTGAACGTGATCGCCAGTCCGGTGCAGAGCATCCGCTGGGTGTTCGACCTGATGCCGACCGCGAGCGAGGCGGACTGGGCCGCCTTCGCCCGGCGGCTGGCCGCGGTGCCGGCCGCGCTGGCGGGCTACCGAGCCTCGCTGTCGGCCTCGGCCGCCGCCGGCCAGGTGGCCGCCGCCCGGCAGGTACGGCAGGCCGCCGCCCAGTGCGAGACCTGGTCGGCCCCCGGCGGCTTCTTCGCCACCTGCGCCGACCGGGCGGAGGTGGGCGACGCCTTGCGGGCCGACCTGCGAGCCGGAGCCCGGGCCGCGGCCGGCGCCTACGCCGAGCTGGCCGCCTTCCTGCGCACCGAGCTCGGCCCCGAGGCGCCGGCCGAGGACGCCGTCGGCGAGGAACGCTACGCCCTGTGGTCCCGGACGTTCCTGGGCGCGAGGCTGGACCCGCGCGAGGCCTACGCCTGGGCGTGGGAGGAGTTCGCCCGCATCGAGCGCGAGATGGCCGAGGCCGCCGCCCGCATCCGCCCCGGCGCGACCCCGGCCGAGACCGCCGCGGCCCTCGACGCCGACCCCCGCCACACCGTGCACGGCCGGGACGGCTTCCAGGCGTGGATGCGCGAGCTGTCCGAGCAGGCGCTGGCCGACCTGGGCGGCAAGCACTTCGCCATCCCCGACGAGCTCATGCGGCTGGACTGCCGGATCGCGCCGCCCGGCGGCGGGGCGGGCGCCTACTACACCAACCCCGCCGAGGACTTCAGCCGGCCGGGCACGATGTGGTGGTCGCTGCCCGAGGGCAAAACCGTCTTCCCGACCTGGCGCGAGGCCAGCACCGTCTACCACGAGGGCGTGCCGGGCCACCATCTGCAGATCGGCACCGCGGTCGCGACCCCCGGGCTCAACCGTTTCCAGCGCCTGCTGTGTTTCATCGACGGCCA
Source organism: Nonomuraea sp. NPDC050328 (assembly GCF_044459405.1). Taxonomy (NCBI): domain Bacteria; kingdom Bacillati; phylum Actinomycetota; class Actinomycetes; order Streptosporangiales; family Streptosporangiaceae; genus Nonomuraea; species Nonomuraea sp. NPDC050328. The sequence goes on along the minus strand of NZ_JBITIW010000006.1, from coordinate 287,604 downwards.
CGGCGAGGGCTGGGCGCTCTACGCCGAGCGGCTGATGCGCGAATTCGGCTACCTGGACGACGCCAGGCTGCTCGGCATGCTGAACAAGAGCCTGTTCCGGGCCGCCCGCGTCGTGCTGGACATCGGCCTGCACCTGAAGTCGGCGATTCCCGCCGGGACCGGCTTTCACGAGGGCGAGCGCTGGACGCCGGAACTGGGGGTGGAATTCCTGTCCACCAGGACGCTGACCGATCCGGCGCGGGCCGCCGACGAGATCGACCGTTATCTCGGCTGGCCCGGACAGGCCTCCGCCTACAAACTCGGCGAGCGGTTGTGGCTCGACCTCCGCGAGGCGGACCGGGCCCGGCGCGGCGCGGCATTCGACCTGAAGGATTTCCACACGCGCGCCCTGCGCAGCGGCCCGGCCGGACTCGACACCATGCGAGAGCTGCTCACATAATCCCGTACTCGCGCTTTGACAGAGAGTAAGAATCGAAGAACGATCACGACGTGATCAGCCGTTTTAATTTCGGTCAGAAAAAACGGAGATTCCCTTCCGGCCCACCGAACGAAGTTCGATTAATCGAATATCCAGTTTCATCTCTTGCGAGGCATAGGTCGCCTGGTTAGTGTGGTCAACTGTTGCCAGAACAGCGAGTGGGGCTCGTGACCTGACGACCTACCGGGGGGAACGCACATTATCGATTAATCGACGCCGACGTGAATTGCTCGTGACCGCAGACCTCTCTCGGCGCCGTCACCCACAGCACTGACCACCCTTCGTGCTGCGCCGCCGATACTCCGTTCAAAGCCCTACAAGGGCGCACAGAATTTCGTCATGCCATCTCCCAACAAAGGAGTCCCCGTGCGAAAAGAAAGTGCTGGACAGATAGAACGGCCCGCCCAGGCGGACATCGTCATCGTCGGAAACGGCGCGCTCGGCATGTTCCTCGCCGACGAGCTGGTCGAACGCCGCGCCGGTTCGGTCGTCGTGGTCGGCCCGAAGAGCCGCGAGGCGGGCGCCAGCCAGGCGGCCGGCGCGATGCTCGGCTGTTTCGGCGAGACCACCACCGAGTCGCTGCGCACCGACGCCTCCCGCGTCCGGTTCGAGATCGGCGTGGCCGCCCACGAACGCTGGCCCGAGGTGATCGACCGGCTCGAACCGTTCTCCTCGACCGGCTCGCCGCTGCTGGTCACGCCGGAGTCGCACGTCGTGCTCAACTCCATCGGCGCCGACCTGGACACCGTCAACTTCGCCGCGATGCTCAACGCCCTCGACGAGTACGGCAAGCCGTGGGCGGAGATCGATCCGAAGGAGATCCCCGGCTTCCGCCCCCGGCTGGACACCCGCGCCCTGCGGGCGGTCCACCTGCCGGAGGAGGGCGCGGTGGACGCGCGTGGCGTGCTGGACGCGCTCGACACCAAGCTGGCCGGCACGGACGCGGTCATGGTCGACCAGACGGTGCGCCGGCTGATCAGGACCGACGGCGAGGTGACCGGCGTCGAGCTGGACGACGGGCACATCATCGAGGCCGGCACCGTGGTCGTCGCGGCGGGGGCGCACAGCGAGGCGCTGGTGAAGACGGCGCTGACCGACTTCGACATGGTGCCGACCTTCCCCGGCCTCGGCTTCGCCATGCTGGCCCGCCGTACCGGAGGAGACCCGTTCCGCAGCGTCGTCCGCACGCCCAACCGCGGCTTCGCGTGCGGGTTGCACGTCGTGCCCGGCCCGGGCGACCTGGAGTACTACGGCGCGACCAACCGGCTGGTCGACCACGTGTCCGGGGTGACCTGGATGGCCGACGTCCGCTTCCTGGCGCAGTACTCGATGCAGCAGCTCGACGAGCGGGTCGCCTCGCACGAGGTCACCCGCTGGCTGGCGGGCAACCGCCCGGTCACCCTCGACGGGTTCCCGCTCATCGGGTGGCTGCCGCTGAACGGCCTCTACCTGCTGACCGGCACCTACCGCGACGGCTTCCACTGCGCCCCGCTGCTGGCCGAGCACGTCGCCAACGAGGTGCAGGGCAAGCCGGGCACCCTCGACCCGATGGTCAAGCCGACCCGGCGGCCGATCGAGACCCGGACGATCGAGTGGTCGATCAACGAGTACGTGGAGCACAACCTCGCCGCCTGGTTCGAGACCGGCGCCGAGGCCGCGCCGCAGATGACCACGACGCAGATCGCCGAGTACTACCGCACGATGGCGACGAAGTTCTACGACACGATGGGCATCGACTACGCGCTCGGCCCGGACATCCTCTGGTACGCGCAGGGCAGCCTGCTCGGCGCGCGCCGGGTCGCCCGCTACTTCCAGCGCCTGGCGGCGCGGGGCGGCTCGCAGCCGGTGGGCGCGGGCACCGGGGAGGCGGGCCGATGACGCTCTCCCAGGACTCCGTGGCCGAGGCCGTCCAGCAGCTCGTCGACAAGCACCTCAACCTGACCGCCCACGGCTACGGGTTCGGCGCGGACGACGACCTGTGGGAGCTGGGGATGACCTCGCTGAGCTGCATGGGGCTCATGCTCACCCTGGAGGACACCTTCCAGGTCGAGCTGCCGGAGGAGGCGCTCAAGGAGGACACCTTCCGCACGGTGGCCACCATCACCGCCGCCATCGAGGCCGCCCGCTCCGCGGCGAGCAGCTCTTCGGCGAAGGTGTAGGAACCGATGCCGAGGTTCGAGCCGCGCCCGGCGAATCCGTTCCCGTTGCTCCGCGATCCCCGGGCGCGCCGGTTCCCGCTGTCGGCGGGCCAGGAGCGGCTGTGGTGGTTGCGCCAGCTGGATTCGTCCCACGACCAGTACCACATCACTGGCGGCTGGCGCTTCCCGGCGGGGCTCGATCCCACGGCCCTCGGCACCGCGCTCACCGCCCTGACCCGCCGCCACGCCATCCTGCGCACCGCGTTCGTCCTTCGGCCGGACGGGACGGTCGCGCAGGAGGTCGTGGACGAGGTGGAGATCCCCGTCGACTGGGCCGGACGCGACTGGCGTCCGGCGGTCGAGCGGGCGGCGGCCGAGCCCTTCGACCTGGCCCGGCCGCCGCTGCTGCGGGCCGTGGCCGCGGAGCTGGACGAGGGGCACGGCCTGTTCGTGGCGCTCCACCACATCGTCACCGACCGGTGGTCGATGGACGTGCTGGCCCGCGACCTGGTCGAGCTGTACGCGGCGGCGCTCGCCAAGCGGGCGCCGGTCCTGCCCGAGCTCGCGGTCCAGTACGGCGACTACGCGAGCTGGCAACGCCGGCTGCTGGACGGCGACCTGCTGCAACCCCACCTGGAGCACTGGCGGCAAGCCCTGGACGGCTACGAACGCCTGGAGCTCCAGACCGACCGGCCCCGCACCACGGCCGCCGACGCCGCCGGCGACAGCGTCGTGCTGGAGCTGCCGGAGGAGGCCACGGCGGCGATGAGCGCGCTCGCCTGGCGGACCAGGTCCAGCCCCGGCGTGGTGGTGACGGCTGCGCTGGTCGCGACGTTGAGCGCCTTCACCGGCCAGGACGACGTGACCCTCGGCGCGATCGTCTCCGACCGGCCCCGGCCCGAGCTGCAGGACCTGATCGGCTTCTTCGTCAACACCCTGGTGCTGCGGGTGCGGGCCGACGGGCGGGAGCTGACCTTCCGCGAGCTGGTCGCGCGCACCCGTGACGCCTGGATGGCCGCGGACGCGCACCAGGACGTGCCCTTCGAGCAGATCGTGGGGGCGGTGCGGGCGGCGCCCGAGGAGCAACGCAACCCGATCTTCGACATCGTGGTCAACCACGCGGGTGACCGTACGGCGCTGGCGGAGGCTCCGGACGCGCCCGCGTGGTGGTACCCGGACCTGCCGGTGACCGCCCGCTTCGACCTGTCCCTCACCACGCAGCTCGCGGACGGGCGGCTGCGCGTCACGTTCGTCTACCGGCCCGCGTTGTTCGACCGGGCCTCGATCGCCGCCCTGGCCGAGCGCTACCTCCAGGTGCTCGGCCAGGGCGCGGCGGCCCCCGCCCGGCCGCTGCGCGAGCTGGACGTGGCCGGGGAACCGCCCGGCCCCGCCGAGGAGAGCGCGCCGCGGGCGACGGTGGTCGAGCTGGTCGAGGCGCAGGCCGCGCTCCGGCCGCAGGAGGCCGCCGTCGTCGGCACGGGCGGCGAGCTCACCTACGGCGAGCTGAACCGGCGCGCGAACCGGCTGGCCCGTCACCTCACCACGCTCGGCCTGCGCCATGGCCAGGTCGCGGGCGTCTGCCTGGCGCCGACCGTCGACCGGTTCGTCGTCCTGCTCGCGGTGCTGAAGTGCGGGGCGGCCTACTTCCCGCTCGACCCGGACTTCCCGCCCGACCGGCTCCGCTTCCTGGTCGCCGACGCCGGGGTGAGCCTCACGCTGGTCAGCCCGGAGCTGCGGCTCCCCGCCGACCTGGGCGCGCTGGTGGTCCCGCAGGCGGCCGACCTGGCCGGACACGACGGCGGCGACCCGCCCCTGGCCGCGCGCCCCGGCGACCTGGCCTACCTGATCTCCACCTCGGGCTCGACCGGGACGCCCAAGGCCGTGGCCGTCCCGCACCGCGCGCTCAGCCGGCTCGTCGCCGGGGCCCCGCACTACCTCGACGTCGGACCCGGCGCGACGTTCCTGCAAGCCGGGCCGCTCACCTTCGACGTCTCCGTCCTGGAGTGGACCCCGCTCGCGCACGGCGGGCGCACCGTGGTGACCGGTACCGGCACCCTGCTGGAGGAGCTGCGGCCGGTCCTGCACCGGTACGCGGTGACCACGCTCAAGCTGGTCTCGCCGCAGCTCGACCTGCTCGTCGAGCAGGAGCTGGAAGGGCTGTTCTGGCTGCGCCAGCTCATCGTGGGCGGCGACGTGGTCAACCCCGCCAGCTTCCGTGCCGCGCGCGAGCGGCTGCCCGGCTGCGAGGTCATGGCCTCCTACGGGCCCACCGAGTGCACCGTGCTGGCCACCACCTACACCCCCGACGGCCACGACGCGCCGCTGGACCGCGTGCCGATCGGGCACCCCATCCCCTACACCAGGGCCTACATCCTCGACCGCGACCTCAGGCCCGCGCCGGTGGGCATGCGCGGCGAGATCTACCTCGCCGGCGACGGCCTGGCGCGCGGCTACCACCGCCGTCCCGGCCTGACCGCGCAGGCCTTCCTGCCCGACCCGTACGGCCGGCCCGGCGAGCGCATGTACCGCACCGGGGACGTCGGCCGCTTCCTGCCGGACGGCGCGATCGACTTCCTCGGCCGGGCCGACCGGCAGGTCAAGATCCGCGGTTACCGGATCGAGACGAGCGAGATCGAGCACGCCCTGGTACGGCACGGCGCCTCCGCGGCCGTCGTGCTCCGCGCCGAGCTGGACACCGGGCCCGCCCTGGTCGCCTACGTGGTGGCCGACGCCTCGGTGGACCTGCCGGCGCTGCGCGAGCGGGTGCGCGCCACGCTGCCCGCCTACATGATCCCCGACCACCTCGTGCGGATCCCGCGCGTGCCGCTGACCGTCAACAACAAGGTGGACCGTACGGCGCTGCCCCCGGTCACGCCGTCGCGACCGGAGCCGGCCGCGCCCCCGGCCTCGGGGTTGGAGGCGCGGGTCGCGGAGGCCTGGTCCGGTGTGCTGGGCCGTACCGTCGCGGCGGGCCAGGACTTCTTCGAGCAGGGCGGCCACTCCCTGCTGGTGCCGCGGGCCACCGCGGCGGTCCGGCGGCTGCTGGGCCGGGAGGTGCCGCTCCGGCTGATGATGCGGCACCGCACGCCGGCCGCCTACGCCACCGCGCTCCTGGCCGAGAGCCTGCCCGAGCTGCGCGGCGGGGCCCGGCTGGAGCGGCGGAGCTGGCGGCAGCGGCGGGTGGACCTGTACGTCTCCGCCGGGCCGGTCGAGGAGATGCGGGTCCTGGTGGTGCTCGACGGCTCGGAGTTCGCCGACATCATGCGCCTGCCGGCGATCCTCGACCGGCTGGTGCACGAGCGGCGGATCCCGCCGGTCGCGGCGCTCTTCGTGAGCCCGGAGAGCTGGGCGGCCCGGCGGACCGAACTGCTCGCCGAGGACTGCCCCGACCTGCTCGCCGACGAGTTGCTCCCGATGCTGAGCGGCGAGCTGGGCGCGCGCTGGCGGCCCGGCCGGGCCACGGCGGTCGGCGCGAGCCTCGGCGCGATCGCCGCGGTGCGGGCCGCGCTGCGCCGCCCCGACTGCTTCCGCGGCGCGGTCGCGCTGTCCGGCCCGCTGAGCGAGCACCGGCTCGGCCCGGCGATCTCCCCACCGGCCCGGCTGTTCCTGTCGGCGAGCAAGGAGGAAGCCGAGATCGTGCTCGACGACGGCCTGACCCTCGTCGAGTCGGTGGAACGCACCGGCGCGGACCTGACCGCCGAGGGCCACCACGTGCGGTGCGCGTACGGCGAGGGCGGACACACCTACGCCGCCTGGGAGGCGATGCTCCCGGAGGCGATCTCCTGGGCGCTGAGAGAGGACGACACCCGAGATGTTCGATGACGGCGACTTCCACGTCGTGCGCAACGACGAGGAGCAGTACTCGATCTGGCCGGCCGGGCGCGACCTGCCCGCGGGCTGGCGGGTCGCCGGACCCACCGGGCCGAAACAGGAGTGCCTGGCCTACATCGACGAGACCTGGACCGACCTGCGGCCCCTGAGCCTGCGGGAGCCGACGTGACGACACCTCGCCCCGCTCAGGCCCCGACGGTGACCGAGCTGTTCGAGCGGCAGGTGCGCGCCTGGCCGGAACGCACCGCGCTCAGGACCGCCGCCCGTTCGTGGACCTACGCCGAGCTCGGCCTGCTCACCGCCCGCCTGGCCGCCCGGCTGCGACGCGGCGGCGCGGGGCCGGGCGGCATCGTGGGGATGCTCGCCCCACGCGGCCCGCAGGCGGTGATCGGCCTCCTGGCGATCCTGCGGGCCGGGGCCGCGTGCCTGCCGCTCGAACCCGACGACCCGCCGCGGCGCAACCAGGAGGTCCTCGGGGACACCGGCTGCGCGCAGGTGCTCGTCGCCGCCCCGACCTCCTGGCTGCCGCACGCCCAGCTCATCGACGACCCCACGCTGACCGGCGAGCAGGCCGGCCCGCTCGGCGTGCCGCACCAGCTCGACCTGGCCTACGCGATCACCACCTCGGGTTCCACCGGGCGGCCCAAGGTCGTGGGGGTGCCGCACGAGGGGCTGGCCAACCTGATGGCCGCCTCGATCGAGGAGCTCGACCTGATCCGGCCGGACGACACGATGCTCTGGACCCTCGCGGTCACCGTCGACAGCACCGTGCACGACGTGCTCATGCCGCTGTGCTGCGGCGGCTGCGTCGCCGTGCCCGACGACGGCGACCTGCCCGCGACCCGCGTGGTGCATGCCGTACGGGCGCTGGGGGCGACCGTGCTGGAGATCCCGGCCGCGGTGCTCGGGCCGTACGGCCGGGCGTTGCTGCCGAAGCTGGCCGAGGCCGGGGTGCGGCTGGTGATCACCGGCGGGTCGCAGCTCGACGGGCCGGGGCTCGCCGAGGCCGAGCCGCTGGTCGTGCACAACGGCTACGGGCCCACCGAGACGACGGTCGCGCCGCTCTGGTACCGGTGCGACAAGGCCACGCCCCGCTGGGCGCCGATCGGCACGCCCATTCGCGGCATCCGCGCCTACGTGCTCGACGAGGAGCTCCGCCCGGTGCCGGAGGGGGCGGCCGGCCAGCTCTTCATCGCGGGGGCCGGCGTCGCCCGGGGGTATCTCGGGCTGCCGGGCCGTACCGCCGCCGTCTTCCTGCCCGACCCGTTCGCCACCGCGCCCGGGCAGCGCATGTACGCCACCGGAGACCGAGTACGGCGCGAGCCCGACGGCCAGTACGTCTTCCTCGGGCGCATCGACGACCAGGTCAAGATCAGCGGGTTCCGGGTCGAGGTCGGCGAGGTCGAACACGCCCTGCGCGAGCTGCCCGGCCTGGTCGACGCCGCGGTGCTGGTGCGCCAGGACGCCCCCGGCGGCGCGGCCCTGGTCGCCTACCTCGCCGGGACGCCGTCCCCCGGCTTCCCCGAGCTGCTCGAACGGCTGCGCGACCGCCTGCCGTCCCACATGGTGCCGCGCTTCCACGTCTGGCTCGACCGGCTGCCGCTCAACCGGGCCGGCAAGGTCGACCGCGCCGCCCTCGGGAAGATCCCGTTCGTGACCCCGCAGTCCCCCAGGGAGAACTGACCATGACCCGCGATGTACGGCAGGCCGTACCGCACCCGACCAAGCGACCGACGATCGCGGTGATCGGCGGCCGGGCGAAGTTCGTGCGCAAGGCCCGCGAGCTCGGCATGAACGTCGTCTACGTGCAACACCCCAACCAGTACGACCAGTCGCACTGGCCCTACGTCGACCAGGCGCTGCTGGTCGACTACACCGACACCGAGCGGCTGCTGCCGCTGGTGCGGGCGCTGCACGACGTGCACCCGTTCGACGCCGTGATCTCGCTGTACGAGCTCGGCGTCCAGCCCGCGGCGCTCATCGACGAGATGCTCGGGCTGGGCGGGTACTCGCTGGAGACGGTGGACCTGCTCCTGGACAAGGCCAGCATGCGGCAACGCCTGAACGCGCTGGGCATCAGCCCCGTCGCCGCCGCCGTCGGCCGGACCGAACAGGACCTGCGGGCCTTCGCCGCCGCCCACGGCCTGCCGATCTTCGTCAAGCCGGTCGCGGAGGCGGGCAGCATCGGCGTCTTCGCCGTCCGCGACGAGGCCGACCTGGCGGCCATCCCCGCGCGCTTCCGCGAGCTGGAAGCCACCTTCGACCCGGCCGACCTCGCCGGGCCGCTCGACCGCTTCCTCATGGAGGAGTACCTCGACGGGCCGGAGATCAGCGTGGAGACGCTGAGCTTCGACGGCCGCCACGTGGTCATCGGCATCACCGACAAGGTCCTCGGCGGCCCGGGGTTCGTCGAGGTCGGGCACTCCTCGCCCAGCCGCCACCCCGCCGCCGCGCTCCGTGCCGCCGAGGAGCTCGTGCTGACCTTCCTCGACGCCGTCGGCCTGCGGCACGGGCCCGGACACACCGAGCTCAAGCTGACCAGCCGGGGGCCGCGCATCATCGAGTCGCACACCCGGATCGGCGGGGACCGGATCAACGAGCTCACCGAGCTCGCTTACGGCGTCGACATGGACCGCTACGCCCTCGGCGCCCGGCTCGGCCTCTTGGAACCCTTGCCCGCCTCACCCCGGTCGGTCGGCGGGGCCGCCATCCGCTTCCTCACCCCGCCGCCCGGCACCGTCCTGTCCATCACCGGCGAGGACGCCGTCCGGGCCGACCCCGCCCTGGTCGAGCTGGAGCTCTCCGTCGGGCCGGGGGACGTCGTGCCGCCTCTCACCTGGAGCGAGGACCGGATCGGGCACATCCTGGCCCGTGGCGCCACCCCTGAGGACGCCATCGCGGCCTGCACCCGGCTGGCCGCGCTGATCCACATCCAAACCGAGCCCCTCTCCTCCCAGCCCCTGTCTCCGGCCCCCGGGACCGTGTCGTCCGAGGCGGGCCAGTGAGCCTGCGCGCCGGCCCGGAACACCCCCGGTTCCGCGACACCGTCCGCCGGCTCCCCCCGACGGTGTGGATCGTCAGCCTCGGCATCCTGGTCGTCCGGGTCGGCAACTTCCTGCCCGTCTTCATGGTCCTGTACCTGACCAGCCGCGACATCCCACCCGCCGCCGCCGGCCTGGTGCTCGGCGCCGCCGGCCTCGGCAACATCCTCGGCAGCGCCATCGGCGGCTACCTAGCCGACCGCATCGGCCGCCGCTGGACCATCGTCCTGTCCATGGTCACCACCGCCGGCCCCACCGCCGCCATCCCGCTGTTCGACGAGCTGGCGGTGCTCATCTCCCTGGTCTTCCTGGCCGGAACCGCCTCCCAGATCTACCGCCCCGCCGCGGCCGCCCTCCTGGTGGACGCCACGACGACCACCCAGCAACGCCTGGCCGCCTTCGCCGTCCACCGCTTCGCCATGAACATCGGCGCCGCGGTCGGCGGTGTCCTGGGCGGCATCCTGGCCACCGTCTCCTACATCGCGCTCTTCCTCGGCAACGCGGTCGCCTGCCTCCTCCTGGCCGCCATCGCCGCCCTCTTCCTCCGCGACCTCACCCCCGCCCGAGCCCACCCCGACATCCCAGGCGACCCGCCCCCCGCACCCCCACCCGGTGAGCCGATCCCCGCCACCCCCGAGCCCAGCTACCGCCAAGCCTTGACCGACCGCCGCCTCCGCCGCTTCCTGGTCATGACGGTGATCGCCGAGTTCGTCTACATCCAGTCCACCGTCGGACTCCCCCTCCACGTCGACGCCCACCACCTCACCCCGGCCGACTTCGGCCTCCTCATGGGCCTGAACGGCGTCATGGTCCTTCTCCTCGAACTCCCCATCACCGGCCTGGTCTCCCGCCGCTCCCCCGGCGCCGTCCTCGCCCTGGGCAACGTCCTGACCGGCGTGGGCCTGGCCATGACCGGCTTCTTCGGCGAGATGCACTGGCTGGCGGCCACCATCCTCATCTGGACCATGGGCGAGATGTTGTACGCCTCCATGGCCAGCGCCTACCTCGGCGACCTCGCCCCACCCACCATGGGCGGCCGCTACCAGGGCCTCTACAGCGCCGCCATCACCGCCGGCACCGGCCTCGGGCCTCTGATCGGCGGGGCCGTCTACGCGTTCAACTCATGGGCCCTCTGGACCGTCTGCGCCCTGGGCGGCCTGCTCTCCGCCTGGCTCTGCCTCCCAAGCTGGAAAGACCGCCGCACCCGCACGACCTCCGCCATGGAAGAACCCAAGGCCCCTGCCCCACCGGTGCACGAGCCGGGAGGCCCCATCTCATAAACGTGCATGCCGTACGCTCCGCAGTTCGGCGGGTTGCATTTATTGCACCTGCTACACATACTGCAGATAGAGAGGAGCGCAGCGCATGACTGTACGGACGCCTAAATCCCTGGAGCCCGGTCGCGTGGACGCCCAGGACGCCGCCCGCGCCGTGCGGCGGATCAAGGACTACCTCGCGACCCACCCAGGCACCGGCGACATCCGCGTCACCGGCGAGCTCGCGGGGGACGACGCGCTCGTCCTGCCCCGCGACGCTGTGACCATGCTGGCCTACATCCTCACCCAGCTCGCCGAAGGCCGGGGCGTCACCGCGATGCCCAGCCACGCCGAGCTGACCACTCGGCAGGCGGCGGACCTGCTGAACGTGTCCAGGCCCTACCTCATCGGCCTCCTCGACGCGGGAAAGATCCCCCACCGTCTCGTCGGCCGGCATCGACGCGTGCGGTTCGAAGACCTCATGGCCTACAAGCAGCGCAGCGACGCAGCCGGCCGCAAGGCCGCGGATGATCTCGTCGCCCTCAGCGAAGAACTGGACCTGTACTGACATGGCGCTCGTCGGGGTCTACGACGCCAACGTGTTGTACGGCAACGAGGTCCGCGACCTGCTCATCCGTGTGGCCTGCTCCGGGCTGGTCCGAGCCCACTGGTCCGCCGAGATCCTCGACGAAGTCACCAGAAACCTCGCCGCAAACCGCCCGGACATCCCCTCGGACAAGCTCTCCACCCTGTGCAAACTCATGAACGCCGCAATCCCCGGCGCCCTGGTGAGCGGATGCGAGGAACTGACCGAAAGCCTCAAGCTGCCCGACCCCGACGACCGGCACGTCCTCGCCACAGCGATCAAAGCCGGTGCAGAAGTGATCGTGACATCGAACCTGAAGGACTTCCCCGCCGACGTACTGGCGACCTACGGCATCACGGCCAAAAGCCCCGACGACTTCATCCTCGATTAGCTCGACCTCGACGAGGTCGTCCGCGACTGCGTCCACCAGATCGCGAGCAGCCGCACTCGTCCACCGAAGTCCTTCGCCGACATCCTCGACGCGCTCGAACGCGCCGGCCTGGTGGAATCAGCCGCAACCCTCCGAGGCTGAGCCCACCCACGACCACACCGCACGAGCTGCACTTTTACAGCGCAGCTTCAACCACCCTCCCCCTTCCCGCCACCAGCCGGTGCCCTGCCACCACCGCCAACCCGAGAAGAACAAAGACAGCCCCGTACACCAGGACGCTGATCAGCAACCCGCCGTACCCCAGCACGCTCACATCCAGGAACGGATACGGATAACGCCGCGGCGTCCCAGGAGCCAGCAGCGCACCCCGCACCACCGCGAACACCGCATAACCCGCCGGATACCCGACCCACACCACCGCATCCCACCAGCGCGGCCCCCGGTCCCGATCCCACAGCAGCCAATCCACCACCGCCATGACCGGCGTAACGGTGTGCAGCAGCAGGTTCCCCCAATCGAGCACCTGATCCCCTCGCCCATCCAGAACCGGAGCGAACGGATTCCCACCGACGAGCACCAGATTGAACACCAGCCCCGTGATGCAGATGTAGAGCGTCACCGCCCCCTTCACCCGCCCCGTCCCCGCCCATCCCGCCAGCCTGGCCAAGTAGTAGACGGCCAGCACGATGTTGCTCTGCACCGTGAAGTAGACGAGCGGCGACAGCGGACTAGCCGCACCCCGCCACGTGCACACGAGCCCGACAACCGCAGCCAAGACCAGGACAATCCGGAACAGCATCACGGCCGGGAGGATATCCGGCACATGTCCCTGGCCTGTCAGGGGCATCGCTGCCACGGGACGCCTCCGACGCACGCAGAGCATCTCCAGCCAGAACTTTGGCCGCCACCACCAGATCGATCACCCGCCGGCAACTCGCCGCCGCGGAACCGACCCTTCGTCAGGTGATCAGGCGGGGCCGCCACGATCGCCGCCGCCTCGCGGGGACACTGCATCTGCCGCCCATCACTGGCGCGGACCTCCTGAAAGCCTCGGCTGCGGCCCGCGGATACAACGTTTCATCCCGTGTGCCCGACCAGCCAAGCAAGTCCAGCAGATGAACGATGTCGTGACCCAGCACGAAACTCGTCAAGACCTGGCGAAGAGGGCGCGGCACATCCTTATCCAGCAGCAGCTTGACGCCACTCCCGAGGGGGTTCGTAGCTGTCCACATAGTCGGCGAAGTCCGCGGCGTCACGTGCCGCCACGGCCGACACGCTGGGGTAGAAATCCGCGATCCGCTCGGCCGGAACACCGTCTCGCAGCAGCGACGCCACCTCGCCGTACGGCACGCGGGTCCCCTCGATCACCGGCATCCCGCCCCGGACGTTCGGATCGACGGTGACATGCTCCCGAGGCTGCAGCAGGTCGGGAATGTACCGCCCGTCGCGATAGAACGGCCGCAACACCTCGACCAACTCATGGATGACGATGTTGGCCTTGCGATGCACCAGATCGGTGGCCTGCCCCTGTTCCGCCAGATAGATCGTCGAGCCGTCCGTCACCAACCGATAGGCCGACAGATGTTCCCGCTCCTGGAGGTCCTCACGCAGTGTGTCCAGCACCCGGCGAATCTTCTGCAGCGAGGCGTCGTTTCGCAACTTCACACAGTGCGCAGCGCAATCAGATCCCGGAACGAGTACAGCACCGGACGCACCGGCGAAACCTCGGGCACCAGCACCGCCCCACGCCCTGTACGAGCGTTACGCCAGTGCGCGAGCTGGCGAAGCGTGGCACCCGACAACGCCGCCGCAAGCTTCGGACTGTAGGACACCGGCTTCACCTCCTCTGACCGACCCGACCGGCTTCATCATCGCAAACATCCCCCGAAATCATCTGCCTTTACCGCACCCGCCTCGGAGCCCCATTCCCGGCGCTGCCGGGCGAATCTTCGACGCAGCCTGGCCGGCCTCGACGCCAAAGCAACCAGTAGCCCAGTACGCCGCCTCGCCTCGCCTCGCTGAGTATCCGCCCAAGGCCTCAAGCCACACCTCGACGACACGTCCACCTTCTCGACACTCCAGCTGCCCACGTGATGGAGCTTCCGAGGCACGAGCGCACTCCGTTTGCGCCGATCCCCGCTCACAACACACGGTCGACGCAGCCGCTCAACTCTCTCGCCGAACCGGCAGACTGCTTACTCTTCTCGAAGCGGCCGAAGTTCAACCTTCAGCCGCATCTCCAGCGCTCCCGCAATACGTACCAGCAGGGGCAGAACGGGCATCGCTCCCCCTTCCTCCAGCCGCCCAACCACCTCCTGTTTCACCCCGACCCGCTCCCCCAACTCCTCATGCGTAAGCCCTAGCTCCTTTCGCCGATCCGCACCGATTTCCCTAACTCAAATCGCAGCCGAGCAGCCTCATACCCAGCCCCGGCTCCAGGACGACTCATGGCCTCGACGCGCTTGACAGCCCATGCCTTGCGCTCAGTCATCGCGTTCCGCTCCTATCCACCGCGGCCGTGACGGCCACGCACCGCCATCCCACCTGCTCAATCCCACCCGTCCGACATCAAGCCGCCAGGGCGAAGCTCGAAATCTCGCACACTTCCGAGCCAAGCCGACGGCCACCATATACACCCCGCCATATCAGCTCAGCTCACCGCTTGATGTCCGCGAACCTCTCACAAATGATGGCGCGTCCTCGAGTGCAACTTGTTCGCTGCCGCAGATCCACGACATCAGCTGAAATCGGTGCTGGCATGCATAACCACACTGCTCTTCGAGCACCCGTAAAGAGATCACTAAGAGAGAACTTCGGCTGGATAGCCATGCAGGAGCGTCGAAGAAGGCCGCTGACCAGAAGGCTTGACGATCTCGTTCGGCAGGTAGACCGTCGCGGAACCCCCCACGGGCGTAGGAGGCGCGGTGGTCCGTACGCATGGAAGCCGAAGACGCGGGTCATCCCGCGGGTGTGGGGAAGGCGGGTCGTCGTCGCTCACGGGCGTGTTGACCCACAGATCACCCCCACGGGCGTGGGGAAGGCATGAAAGTCCACGGCATGCTGTCCGTAACCAGCTGGGTCACCCCCACGGGTGTGAGGAAGGCGGGAATCTGTCGCCGCCGCCGCTCGGCTGCAGCGGGCCACACCCACGGGCGTGAGGAAGGCCGGACGCCGACCTTGAAATCCGTCCGGTCGATCGGGTCACCCCCACGGGCGTGAGAAGGGCCTGGCCTGGGCCGGAGCAGGAGCCGCCGTTGTCGGGTCACCCCCACGGGCGTGGGGAAGGCGCCGCGTATCCGACCTCGTCGAACCCCCACACCGGGTCACCACCACGTGGGGGTGATCCGGCCAGCGCGGCGTTCGCCCGCCAGGTGGGCGTGTGGTCCCCACGCCTGTGGGGGTGATCCGGAGTAGACGCAGATGCCCGCAACGCCGATCGCGTGGTCCCCCACGCCTGTGGGGGTAATCCGGCCGGGATCGGTGCGACCACGGGCCGCGCCGTGTGGTCTCCACGCCCGTGGGGGTGATCCGAGCTCGCCTACCTTGACGAACAGGACGACGGAGTGGTCCCCACGCCCGTGAGGGTGATCCGCATATCGCCAACACCATCAAGGAAACCGAGCTACAGCCCAGGCCCGCGGGTGATCCGTCGTTAGAGAGCAATACAAGGCCGTTCACTAACCGCCAAGCACCAACCCAGCCCCCAACGATCCCCCCGCACCGCCCCGGCCCAACCCGACAGCCCACCACCACCCCACCACCGAACCCGCCCCACCCCCGGGGGACCGGGGGCCGGGAGGCTCCCGGCAAGGGGGTGTGGGGGAGCTGGGCTCCCCCACAGTCACAGCCCGGAGCCCGAAGGGCGAAGGCCAACGCAGTTAAAGGTCGTGACCAGCCCGAAGCAGCCCAAAGGTGACAGCCTGCTCAAGCGCCTGCCAAGAAGCCTCGATGATGTTCTCGGCCACCCCCACGGTCGCCCACTCGGTGGTGTCGTCGCTGGAGGTGATGAGCACGCGGGTGATGGCCCCCGTGCCGTGGGTGCCCTCCAGGATGCGGACCTTGTAGTCGATGAGCTCCAGCCGGGCCAGCTCCGGGTACAGCTTCTCCAGGGCATGCCGCACAGCACGGTCGAGGGCGTTGACAGGCCCGTTGCCCTCGCCGGTGGCGACGATGCGCTCGCCCTTGGCGTGGAGCTTGACCGTGGCCTCGGAGACGAGCTCCCCGCCCTTGGTGCGCTCGACGATGACCCGCCACGACTCGACCTCGAAGTGACGACGGCGCTCGCCGTGGACGGTGTCGCGGAGGAGGAGTTCGAAGGAGGCGTCGGCGGCCTCGAAGGTGTAGCCGCGGGCTTCGAGGTCCTTGACCCGGTCGACCAGGACGCGGGTGGTGTCGGGGTCGAGGGTGTAGCCGAGTTCGCGGCCCTTGAGCTCGACGCTGGCGCGGCCGGCCATGTCGGAGACGAGCATGCGCATGTCGTTGCCGACCTGGGCGGGGTCGATGTGCTGGTAGAGGTTGGGGTCGACCTTGATGGCGCTGGCGTGCAGGCCGGCCTTGTGCGCGAAGGCGGACATGCCGACGTAGGGCGCGTGGGAGTTGGGGGTGACGTTGGTGACCTCGGTGATCGCGTGCGCGATGCGGGTCATGTCGGCGAGCGCCGCAGGCGGGACGAGGTCGTAGCCACGCTTGAGCTGGAGGTTGGCGACGACGGTGAAGAGGTTGGCGTTGCCGGACCGCTCGCCGTACCCGTTGGCGCAGCCCTGGACGTGCGTGGCGCCGGCGCGGACGGCGGCGAGGGTGTTGGCGACGGCGCAGCCGGTGTCGTCGTGGCAGTGGATGCCGATCCGGGCGGCGGTGCCGACGGCGGCGTGGACGACGTCGGCGAGCTCGTCGGGGAGCATGCCGCCGTTGGTGTCGCACAGGGCGATGACGGAGGCGCCGGCTTCGGCGGCGGTCTGGATGACTTCGAGCGCGTACGCTGGGTTGGAGGCGTAGCCGTCGAAGAAGTGCTCGGCATCGAGGAAGACTCGCTGTCCCTCCGCACGAAGGTGAGAAACCGTGTCGCGGATCATCGCGAGGTTCTCCTGGAGACTCGTACGGAGGGCCAGCTCCACGTGCCGGTCGTGGCTCTTGGCGACAAGGGTCACGACCGGCGCGCCGGATTCGCGCAAGGCGGCTACCTGTGGGTCGTCGGCGGCCTTCACACCGGCTCGGCGGGTTGCGCCGAACGCGGCGAGTTGCGCGTGCTTCAGGTCGAGCTCGGTCTGAGCTCGCCGGAAGAACTCGGTGTCCTTGGGGTTGGCGCCGGGCCAGCCCCCTTCGATGAAGCCGACGCCCAGCCCGTCCAGGTGCCGCGCGATCGCGAGTTTGTCAGCGACGGTGAGGTTGAGACCCTCCTGCTGAGCGCCGTCGCGAAGCGTGGTGTCGTAGACGTGGAAGCGGTCGTCGGCCATCGGGAAGCTCTCCATTTCGAGGAGCGGACAGTTCGTGGTCGGGCAAGAAGCGAGCAGTTCGTGGAAAAACAAAAGACCCCTCACGGACGTGAGAGGTCTGCGCGCTGGCGGTGTCCCTTTTAGCCAGCGCGCCTGCCGATAATGAGCAGACCGTAGAACATGATGCTCCCGAGTCTGCCACATCGATTCACCATCTGGCACACGGATCTCAGGATTCGAGATACGGGCCGTTGAGCTGGGTGACGAGCTGCTCCAGCGCCTGGGGGTCGAAGGCGAGGTTGCCGAGGGCCTGCCCGTTGAGCAGGACGGTCGGGGTGCCTTCGAGGGTGGGGTTGTCCTTGAGGTGGCCTTCGGCGCGTTCCTGGCTGCGCACGCAGGAGTCGAAGCCGGGGCTCTGCACGCCCGCGGTCTTGCCGGCGGCGACGAGTTCGTCCACGGTGAAGCCGCTGGCGGTGCCGTGCGGGGCGGGCTGCATGCCGTACAACTGCTCGCGGTAGGCGAGCCAGCTCTCCACGGGCACGCAGCGGGCGGCGGCCGCGGCGCGGATGGAGTTGGAGCGCATGGGCTCGTCGGTGAAGATCGTCGCGGGGTGGAAGACGAGCTTGATCCGCCCCTCGGAGGCCATCTTGAGCAACGTCACGTTGACCTTCGCGTGCAGGTCACGGCAGACGGGGCAGTCGAAATCCTCGTAGAGGTCCAGCACCGGCTCGGTCACCCCGGCCTTGGCCAGCACCAATGAGCCGTCGGCCTGCCTGGTCAGCGGGGTGGCCGCCGCTTCCGCGGCGGGATCTGACCGCTGCAGCACCAATGCCCCGATGAGTACGGCTACCGCCACCAAGGCCACGGCTACTCGCTTGACCACAATCGCTCCCTATGCTGCGTCCATGACCTTCATCGATCCGGCTGTCGAGCAGTACATTCTGGACCACACCACCCGTGAGGACGAATTCCTGGTCGAGCTGGCGGAGGAGACCGCCAGGGTCGCGGGACGCAGCGCGAGCATGCAGATCTCGGCCGATCAGGGACGCTTTCTCACCACGATCACCCAGCTCGTCGACCCGTACGTGGCCGTCGAGGTGGGGACCTTCACCGGGTACTCGTCGATCTGCATCGCGCGCGGGCTCGGCCGCGGCCACCTGCACTGTTACGACGTCAGCGAGGAGTGGACGGCGATCGCCCGCCGGTACTGGGAGCACGCGGGGGTGACGGACAAGATCGAGCTGACCGTCGGCCCGGCGCTGGAGACGCTGCGCGACCTGAAGGGCCCGGTGGGCCTGGCGTTCATCGACGCCGACAAGGGCAACTACCCGGGCTACTACGAGTTGCTGATGGAGCGGATGGACACGGGCGGGGTGATCCTGGCCGACAACACGTTGTGGAGCGGCCGGGTGGCCGACCCGGCCAACTCCGACCCGGCCACTGAGGAGATCCGGCAGTTCAACGACCTGGTGATGAACGACCCGCGGGTGACGAGCGTCATCCTCCCGATCCGGGACGGAGTGACGCTCATCCGCAAGCGTTAGCCAGGCCCGCCGGGGTCACCGCGCGAAGGCGAGCGCGGTGGCCGTGGCGATGGCCGACACGAGCACGACCACCACGATCACGGTGGCCAGCGGGTTGCGCCGCCGCAGCGGCTCGGCGGGCGGCGGCAGCGGGCGGCGCACCGGCTGGGCCACCACCGTGGGCGTGGGCTTCGGCGTGGGCGTCGGGCTGCTCTTCCGGACCAGCGGCACCGGCCGCGGCCGGTACGGCGGAGCGACCCGGACCCTCGGCGGCGGGACGGGCGCAGGAGTCGGCTCGACCGCGGGCGGCGGGGTCGGCGTAGGCACGGGAGGTGGCGGCGGCTTCGGCTGAGCAGGCGTCGGCTTCACCGGAGTCGGCTTCGCGGGCGTCGGCTTCACCGGAGGCGGAGGCTTCACCGGAGGCGGCGGCTCAACCGGAGGCGAAGGCGTCGGTTTCACCGGCGGCTGCTGCCCCGGACACCCGAGGGCGACCTTGACGTGCACCAGCACCTTGACGTCGAGGCAGAGCGAGATCACCCCGACCTCCACCTCCGCCTCGACCAGCGGCGACCCGCCACCGCCGTCGCCGTCGCCGTCGGTCGGCGGGGTGTCCGCCAGCGCCCCCGAGGCGGTCACGGAGGCGGCGAGCAGGAGGGCGAGCAGGGCGAGGACCACCCGCATGGTCAGGCGCTCCACGAGATGCGCTGCAGCTCGGCCAGCAGGCTGGTGAAGGCGTCGGGCCCGACCGCGAGCGCCCCGGCGAAGACGCGCGAGATGTCGATGGTCAGGAAGATGCCCATCCCGAGCAGCGCGCCCATCAGCCCGAGCGGCACCAGCGTCATGCCGCGCGGCCGCGCCCCGGACAGCAGCGGCAGCACGACGACGGCCAGCCCGGTCATGATGGTGACCACGAGCAGACCGGAGGGCGGCGAGGCGGCGGCGTCCATGGCCCGCTGCCGGCGCGCGGAGGAGATCTCGCTGATGTGCTGGAGCACGGCGGTGCGGGCCTCTTCGGCGTCGTCGCCCTCGACCTCCAGCGCGGTGGCGTTGCGGCGGAGCGTCTCCAGCCGCGACCAGCCCTCGGGGCTGAGCTGCCCCTCGGCCATGAGCGGCCATTCGGCGTCGCGCACGAACATGGTGTAGTCGCGCAGCCCGGCCTGGATGCCCGCGCCGGTGGTGTCGGGCAGGGCGGCGGCCGACCAGGAGGCCTCGGCGATCGCCTGCGTCTCGGCGTAGGTGTTGAGCCGCGCGGCGTCGGCGGTGGTCCAGGGGACGACGATGGCGATGGCGAAGGCGATCAGGAAGAGCGCCGAGATCATCGAGCCGGAGTGGCCGGCGGTCGGGCCGCCGGGGTCGCCGTCGTCACTCGCCGCCCGCAGGCGGCGGATCAGGAGGCTGGAGATCACGACTACGGCGATCGCGCTCGCTGCGGCGATGACGTATCCGGGCATGCACGCCTCCCTCGGCTTGACCTCGGCCTGACTCTCAGGCCGATAACCGTGGGGAATCTTATCATTACGATGAGTAGTCATTACAGGGGCTTGAAGCGGCTGGCTACGCTCGATTCATGGACGGCGAGCTGCTGGCGGCGGCGCGGGCGGGTGATGAGGCGGCATTCGGGCGTTTGGTCGCCCCCTACCGGCGTGAGCTGGCCGCGCACTGCTACCGGATGCTGGGCTCGCCCCACGACGCCGAGGACGCGGTGCAGGAGGTCCTGCTCAGCGCGTGGCGCGGGCTGGCCGGGTTCGAGGGGCGCAGTTCGGTTCGCACGTGGCTCTACCGGATCGCCACCCACGCCTGCCTGCGCCTGGCGTCGAAGCGACCCCGGCGGCTGCTGTCCCCTGACCACGGGCCGCCGCGTCAGGACGTGCACGACCTGGGCGAGGTCGTGCCGGGGCCGGTGTGGCTGGAGCCGTGGCCGGACCCGGCGGCCGGGCCGGAGGAGAGCTACCTGCTGCGGGAGGGGGTCGAGCTGGCCTTCGTGGCGGCGTTGCAGCACCTGCCGCCGTTCCAGCGGGCGGTGCTGGTCCTGCGGGAGGTGCTGGAGTACCCGGCGGCCGAGGTGGCGGGGTTGCTCGGGAGCACGACGGCGGCGGTGAACAGTTCGCTCCAGCGGGCCAGGAGGAGCGTCGGGGAGCGGGTGCCGGAGCGGGGCGAGGTGGAGGTTCCCGGCCAGGGTGAGGTGCT
This sequence comes from Nonomuraea sp. NPDC050328, assembly GCF_044459405.1. NCBI lineage: Bacteria > Bacillati > Actinomycetota > Actinomycetes > Streptosporangiales > Streptosporangiaceae > Nonomuraea > Nonomuraea sp. NPDC050328. The sequence goes on along the minus strand of NZ_JBITIW010000006.1, from coordinate 266,741 downwards.
GAAGGCGTTCGTCCGGGCTTGGGAGCGCGGGGATGTGGACGGGCTGGTGGAGTTGCTGACCGACGATGTGCGGTTCATCATGCCGCCGTTGCCCGCCTGGTTCGAGGGGCGGGAGACGGTGGGGCGGTTCCTGGCCGAGCGGGTGTTCGCGAGCCGGTGGCGGGTGGTGCCGGTTTCCGTCAACGGCGGGTGGGGGATGGCGTTCTACCAGGAGGGGGAGGTGGCTGCGGTCGGTGTGTTGCGGGTTCGTTCAGGGTCATCGGCCGCCGCACGGGTTCCCGCCGCATCGGTCGGGGAGATCGTCACCTGGCTGGATCCTCGGGTGCTCGGCAGCTTTCCCGTGCCGCGAAAGTTTTCCGCGTCCGAGCGATGAGTCAGGCGCCTCCGGTGTCTCTGCCCGGGCAGGACCACCTGGAGAGGAATCACCATGCGCAAGCTGATCGTCGTCGCCATCGTCTCTTTGGACGGCCGGATGGAGTGCCCCGGCCGTGACGTCCTGGCGATGCCCATGGACCACGCCTTCGACTCCCACAACCTGGAGCGCCTGCGCGGCACGGACGTGCTGCTGTTCGGGCGCGAGACCTTCGAGGGCTTCGTGGGCTTCTGGCCGGCGATGACCGACCCGGCGCACGCCGCCGAGGTGCTGCCCGGTGAGCCGGAGCAGCAGCGGGTCCACGTCGAGATCGCCCGGATCAACGCCGGCGTCCGCAAGATCGTGTTCTCCGACAGCCTGCGCCCGGAGGAGACCGAGCCCTGGCGGTCGAGCACGCAGGTCGTGGCGCGGAAGGCGGCACACGGGACGGTCGCCGAGCTGAAGCGGGAGGGCGGCGGCGACATCACCGTGTTCGGCAGCTTCACCGTCTGGAACGACCTGCTCGAAGCGGGCCTGGTCGACGAGGTGCATGTGATGGTGGGGCCGGTCCTGCTGGGCGCCGGGACGCCCGCCTTCCAGGTCTCGGAGACCGTACGGCTGCGCCTGCTCGGCGTCCGGACCTGGGCCGACTCGGGGAACGTGGTGCTGCTGCGGTACGCGACGGAGCCCCCGGTGGAGCCCCGCCGTACCGGTCAGTGAGCTCAAGCGATCTTGTGGACCCAGCTGTGGTGGTCGGGACGCGTGCCGTACTGGATGCCCAGCAGCTCCTCACGCACCCGCATGGTCACCTCGCCGGGGGTCCCGTCACCCACGACCCAAGCCCGGTCGGCGCCCTTGACGGTGCCGACCGGGGTGACCACGGCGGCGGTGCCGCAGGCGAAGACCTCGGTCAGCTCGCCCGACTCGCACCCGGCCTGCCACTCCTCGATCGACAGCCGGCCTTCCTCGGCCTCCAGGCCCAGCTCGGCGGCGAGGTTCAAGATGGAGTCACGGGTGATGCCCGGCAGCAGCGTGCCGGTCAACGACGGGGTCATCAGCTTGTTCCCGAAGACGAAGAACAGGTTCATGCCCCCCATCTCCTCGACATAGCGGTGCTCGTTGGAGTCGAGCCACACCACCTGGTCGCAGCCCTGCTCGACGGCCTGGCGCTGGGCGACGAAGGCCGCCGCGTAGTTGCCGCCGCACTTGGCCGCGCCGGTGCCGCCGGGCGCCGCGCGGGTGTACTCGGTGGACAGCCAGACCGAGACCGGCTTGATGCCGCCGGCGAAGTAGGAGGCGGCCGGTGAGGCGATGACCATGAAGCGGTACTGCTTGGACGGGTAGTTCACGCCCAGCCCGACCTGGGTGGCGATGATGAAGGGCCGCAGGTAGAGCGAGTGGCCCTCGGTGGTCGGCACCCAGTCGCGGTCGGTCTGGACGAGCAGTTCGAGCGCCTCGACGAAGGTCTCCTCGGGCACCTCGGGCATGGCCATGCGGGCGCAGGACTTGTTGAAGCGCGCCGCGTTGGCGTACGGGCGGAAGGCCACGATGGAGCCGTTGCTCTGGCGGTAGGCCTTGAGCCCCTCGAAGAGCTCCTGCGCGTAGTGGAAGACCGAGGTCGCCGGGTCGAGCGTCAACGGCCCGTACGGCTCGAGCCGCGCGTTGTGCCAGCCGAGCTCCTCGGTGAAGTCGATCGAGATCATGTGGTCGGTGAAGTGCTGACCGAAGCCGGGCGCCGCGAGTATCTGGTCGCGCTCGGCCGCGGTGCGCGCGCGGTCGGAGAGTTGCACGTCGAAGCTGAGCGTCATGGCGGAGTCCTTCTTTCGCGAGGCGGGCTTATGTCCAGTATCTGGGATGTAGCGGCATCTATACCAAAAACGCCTGGTGGCTGCGGCCACCAGGCGTTCGTAGGGCAGGCAGGCCGGAGCGCGAAGGGCGCCCGGCCGGGTACGGCTAGGCGCCGCCGGCTACTCGTGCGGTGATGTCGTCACCGATCTCCTGGGTGCCGCGCACCCGGCCGCCGCTCCGCTCGAGGATGTCGGCGGCGACGGCCTGCTCGACGCGCTCGGCCTCGGCGGTCAGCCCGAGGTGCTCGAGGAGCATGGCGATGGAGAGGATGGTCGCGGTCGGGTCGGCCTTGCCCTGGCCGGCGATGTCGGGCGCGCTGCCGTGGACGGGCTCGAACATGCTCGGCGCGGTGCGGTCGGGGTTGACGTTGCCGCTGGCGGCCAGGCCGATGCCACCGGCGATGGCGGCGCCGATGTCGGTGATGATGTCGCCGAAGAGGTTGTCGGTGACGATCACGTCGAAGCGGCCTGGGTCGGTGACGAAGAACATCGAGGCGGCGTCGATGTGCTGGTAGTCGGTGGTGACCTCGGGGAAGTCGGCGGCGACCCGCTTGACGGTGCGGGCCCACAGGTCGCCGGCGAAGGTGAGGACGTTGGTCTTGTGGACCAGGGTGAGCTTCTTGCGGGGCCGCTCGGCGGCCTTGGCGAAGGCGTAGCGGACCACGCGCTCCACGCCGAAGGCGGTGTTGAGCGACTCCTGGGTGGCGATCTCGTGCGGGGTGCCCTTGCGCAGCACGCCGCCGGCGCCCGCGTAGAGGCTCTCGGTGCCCTCACGGACGACCACCATGTCGATGTCCTCCGGCGTGACGCCGGCCAGCGGCGTCTCGACGCCCGGGAACAACTTCACGGGCCGGAGGTTGACGTAGTGGTCGAGCTCGAAGCGGAGCTTGAGCAGCAGGTCGCGCTCCAGGACGCCCGGCGGCACGCTGGGGTCGCCGACCGCGCCGAGCAGGATCGCGTCGTAGCCGCGCAGCTCGTCGAGAGTGGCGTCGGGCAGCACTTCGCCGGTGCGGTGGTAGCGAGCGGCACCCAGGTCGTAGTGGGTGGTCTCGATCTTGACACCGGTCGCGTTGAGGACCTTCAGTCCTTCGGCGACGACTTCGGTGCCGATCCCGTCTCCGGGGATCACGGCCAGACGAATGTTGCGCGACTCCATGAGAACGTACCCTACCCCCCTGTCTCGCCCTGCGAACAACCGATCTCAAAAGGCGGACACGGCTTTTTGTCCGATTTGCGACCTTTTGACCCTTTCGTTAGAGTCCCACGAGCCTAATCCGTCACGTCCGTGACAGAGCCGGGGACCCACCTTTCTTCATGGGGCGAATCCCTTCGTGTAGGGCCGACTTCCAGGCCCGAGCCCGTCAGCTAACCCGGTCGGCCGCGTGGAAGGACCCTCCCCTGTCTCGCCTCGTTCTCGCCGCCCTCGCCCTCCCGCTGGCGCTCGCCGCCACCCCGGCCCCGGCCCACGCCTCGGCCGGCGCGGGCAGCACGCCGGAGAAGGCCGCCAGCATCACACTGGACGCCGCCCAGGTCAAGGAGGTGCGCGACCGGGCCGTCAAGCCGCCCGCCTGGAAGAAGGCCCTCACCTACGCCATGTCCAAGCGGGGCGTGCCGTACGTCTGGGGCGGGACCTCCGACCGCGGCTACGACTGCTCCGGACTCATGCTCCGCGCCTACGAGAGCGCGGGCATCGAGCTGCCCCGCACCGCGGCCCAGCAGTACTCCGCCTTCGGCAGGAAGATCTCCTGGAAGGAGCTCAAGCCGGGCGACATGGTCTTCTTCTCCGGCCTCGGGCACGTGGGCATGATCAGCCGCCCCGGGTACATGGTGCACGCCCCGCACTCCGGTGACGTGGTCAAGGAGGAGCGGCTCAGCGGCTGGCGGCGCGGCGCCTTCGTCGGCGCGGTCCGGCCCGACCCCAAGGGCGTCGCGCTCTGGGCGGCCCTGCTGAAGCAGAAGGCCAAGCCCGCCGAGACGATGCCTACCGCGAGCCTCTGAGCTCGAAGATCAACTCCCAGGCCCGGGCCTTGGCGTGGGCGACCGCGCCCAGCAGCACCCCGCTGTCGCCCAGCGCGCTGGCCACCACCTGGGGCCGCAGAGGCCCCAGCTCGGCGATCCGCCGCTGGATGGAGCGCCCGAGCAGGTCGAGGTTGTGCCCGACGCCGCCGGTGAGCACGATCACCTCCGGGTCGAGCACGGCCGCCACCGCGACCAGCAGCCCGCCGATCCGCCGGCCCTCGCCGTCGACCACCGACAACGCGACCGGGTCGCCCCCTGCCGCGGCGGCGAAGACCTCGCGGGCGCTGTCCAGCCGCAGCCCGGCGGCCTGGGCGGCGCGCACCACGCCGGGCGCGGCGGCGACCGTCTCGGTGGCGCCGCGCTCCAGGGTCTCGTCGCCCTCGGGCGCCTCGGCGGCCGGCAGGTAGGACACCTCGCCGGCCGCTCCGCGGGCGCCGACGTAGAGCTCGCCGTTGATGACGATGCCCATCCCGACGCCGGTGCCGACCGAGACCAGCGCGAAGTTGGCCTTGCCGCGGCCCTCGCCGTACGCCATCTCGCCGACCGCGGCGAGGTTGATGTCGTTCTCGATGACCAGCTCGACGCCGAGCGCGGCGGCCAGCCGTTCGCCCAGGTCAGGACCGGGCAGGTTGGGGGCGAGGGAGAGCAGCCCGGCCGCGGGGTCGTAGACGCCCGGCGCCCCGACCACCGCGCAGGCGATCGAGGACCACTCGACCCCGGCCTCGGCGGCGGCCTGCCGGGTCAGCTCGGCCACGCAGGCGGCCAGCTCGGCGGAGGTGCGGGCGGTGTTGCGTGCGTCGGTCCGCCCGACGAAGGCGGCCCGCAGGTCGGCGACGGCCACCCGGATCCAGTCGCGCCCGATGTCGATGCCCGCCACGTGCCGGGCGGCGGCGTTGAGGTCGTAGAGCGAGCTGACCGGCCCGGGCCGGCCCAGGACCTCGCCCACCAGGTGCACGAGGCCGTCCTCCTCCAGCCCGGCCAGCACGGCGGAGACGGTCGGTTTGGACAGGCCGGTCGCCTTCGCCAGGTCCGCGCGGGCGGCGGGACCGTGGGCGGCCAGCCGATCGAGGAGCTGCCGCTCGTTCAGCACGCGGAGCAGCCGCGGATTCCCCAGCACAGCGGAAGTCTAGCCAACGCGTTGATAGTAAATTACCTTTCTTACCAAATAGGAGAGGAGGGGCGATGCACCGCACAGCCGCCCTGGGAGCACTCTGCTTAGCCGCCGCCCTGCTGACCGCCTGCGGGTCCGGTACGGCAGGCCAGAACAGCGAGGCCGGCAAGACCAGCAAGATCGCGCTGTTCCTGCCGGAGTCCAAGACCACCCGGTACGAAGCCTTCGACCGCCCGCTGTTCGAGGCCAAGGTCAAGCAGCTCTGCCCCGACTGCGAGCTCCTGTACGGCAACGCCGACCAGGACGCCGCCAAGCAGCAACAGCAGGTCGAAGCCGCCCTGGCGCAGGGCGCGAACGTGATCGTCCTGGACGCCGTGGACGCCGGCGCGGTCGCGCCCCTGGTCAACCAGGCCAAGCAGCGCAAGGTCCCGGTGATCGCCTACGACCGGCTGATCTCCGGCATCGACTACGCCTACTACGTCTCCTTCAACAACGTCCGCGTCGGCGAGATGCAGGGCCAGGCGCTGCTGGAGGCGATGACCGCCAAGGGCGTGGCCGGCCAGGGCGAGATCGTGATGATCCACGGCTCCCCCACCGACCCCAGCTCGGCCGACTACAAGAAGGGCGCCAAGAGCGTCCTGGAGGGCAAGGTCAAGGTCGGGCGGGAGTTCGACACCCCCGACTGGAGCCCCGACAAGGCGCAGCAGCAGATGGAGCAGGCCATCACCGCCCTGGGCAAGGACCGGATCGTCGGCGTGCTGAGCGCCAACGACGGCATGGCGGGCGGCGCCATCGCGGCCATGAAGCGCGCCGGGTACCAGACCCTGCCGCCGATCACCGGACAGGACGCCGAGCTCGCCGCCGTGCAGCGCATCCTCACCGGCGAGCAGTACATGACCATCTACCTGGACATCCGGGCCGAGGCGGAGAAGTCGGCGGAGCTGGCCGTGGCCCTGGCCAAGGGCACCCCGGTCCAGGCCCCGGCCAAGGTGCACAACGGGACCGCCGACATCCCGGCCTTCCTGCTCGACCCCATCGCGGTCACCGCGGACAAGGTCAAGGACACGATCGTCAAGGACGGGTTCTACACCGTCGAGCAGATCTGCACGGCCGAGGTCAAGGCCGCCTGCGCGAAGGCGGGCCTGCAGCAGTGATCTCCGCCACCGGGATCACCAAGCGCTACGGCGCGGTCCAGGCGCTCTCGGGGGCGAGCCTGGACCTGCGCCCCGGCGAGGTCGTCGCGCTCGTCGGCGACAACGGCGCGGGCAAGTCCACCCTGGTCAAGGTCGTCTCCGGCGTGATCACGCCGGACGGCGGCACGATCTCCGTGGACGGCTCGCCGGCCCGCATCGCCGGCCCGCACGACGCCCGCGCCCTCGGCATCGCCACCGTCTACCAGGACCTCGCCCTCTGCGAGAACCTCGACGTGGTCGCCAACCTCTTCCTCGGCACCGAGCCGAACCGCTTCGGGCTGCTCCGCGGCATCGCGATGGAGCGCCGGGCCCGCGAGCTGCTCACCCGGCTGGAGGTGCGGATCCGGGACCTGACCGTGCCGGTCGCCCAGCTCTCCGGCGGGCAGCGCCAGTCGGTGGCCATCGCCCGCGCCCTGCTCGGCGAGCCTCGCCTGGTCATCCTCGACGAGCCCACCGCCGCGCTCGGCGTCGAGCAGACCGCCCAGGTGCTCGACCTGATCGGCCGGTTGCGCGAGCGCGGGCTGGCCGTGCTGGTGATCTCGCACAACCTGGCCGACGTCCGGGCGGTCAGCGACCGCGTGGTCGTGCTGCGGCTCGGGCGCAACGCCGGGGAGTTCCGCACCGCGGAAGCCACCCAGGAGGAGATCGTCGCCGCCATCACAGGAGCCGCCGACACAGGAGCCGCCATCACAGGAGCCGCCATCACGGGAGCCGCAGATGACTGAGCTGAAGGCCGGTTGGATCAGGGGCAGAGCCGGGGACCTCGGGCCGTGGCCGGCGATCGGCAGCCTGGTCGCCATCGCCGCCGTCCTGCAGTCGCTCAACAGCCGCTTCCTGTCCCCCGAGAACCTCACCAACCTGGCCCTGCAACTGGCCGCCACCGGCACCATCGCGCTCGGCGTGATCATGGTGTTGCTGCTCGGCGAGATCGACCTGTCGGTCGGCTCGGTCAGCGGCCTGGCCGCGGTGGTCATGACCATCCTGCACGTGCGCGAGGGCTGGTCCGCGCTGACCGCCATCGGCGTCGCGCTCCTGGCCGCCGCCGCCATCGGCGTGCTGCACGGCCTCATGCACACGACCCTGCGCATGCCGTCCTTCGTGGTCACGCTGGCCGGGCTGATGGGCTGGGCCGGGCTGATGTGGTTCCTGCTGGGCGACGGCGGCACGATCAACCTGGACTTCGCCGGCTTCGTCTCCGGGCTCAGCGACACCTGGCTGCCGCCGTGGCTGTCGTGGGCGATCGTGGCCGTGCTGGTGCTGGGCCGGGCGGGCGGCGTGCTGGTGGTGCGCCGGCGGCGGGCGGCGGCCGGGCTGCCCGTGGACCCGCCGTGGCCGGCGGCGATCCTGCTGGCCGTGCAGGCGCTGCTGCTCGCCGGGGCGGTGCTCGCGCTGAGCGCCGACCGCGGGGTGCCGCTGCTGCTGGTCCTGTTCGGCGGCCTGGTGATCGGGCTGGACGCGGTGTTGCGGCACACCGTCTTCGGCCGGTGGCTCTACGCCGTGGGCGGCGACGCCGAGGCCGCGCGCCGGGCGGGCATCCCGGTGCGCCGCATCCGGGTGCTCGCCTTCGCGCTCGCCTCGGTGCTGGCCGCGACCGGCGGCATCCTGGCCGCGAGCCGGCTGTCGGCGGTCAACCAGGCCTCCGGCGGCAGCGACATCCTGCTCATGGCCATCGCCGCCGCGGTGATCGGCGGCACCTCGCTCTTCGGCGGGCGGGGCCGCGCCTACAACGCCCTGCTCGGCATCCTGGTCATCCAGTCGATCACCAACGGCATGCTGCTGCTGAGCGTCGACACCGACATCCGCTTCATGGTGACCGCCGCCGTGCTCGTCCTGGCCGTGGCGATCGACTCGGTGGCCCGCCGGTGAGCCGGGTCCTGGGCATCGACGTCGGCGGCACCAAGATCGCCATTGGCTGCTCCGACGCCGACGGCCCCGTGCTGGCCGGGCACGTACGCCTGCGCACGGGGGACGATCCCCTGGCCACCGCGCTGGCCGCCGCCCGCGACCTGGCCGGGGCCCCGGCCGCGGTCGGCTTCTCCACCACGGGCGTGATCCGCCAGGGCGTCGTACGGCTGGCGCCGAACGTGCCCGGCTGGGACGGCCTCGAACTGCCCCGGCTGCTGCGCGAGGCCTACGCGCCGGTCCCGGTCGCCATCGACAACGACGTCAACGCCGCCGCCGCGGCCGAACTGCGCTGGGGCGCGCTGCGCGGCGTCTCCTGCGGCCTCTACCTGAACCTCGGCACCGGCCTGGCCGCCGCGCTGGTCGTCGACGGCCGGGTCTTCGCCGGCGCGCACGGGGCGGCGGGCGAGATCGGCTACGTGCTGACCGACCCCGGCAGCCCGGGCTTCGCCGCCGGGCACGCGCCGCTGGAGGACCGCTTCTCCGGCGCCGGGCTGGCCCGCCAGGCCTCGGCCGAGCTCGGCACGCCGACCACCGCCGCCGAGCTCTTCGCCGGCGACGTCCTGCCGCACCTGGTGGAGGCGGCGCTGGCCGACCTGACCACGGCCGTGGCCAACCTGTGCGTGAGCCTCGACCCGGAATGCCTGGTGGTCGGCGGCGGGCTCATGGGGGCCGCGCCGGTCATCCTGCCCGCGCTGGAGGAGCGGCTCCGCCGTACCGTGCCGTTCCCGCCGCGGGTGCGGCGGGCCCGGTTCGCCGACGACGCCTCGCTGCTCGGCGCGCTGGCGCTGGCCCGTTCTATGGTGGAGTGATGGAGAGGATCAGGCTCACCGGCGCGCAGGCCACCATGCTCGCCACCCTGTACGGCAAGGCCATGGACGCTCGCTCGCCCAACTCCGTCCTCCACGACACGATGGCCCTGGAAGCGGTCCGCCGGATCGACCACGACTTCTCCAAGGTCGGCATCAAGCCCGGCGACGCCTCCACCGTGGCGCTGCGCAGCCTGCACTTCGACGGCTGGACCCGCGAGTTCCTCGCCGCCCACCCCGAGGCGACCGTGCTGCACCTGGGGTGCGGCCTGGACACGCGGGTCTTCCGCGTCGATCCGGGCCCGGGCGTGCGGTGGTTCGACGTGGACTACCCGGACGTCATCGACCTCAGGCGCAAGGTCTTCCCCGAGCGCGAGGGCGACTACACGCTGCTGGCCACGCCGGTGACGCCGGCCGGCTGGCTCGCACAGGTGCCGGCCGACCGGCCGGTGCTGGTCGTGGCCGAGGGCCTGACCATGTACCTCCGGGAGGAGGCCGGCCGGGAGCTGTTCCGCGCGATCGTGGAGCGCTTCCCCTCGGGTCAGCTCGTCTTCGACGGGTTCAGCAAGCGCGGGATCAAGCTGCAGAAGGTGAACAAGGCCGTCCAGGTCGCCGGCGCCACGCTCTACTGGGGCGTCGACGGGCCCGCCGAGCTGGAGTCGATCCATCCGGCGTTGCGCTGCGTCAGCGCGGTGAGCGCGTTCGACCTCGACGGGTTCGACCGCGTGCGGCTCGCCTACCGGCTGCTGGCGAAGGCGGCCAGGATGATCCCGGTCATGCGCCGGATGGCGATCATGTACCGGCTGGAGTTCTAGGAGCCGAGCGGCCGGCCGCCGTTGTCGCGGCGGTCGAGGGCGATCTGGACGGCCTCGACGGCCTCGTCCTCGGTGTCCTCAGGGCTGTTCCACGAATACATGTCATACATGTGCGTCTCATCTCGAAGATCGCGAACGACGGAAAGAGTCTGAAGGCCTCGGCTCCGGATCGCGGACGCTCGGGACAGACCTGTCGCGCGGGGCAGGGAAGTGGTGCTTCCACCTGCCAGCTTGCTCTCCACGATAACAGCGAATCTCGTAGGATGTCCTACTATCTCGCATGCTGAGACATGCAGGTGGGACAACAGAACGGCCGGCGGGATCGTTCCCGCCGGCCGTGGTGCACTACAGGTGGCTAGTCGGCCAGGTCGACCGAGCGGCCGCTGTCGGCGCCGATCTCGCTCACGATCTGGTCGAGCACGCCCGACGGGATGGCCGAGTCGACGGTCAGCGCGATGAGCGCCTTGCCGCCCTTGACGTCCCGGGCCACCTGCATCGAGGCGATGTTCACCGTGTGGTCGCCGAGGATGCGGCCGACCACGCCGACGATGCCGGGACGGTCGGCGTAGGTGAAGAAGGCCAGGTGGTCGGTGGGCTCGATCTCCATCTCGTAGCCGTTGACCTCGACGATCTTGGTGATCTGCCGCGGGCCGGACAGCGTGCCCGAGACCGAGACCTGGCGGCCGTCGGCCAGCACGCCGCGCACGGTGACGACGTTGCGCCAGTCGGGGCTCTCCTCCGAGGTGACCAGGTCCACCGCCAGGCCGCGCTCCTTGGCGATGAGCGGGGCGTTGACGTAGGTGACCTGCTCCTCGATGACGTCGGTGAAGACGCCCTTGAGCGCGGCCAGCTCCAGCACGCGCACGTCCTGGTTGGCGATCTCGCCGCGCACCTCGACGTCGAGCTTGGTCGCGGTCTCGCCCGCCAGCGCGGTGAAGACGCGGCCCAGCTTCTCGGCCAGCGGCAGGCCCGGCTTCACGTCCTCGGCGACCGCGCCGCCCTGGACGTTGACCGCGTCCGGCACGAACTCGCCGGCCAGGGCGAGCTTGACACTGCGGGCGACCTGGGTGCCGGCCTTCTCCTGGGCCTCGTGGGTCGAGGCGCCGAGGTGCGGGGTGACGACGACCTGGTCGAGCTCGAAGAGCGGGTGCTCGGTCATCGGCTCCTTGGAGAAGACGTCGAGACCGGCGCCGGCGACCCGGCCCTCCTTGATCGCGGTGTAGAGGGCGTTCTCGTCGACGATGCCGCCGCGCGCCACGTTGATGATCCGCACGTTGGGCTTGACCTCGTGCAGTTCCTTGTCGCCGAGGAGGCCGAGGGTCTCCTTCGACTTGGGCAGGTGCACGGTGATGAAGTCGGCGGTCTTGATGGCCTCGTCCAGGCTGACCAGGCGCACGCCCATCTGCGCGGCGCGAGCCGGGGGCAGGTAGGGGTCGTAGGCGATCAGCTCGACGCCGAAGGGCTGCAGGCGCTGCGCCACGAGCTGGCCGATCTTGCCCAGGCCGAGGATGGCCACGACCTTCTCGTCCAGCTCGACGCCGGTGTACTTGGACCGCTTCCACTCGCCGTTCTTGAGCGCGGCGTGCGCCTGGGCGGTGTTGCGGGCGCTGGCCAGGATGAGCGCGATGGTCTGCTCGGCGGCGCTGGTGATGTTGGAGGTCGGCGCGTTGACCACCATCACGCCGGCCTTGGTTGCGGCCTCGACGTCGACGTTGTCCAGGCCGACGCCCGCGCGGGCGACCACCTGGAGCTTCGGTGCGGCGGCGATGGCCTCGGCGTCCACCTGCGTGGCGGAGCGCACGATCAGCGCGTCCACGTCGGCGAGAGCGGGCAGGAACTGAGCTCGGTCGGCGCCGTCGGTGTGACGGACTTCGAAGTCCGTGGCGAGTACGGCGAGGCCGGCCTCCGACAGCTCCTCTGCGACCAGGACGACGGGCTTGTTCACTGATGAGATCCTTCGGGCGGACATGGCAGGGGCACTTCGACGGGCCCCCGTGGGATCCCCCAGAGTCTATCCAGCCTTGTGAACGCGTTCACGAGTGTCCCAGGATCTGGGCGTTACCCAGCGAATGCCAAGATCATCCAGGTCGCGGCCATCTTTGTCTTGATCGGGAGTTTTATTCGGCATTAGCCTGATAAGTCGTGGCCGACTACCTAGGGTTCGTCCTATGAGCATCGGGAACCCCGCTCTCGCCGACGTGCTCCGCCAGCATGGCAACCCGCACCGCCTGCTGTCCGCGCTCGCCGACGGTGGAGTCCTGGTGGCCGTGCGTCCAGACCGCTCCGTGGTCCTGGGCACCACCCAGTCCGGAGACCGGGTGCTGCTCGGCTACACCGGGCCGGACACCTACGCGCGGCACCGCGGTAGCCATTCCCTGTCGGCGTGCGACGCCGACACCATCCTCGACATCCAGCGGGTCACGGGCGTGCGGGAAATCGTGATCGACGCTGCCGGGCCGGCCGCCGCGGCCGTGCCCATCGAGGACCTCCAGCGCTTCCTGCGAGCCGTACGCTCCGGACCCATGCCGGCCCTGTCCGGCGCGGTGCCCGCGGCATACGCGACCGGGGCCATGGCCACGGTCTCGCGGAACGCGCCCGCCTTCGCCCAGGCGCTGCCCGCGCCGGTCACCGCGCCGCCGCAGGCGTGGATCCCGGCGCCGCGGCCGCACCTGTCCGGCCCGATGCAGCAGGTGGACCCGGGTTACCGGCGGTGCACCCATCCGATCCTGCCCGCGCTGCGCCGGGCGATCGCGACCCTCCTGGCGGACTTCCCGCTGGTGCACCACGTGTGGATCTCCGAGGCCCGCACCGCCTCCGGCGCGCCCGGGATCATGCTGCACGTCAAGGTGCACATGTCGGCCGCCGAGGACGTCGTGCGCGACCTGCACCGCGGGGTCAGGGCCCGGCTGCCGCAACTGGCCGCCAGCGAGGCTCCCATCCTGATGGCCCGCGTGGCGGACACCCGAAGCGAGAGACGCATGATAGAGATCGGAGCACACGTCGTGTGCGCCGACGTGACCGACTGACCGCACAGGGGGTGCCGTCCGGGTGAAACGCACGAACCCCCTGCACCAGCTCCGGTACGCCGCCCGGCACCCGGACCGGATCCTGCCGCACCTGCGCCGGCTGGCGCGCGACACCTGGTTCCGGCTGCGCGCGCCCGACCACATCGCGTACTACCGCGCGGTCATGAAGTCGGACGTCGCGCGCAGCCCGGAGGGCGCGGTCGGCTCGCACACGCACAAGCGCTGGCTGGCGCTCGGGCGCATGCAGTTCGACTACCTCGTCGGTCACGGGCTGCGGCCCGGGCACCGCATGCTGGAGATCGGCTGCGGCAACCTGCGGGCCGGCCACCTGTTCATCGGCCACCTCGACCCGGGCCACTACTACGGGATCGACATCTCGCCCGACATCCTCTTCGCCGCGCAGCAGACGCTGGTGCGCTTCGGCCTGGCCGACCGCCTGCCGTACCTCACGCCCGTCCGTGACCTGCGCTTCGAGTTCCTGCCCGCCGAGCACTTCGACGTCGTGCACGCGCACAGCGTCTTCTCGCACTCGCCGCTGCCGGTGATCGAGGAGTGCTTCGCGCACGTCGGCCGGATCATGCGGCCCGGCGGGTGGTTCGACTTCACCTTCGACCGCACCGAGGGCGCCGAGCACCAGGTGCTCGGCGAGGACTTCTACTACCGGACCGAGACCCTGCTCGCCCTGGCCGGCAAGCACGGTCTCGACGGCGTCTTCATGGACGACTGGGAGAAGCTGCCGCACAAGCAGTCGAAGATCCGCCTCACCCGAGCCGGCGCGGCGGTGGGCCCGGACGCAACCGCCGGGTGAACAGGCCCGCGATCAGCGCGGCCAGCAGCGGCAACCCGAGGACCAGACCCAGCGAGAAGCCCCACGGCACGGCCACGGTGAAGCCCGCCGACCCGTCGCTCACCGACAGCCCGCCGTGCCCCAGCCGCGTCCTCCCGGTGCTCGCCCAGGCCAGCGCCACGCCCGGGACGATCGCGACCAGCAAGCCGGCCACCGCGCCCAGGAGCGCGATGTAGCCCGCCTGGCCGGCCAGCACCAGCCGGCGCAGGCCGCCCGAGGCGCCGATCGCCGCCATGACCTGCTGGTCGGGGCGCAGGTCCGCCGCGGCGAGCCGGGTGGCCACCAGCGTGCCGCCCAGCACCAGCAGCCCGGCCGCGCCGAACAGCACCCACAGTTGCGGGGTGAGGTAGTCCTCGTAGCCCGCCTCCACGTAGACGTCCGCAGCCGCGCCCGCGGCGGTCGCCGCCCGCTCCAGCCGCAGCTCGTCGGCCGGGGAGCCGGTGGTGAACAGCTTGCGTTCGGCGACCTGGAAGCCGGCCCGCTCCAGCGCGACGCGCGGCACGATCGCGCCGCCCTGGTGCTCGGCGGCGGCCTCGGCCCGTACGGCGGGCACCTCGATCTCGCGGGTCCGCGATCCCTGGCCGCCGAAGGGGTTGTTCGCGGCGAGCCTCACCCGGGAGGCGCCCGGGGCGAAGCCGGGGTCGAAGACCACCGCCTTGCCCTCGGCCAGCGCCGCGGCGGCCACCGGATCGTCGCGGCCCTGGATCAGCCGCAGCAGCTCGGGGCCGCCGATCGGCACGTCGCCGCCGAACACGCCGTAGGAGCGGCGCAGCCCCGGGCGGGTCAGGCTCTGCAGGTCCAGCGACAGGATGTACGGTTCGCCGCCGATCATCACGTCGTAGCCGGAGATCAGCGGGCGGCCGGGCAGGCTCTGCGCCGCCGCGCTCCTGACCTTCGCCCAGGCGGACTCGTCGGCGTCCCGGGCGTGGATCTGCACGGTGCCGAGGGGCATGCCGGGCCAGTAGGCGGCGCGGTTGTCCTCGAAGTTGCTGTGGTAGCCGATGCCGAAGGCCAGGGCCGCCGAGGAGGCCGCCATCACGGCCGCGGCGGCGGAAGCCGTACGGGCTCGGTGGCGGACCGCGTCGCGGACGGGCAGGCGCAGCGGGAGCGGCAGGCGCGCGGCCGGGCGGCCGGTCCACTCGATCAGCCTCGGCAGCAGCGCGATCATGCCGAGGACGACCAGCACGGCCGCGGCGATCACGTTCAGCTCGCGGTCGAAGCCGTCCCCGGCGGCCATCAGCAGGGTCAGCCCGATCCCGATCGCGATCAGCAGGGCGCCCAGCACCGGCTTGCCCGCCTTGCCGCGCACCTCGGGCGCGCGCCCGGCCAGGACCCGGGCCGGCTCCTGCCGCCCAGCCTGTACGGCAGGCACCAGCGCGGCCACGAGGGCGCTGACGACGCCCAGCACGGCGACGCCGAGCACGCTCACCCACGGCACCTCGACCGGCCCGATCGAGCTGAGCCTCCACCCCGCGGCCAGATGGGCCCCGCCGATCCCCAGGCCGACGCCGAGCCCGGCGGCGAGCAGCGAGGCCAGCCCGCCAAGGATCAGCCCCTCGGCCAGCACGACGGCCCGCAGGTGCCGCGGCGAGCCGCCCTGGGCGGCCACCAGCGCGAGCTCGTGCCGCCGCCGGCGCAGCCCGATGGCGAAGGCCGGTCCGGCCAGCAGCGCGGTCTCCAGCACGATCATGAAGATGGCCAGCCCGAGCCCGACCGCCATCTCCTCGCTCCGGAGCAGCGGGGCCTCCTCCTCCGCGAGGAGCCGGGTGGCGACGATCAGGCCGTGCGAGTTGAACTGGATGATCTCCGCCCGGCCCACGCCGCCGGGCAGGTCGACCAGCCAGCCGAGATCGAGCCCGCGCGGCGGGTTGAGCAGGAGCGCGCCGGGCAGTGCGGCGAGCTCCTGGAGGGCGGGCCGCTGGGGATCGGCCACGACGCCGACGACCCGGAAGCTCCGGTTGTCCGGCGGCACCACCAGGGTGCTGCCCACCGAGGCCCCGCGCTCGGCGAGGGCGGGGGTCGCGGCGACCTCGCCGGCCGTGGCGGGCAGGCGGCCCTGCCGCAGCTCGCGCAGGCCCTTCGCCAGCGGGTCGCGCAGGTCGACCTCGGTGATCTCGACGATGTCGAGCCCGCCGGGCAGCCGGACCGGCCCGGTGCCCTCGTACAACGGGATGTGCCGGGCGCCCGCCGGCAGCAGGGCGGCCAGCCGCTCCTCGCTCCACACCGCGCGCTCGGTCGAGCCCGTGCCGGTGTACGAGTGGCCGTCGAGCTGCTGGACGGGGCCTTCGTGCGCGGTGGCCGAGAGGGCGGCGTCGGCCGAGCCGATGCGCTGCCGCAGCCCTTCCAGGGCGGAGACGTCGGCGGTGGCCGCCCCGGTCAGCAGCGCGGTGAAGACGAGGACCGGCAGCCCGATCATCGCCATGATCAGCGCGCTGCGGCCCCTGGCGCGCAGGATGCCGCCCCACACCAGCCGCCTCATCGGGCGCTCTCCAGCTCCGCCGAGTCGACGACCCGGCCGTCGCGCAGGAACACCACGCGGTCGGCCCAGCCGGCGTAGCGGGGCTCGTGCGTGACGAGCAGCACCGCCGCGCCGGCGTCGCAGCGGGCCCGCAGGAGCCGGAGGATCTCGTCGCCCATCCGGGTGTCGAGCGCGCCCGTGGGCTCGTCGGCCAGCAGCAGCCGCCGCTCCCCCACCAGCGCCCGCGCGATGGCCACCCGCTGGCGCTCGCCGCCGGACAGCTCGTCGGGGAAGCGGCCGGCCGCCTGCTCGGCGCCGGCCTCGGCCAGCGCCCGGCGGGCCTGCTCCCGGGCCCGGGCGGTGCGCACGCCGTCGAGCTCGCGCGGGAGCATCACGTTCTCCAGCGCGGTGAGCGAGGGGATCAGGTTGAGGTCCTGGAAGACGTAGCCCACGCTGCGCCGCCGCAGCTCGGCCAGGGAAGCGGCGCTCAGCCCGCCGAGCGGCACGCCCCCGACGGCCACGCTGCCCGAGGTGGGCCGGTCGAGCCCGCCGGCGAGGTTGAGCAGGGTGGACTTGCCCGACCCGGACGGCCCCATGACGGCGACCAGTTCCCCGGCCGCGACGCTGAGGCTGATCCCGCCCAGAGCCCGCTGCTCCCCGTAGGCCCGGACGACGTCCACGAGCGTTAACACGGTCATGACGACCCTTCTCTGAGTACGGCTTCGCAGTGGTCCAGCCAGCGCTGCTCCGCCTCGGCCTGGAAGATCATGGAATCGACGACCAGGCGCTGGGCCGGGGAGCCGTCGCGCTTGGCGCGGGTGAGCTCCTGCAGGGTGCGCATGGTCGCGGTGCGCTGCGCCTGGATGACCCGGAGCGCGGCCGGATGGGTGGTCACCGCCATCGCCAGTTTGATCACCAGCTCGTCCCGCGGCCGGTCGGTCTGGGTGACCGGGGTGTCGAACCAGCGCTGGAGCTCCTCCCGTCCGGCGCCGGTGATGCGGTAGACCACCCGGCCCTGCTCGTCGGTCTCCCCCGGCTCGACCAGGGCGTCCCGTTCCATGCGCGCGAGCGTCGTGTACACCTGGCCGATGTTGAGCGGCCAGGTGGCCCCGGTGGACGACTCGAACTCGGCACGCAGTTGGTACCCGTAGCGGGGACCCCGGCTGAGCAAGGCCAGGAGGCCGTGCCTGATTGACATGAATACTGAGTATGCATACTCAGTATTCAGTGGGCAACCGTATTCTGGACATCACCCGTCATTCAGCCCGATACTCTGGGGCATGGGCTCGACGCAACCTCCGTATCGCGCATCGGACGGCGAGCGCGATCGCGCGATCGACGAGCTCCGCGACCGCGCGGTCGAGGGACGCCTGTCCCCCGAGACCTTCATCGGCCGCGTCGACATGGCCCTGCGGGCCCGGAGCCGGCACGAGCTCGACGACCTCGTCGCCGACCTCCCGCCGCCGAACACCTTCCGCCATCGCCTCGCCCACGCCGTGGGGTCGGTGTCGGAGTTCGTCACGCGCGTGCAGTCGGCCTGGCGGCGGCCGCGGCTGCCCCGGCTGGCGCTGCCCGACGACGAGCGGCTCCGCTTCGTCGTGGGCCGCGGCTCGGCCTGCGACCTGGTGCTCGCCGACCTCACCGTCTCGCGCGTCCACGCCGAGCTGCGGCGGGAGGCGGACGGCGGCTGGCTCATCGTCGACCTGGGCTCCCTGAACGGCACCCGGCTGAACGGCTGGCGGCTCGTCGGCCCGGCACGGGTGCGCTCGGGCGACGAGGTGTCCTTCGGGGACTGCGGCTTCCTGCTCAGCTCCGGCCAGCCGTCCCTGCCCCGCTGACCGCCCTCAGCGCGCGGCGGCCATGGTCTCCGCGGTGAGCCGGTAGCGCAACGTCAGCACGATCGCCACCCCGACGAAGAACGCCGGCAGCAGCGTGCCGCCGTACAGCACGGCCTGCACCGCGGAGTCGGCCTGCTCCACGCGCGTCTTCGCGTCCGACTCGCGGAAGCCCCCCGCCCCGAGCACCCAGCCCAGCACCAGCGCGCCGAAGGCGAACACCACGGTCTCGGCCGCCGTCCACAACCCGGTGAACACCCCGGCCCGCCTGGTGCCGGTCACCACGTTGTCGTGCGCGATCACGTCGGCCATCATCGAGAACTGCAGGAGCTGGATGCCGGCGTACCCGACCCCGACCAGCAGCACCGCCACGTGCGCGTAGAGCGCGCCGAGGGCCGGGGTGAACGCCATCGCCACCGCGCCGGCGAGGAACAGCGCCGACGACAGCACCATCGCCCCGCGCTTGTCCAGCCGCCTGGCCAGCCACACCCACAGCGGCATCGTCAGCAGGATCGGGCCCACCAGGCAGGCGAACAGCGTGGTGGTGGCGGCCGGGTCGCCGACGATGTAGGTGGCGAAGTAGGGCGCCCCGGCGAGCATCGTGCCCGCGGCGAACATCTGCGCGCAGCTCAGCGCGAGCAGGACGAGGAAGTGCCGGTTGGTCCTGGCCACCGCGAGCTGGCGGCGCAACGACGGCTCGGCCTGGGCGTGACCGACGACGGGGGCGCCTGCCGTACCCCAGTAGGTGCCCAGCATCGCGGCCAGCAGGACCACGCCGATGACCAGGCCCATCACGTGGTAGCCGAGGCCGTTGGCGATCACCGGGGCCAGCGCGCCGGACAGCAGGATCGCGACACCCAGGAAGATCATGCGCCACTGCAGCAGCGAGGAGCGCTCGTGGTAGTCGTCGGTCATCTCGGCCGGCATCGCCTTGTACGGCACCTCGAAGAAGGCGTAGGCGGTGGCGGTGAGGAAGAAGAAGAACCCGACGTAGAGCGCGGCCGGCACCCCGGTCATCGTGGGCGCGGCGAAGGTCAGCGCGAAGGCGGGCGGGAGGGTGACCGCGCCGAGCAGCAACCACGGGCGGCGGCCCCCGGTGCGGTCCGAACGCTGGCCGACCCACGGGTTGATCAGCATGTCCCAGAGCTTGGGCAGGAAGACCACCAGGCCGGCCAGCCAGGCGGGCACCGCGAGCTGGTTGGTCATGTAGAAGAGCAGCAACAGGCCTGGAACGGTGGAGAACGTGCCCGTGCAGAAGGAGCCGATGCCGTAGCCGATCCGAATACCCCTGGGGACCATTGCCACATTACAGCCGAGCGACCGCTCGTTTGGTAGTGCCTCTTCCCCGAATGTCTTCCGCAAAATACGGAGATTTGCGGATTACAGGGCCGCTCGGCCGCCGCATGATCCGACGAGATCCCTCAGCCCTTTGGAGACCCCCCATGCGGCGCACCTCAGCCTCCCTCGTCGCGGGCGCGCTCATCGCGACCCTCGCGTGGGCGTCCAGTCCGGCCACGGCCGTCGACCCCGAACCGGGCGTCGCCGACCTGACCCGCGACATCAACCTCATCCTCGGCGACAGCCGCCTCACCATCGCCCGCGCCGCCGTCACCGTGCGCAACGCCACCACCGGCGAGGAGCTGTACACCCAGGACGGCGGCAAGCTCATGACGCCCGCCTCCAGCGCCAAGCTCTTCACCTCGGCCGCCGCCGCCGAGGTGCTCGGCCTCGACTACCGCTTCGACACCACCGCCCTGCGCGCCGGCCGCCAGGTCGGCTCGGCGCTCGTCGGCGACCTGGTCCTGCGCGGCACCGGCGACCCGACGATGCTGGCCGCCGACTACGACACCCTGGCCGCCGCCGTGGCCGCCAAGGGCATCCGCACGGTCACCGGCAAGCTCGTCGCCGACGACACGTGGTTCGACACCCAGCGCCTCGGCAACGACTGGGCCTGGGACGACGAGCCGTACTACTACAACGCGCCGATCTCCGCGCTCACCGCCTCGCCCGACCGCGACTACGACGCCGGCACGGTGATCGTCTCCGTCGCGCCCGCGGGCTCGTCGGTCAAGGTGAGCGTCTCGCCCGAGACCGACGTGCTGAAGATCGACAACCGGGCCACCGTCGGCGCGACCACCAACGTGCTCATCGAGCGGCAGCACGCCACCAACACGGTCCTGATCACCGGCACCGTCTCGGAGGAGACCTCCGAGTGGGTGACGGTCGACGACGCCACCCGCTACGCGGCCTCCCTGTTCCGCTCGGCCCTCACCAAGCACGGCGTCCGCGTCCTCGGCCGGACCGTCACCGGCGCCGCCGCCTCCGACGCCGTCGAGCTGGCCAAGCACCAGTCGATGCCGCTCAGCGAGCTGCTCGTGCCGTTCATGAAGCTCAGCAACAACATGCACGCCGAGATCCTCACCAAGGCCATGGGGCGCAAGGTCGCCAACGCGGGCACCTGGGCCGCCGGGCTCAAGGTCACCCACGACTTCGCCCGCGCCCAGGGCGTGCAACTGCTCAACCTGCGCGACGGCTCCGGGCTGTCCCGCCGCGACGGCGTGAGCACCGGGTCCATCACCCAACTGCTGGTGGCGGCGCGGGGCAAGCCGTGGTTCCAGACCTGGTACAACTCGCTCCCGATCGCCGGCGACCCCGACCGGCTCGTCGGCGGCACCCTGCGCAGCCGGATGCGGAACACGCCCGCCGCCGGGAACGTCCACGCCAAGACCGGCTCGCTGACCGGGGTGACCTCGCTGTCCGGCTACGTCACCAGCGCCGACGGGGAGCCGCTGGCCTTCTCGGTCATGCTCAACCAGTACCTGTCCGGCTCGCCCAAGGACATCGAGGACAAGATCGCCGTACGGCTGGCCAACTTCCGCCGCTCCGCCCCGGACGCGGCCGCCCCCGAGCTGCGCTCGGGCGACCCGGTCAGCTACCCGGACCTCGAGTGCTCGTGGCTGAAGCCCGCCCAGTGCTGACCTGGGGTTAGTGCGGCTCTCTACGGGCTTGTCTTGTACGGCTGTCGCGGGGCGGCGCGCTTCTCGCCCGTCGCCCCGCGGTCGTAGCGGGCGGCCATGGCGTGGAAGACCTCCTTGGCCGCCCACCGCCGCTCGTCCAGCATCCTGACCACCCCGTACGACCCGAGATCCGCCTCCCCCGGCCGCCCGAAGCCCGCGAAGGTGAACCAGAACGCGGCATCCACCCCCTCCTCCTCGAACAGGTCCAGCAGCCGGGTGAAGTGCCGCACCTGCTCCCCCTCGTCCCGCACCGCCCCGTCCGGCACCTGCCACGCCATCCCGCCCAGCTCACCCGCACCCCGGTAGGCGCACGTGCCGAACTCGGTGACCGCCACCGGCTTGCCGTGCCTGAAGTGCCCGCGCACCTCCTCCCGGAAGGTAGCCGCGTTGTAGGCGGCCTGGTAGGCGTCCACCCCCACCACGTCGAACGGTGCCCAGTCGATGAACTCCCACGGGGCCGCCGCGTAGCCGACCCGCCCGCCGAACCGCTCCCGCACCTCCCCGACCGCCCCGGCCAGGAACCCGTTGAGCCGCTCCAGAACCGGCCCCAGCGCGCTCCACCACTCGGGATCGGCCTTGGCCATCGCCCCCAGCCGGTCACCGTACGTGGCACCCGGGATGAACCCGGCGCCGAACGCGCTGAGCTCGCACCCGGCCACGAACACCACCTCCGCTCCGCCGCGCCGCAGCCTCTCGGCGCGGGCCGCGCAGTCGGCGAGCATGGCCACCGTCTCCTCCGGCGGCAGATCCACCGGGAAGGGGGCGAACCACACCTCCAGCCCCAGCTCGGCCGCCTGCTCGGCGGCGACGCTCAGCCGCTCCGGGTGCCCGCCGGAGATCCGTACGGCGTCGCAGTGCAGGTCACGGGCGATGACCTCCAGGTCGCGCCGGACCGTATCCGGGTCGAACACCTTGCGGCTGAGGTCCCGCCCCGGCAGGAACCCGGTGTCGTAGTTGATCCCTCTGGCGCGCATTCCCGTCACCCTTCTCGTCGGTTCCGGTTCGGGAGACCGTGCTCCAGCAGGTCGAAGGCGAGCTCCACGGCCTCGCCCAGCCGCCGGGCGGCCTCCTGCGGCGTGACGCCCTCGACCAGGTCGCAGAAGTACGCCTCCTGCACGGTCAGCATCGAGGCGGTGATCTGCGCCGCGGTGAGCGCGGCCACCAGGTCCCGGCGCCCCTTCTCCGGCCCACCCAGCTCGCCTTTTTCGCCCGGTTCGCCCGCTTCGCCCGGTTCGTTCGCCAGCACCCTGGCCAGGGCCTGCCGCTGCCCGTAGAGCAGGTTGTTCGCCGCGTCACTGAGCGCCGGACTGGCGAAGATCACCTGAAGCTGCGCGACCAGCGCCTCCGCGTCCGCCACCGGCTCGGCGGCGGAAGCCCGGTAGTGCTCCCGCAACGCCTCCAGCGGCGTCCGCCCCGGCCCGCGCGCGGCGACGATCCCGGCGAGGTCCTCCTCCCCCACTCCGTGCAGGACCAGCGCTTCCTTGGTGGGGAAGTACTTGAACAGCGTCACCTTCGCCACCTCGGCGGCCTCGGCGATCTCGTTCACCGTCACCGCCTCGAAGCCCCGCTCGGCGAACAACCGCAACGCCACCGCGGCGATCCGCCGCCGCGTGCGCTCCTTCTTCAGCTCCCGTAGCCCGCTCACGGGATCACTTTAGCTGAACCGAGTACAAAACTGTACTCGGTTCACCCACTTATCGACTAACTTGAGCCGCACAGACGAACGAGTTGCCTCCCCGGTTTACCGAGGTAGAGGCGGCAATTGTTACGAATGAGACACATGGAGCTCCAGATATAGGAGCGTTTCTAGTGACATGCCGGATCTGCGCACACCAGAATGCCGTTTCGAAGCAGCGTCTAATCCCCTCTGGAGAACATCGTGCGCAGACCACTCCAGGCACTCGCCTGCCTTGGCAGTCTTGCGGCATTGAGCACTCCCATCGCCGCCGCCGAAGCCACGACGGCGCGGCCCGCGGCCGAATGCCGGGTCAGCGCGGCCCAGCCGTACGTCGACCAGAAGGGCCTGCTCCGCGCCGCCGCGGTCAGGTCCGGCTGTGACGACACCAGCGTGCTGCGCGTCCGCATCCGTGAGGCCCGCCGTGGCCCCGACCGCACCCTCAAGAGCGCCTCCACGCGCCTGGACAACGGCACCATCGCCGCCACCCTGCGGTGCTCGGACACCCCGCGCAGCTACTACGTCCTCGCCCTCGACTACCGCGGCCACCGGGCGCAGTCCTCCGTCGTACGGCTCGCCTGCGCTCCCACGGGCACCCCCACCACGCCGCCCACCAACACCCCCACCACCCCGCCCCCCACCGGCGGTGGTGACAACGGTGGGGGCGGGACCCCCGGCGTCGGCTCCGCCGTCGAGGAAGAGGTCGTCCGCCTCACCAACGCCGCCCGGGCCGGGAACGGCTGCAAGACCGCCCTCACCCACGACGCCAAGCTCCACGCCGCCGCCGTCGCCCACTCCGCCGACATGGCCGCCGCCAACTACTTCGACCACACCTCGAAGGACGGCCGCTCCCCCGGCGACCGCATCAAGGCCGCGGGCTTCTCCCCCATCTCCGCGTGGGGCGAGAACATCGCCAAGGGCCAGCCCACCGCCGCCGCCGTCGTCGACGCCTGGCTCAAGAGCCCCGGCCACCGCGCCAACATCATGAACTGCGCCTACACCCACATCGGCGTCGGCCACATCGCCAAGGGCCCCCTCTGGACCCAGGTCTTCGCCAAGCACTAACCCACAGCCACCCCACCTCCCTCTAAGCCCAGCCCACTACACCCCCTAAGCCCAGCCCAATGCGCCTCCCCTAACCCGAGCCCACCCACTTTCCCCTGAGCCCAGCCCACCCACATTCCCCTCAGCCCAGCCCACCCGCCTTCCCCTGCGCCCAGCCCGCCCACCTCACCTCCGCCCCACCGCCGCACCACCACCCGTCCCCTACATCCACCGTCCATCCCCTACACCCGTCCCCCGCCCACCCCGCCACCCGCCAGCCCACCTGCGGCTGCGGCTGCGGCTGCGGCTGCGAGGCCGGGTGTTGAGCCCGAGCACTGGTAACCGCGCGCCACGTGCTCGCCCGGCGGCCAGGTCCCCTCACGCCTGGCCGCCGGGACCGCCGGGAACCCCCGGCCCGAGGAGGGCCCGCCCACACTGTGCCCGGGCGGGCCCTCCTCCGCGTCCCCGCCCTCTCGGACCAGACGGCCAGCCCTCAACCGCGCCTCACACCCTGGAAGGCCCGGGCGGCCAGCCGTCCAAGACCCCTCACCCCCCGGCACCCAAGCGGCCGCTCCTCCAAGGCACCTCACTCCCACCGGACCGGAATGGGCGGGCCTCCCCCTGCCCCCAACCGAGCGGCCAGCCCTCAACCGCGCCTCAGACCCTGGAAGGCCAGGGCGGCCAGCCGTCCAGGACGCCTCACCCCAGGGGGCCCAACTAGCCGGTTCTCCCGGGCACCTCCTCCCACCGGGCCGGAGTGGGCGGGTCTCCCCCGCCCCCGACCGAGCGCCCAGCCCTCAACCACGCCCTCTCCACAGGGCCAGGGCGGCCGACGGTTTCCCGCACCTCACCCCACAACAGGGCAGAGTGCCCCGCTCTGCGCACGGCCCGGGGCGGACCAGCGGTGGAGCCCGAGGAGCCGGGGCGGCGGGGCTCCGGTGGAAGGCGGGCGAGCCGTACGGCAGAGGGCTGCGCCCGGCGACCTCCTCCGGCCAGAGGGCAGCGGGCTCGGCCAGGGGCACAGCGGGGTCGACCAGAGGGACGGCGAGGTCGACCGGAGGGACCGCGGGGCGATTAGAGCCGCACCGCGGTCGACCAGGGCACAGCGGGGGCGACCAAGAACCCAGCGGGAGCGAGTTCAGGCAGGGGAGGTCAGACGGCAGCGAGGTCAGGCGGCAGGGAGGGAGGTCAGGCGGGCAGGGAGGTGGGGTGTTGTTCGCCGGAGTGGAACTCGGCCCGGAAGACGTCCTCGCCCAGCGCGTCACGCACCAGGGCGCTGATGCGGTCCACGTCGGCGCGCTCTCCGGCGGGCAGGGGGACACCTACGGAAGCGCGGGCGGCGGAGGCGGTGCCGAGGAGGCGGGCGGCGGCACGGTGGTTGCCGGCCAGGGCCTCGGCGCCGGCCAAGCCCTCGTACGCCAGCGCGACCGCACGGGGGTCGTTGGTGGCACGGGCGCACTCCAGGCCCTCCAGGTGCAGGGCCATGGCCTCGGCGCCTCGCCCGCGGAGTTCGGCGATGAAGCCCAGCTCCGCCAGCACCAGCGCGATGCCGGGGTCGCCCTCGATCATGCGGAGCCAGTCGAGCCAGCGGGTGAGGTGCCGTTCGGCTTCGTCCAAGCGGCCCTGCCGGCGGGCGGAAAGGGCCAGGCCGATCTCGGCGAAGTGCTCGGCGAACGGGTTGGACTGCTCGTGCGCCAGCCGCCGCGCCTGCTCGTGCAGGTCGTCGGCCCGAAGGTAGTCGCCGCGCAGCAGGGCGATCCGGCCCAGCCCGGCCAGGGCTCGGGAGACCTCGACCCAGAGCTCGAGGTCCTGGCCGGCGGTGAGGACCGCTTCGTGGAGTACGGCGGCGCGGTCGTAGTCGGCGGCGATCTCGGCGAAGGTGGCGAGCTGCCCGGTGGCCAGCAGTACCCCGCACTGGTCCCCCAGCTCGGCGAAGAGGGCCGCGCTGCGTTCGCCGTCCCGGGTGGCGGCGGCCAGGTCGCCCGTGACCAGGCCGATGGACGCCCGGGAGCTCAGGCCCGCGGCGATGCCCCAGCGATCGCCGAGGGACTCGAACTCCTCCAGGGCACGGATGGCCAGCTCGTCGAAGTCCTGGAGGTCGCCGCGGCCCCACAGGCCGAAGGCGAGGTACCACCGGAGCAACGCCCGCCGTACCGGGTCGATGATCTGGTCGAGACCGGCCAAGGACTCGGCCAGGGTGCCGTTGCAGCCGCTGAACTGGAGCATCAGCCCCGCCCGCCAGGCCAGCGCCTCGGCGAGGGTCGAGGGGTCGGCCTCGCCGGGATGGGCGAGGGCGCGGTCGAAGGACTGGAAGCCCTCCTCGTAGCGGCCGCGCAGGGTCCAGTACCACGCCATGGCGTTGGCCAGGCGGAGGGCTTGCTGCCGGGTGGCGGGGCCGTCGAGGGCGGCGCGGATGTTGGGGGCCTCGGCGTCGAGGCGGGCCAGCCACTCCCGCTGGCCGTGGCCGCGGAGCCGCCGGTCGCCCTGCTCGGCGAGGGCGGTGTAGTAGGCGAGGTGCCGGGCGCGGACCGCCTCGTAGTCGCCACTCTCGCGCAGGCGCTCGACGCAGTAGGCGGCGACGGATTCGAGCAGGCGGTATCTCGGCGCGGTCGTGGTGGCGCCGGACATCGGGGCGCCGGACATCGGGGCGCCGGGGATCGTGGACCCGGGCGTGGGGGCGCCGGGCGTGGGGGCGCCGGGCGTGGGGGCGCCGCACACGGTGACGACGAGGGAGCGGTCGATGAGGCGGGCCAGGAGGTCGAGCACCTCGTACTGCTCGATCTCGCCGCCCGCGCTCACCGCTTCGGCGGCCTCCAGGGTGCAGCCGTCGGCGTGGACGGCCAGGGAACTCAGGACCTGGCGCTCGCGGTCGGACAGCAGCTCCCAGCTCCAGTCGATCATCGCGCGGAGGGTCTGCTGGCGGGCAGGCGCGTCGCGGCGGCCCGCGGCCAGGAGGCGGAAGCGGTCGTCGAGGCGTTCGAGGAGCTGTCTCGGGCTCAGGACGCGCATTCGGGTGGCGGCCAGTTCGATGGCCAGGGGGACGCCGTCGAGCTTGCGGCAGATGTCGGCGATGTCGTGGGCGTTGGTGGGGTCCAGGCGGAAGCCGGGGACGGCTGCGGCGGCCCTGGCGACGAACAGTTGCACGGCTCCGGCGGCTCCGATGGCGGTCACCGCCTCGACATCCGCCGCTGTCGTGGTCGGCTGCATCGGGGTGCGGTCCGCTGAGCCTGGCGCGCCCCAAGGGCTGGGGTGGGACGAGTCGGGGCCCCATGTCGGCGGCTGACCCGACCTGGCCTCGTGCCCCGCCGCCGAGGTGTCCGCCGCAGAGTGGGCCGCCGCAGAGTGGGCCGCCGCAGAGTGGGCCGCCGCAGGGTGGGCCGCCGCAGGGTGGGCCGCCGCAGGGTGGGCCGCCGCAGGGTGGGCCGCTGCCGGGTCAGGAGCCCGGGAGCCGGGGACGGCGGTCGGGTGGGAGGAGGGGCTCGCGGGTGCGGTGGTGAGGGGGGAGGGGGTGCCCAGCGAGGCAGCGGAGGAGGCGGCGGCGGAGGAGAAGGAAGAGGTGGGTTCGGGGCGGGACACCGGCACGGCTGGGGGGAGGTCGAGCGGGGGGACGGGCCAGAGGGCTTCGCCGGTGAGGTTGAGCGCCTCCTGGCTGGTGGCGAGGAAGCGGACGCCGGGAGCGGTGCGAAGGAGCTGGTCGACCAGGGTGGCGACGGGCTCAATGACGTGCTCGCAGTTGTCGAGCAGCAGAAGCAGCCGCTTGTCACGGACGGCGTCGCTGAGCCGGCAGCCGCCGTCGGCGGTCCGGCTGCCGGTGGCGTCGTCACGCAGGCTGAGCGCGGCGGAGACGGCGTGCACGACGCCCGCCCTCGACGGCACGTCCAGGGCGGCCAGTTCGACCAGCCACACCCCGCCGGGGAAGTCGGCTTCGAGCCGCCGCGCGACGTCGAGGGCGAGCCGGGTCTTGCCGACCCCGCCGGGCCCGGTGAGGGTGACCAGGCGGTGGGCGGCGAGCAGGGAACGGACCTCGGCCGCGGCCCGCTCGCGGCCGATGAGCTCGGTGGCCGGCGTGGGCAGGTTGGTACGGGCGGGCACGACGGGCGCCAGGGCCGGGTCCTGCGCGAGGATGGCCCGCTGGAGCTCGACGAGCTGCGGGCTGGGATCGACGCCGAGCTCGTCGAGCAGCAGCGTGCGCAGCTCGGTGAAGCTGTCGAGGGCCTCGCTCTGCCGTCCGGCGCGGTAGAGGGCCCGGATGTGCACGGCCCGCAGCCGCTCGCGCAGCGGGTGCTCGGCGACCAGGTCGGCGAGCTCGGCGGCGAGCAGGGCGTGCTCGCCCAGCTCCAGCCGGGTCTCGGCGTGCTCTTCGAGGGCGACGAGCCGCTGCTCCTCCAGCCGGGCGATGGCCGGGCGGGCGAACTCCTCGTCGCGGAAGTCGGCGAAGGCGGGCCCGCGCCACAGGGCCAGCGCGTCGCCCAGCAGGCCGGCCTTGATGCGCGGGTCGTCGCTCTGCCGGGCCAGGGTGGTGAGCTCGTGGAAGCGGTCGGCGTCGGACGGCCCGTCGAGCAGGTAGCCCGGCTGGCGGAAGGCGAGCCGGTCGCGCCCGCCGCGCTCGGCCTCCTCCAGCACCTTGCGGAGCTGGGAGACCTTGACGCGCAGCGCCCCGGCGGGCTTGCCGGGCGGCCGGTCGCCCCACAGGTCTTCGATGAGGCGGTCGGCCGAGACCGGGTCGCCCTGGTGGACGAGCAGGTCGGCCAGGAGGGCGCGCACCTTCGCCTCGGGGATCCGCACCTGATCCCCTTGGCCGGTCCAGACGGTGAGCGGGCCTAGTACGCCGAATCGCATAGGTGCAGGCTAACCACCCCCACCGACAGAATCGCGCTCCACCCTGCCTCCGCCATAACTCCGTCCGAATCCGTCCATAACTCCCCCTCGGCACGGTAGGCGGCATGACACAGCTCACCCTGCCGAAGCACCGCGTTCCCACCGCCGTCCGCCATACCATCCCCAAGACCCCGGTGCGTTGCCGAGATACCGGCGTGAGCGCACCGCCGCCCCCGCCGCCGCCCCCACCGCGGGCCGCGCTTCCCGTGCTGCTCACGGCCGCTTTCGTGACCACGCTCGACTTCTTCATCGCCAACGTGGCCCTGCCCGCCATCCGCGCCGATCTCGGTGCGGGCGACGGCGCGCTCCAGCTCGTCATCGCCGGCTACGGCCTCGCCTACGCCGCCGGGGTGATCACCGCCGGACGGCTGGGCGACCTGTACGGGGCGCGGCGGATGTTCGTGGTCGGGCTGGCGCTGTTCACCGCCGCCTCGGCGGCGTGCGGCCTGGCGCCGGGCGCGGGCTGGCTGGTCGCGGCCCGCATCGTGCAGGGCGCGGCGGCCGCGCTGATGGCGCCGCAGGTGCTGACCCTGCTCGGCGTCCTGTACCCCGGCGCCGCGCGGGCGCGGGCCTTCGGCTGGTACGGCAGCGCCGTAGGCGTCGCGGGCGTGAGCGGCCAGCTCGTCGGCGGCCTGCTGATCGCCTCGGACCCGGCCGGGCTCGGCTGGCGCACCTGCTTCCTGATCAACCTGCCCCTCGGCCTCGCCGCCCTGGCGCTCGTGCGCCGCGCCCTCCCCAAGGACGCCGACCGGGCCCGGGCGGGCAAGCGGCTCGACCTGACGGGAACGGCGCTGGTCACGCTGGGCCTCATCGCGCTGGTCCTGCCGCTCACCCTCGGCCGCGAGCAGGGCTGGCCGGTGTGGTCGTGGCTGAGCCTGGCGCTTGCCGTACCCCTGCTGGGCGGGTTCTGGACCCGGCAGCGCGGCCAGGCCGACCCGATGGTGCCGCGCGAGCTGTTCACCGGGCGCTTCACCCGGGGGCTGGTCTCGGTGGCGCTGCTGTTCGGCGGGTCGGCGGGGCTGACCTTCGTGCTGGCGCTGCACCTGCAGGAGGCCGAGGGCATGGGGCCGGTGGAGTCGGCGGCGGTGTTCACCGCGCTGAACGCCGGTTTCCTGCTCGGCTCGCGGCTCAAGGCGTTGCTGGTGGGCGCGCTGGCCCTGCCGGCGGGGCTGGTGCTGATCGCCCAGCTCGGCACGCCGGTCCCCGGGCTGCTGGTCGCGGGGGTGGCGATGGGGATGGTGATGTCGCCGCTGCTCTCGAAGGTGCTCGGCGAGGCGGGCGGCGACGGGCGGGACGGGGCCGCGGCAGGCGTGCTCGGCACCGTCCAGGAGCTCGGCGGGGTGCTGGGCGTGACGGTCACCGGCATCGCCTACTTCGCCGGGGGCGGGCTGACCGCGGGGCTGGCCGTACTGCTGGCCGCCTCGGCCCTGCTGGCCTGGACGCTGCGCGACGGGCGCCGGCCCGCATGAGCGGCCCAGGAGCGGAGACGAGAGGCGCCCCCGTGGAGTCCACGGGGGCGCCGGGCCGTACGACGGGGCAGGTCAGCCCTTGAGCCAGCTCATCATCGGGCGGAGCTTGGCGCCGGTCTCCTCGATCGGGTCCTTGGCGAGTTCCTCGCGGTAGCGGGTGAACTCCTTCTGCCCGCCGTCGAACTCCTTGATGAGCTCGTCGGCGAAGCGCCCGTCCTGGATCTCGGCGAGGATCTCCTTCATCGCCTTGCGGGTCTCGTCGGTGATGATGCGCGGGCCGCGGCTGTAGCCGCCGTACTCCGCGGTGTCGGAGACCGACCAGTACATCTTGGAGATGCCGCCCTCGTACATGAGGTCGACGATGAGCTTCATCTCGTGCAGGCACTCGAAGTAGGCGACCTCGGGCTGGTAGCCCGCCTCGATGAGGGTCTGGAAGCCGGCCTTGATCAGCTCGGAGACGCCACCGCACAGGACGGCCTGCTCGCCGAACAGGTCGGTCTCGGTCTCCTCGGTGAAGGTGGTCTTGAGCGCGCCGGCGCGGGTGCCGCCGATGCCCTTGGCGTAGGACAGGGCGAGCTCCATGGCCTTGCCGGAGGCGTCCTTCTCCACCGCGACCAGGCAGGGCACGCCGCGCCCGGCCTCGAACTGGCGGCGCACGAGGTGGCCGGGGCCCTTGGGGGCGACCATGGCGACGTCGACGCCCTCGGGGGCCTCGATGAGGCCGTAGCGGATGTTGAGGCCGTGGCCGAAGAAGAGCGCGTCGCCCTCCTGCAGGTTCGGCTTGATGTCGTTGGCGTAGATGTCGCGCTGGAGGTGGTCCGGCGCGAGGATCATGATGAGGTCGGCCTCGGCGGCGGCCTCGGCGGGGGTGACCACGCGAAGGCCGTCGTTCTGGGCCTTCTCCCGCGACTTCGAGCCCTCGGGCAGGCCGACGCGGACGTCGACGCCCGAGTCGCGAAGCGAGAGGGCGTGGGCGTGGCCCTGGCTGCCGTACCCGATGACGGCCACGACCCGGCCCTGGATGATCGACAGGTCGGCCTGGTCGTCGTAGAAAATCTCGGTCACTTGTGAAAAACCTTTCAGGCGGTACGGTCCAGTGCCCTGAGGGACCGGTCGGTGATGGAACGGGCGCCGCGGCCGATGGCCACCATGCCCGACTGGACGAGCTCCCGGATCCCGAAGGGCTCGAGCAGCTTGATGAAGGCGTCGAGCTTGTCGGGCGTGCCGGTGACCTCGATGGTCACCGCGTCGGAGGCCACGTCGACGCAGCGGGCGCGGAAGAGCGAGACCAGTTCGAGGACGTGGGATCGGGTGTCGGCGTCGGCCTTCACCTTGATCAGCATCAGCTCGCGCTGGACCGCCTGGGCGGTGTCCAGCTCGACGATCTTGAGGACGTTCACCAGCTTGTTGAGCTGCTTGGTGACCTGCTCCAGCGGGAGGTCCTCGACGTTGACCACGATGGTCATCCGCGAGATGTCGTCGTGCTCGGTCGGCCCGACGGCCAGCGAGTCGATGTTGAAGCCGCGCCGGCTGAACAGCGCGGAGACCCGTGCCAGGACGCCGGGCTTGTTCTCGACGAGCACCGACAGCGTGTGCTTACTCATCCTCGCTCCAAACCGGCGCCATGTCCCGGGCGATCTTGATGTCGTCGTTGCTGGTGCCCGCCGCGACCATCGGCCAGACCATCGCGTCCTGGTGGACGACGAAGTCGATGACGACCGGGCGGTCGTTGATCTCCATGGCCTCCTTGATGACGGCGTCCACATCCTCGGGACGCTCGCACCGGAGACCGACACAACCATAGGCGTCCGCGAGCTTCACGAAGTCGGGGATACGCCGGGCGGACTTCAGATCGGTGTTGGAGTAGCGCTGCTCGTAGAAGAGCGTCTGCCACTGCCGGACCATGCCGAGGTTGCCGTTGTTGATGACGGCGACCTTGATCGGCACGCCCTCCAGCGCGCAGGTGGCCAGTTCCTGGTTGGTCATCTGGAAGCAGCCGTCGCCGTCGATGGCCCAGACCGTCGTGTCCGGCCGGCCCATCTTGGCGCCCATCGCGGCCGGGACGGCGAAGCCCATCGTGCCCGCGCCCCCGGAGTTGATGAAGGTGCCCGGGTTCTCGTAGTCGATGAACTGGGCCGCCCACATCTGGTGCTGGCCGACGCCCGCGCAGTAGATCGCGTCGGGTCCGACCAGGGCGCTCAACCGCTGCATGACGTACTGCGGAGCCAGCGAGCCGTCGTCGAACTCGTCGTACCCGAGGGGGTAGGTGCTCTTCAGCCCGTTGAGCTGCGTCCACCAGTCGGCGTAGTCGCCCTTGCGGTCGATCGCCCCGAGCAGGTCGTTGAGCACCTCGCGGCAGTCGCCCACGATCGGCACGTCGGCGTGGCGGTTCTTGGAGATCTCGGCCGGGTCGATGTCCGCGTGGACGATCTTCGCGTACGGCGCGAAGGTGGAGAGCTGGCCGGTGACCCGGTCGTCGAAGCGCACGCCCAGGCCGATGATCAGGTCGGCCCGCTGCAGCGCGCCGACCGCGGCCACGCTGCCGTGCATGCCCGGCATGCCGAGGTGCTGGGGGTGGCTGTCGGGGAAGGTGCCCCGGGCCATCAGCGTGGTGACCACCGGGATGCCGGTCAGCTCGGCGAGCTGGAGCAGTTCGGCGGAGGCGCGGGCCTTGTGCACGCCGCCGCCCACGTACAGCACGGGCCGCCGGGACTCGGCGATCAGCTTGGCGGCCTCGCGGATCTGCTTGGAGTGCGGCCGCGTGACCGGCCGGTAGCCCGGCAACTGCATGGTCGGCGGCCAGTGGAACTCGGTCGTCGCCTGCAGCGCGTCCTTGGCGATGTCCACCAGGACCGGGCCGGGGCGCCCGGTGGAGGCGATGTGGAAGGCTTCCATGATGGTCCGCGGGATCTCCGCGGGGTCGGTGACCAGGAAGTTGTGCTTGGTGATCGGCATGGTGATGCCGGAGATGTCGGCTTCCTGGAAGGCGTCGGTGCCGATCGCGCCACTCGGCACCTGGCCGGTGATCGCGACCATCGGCACCGAGTCCATGTACGCGTCGGCGATGGGGGTCACGAGGTTGGTCGCACCCGGTCCGCTGGTCGCCATGCAGACGCCCACCTTCCCGGTGGCCTGGGCGTAGCCCTCGGCCGCGTGCCCCGCGCCCTGCTCGTGCCGTACAAGGACGTGCCGGACCTTGGTGGAGTCGAAGAGGGGATCGTAGGCGGGGAGGATGGCCCCGCCGGGGATCCCGAAGACGGTGTCGACACCAACGTGCTCCAACGCCCTCACGAGGGCCTGTGCACCTGTCATCCGTTCGGTCATCGGCTCGTTCCCTTGGCTCCCGGACAATGATTGCCGTGCATAAAAAAGGCCCCTCTCCCACCGAAAGGGCGGGACCGGGGCGGCGCGCAGGTCGGAGTGCTTCGCTATCGGCCTGCGCGCCGGCGAAGTACTACGAGAATCTCACTGCGAAGCATGGAGCCACCTTAGCCTGTCCTGGGGCATGAGTGTCAATCTGATGGAACGCCGGTCTCGCTATTCGAGACCGGCACTGGTCACAGCGCTGACTGCAGGCTCGTGCGCATCAGCGAATCCACCCCGCGCGCGGCCATCGGCCGGGCCACGAGGAAGCCCTGCCCGCGCGTGCAGCCCATCTCCCGCAGCAGCTCCAGTTGCTCCGGGCGCTCAATGCCCTCGGCGACCACGATCAGGCCGAGGTCGTGGCCCAGCCGCACGATGGTGCGCGTCAGCAGCGTCAGCGTGTCGTCGCGGCCCAGGCCGCTGACGAAGGACGGGTCTATCTTGATCATGTCCACCGGGAGCTGGCGCAGGAAGGCCAGCGAGGCGTAGCCCGTGCCGAAGTCGTCGATGGCCAGCCGTACGCCCAGGGCACGCAGCTCCGAGAGCCGGCTGATCGTCTCCTCGGCGTCCTCGACCAGCATCTCCTCGATCACTTCGAGGGTCAGCGCGGAGGCGGGCAGGCCGCTGTCGGCCAGCGCCCGCTCGACCGTCTCGACGAAGCGCGGGGCGGTGATCTGCCGGGCGGAGAGGTTGAGCGACAGCCCGATGTCCCATGAGGAGGCGCGCCAGGCGGCGACCTCCCGGCAGGCCTCCTGCAGGATCCACTCGCTCAGCGGCACGATCAGCCCGGTCGCCTCGGCCGCGCCCAGGAACTGGTCGGGGGCCATGAAGACCGAGCCGCGCCACCAGCGCACCAGCGCCTCGACCGCGGTCACCCGGGAGGTGGCCAGGTCGACGACCGGCTGGTACTCGATGGCGAACTGCTGCTCCATCAGCGCCCGCTGCAGGTCGGCGGCGAGCTCCAGGCGGCGGACGACGTCGGCGTGCATGTGCGCGGCGAAGACCTCCACGCGCCGCCCGCCGAGGTCCTTGGCCCTGGCCATCGCCACGTCGGCGTTGCGCAGCAGGTCGCCGGGGCTGACGTCCTCCTCGGCGAAGGCCACGCCCACGCTCGCGGTGAGCGCCACGTCGCGGTCGGCCACCCGGAACGGCTCCTGGGAGACCGCGCGCACCAGCCGCTCGGCCAGGTCGACCGCCGACTGCGCCTCGGTCTCGACCAGCACGGCGAACTCGTCGCCGCCCCAGCGGGCCAGGGTGTCGTCGGAGCGTACGGCGCCGCGCAACCGGCGCGCGGCCTGCCCGAGCAGGTAGTCGCCGCTGGCGTGCCCCACGGAGTCGTTGACCGCGGTGAAGCCGTCGAGGTCGAGGAAGATCACGGCCACGCCGGTGCGGCCGCCGTCGACCACCTCGCGGGTGCGCTCCTCGAAGTAGGCGCGGTTGGGCAGGCCCGTCACGCCGTCGTGGAAGGTCAGGTGCGCGACCTGGTTGCGCAAAGCCTCCTGGTCGCTGATGTCGCGGGTGGTGACCAGCAGCAGGTCCTCGCCGCCGACGTGCCGGGTGGCCACCGACTCGGTGGGCCGCCAGGTGCCGTCGGAGGCGCGGACGCGGCAGGCGATGAGGCAGGCGCCGGAGTCGGCCGCGTCCTCAGCGTCGAGCCCCATGGTCTGGAGCGCCGCCTGGATGCCGGGGACGTCCTCGGGGTGGATGTAGTCGAAGATCGAGCGGCTGAGCACGTCCTCCGGGCGGTAGCCGTACGTCACCTCGACCCCGGCGCCGATCTCGCGCACGAAACCCTCGTAGTCGCACAGCAGCACGACGTCGCCGGTGCTCTCGGCCAGCTCCCTGAGCTGGCGGTCGCCGAGGGTGACCAGGCCGCGCAGGCGGGCGTTGCTCATGAGCAGCCCGACCATGCGCAGGGCCAGGATCAGCACGACGGAGGCGGCCAGCACGACGACCGGGGTGGTCGGCGGGCGGCCGTTCCAGCGGGCCAGGTGCAGCAGGATCGCCCCGGTGGCGGCGACCACCAGGACGACCGGGACGGCGGCGAGCAGGTGGACGAAGACCGGGCCGACGTGTGGCCGGGAGTCCTCGGAGCTCGCCTCGCGCAGCCCGGTCCAGGGGATGGCGGCCAGCAGCAGGAAGGCCACCGGCGGTAGCGCCGCGCTCCAGGCGGGCGGGCCGTCCCCGGTCAGCCGGCCCACGCCGGCGGCCAGTTCGGCGAGCGAGACCGCGGCCAGCACGCCCACGCCGGCCAGGCCGAGTGGGCGGGCGGTTGAGCGCCCGGTGAGCACGACCGGGATGACCGTGCAGGTCACCAGGAGGCAGATCATCGGCGCCAGCAGCACGAAGGCGAAGGCCGGGGTGGTGATCTGGTGCAGCGTCGCCACCCAGCCGATGACGAACAGCGCGACCGCGGCGACGTAGCCGTCGACCAGCCGGCGCAGCAGCGCCCTCGCCGCCGGCGCCCGCCGGGCGGCCAGCACGCAGCCGCTGGCCAGCATGGTGGCGCCGATCAGCACCAGCACGTCGGTGACGGTCACCACGAAGCTGGAGCTGTCGGCGATCGGGCGCACGCCGACGCCCGCGCTCCACACCAGCGTGCCGCCGGCGAGCCAGCGAGCCGCGAGCGCGCCCGGCCGGTGCGCGGTCATCGCGCGCGAGCCGAGCAGCAGCGACCCGGCCGCGAGCAGCGCGGCCAGCAGTCCGGCCACCGCACCGGTGACCGAGGCGGGCGCCCCTGATAGCAGGGCGGCCGCGAACCCCACCGCTCCCGTCGCCGCGGCGGCGACGAGCGGCGTTCGTGGATCACGCCAGCGGATCAATGTATTAGCCCATCCGTTGCCACATCGCCAGTGTGTGCGGTTCCGGGCGCGCGGGTGGTGACAACGCCGATGTCGTCACCGATCTGATAACCACACAGACCACTTGTCCCCAGGGAACCTTCTTGACTGGGAGTCAAGAATCCTTGGTAGAAGCCCACCGTACGCACCGAAGGTCACGGGCCAGCCACTAATAGGTGTCGGTGATGAGGTTGTTCAGCGGCTCTCCGGCGAGGTAACGCAGGACCTGCGAGCGCACCAGCTTGAGGGTGCGCCGGACCGAGGCGGGGGTGCTGCCGGCCACGTGCGGGGTGATCAGCACGCCGGGGGCGGTCCAGAGCGGGTGGCTGCCCGGCAGCGGCTCGGGGTCGGTCACGTCGAGCGCGGCCCGCAGCCGGCCGCTCTGCAGCTCGGCGAGCAGGGCCGAGGTGTCCACCACGCCGCCGCGGGCGGCGTTGACCAGCACCGCGCCGTCCTTCATCCGGGCGAGGAAGGCCGCGTCCACCATGCCGGCGGTGAGCGGGGTGGCCGG
Source organism: Nonomuraea sp. NPDC050328 (assembly GCF_044459405.1). Lineage (NCBI taxonomy): Bacteria > Bacillati > Actinomycetota > Actinomycetes > Streptosporangiales > Streptosporangiaceae > Nonomuraea > Nonomuraea sp. NPDC050328. The sequence goes on along the minus strand of NZ_JBITIW010000006.1, from coordinate 229,730 downwards.
CACGAGCAGCACCACCACGTCCGCCTTCGGCAGCAACTCGGGCAGCTCCTCCATGGCGTGGACGCCGGTGCGGGCGCTCCTGGCCACCCGCACCACCTCGACCTCGAACCCGGCCAGCCGGCGTTCCACCGCCGCGCCGATCGAGCCGTGGCCCACGATCAGCACCGTCGAGTCGGCCAGCACGTCGGTGTGGTGGTAGGTCCACTCGCCGCGTTCCTGGGCGCGCACGAAACCCGGGAAGTCACGCAGCACGGAGATCATCGCGCCCACGGCCCACTCGGCGGTGCCCGCGTCGTGCACCCCGCGCGCGTTGCACAGGGTCACCCCCTCGGGCAGGTGCGGGACGTAGGGCTCCACGCCGGCGGTGACCGTCTGGAGCAGCCGCAGGCCGCTCATCTCGCCCAGCAGTCCGGCCACGTCCGGCGGCGGGACCAGCGGCGGGATCCACACCTCGACCTCGTCCAGCTTCTCGGGCCGTTCCACGACGCACTCGACTCGGGGCAGGTCGGTGAGGACTCCGGCGACCGCCTCCGATGGAACCCAAATCAACATGGGACAAGTATGGGTGTCATGAAGCGACTCTGGATCATCTCCGTCCTGCTCGCCGCGGGCTGCTCGGCCCCGGCCGGCGGCGGTGTCACGCCTACCGCGCAGGTCACCGCCTCGCCGCCGCCGTCGGGCACGCGCGCCGACGTCGTGACCGGTCTCGAGGTGCCGTGGGCGATCGCCTTCCTCGACGACGGCGGCGCCCTGGTCACCGAGCGCGACACCGGGCGGCTGCTGCGGGTGACCGGCGGCAAGGCCACCGAACTCGCCGAGATCGCGGAAGTGCGGCCGGACGGCGAGGGCGGCCTGATGGGCGTCGCGGTCAAGGCGCCGCACGTCTACCTCTACTACACCGCCGAGCAGGACAACCGCATCGTCCGCTACCGCCTGGGCGACAGCGGGCTGAGCGAGGCGCAGGTGATCGTCGAGGGCATCCCGAAGGGCGGCATCCACAACGGCGGCCGGCTGGCCTTCGGCCCCGACGGCTTCCTGTACGCCACCACCGGCGAGGTCGGCGACCGCCCGCTGGCCCAGGATCGCGACTCGCTGGCCGGCAAGATCCTCCGGATGACCGCCGAGGGCAAGCCCGCGCCCGGCAACCCGTTCGACAGCCTCGTCTACAGCTACGGCCACCGCAACGTGCAGGGCCTGGCCTGGGACGACCAGGGCCGGCTGTACGCCTCGGAGTTCGGGGCGTCGACCTTCGACGAGATCAACCTGATCAAGCCTGGCCTCAACTACGGCTGGCCCGACGTCGAGGGCAAGGACCCGGCGGGCGACAAACGCTACACCGACCCGATCCTCACCTGGAGCACCAGCGAGGCCTCCCCCTCCGGGATGGCCTTCGCCAACGGCTCGCTGTGGGTGGCCGCCCTGCGCGGCACCCGCCTGTGGCAGGTCCCCCTGGCCGCCGACGGTACGGCAGGCAAGCCGGTCGCCCACCTGGAGGACGAGTACGGCAGGCTCCGCGCGGTGGCGCTCTCCCCCGGCGGCGAGCTGTGGGTCGGCACCAGCAACCACGACGGCCGCGGCGATCCCAAGCCGGGCGACGACCGGATCGTGACGATCAGCCCCGGCCCATGACGGTGCAGACCACCTGGGGCCGGGGCCGGTACTGGGTGGTCAGCTTCCGGTCCCGGCGCACCTCGCGCCCGTCGTCGCGGAAGACGCGGGTGACGTCCACGGTGAAGCCGGGCACGCCGTCCAGCGGCGTGCAGCCGGGCGAGGTGCTGGTCTCGATCGGGAAGGCGATCACGTCCCGTTCGTCGGAGACGATGACCTCGACCTGGTCGTAGCGCTTGGTGCTGTACAGGGTGACCGTGACCGAGGTGGGCGTCGACGCGGTCTTGATCAGGACGCCGTGCTCGGAGTCGTTGCGCCAGCGCAGGTCGAGGCCGGGGTGGCGGAACATGGTGTCGAGGCCGCGCGGGTAGGGCTTCATGTAGATGTCGAAGGGGTGCTGCTCGACGATCTCGAAGCCAGCGCGGTAGGCGGCGTTGAGCATGGTGGTGGCGACCTGCGAGCCGCCGCCGCCCATGATCGTGGTGACCCTGCCCTCGACGTACTGCGGCGCGGGCACGTACCCGGCCGCCGGGGTCGGCTCGCCGACGACCTCCTTGAGGGAGAAGGTCTCGCCGGGCTTGACCAGGTAGCCGTCGAGCTGTTCGGCCATCCGGCGGATGTTGGTGACGCGGGCGGCGCAGCAGTCGAACGGGATGGTCGACGACCCCACCTGGGTCTCGATGCCGAGCCCGGCGAGCATCTCGTCGGTGACCCGCGGGCGGGCGGTGGCCAGCGACACCTCGATCGTGCGGGGGCCGCCGCGGCTGACCACCCTGGCCACGTCGGCGGCGAGCTTGGTGCGGTCGAGGCCGCGGCCCACCCGGGCGCGCACCGGCACCAGGCGGCTGCCGACCACGTCGTAGCCCGCGTCGCGGGGGGCCTGGGCGGCGGTGATGAGGGTGGACTCCGCCAGGTCGATCGCCGCGCCGCGGGTCTCGAACCTCGGGGCCAGGTCGCCCTTGCCGTCGGGGCCGAAGGTGAGCCGGGCGGCCAGCACCTCGGGGGTCAGCACGGCCTGGCGGCCGGCGTGCGTCAGGACGATGGGGGCGGCGACCGCTCTGCGGGCCAGCTCGGTGGCCTGCCGTACCTCGTTGGCGCTGGTGGTGGGGCGGGCGAGCTTGACCGGCAGGACCACGGTGCCGCGGTCGGCGATCAGGGCCTCGCGGATCAGCCGGGCGCTCTCCTCGCGGTCGAGGAGCACGCCTTCCCTGGGCAGGGTGGCCACCGGGGTCAGGCCGCGGAAGGCGACCTCGCCCTCGCGCTGCTGGCGGTCGACCGACTGGGCCAGGCTCTCGATGCTGCGGGCGAGCTGGGAGCCGTCGATGGAGATGCGCGGCTGGAGCTCGGTGACGCCGGTGAGGCCGCGCCAGACCTGGGCCGGGCTGGGGAAGCCGCTGGGCGCCTGGTTGATGGTCGCGACGACGTCGAGGGTGACTCCGGCGGCCTCCGGCGGCAGGGGTTTCTGCCGGCCGTCGATCTCGATCAGGATCGGGCGCTCGACGGTGGACCTGAGCTCGGTGAGCACCTTGTCGGCCGCGTCGGTGACGGTCAGGCCGCCGATGTCGATGCCGGACACACGGGTGCCCGGCAGGATGGTGCCGGCCATGATGATGGCGGGCACCAGGTAGGCGGTCGCCAGCAGCAGGGCGAGGCCGAGCACGATCTTGAGCAGCCGGCGGCCGGCTCGGGAGGCGGGTGGGGGCGCGGCGGGGCGCCGGGCCGAGCTCTCGCGCTGGGGCACCAGGCCGAAGACCGGAGCGGGCGGGGGCGGGGGTTCCTTGACCTGTTCCATCGCCAGCGGCCACGGCTGCGGCGGCTGGGCCACGGCGGGCAGCCTGACCTGGGCTTCCATCTCGGGGCTGAGGTCGGGCAGCACGCCCGGGGGCAGGCCTTCGATGCGGGGGCGCCGCAGGGGCGCAGCCTCGGGTAACGGCACCGCGCTGAACGGGTCGGTCGAAGACTCGATCGGTCCGGCGTTGCGCACGCCCCAGTCTCCTCCCGCGTGTCTGTTGCCTCAGTCACTCTCCCGTAACAGTAAGGCACGCAAACGCGGAAATGTCATGGGATCTACACACTGATCCATCGATATCGGTGCTCGGGGCGGCCTGCCGTACCGTAGCGGGGACGGAGCTCCGCGCGACCGGCCGCGCACAGGTATTCGAGGTAGCGGCGGGCGCTGACCCGCGACAGGCCGGTGGCCTCCGCGGCCTCGGCGGCCGACAGGTCGCCGCCCGCCGCGCGCAGCGCCTCGGCGACCAGCGCGCAGGTGGCCGAGGACAGGCCCTTGGGCAGGTGGGCGCGCGGTCCGGCGCCGAAGAGCCGGTCCACCTCGTCCTGGCGCACCTCGGGTCCGAAGCCTTCGAGCTGGCGCCGGGCCTCGGCGTACTGCTCCAGCCGCTCGGCCAGCGCGGCGGCGGAGAACGGCTTGATCAGGTAGTTGATCGCCCCGCCGCGGATCGCCGCGCGCACGGTCGGCACATCGCGGGCGGCGCTGATCATCAACACGTCCACGTGCTGGAGTTCCTGCAGCACCTCCAGGCCGGAGCGGTCGGGCAGGTAGATGTCGAGCAGCACCAGGTCGGGCCGGTGCTCGGCGACCGCGCGCAGCGCCTCGGCCCCGCTGTGCACGGTGGCCACGACCTGGAACCCGGGCACGCGCGCCACGTAGCCGCTGTGGATGCGGGCCACCATGAAGTCGTCGTCCACGACGAGGACCTTGATCATGGCAGCAGGGCGGTGAACACCGCGCCACCCTCGTTGCGCACCTTCACCCAGCCGCCGCGGCGCAGGCACGCCTGCCTGGTCAGTGCCAGGCCCAGGCCGCGCGGGCCCGACCGGGCCGCCTTGGTGGTGAAGCCCTCGCGGAAGACCTCCTCGACCAGCTCGGGGGTGATGCCCGGGCCGGTGTCGCGCACCCGGACGTGCAGGCCGCCGTTCTCCAGGCGGACCGAGACCTCGATGGTGCCTCCCGCGCCGTCGAGCGCGTCGATCGCGTTGGCCACCAGGTTGCCGACCACCAGCACCGCGTCGTGCGGGTCGGGCAGCGCGCCGGCCACGTCGGTGTCGGCCGCCAGCACGAGGGTCGCGCCGCGCTCGGCCGCCTCGGCGGACTTGGCCAGCAGGAGCGCGGCGAGCGTCGGGTCGCCCACCCGCTCGCGGATGCCCACGGCGTAGGGGCTCAGCGTGGAGCTGGTGATGTAGCCGATCGCCGCGTCGTGCTCGCCCAGCTCCAGCAGGCCGACGACGGTGTGCATGCGGTTGGCGAACTCGTGCGCCTGCGCGCGCAGCGCCTCGGCCGTGCTGCCCGCCTCGGCCAGCTCCCGCGACAGCCGTACCAGCTCGGTGCGGTCGCGCAGGGTGACCACCCAGCCGCGGTGGTGCTCGCGGACGGCCACCGGCGTGCGGTTGAGCACGAGCACCCGGTCGCGGTGGAGCACGATGCGGTCCTCGCCCGGGTCGGCGCCGCCGAGCACGTCGCGCAGCCGCTCCGAGACCGGCAGCACGTCCAGGGTCTGGCCCGCGGCGACCTCGCCGAGCAGCTCGCGGGCGGCGTCGTTGACCAGCGTCACCCGCCCGGCCAGGTCGAGCGCGAGCACGCCCTCCTTCACGCCGTGCAGCACGCCCTCGCGTTGCTCCAGCAGCGCGGCGATCTCCTTGGGCTCCAGGCCGAAGGTCTGGCGGCGCACCCGCGCCGCGATCAGCGCCGCCGCGGCCGAACCGGCCAGCAGCACCGCGACCCCGGTGTAGAGCAGCGGCATCAGCAGCGTGTCGAACTCGCCGGCGACCTTGCGTTCGAGCACGCCGACCGAGGTCATGCCGATGACATTGCCCTCCAGGTCGAAGATCGGCGCCTTGCCGCGCAGCGTCCGGCCGATGGTGCCGGTCTCGATGCCGGTCCAGCTCTCCCCGGTGCTGAGCACGGGCGCGCCGTCGGTCGAGAGCCGCCGGCCGATCAGCTCGCGGTTGGGGTGGGCGTAGCGGATCTGGTCGCGGTTGGCGATCACCACGTAGTCGGCCTGCGTCGCCTGCTGCACGCCCATCGCCAGCGGCTGCAGCGACAGCTCGGGGCGGGCGTCGTCGAAGGCCGCTCTGACCTCGGGCATCCCGGCGACCGCCTGCGCGATGCCGAGGGCGCGCTGCAGGTAGTGCTGGTCGAGCCGGTCGCGGGTGTCACGGGCCCACACTCCCGCCGTCCCGGCCGTCGCGAGCAGCACGATCACCGTCTGCAGCACGTAGAGCTGGGTTCCGAGCCTCACGCCGTGAACACTACGACCAATACGACCTCAAACAGGTTAAGCATCGACGTCAGGGCGGTCGCATCTCACCATCGCTTGCACACCCCCGTGAGTTTCCTGTGGAGAGAGCAATGCGCATCACGAAGATGGCCGCGGCCGCGGCCGCGGCCGCCCTGGCCCTGACCGCCTGCGGCGGCACCGCCGGGACCGGCGCCTCCGGCGGCGGCTCCCTGCGCATCATGGCGCCCGCCGCGCCGGGCGGTGGCTGGGACCAGACCTCCCGTACGGCGGAGCAGGCCATCAAGTCGGTGGCGCCCGACCGCAAGGTCGAGGTGTTCAACGTCAACGGCGCCGGCGGCACCATCGGCCTGGCTCAGCTCGCCGGCGAGAAGGGCAACGGCAACATGCTCATGACGATGGGCCTGGTGATGGTGGGCGCCATCGAGCAGAACAAGTCGAAGGTGACCCTCGCCGAGACCACGCCGATCGCGAAGCTGACCGAGGAGTACGAGATCGTCGTCGTGCCCGCCGAGTCGCCGCTGAAGACGATGGCCGACCTGGCGGCGGCTTGGAAGGCCGATCCGGCCAAGGTGTCGGTCGCGGGCGGTTCGGCCGGCGGCACCGACCACATCGCGGCCGGCCTCATGGCCAAGGCGGCCGGCGTCGACCCCAAGCAGGTCAACTACATCGCCCACTCCGGCGGCGGCGAGGCGCTGAACGCGCTGCTCGGCAACAAGGTGAGCATCGGCATCTCGGGCGTCGGCGAGTTCGCCGAGCACGTCAAGTCCGGCAAGCTGCGCGCGCTCGGCGTCACCTCGCCCGAGCGGCTCCCGAACCTGGACGCGCCCACCGTCAAGGAGGGCGGCCTCGACGTCGTGCTGGCCAACTGGCGCGGCATGGTCGCCCCCGGCGGGCTGTCCGACGCGGACAAGAAGGCCTTGATCGACCTGGTGACCAAGATGCACGACTCGAAGGCGTGGAAGGACGCGGTGGCCAAGAACGGCTGGATCGACGCCTTCCAGGCGGGCGAGCCGTTCGCCCAGTTCCTGACCGCCGAGCAGACCCGGATCAAGGGCGTCATCGCCGAGATGGGGCTCGTCTCCTGATGAGCGTTCCGTCGGCCGGCCGGCGGGAGCCTCCCGCCGGCCGCACCCGCTGGTGGGCGCGGCCCGAACTGGTCCTCGCCCTCGTCGTGCTCGGCCTCGGGGTGCTGGTGATCCTCGGCACGCTCGACGTCACCGCCTCGGCCTCGGCGCTCGGCCTGGGCCCGCGCTTCTTCCCGCTGCTGGTCGGCGGCGCGATGGTGCTGATCGGCGTGTTCTACGTCGCCGACGTGCTGCGCGGCGGCCACGGCGACCCGGAGGAGACCGAGGACGTCGACGCCGGGGCCCCGGCAGACTGGCGCAGCGTGCTGCTGGTCAGCGGCATCTTCCTGGCCTTCGTCGCGATCCTGCCGCTGGCCGGCTGGATGATCGCCGCCTCGCTGCTCTTCTTCGCCCTCGCCGTCGCGCTGGGCGCCGAGCACAAGCTGCGAGCCGCGCTGATCGGCGTGGTCCTCGGCGTCACCACCTACCTGGTCTTCGTCAAGGGCCTCGGCGTGACCCTTCCCGGAGGCCCCTTCTGACATGGAATCGTTCCAGCTCCTGATGGACGGCTTCGCCGCCGCCCTCACCCCGCAGAACCTGCTCTACGCCCTGCTGGGCGTCACCCTCGGCACCCTGGTCGGGGTGCTGCCCGGCATCGGCCCGGCGATGACCGTCGCGCTGCTGCTGCCGATCACCTTCACCGTGGAGCCGGCCAGCGCCTTCATCATGTTCGCCGGCATTTACTACGGCGGCATGTACGGCGGCTCGACGACCTCGATCCTGCTCAACACGCCCGGCGAGTCCTCCAGCATGATCACCGCGCTGGAGGGCAACAAGATGGCCCGCCGCGGCCGGGCCGCCCAGGCGCTGGGCACCGCGGCGATCGGCTCGTTCGTGGCGGGCACCATCGCCACCGCGCTGCTCGTGGTGGCCGCGCCGCTGGTGGTGGACTTCGCCATCTCCTTCGGCGCGGAGGACTACTTCGCGCTGGCCGTCCTCGCCTTCACCGCGGTGTCGTCGGTGATGTCGCGTAGTGTCGTGCGCGGGCTGGCCTCGCTCGGGTTCGGGCTGGTGATCGGCCTGGTCGGCATCGACGAGCAGACCGGCCAGGCCCGGCTCACCTTCGGCCTGCCGCAATTGCTCGGCGGCATCGAGGTGGTCGTCGTCGCGGTCGGCCTCTTCGCCCTGGGCGAGGCGCTCTACGTCGCCTCCCGGATGCGGCACACGCCGCCGGACATCATCCCGGTCGGCCGGGCCTTCCTCGGCCGCAGCGACTGGGCGCGGTCCTGGAAGCCGTGGCTGCGCGGCACCGCCCTGGGCTTCCCGTTCGGCGCCCTGCCGGGCGGCGGCGCGGAGATCCCGACCTTCCTGTCGTACGCCACGGAGAAGCGGCTGGCCCGCTCCGACGAGTTCGGGAAGGGCGCCATCGAGGGCGTGGCCGGTCCGGAGGCGGCCAACAACGCCTCGGCCGCGGGCACCCTGGTCCCGCTGCTGACGCTGGGCCTGCCCACCTCGGCCACCGCCGCGATCCTGCTGGCCGCCTTCCAGCAGTACGGCCTGCAACCCGGCCCACAGCTCTTCGACCACAACCCGGCACTGGTGTGGGGCATGATCGCCTCGCTGTTCATCGGCAACGCGATGCTCCTGGTGCTGAACCTGCCGCTGGCGCCGATGTGGGCCAAGGTGCTGCACGTCCCGCGTCCCTACCTCTACGCCGGCATCGTGGTCTTCGCCGCGCTGGGCGTCTACGCGCTCAACGGCTCGGTGGTCGATCTGGTGGTGTTGTTCCTGCTCGGCCTGCTCGGTTTCGCGATGCGGCGCTTCGGCCTGCCGGTCGCGCCCGCGGTGATCGGCATGATCCTCGGGCCGATGGCCGAGATCCAGCTCCGCCGCGCGCTGGCCATCGGCGCGGGCGACGTGAGCGTGCTGGTGAAGAGCCCGGTGGCGGTCACGCTGCTGGCGTTGTCCCTGCTGGCGCTGCTCATGCCGCTGATCCGCCGGCTGTGGGCACGGCGGAGCGGCGATGCGGTCACGACCTCGTCACAGCAGGAGTAGGCCCTCCTCCTGCGGGCATCACGGGAGAGGTTCTCGGGAGGAACGCGACGTCACGGCCCCGCCGGCCCTGTCCACCGGCGGGGCCTCGGCGTGTCTGGGGTAGTTGTGAAGGAACGCTACGTTTGTTACATGGGGACTTGGGGCAAACGGGATGACTCTGCGCGAGGCGCACTGGCCAAACTGGCGACCGCGGCGCTGACCGGCGGCGTGCTGGTCGCCGCCCTGGCCCTGCCCACGGTGGGCGGCGGCGGCGTGATCGTCAAGGCGGCCCTGGAAGACCTCGACCTGCGCCCGGTGAAGCTGGTGGAACCCCCGCTCGCCGAGAAGATCACCCTGCTGGACAAGGACGGCAAGCAGTTCGCCCAGTTCTTCGACCAGAACCGCACCTCCGTCGGCCTCGACCAGGTCGCCGAGGAGATGAAGACCGCGATCGTCGCCATCGAGGACTACCGCTTCTACGAGCACGGCGCCATCGACCTCGAAGGCACCATGCGCGCGCTGGCCAAGAACGTCGCCAAGGGCGGCGTCGACCAGGGCGGCTCCACGATCACCCAGCAGTACGTCAAGCAGGTGCTGGTCAACAGCGCCAAGACCGACGCCGAGCTGAAGGCGGCCATCGAGACGACCGTCGGGCGCAAGCTCAAGGAACTGCGCTACGCGCTGTACGTCGAGCAGACCTACACCAAGCCGCAGATCCTGGAGAAGTACCTCAACATCGCCTACTACGGGGCCGGGGCCTACGGGGTGCAGGCCGCGGCGCGGCGCTTCTTCGCCAAGAACGCCGCCGACCTCGACCTCGCCGAGGCGGCCACGCTGGCGGGAGCCGTACAGAGCCCGGGGGTGACCGACCCGAGCCGCGGCAAGCAGGCGCGCGCCCGGCTGCTGGAGCGGCGCAACACCGTCCTCGACCGGATGGCCGAGCTGGGCAAGATCACCCCGGCCGCCGCGGCCGCGGCCAAGAAGCGGCCGCTCGGCTACCTGGGCAAGACCTACACCCAGGGCTGCGAGCAGAGCCGCTACCCCTATTTCTGCCTCTACGTCCGGCACGAGATCCTCAACGACCCCAAGCTCGGCGAGCGCGCCTTCACCAGCGGCGGCCTCACCGTGAAGACCACGCTCGACCCCAAGATGCAGCAGGCCGCCGACCGGGCGATCCGCCAGTACGTCTCCAGGAAGGACAAGCCGGTGGCCGCCGAGGCCATGGTCGTGCCCGGCACCGGCGCGATCACCGCGATGGCCGCCAGCCGGCCGTTCGGCTCCGACGCGGCCAAGAACGAGATCGGCTACAACCTGGTCGGCGACAGCCGGCACGGCGGCGGCGCGGGCTTCCAGGCCGGCTCCACCTTCAAGGTCTTCACCCTGATCGCGGCCCTGGAGCAGGGCATGCGCTTCGGCGACGGCAACACCACCGGCGCGGCCTACCACGCGCCCAGCGCCTCGGCCTTCCGCGACTGCAAGGGCAACGCGGTCGGCGACCCCTCCCACCCGGTGCGCAACTCCAGCGAGGGCGGCGGCGGCTTCAAGACCCTGCAGACCGGCACCTGGAGCTCGGTCAACACCTTCTTCCTGGCGCTGGAGGAGAAGGTCGGCCTCTGCCAGACGGTCAAGGTCGCCGAGAAGCTCGGCATCAAGCGCGCGGACGGCAAGCCGGTCAGGCAGTTCGAGACCTTCACCCTCGGCGCGGACGAGATGGACCCGGTCACCGTGGCCGCCGCCTACGCCGCGCTCGGCGCGCGCGGCCGGTACTGCCGGCCGATGGCGATCCTGGAGATCCGCGACGACCGCAGCGGCAAGGTGGTCAAGAACCGGCCCTCCTGCCGGCAGAACATCGAGCCGGAGGTGGCCGACGCGGTCAACGACATCCTGTCCGGGGTGTTCACCAAGGGCACGATGAGCGGCGTCGGCGGCCTCGGCCGGGACGCGGCGGGCAAGACCGGCACCACCGACAACTACACCGCGGCCTGGTTCGCCGGGTACACCCCCGACCTGGCCGCCGCGGTGAGCCTGGGCGACCCGCGCGGCGCGTTCTCGCACGACCTGATCGGGGTGACCATCGGCGGGCGGCCCTACGGGTACGTGCAGGGCGCCACGATCTCGGGGCCGATCTGGAAGCAGTCGATGCTGGGCGCACTCGCGGGCACCCCTGCGACCTCGTTCACCCCGCCCGATCTGCAGCGTTTCGGCGGCTGCAGCACCGGGTGCGCGCCGCGCCAGCCCGAGCGCGACCAGTCGCCGCCCTCCGACGGCGAGGACACCGTGGACTTCGGCGACTTCTTCGGCCGGTAAAGAGCTTCCTCAGCGGACCGGGGCCACCGGCCGCGCGAGGGAGCCCTCGGGGGAGAAGTAGTGCCGCTCGACCTGCTCCAGCGCCTGGCAGGCCGCCCCGAGCGCCACGCACTCCTCCCCCAGTGACGAGGGCCGGATCTCGGGCACCCGCAGGCAGTGCGGTTCGAGTGCGCTGCGCAGCGCGGGCAGCAACACGTCCGCCGAGCGCGAGAACCCGCCGCCCAGGACCACGAGCTCGGGGTCGAGCGTCATGATCATCGCGGCGGTGCCGACCGCCAGGTGACCGGCATAGCGGCGCACCGCCGCCAGCGCCTCGGGGTCGCCGGTGCGGGCGGCGGCGAACACCGTCCCGGCCGCCGCCGAGGGCGGCACCCCCTCGGCCACCGGGCAGCTCTCCAGTTCCCCGGCCATGGTGGTCCAGCCGGTCAGCTCCATCAGCCCGATCTCGCCGGTGGCGCCGCTGAAGCCGTGGTACAGCATGCCGTTGATCATGAGCGCGGCGCCGGGCCGGCGGCCCACATGCAGGTAGACCAGGTCGTGCACGCCCGCGGCCACGCCCAGCCGCTGCTCGGCGAGGGCGGCGAGCTTGCTGTCGTTCTGGATGGTGATCGGGCAGGGCAGGTGCTGCCCCAGATAGCCCGCGAGGTCGACGCCGACCCAGTCGGGCAGCTCCCAGACCCGGGTGACGCGCCCCTGGCGGTCGACCACGCCGGTGGTGCCGGCGGAGACGCTCCACACCCGGTCGGGGGTCAGGCCGGAGGCGACCAGCGCCGCGTCGATCGCCCGGTTCACCGCGTCGAGCCGCTCCTGGCGGGTGGTGCCCCGGCTGACCGCCGTGCGCCCGCTGGCGACGGTACGGCCGGCGAGATCGGTGACCAGGGCCAGGACCTTGTTGACCCCTATGTCGAGACCGAGCACGTGCCCGGCGTCGGCGCGGAAGCGGTAGCGCTTGGCGGGCCGGCCCATGCCGCCCGCCGCCGGTTCGACCTCCGCGATCCAGCCGCGTTCCTGCAGATCGGTGATCACGTCGCCGATCGAGGGACGGGACAGCCCGGTCCTGGTGGCCAGCTCGGTGAGGGTGAGCGGTCCGTCCGCCTCGCGCAGCGCCCGGATGCTGCCGAGCGAGTTGAGCTGGCGCAACCGTTGAAGGTCGCCACCGCTGACCTGCACGAACCCCTCCCCACTATTGCTGGACTCCTCATTATGGCCCCATGCATGCATGGAAAGCCAGCGTCTTCAAGCCCTTGACCTGACATCGGGAGGGGGACTAATCATGGTCTCCATAATAAGTATCGGGGAGTGAGCGAATGAGTGTGACGTTGGCGATCGTGGGCGCGGGCTCGCGCGGCCAGATCTACGCCCGGGAGGCCGTCGCCGACGGCCGGGGGCAGGTCGTGGCCGTGGCCGACCCGGACCCGGCCAGACGGGGACTGCTGGCCGCCGAGTACGGCATCCCGGAGGAGGCCTGCTTCGCCGACTGGACGGAGCTCGCCGCCCAGCCCAAGCTGGCCGACGCCGTGGTGATCGCCACCCAGGACCGGATGCACGTCGAGCCCGCGGTGGCCTTCGCCGGCCTCGGCTACGCCATCCTGCTGGAGAAGCCGATGGCGCCGACCGAGCCGGAGGCCCGCCGGATCGCCGAGGCGGCCGAGCGGGCCGGGGTGATCTTCGCCGTCTGCCACGTGCTGCGTTACACCGCCTACACCAAGGCGCTCAAGGAACTGATCGCCGGCGGCCGGCTGGGCACCCTGTCCAGCATCCAGCACCTGGAGCCGGTCGGCTGGTGGCACCAGGCGCACTCCTTCGTCCGCGGCGCCTGGCGCAACAGCGCCGAGTCCGGCCCGATGCTGCTCACCAAGTCCTGCCACGACCTCGACTGGCTGCTGTACGTCATGGACGACGTCCCCACCGGGGTCGCCTCCTTCGGCTCGCTCACCCACTTCCGCAAGGAGAACCACCCGGAGGGCGCCGGCGAGCGCTGCACGAGCTGCGCCGTCGAGCCCACCTGCCCCTACTCGGCCAAGCGGCTGTACCTGAGCTGCCTCGGCGACCCCAAGCGCGAGTTCTGGCCGCTCGGCCCGGTCACCACCGACGCCACCACCGAGGGCGTGCTGCACGCCCTGGAGAACGGCCCCTACGGGCGGTGCGCCTACCTGTGCGACAACGACGTCGTCGACCAGCAGGTCGTCATGCTGGAGTTCGCCGGCGGCGCGACCGCCTCGTTCACGATGACCGCCTTCACCCCGCTCGAGCACCGCAAGACGCGCGTCTTCGGCTCGCACGGCTTCGCCGAGGGTGACGGCCGGATGCTGCGGGTGGTCGACTTCGCCACCGCCACCGAGCAGATCATCGACACCGCCACCGGCGCGGGGGCCTCACTGGCCGACGGGCACGGCGGCGGCGACACCGGGCTGATCCGGGCCTTCCTCGACGCGGTGACCTCGGGCGAGCAGGAACGGCTCGGCGCGACCGCGGCCGACGCGCTGGCCGGACACCTGGTGGTCTGGGCCGCCGAGCGGGCCCGCGAGACCCGGACGGTGACCGCCCCATGACCACGGTTCCCTGCCCGGCCGAGGTGGAGGCGGGCGACGGGCGGTTCGCGCTCACCCCGGACACCCCGCTGACCGCCGATCCGGCGCTGGCGCGGGCCGCCGCGTGGTTGCGCGAGACGCTCACCCCCGCCACCGGCCTCCCGCTGCCCGAGGGGCCGGAGGGCGTCGAGATCCGGCAGGTCACCGGCCTCGGCCCCGAGGAGTACCGCCTGACGATCACCCCGGAGCGGGTGCTGGTCGAGGCGAGCGACCCGGCCGGCGGCTTCTACGGCGCGCAGACCCTGCGCCAGTTGCTCGACCCGGCCGCCTTCCGCGCCAGCCGCATCGCCGAGCAGACCTGGACCCTCCCCGCCCTCACCGTCTCCGACCGCCCGCGCTACGGTTGGCGCGGCTGCCTGATCGACGTGGCCCGGCACTTCCTGCCGAAGAACGACCTGCTGCGCTACATCGACCTGCTCGCCATGCACAAGCTCAACGTGCTGCACCTGCACCTGACCGACGACCAGGGCTGGCGCCTGGAGATCGCCAAGTACCCGAAGCTCACCGAGGTCGGCGGCTGGCGGCGCGAGTCGCCCATCGGCTCCATCGTGCACGAGCGCTTCGACGGCCGCCCGCACGGCGGCTACTACACCCGCGAGGACATCCGCGAGATCGTCGCCTACGCGGCCGACCGCTTCGTCACCGTCCTGCCGGAGATCGACCTGCCCGGCCACACCCAGGCGGCCATCGCCGCCTACCCCGAGCTCGGCAACCTGGCCGAGCCGCTGGAGGTCGGCACCCGCTGGGGCGTCCAGGACCACGTGCTCAACGTCTCCGACGCCACGATCGCCTTCTTCCTCGACGTCCTGGACGAGGTGCTGGAGCTGTTCCCCAGCCGCTACGTCTGCGTCGGCGGCGACGAGGCGCGCAAGGTGCAGTGGGTGGAGAGCCTGGACGCCAAGCAACGCATGGCCGACCTGGAGCTGGCCACCCCCGAGGAGCTGCAGACCTGGTTCGTCCGGCACTTCACCGACTACCTCGTCGAGCGCGGGCGCGTCCCGCTCGGCTGGGACGAGTTGCTCGAAGGCGGCGTCCCGCCGGGCACCGCGGTGGCGGCCTGGCGCGGCGAGCCGGTCACCCGGCTGGCGGTGCGGGCCGGGCATGACGTCGTCGTGTCCCCTTTCACCGCGACCTACCTGGACTTCCGCCAGTCCGACTCCCCCGACGAGCCGGTGCCCATCGGCAGCGTCACCTCGTTGCGGTCGGTCCACGACTTCGACCCGGTGCCCGACGGGCTGGACGACGAGGAACGGGCCCGCGTGCTGGGCGCCCAGGCGGCGCTCTGGACCGAGCACATCGACTCGCCACGGCTGCTCGACTACATGGCCTTCCCCCGGCTGGCCGCCTTCGCCGAGGCGGTCTGGACGGGCGGCCGTGACTACGAGGACTTCCTTGTACGGCTTGCCGTACACGAGGAGAGGTTGCGGGCCCTCGGCGTGGAGTTCCGGCCGCAGGACGGCCCGCTGCCCTGGCAGCGGCGCCCGGACGCACCCGGCCGGCCCCGCACCCGGGCCGAGGTCGACGCGGAGCTCGAGAGCTGGACGGCGCTGCTGCGGAGATCGTCGTAACACCCCCCACCCCCACGAAAGGAGAGGCTCACATGAGCCTTAACCGCCGAATTACCGGCATATTGGCGCTGTCGCTGGTGCTCAGCGCCTGCGGTTCGGGTTCCGGAGGCGACTCCGGCGCCTCCTCCGGCGGCACGTCGGAGAAGGCCGAGATCAGCTACGCCATCTGGGACAAGAACGACCAGCCGGGCACGCTGAAGATCATCGAGGCTTTCGAGAAGAAGAACCCGACCATCAAGGTCAAGCTCGAAGTGACCCCGTGGGACCAGTACTGGACCAAGCTCCAGACCGCGGTCACCGGCGGCGCCGCGCCCGACGTCTTCTGGATGAACCCGCTCAACCTGCGCCTGTACGCCAAGAGCGGCGTGATCCTGCCGGTGGACGAGAGCAAGATCGACCTGTCCGGCTTCCCGCAGCCGATCGTCGACAGCCACCGCTACGAGGGCAAGCTGTACGGCACGCCGCGCGACCTCAGCGTCACCGGCCTCTGGTACAACAAGGAGCTGTTCGACCAGGCCGGCGTGAAGTACCCGACCGCCGACTGGACCTGGGACGACTTCCGCGCCGCCGCGCAGAAGCTCACCATCCCGGACAAGAAGCAGTACGGCTTCCTCAGCTACCGCTGGGACCAGGGCGGCTTCTACAACACGATCTTCCAGGCCGGCGGCTACGTCATCTCCCCCGACGGCAAGAAGTCGGGCTACGACGACCCCAACACCATCAAGGGCCTGGAGTTCTGGACCGACCTGATCGCCAAGGACAAGGTCAGCCCGTCGGCCCAGGTGATGAGCGACAGCGACCTGCTCGCGCTGTTCATGAGCGGCAAGTACGCCATGGCCTTCGGCGGCTCGTGGTTCGGCGCGCTCTACAAGGCCAACACCGAGACCGGCAAGAAGGTCGACATCGCACCGCTGCCCAAGGGCCCGGCCAAGGCGGCCACCGTCATGATGGGCCTGTCGAACGTGGTGTGGGCCAAGGGCAAGCACCAGGAGCAGAGCGCCGAGTTCGCCCGCTTCCTGGCCACCGAGGAGGCGCTGAAGATCCTCAGTGAGTCCGGTGGCGCCTCGCTGCCCGCCCTGCCCAGCGCGCGGGACGCCTACTACAAGAGCTTCCCCGACTACCACCTCAAGGAGATGGTGGACGCCTCCGTGCCCAACGGCGTCCCCTTCCCGGTGAGCATCAACACCGCCAAGTGGCTCGCGGTCCAGGACAAGCTCCTGCCCGAGGCCTGGGCGGGCACCCGGCCCACCGCCGACGTGGCCAAGGAGATCGCCACGCAGATGAACGAGATCCTGGCCAAGGAATAACGATGGTTCTCACCACGGAACGGGCCGCCGCCAAGGCGACGGCCCCGACCGGGCGCCGGCCGCCGCGACGGGAGTGGCTCTGGGGGTACGCGCTGGTCGCGCCCATGGCCCTCGGCCTCGCCGTCTTCTACCTGTGGCCGATCGTCCAGACCTTCTACCTGAGCCTGAACGAGACCGGCCCGTTCGGCGGCGAGACGTGGGTGGGCCTGGCGAACTTCGCCGACCTGCTCGCCGACGAGGACATGCACGGCGCGCTGCGCAACAGCCTGGTCTACGCGTTGATCGTGCTGGCCGGCGTGCCGCTGTCCATCGTGATCGCCGCGCTGCTCAACGTGCCGAAGCTGCGCGGGCTCGGCTTCTACCGCACGCTCTACTTCCTGCCGGTCGTCACCATGCCGGCGGCCATCGGCCTGACCTGGCGCTACCTGTACAACGGCGACTTCGGGCCGATCAACTACGCGTTGTCGCTGGTCGGGATCGAGGGGCCCTACTGGGTCTCCGATCCCGACGTCGTCATCTTCGCGATCGGCGTGGTCGGCATCTGGTGCTCGGTCGGGTACAACGCCGTGCTGTTCCTGGCCGGGTTGCAGGGCATCCCCAAGCACTACTACGAGGCCGCCGAGATCGACGGGGCGAGCCGGATGCGGCAGTTCTTCCGCATCACGCTGCCGCTGCTCACGCCGACCACCTTCTTCGTCGTGGTGATCACGATGATCAACGCGTTCCAGGTGTTCGACCTGATCTTCCTCATGATCGACGATAGCGGAACCGGCATGCCAGGCGCCCGCTCGATCGTCTACCTCTTCTACCAGAAGGGCTTCGTCGAGCACAGCCGCGGCTACGCGGCGGCCATCGCGGTCGTCCTGCTGGCGATCATCCTCGTCCTGACGGCCATCCAGTTCCGGCTGCAGAAGAAGTGGGTCCACTATGAGTAGGCGGTGGACGGTCCACCTCGCCCTGCTGTTCGGCGGGATCATCATGATCACGCCGTTCGTCTGGCAGATCGTCGTCTCCCTGCAGACGGTGACCGAGTCGATGCGCACGCCGCCGCAGTTCTGGCCGTCGTGGCAGTGGCACAACTTCGTGGACATCTTCCAGACGGTGCCGCTGGGCCGGCAGTTCCTCAACACCGTGGTGGTCACCATCGCGGTGACCGCCGGGCAGCTCCTGCTCTGCTCGCTGGCGGCCTTCGCCTTCGCGCGGCTGGAGTTCCCCGGGCGGGGCCTGATCTTCACGCTCTTCCTGACCGTGCTGATGGTGCCCGGCGAGCTGTTCCTGCTGCCGCGGTACGAGATCATGCAGGGGCTCGGCTGGCTCAACACGCTCCAGGCGCTCGCCGCGCCGGGCATCTTCGGGGCCTTCGGCGTCTTCCTGCTGCGGCAGTTCTTCCTCTCCCTGCCCAAGGAACTGGACGAGGCGGCCCGGCTGGACGGGGCCAATCCGATCCAGATCTACTGGTACATCATGCTCCCGCTGGTCAAGCCGGGCCTGCTGGCGCTCGGGCTGCTGACCGTCATGTGGTCGTGGAGCAGCCTGCTCTGGCCGCTGGTGGTCAACACTGACCCGGAGATGATGACGCTCTCGGCCGGGCTGGCCTCGCTGCGCGGGCAGTACCTGACCAACTTCCCCATCCTCTTCGCCGGGTCGATCGTGGCCTCGCTGCCGGTGATCGTTCTCTTCGTGGTCATGCAACGGCAGTTGATCGCCGGTATCGCGTTCACCGGATCGAAGGGTTAGCCCGCCAGTCTTTTCTCCTCATTTATCCCCCAATCACCCCCTCTGAGGAGTTTTTGCATGCGCTCCCCCCTGCTTCGCTATGCCCTGGCCGCGGGCGTCGCCCTCGCGACGCTCGCCGCCGGAGGCGCCCCGGCGGCCGCCAAGCCCCGGCCCGTGGACGTGCAACTGCTGTCGTACACCGACTTCCACGGCTACCTCACCCCGATGAACAACGTGAACGACGGCACCATCAAGGACGCCCAGGGCAACACCCTGATCGTGGGCGGCGCGCCGTACATCGCCACCCACCTGAAGCGGCTGCGGGAGGGCAAGCGGAACACGATCACCTTCTCCACCGGCGACGCCTTCAGCGGCTGGCCGGTCGAGGTCTCCCAGCACGCCGACGAGCCCACGATCGAGTTCATGAACAAGATCGGCACGAGCTTCAACGCCGTCGGCAACCACGAGCTGGACCGCTCGCTGGAGTTCCTGCGCGACCACATCGGCAAGGGCGAGTGCTTCGGCGTCGTGGGCGAGGACAGCTGCTTCCTCGACTCCGACGGGCAGATGTTCGGTGGCGCGAAGTTCACCACCTCCTCCGCCAACATCACCATGAAGGGCTCCACCGAGCCGATCTTCGCGCCCTACCTGATCAAGCGGTTCGGCAACGTCAAGGTGGGCTTCATCAACCTGACCACGCCCACCACCGTGACCGGCTCCACCTCCTACCAGCCCTCGCTGGGCGAGCTGCCGCTGGTCGAGACGGCCAACAAGTACGCCGCCGAGCTGAGCCGGCGCGGCGTCAAGGCGATCGTGGTCAACCTGCACGAGGGCGGCGCCGCCGGCACCGACTTCAACGGCTGCAACAGCGCGCTCACCGGCCCGGTCGCCGACTTCGCCAAGAACGCCTCACCCGAGATCGACGCGATCATCACCGGGCACTGGCACGCCGCCTTCAACTGCTCCATCCCGGACCCCGCGGGCAACCCCCGCCCGGTCGTCGAGGCCTCCAACCACGGGCGGCTCCTCAACGAGATGAACCTCAAGATCGACGTCCGCACGAAGGACGTCATCCGCGACTCGATCGTCTCGGTCAACCACGCCGTGACCCGCGACGTGACCCCTGACCCCGAGATGGTCACCATGGTCGACTACTGGAACGCCAAGGCCAAGGAGACCTACGCCCGGCCGGTCGCCAAGATCACCGGTGACCTGACCCGTGTCCGTGACGCCGACGGCGAGAGCACCCTCGGCAACACCGTCGCCGACGCCGCCTACGCCGACGGCCAGACCACCGGCGGCGGCGCCGACCTCGCCATGGTCGCGGTCGCCCCGGTCAAGGGCTCCAACTCGCTGCGCGGAGACCTGCTGTACGCCAAGGGCGCCAACCCCGCCGACAGCGACGGGACCGTGTTGTTCGGCGAGGCCTGGGCCGCCTGGGGGTACGCCAACCCCGTCCTCACCGTCTCGGTGACCGGCGCCCAGATCGAGCAGGCCCTGGAGCAGCAGTGGCAGACCCAGGCCAACGGCACCGTCCGCTTCGCTCCCCTGGCCGTCTCGGGCAACGTGCGCTTCTCCTACGACCTGTCCAAGGCCGTGGGTGACCGGGTGCTGGCGCAGAACGTGCTGATCAACGGGCAGCCGCTCGACCCCGCCAAGACCTACCGCCTGGCCGCCCTGGCCTACACCCTCCTCGGCGCCGACGGCTACACGGCCTTCGCGGGGTACACCGACGCCATCCGTGGCGAGCGTGACTACGAGGCCTTCCGCACCTACCTGCGCAAGGCCGGCACCCTCACCCCGCCCGCCCTCGACCGCGCCATCGCCCTCCCCGCCGGCTGACCCCTCCCCCAGGGATCCCGGCCTCCGCCAGAGCCCGGGATCCCTCAGCGGCTGGGATTGCTCAGCAGCCGTGCCTCCCCCGGATGGCCGGGATCGTCGGGACGCCACCGCACGCCGCCCCGCCGACCCCGGCCACCTGGAACACCTACCTCGGCCGATCGCGAGCGCCGCCGCCTCGCCGCCGGGAACGGTCGGCCAACCCGGAGGTCTCCACGGCGGCGGGCCCGCACCACACCACGGAACCCGTGCGCACACCACGGCACCGCCGACGCCGGACCCGCAGCCGCGCCACCCGGAGAAGGCCCGCCGCAGGAAAACCCGCACACCGAGACTCGCCGCAGGAGCGCGGCGCGCAGCAACCCGCCGCCGGGAGCCTGCGCGTGAGAAACCTGCCTTCCGCCGTCAGAAGCGTGCGGGAGGGCAACCCCTGAGGAGCGCGGATGGCCGCCAAGGCCACCCGCCCGGGGGTTTGGGGGTGGGCCGACAGGCTCACCCCCAATGGACACAGACCGAAGCCGGGGTGCGAGCGCGAGCACCCCGGCGAAGGGCCGAGCAGTTAGCTCAGGAGACGCCGAGCTTCTCCAGGATGAGCTCCCGTGCCCGCCCAGCATCCGCCTTACCCCGGCTGAGCTTCATGACGGCACCCACCAAAGCCCCCACCGCAGCAACCTTGCCCGACCGGACCTTCTCGGCCGCGTCGGCGTTGTCCGCCAGCACCTGCTCGATGATCCCCGCCAGCTCGCCCTCGTCCGCGATCTGGAGCCCGCGCTTGGCCACGACCTCGTCAGCCGTGCCCTCGCCCGCGAGGATGCCCTCCAGGGCCGCCCGCGCCAGCTTGTCGTTGAGCGCGCCGGAGGCCACCAGCTCGGTGACCCGGGCGACGTCGACCGGCGTGATGGCCAGGTCGGCGAGAGCCGTACCGGACTCGTTGGCCCGCCGGGCCAGCTCGCCCATCCACCACTTGCGCGCGTCGGCCGCCGGGGCGCCCGCGGCGATGGTCGCCTCGACGAGGTCGACCGCGCCGGCGTTGGTCATCGACTCCATGTCGTGCTCGGAGACGCCCCACTCCTCCCGCAGCCGCAGGCGCTTGACGCGCGGCAGCTCCGGCAGCGAGGCGCGCAGCGACTCCACCCAGGCCACGTCGGGCGCGATCGGCACCAGGTCGGGGTCGGGGAAGTAGCGGTAGTCCTGGGCCTCCTCCTTGGAACGGCCGGGCGTGGTGGTGCCGGTGTCCTCGTGGAAGTGGCGGGTCTCCTGGGTGATCTTGCCGCCCTCGCTCAGGAGGTAGGCCTGGCGCTCGATCTCGCCGCGCACCGACCGCTCGACCGAGCGGAAGGAGTTGACGTTCTTGGTCTCGGTGCGGGTGCCCCACGGCTCGCCCGGCTTGTTCAGCGAGACGTTGACGTCGAAGCGCATCGAGCCCTGGTCCATGCGGACGTCGGAGACGCCCAGCGAGCGCATGATCTCGCGCAGTTCGATGCCGTAGGCCTTGGCGACCTCGGGGGCGAGCTCGCCGGTGCCGGTGATCGGCTTGGTGACGATCTCGACCAGCGGGATGCCGGCGCGGTTGTAGTCGACGATGGAGTAGTCGGCGCCGTGGATGCGGCCGGTCGCGCCACCCACGTGGGTGGACTTGCCGGTGTCCTCCTCCAGGTGCACGCGCTCGATCTCGACGCGGAAGGTCCGCCCGCCGACCTCGACGTCGAGGTAGCCGTCGGAGCACAGTGGCTCGTCGTACTGCGAGATCTGGTAGTTCTTCGGCATGTCCGGATAGAAGTAGTTCTTCCGGGCGAAGCGGCACCACTCGGCGATGGAGCAGTTCAGCGCCAGGCCGATGCGGATGGTCGCCTCGATCGCCGCCTCGTTGGCCACCGGCAGCGCGCCGGGGAAGGCCAGGCAGGTCGGGCAGACCTGGGTGTTGGGCGGCTCGCCGAAACCGGTGGCGCAGCCGCAGAACATCTTGGACTCGGTGCCCAGCTCGACGTGCGTCTCCAGGCCCAGCACGGGCTCGAAGCTCTGCAGAGCCTTGTCGAAAGCCATCACGCTCACAGTGCGGGAGCCTCCTTCAGCAGCGGACCGCCCCAGCGGGCCTCGAAAGCCTTCTCCAGGGCCGCGCCGACGCGGTAGCAGCGGTCGTCGCCCAGCACCGGGGCCATGATCTGCAGGCCGACCGGCAGGTTGTCCTCGTCGGCCAGGCCGCACGGCACGGAGATGGCCGCGTTGCCCGCCAGGTTGGACGGGATGGTGCACAGGTCGGCGAGGTACATCGCCATCGGGTCGTCGGCCCGCTCGCCGATCGCGAACGCCGTGGTCGGCGTGGTCGGCGAGATGAGCACGTCCACCCGCTGGTAGGCGTTCTCGAAGTCGCGCGCGATGAGCGTGCGGACCTTCTGCGCCTGGCCGTAGTAGGCGTCGTAGTAGCCGCTCGACAGCGCGTAGGTGCCGAGCATGATCCGGCGCTTGACCTCGGGGCCGAACCCGGCCGCGCGGGTGAGCGCCATGACCTCCTCGGCGCTGCGCGTGCCGTCGTCCCCGACGCGCAGGCCGTACCGCATGGCGTCGAACCGGGCGAGGTTCGAGGAGCACTCGGAGGGCGCGATCAGGTAGTAGGCCGGCAGCGCGGTGCCGAAGGTCGGGCAGGAGACCTCGACGATCTCGGCGCCGAGCGACTCCAGGAGCTTGACCGCCTCGTTGAAGCGGGCCAGCACGCCCGGCTGGTAGCCCTCGCCGCCGAACTCCTTGACCACGCCGATCCGCATGCCGGAGACGTCGGCCTGCTGGGTGGCGGCCACCACCGACGGCACCGGGGCGTCGATCGAGGTGGAGTCCATCGGGTCGTAGCCGGAGAAGGCCTCGTGCAGCAGCGCCGCGTCGTGGACGTTGCGCGCGAACGGGCCGGGCGTGTCCAGCGAGGAGGCGAAGGCGATCAGGCCGTAGCGGGACGAACCGCCGTAGGTCGGCTTCATGCCCACGATGCCGGTGACCGCGGCGGGCTGCCGGATCGAGCCGCCGGTGTCGGTGCCGGTGGACAGCGGCGCCTGGTAGGCCGCCACGGCCGCGCTGGAGCCGCCGGAGGAGCCGCCCGGGATGCGCGACAGATCCCACGGGTTGCGGGTCACGCCGTAGGCGGAGTTCTCCGTCGAGGAGCCCATGGCGAACTCGTCGAGGTTGGTCTTGCCCAGGATGACGAGCCCCGCCGCGCGCAGCCGCGCCGTCACGGTCGCGTCGTACGGCGGGCGCCACCCTTCGAGGATCTTGGAGGCGGCGGTGGTGGGCATGTCGCGCGTGGCGAAGATGTCCTTGTGCGCGATCGGCACCCCGGCCAGCGGGCCGAGCTTCTCGCCGGCGCGGATGCGGGCGTCGACCTGGCGGGCCTGCTCCAGGGTGACCTCGCGGTCGACGTGCAGGAACGCGTTGACCTTCGGCTCGGTCGCCTCGATGCGGTCGAGGTGCGCGGCGGCGATCTCCTCGGCGGAGACCTCGCCCGCGGCGACCAGGGCGCCGAGCTCGGCTGCGGTCTTGTGGATCAAGCTCATTCCTCCTCCCCGAGGATCCGCGGCACCTTGAACCTGTCGTCCTCTACGGCCGGCGCGTTGGCCAGGGCCTGCTGAGGCGTCAGGGACTGTCGCACCTCGTCGGCACGGAAGACGTTGGTCAGCGGGAGCGCGTGCGACGACGGAGGCACGTCCTCGGCGGCGACCTCGGCCACCTTCGCGACCGACCCGATGATCACATCGAGCTGGGTGGCGTAGTGGTCGAGTTCGTCGTCCGTGAGCGCCAATCTGGACAGTTTGGCCAGGTGGGCGACCTCGTCGCGGGTTATGGCGGACATGAGTCGGTGAACCCGTTTCGTGGTTGGGCAGCGATTTGTCGTGACCTCGGCAAGCTCGGTCACACGGTCACCTGTCATCCTAGGGGGCATGACGGAGAGCGACCGAACCGTTTACCAGCCGGACATCAGGGACGAGCGGCCCGAGGACCGGGCGGCGGTGTGGCAGGTCGAGGCCGACGCCTTCGGCCGCACCGCGGAGGCCGACCTGGTGGGCCGCCTGGCGGACGACACCGCCTTCTCGCTCGTGGCCGAGCTGGACGGGCGCATCGTGGGGCATGTCCTGTTCACCTGGCTGCCGGTCGGCGACCGGCGGGCGCTCGCGCTCGCGCCGCTCGCCGTACAGCCCGGGGTGCAGGGCAGGGGCGTCGGCGGCGCGCTGGTCAGGGCGGGGCTCGCCCGCGCGGAGGCACTCGGCGTGCCCGGCGTCGTGGTCCTCGGCGACCCTGGCTACTACGGCCGTTTCGGCTTCACCGCCGACCACCGGATCACCCAGGCGTACGGCTGGCCGGCCGAGGCCTTCCAGGCGATCACGTACACCGACCTCGCCGGCCCCGCGGTCTACCCGGCGGCCTTCCTGGAGGAGTGACCCTTCAGACCGGGGTCTCCACGCCGGCGCGGGCGATGGCGTGCTCGCGCAACCACACGGTGGCCGCCGCGGCCGGCATCGGCTGGCTGAACAGCCAGCCCTGGCCCATGTCGCAGCCCATCTCGACCAGCCGCTCGGCCACCGCCTCGCTCTCCACGCCCTCGGCCACCGAGCGCAGCCCGAGCGAGCGGACGAGGTCGACGATGGAGCGCACGATGCGCTCGTCGTCCTGGGAGTCGACGATCCGGCTGACGAACGAGGCGTCGATCTTGACCTCGGACACCGCCAGGCGCTGCAGCCGGATGAGCGAGGAGTAGCCGGTGCCGAAGTCGTCGAGCGAGAGCGGGACGCCCAGCGTGGCCAGCGCCTTGATGGTGTCGTGCGCCTGCTCCCCGGTCAGCACCCGCTCGGTGACCTCGAGCTGGATCGCCTCCGGCGGGAGCCGGTAGCGCGCCAGGCCCAGCTCCAGTTGCTCGGGCAGCGCCGAGTCGAGCAGGTCGCGGGCCGAGACGTTGACCGCGACCTGCACCCGCAGGCCGGTGTGCCACCAGCGGGCGGCCTGCTCCAGCGCGCCCTCGATCACGTACTCGGTGAGCTGCCGCATCAGATAGGACTGCTCGGCCAGCGGCACGAACTCCGAGGGCGGGATCGAGCCGCGGGTCGGGTGCCGCCAGCGCAGCAGCGCCTCCATGCCGACGACCGAGCCGTCCTCCAGCCCGATCTTGGGCTGGTAGTGCAGGCGGAGCTGCCGGTTGTCGAGGGCGCGGCGCAGGTCGCCGAAGAGGCCGAGGCGTTCCGGAGAGTTGCGGTCCTTGTCGGCCTGGTAGAGCTCGACCCCGGTGCGGGCCTCCTTGGCCTGGTACATGGCCACGTCGGCGCGCTGCAGCAGCAGCTCGAAGTCGGGGGCGTGGTCGGGGTAGAGCGCGATGCCCACCGAGCCGTCGAGGTCGAACGACATGCCCTCCAGGCGCACCGACTCGGTCAACGCCACCCGCAGCCGCGCGGCGACCTCGCGGGCGGCCTGCACGTCACGCACCTTCGGCAGCAGCACCGCGAACTCGTCGCCGCCGAGCCGCGCGACGACGTCGCCCGGCCGTACGGTGTGGGTGAGCCGGTGGGCCATGAGCTGCAGCAGCCGGTCGCCCACGGGGTGGCCCAGGGTGTCGTTGACCTGCTTGAGCCCGTGCAGGTCCATCAGGAAGAAGCCGACCTTCTCCCCCACGCGCGCCTCGGCCAGCGCCTCCTCGGTGGCGACGCTGAGCAGCTTGCGGTTGGGCAGGCCGGTGAGCTCGTCGTGCATGGCCTGGTGGTCGCGGCGCATGGACAGCGTGGCGGTGAAGTAGACCGCGACCAGGGGCGCCACGAAGAGCGGCACCAGGCCCGGCGAGTCCTCCATCACGATCACCACGAGCGGTGCGAGGCCGAGCAGCCCGGCGTACACCAGCGCCTGCGGGCCCATCGTGGCCTTGAGCACGCGGGTGATCGAGCGCCGCTCGTGCAGCGCCACCGCGCCCGAGACCAGCAGCGCACGGACCACGAAGTAGGCCACGCCCGCCAGCGCTATCGCCGGCAGGTCCGCGCCGGTCGGCGCCCAGGTGGCCACCGGCGTCGGCACGATCCCGAACACCCCCAGCACCACCGCGGCCGCGGTCAGCGCCAGCGTCGCCTGCGCGATGTTGAAGATCACCCGATGCCACGCCTTGCGTACCGCGATCCCGTTGACCACCACCCCCACGGCCTGCATGAGCACCGCCACGGGCAGGCCGAAGTGCAGCAGCGCCGCGAAGGTGAACATCGTCGAGGGATACGTGCCGCCGACCGGCGCCTGCGAGGAGAGCATCACCGGGCGCAACTCGCCGAGCAGCACCAGCACGCCCAGCACCCAGAACAGGGGCAGCCCGCTCACCAGCGCCAGCTCCTGCGGGCCCAGCCGGAGCTGCGCCACGACCAGGGCCGTCAGGCCGATCACGGAGACCGCGACAAGGTAGGCCCACAGCGGCGAGCCCACGCGCGGTCCGGTGTCGCGGGTGTCGTTCGGGTCGGTCATCGGAAGCAGAACCCCCAAGCGGTCACTATGGGAGGGTACGGCCTTTGCTCCACTTCGCGAAACCAGTCGCGTACGTTCCGTCACTTTCTACGAAGGATTGGGAGTGGTGGGGCGGATGAGGCAGGGTTTGCGGCGTTCGTCAGGGCCGCCTGGCCAGCGTGACGATCTCGCGGCTCTCCTCGGTGATCGGGCCGCGCCGCCAGTCGCCGTACTGCGCCTCGATCTCGAACCCGGCCTCGGTCAGGAAGCCGTTGAGCGTGGCCACGTCCATGAAGCGCAGGCTGGTGCGGTCGACCCGGGCCACCTCGCCCTCCACGCTGGTCGTCTCGGTGAAGGTCACCACGTCGCCGGCCACCTGTTCCACCCGGTGCTCGACCCAGAGCTTGCGGCCCCGGCCGTCGACCACCTCCGAGCCGTTCTCCGGGTTCCAGGACTCCCAGGCCCGGGCCTGCGGGTGGCGGGTCTCGAAGGCGAACACGCCGCCGGGCCGCAACGCCCGCCGCACGGCGGCGAGCGAGGCGCGCACCTCCGCGTCGGTCACCAGGCACTGGAAGGCGTGGCTGACCATGGTGGCCAGGGCGAACTCCGCGTCCCACCGCACGTCCGCGGCCACCCCGTGCACCCATTCGATGTCCGTACGGCTCCGCGCCCGGGCCAGGGCCGAGGCGTCCGGGTCGATCCCCACCAGGCGGCCGGTGTGCCCGCCGGCCCGGGCCAGACGCAACATCGCCCCGGTGCCGCAGCCGACGTCCAGAACGGAGTCGGCGGCGGCCACCAGGGCGTCGTAGAAGGCGTCGCTCGGCCAGGCGGCGGGGTCCCAGGGGTTCAGCCGGTCGTAGAGCTCGGCCGCCTCGTCATCAGTGAACACCCGGGCATTATTCAGGCCGTCTCGTGCGCCGCCAACCGGTTTTCCGGCTGGTCAGCCGGGGCGGGCCTGCGGTCGCGGATGACCACGACGGCCAGGACCGCCGCGGCCAGCACGGCGACCGCGCTGATCACGAACGCGCCGGACATCCCGGAGGTGAAGGCCTCCCGGGCGGCCTGCGCGAGGCCGGGGTCGCCCAGGGCGATCGCGTCGCCGATCGAGCGCCTGGCCTGCTCGGGAGCCTCAACCGGGAGCGCGGCGGCGTAGTTGCTCGCCAGCAGGCTGCCCAGCACCGCGACGCCCAGGGCCGCGCCGGCCTGCTGGATGGTGTCGTTGAGCGCCGAGCCGACCCCGGCGTGCTCTTGCGGGACGGTGCCCATCAGCGCGGCGATCGCCGACGGCATCGCCAGGCCGCCGCCCGCGCCCAGCACGAACAGCGCGATGGCCGGCAGCACGAACCCGGCGTCGGCCGAGAGCGAGGCCATCAGCCCGAATCCCACGGCGGACACGACCAGGCCGGTGGCGATCATCGCCCGGTTGCCGACCCGCGCGCCCAGCGTCGCGCCGAGCCCGTTGAACAGCAGCGAGGCCACCGCCATCGGGATGAACGCCAGGCCGGCCTGGGTGGCGCTGTAGCCGAGCACGTACTGCAGGAACTGGGTCAGCACCAGCAGCAGCCCGCCGTTGCCGATCTGCACCAGCGTCAGGGAGAAGCTCGCGCCGCTGAAGGTGCGGTCGCGGAACAGGCGCAGGGGCACCATCGGGTACGGCGTGCGCAGCTCCCACACCACGAACCCCGCCAGCGCGGCCACGGCCAGGGCGAGCGCGGGCACCGACAGGCCGTGCGGCAGCTCGATGATCGTCCAGACCAGCGCGGTCATGCCCACCGCTGACAGCACCGCGCCCAGCGGGTCGGCCTTGACCTGCGGGCCCTTGGACTCCGGCATCAGCACCAGCGCGGCGATCACGGCCAGGACGGTGACCGGGACGTTGATCAGGAACACCGCGCCCCACCAGAACCACCCGATCAGCGCGCCGCCCAGCACCGGGCCGCCGACGAAGCCCACCGTCGCCACCGCGCTCCAGGCGCCCATCGCCTTCCGGCGCTCCTGCTCGTCGAAGACGGTGATCAGGATCGAGAGCGTGCTCGGCATGATCAACGCGCCGCCGATGCCCATCACCGCTCTGGCGGCGATCAGCATCTCCGGGGAGGCGGCGTAGGTGGCGGCCAGGGAGGACAGACCGAACAGCACCAGGCCGATCACCATCACCTTTCGCCTGCCGTACCGGTCGGAGAGGCTGCCCGCGGTCAGCAGGAGGCCGGCGAAGACCAGGATGTAGGAGTCGATGATCCATTGGACGTCCTGCGCATCCGCCCCGAGATCGGCGGCCAGGGGCGGGATGGCGACCGTCAGCACCATGTTGTCGATCACCAGGACCAGGGTGCTCAGGCACAACACGATCAGGATCAGCCAGCGGCGGGGATCACGGGGGTTCATGGGGGACCTTTCGGGAAGTCGTGAACGTCGTGCTCGTCTTGCGCACACTGTACGCATGCGGAACAGTGTGCGCAACTGCGGATTTCGTATGCGCTTTTCTTTTCGAGCGAACGCTCAGTAATCGAACTCGCGATCGGCTAAATTTGACCACCGTCAGTAAATGATCCACCACAGAAAGGAAGGAGGTGTGCCATGTCGCCAGGTGTCCGGCACGAGATCCCCCTCGACATGATCCATCGGCGGCCGACTTTCGTCCTCGAACTGCTCGCCGTCGCGCTCGGGGTGGACACCTCGGAGTACGGCGACGTCCGGGTCGAGACGATCGAGCTCAACTCGATCCAGCCCACCGAACGGGCCGCCGACTCGGTCACCTCGGTCTCGATCCCCCAGGGCGACGGCCGCCGGCTGTACGTGATCGTCGAGGTGCAGCTCAAGTACGACGCGGCCAAGTGGTGGCGGTGGTGCTCCTACGTTGGCACCCTCATGGGGCGGCGGGAGCAGCCGGTCATCCTCGTCGTCATCTGCCCGGAACCCGCCGTCGCCGCAGGTTACGACCAGGCTTTCCAGCCCGACCACTCCTGCCTGATCCTCCGCCCCGTGGTCGTCGGGCCGGAGCGGCTGCTGCACATGGTGGAGGCCGAGGACGTGCTCGCCTCCCCCGAAATGGCCACCCTCGCCGCCGTCGCCCGGCCGAATCTCGAGGACTCCCTCGCGGTGGCGCGAACTCTTGTCACCATGAGTGATGAGAGGGGGCCGCTGTACTACTCATACCTGGCAGCCTGCCTGCCGGGGCCCATCCGAGAGGAACTGGAGAAGCAGATGGCAGTGACGTTCGAGCTCATCGACAACGAGTTCACCCGCCGCTGGGAAGCCCAAGGCCGCGCCAAGGGCAAGGCCGAAGGAAAGGAGGAAGGCAAGGCCGAGGGTCTCGCGGAGTCGGTGCTCACCCTGCTGGAGGTGCGCGGGTTCGTCCTCGGCGAGGAGCAGTGCGCCACCGTGATGGCCTGCAAGGAGGTCGATCAGCTCAAGGTCTGGCTGACCCGGGCCGCGACGGCCACCGAGCTGGACGAGGTGCTCGGCGACGCCTGACCCAGGCAGCCACCTCGGGGCCCGAAGGAGGGCGGGCCCCAGGGCGACGGGGAGCCGTCAAAAGGCGATGGGTGGAACCACGTCAGGGTTGGTCGGTGACGGCGGCTTGGGTGGCGGCGTCGGGGCCCTGGGTGAGGAGGATGTGGAAGCCCGCCTCGTCCAGGATGGGCACGCCGAGGGAGACGGCCTTGTCGTACTTGGAGCCGGCGTTCTCCCCCATCACCAGGAAGGACGTCTTCTTGGACACCGAAGAGGAGACCTTGCCGCCACGGCTGGTGAGGGCTTCGGCGGCGGAGTCGCGGGTGAAGTCGGTCAGGGAGCCGGTGACGACGAAGGTGAGCCCCTCCAAGGTCTGGGGACCCTTCTCGGGCGCGGGGGCGTCGGCCATGCGGACGCCGGCGGCCTTCCAGCGGGTGATGATCTCCCGGTGCCAGTCGACCTCGAACCACTCGCGGATGGTGGCCGCGACGCGGGGGCCGATGCCTTCGACGGCGGCGAGTTCGGCCTCGGAGGCGTTCATGATCGTGTCGATGTCGCGCATGGCGTTGGCCAGGGCCCGGGCGGTGGGCGGGCCGATGTGCCGGATGGAGAGGGCGACGAGGACCCGCCAGAGGTCGACCTGCTTGGCCCGCTCCAGCTCGTCCATGAGCTTGAGCGCGAGCTGCGAGGGCCCGCCGCCGAGGTTGGCGAAGAGGGAGACGACCTTGGGCTCGCCGGTCTTGGGGTCGGGCTTGGGCAGCCCGCTCTCCTGGTCCCGGACGACCGAGCGGATGGGTGTGATCTTGTCGAGGGTGAGGTCGAACAGGTCGGCCTCGGTGCGGACGGCGGGTTCCTGCGGCGGGACGGGCTGGGTCAGCGCGGTGGCGGCGACGTAGCCGAGGCCGTCGATGTCGAGGGCGTAGCGGCCGGAGGCGAAGTAGACGCGCTCACGGATCTGGGCCGGGCACGCGCGGGCGTTGGGGCAGCGCAGGTCGGCGTCGCCCTCCTTCTCGTAGGCCAGCTCGGTGCCGCACTCGGGGCAGTGGGTGGGCATGACGAACTCGCGCTCGCTGCCGTCGCGCAACGCGGCGACCGGGCCGACGATCTCGGGGATGACGTCGCCGGCCTTGCGCAGGACGACGGTGTCCCCGATGAGCACGCCCTTCTTGACCACGATGGCGGCGTTGTGGAGGGTGGCGCGCTCGACGGTGGAGCCGGCGACGACGACGGGCTCCATGACGGCGAAGGGGGTGACCCGTCCGGTGCGGCCGACGCCGACCTGGATGTCGAGGAGCTTGGTGTTGACCTCCTCGGGCGGGTACTTGAACGCGATGGCCCAGCGTGGAGCCCGCGAGGTGGAGCCGAGCTCGCGCTGCACCTGGAAGCGGTCGACCTTGACGACGACGCCGTCGATCTCGTAGGCCGGGTCGTGCCGGTGCTCCTCGTAGTGCCTGATGTAGGAGTTGATCTCGTCGAGGCCGGGCACCACCTGGTAGAGGTCGCTGACCGGCAGCCCCCAGGAGCGCAGCAGGTCGTAGACCTCCGACTGACGCTGCGGCGGCGCGGCGGAGCCCTGCCAGACGCCGATGCCGTGGACCAGCATGCGCAGCGGACGCTGGGCGGTGATCCGCGGGTCCTTCTGCCGCAGGGTACCGGCGGCGGCGTTGCGCGGGTTGGCGAAGGGCGGCTTGCCCTCGCCGACGAGCTGCTCGTTGAGCTGCTTGAAGCTCTCGACCGGGATGTAGACCTCGCCGCGGATCTCGACCAGGCTGGGCACGTCGTCGCCGGTGAGGCGGTGCGGGATGCCGTGGATGGTGCGGACGTTCGGCGTGACGTCGTCACCGGTGACCCCGTCGCCGCGCGTGGCGCCGCGTTCGAGCCGGCCGTCGCGGTAGACCAGCGCCACGGCCAGCCCGTCGATCTTGAGCTCGCACAGGTACGGCCCGGCATCCCCCTCGGCCAGCCGCTCGGCGCGCCCGATCCAGGCGGCCATGCCCTCGGCGTCGAAGGCGTTGTCCAGCGACTCCATCCGGGCCAGGTGCTCGACCTTGGCGAAGTCGCCCGAGACCGGCGCGCCCACCTTCTGGGTGGGCGAGTCGGGGGTGGCCAGCGACGGATGGGCCCGCTCCAGGGCCAGCAGCTCGTTGAACCACGCGTCGAACTGCGCGTCGCTCACCGTCGGCTGGTCGAGCACGTAGTACCGCCAGCGCGCGTCCTCCACCTGATCGCTGAGCTCGGCATGGCGCTTCATCGCGTCGACCGGGACGCCGGAGACCTCGCTACTCATAGGAGAAAACTATCTCCGAGCCCCGCCGGGTTCACCGCCCAATCCCCCGGCCACGACCACGGCTTTAACCTCCGTGCTGCCCGTTGAGCTCGGCGGCCGGGTCGTCCACCAGCACCTTGGCCGCCGCCCGGACGGCCTCCAGGGCCTTGCGCGCGTACGCCGGGGAGGCTCCGGCCAGCCCGCAGGACGGGGTGAGGACGACCTGGGAGGCCACCTGCGCGGGATCGAAGCCGAGCCGCCGCCACAGCTCCAGCGCCGGCCGGGCGATGGCCGCGGGGCCGGGGAGCCGGGTGTCGGTGCCGGGCACCACGCCGAGGAAGAGCGTCAGACCGGCCTCGACCGCCTCGCCGAGCGCCTCCTCGTCGCGCCGCCGCAGGAGCGTCAGGTCCAGGGAGATGCCGCGCGCGCCTGCCGTACGCAGCAGATCGACCGGGACCTCGGGCGCGCAGCAGTGCACGAGCGGCGCGTCGAAGGACTGCAGCGCCTGGGTGGCCGCCCACGGCTCGACCGCGGCCAGCCGTCCGAAACCGGAGGCGGTGGGCACGGTGCCGGCCAGCACGCCGGGCAGCGAGGGCTCGTCGAGCTGGAGCACGATCTCGGTCACCCCGGGCAGCCGCCGCCGGACCGTGGCGACGTGCTCGCTCACGCCCTGGGCCAGGGAGGCCACCAGGTCGCGTACGGCTCCCGCGTCGGCGAGGATCTTGTCGCCGTGCGGCAGCTCGATCGCGGCGGCCAGCGTCCAGGGGCCGGCGACCTGGAGTTTCAGCGGCCCCTCGTAGGCGTGGCCGACCTCCTCCAGCCCGTCGAGGTCGCGGGCGAGGTGGTCGGCGGCCCGCCGGTGGTCGCGTCCGGGGCGGCCGGTCAGCCGCCAGCCGGACGGCTGCACTTCCGCCGGCAGGTCCACCAGCAGGGCGGCGGTGCGGCCGATCAGGTCCGCGCCGACGCCGCGGGCGGGCAGTTCGGGCAGGTACGGCAGGCCGGGCGCCTCGCCGAAGACGACCCGGGCCGCCTCCAGGTGGTCGGTGCCGGGATGCGAGCCCACGCCGGTGGAAGAGAACATGCCCCCAGCCTAGAGCGGCCCCGCCGCGGAACCCGCCTCCGCCTGCAACGCCCCGGACGCCGGCCCACCCGCCGAGCCGGCCTCCACGCCGGCCTCCGCGCCGGACTCCGCGCCGGCCTCCGCGCCGGACTCCGCCTGGAGGGGGAGGAAAGCCGCCACCGACGTGCCGCCGCCGGGCCGGGCGGCGACGTGGCAGGTCCCGCCCACCTCGGCCGCCCGCTCGTGCATCGAGGTGAGCCCCACCCCGGCCGTCACGCCCTCCGCCAGCCCGATCCCGTCGTCGAGCACCTCCACCCGCAACGCCGCCCCCTCCCGCAGCACCCGCGCGCAGGCCCACCCGGCCCGGGCGTGCCGCCGCACGTTGGTCAGCGCCTCCAGCACGATCCGGTAGGCCGCCAGCTCCACCGGCGGCGGGATCGCCCCCGGCTCCACCTCCAGCTCCACCCGGACCCCGGGCAACGAGGCCGCCTCCCGCAGCGCCCCGGCCAGCCCGAGGTCGTCCAGGACGGCCGGCCGCAGCCCGGCGACCAGCTCGCGCACCGACACGACGGTCGTGCCCAGGTCGGCGTCCACCCGGGCGAGCAGGCCGGCCGCCTGGTCCGGGTCGCGGCGCGCCGCGTCGAGGGTGAGGATGACGCCGGTCAGCACCGGCCCGAGCCCGTCGTGCAGCTCGCGGGCCAGCCGGCGGCGTTCCTGCTCGCGGGTGGCCCGGATGCGCTCGCGCGAGCGCCGGAGGTCCTCGGCCAGCCGTACCGCGTGGGCCAGCTCGGCCAGGTGCCTGGCCAGCACCTGGAGCTGCTGGCCGTACTGCCGGGGTCCGGACAGCAGCAGGCGGCCGACCGGCTCGCCGTGCCAGGACAGCTCGACCGTGCGCGGCCGGTCGCCCAGCGCGCCGTCGACGAACAGCTCGCCGTCCACCTCGACGCCCGCGCCGCGCGCGCCGAGCGCCCAGCGCAGCACCGCGGTCGCGCTGGCCAGCGCCTCGGCGGGGTCGCCCGCCTCCTGGACGGTACGGCTGAGCCGGTCCACGGCCCGGTAGGGGTCGCGCTCGACGTCCATGAGGCGGTCCACCGACCCTTGCAGGCGGAGCCGTACCGGGTGGAAGAGCACGGCCACCGCCATCGCCGCGACCAGCCCGGCCAGCGGCCCGAAGCCCTCGGCGAGCTGGTTGCCGGCCCAGATGAGCACCAGGTAGCCGAATCCGAGCAGCGCGGCCAGCGTGACGTAGACGAGGGTCCGGTTGACCACGATGCGGATCCCGTAGAACCCGCGCCGGAGGACGGCGGCGACGATCGCCAGCGGGATGCCGCCGCTGAGCGTCATCTGGACGGCGACCACGGCCGGGTGGTCCATGTCCTCGCCGAGCGGCAGGCGCAGGATCCACCAGGCCATGTACACCGCCATGGAGCCGATGTACCAGGCGATCTGCCGCTGCACCCGGGTGCCGGCGGAGCGGTAGCGGAAGATCAGGGAGACGACGGAGAGCGTGAAGACCGGGACCATGACCCAGCCGATGTACGTCTCGACCAGCCACGGCAGCTCGCCGAGCGCCTCGATGCCGAGCGGGTTGTCCAGCGGGAGCCCGATCTCCGGCTCCGGATCGGGCATCACCGCCATCAGCGTGGAGTGCCCGACGAACAGCACGGTCACCGCCACCACCAGCGGCCGCCACCGGCGGCTGGGCAGCCGGGCGTCGGGGAAGAACAGCGGGAGATAGCCGGACATGATGCTGAGCGGCACCATCCACAGCCAGATCGACACCCAGGCGGCCGGGACGAAGAGCGGGTTGCCCGGGTCGACCTTGTAGAGCCAGTGCGCCAGCAGGTGGCAGTACTCGTACAGCGCCCAGGACACGCCGGTGCCCCAGAGCAGCCAGGGCACCAGCAGCCGCGGCCGGTAGTGGATCAGGAAGGCGCCGGCCAGCGGGTAGAGCATCCCGATCGGGTCGATCGGCTGCAGCCAGCCGGAGTAGTCGCTGTCCGCCGCCAGCCAGACCGACGCCAGCACGGCCGCCGGCGACAGCACCCCGCCGGCCCAGGCGAGCGTCACCACCAGCCGGCGGCGCGGCGACACCGGCCGCCAGGGCTCGGGGTCGGCCCGGTGCGCGGGCCGGCGCTCGTCCTCCAGCCCAGGGGTGCTCGCGTGCAGCCCGTAGACCAGGTCGCGCACCTCGGCGACGGCCTCGGCGAGCCGCTCGCGCGCCCGGGCCAGGCCGTCGGCCCCCGGCGTGTTCCTGAGCTGCTCGCGCAGCGAGACGAGGGTCGCGCCCAGGCCGTCGCGCAGCACGCTCATCAGCCGGGCGCGTTCCTCCTCGCGGGTGGCCAGGAGCCGTTCGCGGGCCTGCCGCAGGTCTCCGGTGAGCTGTACGGCATGCGCCACCTCGGCGAGGTGGCGGGCGAGCATCTCCATCAGCGCCGGGTCGGGCGACTCGGCGGAGACCACCAGCCGCCCGACCGGGCGGCCGTGCCAGACCAGGGCCGTCTCGAAGCGATCGGCGCCGAGTTCGCCGTCGGTGAGCGTGGTCGTCCCGGCGACCTCCACGGCCACGCCGCCGGCCCGGAGCGCCTGCCGTACGGTGGAGGCGCCGGCGGCCAGGGCCTCGCCGGGGTCGCCGGCCCGCTGCACGCCCTGGGCCAGCCGGTCGACGAGCCGGTAGGGGTCGCGTTCGACCCGCAGGAGGCGGTCGGCGAGGTCCTGCAGCCGCAGCCGGAGCGGGTGGAAGATCGCCCCGGCGACCAGCGCGGCGAGCAGGCCGTCCACCGAGAGCGCGCCGAGCCCGAAGTAGACCGCGGCGATCACCACGCTGAGCACAGCGAACGCGACAAGCCTCGCTAACTTCTCCATATGTGGCGGGATTATCCTCGGGAAGGTGAAGCTCACCAAGTTCAGCCACGCCTGCGTCCGCCTCGAGAAGGACGGCAAGGTCCTGGTCATCGACCCGGGCACGCTCAGCGAGGCCGCCGCGCTCGACGGCGCCGACGTAGTCCTGATCACCCACAGTCACTTCGACCACGCAGACCGGGAGAAGCTGCTCACCCTTCCGGCCACCGCCGAGGTCTACACCTGCGCGGGAGTGGCGGCCGAGGCCGCCGCCGACCTGGCCGCCCGCGTCCACACCGTACGGCACGGCGACGCCTTCGACGCCGCGGGCTTCGGCGTACGGGTGTTCGGCGAGTGGCACGCCGCCAACCACCCCGACGTGCCGGCCGTGGACAACGTCGGCTTCCTGGTGGAGGAGGAGGTCTTCTACCCCGGCGACGCCTTCACCGTGCCCGAGGCGAGCGTCGGCACGCTGCTGGCGCCGACCGGAGCGCCCTGGCTGCGGCTGGCCGAGACCATCGGCTACCTGCGCGAGGTGAAGCCGGCCCGCGCCTACTCCACCCACGACGCGCTCTACAACGACACGGGCCTCGGGCTGGTGGACAACTGGCTGAGGATGGAGGCCGAGCGGCAGGGCACCGACATCCGCCGCCTGGCCACCGGCGAGTCGGTCACGCTGAGCTAGCGATGGTGGCCGAGCCGACCACCACGTCGCCGCTGTAGAGGACGGCCGCCTGCCCGGCGGCCACTCCCCTGGCCGGCGAGTCGAGCTCGATGACCAGTTCGTCGCCGCCGTCGACGACGCGGCAGCCGTACACCTCGCCGTGGGCCCGCAACTGCACGCTGAGCCCCTCGCGGATCTCCGGGCCGTTCCAGATCCGGCGGGTCGCGGTGATGGTGGTGACCTCCAGCGACGAGCGCGGCCCCACGGTCACGGTGTTGGAGACCGGCTCGATGGACAGCACGTAGCGGGGGCGGCCGTCGGCGGCGGGCCGGTTGAGGTGGAGACCCTTGCGCTGGCCGACGGTGTAGGCGTAGGCGCCCTCGTGCTTGCCGAGGACGGTGCCGTCCTCGTCGACGATTGCGCCCTCGGCGCTGCCGAGCCGCTCGGCCAGGAAGCCGCGGGTGTCGCCGTCGGCGATGAAGCAGATGTCGTGGCTGTCCGGCTTGTCGGCCACGGTCAGGCCGCGCCGGGCGGCCTCCTCGCGCACCTCGGCCTTGGTGGAGTCGCCGAGCGGGAAGATGGCGTGGGCCAGTTGCTCGCGGGTGAGCACGCCGAGCACGTAGGACTGGTCCTTGGCCTGGTCGGGGCTCCGGCTGAGCACGCCGTCGGCCAGCCTGGCGTGGTGGCCGGTGGCGACCGCGTCGAAGCCCAGGGCCAGCGCCCGGTCGAGCACGGCCTCGAACTTGATCTTCTCGTTGCAGCGCAGGCACGGGTTGGGCGTGCGGCCCGCGGCGTACTCGGCGACGAAGTCCTCGATCACGTCGCGCTGGAAGCGCTCGGCCATGTCCCAGATGTAGAACGGGATGCCGATGACGTCGGCGGCCCGGCGGGCGTCGCGCGAGTCCTCGATCGTGCAACAGCCCCGGGCGCCGGTGCGGTGTGATTGCGGATTGGCCGACAACGCCAGATGCACACCGGTGACGTCGTGGCCCGCCTCGGCGATCCTGGCGGCGGCCACGGCGGAGTCGACGCCGCCCGACATGGCGGCAAGCACGCGAAGCCTCATAACCCCACTAGGCTACTTCGGTATGCGACTGTTCGGGCGCAAGGACGATGAGGGGCAGGAGCCCGAGGGCCTGTCCGGTGAGCGCATCGCGGAGTTCTGGGTGACCTGGGACCAGCTCAGGCCCCAGCTCGACACCCTGCTCGCCGCGGGCGACACCCAGGGGGCCACCGAGCTGCTGGCGCCCGCCGTGGCGGCGCTCGACCCGGGGCTGGTGGCCGAGATCGGGCCGGGACGCAACGCGGTGCAGTCCCTGGTGATCACCGCCGCGGGCGATCCGGAGCTGCGCTCGCTGGCGCACCGCTGGGCCGCCTCCGCGCCGCAGGGCGACTTCATGTGGGAGTTCTTCCCCTCGCGGCAGGCCAACCCGCGGGTGATGGAACTCACCGTCGAGGTGGGCGGCGCCGACTTCGCCTTCGACCAGCTCATGTTCGGGCTGCGGGTGCCGCACGGCACGCCGCGGGTGGACATCTCGGCCTACCACCCGCTCTTCGCCGACCTCGACGCCGACGCCCGGATGGAGGCCACCCTGCTGGCCCTCGACTGGCTGCTCGGCGAGGACGAGGTGGCCCGGTGGGTGGGCGAGATCACCCCGGCCACCTTCCAGCCGATCGACGCCGTCGCCGCGGTGCACCTGCCCGCGGTGGTGGCGGACGTGGCCGGCGAGTGGGCCGAGGAGCAGTGGGTGATGTTGGAGGGGCAGGCCGCCGGCGGGGCGGCGCTGGTCGCCACCGCCCGCTATCCGCTGCGGCCGGTCGACCACCCGCTCTTCGACCAGCACATCGAGATCACCCTGCCGTACACGCACCGCGACGAGAAGGGGCTGCCGGCCGGGGCCTCCGAGCGGGCGCTGCGCGAGTTCGACGACAAGCTCGCCAAGCAGCTCGCCAAGGGCGGCGACGCCGTGCTGGCCGCGCACGTGAGCGCGGACGGGCTGCGGGTGGCGCACCTGTACGCCGACCCCGCCGGTGGTGCGGCGGAGCTGGCGCGGGAGCTGGCGGGGCGGTGGAAGGAAGGCGGCGCCAAGGTGGAGGTCGACCACGACCCGGGCTGGATCGCGGTCTCCCCGTTCCTGAGCTGAACCCGCCGCTTCCGAACTGAACCCGCGGGACGGCGGCTAGCTGATGCCCGCGCGGCGGGCACGTTCGACGACCGCGGGCAGCACCTCGATCAGCCGGTCCACGTCCGCCTGCGTCGAGGTGTGGCCCAGGCTGAAGCGCAACGATCCCCGGGCCCGCAACGAGTCCGCCCCCATCGCGAGCAGCACGTGCGACGGCTGCGCCACCCCCGCCGAGCAGGCCGAGCCGGTCGAGCACTCCACGCCCTTGGCGTCGAGCAGCATCAGCAGCGCGTCCCCCTCGCAGCCGGGGAAGGAGAAGTGCGCGTTGCCGGGCAGCCGGTTGTCGGGGTCGCCGTTCAGGACGACGCCGGGGACGGCCTGCCGTACGCGGGTGATCAGGTCGTCGCGCAGCGCGGTGAGCTGGGCGAACTGCTCCTCCTGAGTGCGCACGGCCACCCGGACGGCGGCGGCGAGCCCGGCGATGGCCGGGGTGTCGAGGGTGCCCGAGCGCACGTCGCGCTCCTGGCCGCCGCCGTGGATGACCGGCAGCGGGGTGAGCTTGCGCGACAGCAGCAGCGCGCCGACGCCGAGCGGCCCGCCGATCTTGTGGCCGGTGAGGGTGAGCGCGTCGGCGCCGGAGCGGGCGAAGTCGACCGGGAGCTGGCCGAGCGCCTGGACGGCGTCGGTGTGGAACGGGATGCCGCGATCGTGGGCGATGGCGCCCAGCACGTGGACCGGCTGGATCGTGCCGACCTCGTTGTTGGCCCACATGACGCTGACCATCGCCACGCTGCCGGGGTCGCGTTCGATGGCGGCGCGCAGCGTGTCGGGATGCACCCGGCCCTGCTCGTCGACGTCGAGCAGTTCCAGGTCGGCGCCCTGGTGGTCGGCCAGCCAGCGGGCCGGGTCGAGGACGGCGTGGTGCTCGACCGAGCTGATGAGGACGCGCCGGCGCGGGGCTCGTGCCCAGAACAGGCCCTTCACGGCCAGATTGTCGGCCTCGGTGCCGCCGCCGGTGAAGACGACCTCGCTCGGCCGGGCGCCCAGCGCCTCGGCGATGCTCTCGCGCGACTCCTCGACGACGCGGCGGGCATGCCGGCCGGCCGCGTGCAGGGAGGAGGCGTTGCCGACCTGGCCGAGCTGCTCGGTCATCGCCTCGATCGCCTCGGGCAACATCGGCGTGGTCGCCGCGTGATCAAGGTATGCGGTCACCGGATCAGCGTATCTCGTTTGCTACTGTACCGTCCGGACGGTACAGTAGAGATATGCGTAGAGACGAGTTGCTGGATGCCGCGGAGGCCCTCCTCTGCGACCAGGGCTCGGACGCGCTGACCCTGGCCGCCGTCGCCGACCGCGCCGGCGTGAGCAAGGGCGGCCTGCTCTACCACTTCAAAACCAAAGAAGCCCTGATCAAGGCGATGGCCGAGCGGCTGATCGACGATTTCGACCAGCTCATGGCGGCGCAGCCCGGTGACACCTACACCCAGCGCTACCTGGCCGCCACCATGGCCGCGATCCGCACCGGCCGGCTGCGACGCTGGGCCGTGGTCACCGGCGCCTCGGGCAACCTCTACCTGCTCGCGCCGCTGCGCGAGGCCATGGCCCGCTGGCACTGCGAGGGCCTGGAGTCCGAGCCCGACCCGATCACCGCGCAGGTGGTCCGGCTGGCCTGCGAGGGGCTCTGGGACGTCGCCTCGCACGACCCGGCGATGTATCCGGAGCCCGAGCTCGTGGCGCTGGAGCAGCGCCTGCTCGGCCTGCTCGCTTCGTAAAACCTTCCTTTCGCAAGACACCTCTAGGAGTTCGTGATGACGCGCGCCCTGAGGACCGCCCGCTATGGGGCGATCCTCACCTTTGTCCTGGCCGGCTTGATGGTGGGCACGATGACCGTGCGCATCCCCGCGATGACCGACAAGCTCGGCCTGTCGGACTCGGCGGTGGGCGGGATCCTGCTCGCCTGGGGCCTGGGCGCGCTGATCACCATGCAGTCCATGCGCGGGATCATGGCCCGCGCCGGGAGCAAGGCGGTCCTGCGCGTCGGCGGTCCGCTGACCGCGCTGGCCATGCTCGGCCTCGCCTTCGCCCCCAACCTGCCGATCCTGATCGCCGCCGCGGCCGTCTTCGGCATGGCCTTCGGCATCGTCGACGTGGCCATGAACGCGCAGGGCTCCACGGTCGAGCAGGCGTACGGCAGGCCGCTGATGAACGGCATGCACGCCGGCTGGTGCGTCGGCGCGATGGCGGCCGGCCTGATCGGCTCGCTCTCCATCGCCCTCGGCCTGTCGATGACCGCCAACCTGGCGATCGTCGCGCTGGTCTCGCTCCCGCTCATCGTGCTGATCGGCCGCACCTACCTGCCCGGCAAGCCCACCGCCGCCGAGGCGGGCGAGCGGGCCGCCCGGCGCCGCATGCCGCCGGTCGTCTACCTGCTCGGCGTGATCATGTTCTTCGCCTTCATGGTCGAGGGCACCGTCGCCGACTGGAACGGCCTGTTCATGCGCGACACCCTCGGCGCCCCCGAGGCCGTCGCCGCGCTGGGCTACCCGGTCTTCGAGGCCGGCATGCTGCTGGCCCGGGTCACCGGCGACCGGCTGCGCACCCGCTTCGGCGTCAAGGGCCTGATGACCGTGTCCGGCCTGGCCACGGCGGCGTTCTTCACCCTGGTGCTCACCGCGGGCACCCCGCTCGTCGCGGTCTCGGCGATGTTCTTCGTCGGCATGGGCGTGGCGACCATCGCCCCGATGACGTTGTCCCTGGCCGGCAACGCCACCGACAACCCCGGCCCGGCCATCGCCCAGGCGGGCGCCATGGGCTACTCCGGGCTGCTGCTCGGCCCGGTCGTCATCGGCTTCCTGTCCGACGCCACCTCGCTGCACACCGCGCTCGGCCTGGCCGTCGTGCTCGGCCTCGCGATCGCCGTGCTGGCCCGGTTCCTGCCGCGCCCGCGGCTGCTCGCCCGGCCGACCCGGCCCCGCGAGCAAGAGGAACTGGCCAGAGCGGCGTGAGCAAGTTTGTCGGATACCTCCACCACCTTCCGGCCTCGCCTAGGGTGCAATCGGATCCGTGACTGAGAAGCAGAACACCCTCGGAGCGGCGACCCTGGCCAGGGTCGCCGCTTTCGCCGCGCTCATCGCCGCCCTCGGGTTGCCCGGCTCGCTGAACCTCTTCGGCAACGCCGTGCCCCTCACCTTCCAGACGCTCGGCGTCATGCTGGCCGGCGCGATCCTCGGCAGCCGCCGGGGCGCGCTGGCCGTTCTGGTCCTGGTCCTGCTGGTCGCGGCCGGCCTGCCGTTGCTGGCCGGCGGGCGGGGCGGGCTCGGCGTCTTCGCCGGGCCCTCCGTGGGCTTCCTGCTCGGCTGGATCCCCGGCGCCTTCGTCACCGGCTGGATCGTCGAACGCGGCGGGAAGGCGCCCGGGATCGCGCGGTTGATCCTGGCCTGTGCGGCGGGCGGGATCGGGGTCGTCTACCTGTTCGGCATCCCGGCCCAGGCGCTCGTCGCCGGGCTGCCGCTGGGCAAGGCCGCGCTGCTCAGCTCCGCCTTCCTGCCCGGCGACCTGCTCAAGGCCGTGGTCGCCGCCTTCGTGGCCCACGGCGTACGGCGCGCATACCCGGCGGCGGCGCCGGGCAGGGACCGCTGATGCCCGTCGCCCCGCAGGTCCTCCGGCACGCCGCGGCCCGGCCCCACGCGCTCGCCCTGCGCGGGCCGTCGGGGTCGCTCAGCTACGGCGAGCTGGCGGCGCGGGTCCAGGGCGCCGCCCGCACCCTGCTGGCGACGCGGGACCGGCGCGGCTCCCTGGGCGGTTCGAAGGTGCTGGCGGTGACGCTGGCCGACCCGGTCGAGGTGCTGGTGGCGGCGCTGGCCGCGGACCTGGCCGGGGTGACCCCGCTGCTGTGCGACCCGTCGTGGGACGCCGCGCGGCGGGAGCGGATCCTGGAGGCCGTCCCGGTGGACGGCCGGCTCGACGCCCCGCTCGCCGAGACCCCCGGCGCGCCGATCGTCCCCCGCCCGGCCCCGGACGACCGGGTCTGGGCCTGCTTCAGCTCGGGCAGCACCGGCCGCCCCCGTGCCGTCGTCCGCACGCGGGCCTCGTGGTCCGGGTCCTTCCCGCACGTGGACCGCCTGGCCGGGGTGACCTCCGCCGACACCGTCCTGGTCCCCGGGCCCCTGGTCTCCAGCCTGTACGGCTTCGCCGCCGTGCACGCGCTCGCCGCCGGGGCGGCCGCCCTGGTGCCCGGCCGCTGGCAGCCCGCCGCGCTCGCCGGGCACCTGCGTGAGGCCACCGTGGCGCACCTCGTCCCGCACGCGCTGCCCGCGCTCCTGGAGGCCAGGCCGGGCGGCCCGCTCCGTACCGTGCTGGTCGGCGGGGCCTCCCTGCCGGCCGGCAGCCGGGCCGCCGCCGAACGCGCCGGGCTGCGGGTGCTCGCCTACTACGGGGCCACCGAGCTGTCCTTCGTCGCGGTCGACGTCGACGGGAGCGGGCTGCGGGCCTTTCCCGAGGTGGACATCGAGGTGCGGGGGCGACCGCTGGGCGAGGTGTGGGCGCGTTCGCCGTGGTTGTCGGAGGGTTACCTGGCCGACGGGGCGGGGCCGCTGCGGGTGGACGAGCGCGGCTGGATGTCCGTCGGCGACGTCGCCGAGCCGTACGACGGGCCGGACGACGGGCCGGCGGACAGCCGGGCGGACAGCGGGGCGGGCGACCGCGCGGACGACGGAGCGGAGAGCGGGGCGGGCGGCCGCACGGACGGCCGGGCGGGCGGCGGGGTGTTGCGGGTGCGGGGCCGGGGGGACGGCGCGATCCAGACCGGCGGCGCGACCGTGGTGCCCGAGGACGTCGAGGCGGTCCTGCGCGAGGCGCCCGGCGTGCGCGACGTGGTCGTGGTCGGCTCGCCGCACCCGGTGCTGGGCTCCGTGGTCACCGCCGTGGTCGAAGGCCGGCCCGCACGGGACGAGCTGGAGGCCGTCGCCCGCGCCGGGCTCGACCCGGCCCAGCGGCCCCGCCTCTGGTACGCCATGCCCGCCCTCCCCCGCACCCCGGCGGGCAAGCCGGCCCGGGGCCAGGTGAGCGCGCTGGCCGCCACCGGCGACCCGGCGTTGCGGAAGCTGGCATGACCCGGCCCGTCGTCGTGGCGGCCCGGCGCACGCCCATCGGGACCGCCGGGCACGCCTACCGCGACCTCGACGCCCACCACCTGGCCGCCCCCGTGCTGCGCGTGCTCGCCGAGGAGTGCGCGCCCTACGGCCTGCCGGTGGACGACGTGATCCTGGGCAACTGCATGGGCCCGGGCGGAAACCTCGCCCGGGTCTCCGCCCTGGCCGCCGGCCTCGGCGAGGAGGTGCCGGGGGCCACGGTCGACCGGCAGTGCGGCAGCGGCCTGGCCGCGATCCTCCAGGCCGGGCAGGCGATCCGGGCCGGTGAGGCCGGGCTGGTGCTGGCCGGCGGGGTGGAGAGCGCCTCCACGGCTCCGGCCCGGTTCCGCCGCGGCTCGGACACGCCCTACCCACGGGCCCCGTTCGCGCCGGAGGGCTTCCCCGACCCGGACATGGGCCCGGCCGCCGAGGCACTCGCCCAGGCACGCGGGATCAGCCGCGAGCGCCAGGACGACTACGCCCGCCGCAGTCACGAGCGCGCGCTTGCCACCGACTTCACCGCCGAGCTCGTCCCGCTCCACCCGGATCCACCCGGAGACGGCGAGCCGCTGCTGAGTCGCGACCAGCGGCCGCGCGTGCTGCGTGCCGCGTCGCTGGCCAGGTTGCCGGGGGCGTTC
Source organism: Nonomuraea sp. NPDC050328 (assembly GCF_044459405.1). NCBI lineage: Bacteria > Bacillati > Actinomycetota > Actinomycetes > Streptosporangiales > Streptosporangiaceae > Nonomuraea > Nonomuraea sp. NPDC050328. The sequence continues at coordinate 184,819 of NZ_JBITIW010000006.1, read as the reverse complement.
GTGCCCGGCGGGACGGTGACGGCCGGCAACTCCTCGCCGATCAGCGACGGAGCCGCGGCCGTGGCCATGGTCCCCGAGACGGCGCGCGCCGGGCGGCCGGGGCTGGCGCTGCTCGCGGGGGCCGTGGTCGGCTGCGACCCGGCGCTGCCCGGCTGGGGCCCGGTGCCTGCCGTACGGCGGCTGCTGGACCGGACCGGCCTCGGCGTCGCCGACCTCGCCGCGGTCGAGATCGTGGAGGCCTTCGCCGCCCAGGTGCTGGCCGTGACCGACGCCCTGGAGCTCGACCCCGGCCAGGTCTGCACCGGCGGCGGCGCCCTGGCGCTGGGCCACCCGTGGGGAGCCAGCGGCGCGGTCGCCGTCACCAGGTTGTTCAGCCGCCTTGTACGCTCGGGGGCTGCGCCGGGCACGCTGGGCCTGGCCACGGCTGCGGTGGGCGGCGGCATGGGGATCGCCGCGCTGTTCGAGGTGGTGTGAGTGATCGAGCTGAGCGAGGTCCGGGTACGGCTCGGCGAGCGCGAGGTGCTCAAGGGCGTCACCGCCACGCTCACCGAGCGCCGCATCGGCGTCGTCGGCGCGAACGGCTCCGGCAAGAGCACCCTCGCCCGGCTGGTCAACGGCCTGGCCCTGCCCACCTCGGGCCGGGTCACCGTCCTGGGCGAGGACACCGCCAAGGCCGCCGCCAAGATCCGGCGCCGCGTCGGTTTCGTCTTCGCCGATCCGGACGCGCAGATCGTCATGCCCACCGTCGCCGAGGACGTCGCCTTCTCCCTGCGCCGCGCCAAGCTGCCCGCCGCCGAGCTCGACCGCCGGGTGCGGGCGGTGCTGGCGGAGTACGGGCTGGCCGGTCACGCCGAGCATCCCGCGCACCACCTCTCCGGCGGCCAGAAGCAGCTCCTCGCGCTGTGCTCGGTGCTGGTCCTCGAACCGAACATCCTGGTCATGGACGAGCCGACCACCCTGCTCGACCTGCGGCACTCGCGCAGGATCGCCCAGGTGTTGCGGGAGTTGCCTCAGCAGCTCCTCGTGGTCAGCCACGACCTGGCGCTGCTGGAGGACTTCGACCGGGTGCTGGTGCTCGACGACGGCCGGATCGTCGCCGACGACGAGCCGCGCACCGCGCTGAAGCGCTACCGCGAGCTGATGACATGACCGCGGTTGCCGCCGCCGGCTCCACCGGCACCGTGGTGCACCGGCTGCCGGTCTGGGCCAAGCTGCTCGGTCTGACCGCCGGCTGCGCGGTCATCCTCGTGCACCCGCTCGCGGGCTTGGCCGTGGTCGTGGCCTGCTACGCCCTGGCCCGGCAGGGGCCGCGGGCGGCGTGGGCGCAGGTGCGGCCGCTGCGCTGGTTCGCGCTGGTGCTGTTCGGCACGCAGGTCCTGATCGCCGACCTGCCCACCGCGCTCACCTCGGTCTCGCGGATCGTGCTGGCCGTCCTGCTGGCCGGGCTGGTCACGCTGACCACCAGCACCTCGGCGCTGCTGGCCGGGCTGGAGCGGCTGTTCGGGCCGCTGCGCCGGCTGGGGGTGGACCCCTTCCGGCTCTCCCTGGTGCTGTCCCTGACGCTGCGGAGCGTGCCGATCATCGCCGACCTGGCCGCCCGGGTCCGCGAGGCGCAGCGGGCCCGTGGGGTGCGCTGGGACGTGCGGGCCTTCGCGGTGCCCCTGGTCGTCGGCGTGCTGCGGTACGCCGACCTGCTCGGCGAGGCCCTCACCGCGCGCGGCCTCGACGACCCCGCCTAGGCGAGGCGCTCGGACAGGTGCACCGTGACGGTGTCGCCCTCCTCCTTGCCGATCCGCCGACGCAGGTCCGCCTTGACCGGGAGCTTGTGCGTGCCGTCCCCGAGGGCCATGAAGGAGCTCTCGAACGGCTCCCCGTCGATGGTCCCCCGGATCTTGACCAGTCCCCTGGTGCCGAAGAACTCGGCCGACCCCGGCATCTTCACGTAGGTCCAGCCGCCCTTCGCCTCGCTCTTGAGCAGGGGTGCGGTGAAGTCCTTGTCCAGTGGCGTGCTCATTCGAGGCCCTCCAGTTCGTTGCCGTCGCAGGGGAAGACCCGGGCCCGGGCGGAAACTCATCGCTCACCCTGTGGTTTTCCCCAGCAGGAGTGGGCGGCGCACCGCATTCTGCCGCGAACCGCCGCTCCCTAGCGTGGTCCCCATGATGAACACCCTGATGAACGCCCTGGTGGCGGCGGCTGTGGCGATGACCGGGCCGGGCGGCGGCCTCAGTGCCGACCTCCAGCGGATCGTGGACGCCAAGGGCGCCACCGCCGCCCTGGCCCGGGTCTCGGACGGCGGGCGGACGTGGACCGGCACGGCCGGGGTGCGCGATCTCGACCGGGGCGGGCGCCCGGCCCCGAACGGGCACTTCCGCATCGGCAGCGTCACCAAGACCTTCGTCGCGACCGTGCTGCTCCAGCTCGTGGACGAGGGCGAGGTCAGCCTCGACGACCCGATCGAGCGCCACCTGCCCGGCCTGGTGCCCGGTGGCGCGGAGATCAGCGTGCGCGAGCTGCTCAACCACACCAGCCGGCTGTACGACTACATGAGCGAGCCGGGGTACTCGACCAACCGCTGGCGTGGGGCCGAGCGCTTCCGCTCCTACCAGCCTCGGGAGCTGCTCAAGGTGGCCTTCGCCAAGAAGCTGCCCGACGACGGCAAGTGGCACTACTCCAACACCAACTACGTCGTGCTCGGGCTGCTGATCGAGAAGCTGACCGGCCGGCCGTACGGGGAGGAGGTCTCGCGGCGGATCCTGCGGCCGCTGGGGCTGCGCCACACGCTGGTGCCGGGCGACCGGCCGGGCCTGCCCGCGCCACATGCCAAGGGGTACGAGCCGCTGCCCGACCTGGTGGACGCCACGCGGATGAACCCCTCCCTCGACTGGGCGGCCGGCGAGATGATCTCGACCACGGCCGACCTCGACCGGTTCATGGGCGCGTTGCTGGGCGGCAAGCTGATCAGCGCGGAGTCGCTGCGGGCGATGCGGACGACCGTCGAGACCGGCGCGGGCTTCGGCTACGGGCTCGGCCTGCAGGCCTACGCCCTGCCCTGCGGGACGGTCTGGGGGCACAGCGGCGAGCTGATCGGCTACCTGACCTTCGCCTTCCGCGCCGACTCGGGCCGGTCGCTGACCCTGTCGATCAACCCGTCGACGCGCAACCCCTCGACCGCCGAGGTCATGGGGCTGGCGGTCGAGGTCTTCTGCCCGAAGGGCTGACGACGCCGCGAGGCCCGGAGGCGGCGTGCCTCCGGGCCTCGCGGGCGTCGTGCTACTTGCGCTTGCCGACCTCGTCGGTGAGCTGCGGCACGATCTGGTGGAGGTCGCCCACCACGCCGTAGTCGGCCAGCTCGAAGATCGGAGCCTCGGGGTCCTTGTTGATCGCCACGATGGTCTTGGCGGTCTGCATGCCGGCCCGGTGCTGGATGGCGCCGGAGATGCCGGCCGCGATGTAGAGCTGCGGCGAGACGGTCTTGCCGGTCTGGCCGACCTGGAACTGGTGCGGGTACCAGCCGGCGTCGGTGGCCGCGCGGGAGGCGCCGACGGCCGCGCCGAGCGCGTCGGCCAGGCCCTCGATGACCGAGAAGTTCTCGGCCGAGCCGACACCGCGCCCGCCGGAGACGACGATGGCCGCCTCGGTGAGCTCGGGGCGGGCGCCCTTCTCCTGCTTGACCCGGTCGACGATGCGGGCGGCGCGGGCGCCGTCCGACAGCGCGACGGTGACCTGTTCCTCCGCACCGGCGCCTGCGGCGGCGACGGGCTGGGTGGAGTTGGGGCGGACCGCGACGATCGGGGTGCCCTTGGTCACGCGCGAGTGCACGTTGACGCCGCCACCGAAGATCGACTGGTCGGCGACGAAGCCCTCGCCGAGGCCGACGGCGTCGGTGATGACGCCGGACTCGGTCTTGACCGCCAGGCGACCGGCGATCTCCTTGCCCTCGGCCGTGGCCGCGACCAGCACGGCGGCCGGGGCGGCGGAGCCGACGAGCTGAGCCAGCAGCTCGGCCTTCGGCGCGACGACGAAGTCGACGATCTCGGCGGAGTCGGCGACGTAGATCTTGTCCGCGCCGTACTCCTTCAGCCGCGCGGAGGCGGTGGCGGAGAAGCCGGGACCGGCCCAGACGGCGGCGGGCGTGCCGAGCGAGCGGGCCAGGGTCAGCAGCTCGAGGGTGACCTTCTTGACCTCGCCGTCGACGTGCTCAACGAGTACGAGAATTTCCGACATTGACAGCAAACCCCCGTTCTCAGATGAACTTCTTCGACGCGAGGAAGTCGGCCAGCTTGGCGCCGCCGTCGCCCTCGTCCTTGACGATCGTGCCCGCGGCCCGCGGCGGGGCGGCGGCGAAGTCGACGACCTCGGACCAGGCCGCGGCCAGGCCGACCTGCGAGGCGTCGATGCCGGCGTCGGCGACCGAGAGGGTCTCGACCGGCTTCTTCTTGGCCGCCATGATGCCCTTGAAGGACGGGTAGCGCGGCTCGTTGATCTTCTCGACCACGGAGACGACGGCGGGCAGCGTGGCCTCGACCTTGTCGTAGCCGTAGTCGGTGAGGCGCTGGATGGCGATGCTGCCCTTGCCGATCTCGACCTTGTTGGCCAGCGTGAGCTGGGGCACGCCGAGGCGCTCGGCGAGCATCGCGGCCAGCATGCCGGTGCGCGCGTCGGTGGACTCGGAGCCGAGGATCACCAGGTCGAACCCGATCCGGCCGAGCGCCTGCGCCATGGCGTAGGAGGTGCCCACCGCGTCGGAGCCGTGCAGCGCGTCGTCGCTGAGGTGCACGGCCTTGTCGGCGCCCATGGCCAGGGCCTTGCGGATGGTCTCGGTGGCCTTGCCGGGGCCCATGGTGAGGACGGTGACCTCACCGCCATGGGCTTCCTTGAGCTTGAGGGCCTCTTCGACCGCGTACTCGTCAAGCTCGTTCACCACGCCGTCGGCGGCGTCGCGGTCGAGCGTCTTGTCATCCGACCGGAGCTTGCGCTCGGTCGCCGTGTCGGGGACCTGCTTCACGCAGACGACGATGTTCATGGCCGGTAGCCGACCTCCCGTTATCGCATGCTCGGAATGTGCCCTAGTGCTGCACCACAGACTGCCAGGTCTCCCCGGGGGCCCGTGACAGGGGGTGGCCCGGAGGCCACGCCCGTTATGTTACCCATGGGTAGCTTCACCGCAAACCGGCAGGTCGTACGGCAGGCAGCCCGCTAGAACAATATTCTACGCGCTCGGTGGCGAAACACCCGCCACCACCCTCACGCGCTCAGCAGGAAGACGACCGCCACGACCAGCGCGGTGATCGCGAACAGCCCCAGCGTGAGCGGGCTGAACACGCTGCTCATCACCAGCCACAACGCCCCGGTCCCGAAGATCCCGGCCAGGTCCACCACGATCCTGCCCCGCTTCAGCGCGCTGCGCGAGGCCAGCGCCACCCCGGCGTCGACCAGCACGACCAGCGAGTAGGCCGAGATCAGGAAGAGCGAGGCCTCCGGGAGCGGCGCACGGGCCGCCGCGGCCAGCAGCGAGACGAACAGGCCCGAGCCGATCACCCAGCGCCGGCGCACCTTCTCGCGGTGCCGCTCGCGGGTCTCCTCGATGGAGCGGGGCCTGGCCTTCTTCTCCGGCCGCCACTCGGTGGTCGCCAGCTCGTCGAGCTCGCGGTGCACGGCCACGGGCGGCTCCGCCGTACCGACCAGGACGGGGGCGTCGGCGCCGAGCCGGGCGCAGATCTGCGCCGCGGTCGGCCGGGCGGCCGGGTCGCGGCGCAGGCACTCCAGGAGCAGGGGCTCCAGCCACTCGGGCGTGCCCTCCAGGTCGGGTTCGTGGTGCACCACGCGGTAGGCCACGGCCGACAGCGGGCCGTCGCCGTACGGGTGGCGGCCGGTGGCGGCGTAGGCGAGCGTCGCCCCGAAGGAGAAGACGTCGGCGGCCGGACCGGCGGGCCGGCCCTCGATCACCTCGGGGGCCAGGTAGCCGGGGGTGCCGATCACCGCGCCGGGCGCGGTCGCGGCCAGGGAGTCGAAGGCCCGGGCGATGCCGAAGTCGATCACCACCGGATCGCCCTCGGAGATCACCACGTTGGCCGGCTTGAGGTCGCGGTGCACGACCCCCGCCTCGTGCATCGCCAGCAACGCCTCGGCCAGCCCCTTGGCCAGCCGCGGCAGATCGGGCACCGGGAGCGTGACCGCTGACAGCGGGCGGCCCTGCACGTACCTGGTCACCAGGTACGGCTCGGCGGAGTCGAGCGAGGCGTCCAGCACCTCCGCCACGTGCGGCCCCCGCACCAGCCGCATCGTCTCGACCTCGCGGGCGAGCCTGGCCAGCGCCGAGGGGTCGCCGGCGACCTGCGGATGCAGCAGTTTGATCGCCACGGTCCGGCCCTCGGGGTCGAGCGCCAGATGCACCTGTCCGAAGCCGCCGGCCCCCAGCTCGGACAGCAGCCGGTAGGGGCCCAAGGTCTCCCGCATACCCCTCCTCCTGCCCCGTCAGGACCAGGGTGAAAGGAACCCGAGGCCTAGATTTCGCAGCAGATCGTCGAGCAGGCCCGTGATCAGGCCCATCGTGCTCTCCCGCGCGCTGCGGGTCAGCTCGCGGATGACCGTCTCAGGCGCCCGCCACGGCTCCCAGGACGGCTCCTGGCCCATCGCGAACATCACCACCATCACCGCCGCCGTGCCGGCCAGCACCGCCGCGACGAGCGCCGCGCCCGGGCTGCGCAGCACCGAGGTGAGCGAGCGGGTCACCGCCTTGCGCGGCGCCCCTGAGCCGGGCAGCACGAACAACCCGGCGGTGAACGCCCCGGCGGCGTAGGCCACCGACTGGTTCACGTCGAAGCCGCCGCCCCACTTGGCGATGCCGTAGACGCAGAAGCCGCCGAGCACCGCGAGCAGCGAGTGCGCCACGGTCACGCCCACCGCCTTGACCAGCGCCCACGGGGTGCCGACGATGACGAGCAGCGGGTCGGCCGCGCTGCCGCCGCCACGGAGCTGGCGGCGCTGGACCAGGTCGCCGAAGAGGTACTCGCCCATCCGCAGCACCAGCGCGAGCGCCAGCGCGGTGACGCCGAAGGTCACCGGCATCATGACGGTCAGCCCGATCAGCACGGCCAGCAGCAACCCGCCGACGAGTTGGCTGCCGACGAGGTACTTCTTGCGCTCGCGCGGCGGGGTGTAGGCCGGCGGCGTGTAGGGCCGCGGTGCGGCCTGCGGCGCCGGATACCCGGCCACCCGCTGGTCGGCATAGGGCGGCGGGGCCGACCTCGCCACCGCCGGGGCGGGCACGTAGGGCGGCGGTTTGTCCTGCCGGGCCGCCTTGTCCTGCCGCGACTGCTTGACCGGCTTCTGCGGGCGCGGCTGGGCGGGCGCGCGGCCGTACTCGACCGGCGGCAACACGTCGGAGTAGGTCGGCTTGACCGGCTTGCCGGACTTGGCGCCCCTGCCGGGCTCGGCCGGCGCACTGGGCAGCACCTTGGTGCCCGACCGCGGCGGCGGCGCCTCGTTGAAGGTGGTGACCCGCGGGTCGAGCGCCCGCGCCATGCGCAGCAGCTCCTGCGCGCCCGGCCGATCGTCGACGTCGACCGCCAGCGCCCGGCTGAGCCAGCCGCGCAACCACACCGGCGCCTTGTCGATCTGCGGGCGCCCTTCCATGATGTTGTAACAGACCACCTCGAAGGCGCCCGTGCCGAACGGCGGCACCCCCGTGGCGGCGAAGAAGACGGTGGAGGCCAGCGCGTGCACGTCGGCCTTCTGGGTGATCTCGGCATCCCGGATGATCTCCGGGGCCAGGTAGCCCGGCGTGCCGACGAACATCCCGGTCTGGGTGAGCCTGGTGGCGTTGACCAGGTGCGCGATGCCGAAGTCGATGACCAGCGGCTCGCCGTTGACCAGCATGACGTTGGACGGCTTGAAGTCGCGGTGGATGACGTCGGCCGCGTGGATCGCCACGAGCGCCTGGCACAGCCCCTGCGCCAGGCGGATCAGCTCGCGGGCCTCCAGCGGCCCGTCGGCCAGGACGGTGTCCTCCAGCGTGCGCCCGGGGGCGAACCTGGTCACCACGTACGGCTGGCCGCCCACCAGCTCGGCGTCGAGCACGGAGGCCACGAACGGGCTGCGCACGCGGCGCATCGTCTCGACCTCGCGGATCAACCGGTCCCTGGCCTTCAGGTCGGCGGCCACGTGCGGATGCAGCACCTTGATGGCGACTTCCCTGCCGGCCTCGTCGAGACCGAGGTGGACAACGCCCATGCCACCTTCGCCGATCTTCCTGACCAGACGGTACGGACCTAGCCGTTCGGGTGCTTGGGTGTTGCCTGTGCTCATCTAGCCGTCATCTCCCCCTCTGAGCCCATCGAGCTTCCCAGTGATGAGATCCACGTTGACCGGGTTCCAGTTCGCCTCTCGACCGGAATTTTTATCCGCCGTGCCGTACGCCAGCCACAACGAGCCGGCCGCGACGGCGGCCAGGACGCCCGCGAGCACCATGGCCACCTGCCTCGAGGGTACGAGGGAGGCGAGCGTTCTGCGCATCTGGCGGCTCGGGCCCTCGACGCCGGGTCCGGCGCAGACGGTCCAGAGCGCCACCGCGACGCCCCAGGCCAGGGCGTTCGCCGAGTCCATCTTGAGCACCACGGTGAGCAGGAGGGTGACCGGGAGCCCGAGGATGGCCGCGTAGAGGGTGAGCGCCAGGGTGACGCCCAGCGACTTGAGCAGCGCCTGGGGGTGGGCGAACACGCGCAGCACGTCGAGCGCCGCGCTGCCGCCGCCGCGCCGGCCGGCGAGCTGGGCCTGGGCCAGGTCGGCCGCGCGCAGCAGCACCGCGACCGGGATGGCCACGGCCGCCACGATCACCGGGGCGAGCGCGGCGAGCACGATCATGATGATCAGCATCATCGCGCCGGTCACCGCGTAGGCACGGGAGTACTGCAGCGCGTTGCCCGGGCGGACCGACGGGATGTACGGCTCGCGCTTGGTGGGGGGTTCCGGCGGATAGGGGGTCTGGGGCTGGGCCGCGTAGGGCGAGGGCGGCCTGCCGTACTCGGGCAGGTCGGTGCGGACGCGCCGGGTGGGGACGTCGTAGCCGGGCATGGGCGCGGCCTGCTGCGGCCAGCCCTGCTGGTGCTCCTCGCGGACCTGGCGCATCTCCTCGGGGCTGACCCTGCGGGTGGGGAAGGGGTCGCCGGCGCCCGGCCCGGTCTGCTGGCGGCCCGGCTGGTGCGGCGCCTGCGGCGGGTAGGGCTGGGCCTGCCCGGGAGCCTGCTGCAGCCCGGACGGGTGCTGACCACCCGGCCCCGTGGCGTGCTGACCACCCGGACCGGTCGCCTGGTGACCGCTCGGACCGGTCGGCTGGTGACCTCCCGGACCCGTGGGCTGGTGACCACCCGGCTCGGTGGGCTGGTGACCTCCGGGGCCGGTGGGCTGGTGGCCGCCCGGGCCTGTCCCCTGGTGGCTGCCGGGGAGCGGGCCGCCGGGGTGCTGGACGGGCGGGTAGGGGCCGGAGGACTGCTGGACGGGCTGGTGGGGACCGCCCGGATGCTGGAGCGGCTGGTGCGGGCCGGACGGGTGCGGCGCGGGCTGGCCGGCGTGCGGCTGGCCCTGCCCGGGCAGCAGGGAGACGTACGGCCCGCCCGACGGCGCGGGCGGCATCGGCGGCGCCTCGGTGATCCGGCGGTCGGCCCGCGGCACGGTCGACACCTCGTCCGGCACGCCGGGCTGGCGCGGCATCAGCAACGCGGTCTGCTCGGCCAGCTCGGCGGCCTTGGGCCGCTTGGCCGGGTTGCGCTGGAAAGCCGCCTTGAGCAGCGGCTGGAGCTGGGACGGCGCGGCACTCACATCGGCCTTGCCGGCGGTGATGTTGTAGAAGATCATCTCCAGCGTGCCCTTGCCGAAGGGAGGCTGGCCGGTGGCCGCGAACAGCAGCGTGCCGGCCCAGGCGTGCACGTCCACCTCGGGACCCGCCTCGTGCCCCTCGATGATCTCGGGCGCGAGGTACTGGGGGGTGCCGATGAACATGCCGGTCTGGGTGAGCCGGGTGGCGTCGACCGCCTGGGCGATGCCGAAGTCGATGAGCACCGGCTGCCCGTCGAGCAGCAGCACGTTGCCGGGCTTGAGGTCACGGTGGATGACGCCGACGGCGTGCACGGAGGAGAGCGCCGAGGCCACGCCGTGCGCCAGGCGGATGAGCGCGGGCAGGTCGAGGGGGCCGTCCTCCTTGACGATCTCGTCGAGCGGGCGGCCGGGGACGTAGCGGGTCACGATGTACGGGCGGTGCCCGGTCACGTCGGCGTCGAGCACCTCGGCGATGAACTTGCTGCGCGCGCGCCGCATCGTCTCGACCTCACGCGACAGACGCCGCCGCGCGACGTCGTCGCCGGCCACCTCCGAGCGCAGGACCTTGACGGCCACCTGCCGGCCCTGCGAGTCGACGGCGAGGTGGACCACACCCATGCCGCCTTCGCCGAGCCGCCTGAGCAGGCGGTACGGGCCTAGTCGGTCGTCCTGATTCATGGCATGAAGCACCATACCGGCTTAAACCTCACCCAGAGATGAACCATGAGGTCACATTCCCACTTGCTTAACGTTCGGGTCGGCACCGTCGGTTTCCCAATCGACGGTCTCACACTGGTCACGGTCAGCTCGCCAAGGTCAAGACCTCTGCTCCCGGCAGCCCCGCCAGTGTCGCGCCCGGCACCGACAGTTTCGAGTGGCGCACGCCGCTGCCGATCACCAGGCCAGGATGGGCCGCCACCGCCGAGTCCACCAGGATCGGCCAGCCCTCGGGCAGTCCCAGCGGGGTGATCCCGCCGTACTCCATGCCGGTCAGCTCGACCGCCTCGCTCATCGGGGCGAAGCTGGCCTTACGCGCGTCCAGCCGCTTGCGGACCACGCCGTTGACGTCGATGCGCATCGAGCCGAGCACCATGCAGGCCGCGTACATCGTCTGGCCGCCCCGCTTGGCGGCCACCACCACGCAGTTGGCGCCGTCCTCCATCCGCACCCCGTAGTGCTCGCAGAAGGCGGCGGTGTCGGCGAGCCCCGGGTCGATCTCCGCCACCCGGACGCCGTCGAGATCCAGCACCGCTTTGGCCACCGGCTCGGCGAGCAGGTCGAGCCGGTCCGCGGCCGGCGTCCACACCAGCGACATCGTGTCCCCTTTCCCGTCGGTTGGGAGAGTTGCCGCTCCCGCTTGGGACCCTACGCCGTACCCAGGGACGCGTGCGCGCGATCAGGGGGACTGCAGCGCGCGCTGGTGCAACTGGGTCACCGCGCTCCTGGCCGACTCCATCGCACCGGCCTGCCAGGCGATCAGATGGGTCAGCCAGTCACCGGCGAAGTACACCCTTCCGGCGGGGCGTTGCAGAAGAGTGAAGGACGAATCAATGCTGGGCCAGCGCACCCAGCCGCCCATGATGTGCTCCTGGCGCTCCCAGGCGATCGAGACGCTGGACAGCAGGTCGTTCCGGTACTTGTCGCCGTGGATCTTCTTGCCCTGGGTGAGCGCGCGGCGCCTGCGGTCCTCGGGGGTGAGCGCGCCGTACAGCTCGGCGTGCTCCTCGGTGGCGTAGTAGCCGACCACGATGCCGGTCTTGCCGTGGTAGCCGTGCGAGGGGTACCAGATGTGCGTGATGTCGAGATCGGTCTCGGTCACCCCGCCGTAGATCCGGTCCTCCAGCTCCCACCAGCGCCTGCCGTACTCCAGCCCGATCTTGCCCGCGGCCACCGGCACCGGTCTGGCCAGCGCGGCGCCGACCTGGGCGCCGAGGTTGTGCGGGATCTTGGCCAGGATGTGCGGCGGCAGCGCGGCGACGCAGTAGTCGGCCTTGAGCCGGCCGCCGGCCCACTCGACCTCGACGCCGTCCGCCAGGCTGGTGATCTTGGTGACCTTGATCCCGGTCCGGACGCGGCCGGCGCCGACCCGGTCGAGCAGCGCGGTGACGATGGCGTCCATGCCGCCGACCGGCTGGAACATCGGGGTCGCCTGGTCGTAGCCGAAGTCGTTCGTGATCGCCCGGCCGGTCCCGGCGGCCAGCACCTGGCGCAGTGAGCCGGGCCCCTCGATCGGGACGCCGCCGTCGATGTCGGGCGACTCCAGGAAGCCGCGGCGCGGCGAGCCGTCGTAGTCGAGCTTGGGCCCGAGGTCGCCGAAGCGGCGCAGGAACTCCAGCAGCCGCTCGCGGTCCTCCGCCGTCAGCCTGCGGTCGAGCCGCCCGGCGTCGGTCGCCTTGGCCAGCAGCTCGGAGATGTAGCCGTACAGGTCGGCGCGGGCGGTCCGCGCCCGCACGGTCACCCCGTTGGTGTGCACGTAGGCGGCCGCGTTGTTGTTGACGAAGGTCTCGATGGGCACGCCCAGCTCGCGGCAGTAGTCCATGGTGACCATCCAGGGCGCGATCCGCCCCGGCCCGGCGTTGAAGTAGGCGCCCTCGCCGAAGCGCACGTCCTGCGCCTGCCCGCCGGCCTCGGTCAGCCGGTCGCCGCCGCGCAGCGTGAGGCTGCGCCCGCCCGCCTTGGGCCGCGCCTCCAGGATCGTGCAGTCGTAGCCCGCCTTGCCCAGCTCGTAGGCGGCGGTCAGCCCGGCCACGCCCGCGCCCAGGATCACCACGCTCGCGCTGGAGCGCCCGCGCAGCGTGAAATCGCCCGCCTGCGGCGGGGTGAAGCTCCGCTCCTGCTCGGCGGGGGCCAGCCCGAGCGCCCCCATCGCCGCGTACATCGCCCCGGCCCCGCCCGCCGCGCCGATCCCGACCAGCAGGCCCCGCCGGGTCAGCTCACCCATAGGGACCGCTGCCGCACGAGATCTGCCCGCCGATCGTGGCGAAGATCCCGAACAGCGCCATGATCTGGCCGAAGTCGTCCGTGGTGAACTCGGTCTCCCGCGCCCCGACCGCCTTCACGCCCGGCACCAGCGACACCGCCGCCGCGATCGCCGTCGAGTTCCACTCCACCCCCAGCGTGTACGGCGGAGCCACCGTGTAGGGCGTGAAGTCGCTCAACCGGCCCAGCGCCCGCGCGGTCGCCTCCCGGATCGCCGCCTGCGCCACCGAAGGCGGCAGCAGCTCGGCGGAGAACTTGTCGATACCCTTCTTGACCGCCACCGTCTCCACGTCGCCGAGCAGCTCGCGCGCCTCCTCGCCGACCGCCTCGTCCCCGGTCACCAGCACCACGGGCACGCCGTGGAAGCCCGCGCACGCGGCCACCAGCCGGGTCTCGCCGCAGAGCTCCCCGTTCAGGTAGACGTTCTGGATCTCCTTGCCCATCCACGTGTGGTTGAGGACGCCGTGCGGCACCCCGGCCCTGGCGTGATAGCCCACGAAACAGGCGGCGGCGAAGGAGGAGTCGAGCCCGTGGGCCATGCGCTGGGCCTTGCCCGGCCCGCGGATCAGCGTCGCGCGCGGGTCGAGCAGGTCGATGCGCAGGTTCTTGGTCGAGCCGTGCGCGTCGTTGACCAGCACGCCGGCCGCCCCACCCAGGAACGCGCCCTCGACGCAGGCGTTGGCGTCGGCGGTCATCAGCTCGCACCCGCGCTCGTAGCCGCGCTTGCCGGCGTGCATCTCCTCCGGGTCGGTCAACCCGGTCACGCCCTCCATGTCGACCGACAGGTAGACCCTCACACGCCCCACTCCTCCACCCGGCGCGCCTGCTCCGGGGTCATCAGTCCGACATTCGCCACCACGAACTCGCGCACCTGCTCGCGCCACGGCTCGGGGATCTCCTCGATCGCCGGCGGGTAGCAGCGCTCCAGCCACTCCGTGGACTCCTCGGTGGCCCCCAGGTGCGCCGCCGCGCGAGCGAAGACGCCCTGCTCGATGCCGGGGACGCGGGCGCAGCCGTACTCGATCATCTCCTGCCCGCCGTACGGGGGCGGGTCCTGCCACTTGCGCGCCACGGGGCGTTCGGGGGTGATCGGGGTGTCCAGCGGGCGGCGCTCCACCGCGGCCTGGATGAGCTCCTTGTACAGGCACTTCCCGCAGGTACGGCAGGGCCCGCCGGACCCGCGCAGGCACCACCGGACCTGGGCCTTGAGCGGCGACTCCAGTGCCAGGCGCATGGTGACCGCCTCGCTCACCCCGCCCACCGGCAGCACGATGTGCACCCCGGCGGCGGCGAACAGCCGGCCCCACGCGCCGTGCGGCGCCCACATCGGGTTGTCGGGCGTGTACCGCAGCAGGTAGCGGTCGCCGCCGAGCCAGCGCGAGCCCAGCTCGTAGCCGAACGCCAGGCCGCCCAGGTCCATCCGGTCGGCCAGCAGCAACGCGCCGGCGGCCACCGCGTGGTGCTCGGGGTAGCCGGGGCGCGGCTCGGCCAGGGTGAACTCCAGGTCGGACTGGACCGTGCTCAGCGGCCGGCCGGTCTCGCGGGCCAGCTTGGCCAGCACGTCGGCGCGGTAGTGCGTCCAGCGGTTCGGCACGCGGGGGTGCGAGACCCGCTGGAAGTGCACGAACGGCGCGTCCGGCAGCATGGCGGCGGCGGCCACGGAGTCGGCCCCGCCGCTGTAGGAGACGGCCAGCGTCCGGCCCGCCGGGCGGGTCTCCGCACCCACCGGCCCGGCCTCGATCCCCCACCCGGCGTGCAGCGCCTCGGCCAGCCCGGCGGAGATCGCCCGGTCGAACACGATCCGCCTGCGGGTCCAGGGGGCCACGATCGTCCAGGCGGCGACGGCGAACAGGTCGGGGTGGGCGTCGTCCGGGACGCCCCTGAGCGTGCAGGAGTTGGTGCGCAGCTTGACCGGGTAGCCGTCGGCGGCCTCGCCGGTGATCTCGTCTTCGGCGTCCAGGCGGAAGGTCAGGGTGCCGGACTGCCAGGACACCCTCATGCCCGCTCCACCGCCTGCCAGAGGAGCACCTCGTTCTGCAGGAGCGCGTCGAGCGCCTCGGCGGTCTGGGTCGCCAGCCGCCTCGCCTCCTGGTCCACCGGCTTGGCCGTGCTCAGGGCTTGGACCTGCCGTTGGAGCTCGGCGACGCTCGCGCGGAGCTCGTCGATCTCCTTGCGGGCCTCGGCGAGCTCGATCCTCGCCGCGTACCGGGCGTCCAGCCACGATCGGACCCGGGAGGGAGTAAGGCGGCCCATCATGACAAGTCACCCTACAAGGGCCCCCACACCCCCGTACCCCCCGCCCGGAAACCGACCTCAGAGGAGAGGTTCCGGGCGGGCGTGGCCGGGGGTTCAGGGGTGGCCGCGGTTCGCGGGGCGGCCGGGCGGGGTTCAGGTGGCCGAGGTTGGCGGGTGGCCCGAGTTAGCGGGGCGGCCCCGCGGTCCCCGGGCGGCCCGGGTTCACGGGCGGCCGGGCTCCCAGGCGGCCCGGGTTCACGGGCGGCCACCGCTCCGGCGGGTGGCCGCTGGGTCCCTCCCTCTCCCCTGTCCACCCCGGCCCGAGAACCGGGCGAGCTCCCGAGCCAGGGGGAAGGGGAAACCGGTCAGATGTAGCGGGGCCGGGCGGTGGTGGCGGGGTCGGCGGTGCGGGCCAGGCGGACCTGACGCCAGGCGGTGGTCCAGGTGGTGAGGTCCTCCTCACCCCCACCACACCCGTAGACGAACGCGGTCACGACCTTCAACGTCGGCAGCCGGGGCGGCCGCTTGGGGTCGAGCGCCTCGCACAACGTGCTGGCCCCCACGCTCTTCCGGGCCTTGAGCGCGATCTCCCGATAGGACGGCTCCCCCGCCCAGATGTGGAACTCCCGCATCACCGCCAGAAACTCCTCCTTCGACGTGGCGGTCAGCGGGCTGGGCTTGAGGGTGTACCCGGCGGCGTCCTCGCGCAGCCGGTGCAGCCCAGCCGGGTCGGCGGCCTCCGGCGGCTCCGGCGCGGCGGCCTCCGTCTCGGCCCGGGCGGCTTCGAGCCGGCGCCAGGCGTCCACGACGGGACGGCGTTCGGGCTGGACGGCGTCGATCCGCTGGAGGATCTCGTCCAGCAGGTGGCGCGGCACCCGCCCGTTGCCGTTCAGGACCCGTTCGACCTGGGACCGCGCCATCCCGGTGACCCGGACCACGTCCTCGCTGGTGTACAGGCCCCGGAGGGTCAGCAGCCGCTGCAGCTCGATGCGGAGGACGAGCCGCGGATTGACCGAGCTCATCGCGGGAGCGGGCGGCCGAGGACGTGGAGCGCGGTGGTCCCGGCCGTGCTGATCAGCAGGACCGCCACCTCGGTGGCCATCCCGGCGGCCTGGGCGGCGAGCGCGAAGGCCAGGAGGATGACGATGAGGATCAGCCGGTAGACCGGGGAGGTCCCGCGACGGGGCGGGACGGGGGCAAGCTGTGTGCTCATACAGCACCGCTTTCGGATATCGCCTTGCGCAGGCAGGAGTTTGTCGAATCCGCCGGCCGGGGGCGGCAACCCTGTCTCGGCCGAGCGGGAGCACCATAATGGCTCAAACCGCAGCCGGGACGCGGCCTTCGGAAAACCGGACGAAATTCGACATATGACGCTGATTTTCCAAATTCAGGCTGTATCGCCATTCGGTGGCGTTTGCTGGGGTTCGGCGGCGCTCGGTGCTGTTCAGCGGTGTTCGGTGGCGTTCACAGATGTCCGGGGCCGCTGGGGCGGGTGAGGCGCGGTCCTGGAGAATGGGGACGCCCTTGGCGCCGCTCGCGCAGGCAGGTCAACGGCAGCGGGGCCCGCCGCGGCAACGGCGGGCCCTCCCCTTTCCCTCAACGACCGGAATGATCCGGAGAACCAAGCAGCCGGTGATGCTCAGCGGCCGGTGAACTTGGCCTTCGTCTTCTCCGCGAAAGCCCGCATGCCGATCTTGGCGTCGTCTGTGGCGAACAGCCCGGAGAACTGCAGCCGCTCGATCTCCAGCCCGGTGTCCAGGTCGACCTCCAGCCCGTGGTCGATCGCCTGCTTGGCCGCGCGCAGCGCTACCGCGGGCCCACCGGCGAAGGTGCCGGCCCATTCCAGCGCCGCCTGGTACACCTCGGCGTCCGGCACCACCCGGTCGACCAGGCCGATGGCCAGGGCCTCGGCGGCGCTCACGTGCCGGCCGCTGAAGATGAGGTCCTTGGCCTTCGCCGGTCCGACCAGGCGCGGCAGCCGCTGGGTGCCGCCCGCGCCGGGGATGATGCCGAGCTGGATCTCCGGCTGGCCGAGCTTGGCGCCCTCCCCCGCCACCCGGAAGTCCGCGCAGAGCGCCAGCTCGCACCCGCCGCCCAGGGCGTAGCCGGTGATCGCGGCGATGACCGGCTTGCCGATGCGCGCCACGGCGGTGAAGCAGTCCTGGAGGGTCGCGGAGTGGGCGGCCATCTCCGCGTAGGACATGTCGGCCATCTCCTTGATGTCCGCCCCGGCGGCGAAGACGCGCTCGCCGCCGTAGATCACCACGGCGGCGACCGCCGGGTCCTCCGACACCGCTCGGGCGCTCTCCCCGATCTCCCGCTGGACCTGCCCGTTGAGGGCGTTCATCTTCGGCCGGTCCAGCCTGATGGTCGCGATCTGGTCAGCCACTTCGACACGTACGAACTCACCCATGCGCCCCAGCGTAGAACAGCACCATCCGGCCGGCGGAGGCCGGAGCCGGACGGTCCTGCCCCGGGGATGACCGGCCGCATACCGGGGACCGCACCCGTTAAAGGCTGAAAAATTCCTTCGCAATGTACTCGACGAATGAAGGAAAGCATGGTCAGACTGTGAGTCGACCAACCCCCAGCCAAGGAGCGTTCATGCGCAGAGCCTTGATCGCTGTGCTCCCCTTAGCGCTACTGTCCCTCCAGCCCGTGCAGGCCTCCGCCGCCGAGCCCGACGACCGCCAGCAGGCCTTCGCCGCCGCGTCCGCCGAGTTCAAGGTGCCGGAGAGCGTGCTGCTCGGCGTCTCCTACCTGGAGTCGCGGTGGGACGCCAACGCCGGACGGCCCAGCACCGACGCGGGCTTCGGCCCGATGCACCTCACCGACGCCGCCGCCTACAGCGGCTCCAACCACCACGAGGAACCCGGCTCGGAAGGCGAGCGCGAGGACCCGCGAGGCGACGAGAGCCGCCCCGCCGTACCCGCCCAGGACGCGCCACCGGCGACCGAGATCCCCGAGTCGCTGCGCACTATGGAGAAGGCCGCCGAGCTGACCGGCGAGAGCCACGAGAAGCTGCGCACCGACCCGGCGGCCAACATCCGCGGCGGCGCCGCCCTGCTGGCCGCCTACCAGAAGGCGCTCGGCGCCCCGCTCAGCGACGACCCGGCGCAGTGGTACGGCGCGGTCGCCCGCTACTCCGGCGCCACCGAGCAGCAGGCCGCCGGCTTCTTCGCCGACGAGGTCTTCGCCACCATCAAGCAGGGCGTCCAGCGCACCACCGACGACGGCCACCGGGTCGTGCTGCCGCCGGCGCCGTCCCTGGAGGCGGTCAAGCAGTGGCTGGAGAAGCTGGGGCTCAAGCCGCCGCAGCGCGACGGCGTGGAGTGCCCGCCGACGATCTCCTGCGAGTGGATCCCGGCCAAGCAGGCGCAACTGCCCAACGGCAACTACGGCAACTTCGACACCTCCGACCGGCCGTGGAACCAGAAGGTCGACTACATCGTCATCCACGACATGGAGGGCTACTGGCGCCCGTCCATCGACCTGCTGCTCAACCCGGCCCGCGCGGCGAGCTGGCACTACTCGCTGCGTTCCTCCGACGGCCACATCGCCCAGCACATCAAGACGAAGGACGTCGGCTGGCAGGCCGGCAACTGGTACATCAACGCCAAGTCCATCGGCCTGGAGCACGAGGGCTTCCTCGCCGAGCGGGGCTCCTGGTACACCGAGGCGATGTACCGCACCTCCGCCAAGCTGGTGCGCTACCTGGCGATGAAGCACCTGGTCCCGCTGGACCGCGCGCACATCATCGGCCACGACAACGTGCCCGGCACGCTGCCGACCACCGTGCGCGGCATGCACGAGGACCCCGGGCCCTTCTGGGACTGGGACCGCTACTTCCAGCTCCTCGGCAAGCCCCTGCACCCCTTCGGCGGCCCCAACTCCGGCTCGGTCATGATCAAGCCGGACTTCGCCACCAACAAGCCCTACTTCTTCGGCTGCGACCGCAAGCAGCCCGCGCTCGACTGCCCGCCCACCAGCGCCTCCACGGTCTGGCTGCGCACCGAGCCGCGCGCCGACGCCCCGCTCATCGGGGACATCGGCAAGAAGAACCCGGGCACCTACAGCGTCTACGACCACAGCGCCCGCGCCACCACCGGCCAGCGCTACGCGGTCGCCGAGCGCCGTGACGGCTGGGTCGCGATCTGGTACCTCGGGCAGAAGGGCTGGTTCGAGGCCTCCTCGGCGGTCCCGTCCATGGGCCTGGTCGTCACGCCCAAGCCGGGCCTGGCCACCGTCCCCGTGTACGGCAGGGCCTACCCCGAGCAGGAGGCCTACCCGGCCGACGGGAGCATCCCCTACCAGCCGATCACGCCCCTGCAGTACAAGTTCTCCGCCGGGGAGAAGTACACCTTCGCCGGCGTCCAGCTCGGTGAGTACTACCGGGCGGTGACCATCGACCCCGCCTCCCACAAGGTGGTCCGGGGCAAGACGAAGTACTACCAGATCCAGTTCGGCCACCGGATCATGTTCGTCAAGGCCGACGACGTGGTCCTCTCCTGGAACTGACCCCGCTTCCGGGCGCCCTCCTCGCGGGGGCGCCCGGCCGCGTTCACACCGTCAGGTAGAAGCGGATCGCGGTGCCGTCCTCGGTCGTGTGGACGCGCACGAGATCGGCCACGAAGTGCACCAGCATCAGGCCGCGGCCGCCGGTCTGGTCCTCGCGGCGCGGCCGGCGGCCGGCCAGCGGGTCGCTCAGCCGGCCCGCGTCCCTGACCTCGGCCACGACCTGGCCGGCTTCGGCCCAGATCGCCAGGGTGCCCCGGCCGCCGCCGTGCACCAGGCTGTTGGCCGCCAGCTCGCCCACGGCCAGCTCGGCGTCCAGCAGCCGCAGCCCGGTCAGCCCCAGCTCCTCGGCCCGCGTGGCCGCGAACGCCCGGACCGCCGACAGCGTGTCGGCGTCGAAGGCGAAGCGCGCCGCGTCGGCCGGGACCTGCAGCTCCTCGTTGTAGCGGGCGACGATCGCTTCCCAGTCGTAGGCGTCGCTGCGCTCCTCCCGGCCCCGGCTGATCAGGGTGGGATGGGTGAGCCGGGCGTCGGCCAGCACCTCGGCCGTGAGCTTCGACTCGTCGTACGGGCACAGGATGGTCGCCGCGCGGCCCTCGAAGGCGGCGTTGATCAGCGCCTCGTGCTGCGCGCACGCCGGGTACTCCACCGCGCTGCGCCCTGCCCAGATCGGCTCGCCGATGATCCGCACCCGCCGGTCGGCGTGCGAGTCGGCGAACTTCCGCAACACGCCCGGGATGATCCGCCCCGGGTTGCGGCCGGCCTCGGTCATGTCGAGGAACAGCAGCCCCTCGGCGTCCGGGCCGAGCCCGTCCTTGATCAACCGCAGGTTGGGGCCGGGCACCGCGACCGCGACCGGCTCGCCCTGGGCCAAGCCCGCACGGACGAAGGCCACCGTCTGCTCGGTGTAGTCGGCGGCGTCGCGGTAGAACAGCGCCGGATGCTCGAAGGTCTCCTCGACCGGCATCGCGTTCATCGCCCCGCCACCTCGATCCGGAGTTGCCCGGGCCACAGCAGGTCGAGGACCCGCGGAAGCTGGGGCGGCGGATGCTCGACCACCACGCGCCCGTCGGGCAGGTTCAGCGCGGTGATGGCCAGGGCGGTCACCCCGGCCACGTCGACGAACTCCACCGCGGACAGCTCCACGTACGACACGTCCCGATGCCCCCGGGCCAGCTCCGCCAGAGCCCGCTCCCAGGAGGGACGCGTCACCACGCTGATCTCGCCGCTCGCGCGGATACCGGCACGGCCGACCAACTGGCTCACCTCCAACACCGACATCCCGGTCTCCTCCATCTGGGGGGCGACTTCCGGTCCCGGGCCCCGGCCGGTGCAGGCGGGGGCGCACATGGCGTCGGAGGAAGCCTACTTCCAGCCGGGTGGTGAACCGGTCCCGGTGGGCGAATCAGTGGTGGTGGCCGCTCCGGCCGAGGGTGTCGGCGGGCGTCACGCCGGGCCGCGTCCACTGCGGCGCCGGACGGCTGGCCGGGCCCCAGCCCGCCTCGCCGTGCGCGTCGGTGCGCCAGTACCAGCACGCGTGGCGTCCCTCCGGCCGGCCCTCGGGCTGGTCCTCCCACGCCTCGCCCCGGCCGTAGGGCGTCCGGTCCAGCAGGCCGAAGACCGGGTCGACCGGCTCGATGCCGCGGCCGGTCGTGGCGTAGGTGAGGAAGGTACGGTCGCCGTCGCGCAGGTAGGAGGTCAGGTGGCCCATCTCGCCGCCGACCGGCTCCGGCAGCCCGCGCACCGAGTACCACGGCTGGGTGTAGCCCATGAACTCCACGAAGGAGGCCACCTCGGGCCACTCCCCCGTGGTCAGGAAGGCGAAGGAGACGCCGCGGACGTTGAGGTAGACCGAGTCGCGCAGGTGCCAGGCGGTGACGGTGCAGCCCTCGCACTGGCCCTGGTGGGGCGCGCCGTCGTGCCACATGTGCTTGTAGACCACGAGTTCCTCGCGGCCCTGGAACAGGTCGATAAAGGGGACCGGCCCGTCCGGTCCGACCACCTTGGCCGTCCCGTCGAACTCCACCATCGGCAGCCGCCGGCGGGCGGCGGCGAGGGCGTCGCCCTCGCGGGTGTGGGCCTTCTCGCGGATCAGGAGTTCGTCCCGGGCGGCCTGCCAGGTGGCCAGGTCGACGACGGGCGGGCGGCCGGGCAGGTCGCCGGGCTGGTTCGTCATGGTGTCCTCCGTGATGTCGTCCCCCGGGCGGCGTCGAACGCCGCCCGGCGGCGGGTCATCGAGGAAGACTCGTGCCCCGGCCGGAACTCATCGCTCCGGCGGGCCCGGCTTCGCGGCGGCCGGTCAGGTGCGGCTCTTGGCCCAGCGGGTGACGAACATGACGGCGAGCGCGACACCGCCGATGATGAGCGCCCACTTGAGCAGGAAGAGCGCCACGCCCAGGATCGGTCCGATGAGCATGAGGGCGACGATGACGGCGGCGATGATGAGCAGGATGCGTGCCATGTCTTCGACCGTAGGGCTCCGCGGCCTCGAACGGGAGGTCCCGGGCCGGGGATCAGGGGGAAGTCAGGGTGTGACCCTTAGCGCTTCCGGACGAAGTCGGCCACCGCGTCCCGGGTGCTCTGCAGCGCGTCCTGGGAGGTCTCGTAGGTCCGCTGCGCCACCCCGACGAAGACGCAGTCGACCACGAGGAGCTGGCTGATCCGGCTGGCCAGCGCCCCGGGACGGAACTCGGTCTCGCGGCCGGCCGAGATCAGCACGTGCTCGGCGAGCTCGGCGATCGTGGAGCGCGGGTTGTTGGTGATCGCCACCGTGGTCGCCCCGGCCTCGGCCGCCCGGCGCAGCGGTTCGAGCACGTCGGGGGTCTCGCCCGAGGTGCTGATGCCGATCGCCACGTCACCGGGCTTGAGCAGGACGGCGCTGGTCAGGGCCAGGTGGGCGTCGTTGAAGGCGTGGCAGGACAGGCCGATGCGCATGAGCTTCTGCGCCATGTCCGCCGCCACGAGCCCCGAGGCGCTGACCCCGTAGGAGTCGATCCGGCGCGCCCCGGCGATGGCGTCGACGACCAGGCCGAGCCGTTCGGAGGTGAGCTGGGCGACGGTGTCGCTGATCGCCTCGGACTCCGCGCGCGACACCTTGAGGATGACCTCGGAGAGCGGGTCGTCGGGCGCGAGGTCGCCGGGCACCAGCCGGTCGGTCTGCGCCGCCGCGGCGGCCAGCGCGAGCCGCAGTTGCGGGTACCCGGCGAAGCCGAGCAGCCGCGCGGTGCGGACGATGGTGGCCTCGCTCGTGCCGGACGCGGCCGACAGCTCGGTGATGGTGCTCCGCGCCACGGTCGCCGGGTCCTCGAGGATGAGCTTGGCGACCGTCTGCGCGGCAGGCGTCAGGGACGGCAGCACCCCGCGCACGGTAGCAACGAGCGTGTCGGCGCGAGGGCTGTTGTCGTCCACGAATTGATTATGCGGCCTGTGTCACCTAAGTGTGCCGTTGGTCATACCAGCGGGTTCTTCCGGTACGGCGAGCAATCCGAGATCGGCGTGCGACGCCATGAGCGGATGGTCGGGGACGACCCGGACGGTGTACCCGAAAGCACCGGTGCGTTCGAGCGGCACCACCCCGGCGTAGTACGCCTTGCCGTCGTCGCCGTCGCTGACCGGCTCCAGCGTGAGGTAGGCCGGATGCAGCAGCTCGTCGTGCGCCCCCACCCGGCCGTAGGCCGCCTGGACCAGCACGTCGGACGGCCCCAGGTCACCGAGGTTGACCGTCGCCCGCAGCTCCACCGAGGCGCCCACCTCGGGCGTGTCGCCCACGCCGGAGGCCTCGACGTGCTCGACCCGCACGCCCGGCCAGGCCTGCGTGACGCGCATCCGCCAGGCGGCGAAGGCCCGGGCCTGGCTGTAGCCGTCGGCCGACAGCGCGCGGGCGGAGGAGGCGGCCGGCAGGTAGAGGCCGACGACGTAGTCGCGCAGCATCCGCCCGGCCAGCACCTTGGGCCCGAGCGAGGCCAGGGTGTGCTTGACCATCTCCAGCCAGCGCCGCGGCAGCCCGTCGGCCGCGCGGTCGTAGAAGCGGTCGGCGACCTCGTGCTCGATGAGATCGTAGAGCGCCCCGGCCTCCAGGTCGTCGCGGCGGTCGGCGTCGGCCACCCCGTCGGCGGTGGGGATCGCCCAGCCGTTGGTGCCGTCGTACCACTCGTCCCACCAGCCGTCGCGGATGGAGAGGTTGAGCCCGCCGTTGAGCGCCGACTTCATGCCCGAGGTGCCGGAGGCCTCCAGGGGCCGCAGCGGGTTGTTCAGCCAGACGTCGCAGCCCTGGACCAGGAGCTGGCCGAGTGCCATGTCGTAGTCGGGCAGGAAGACGATGCGGTGCCGTACGTCCTCGGCGTCGGCGAAGCGCACGATCTGCTGGATGAGCTTCTTGCCGCCCTCGTCGGCGGGGTGGGCCTTGCCGGCGATGAGGATCTGGACCGGCCGCTCCGGGTCGAGCAGCAGCTTGCGCAGCCGTACCGGGTCGCGCAGCATCAGCGTCAGCCGCTTGTAGGACGGCACGCGGCGGGCGAAGCCGATGGTGAGCACGTTCGGGTCGAGCGCCTCGTCGACCCAGCCGAGCTCGGCGTCGGAGGCGCCGCGGTCGCGCCACGACTGGCGCAGCCGGGTGCGGGCGCCCTCGATGAGCCGGTGGCGCAGCTTGCCGCGGATGGCCCAGATCTCCTCCTCGGAGATCTTCTGGACGCCCTCCCAGCCCTGCGAGCGGTCGATCAGCGACGGCAGCTCGCGCCCGGCGAGCTCCATGATCTCGCGGCCGACCCAGGTGGGCGCGTGCACGCCGTTCGTGATCGAGCCGATCGGCACCTCGTCGAGGTCGAAGCCGGGCCACAGGTCCTTGAACATCTCCCGGCTGACCTCGCCGTGCAGCTCGGAGACGCCGTTGACGCGCAGGCCCAGGCGCATGCCCATGGCGGCCATGTTGAAGCGGTTCGGGTCCTCCTCGGCGCCGAGCGCCAGGATGCGCTCGACCGGGACGGTCGGCCAGGCGTTGTCGCCGCCGAACTGCCGCTCGATGAGGTCCTTCGGGAAGCGGTCGATGCCGGCCGGCACCGGGGTGTGCGTGGTGAAGACCGTGCCGGCCCGGACCGCTTCGAGCGCCTCGTCGAAGGTGAGCCGGGCCTCGGTCAGCTCGCGGATGCGCTCCAGGCCGAGGAAGCCGGCGTGGCCCTCGTTGGTGTGGAAGACCTCGGGCTCGGGGTGGCCGGTCAGCTCGCAGTAGGCGCGGATGGCGCGCACGCCGCCGACGCCGAGCAAGAGCTCCTGCATCAGCCGGTGGTCGGTGCCGCCGCCGTACAGCCGGTCGGTGACGTCGCGGGCGGCGGAGTCGTTCTCCGCCACGTCGGAGTCGAGCAGCAGCAGCGGCACCCGGCCGACCTGCGCCACCCACACCTGGGCGTGCAGCGTGCGGCGCTCGGGCAGGCCGATGCGGATGCGCACGTCCTTCAGCAGGCTGAGCGGCAGGCCGCCGGGGTCGAGCGAGGGGTAGTGCTCCAGTTGCCAGCCCTCCGGCGAGAGGGACTGGGTGAAGTAGCCGTGGCGATACAGCAGTCCGACCGCGAGGATCGGCACGCCGAGATCGCTGGCGGCCTTCAGGTGGTCGCCGGCGAGGATGCCCAGGCCACCGGAGTACTGGGGCAACGCGGCGGCTATGCCGTACTCGGGCGAGAAGTAGGCGATCGCGGCGGCGGCGCCGGGCAGCGACTGGTACCAGCGCGGTGCGGTGATGTACTCGCGCAGGTCGTCGGCGGCGTCGGCCAGCCGTCTCAGGAAGCGCCGGTCCTGGGCCAGCTCGCGCAGTCTGGCCGGGTCGACGGCGCCCAGCAGCGCCACCGGGTCGTGGCCCACGCGCTCCCACAGCACGGGATCGACGGAGGCGAACAGATCTGTCGTCTCCGGGTGCCAGGACCAGCGCAGATTGTGCACGAGCTCGCCGAGGGCGGCCAGCTCCGAGGGCAGGACGGTGCGGACGGTGAACCTGCGGATTGCTCTCACGGTTAACGACCCTATGACTTCCGGGGGACTCCGGATCTGTCTTTCACCCCCGACACCGCGCTCAAACACCCGCCGGCCGACATCGCCGTCGCGTCTCACGCTTCGAGACCGACGCGCGGGGGAGGCATAGAGCCGGAGCTTCGGGGCAACTCACCCAATATGCCCGGGTTCCGCAGCCGCTCAGCATGAAGTGCGAGGATCAAGTAGACCAGCCGCGGAGTCGACCAGGAGAGATCAAAGACCCATGATCGGACGTATCCCCATTTCGGACATCCAGCCGGTGGTCGACTGCGGGCGATGGCCCGCGAAGGCGGTGGCCGGCGAGACCTTCGACATCAGCGCCACCGTCTTCCGCGAGGGCCATGACGCGGTGGCCGCCGGGGTGGTGCTCATCGCGCCCGGTGGGGAGCAGCTCCGCCTGAAACCGATGCGCGAGCTCGCCCCCGGGACCGACCGCTGGGGCGTCACGGTCAGCCTGCCCGAGGAGGGCGACTGGCAGTTCCGGGTCGAGGCTTGGAGCGATCCGCTGGGGACGTGGCTGCACGACGCCGCGATCAAGATCCCGCGCGGGCTGGACGTGGACCTCATGTGCGAGGAGGGCGCCCGGCTGTTCGAGCGGGCCGCGCAAGCCGTACGGCAGGACGACTGCCCCGCCTTCCAGAACGGCAAGCGCCCCGCCGTCCGGCCCGCCACGTCCAAGACCACAGCCACCTCTTCGGCAGCCGCCGCCTCATCCGCCTCCCCCACCTCGTCGGCAGCCGCCGCCTCATCCTCCCCCTCATCCACGGCAGCCGCGGCCAAGGGACGAGCGGGTACGGCGGGCCAAGGCGAGGGCGAGGCCCCCTGCGGCCACCGAGCCGCCCTCCTGGCGGTCGCCTCCACCCTGCGGGACGAGACGCTCGACCCCCGCGCCAGGCTGTCGGTAGCCCAGCTCCCGGAGACCGCCGAGCTGCTGGCCGCCCACCCCCTGCGCGACCTGGTGACCGAGGCCGAGCCCAGGCGCGTCCGGGTCGACCGCCGCCGCGCGCTGTACGGCTCGTGGTACGAGTTCTTCCCCCGGTCGGAAGGCGCGATCGTGGAGGAGTCCGGGGTCACCAAGTCCGGGAACTTCCAGACCGCCGCCAAGCGCCTGCCCGCCGTCGCCCGGATGGGCTTCGACGTGGTCTACCTGCCCCCCATCCACCCGATCGGCCGCAGCTTCCGGAAGGGCCCGAACAACACCCTGACCCCCGGCCCCGACGACCCCGGCTCGCCGTGGGCGATCGGCAGCGAGGACGGCGGCCACGACGCGATCCACCCCGACCTGGGGACGATCGCCGACTTCGACGCCTTCGTCGCCCGCGCGAAGGAGCTCGGCCTGGAGGTGGCGCTCGACTTCGCGCTGCAGTGCGCCCCCGACCACCCGTGGGTCAAGGAGCACCCCGAGTGGTTCAACATCCGCGCCGACGGCACGATCGCCTACGCCGAGAACCCGCCGAAGAAGTACCAGGACATCTACCCGCTCAACTTCGACAGGGACCCCGAGGGCATCTACGCCGAGATCCGCCGGGTGCTGCGGCACTGGATGGACCACGGCGTGCGGATCTTCCGGGTGGACAACCCGCACACCAAGCCGGTCAGCTTCTGGGAGCGGCTGATGGCCGACATCCACGCGACCGACCCGGACGTGCTGTTCCTGTCGGAGGCCTTCACCCGCCCGGCGATGATGCGCGCCCTGGCCAAGGTGGGCTTCCACCAGTCGTACACCTACTACACCTGGAAGAACTCCAAGAGCGACGTCGAGGACTACCTCGCCGAGCTGTCCCACGAGACCTCGGCCTACCTGCGGCCCAACCTCTTCGTGAACACGCCGGACATCCTGCACGAGTACCTGCAGCACGGCGGCGTGCCGGCCTTCAAGATCCGCGCGGTGCTCGCCGCCCTGACCGGCCCGAGCTGGGGGGTGTACGCGGGCTACGAGCTCGCCGAGAACCAGCCGGTACGGCCCGGCAGCGAGGAATACCTCGATAGTGAGAAATATCAGTACAGACCGCGCGATTGGGAAGCGGCGGAACGAGAAGGCAGAAGTCTCGCGCCCTTCATCACGCATCTGAATTTGTTCCGAAGAGCCCACCCGGCCCTCCAGGAATTGCGTAACCTTTACTTCCACAGGATCGACCAACCGGACATGGTCTGCTTCTCCAAGCGGCTGCCCGGCGCCTACGATCCGGCCACACGACGGCACGGACTGGGCGACGTTGTCCTAGCGGTCGTCAATCTAGACCCACACCACACCCACGAGGCGACCGTCGAGCTGGACATGCCCGCTCTGGGTCTGGACTGGAACGCGCAGTTCGTCGTAGACGACGAACTCTCCGGCGAGACCTACCACTGGCGTCAGCACAACTACGTGCGCCTCGACCCCCACATCCACCCGGCTCACATCTTCACGGTGCGAGCCGGGAATCGGTAGATCTTCACACGAACCACTCCGGGGAGGCTTCAACGTGTCTGAAAGCGCTGAAACATGAGCTCCGCCCCCATTCCCAACACCTTCGACGAGGACAAGCCCCGCGATCCGTACTGGTACAAGCGCGCGGTCTTCTACGAGGTGCTCATCCGGGGGTTCAAGGACTCCAACGGCGACGGCACGGGCGACATCAAGGGCCTGATCAGCAAGCTCGACTACCTGCAGTGGCTCGGTGTCGACTGCCTCTGGCTGCTGCCGCTGTACGAGTCCCCGCTGCGCGACGGCGGGTATGACATTTCCGATTTCATGAAGATCCTCCCGGAGTTCGGCGATCTGGGAGACTTCGTGAAGCTGGTCGACGAGGCGCACAAGCGTGGCATGCGCGTCATCGCCGACCTGGTCATGAACCACACCAGTGACGCCCACCCCTGGTTCCAGGCCAGCCGGCACGACCCGGAAGGGCCCTACGGCGACTTCTACGTCTGGTCCGACACCGACGAGCTGTACCAGGACGCCCGGATCATCTTCGTCGACACCGAGTCCTCCAACTGGACTTACGACCCGGTGCGCGGGCAGTACTTCTGGCACCGCTTCTTCAGCCACCAGCCGGATCTCAACTACGAGAACCCGCGGGTGCAGGAGGCGATGCTGGAGGTGCTGCGCTTCTGGCTCGACCTGGGCATCGACGGGTTCCGCATGGACGCCATCCCCTACCTGTTCGAGGAGGACGGCACCAACTGCGAGAACCTGCCGCGCACCCACGAGTACCTCAAGCGGGTCCGGGCCGAGGTGGACCGGATCTATCCCGACCGGGTGCTGCTCGCCGAGGCCAACCAGTGGCCGAGCGACGTCGTGGAGTACTTCGGCGACCCGGTCGGCGGGGGTGACGAATGTCACATGGCGTTCCACTTCCCGCTGATGCCGCGCATCTTCATGGCCGTGCGCCGGGAATCCCGCTACCCCATTTCCGAAATTCTCGCCCAAACCCCGAAAATTCCGGAACATTGCCAGTGGGGGATCTTCCTCCGGAACCACGATGAGCTGACGCTCGAAATGGTGACCGACGAAGAACGCGACTACATGTACACCGAATACGCGAAAGATCCTCGCATGCGGGCGAATGTCGGCATCCGCCGCCGTCTGGCCCCCTTGCTGGAGAACGATCGCAATCAGATCGAGCTCTTCACGGCGCTCCTCCTCAGCCTTCCGGGCAGCCCCGTGCTGTACTACGGCGATGAGATCGGCATGGGGGACAACATCTGGCTCGGTGACCGCGACGGCGTGCGCACCCCCATGCAGTGGACGCCCGACCGCAACGCCGGGTTCTCCGACTGCGACCCGGGCCGCCTCTACCTGCCGACGATCATGGATCCGATCTACGGCTACCAGGGGCTCAACGTAGAGGCGCAGCAGAAGAACGCCGGTTCCCTGCTGCACTGGACGAAGCGGATGATCGACATCCGCAAGCGTCACCCCGTGTTCGGCCTGGGCGAGTTCACCGAACTGAACTCCAGCAACCCGAGCGTGCTGGCCTTCGTCCGCGAGCTGGGCGACGACCGCATCCTCTGCGTCAACAACCTCAGCCGCTTCCCCCAGCCGGTCGAGCTGGACCTGCGGCGTTTCACCGGCGTCTCACCGGTCGAGACGATGGGCGGCGTGCCTTTCCCACCGATTGGCGAGCTTCCGTATCTTTTGACGCTTCCTGGGCATGGTTTCTACTGGTTCACCCTGCCGCCCTTGGAGTAGCCGATGATCGAGGATCTCCTTGCCCGCTGGATCCCCCATCAACGATGGTTCGCGGGCAAGGGGCGTCCCATAGACACCCTCCGTGTCGAGACCGACACACCCCTGCGGGACGGGTTGCGGCATCTGATCCTCGCCGTCCGGCAGGGCGGCTCGGTCGAGCGCTACCAGCTCCTTCTCGGCGAGCGCCGGGACCTGCCCGACCGCCTCCGGCACGCCCGCATCGCCGACGACCTGTTCGACGCGGCGCACGATCCCGACTCCACGCACCTGCTCCTGGTCGCGATGGCCGGCGGTGAGGACCACGGCCCGCTGCGCTTCCGCCACCTGCCCGGGGTGGAGATCGACACCTCGCCGCGCAGCCTCGTGCTCGGGGCCGAGCAGTCCAACACCTCGCTGGTGTACGGCGACGCCTACATCTGCAAGCTGTTCCGCCGCCTGACGCCCGGCGCCAACCCGGAGCTGGAGATCACCCGGGCGCTGGCCGAGCGGCGGGCCAAGCACATCGCCGAGCCGTACGGGTGGATCGAGACCGAGCTGGACGACGAGCCCACCACCCTGGCGATCATGCAGCAGTTCCTGTCCACCGCCAACGACGGCTGGGACCTCGCCCTGGCCAGCGTGCGCGACCTGTACGGCTCGCTGCCCGGCATGGACCCGGGCCAGGCGGGCGGCGACTTCAGCGCCGAGGCCTGCCGGCTGGGCGCGGCCACCGCGGAGATCCACCGCGAGCTGGCCGCCGCCTTCCCGACCGACGTGGTCGAGCCGGCCGAGGTCAAGCGCATGGTCGAGGCCTTCCAGCGCAACCTCGAACGGATGGTCGCCGAGGTCCCCGAGCTCGGCCCCTACGCCCCGGCGGTCGAGACGGCCTTCCGCGAGGTCGAGGAGCGCACCGGCGTGGTCCCGGTCCAGCGAGTGCACGGGGACTACCACCTCGGCCAGGTCATGCGGACCGCCACCGACTGGATCATCCTCGACTTCGAGGGCGAGCCCGGCCAGCCGCTCGCCGAGCGCCGCGCCCTGGCCTCACCGCTGCGTGACGTGGCCGGGATGCTCCGCTCCTTCGACTACGCCGCCCGCCACCTGCTGCTCGACCACCCGAATCCGGAGGAGCTGGAGGAGCGGGCCGCCGGCTGGACCGCCCGCAACCGGGAGGCCTTCCTCGACGGCTACACCCGGGGCGGCGGCCGCTTCACCGACGCCGACGCGGCGCTGCTGCGGGCCCTGGAGTACGGCAAGGCCGTCTACGAGGTCGGTTACGAGGCCCGCAACCGCCCGCACTGGCTACCCATCCCGCTGGCCGCCTTCGGCCGCCCCCTCACGTAGGTCGGCGGCCGAGCACGCCGCCCACACGCCGAGGAACACGATGGAGGGCAACCCGGCCAGGGTTCCCAGGCTGAAGAGCTCCGCGCCGAGGAGTCCGAAGGCGATCGTAGAACAGCACCCCCGGGGCGGCGGCGAACGCGGCCTCCACCCCCTGGCAGGCGGCGTCCGGGAGCCGGTAGAGCGCGGGCTGCAGCACGACGAAGCCCGCCTGGCCGTACAACACCCAGGTCAGGGCCCCACTCGGGTCCGGTCAGCGGGCGGGCGGGGACCAGGGTGGACGGGCCGCGCAGGACCACCCAGGTCACCCACGGTAGGGCCTCAGCACGGAGGGGGGTGAGATCATCCGGCCACCCTACGGCGTCACCTGCAGCTCTTCGCCGCCACCGAGCAGAAGGTGACCTCGGGGTAGGCCGCCGACCGCCCTTCCAGCAGCGGGCCGGGG
Organism: Nonomuraea sp. NPDC050328; assembly: GCF_044459405.1. Classification (NCBI taxonomy): domain Bacteria; kingdom Bacillati; phylum Actinomycetota; class Actinomycetes; order Streptosporangiales; family Streptosporangiaceae; genus Nonomuraea; species Nonomuraea sp. NPDC050328. The sequence continues at coordinate 153,320 of NZ_JBITIW010000006.1, read as the reverse complement.
CGGTCCCGCAGGTGCCGGTCGAGGAAGGCGGTCACGTAGGTCCGGGTGAGCTCGACCGCGCGCGGCCCGGTCAGGACGGCGGTGGAGCTCAGTCCGAGGGCGGTCCCCATCAGCGGGGTGTCGGTGAAGCTCTGGTGCTCGCCCCCGCTGAACACCAGCCAGCGCTTCCAGCCGGTGAGCAGCTTCCAGTCGCGCTCCCAGGACAGGTCCCGGCCGCCGGGGGTGTGCGCTGGGTTGCCGAGGAAGAGGACGGGCCGCGCCAGGCCGGTTTTCGGGATACGGGCGTAGGTCGTGCCGTCCATGTTGACCCCGGCGCGCACGCGCGGGTCACCGGTCATCGCGGCGATCGTGCTCGCGCCGCCGAGCGACTGGCCGACCATGGCGATCCGGCCGGGATCGATCAGGCCGGAGCCGGTCCAGGCCGAGCCGGTGAGCCGGTCGAGCACGAAGGAGACGTCGGCGGCCCGCGACCGGACCACGCGGGACTGGAAGCCGAAGTCGGTGTCGAAGTCGCAGGCCACGCACTCGGCGATGCGCCCGTCGGCCAGCGTGGTGGCGTAGCTCTCGTAGGTGTGGTCGATGCCGGCCACCACGTAGCCCTGGCTGGCCAGCTCCTCCGCCAGCGCGGTGAGCGTGCCGACCGGCTTGGTCCAGCCGGGCGACAGCACCACGAGCGGGAGGCTCCCCGGCTCGCCCGCCGGGGGCGCGTCCTTGATCGCGTGGGTTCTGGTCCGGCTCAGCACGTCCCACGCCGCGGCGGTGCCCACGCGGCCGCCCTTGAGCAGGAGCTCCGACTCCTTGGCGCTCATGTACGGCGCAGCCGCCCCCTCCCGAGTCCTGGCCGGGTACCAGAGGGTGACCCGGAGGGCTCGCGCGCCCGCGGCGGGTTCCCAGGGGTCGGTCCGGGAGCGGTCGGTGAGGTGCAGGATGTCGTGGCCCACGGGGTGCCTCCCGGTGGGGGCGGGCAGGGCGGCCACCCCGCTGGGCCTGGGCGTCGGGCTGGCCGGTACGGCCGAGCGCGGCTGTACCGGGGCGGTGCAGGCGGAGGCGGCGAGCACGACGGCGAGCGCGAGCGCGCGGCAGGTGATCGACGTGGACTTCATGACGGGCCCCCGGTAAAGGTGCTGCCCAGCAAGGACAGGGCCCGGTCCACCGCGGGGTCACGCCCGGCGGCGACGTCGGCGGCGGTCAGCGGCAGGTGGACGTCGGGCGGGACGCCGATCCGGTCGATCTCCTCGCGGCGCGGGCCGAGGAAGTGCGTGGCCGGGAGCCCCAGCGTGGTGCCGTTGCTGAGGAAGTAGGTAGCCGGCAGGCCGAAGACGACGCCGGCGGTCCGGGTGCCGACCAGCTTGCCCAGCCCGTGCGCCCGCACCGCGGAGGCGAAGTGGTCGCACGCCGAGGCGCACCCGCGGTCGGTCAGCACGACCAGGGGCAGCCCGAGCAACGCGACCGTGTCGTCGGTCCGCACCTCGCGGCACTCGCCGTCGGGGGTGCACTGGTGGCCGGTGACCTTGCCATGGGCGAAGGCGCCGAGCAGCCGGTTGACCTCCACGGGCGAGCCGCCGGTGTTGCCGCGCAGGTCGAGGACGACGCCGCCGAGGCTGCGGCCGGCCCGCATCCGGGCCAGGACGCGGAAGACGCGGTCGGCGACCTGCGGGGCGAACGCCGCCACCCGGAGGTAGGCGACGCGCTCCCCCAGCAGCTTGGCGGTCACCCCTTGGAGCAGGGCGAGGTCCGGTTGGAACAGGCCGGGCCGCAGCTCCACGGTCCAGCGGCGGCCGGTGGACTCGCGGCGCAGGCCGAGCCGTACCGGCCGGGTGTCAGGGTAGGCGGGATAGAGGGCGGCGACCGCGCCCGCGTCGACCCGGCCGCCCGCGAAGGGCGGCCGGCCGTCGACCGATTCGATCACGTCGCCGGGGCGCAGCCCGGCCTCGCGCGCTGCGCCGCCGAGCACGGTGGCGACGTACAGCGGGGGCTGCGCGCCGCCCCGGTCGTCCTGGGCCTGGGGACCGCTGAGGTTGGCGCGCAGGCCGAGCCCGTACAGGTCGCCGCTGTAGGCGTCGGGGTTGCGCGGCGGCGCGTCGTGGGTCCAGGTGGTGTGGTTCGTGCCGAGGTGGCCGAGCATGGCTTCGAGGGTGGCCACGGCCAGTTTCGTGGTCAGTTCCTCCGGCAGGCCGGCGGACAGAGTGCGGAAGGCGGCCTCGAAGCTCTTCCAGTCGGTCCAGCGCTCGCCGGTCAGCGGGGGCATGGAGGCGGCGGCCACGTCCCGGTCGTTGCGGTCGAGCTCCAGTGTCAGCCCGGCGAAGCCGGCGGTGAGCAGGGCCCGGGCGTCGAGGGTGGCGCCGCTGTAATGGTGGGCCAGGACGCAGTAGTAGGCCTCTTCGACGACGTCGATGGTGGTGGGCGTCTCGGCGGGCGGCGTCACGCCACGCTGGGGCGGCCGGCAGGTGGACATCCCGGCTCCGGCGACCGGGGTGCCGCCGGCCTGGCTGCGCGGGGGCTCCGGCGCGGTGCACGCCGCCGCCAGCACCAGCACGAAGCCCGCCGCGGCGGCCCTGACACCCCCTGCCGCGGCTGCCCGGGCGCGCGCCGGCCCGGCCGCGGGGCCTCGGGGGCTCATGAGGCCCGCCGCCTGATGAGCCAGAAGGACAGCCAGGCCAGCCCCGCGGTGAACAGCGCGTAGATCCCGGTCTCGATCCACTGGAAGGGCCAGAACGCGCTGGTCGGGTGGTAGGTCACCGCCTGCCGGTAGCCCAGCCGGTTGAGCTCGGCGAAGCACGCCGCCATGGGGTCGGCCCGGCCGGCCTCGGGCGGCGGGCCGCTCGGCGTGCAGGCCAGGGCGAGGTCACCGCTCAGCGAGATCGTCTCGTCCTCGGCCATCACCCGGCCCGCCGGGTCGGCCAGCCGGCTGGACAGCACCCAGGCCCCCGTGTCGGTGGGCACCTGGTTGCGCAGGTGCAGCCCGAGCCCGTCGGCCTCACGGCTGAAGCCGTCCACGTTCGCGGCGGTCAGCTCGACGCTCGCCCGGATCGGCGGCTGCAGGTGCGGCCGGACCAGCAGCGGCACGGCGAGCTGCACGCCGGTGAAGATCAGCAGGGTGAGCGCCATCGCGGCGAGCGTCCGGCGGGCCAGCAAGCCGACCACGATGCCGAGCACGAAGCCGAAGGCCGCATAAGCCATGGGGACGATCCCCCGCGCGTCGAACACCAGCGGGCTCATCAGCGCCCACCCGTCGTCCGCCGACCGGTCCAGCGGGCCGGACCACCAGGTCACCGCCAGGCCGAGCAGGCAGGTGGCGGCCATGACGACCAGGCCGATGAGCGCCAGCTTGACCGCGAGCCAGCGGGTGCGGGTGACGCTCTGGTTCCAGACCAGCAGGTGGGTGCCCGACTCCAGCTCACGGGTGATCAGCGGCGCGCCCCAGAAGAGCCCGACCAGGGCGGGCAGGAGCAGCACGACGAGCGTGACGCTCAGGAAGGCGAGATCGTGCCTGCCGAAGAAGGCGGAGTAGAAGCGGTCGCACCGCCCGTTGACGGCGCAGTCGGCGATCCCGGCCGCGTACTCGTCGGCCAGGCCGGGCCCGGTGAGGACGAGCATGAGACCGACCGCGGTGAGCACGGCGCCCATCAGTGCGGCCGAGCCGCGGAACTGACGCCAGGTGAGCCAGATCATCGCCGCACCTCCAGGGTGACGCGCTCGCGGGCCGGGACGGGTTCGGCCATATAGGCCAGGACCAGGTCCTCCAGGGTGAGCGGGGTGACCGTCCAGGCGGGGTCGTGGATCGGCGCCTCGGTGCGGATCACGAAGGTGCTCTGCCGCTCGGTGTGCTGCGCGGAGACCACGTGGTGCTCCGGCGGCAGGTGGTCGCGGCGCGGCCCGGTGAGCCGGTGGTGGCAGGCGAGCAGCCGGTCGGTCTCGCCGGCCACCCGGACTCGCGAGTCGATCAGGACGACCAGGTAGTCGCAGGTGCGTTCCAGGTCGGAGACCAGGTGGGAGGAGAGCAGCACGCTGAGCTCGTGCTCAGCGACCGCCTCCATCAGGCCCTGGAGGAACTCGCGGCGGGCCAGCGGGTCGAGCGCGGCCACCGGTTCGTCCAGGATCAGCAGGTCGGGGCGCTTGGCCAATCCCAGGGTGAGGGCGAGCTGGGCGCGCTGGCCGCCGGAGAGCCGGCCCGCGCGCTGCTTCGGGTCGAGGCCGAGCCGGGCGGTCCGGTCGTGCGCCAGGCCGGCGTCCCACGCCGGGTTGAGCCCGGCTCCGAGCCGCAGGTGCTCGGCGACGGTGAGGCCGGCGTAGACGGGGGTGTCCTGCGCGACGAAGCCGACCCGGGCGAGCTGCCCGGGGCCGGCGCCCGGGGTGCCGCCCAGCACGCTGATGGTTCCGGCCGTCGGGGCGAGCTGGCCGCCGGCCAGCTTCAGCAGGGTGGTCTTGCCGGCGCCGTTGGGGCCCACCAGGCCGACCACGTGACCGGCCGGGATCTCCAGGCCGCAGTGCCGCAACGCCCACCGCCGGCCGTACCTCTTGCCCAGGTCCTGGGCGGCTAAGACGGGGTTCACGCTATGTCCTCCTGAGCGTCGGCCCGAAAGGTGGTCATGAAGAGCGCCTCGATGCTCTCGTCGTCGAGTCCCGCCTGGCGGGCCTTGGTCATCCAGCGCTGGAGCTCGCGGCGCAGGGGGGCCTGCGCGGCGAAGGCGGTGCCGGTCAGCGTGCGGGTGACGAAGGTGCCGAGGCCGGGGCGGGCGGCGACCAGGCCGTCGTGCTCCAGCTCGCGGTAGGCCTTGAGCACGGTGTTGGGGTTGATCGCGAGCTGCGCGACCACGTCCTTGACCGTGGGGAGCTGGTCGCCCTCCCGCAGCAGGCCGAGCCGGAGGGCGTGCCGTACCTGCTGCTTGAGCTGGAGGTACGGCGAGACGCCCGACCGGCCGTCCAGGTGGAACCGGATCATTGGCTTTCTCCATTTATCTAATGTCCTAGTACATTAAGACGCTAGATGTATGGCGGTTGTTAGCGCAATCCGCGTTTCGCCGCCCGGTCATATAGATGACTCGTGGCGTTCGCCCGGCTCGGCGAGCGTGGCGGGATGAGTACCTACACGCTGCTGCATCTCACCGACGTGCACATCACTCCAGGCGGCCTGCTGCACGGCGCCGCCGACTCGCTCGCCGCGCTGCGCTCCGCGGTGGCCGCGGCGAGCGCCTCCGGCACGCCGATCGACGCGCTCGTACTCTCCGGCGACCTGGCCGACCAGGGTGACGGGGCGTCCTACCGGACGCTCCGCGAGGTGGTCGAGGGCTCCGGACTGCCGATGATCGCCGCGATGGGCAACCACGACGAGCGCGCGGCCTTCCGTTCGGCGCTGCTCGGCGAGGAGCCGTCTGACGAGCCGTACGACCGGGTGAGCTGGATCCGCGGGCTGCGCGTGGTGACGCTGGACAGCACCGTGCCGGGCGCCCACCACGGGGAACTGGACGAGGCGCAGCTCGACCGGCTGGCCGGGGTGCTGGCCGAGCCCGCGCCGGACGGCACCGTGCTGGTGCTGCACCACCCGCCGATCTGCAGCGTGCTGCCGCTGATGGACGGGATCGGGCTGCGCGAGCCGGAGAAGCTGGCCGGGGTGCTGGCCGGCACGGATGTCCGGCTGGTGCTGGCCGGGCACACCCACTCGGCGACCTGGGGGACGCTGGCGGGCATCCCGGTGTGGGTGGGGCCGGGCAACGCCTACGGGGCCGACACGCTGCCGCCCGCCGGGATCACCCGCGCGCTGAACGTGCAGGCGTTCACCCGGATCGACCTCGGGCCGGACGGGCCGCTGATCACCGTGGTGCCGCTGACCCAGGCGCCGCCGGTGTACGAGCTCGCCACGGAGCGGCTACTGAGCCATCTGGTCAGTCATAGCGGGTGACGAAGGAGACCAGGTCGCCCCGGCAGCGCCGGACGATGTGGCAGAGGGGTTCGCCGGCCCGCCGGACGAGCCCCTCGCGCACGAGGATCGGGCTGCCCGGCTCGACCCCGAGCAGTTCGGCGTCCTCCAGCCCGGCGAGGTCGGCCGAGACGGCGTGCCAGGCGTACTCGAAGGGTTCGAGGGCGCCGAGCACGCTGCCCTGCCAGGCGAAGCCGTCCTGGGGGGCCAGGTGGTAGCGGCTGGAGACGCCCGCCCCGCCGTCGAGGCCGAGCAGCGTGACGACCTCCAGGACGTCGGCGCCGGTCAGGCCCAGGTGCGCGGCGGCCACCGGATCGGGCACGTGGCCCTGCCGGACCGGCCGCTCCTCGGTGAAGACGCCCTCCAGGTCGGCCGGGCGGTGCCGCCGGGTGGCCGGGTCCACGGTGACCTCGACGCGGCGCGGCAGCAGGCGGACGAAGCTGCCCGCGCCGTGCCGGGTCTCGACCAGGCCGGTGCGGCGCAGTTCGAGCACGGCCTGCCGGGCGGTGAGGCGGTGCACGCCGTACTCCCTGGCCAGCGCGTCCTCCGTGGGGAGCTGCTGGCCGGGGCGGAGCTCGCCCTGCCGGATGAGGTCGCCGAGCCGCCGGGCGATGACTCGGTAGCGGGCTTCACGCGGCATGGAAGTCACCTTAGAGGATTGCACCGAAGTTCATTTCTCCGACATTTCACCGTTCATCGGCGACTCATATAGATGACTCATGCCTCTTCTGAACCTCCGTGACGTCGGCCTGTCCACCGGCCGCGTCCGTCCGGGTGTGCTCTTCCGTTCGGCTCAGCCGCAGGGCGCCGGTGCCGCCGGGTTGCCCGCCGAACTCGACGCCGTGCGTCTCGTCGTCGATCTGCGGGCCGAGCCCGAGCGGGTCCACGGTGACTGGGCCGAGCTGCCCGGCGTCGCCGTCGTCCGGCTGGGCGGCGAGGGCTCGCCCGCCGGGATGGCCGAGCTGCCGCCCGGGCTGACCCTGGGCGAGCTGTACGTCCTGCTCCTGCGGCACCGCGCCGCCTGGTTCGCCCGGGTGGTCGCCGAGCTCGCCGGGCCGGGCGGGCTGCCCGCGCTGGTGCACTGCGCGGCCGGCAAGGACCGCACCGGGCTGGTCGTGGCGCTCGTGCTCGACCTGGTCGGCGTCGAGCACGAGGCGATCGTCGCCGACTACCTGAGGACCGGCGAGCAGCTCCCGCAGGTGCTGGCCGCGCTGCCCACGGCCGAGGCGCCCGCCGCTTTCCTGGAGGCCCCCGAGGAGGCCATCCGCGCGGCCCTCGCGGCGCTGCGTGAGGCCGGCGGCGCCCAGGCCCTGCTCGCCCCGCACGGCCTCGCCCCCGCCCACGTGGACCGCCTGCGAACCGCCCTCACCGGCGCTCCGGCACTTGCCCCGCTGGCCGGCTGAGCATGTCCACTCTCGCGCCCGACGCGCCTCCCGCTCCCCTCCGTCCCCGCCGCGGCCTGGTGGCCGCCATCGGCTTCGCGGAGCTCTTCTACGCCGCCGCCGGCGCCCTGCCGCTCATCCTCGGCCTCGGCCTGAAGATCCAGGAGCTCGCCCCCGGCGGCAAGGAGACCGTGCTCGGCCTGGTCACCGCCCTCGGCGGGTTGGCCACCGTGCTGGCCAACCCGATCAGCGGCCACCTGTCCGACCGCACCACCAGCCGGTACGGCATGCGCCGTCCCTGGATCCTCGGCGGCTCCCTGGTCGGCCTGGGCGGCCTGATCGTGCTGGCCCTGGCCGGCGCGGTCGCGCTGGTCGCCCTCGGCTGGGTCGTCGCGGTCTGCGGCTACCAGGCCATGGTCGCCGGCCTGACCGCGACCGTCGTCGACCAGTTCCCGCCCGAGCGCCGCCAGCGCGTGGCCGGCGTGTTCTCGATGTGCAACGTGGTGGGAGTCGTCCCGGCCATCCTCATCTCACAGGTGCTCAAGTCGTCGCTGCTGGCGCAGGTCGTGCTCTGCGGCCTGCTGGCCGTGGGAGCGGCGGCGGTGCTCTGCGCGGTGCTGCCCGACCGCCGGCTCGACCCCGCCGAACGCCGGCCGGTGAGCCTGCGCAGCCTGGCCGCCTCGCTGCTGATCCTGCCCCGCCAGGCCCGCGACTTCCGGCTGTTGTGGGTGCAGCGGCTCCTGGTCAGCGTGGGCTTCGCGCTGATCTCCTCCTACTCGCTGTACTACCTGCAGAGCCGTCTGGCGATGCCGACCGCCGAGGCGGTCTCGCTGGTCGGGGTGACGACGCTGCTCGGGACCGGGCTGTCCGGCCTGTTCGCCTACCTGGGCGGCCGGTGGACGGGCCGGACCGGGCGCGGCAAGCCGTTCGTGCTCTGGGCGACGCTGATCCTGGCCGCGATGCTGGTGCTCAAGGCGGCCACGGCCAGCGTGCTGGTGGTCCTGGTGGTCACCGTGGTCAGCGGCGCGGCCACCGGCGTCTACTACGCGGTCGACCTGGGCCTGGTCACCCGCGTGCTGCCGGACGAGCGGGACGCCGGCCGCTTCCTCGGCGCCTTCTCGATGGCCAAGCACCTGCCCAGCGCGGTGGCCCCGGCGCTCGCCCCGGTAGTGCTGGCGATCGGCAGCGACCCCTTCGCCGCCGGGCCCAACTACTTCCTGCTCTTCCTGACCTGCGGCCTCGTCACGCTCGCCGCCGCGCCGCTCGTCAATCTGGTGCGAGGGGTGCGTTAGCCGCAAATCACTGTTCCCCCTCGGCGGGCGACACGCCGCCTTTACTCTACGTTGGCGTAAGTCAACGTAGAGTAAAGGAGACGCCATGCGGCGAAGCCTGGTGCTCGGCGCGGCGGGGTTGGGGGCCGCGGCCGTCGCGGGCGCGGCCATGTTCCTGACCGGCGGCGCGGCGCCCGAAGCCGCGCAGGTCGCCCGGGTCACCCCCGCCCCCGGCGACCCGCTCACCCCCGACGAGGTGCGCCGCGCCGGCGAGATCGCCGGAGCCTCCTCGCGGGCGCACATGGCCGCCGGCCGCGTGGAGCTGCTCTACGTCGAACGCGACGATGACAAGGCCGCCGAGCCGAACCGGCGGGCCGAGGCCTACCTGTACGACTACGCCGAGGACGCCGTCATCGTGCGGACCGTCGACCTGGGCCGCGGCACGGTCGTGCGGGAGAGCAAGGGCACCGGCGTGCAGCCGCCGCCCTCCAAGCGCGAGGAGGTCAGGGCGGCCGAGCTGCTGCTGGCCCACCCCAAGCTCGGCAAGGGCGTGCGCTCGGAGTTCCGCAAGGCCGCGGGGCGGGAGCTGCGCTCGGCCGCCGACCTGTCGTTGCGCGGGCTCATCTTCCGCGACAAGCAGGGGGCCTGCCGTACGCACCGGTGTGTCCGGCTGTTCGTGCGCCTGCCCGACGGCCGCTTCCTGGACACCAGCCGCATCGTCGTCGACCTGTCCGCCAAGACGGTTCACATCCTGGAGTGGTGACGTGATTCTCCCCCTGGCGCTGGCCGCCACGCTCCTGACCGCGCCGGCCGCCGCGCCCGCGCCCGACGCCAAGGAGTGCAGCTCGCCGTACCTGGTCGAGCAGACCCTGCCCAACGGCGCGCGCTGGCGGCTCTGCTGGGAGATGCGGAACATCGAGGGGCTCGCGATCACCCGCGTCAGCTACACGCCGGCCGGCTCCAAGGCCGTGCGCGTGCTGCGCACCGCGGCGCTGGCCCAGATCCACGTCCCCTACGACAGCGGCGAGCCGCGCTTCCACGACATCGGCGCGCTCGGCCCGAGCGCCATCGCGCTGACCGACGCCGACTGCCCCGACGGCGAGCGGCGCGAGCAGAAGGTCTGCGTGCTGACCCGGCCGCGCGGGCACGCCTTCCTCAAGGACGGGTACGGCGACGCCGCCCAGCGCAGGTCCGCGCAGGGCCGCGAGCTGGTGGTGCTGAGCGCCTACCAGGTCGGCTGGTACACCTACATCGCCGAGTGGATCCTCGGCGACGACGGCTCGATCACCCCGCGGGTGGGCGCGACCGGCTCGCTGGCCGGCTTCACCACCGCGCCGAAGCACGGCTGGCCGATCGGCGTGGGACGCAGGCACTTCGAGGAGTCGCACAGCCACAACATCTTCTGGCGGCTCGACTTCGACCTCAACGGCAAGGGCCGCGACGTGGTGGAGCAGTACGACTTCGCCGGCAACGGCACCAAGAAGCGCACGATGGCCCGCACGGTCTTCAAGCGCGAGACCAAGGCCCTGAACCAGCGGATGCGCTGGTGGCGCGTGGTCGACCCCAGGGTGCTCAACGCCGACCGGCACCCGGTCTCGTGGGAGATCAACAACTCCGACAGCTCGGAGTACCGCGGCCCGAAGGACGAGGGCTTCACCCACTCCGACGTCTACGTGACGCAGTACCGCGCCTGCGAGCGGCTGGCCAGCATGAACTCCGCGCCCAGGTGCAAGGAGTCGGTCGACGCCTACACCGGCCGCGAGCGGCTCACCGACCCGGTGCTCTGGGTCAACGTCGGCTTCCACCACGTCGCCCGCGACGAGGACGCCGATCCGATGCCGGTGCACTGGCAGGGCTTCCGCGTCACGCCGCGCGACGTGACGGCCAAGAACCCCTACGCCGGCTGAGCGAGGTCCCGGGCCGAGCCCGCGGCCCAGAGCGGCAGGAAGACGGAGTAGACGACCCCGGTCAGCGCGCCCAGGGCCAGGCCGGGGTCGTAGAGCTCGACCGGCGGGGTCATCGGCATGAGCGCCACCAGTGCGGCCACGTAGATCCAGCCGAAGACCCGGGTGGAGCGGCGGAAGCGCCCGTCCTTGGCCTGCCCGGCCAGGGCGAAGGCGCGCCAGCCCGGAACGCCGAGCTCGTTGCCGGCGAGGGCCACCGCGACCAGCACCCCCACCCACAGCGGGGTGGAGTGCGGGAATCCCATCTGCACCATGCCCGCGGGGAAGTACAGGAACCGCGCCAGCAGCGCGACGACGAGGCCCGCCTTGATCCACGCCGGGCAGCGCAGCTCCAGCAGCAGGAGGACGGCGAGCGCGAGGGTGGCGGCGAACTCCAGCGGCCCGGGGTCGAACAGCACCTGCACCACGGCCAGGGCGGCCACGCCGTACAGGACGAGGGCCAGGATGCGGGGCCGGCCGGACGGAGGCAGCGTGAACGGGTCGCGCACGACGCGCCAGAGCATCCACGCGTGCCCGGCGACACCCGCCAGCAGAACCAGCAGCCCGGCCACGTCGGGCCGCACGCCGGTGTCGAGCGCGGTGCCGAGCCGCCAGGCGTGGGCGAAATCGGCCGAGACGTATCCGGCGACGAGCGCGGCCACGGCCGCCACGACGTAGATCCCGGACACGACCAGCGCTGTCCTGCCGTTTCGGTATTCGACGAGCACGGAAGGATTTAACACCCGCGACACCCTAGATGTTCTGTCCCACGGTCGGATACCCCTGCCACAGTGGGTTGAGGCACATGGAAAGAGCCGAGTCGGGCAGGGTTGGGGACATGTCGGTGAACACAGAGTTCGAGCGCCTCGCGGGCGGGGCCCACCACGATCCGCACTCGATCCTGGGGGCCCACCCGGGCCCGGAGGGGATCAGCTTCCGCGCCCTCCGGCCACTGGCCGAACGGGTGACGGTGATCTTCGAGGACGGTACCCGGCACGAGGCCGAGCACGTCGCGCACGGCGTGTTCGAGGCCACCGTCGCCGGGCTCGACAAGGCGCCCGGCTACACCTTCGAGGTGCGATACGCCGGGGGCGAGCCGTACATCGCGCACGACCCCTACCGGCACTGGCCGACGCTGGGCGAGGTGGACCTGCACCTCATCGGCGAGGGCCGGCACGAGCGGCTGTGGGAGGCGCTCGGCGCGCGGGTCATGCGCCACGAGGAGGTCGAGGGCACGGCCTTCGCCGTGTGGGCGCCGAACGCCCGCGGCGTGCGGGTGGTGGGCGACTTCAACCACTGGGGCACCGACTACCCGATGCGCTCGCTGGGCCGCTCCGGCGTGTGGGAGCTGTTCATCCCCGGCCTGGGCGCGGGCGAGCGGTACAAGTACCAGATCCTGGGCGTGGACGGCGTCTGGCGCGACAAGGCCGACCCGATGGCCCGCCGGACCGAGGTGCCGCCGCAGACCGCCTCGGTCGTGGAGGCCTCCGGCTACGCCTGGGGCGACGCGGACTGGCGGGCCGAGCTGGCCGAGAGCCAGGCGCAGCGGCGGCCGATGAGCGTCTACGAGGTGCACCTGGGCTCCTGGCGGCCGGGCCTGTCCTACGAGCAGCTCGCCACCGAGCTGGTGGATTACGTGCACGAGATGGGCTTCACGCACGTGGAGTTCCTGCCGGTCGCCGAGCACCCCTTCGGCGGGTCGTGGGGCTACCAGGTGACCTCCTACTACGCGCCGACCTCGCGGTTCGGCACGCCCGACGAGTTCCGCTTCCTGGTGGACCGGCTGCACCAGGCGGGCATCGGCGTCTTCCTCGACTGGGTGCCCGCGCACTTCCCGATGGACGACTGGGCGCTGGCCCGCTTCGACGGCACCCCGCTGTACGAGCACGCCGACCCGGCCCGCGGCGAGCACCCCGACTGGGGGACCTACGTCTTCGACTTCGGGCGGCGCGAGGTGCGCAACTTCCTGGTCGCCAACGCGCTCTACTGGCTGGAGGAGTTCCACATCGACGGGCTGCGGGTGGACGCGGTCGCCTCGATGCTCTACCTCGACTACTCCCGGCGCGAGGGCGAGTGGACCCCGAACGTGCACGGCGGACGGGAGAACCTCGACGCGGTGGAGTTCCTCAAGGAGCTGAACGAGGTGTGCTACCGGCGGGTGCCGGGCATCGCCACCATCGCCGAGGAGTCGACCGCCTGGCCGGGCGTCTCGCGGCCGGTCTACCTGGGCGGGCTGGGCTTCGGCTTCAAGTGGAACATGGGCTGGATGCACGACACCCTCGCCTACCTGAAGCACGAGCCGGTCTTCCGGCAGTACCACCACCATCAGGCGACCTTCTCGCTGATGTACGCCTTCAGCGAGAACTTCGTGCTGCCGCTCTCCCACGACGAGGTCGTGCACGGCAAGGGCTCCCTGCTCGGCAAGCTGCCGGGCGACGAGTGGCAGCGCTTCGCGCAGCTCCGGGCGCTGTTCGCCTACATGTGGGCGCATCCGGGCAAGCAGCTCCTCTTCATGGGCGGCGAGTTCGGCCAGGGTTCGGAGTGGTCGGAGGAGCGCGGGCTCGACTGGTGGGTGCTGCAGTTCGACGGGCACCAGGGCGTGCAGAAGGCGGTGCGCGACCTCAACCGGGTCTACCGTGAGACCCCGGCGCTGTGGGAGCTGGACCACACGCCCGAGGGGTTCCGGTGGATCGACGCCGACGACGCCTCCGGGAACACGCTGTCCTTCCTGCGGTACGCGGCCGACGGGTCGGCGCTGGCGTGCGTGGTGAACTTCAGCGGGGAGCCGCACGAGGACTACCGCATCGGGCTGCCCGAGGCCGGGCAGTGGTCCGAGGTGCTCAACACCGACGCCTTCGAGTACGCCGGCAGCGGGGTGGGCAACCTCGGGGCGGTGGAGGCGTCCGGGCCGGCCTGGCACGGGCTGCCGTACTCGGCGGTGTTGCGGGTGCCGCCGCTCGGGGCGATCTGGCTGCGCAGCCCGCAGGTCGGCGAGCCGGCGGTGGAGGTGCTCACCGAGCCGGTCCTGGTGCAGGTCGCGGACGCCGACGAGACGGTGGTCCCGCCGCCGGCCCCGGCTTCGGGATCGGTGGTCCCGCCACCGGCTCCGGCTTCCGGCCAGGGTGCGGGGACGGTCGTTCCGCCGCCGGCGCCGGCCTCTGGGACGGCGGTTCCGCCGCCTGCTCCCGGCGAGGCCTAGGCGTCTCGGACGTGTCGCCTTAGACTCCGAGAGATCATCCTTCGGAGGATTTGTGCGACTTCGACTGCTGCTGGCGGGACTCCTGGTGGGTCTCACCCTTCCCGCCACCCCCGCCCTGGCCGACGATCCCAAGATCGAGCAGGGGCTGGGCACGGGTCCCGTCCGCGTGATCGTCGAGGTCACCGACTCCGCCGCGGTCGCGCCGGTGGCGGCGGAGTCGACGGCCGAGGTGCTGGTGCAGGCCCCGGTGTCCGACCCCGCCCCCTCGGTCACTCCCTCGGCCGCTCCTTCAGCCACGCCCTCGGGCACGGTCTTACCGTCCCCCTCCCCGACCCAGAGCCCCACCGCGGCCCCCGCTCCCGTGGTGGAGCCGAAGCCCTTCCTCGTCGTCGAAGGCACCCCCGAGCAACTCGCCGAACTGGCTGAGGACCCGCGCGTCACCGGCATCCGCCGCGACCGCGCCTTCCCGCCCGCCGCGCTCAACACCCTGCCGCAGATCGGCGCCGACAAGGCCCACGCGGCCGGCTTCACCGGCGCCGGCCAGGCCATCGCCATCCTGGACACCGGCATCGACCGCGACCACCCCGCCTTCGCCGGGAAGATCGTCGGCGAGGCGTGCTTCTCCGCCGCCGACGACACCGCCCGCTCGCTCTGCCCGAACGGCCAGACCACGCAGACCGGCGAGGGCGCCGCCGACGCCGAGACGGCGCTGTGCGCGAGCCTGTGCGACCACGGCAGCCACGTGGCCGGCATCGCCTCCGGCGTCGCGCCGGGCGCGAGCCTGGTGGCGGTGCAGATCTTCTCCCGGCACGACTCCCCCGACGTCTGCGGCGACGAGGGGCCGTGCGTGCTGGCGTACGAGTCGTCGCTGCTCCAGGCGATCGACTACCTCACCACCGCGCAGGTGCCGGTGCCGCTCGCCGCGGTCAACCTGAGCCTGGGCGGCCAGCCGTACGAGAGCGCCTGTGACGACGCGGTCTTCAAGCCGAAGTTCGACGCGCTACTGGCCAAGGGCATCGCGCCGGTGGTCGCGGCCGGGAACGAGTCCTTCGAGGGCGTCACCTTCCCCGGCTGCATCTCCTCCGCGGTGACCGTCGGCGCGACCGACGCGACCGACGGCGTGGCCTTCTTCTCCAACCGCGGCCCGCTGCTCGACCTGCTCGCGCCCGGCGTGGACGTGGAGTCGGCCGTGCCCGACGACCTGACCGCGGTGCACAGCGGCACCTCCATGTCCGCCCCGCACGTGGCCGGCACCCTGGCCGTCCTCAAGGCCCGCACGCCGGGGGCGAGCGTCGACTCGCTGGTGGACGCGCTCAAGCGCACCGGCCTGCCGGTCACCTACCCCTTCGGTGACAGTACGGCGAGCACGCCGCGCATCGACCTCAACGGCGCCATCACCGGCGTCCCGCCGACCCCCTCGCCCAGCGGCCCCACGCCCACGCCCGTCCCCGACGACTCCCCGTCCGGCGACGAGGACCCGAACGACGGCACAGGCGATGGCACGGACGGCACCGACGACCCGACCGACGAGAACCCCACCGACGAGCCGACCGACGAGCAGACGACCACGCCGCCCCCGGCCACCGTCGTGCCGCTGCCCGCGATCACCGTGACCGTCACCGTGACGGTGACCCCCACACCCGGCCCGGCCGCCGCCCCCGTCTGCACCAGAGGTACGGCGGGCGCGCGGCTGAGCGCCGCCCAGTGGGCCACGGAGATCCACCGCTCCACCGGCACGATCGCCGACGCCACGCTGGTCTGCTACCTGAAGCTGGTCGGCAAGGCCAGCCGGGTCTTCCCCGAGCTGACCAAGGCCTCCACCCTCGGCACGGCCTACAAGGTGCTCAAGAAGGGCAAGGACCGGGCCCTGCTGACCGCCTGGCTCAACTGGGCGCACGGCAAGAACGGCACCACGGCGCTGCGGAAGGCGGAGAAGACCCGGCTGTCCGCCTGACCCCGCCCGATCGGCAGTAAAGAGTGCATAACGGTGATCGGGACCGCATGTCGACCGGCGGTCCCGTCACTACCCTCGGGTGATCCGGTACGGCCGACGCCTCAGGCCATCTCCGTGGGGCGCCGGCCGTACCATCTGTGCCGTTTCCTGCCGACCCGGCAGGCCACCCGCCCATGACCGGCCCACGGCGATTAGGGTGGCTCCATGGACGCGAGCAAGGCGATCATGGAAACCTTCGACCGGATCCGTCAGCGGCGCACGGCCCCGCTGGTCCTGGAGCTCGACCTGACCGAAGGGCTCACCGCCGGCCCACCGGCCGATCCGCTCTCCGCCCTGCTCAGCATGCGCAAGCCGCGCCTGGCCGACGTGCTCTCCGGCCTGAAGCGCGCCCGCCAGGACCCGCGGGTCAAGGCCCTCATCGTCAAGATCGGCGGCAACCCGCTGGGCTTCGCCACGGTCCAGGAGCTGCGCCAGGCGATCATCCACTTCCGCTCCTCCGGCAAGCTCACCGTCGCCTTCTCCGAGACCTTCGGCGAGTTCGGCAACGGCACCGTGCCGTACTACCTGGCCAGCGCCTTCGACAAGGTCTACCTGCAGCCGAGCGGCGACGTCGGCCTCACCGGCATCGCGCTGGAGCAGCGCTTCCTCAAGGGCGCCCTGGACAAGCTCGGCGTCTCCTACGAGGGCGGCCAGCGGCAGGAGTACAAGACCGCGCCGAACATGTTCACCCAGGACCACATGACCGAGCCGCACCGCGAGTCGCTGGCGCGGATCGCCGAGTCGGTCACCCGGCAGATCGTCACCGGCATCGCCGAGGGCCGCCGCCTCGACGCGGGCAAGGTCCGCGAACTGATCGACCGCGGCCCGTTCATCGGCGCCGAGGCCGTCGAGGCCGGGCTGGTCGACCGGCTGGCCTACCGCGACGAGGTCTACGACGAGGTACGGCAGGCCGCGGGCGAGTCGGCGGCGCTGCTGTTCGTCTCCCGCTACATCAAGGGCCCCAAGCTGCCGGCCCGGCCCGGCGCGGGCATCGCCCTGGTCCACGGGCACGGCCCGATCCGGCTCGGCCGCAGCGGGCGCAGCCCCCTCGGCGGCGACGGCGCGGCGATGGGCTCCGACACGATCAGCGCGGCCATCCGCAGCGCTCGCCGCGACGACCAGATCAAGGCCGTCGTCTTCCGGGTGGACAGCCCCGGCGGGTCCTACGTCGCCTCGGACGCCGTCTGGCGCGAGATCGTGCTCACCCGCAAGGTCAAGCCGGTCATCGTCTCGATGGGCGACCTGGCCGCCTCGGGCGGCTACTTCGTCGCCATGGCGGCCGACGTGATCGTCGCCCAGCCGGGCACGCTCACCGGCTCCATCGGCGTCTTCGGTGGCAAGCCGGTCCTGGCCGAACTGCTGGACAAGGTCGGCGTCACCTCGGACGTGGTGGCCGAAGGCGGCAACGCGGCGATGTTCTCCACCGCCCGCGGCTTCTCGCCCGAGCAGTGGGAGCGGATCAACGCCTGGCTCGACCGGATCTACCACGACTTCGTGGGCAAGGTCGCCGACGGCCGCAAGCTCCCGCTCGAGCGGGCCCACGAGCTGGCCAAGGGCCGGGTCTGGACCGGCGCCGACGCCCGCGACGGCGGCCTCGTCGACGAGGTCGGCGGGCTGGAGGACGCGCTCGGCATCGCCCGCAAGCGGGCCGGCCTCAGCGCCGACGCCCCGGTCCGCAGCTACCCGCGCCTGCACCCGCTGGAGCGGCTGCGCGGGCCCGACAGCAGCGAGGACCGCGCCGCGGCCCTCAGCCGGATGCGGCTGGAGGCGTGGGGGCCGTTCGCCGACCTCGCCGCCACGCTGGGCCTGCCCGCCCAGGGGCCGCTCGTGCTCCCGGGGCGGCTCGTCATCCGCTGAGCCCGGCGGACTTTGTCGGTGGGTACGGCTAGCGTCCTGGCCCATGGACGAGAGGGTGACCGCCGGGACGCGGCAGGCCGTGCACGACTACATCGACAGCGCCGAGCGGCGCGACTGGGTGCGGTTCGGGGCGTTGCTGGACGACGCGGTGGTCTATGAGATGCCGCAGACCCGGGAGCGGATTCGCGGGAAGGCGGCCTACCTGCGGTTCAACCAGGAGTACCCCGGCGACTGGCACCTGACCGCCCGGCGGGTGGTGGCCGACGGGCGGTGGGCGGCGGCGTGGATCGACGCGCGGGTGGGCGCGGAGCACCAGGACGCCTGCGCCTGGTTCGAGTTCTCCGAGGCGGGGTTGATCACGCGGGTGACCGACTTCTGGCCCGACCCCTACGAGCCGCCCGCCGGCCGGGAGCACCTGGTCGAGCGGTGGTAGGGGCTCGCGTCGGCCTACCAGGAGGCCTCGGCGGCGTAGGTCTCGAAGAGCTTGGGGTCGCGGCCGGTGACCTGGCGCACCACGTCGGTGGGCTCGGCGTCGCCGTGCGCGCGCAACGCGGCGAAAGCCTCCAGGTCCGCCTTGACCTGCTCCTCGGGCAGCCCGGCCGCGCGCATCGCCGCCAGGTAGGCCTCCGGCGTGCCGTCGAAGCGCACCTCGCGCCCGGCGGCCCGGCTGATGACGGCCACCGCGTCCGCGAAGGACAGCGCGCGCGGGCCGGTGACCTCGTAACTACGCCCCTCGTGGCCGTCGCGGGTGAGCGCGGCGACCACGACGGCGGCGATGTCACCGGCGTCCACGAACGGCTGCCGCAGCTCACCGACCGGCACCGCGACCTGCCCGGCCCGCACGGCCTCGCGCAGGAAGCCCTCGTCGAAGTTCTGGTCGAACCACGAGGGCCGTACGATCGTCCACTGCACGCCCGAGTCCTTGACCGTGCGCTCGGCGGCCAGCAGCCGCTCGTCCCGCATGACCTCGATGCCCCCGCTGGACAGCAGCACGATCCGGCGCACCCCGCTGCGCACCGCCTGCGCGACCAGCTCCGGCTCGATCGGCTGGCCGTCCGGCGCCATGAGGAACATGCGCTCGATGCCTTCGAGGGCCGGCCGCCAGGTCTTGCGGTCGGACCAGTCGAAGGGGATGGGGGTGTGCCGGGAGGCGACGCGGATCGCGTTCCCTCCGGCTTCCAGCATGGCCGCCACCCGGCGGCCGATCGTGCCCGTCGCACCCAGAACCAGCATCATGCCCAGTCACGTGCCCCGAATCGCGGCGAAATCCCAGGCTCCGCTAGAGCAAAGTGCTCCAGTAGCTCCAGAACCGCACCAGGATCAGGGTGACGACCGCCAGGAACCACAGCACGATCGGCACCGTGTGGTAGCCGCTGCGCCGCAGGTTGTGCAGGGTGACGTACCAGAAGAGCACCGCGGTGACCGCCCAGACCACCATGCAGTAGGGGCACAGTGCGCCGATCTCGTAGAGGCTCTGGTAGATCAGCCAGTGCACGAGGACGAAGCCGAGGCTCACGCCGGTCTGCAGGCCGTACCAGAACCAGCGGGGCAGGCTCGCGCCGGCGAGCAGGGCCGCGCCGACGGTCGTGACGACGGCGAAGGCGGCCACGCCGAGCAGCGGGTTGGGGAAGCCGAACAGCTCGGCCTGCCAGGTGCGCATGATCGAGCCGCACGACAGGACCGGGTTGAGGCTGCAGCTCGGGACGTAGCCGGGGTTCTTGAGCAGCGCGATCTTCTCGACGCTCAGCACGAAGGAGGCCAGCAGGCCGATCGCGCCACCGCTCAGCAGCAACCACGGCAGCAGCCGCGGGAAGGGGGCCTCAGCGCTTGAGTGCGGCATCGATGAGGGCCTTGAACTCGTCGGCGGACTGCGGCTGGATCTTCGTGCCGTTGAGGAAGAAGGTCGGCGTGCCCTCGACCCCGAGGGCCTGGCCCTCCTCGGCGTCCTTGGTCACCCGCTTCAGCGTCGCCGGGTCGCGGTAGGCCTTCTCCCAGGCGGCCACGTCCAGGCCGAGGTCCTGCGCGTAGCCGCGGAAGGTCTGGTCGGCCGGCACCCGCTTCTCGCCCCACTCGGGCTGCCGCTCGAACATCCGCTGGTACATCGCCTCGAACTTGCCCTGCTGCGCCGCGGCCTCGACGGCGCGGGCGGCGCGCTCGGCGTTGAAGTGGCTGGCGATCGGGAAGTAGCGCACCACGAAGGTGACCTTGCCCGCGTAGTCCTTGCGGAGCTGCTCCACCACCGGGTAGTGGGCGGCGCAGCCCTCGCACTCGAAGTCGAGGAACTCCACCAGCGTGACCTTGCCGTCCGGGGCGGTCTGCAGCCGGTGGCTGTCGGCGCGCACGGCCTGGGGCCCGCCACCGCTCTCGGCGGCGGGGGCGCGGTTGATGAGCACGATCGCCGCCAGCACGACGGCGAAGACGCCGATCACCGTGAGCGTGACGGCGAGATTCCGCTTGCGTGCCGCGCGCTGGGTGTCCTGGGCGCGCATCGCCGCGATCTTCTCTTTTCTCGACATGCCTCTACTTCTACACGACGTAGAAGACGATTGTCGCGTAATCTTCTACTTGTTGTCGAAGAAGGGGGTCCACCCGTGCGGCTGGGCAATCTGGAGCGCTCGATCATGGAAGCCCTCTGGGAGCACCCCGACGGCCTCCTGGCCCAGGAGGTCGCCGCCGCGGTGCCCTCCGAGCCCGCGGTGACCACCGTGCTCACCGTGCTGGTACGGCTGACGCACAAGGGCCTGGTCACCCGCGAGGCCGCCGGCCGGGCGCACCGCTACCGCGCCACGGGCACCAAGGACGCCTTCGTCGCCGAGACCATGCGGGCCGCGCTCGACGAGGCGGGCAACCTCAGCGCGGCGGTCAACCGCTTCGTCGGCACCGTCTCCCCCGAGGTCGCGAGCGCCCTGCGCGCCGCGCTCGACGAGCGCCGGGGCCAGTCGTGATCGGCTGGGCGCTGCTCGCCGGACTGTGCCTGCTGCCGCTCGCCTTCGCCCGCCGCCTGGCCGGGGCCGCCTGGGTACGCCGGCAGCCGCGGGCCGCGCTCGTCCTGTGGCAGGCGATGGCCTTCGCCGCCGGGCTGGGCGCGGTCAGCCTGGGGCTGGTCGCGGCGGTCACCCCGCTGGCGGCGGCCTTCCCGCACGGCATGCACGCCTTCGCCCACCAGCTCCTGGCCGGGGAAGGGCTGGCCGGTCTCGGTCCCGCCCACCTGGCCGCCCTGGTGTGGTCGGTCGGGCTGCTCGGCTGGCTGGCCGGGCACATCGTGCTGACCACCGTCCGCACCCGCGCCGAGCAGCGGCGCCAGCGGCTCATGATCGACCTGGTCGCCGAGCACTCGGCGGCGCACGACGCGCACGTGCTGCCGGGGGACGAGCCGGTGGCCTACTGCGTCTCGGGCCGGGTCGTGCTCAGCCGGGGCACGATCGACCTTCTCACCGCCGAGGAGCTGCAGGCCGTACTCGCGCACGAGCGGGCGCACGCCTCGGGGCGGCACGATCTGGTGATGTTGCCGTTCGTCGCGCTGGGCAACGCCTTCCCGCGGCTGCCGTTCGCCCGGGTCGCGCGGGAGGCGGTGCTCGGGCTGCTGGAGATGCTGGCCGACGACTCGGCCCGGCGGGCGCACGGCGACCTCGTCCTCGCCGGAGCCATCGTCCAAATGATCACCCCGGCCGCCGCCGCGCCGGTCACCCCGACCGGTTCTACGGTCACCATCCCGCCCGTCGCCTCCCCCGGTTCGCCCGGTTCGCCCTCCTCCCCCTCGCCCGGTTTCGCCTTCGCCGAAGGGGTGGTCGTGCACCGGGTCGAGCGCCTGCTGGGCGGTCTGGGCCGGGGCTCCCGGCTGCTGGCCGCGGCGGCCTACTGTGCCTCCGCCCTGCTGGTCAGCGGCCCGGCCGCGGTGGCCGTCGCCCCGATCATGTGCAGCGCCCGCCTGCTGGAGTGCGAGGCCGACCGCGCGGCGGTCGCGGTGTGCACGCCCAGTGGCCGTTGCGAGAACGCCCACCCCTCCGCCGCCCGCCCGCACGAGCCGCACCCGCACACCCACCCGCGCGCCGCCTCGGCCTCGCGCTGACCCCCGGGCCGCCCATGATCTGGCTGGATGTCCGCCGCCACAGTCTGACCAAGAAGGGCCCGGCCCGTGGCCGCGGTTCGCACCTGTCCGCCGAGGGCGTCGCGCTGGCCCGCCTGATCGGCGCCGGGGCCGGCCCTTATGAGCGCGTCGTCACCAGCGGGTCTCCGCGCGCCGTCGAGACCGCCGTCGCGATGGGCTTCGCGGTGGACGACACCGCGGAGTGGCCGTCGGGCTATGTGGCGGACGAGATCCCCCGGCACGCGCAGTGGGAGTGGGCCGACCCCTACCAGCGGCTCGCGGCCGTCGTCCGGGCGGGCCGCACGGCTGCGGGGGTGGCCGGGGAACTGCGGGGGATCTTCCTGGACGCGCTCGACGGGGTCGGCGAGGGTGGCTCGGCGCTGCTGGTCGGGCATGGCGGGGCGATCGAGCTGGCGCTGGCGGCCTGTTTCCCGGACGGGGATCACGCTTCCTGGGGTGCGCCGTTCGCGCACTGCGACGGCGTACGGCTGGGCTTCACCGGCGGGCGCTTCGCGACCCTCGCCTTCGACCGAGCCGTCACCTATACCGGGCGATAGCACCCGCCCAGGAAGCTACACGGGGCGGTAGCGGGCGCGGAGGCGGACGAGTGGCTGGGTCGAGGAGTCGATGTAGTCCACGGCCAGCACCCGGGCGATGAACAACGTGTGGTCCCCGGCGGGCACGACCTGGGAGGTCTCCAGTTCGAGCGCGGCCACCCCGCCCTCGACGACGAAGGCCCCGGTGTGCTCGCCCCGGTGGTGGGGCACGCCGGCGACGAGATGCCGGGCGCTGGGCCGGCCGGCGGTCGCGAACCGGCTGGCGATGGCGGCCTGCCCGGCGCCGAGCAGGGAGGCGGCCCAGCGGTCCTGCCGCAGCAGCACCTCGCTGAGATAGCCGGTGGAGCCGAGCGAGACGAGGACGAGCGGCGGGTTCATGGACACCGACATGAGGGCCGACACCGTAGAGCCGAGGTCGTCCCGCCCGTCCCGGACGGTGATGACCCCCACTCCGGCGGCGAGTTGTGCCATGGCTTCCCGGAAGTCACTCACGCTCACGTCTGGAAGGGTACGTGAGCGCGAGTGAGCTTCGGCGAGCCGGGTCAGGCCAGGCCGTTGGCGGTGAGCCACTCCTTGGCCACCGCGGCGGCGTCCTGCTTGTCGATCGACAGCTTCTTCATCATCTCGACGAGGCCCTCGGTGGTGAGCTTGGCCGAGACGGCGTTGAGCGTGGTGCGGACGGTGTCGTTGACGGCCGCCTTGTTCACCAGCGGGGTGACGTTCTGGGCGCTGAAGACGCTCTTCGGGTCCTCCAGCGACACCATGTTGTTGATCAGGATTTTGGGGTCGGTGGTGAAGACGTTGCCGGCCTGGACGGTGCCGTCCTTGATCGCGTCGGCGGTGGTGTCGCCGGTCGGCTTCCACTCCTTGAACTCGACGCCGTAGACGTCCTTGAACTGCTGCTCACGACGCTGCTTGAACTCAGGCGGGCCGCCGACGGCGAACTCCTTGGAGACCTTGGCGAGGTCTTCAATGGTCTTGAGGTTGTACTTGGTCGCGGTCTCCTTGGTGACCGTGAGCGAGTCGCTGTCCTGGGCGGCGGAGGACTCGAGGATCTCCAGCTCGGCCGGGAGCTTGGACTTGAGCGCCGCGTTGACGTCGGCGGTCGAGGCGGCGGTGGCCTTCGGGTCGACGAAGAACAGCAGGCCGCCGTTGTACTCGGGCAGCACGCTGAGCTGGCCCGACTGGATCAGCTTGTAGATGACCTCACGGCTGCCGACGTTCGGCTTCTCCTCGACCTGCACGCCCTTGGCCTTGAGCGCCTGGGCGTAGATGGAGGCGAGGAGCACGTTCTCCGGGAAGTTGGCCGAGCCGACCACGACCTTCCCGCCCCCGCCGGCGGCGGAACTCCCGCCCGGCGCCGGGGTCGCGCTCGTGGTGAGCGGGTCGCCGGAACCGCAGGCGGACAAGGTGAGCGCTGCGGTGAGGAAAAGCGCCGCCGCGCTGAAAATGCGTCTCATGGAACCTATTTCCCTTCTAAGCGGGGGGTATTGCAGAGATTAGCGGATACGAACTCGCTGGCTCACCCCCGGTGAGACCGTCAGCCTCTGGGTGATCGCGAAAACCGACTGCGCGGCCAAGGCGAACAACACGATCAGTACTGAACCACCGACCACCTGGCTGTAATCCCGGGTGGCCAGACCGTCGATGATGTACCTGCCCAGCCCGCCGAGCCCGACGTAGGCCGCGACCGCGGCCGTGGCCACGATCTGGACCGCGGCCAGCCGCAGGCCGAGCAGGATGAGCGGCAGCGCGACCGGCACGAGCACCTTGAGCAGCACCTGCGGGCCACGCAGGCCCATGCCGTACGCGGCGTCACGCAGCTCGGGATCGACGCCGCGGATGCCCTCGAAGGTGTTGACCAGGATGGGCGGTACGGCAAGCGCCACCAGCGGGATCAGCACCGGCCAGATGGAGGCGGTGCCGAGCAGCAGCACCAGCAGCACCAGCAGGCCGAGCGTCGGCAGCGCCCGCGCCAGGTTGGCCGAGACGACCACCAGCAGCCCGCCGCGCCCGGTGTGCCCGACCAGCAGCCCGAGCGGGATGCCGATCAGCGCGGCCAGGGCCAGCGCGACCAGCGAGAACCCGAGGTGCTCGACCAGCCGCTGCGGGATGCCGCTCGAACCGCTCCAGTTGGCCGGATCGGTGAAGAAGTCGATCAACCAGTTCATGCCGGCCTCCGGCCCGCAGCGCCTCGCGTCCTCATGTCGACCTCCGTGCGCGGACCCAGGGGGTGAGCAGGCGCTGGGCGAGCAGGATGAGCCCGTCGGCGACCAGGGCCAGCAGCACGATCAGCACGATCCCGGCGATGGCCGGGGTGTAGAAGTCACGCTGGTAGGCGTCGGTGAAGAAGTTGCCCAGCCCGCCCTGGCCGATCAGCGCGCCCACGCTGACCAGGCTGATGCTGGAGACGGCCACCACGCGCAGCCCGGCCAGCACGACCGGCACGGCGATCGGCAGCTCGACGCCCAGCAGCCGGCGCAGCGGCGTGTAGCCCATCGCGACGGCCGACTGCCGGACGTGGTCGGGCACCGAGCCGAGCCCGTCGACCACGGCGGGAATGAGCACCGCCACCGCGTAGAAGGTGAGCGGGATGATCACCGTGGTCCGCTCGGCCCCGGTGACCGAGAGCAGGATCATGAACAGCGCCAGCGACGGCAACGCGTAGATCGCGTTCATCAGCCCCGCGACCGGCTGGTAGAGCCAGCGCCAGCGCACGCAGGCCAGGCCGAGCGGCAGCGCGACGAGCAGGCCGAGCAGGATGGGCAGCCCGGCCATCACGATGTGCGCGCCGAGCAGGTTGACGATGCTGTTGGGGGTGTCGTTGTCCCAGTTGCTGGCCACCCAGCTCCAGCGGAAGAGCGGTTCCTCGTCCATCAGGCCGGCCCTCCCCCGGGGGTGCGCTCGCCGGCTCGCCGGTCGGCGGCGGCCCGCCGGTCGTGGCGGCTACTCATCGGCGGCCTCCGCCAGCGCGGCTTCGAGGGTCTCCCTGCGGACCACGCCCACCACCCGGCCGTCGCCGTCGACCGCCACCGCGGCGCCCGCCGGGGTCAGCAGGGCGGCGTCGAGCGCCGTGCGCAGCGAGTCGCGGCCCGGCACGAAGGTGCCGTAGGGCTCCAGGGGCCCCGAGCCGTCGGCCCGTGCCCAGCCCGAGGGCCGCCCGTCGGCCATCCGCAGTGTCCACGCCCCAGAGGTATCAGCCGGGTCCGACAGTTCGAGGCCGTCGGTGCCGAAGAACTGCAGCCGCCGGATGCCCCGGTCGCGGCCGAGGAAGTCGCGCACGAAGTCGTCGGCCGGTTCCGACAGCAGGGTCTTGGGGTCGGCGAGCTGCGCCAGCCGCCCGCCGACGCGCAGGACCGCGACCCGGTCGCCCAGCTTGATCGCCTCGTCGATGTCGTGGGTGACGAAGACGATGGTCTTCTGCAGCTCGCTCTGCAGCCGGATCAGCTCGTCCTGGAGCGAGGTGCGCACGATCGGGTCGACCGCGCTGAACGGCTCGTCCATCAGCAGCACCGGCGGGTCGGCGGCCAGGGCGCGGGCCACGCCGACGCGCTGCTGCTGGCCGCCGGAGAGCTGGAAGGGGTAACGCCCGGCCAGCTTGAGGTCGAGGCCGACACGTTCGAGCAGTTCCATCGCGCGGTCGCGGGCCTTCTTGCGGTCCCAGCCGAGCAGGTACGGGACGGTGGCCACGTTGTCCACGATCTTGCGGTGCGGGAAGAGCCCGGCCTGCTGGATCACGTACCCGATGCCGCGCCGCAACTGCGGCGGGTCGATCGTGGTCACGTCGGTGCCGTCCAGCAGGATGCGGCCCTCGGTGGGGTCGATCATCCGGTTGATCATCCGCAGGGAGGTCGTCTTGCCGCAGCCGGACGGGCCGACGAAGACGGTGATCTCGCCGGTGGGCGCCTCCAGCGAGAGCCGGTCCACGGCCACGGTGCCATCGGCGTAGCGCTTGGTGACGGACTCGAATGTGATCATGCGCTACCTCGTCGTTCGTGCTGGGTCATGATCCCTGGTCCACCCTACGGCGATACGGAGGGTTGTGTCCCGTCACCCCTACGTGAAGCGGTTCACCTGTTTTGCTATCAAATAGGCATCCGGTAGTGCGGCAACGCCCACGGAAGCGGCATGATTGGCGACCTACCTTCCTTTCATCGCATCAGCCGCAGAGGATCCGGTCCCGTGATCTCTCAGCTCACCACGCGTACGGAGCTCTACCTCGCGCATGCCCGGGGGCTGTTCGCCTACTGCGCCGACCAGCTCGGCGACCACGGCTCCGCCGCGGACGCCGTGACCGCGGTCCTTTCCAAGGTCGTCGAGCCTCCGCCCCGGGCCGCCCTCTACGCGCTGGCCCGGCGCGAGATCCAGCGCCGCGACGTCGTCTACGCCCCGCCCGTCGTCGATCCCCTGGTCGACCCGCTCTGCTCGCTCATCGAGCGGGCGGTGCGCGACCTGCGCCCGCACCAGCGCGAGGTGCTCGTGCTCTGCGAGGTCTGCGGGCTCGACCGGGTGGAGCTGGCGTGGGTGCTCGACGTCGCCGTCGACACCGCCGACGAGCTGGCCGAGCTCGCGCGCGAGCACTTCCGGCACGCGCTCGACCGGGCCTTCTCCTCGATCGCGGTCCGCCTGGTGACCGACGAGCACCACGCGGTGCGCATGGCGCCCCTCACCGAGATCCTGCGCCGCCTGCCGTGGCCCGCTCCGCCGCCGCTGGCCGAGGCCGCGGGGCCACTGTCCGGTACGGCGGAGCCGCTGTCCGGTACGGCCGAGCCGTACCTGCCGGAGGAGGCCGGCGAGTCGCCGCTGAATCTGTGGCCGCTCACCCCGCGCTGGCCGTTGCCGCTGGCCGAGATCGACCACCTGTCCAGCACCGGCCTGTTCCCGGCCGAGCTGGTGAGTCCGCCCGAGGGGCCGTTCGCGCACGAGGCGGCCACCGCGCCGATGCCCAAGGTGCGGGACCAGCCGTCCCTGGTGCTGGCGGCGCCGGTGCCGGTCAAGCCGTTCGAGGACGTGCGGGCGAAGGTCGAGGAGATCGTCGACAACACCCGCCGGTCGCTCGACCGCAGGGGGACACCCCGGTCCGAGCCGGGTGACGTGCTGGTCGCCGGGGAGCGGGACGACGCCTCGGGCCGGCTCTTCCTGCCCCGCCCGCAACCGCCCGAGCCGGTGTACATCATGCCGCCCGAGCCGGAGACGGCGGAGATCCCCGAGGTCCCGGAGATACCGGAGATACCGGAGGTCGCCGAGACTCCTCGGATCGCGGAGTCCCCCGAGACCCCCCAGACCTCGACGCCCGAGCCCGTGGCGGCGGCCCCCGAAGCGGTCCGGGTGGTGCCGCGGTCGCACCGGCCGATCCCCCGCAAACGACGCGACCGCCACCACGACTGGGCCTGGGAGCTGGCCGGTTTCCTGGCCTGCGTGGCGATCGCGATGGCGGTCTTCTTCAGCCTGCCGAGCTGAAGCGGAGTTCTACATGGTGTTCACGATCAGCCCGATGTGGGTGAAGTAGTTGAGCGCCCCGAAGAGCGTGAACGCCAGCCCGGCCAGCCCCCAGCACCACCCGACGACCTTGGCGAGGCCGCCGCGCCGTACCAGCGCGAAGGGCAGCAGCACCGCACCGACGCCCACCAGGACGTACAGCCCGGAGATGAAGGTGGCCTCCACCAGCGGGTACTCGGCCAGAAGCCCGGAGATGGGCTCCTGCGGCGGCGCGGCGAACAGCGTGTAGGTCCACCCCGCCGCGGCGATGCCGAAGCACGCCAGCCCCATGGCCGCGGCGAACCACGACACCGGCCGGGCCACCGCGACGACGTGACCGGCCAGGTCCACGCTCTCGCGCAGGTCGAGCCCGCGCTTCCACAGGTAGAAGGCGGCGGCCAGGAGCATCACCCCGAAGGCCAGCGACGGCTCGCCGAAGATGATGTTGTCGAACGGGAAGCCCTGCCCGGCCAGCGGCCAGGTGAGCGTCATGTGCAGCCCGGTCGTGGTCAGGATGGTCCCGAGCACGCCGAAGGCGAGCGCGAATCCGGTGAGCCCGTCGGTGCGGCCACGCAGCAGATCCCGGCCCAGCGCGACCATGAGGAGCAGCCCGATACCGGCCGCCACCGCCATGATCGTGTTGTAGGTGGGCATCTGGGTCCAATCGATCTTCACGCCACCAACGTGACCCAGTTCGCCCTGGCCTGCCTGCCGCGACGCCGTACCTAGAGAGAATCTTGACCGGACAGCACCAGCCCGCTCGTCGGGACGCCGGTCCCGGCGGTGACCAGCACGTTCGCCGCGCCGGGCACCTGGTTGACCGAGGTGCCGCGAAGCTGGCGGACCGCCTCGGCGATGCCGTTCATGCCGTGGATGTAGGCCTCGCCGAGCTGGCCGCCGTGCGGGTTGACCGGGAGGCGGCCGTCGAGCTCGATGCCGCCGTCCTTGACGTACTCCTTGGCCTCGCCCCGGCCGCAGAAGCCGAGCTCTTCGAGCTGCATCAGGACGAACGGGGTGAAGTGGTCGTAGAGGATGGCGGTCTGGATGTCGTCCGGGCTCAGGCCCGACCGCTCCCAGAGCTGGCGGCCGACGACCGAGATCTCCGGCAGGCCGCCGAGGTCGTCACGGTAGTAGCTGGTCATCATCTGCTGCCCGGCGCCGGAACCCTGGGCGGCGGCGGTGATCACCGCGGGCGGATGCGGCAGGTCGCGGGCCCGGTCGGCGGAGGTGACCACGACGGCGACCGCGCCGTCGCTCTCCTGGCAGCAGTCGAGCAGGTGCAGCGGCTCGACGATCCAGCGGGAGGCCTGGTGCTCGGCCAGCGTGATCGGGCGGCCGTGGAACCAGGCGGCCGGGTTGGTCGCGGCGTGCCGCCGCATCGCGACCGCCACCCGGCCGAAGTCCTCCGAAAGCGCCCCGGACAGGTGCTGGTAGCGGCGCGCGGTCATCGCCACCCAGGCCGCCGGGGTCATCAGGCCGAAGGGCACGTGCCAGCTCATCTCCAGGCCCTGCGAGGACGGCTCGCCGCCGAGCCCGGCGTCGGGCTGGCCGAAGCGCCGGCCGGAACGCTCGTTGAAGGCGCGGTAGCAGACCACGGTGCGGGCCGCCCCGGTGGCGACGGCCATCGCGGCCTGCATGACGGTGGCGCAGGCCGCGCCGCCGCCGTAGTGCACGCGGGAGAAGAAGGTCAGGTCGCCGATGCCGGTCTCGCGGGCGACCGCGATCTCCTGGTTGGCGTCCTGCGTAAAGGTGACCAGGCCGTCCACGTCCGCCGGGGTCAGCCCCGCGTCCCGCAGCGCCGCCAGGACCGCCTCGGCCGCGAGCTGCAGCTCCGTCCGTCCCGACTGCTTGCTGAACTCGGTGGCGCCGATCCCGGCGATGGCCGCGCGGGCCCTCAACGGGCGGCCCAGGGCAACGCGAAGGTGACCATGCCGGTCGCGTGGTCGCCCAGGCTGACCTTGCCACGCACCTCGACGGTGTAGTCGCCCTCGGCCTGGGAGACCAGCGTGCCGTTGAAGCACAGCCGGTCGCCGGCGTAGGCGGGCACGCCGAGCTTGACGTTGATCCGCTTGATCATGGCTTCGGGGCCCGCCCAGTCGGTGACGTACCGCTCGACCAGCCCCATCGTGGTCAGGATGTTGAGGAAGATGTCCTTGGACCCCTGGGCCCGCGCCGCCTCGACGTCATGGTGCAGCGAGGTGAAGTCCATGGTCGCCAGCGCGGTGGAGACCACCACGGTCGGCGTGAGCTCGATGGCCAGTTCGGGGAGCACCGAACCGATCTCGACCGTTCCGTCGGTCAGCGTTCGCATCACGTCTCCCGTGGTGCCCACATCGGAAGGATCAGTTCTTCGTCCATTGCCCGGAACGTCACGCACAACGACATACCGATACCCACCGCATCCGCCGGGCAGTCCACAATGTTGCCCACAATCCGCACCCCTTCCGGCAGTTCCACCACAGCCACCACAAAGGGCGTCTCCCTTCCCGGAACGGGCGGGTGATGGTGGACGACATAGCTGAAGACCGTGCCCTCGCCCCTGGCGACGACGTGGTCCCGGTTGGCCGAGTGGCAGGCGGGGCACAGGGGGCCCGGCGGGTGCCGCAGCTCCCCGCAGTCGGCGCAGCGCTGGATGCGCAGCTCGCCGGCCCGCACGCCGTCCCAGAAGAACTGGGTGTCCCGGTTGACCGCCGGCCGCAGCGGGTACGGCTCGCGCCGCTCCCGTGGCCGGAACTTGAGGACCCGGAACATCATCTCGCTGACCGGCTCGCCGTCCTCGGCGTACCAGGCGATGGTCCAGGTGACGAAGTAGCCCTCGCCGAGCGCGGTCTTCTTGGGCCCGCTCAGCCCGGTGAAGCGGGTCGCCGGGGCCAGCCGCTCGCCCACCTTCGCGTAGCGGTGGTAGGTCTGGTCGCAGTTGGTGGCCACCACGCCGGTGTAGCCGCGCTCGTCCAGGGCGGCGAGCACGTCGTCCACCGGGCTGCCGGTCTTGTCGCGCTTGAGCCCGGGCATGGTCCAGACCTGCGCCATCGCCGGGGGCGCCACGCCGTCGCGCAGGTAGACCGGGTTGGTGTCGCCCATCGCGTCCAGCCAGTGCCGGATCATGGGCTCGTTGACCGGATCGGCCGCCGGGGCGCCGGGCACCTCCCCGACCGCGGCCTGCTTGGCCGCGAGCTCGGCCAGCTCGTCCGCGCTCATCGGGGCGGCCTCGGCAGGTTGAGCCCGAGCATCGCGATCAGCTCCCGTTGCACCTCGTTGACCCCGCCGCCGAAGGTGAGCACGACCGCCCCCTTCATGCCGTGGTCGAGCCGGTCCATGAACTCGGCGGTCGCCGGGTCGGCCGGGTCGCCGTAACGGGTCAGGATCTCGGCGACCAGCCTGCCCACCTCCTGCATGCGTTCCGAGCCGTAGATCTTGGTCGCCGAGGCGTCGGGCGCGCCCAGCCAGCCGAGGTCCATCGAGGCGGCGACCTGCCAGTTGAGCAGCTCGTTGGTGCGGAAGCAGGCGTGGATGCGGCCGATCGCCCGCCGTACGTCCGGATGGTCCAGCAGGTTCGCCGCACGGGCCCAGGCGACGAAGCGGTCGTAGGTCTGGGCGATGTTCCCGGCCGGGCCGAGCGTCACGCGCTCGTGGTTGAGCTGGTTGACGATCAGGTCCCAGCCCTTGCCGACCTCGCCGACCACCATCGACACCGGGACGCGGACGTCCTGGTAGTAGGTGGAGTTGGTGTGGTGGCGGCCGTCCATGGTGACGATCGGCGTCCAGGAGTAGCCCGGGTCGGCGCAGTCGACGATCATCATGGTGATGCCGCGGTGCTTCTTGGCCTCGGGGTCGGTGCGCGCGGCGAGCCAGACGTACTGCGCGTAGTGGGCGCCGCTGGTGAAGATCTTCTGCCCGTTGACGACGTAGTGGTCGCCGTCCAGGGTCGCGGTGGTGCGTAAGGAGGCCAGGTCGGTGCCGGCCTCCGGCTCGCTGTAGCCGATCGCGAAGTGGCACTCCCCCGCCAGGATGCGCGGCAGAAAGAACGCCTTCTGCTCCGCGGTGCCGTACTGCATGAGCGTCGGGCCCACGGTCTGCAGGGTGATGATCGGGTACGGCACGCCGGCCCGGGCGATCTCGTTGGCGAAGATCTGCTGCTCCACCGGGCCGAACCCGCCTCCGCCGTACTCCACGGGCCAGCCCACGCCGAGCTTGCGGTCCTGGCCGAGGCGGCGGCAGTGCGCCATGTAGGCGGTGCCGAACGGGTCGTTCGCGATCTCGGCGCGCTGCTCGGCGGTGAGGCAGGCGGCGAAGTACTCGCGCAGCTCGGCGCGGAGCGCCTTCTGCTCGGGAGTGAGGTCGATCAGCATCAGGCGAGCGCTCCCATCCGGTCGAGCTGGGCGTCGGCGCCTCCGGTGAGGTGCGTGAGCTGTTTGGCCTGCGCGAAGTAGCGGTGCAGCGGGTAGGTGACGTCGAGGCCGAGGCCGCCGTGCAGGTGCTGGCAGGTGTACAGGGCGCGGAAGGCCTCGCTGACGTGGAAGGCGGCCAGCGCGGCGTCGCGCGGGTCGCCGCCCCAGGCCGCCGCCCAGAGCGCCACGTCGAGGGCGCGCGAGGCGACGTAGACGTCGGCGATCTGCATGGTGACCGCCTGGAACTCGGCGAGCGCGCGGCCGAACTGGCGCCGGGTCCTGATGTGCTCGGTGGTCAGCTCCAGCGCCCCGGCCAGGACACCGCTCGCCTGCGCGGCGGCGGCGACGAGCACCAGGTCGCGGACGCGTTCGGCGTCGTCGCCCAGGCGCTCGCCCGAGGCGTAGGCGACGGTCGCGGCCGGTTCGCCGGTGGAGGTGAACTCCGGGACGCTCGTCCACTCGCCGACCAGCAGGACCTCCTGGTCGGTGGCGACCACGAGGTGGTCGGCCTGCGCGGCGTACGGCACGCTGCTCGCCCGGCCGTCCGTGCCCCGGGTGGCCACGGTGACCAGGCCGTCGACCGTCCGGCCGTATCCGGCGAGGGCGAGGGTGCCGGCGAGGTGCGGCAACATCGGCAGCGGGGCGGCCCGGGCGCCGACCTCGCGCAGGACCACCGCCAGCTCGACCGCGCCGAGCGCGGACCCGGCCGGTTCCGGCGCGCAGATCTCGGTCAGGCCGGCCTCGCGCAGCGCGGGCCAGGCGTCGGTCTCCGCCGCGAGGATCTCGCGGGCCAGCTTGCGCAGGTCGCTTTGGGTCTCGTCCAGGCTGAAGTCCACTAGCCCCCCAGGTGGTGTCGGCGGCCGTGCCGTACGAACTCGGCCTCGATGTCGCGGCGGTCGGCGTCGGTGAGCGGGCGGAAGCCGGTACGGCCGGGCCGCCACCAGACCTCGTCGGCGGTCAGCCACGCCTCCTCGGCCAGCAGCCGCTTGACGACCTTGTGCGAGGGCGTCTGCGGCAGCCGCTCGGCCAGGCGGAGATAGCGCGGTACGGCTTTCGCGCCGAGGTCCGGCCGCCGGGCGAGGAAGTCCTGGAAGGCGTCCGGGTCGAACGGCCCGGCCAGCACGAGGGCGGCCATGACCTGGTCACCGGCGGCGGCGTCGGGCACGGGGTAGACCGCCGCCTCGACCACGCCGGGAAACTCCCGCAACACCGCCTCCACCGGGGCCACCGCCAGGTTCTCGCCGTCCACCCGCAACCGTTCCGTACCCCGTCCGGCGAAGTAGACGTAGCCGTCGGCGTCGGCGTAGGCCAGGTCGCCCGACCAGAACGCGCCGTCGCGGATTCGCTCGCGGTCGGCCTCGGGGTCGGCGTAGTAGCCGTCGAACAGGCCCAGGCCCGTGGTGTTGACCAGCTCGCCGATCGCCTCGTCCGGGTTGGCCAGCCGGCCCCGCTCAAAGCGCGCGGGCTCGCGGCGGGCCCCGGTGGCCGGGTCGAGGATCTCGACGCCCTCGGGCAGCCGGCCCAGGCTGCCGGGCGGCCCGGCCGGGTCGGGGGTGATCGAGACTGCGGTCTCGGTCGAGCCGAAGGCGTCGATCACGAAGCAGCCGAAGCGCTCGCCGAACCGGCGGACCGCCACCGCGCTGCCCTCGTTGCCGAAGACCAGCTTGAGCGGGTTGTCGGCGTCGTCCGGCCGTTCCGGCGTGGCCAGGACGTAGGACAGGGCCTTGCCGACGTAGTGCAGGTAGGTGCAGCCGTGCTCGCGCACCTCCGGCAGCACCGCCGAGGCCGAGAAGCGCCTACGCACCACCAGCGTGGCGCCCGAGGCGACCGCCGGGGCGTAGGCGGCCATGAGCGCGCCGGAGTGGAAGAGCGGCATCGCGCAGTAGACGGCGTCGTCGGGGGTGAGCAGCGCGCCCAGGCTCGCGCCGGGGACGGCGAGCTTGCGCTGGGTGATCCGGACGGCCCGCGGTCGGCCCGTGGTGCCGGAGGTGAAGATCAGCATGACCAGGTCGCCCGCGGGCTCGGGGGCGGGCTTGGCCGGTCCTTCGCCGTCGCTCGGAAGGGCTAGCGCGGCGGCCACCGATCGGGCGGCCTCGCCGTACGGGTCCTCGGCGACCAGGAGTCCCACGTGGGTGGCGGCGGCGTCGCGGGCCAGCTCGGCGGGCGAGCGGGTGGGGTTGAGCGCCACCACCACGTGCCCGCTCAGCGCGGCGGCGCCGACGAGGAACAGCAGTTCGGGCCCGTTGTCCAGGAGCACGCCGACGTGCAGGGAGCCGCCGGGCGCGGCGGCGTCGAGCCGGGCGGCGCGTTCCCGGCAACCGGCCACGTACTCGCGCCAGGTCCAGGTCCGGCCCTCGAAGCGCAGGCCGGGCCGGTCGTCGCCGGCACGGGCGGCCAGGAGGTCGGCGAACCGCTCGCCCATCCGCTACCTCCACCAAGCGCTCGGTCAACACCTGGAAAACTAGAACAGATTCTAGACGGCGTCCAGAGGGCACCCTGAGCGTCAAGTCAGGAAATATCCTGATTACCCGGAAGACATGGGTGGATGGCACTCCTTAGTGACTGGCCAGTAACAAGCGGGGATCCGGAACCATCAGATAACGTGTTCTCATGCGCACCCCCGCAACGGCGGCCACCACCCCGGTCCCGCCGTCCCCCGGCGAGGGCGAGATGGAGAGCGACCCGCACTCCGGCGCCTCCGGCGCCCGCACCCGCAGCCAGCACCAGCGCCGCAAGCGCATCGTCCAGGCGGCCGCGGCCCTCGCCTCCCGCGGCGGCGTCGAGGCCATGCAGATGCGCACCGTCGCCGAGCGCGCCGGAGTCGCCCTCGGCACCCTCTACCGCTACTTCCCCTCCAAGATGGACCTCGTCGTCGCGGTCGTCGGCGAGGAGATCGACCTGCTGGAGAGCTCGATCGAGCGCCGGCCGCCGAGCGCGACGACCGCCTCGGGCCGCGCCGTCGACGTGCTCATGCGGGCCACCCGCGGGCTGATGCGCGAGCCCGAACTGGCCGACGCGCTCATCCGGTCCCTGATCATGGCCGAGGTCGAGACGCCGTTCGGCGACCGCATGGCCGGGCTGCTGCTGCGCGTCTCCGGCCGGGCCGTGGCCACCGACGAGGAGCACGCGCTGGCCGGCTCGCTGTCCAGCGTCTGGGTGCACGAGCTGCTGGAGATGCTGCGCGGGCGGCGGACCTACGAGCAGATCCAGCACCGGATCGAGATCGCCGCCACGCGCCTGCTGGCCGACTTCTAGGCCAGCTTGCCGAGGTTGGCCACCAGCTCCTCGACCTGCCCGGCGTAGCCCTGGTAGCTGAACCGGGTCTCGGCCCGCCAGGGGTAGATGTGCCCGGCCTTGACCGCGGGGAGCTTGGTCCAGGTCGGCTTCTTGGCGTACTCCTCCAGCTTCATCGACTGCGCCCGGGCGTCCACGAAGATCGCGTCGGCCTCGTACTTGTCGACGTTCTCCCAGCTCAGCGTCTCGAAGTAGCCGGCGTCGTCCACCTTCTCCGGCTCGATGATCTCCAGGCCCTTCGAGACCAGGTACTTCTGGTCGGGGAACTCCGACGGCTTGCACACCCAGAAGCCGTCCGGCGAGCCGGCGCAGAACAGCAGCCTCCGCTTGGTCTTGGCCGCCTCGACGAGGGCGGTCTCGGCGGCCTGGAAACGGGCCTGGGCCTGGGCGTCGATCGCGCCGCCCAGCGCCACGGCCAGCTCGCCGTACCGGCGGATCAGCTCGTCGCCCGCCTTGCCCTGCTGCGCGATGCCGAGCGTCGGGGCGACCTGGGCGATGGCGTCCTTCGACTTCTCCGGCACGTACCAGAGCTGGTCCTTGACGTACATGCCGGCGACCAGCAGCTCGGGCTGGAGGGAGATGTACTTCTCCAGGTTGAACTCGTCCCAGACGTTGCCGATCGTCTCGACCTTGCTGACGTCGATGTCGCCGGCCTCGGGGTCCTTGGCGCCGTCCTTGAGGCGGTGCGGGCCGAAGACGCCCAGCGGGCGCACGCCGAAGTCCCAGAGCGTGGCCGCGGCGCTGACCTGGGCGATCACCCGGGTGGGCCGCTTCGGCAGGCTGATCGTCTTGCCCCGGTCGTCGGTAAAGGTCCAGCCGCCGGCCGAGCCGGAGGGCTGGGGCGCCGCCTGGGAGGACTGCGGCTTGCTCTGGCCGCATGCCGACAGCAGCGCCAGAGCGCCGCCGCCGAGCAGTAGCTGCCTGCGGGATACGGGCATGGGGGGCTCCTAAGGTAAGCCTTGCCTCATTAGGTCACCTTTAGGTTAGCCTTGCCTAAATGTGGCTGACGAGAGAGGTCCTGTGAAAGCCAAGCCCCTCGGGCTGCTCGGGGTGGCCGTCCTGCTGCTCCTGGCGGTGACGGCCAGCATCGTGTACGGCGCGCGTCCCGTGCCGCTGCAGACGGTGTTCGACGTGCTCACCACCCCCGGCGACACCGCCGAGCACACCGTCGTGCTGGACGTACGGCTCCCGCGCACCCTCCTCGGCCTCGCCGTCGGCACCGCCCTGGGGCTGGCCGGCGCGCTGATGCAGAGCCTCACCCGCAACCCGCTCGCCGACCCGGGACTGCTGGGCGTCAACCAGGGGGCCGCGCTGGGCGCGACGGTCGCGCTCTTCGCGCTCGGCATCACCGACCCCGCCGGGTACGTCTGGTTCGCCTTCGCCGGGGCGGCGCTGGCCGCGGTCGCCGTCTACGCCCTCGGGGCCGCCGGGCGCGCGGGGGCGAGCCCGGTGCGGCTCACCCTGGCCGGCGTCGCCTTCGGCATGGTCTGCACCGCTTTGTGCCAGGCGTTGCTCCGGATGGACGCCCAGGTGTTCGACCGCATGCGCTTCTGGCTCACCGGCTCGCTGTCCGCCCAGACCCCGGACGTGCTGACCCGGCTGGCGCCCTTCCTCATCGTCGGCGTCGTGCTGGGGCTGAGCCTGGCCCGGCCGCTCAACGCCCTGGCGCTCGGGGACGAGGCGGGGGCGGCGCTGGGTGCCTCCCTCGGGCGGACCCGGCTGCTCACCGCGGTCGCGGTCACCCTGCTGTGCGGGTCGGCCACCGCGCTGGCGGGGCCGCTCTGGTTCGTGGGGCTGGCCGTACCGCATGCCGTACGGGCCTTGGTGGGGCCGGACCTGCGCTGGCTCCTGCCGTACTGCGCGCTGGCCGCGCCCGCCCTGCTCCTGGCCGCCGACGTCGCCGGGCGTCTGATCGCCCGGCCGGGCGAGGTCCAGGTCGGCATCATGTGCGCCGCCCTCGGCGCGCCCATCCTGATGTTCCTCGCCCGCCGCGGAAAGCGAGCCGCCGTATGAACCGGGCCCTCAGGAATTCGGCGAGCGGCGGCAGGAACTGGCCGCTCCGGAGTTTGGCGGGCGGCGGCATGAACCGGGCCCTCAGGAGTTTGGCGAGCGGCCGCATGAAGCGGGCCCTCCGGGATTCGTTGCTGCGGAAGGCGGGCGGCCGGGCGACTGGTGTGCCGGCGTCGACCGGGTCGGGGAAGCGAGCCGCCGCATGATCGTCCGTTTCGGTCCCTGGTCGGTACGGCTGGCGCCGCGGGCGGTGGTCGTGACGCTCGCGCTGCTCCTGCTGGCGGCGGCGGTCAGCGCCCTGGCCCTGTCCACCGGCGAGATCACCGTGCCGATCCCCGACATCCTCGCCGCGCTGACCGGCGAGGGCAGCCCCATCGCCGAGCTGATCGTGGCCAACCTCCGCGCCCCGCGCCTGGTCACCGGCCTCCTGGTCGGCGCGGCCTTCGGCCTCGGCGGGGCGATCTTCCAGAGCCTCACCCGCAACCCCCTGGGCAGCCCCGACGTGATCGGCCTGACCGCGGGCGCCTCCACGGGCGGCATCCTCATGGTCGTCGCCGGCGGCGCCGCCTGGCAGATCGCGGCCGGGTCGCTGCTGGGCTGCCTGCTCAGCGCCGCGCTCATCTACGCCGTCGCCTACCGAGGCGGCGTGGCGGGACATCGGCTGGTCCTGGTCGGCATCGGCGCGGGCGCGTTGTTGCTGGCGGTCGACTCCTACCTGCTGACCAGGGCCAACCTCAACGACGCGGCCAACGCGGGCGCCTGGCTGACCGGCAGCCTGAGCGGGCGGGGCTGGGACCACGCGATCCCGATGGGCCTGGCGCTTGCCGTACTGCTCCCGGTGTGCGCGGTGCTGGCCAGGCCGTTGCGGATGATGGAGATGGGCGACGACGCCGCCCGCGCGGCCGGCATCCGCGTGGAGCGGGTGCGGGGGGCCGCGCTGGTCGCCGGCGTCCTGCTGGCCGGGGCGGCGACCGCCGCGGCCGGGCCGGTCATGTTCGTCGCGCTGGCCGCGCCTCAGCTCGCCCGGCGGATGACGCGCGGCGCCGGCCTCAGCCTGCCCGCCTCCGCGCTCACCGGGGCCGTGCTGCTCGCCCTGTCCGACCTGATCGCCATGCGCGTGATCGCGCCCTCCGAACTGCCGGTCGGCGTGGTGACCGCCGCGCTCGGCGGCGCCTACCTCGCCTTCCTCCTCCGAAGGGACCGCTGATGCCCGGCCCGACCCGAAGGGACCGCTGATGCCTGGCCCGACCGGATCCGACCGCACCTTCCGAAGGGACCGCTGACCGATGGCTCGCTTGACCGGATCCGACCTCACCCTCGCCTACGACCGCCGGGTCATCACCACGGGCCTGGACGTCACCATCCCCGACGGCTCCTTCACCGTGATCATCGGCCCGAACGCCTGCGGCAAGTCCACCCTGCTGCGCGCCCTGGCCAGGATGCTGAAGCCGAAGGCCGGCGCGGTCCACCTCGACGGCGCGCTGATCACCTCCCTGCCCAGCAAGGAGGTCGCCCGCCGGCTCGGCCTGCTGCCGCAGACCTCGATCGTGCCGGACGGCATCACCGTCGCCGACCTCGTGGCCCGCGGACGCTACCCGCACCAGCGGCTGATGCGGCAGTGGTCCAAGGCCGACGAGAGCGCCGTCGCCTCGGCCATGGCCGCCACCGACGTCACCGACCTGGCCGCCCGCTCGGTCGACGAGCTCTCCGGCGGCCAGCGCCAGCGCGTGTGGCTGGCGATGGCGCTGGCGCAGGAGACCCCGATCCTCCTGCTCGACGAGCCCACCACCTTCCTGGACATCGCCCACCAGATCGAGGTCCTCGACCTGTGCGCCGGGCTGCACGAGCAGGGCCGGACCCTGGTCGCCGTCCTGCACGACCTGAACCAGGCCTGCCGCTACGCCGACCACCTGATCGTCATGCGCGACGGCCGCATCCTCGCCGAGGGCGAGCCGGGCTCGATCATGACCGCCGACCTGGTCCGCGAGGTCTTCGGGCTGCGTTGCGAGATCATCCCCGACCCGCAGACCGGCACCCCGCTGGTCGTCCCCGAGGCCCGCCGCCGCCCGGCCCGCACGCACTGACCGCCCTTCCGACGGAACCCTTACCGCGGCGGTCGGTGCCGCCGCCGGGAAACCCGAGGTCGAAGGTCGTTTTCCCGAACGCAGGGTGCGGCACGAAATTGTCGGTGGCCTGGCATATACATGGAGGCATGACGGACAACGAGGAGTTCCTTCGTCTGGCCGACCCGTTGCGGCGCGAGCTGATCGCGCACTGCTACCGCATGACGGGTTCCGTTCATGACGCCGAGGACCTGGTCCAGGAGACCTACCTGCGGGCCTGGAAGGCCTATGAGAAGTTCGACGGCCGCGCCTCCGTGCGCACGTGGATGTACAAGATCGCCACGAACACCTGCCTGACCGCGCTCGACAGCCGCCAGCGCCGCCCGATGCCGACCGGCCTGGGAGCGCCCAGCGCCGATCCCAGCGACGAGCTGGTCACCCGGGAGGTGCCGTGGCTGGAGCCGCTGCCCGACTCCATGGTCGATCCCGCCAACGTCGCGACCTCGCGCTCCTCGCTGCGGCTGGCGCTGATGGCCGCGCTCCAGCACCTTCCGGCCCGCCAGCGGGCGGTCCTGGTGCTGCGCGAGGTGCTGCAGTGGAAGGCGGCCGAGACCGCCGAGGTGCTCGGCACCACCACCGTCGCGGTCAACAGCATGCTGCAGCGCGCCAAGGCGCAGCTGGAGCAGGCGGGCTTGCGTGAGGAGGAGCTCGCCGAGCCGTCCGCGCAGGAGCGCAAGGAGATCCTCGACCGCTACGTCAAGGCGTTCGAGGACTACGACGTCGCCGCGATCGTGGAGCTGTTCACGCAGGACGCGGTCTGGGAGATGCCGCCCTTCGAGGGCTGGTACCAAGGCCCGGAGGACATCGTCCGGCTCATCACCACGTGGTGCCCGGCGAAGGTTCCCGGCGACCTGCGGCTCATCCCGACCGAGGCCAACGGCCAGGCGGCCTTCGGCATGTACTTCAAGGGCGAGCCGTTCGCCATCCCGGTGCTCACCCTGTCGGGCGACCGGGTCAGCCACGTGAGCCAGTTCTTCGACCTGAGCCTCTTCAAGACCTTCGGCCTGCCCGACCACCTCTAACCGGCCCACCTCCGACCGGCCCACCTCGGACCGGCCCACCTCGGACCGGCCCGCGTCCGACCGTCTCCCATCGGCCGAACCACCTCTGACCGGACCACTCCGAGAGTGACGCGGGTGAGCCCCCTCGCCCGCGGGGGCCGACGGCGGGGCCTTCGCGGGCGTGTTCTCCCTCTTCGGCGGCGGGGTGGGCGAAACGGGCCGAACCGTCTCTGTCCCGACCATCCCTGACCGGCCTCCCTAGTCCTCCCCAAGGAGTCTCTAGCCGAGCTAACTAGAACACGTTACATTCACGGTCATGGGCACCCCCGTGATCGTCGAAGCCGTCCGGACCCCCATCGGCAAGCGCAACGGCTGGCTGGCGGAGCTGAAACCGCAACAGGTTCTGGCTGCCGCGCTCACCGGCCTGTTCGAGCGGTCCGGCGTCGATCCGGCCGTGGTCGACCAGGTGTTCGCGGGCTGTGTCACCCAGGCCGGGGAACAGGGCAACCACATCGGCCGGTACTCCTGGCTGTATGCCGGCCTTCCGTACCAAACCGGGGTGACCACGATCGACGCCCAGTGCGGCTCCTCCCAGCAGGCGGTCCACCTGGTGGCGGCGCTCATCCAGGCCGGGGTCATCGAGGTCGGGGTGGCCTGTGGCGTGGAGGTGATGAGCCGGGCGCCACTCGGTAGCAACGTACGGCCTGCGAACCCCAAGCCGGATGACTGGTCGCTGGACCTGCCTGACCAGTTCACCGCCGCCGAACGTATCGCCCGGCGCCGTGGGCTGACCCGGGAGCGCCTCGACTGGCTGGGCGCCCGCTCCCAACGCCTGGCCGCCAAGGCCTGGGCGGACGGCCGCTTCGACCGCGAGATCATCCCGCTCACCGTCCCGACCAGCCCAGCCACCACCTCGGCCACCACTCCGACCTCCGCCTCACCCGTCTCGCCGACCACCCGCCCTCCCACCCCACCGACCCCCGGGGACCCCGAGGGAGGTGCCGGGGACCAAGGTGCCCAGGCTCCCGGTGGCCGGGGGGATGTCCGGGCCGCTGGGGTGGACGAAGGCGGCCGGGGGGAAGTCCGGGCCGCTGGGGTGGGCGAAGGTGTCCGAGGTGCCTGGGCAGTGGGGGGCGGCGGGGCAGCCGAAAGGGGCGGAAGTGTGGGAGGTGGCGGGGCAGCCGAAAGCGGCGGGACTGCGGGAGGTGGTGGGGCTGCCGGAAGGGGCGGGCACAGGGAAGACATGCGGCAGGTGCGGCGGGATCAGGGGTTGCGGGAGACCTCGGAGGCGGGGCTGGCGGGGTTGAAGGCGGTGGTGCCGGGTGGGTTGCACACGGCGGGGACGTCGTCGCAGATCTCGGATGGGGCGGCCGCGGTGCTGCTGATGAGTGAGGAGGCCGCGGCGAGGTACGGCAAGCGCCCCCGGGCCCGGATCCTGGCTCAGGCATTGGTCGGAGCGGAGCCGTACTACCACCTGGACGGCCCGGCGGAGGCCACCAGCCGGGTGCTACGCACGTCCGGCCTGACGATAAGCGACATCGAGCTGTTCGAGGTGAACGAGGCGTTCGCGGCGGTGGTCCTGTCCTGGGCCCAGGTGCACGCCCCCGACTTCGACCGCGTGAACGTGAACGGCGGCGCCATCGCACTCGGCCACCCGGTCGGCGCAACCGGCGCCCGACTGGTGACCACGGCCCTGCACGAGCTCGAACGGTCCGGAAAGGGCACCGCGCTGATCTCGATGTGCGCCGGGGGCGCGCTCGCTACCGCCACCGTCCTCGAGAGGGTCTAGACTCCAAGACATCCGATGTCTAGAAGGAGTCCGGCGTGGCCGTCACAGACGCTGCGATCGACAAGATCAAGCAGATGATCCTCTCCGGCGAACTCGCGCCGGGCGCCAGGTTGCCCAAGGAGGCTGACCTGGCCGAACACCTGGGCCTGTCACGTAACTCGCTCCGGGAGGCGGTCCGCGCACTGGCGCTGATCAACGTGCTCGACGTCCGCCAGGGCGACGGCACCTACGTGACCAGCCTGGAGCCGGGCCTCCTGCTCGACACCCTGTCCTTCGTGCTCGACCTGCACCGAGACGACAGCGTCATCCAGTTCTTCGAGGTGCGCCGCATCCTGGAGCCGGCCGCCACCGCGATGGCCACCGAGCTGATGACCGACGAGGACATCGCCGAGCTGGGCGCCATCCTCGACTCCCTGCCGGAGGAGCCGACCATCGAGGAGCTCGTCGACAACGACCTGAAGTTCCACCACCGGATCGCGCGCGGCTCGGGCAACAGCGTGTTGTGCTCGTTCATCGAGAGCCTGGCCGGGCCGACCCAGCGGGCCCGCGTGTGGCGGGGCCTGACGCAGGAGGGCGCGCTGACCAAGACGCGGGAGCAGCACACCGCGATCTACGAGGCCATCGCCGCCCGGCAGCCCGACGTGGCGCGTTCGTGGGCGACGGTGCACGTCGCCGGCATAGAGGCCTGGCTGCGCAAGGCCCTCGACTGACCTTCCCTTCCGCGGCGCCCGTCACGCTCCGCCATACGTGCGTGCTCTGCGGGTACAACTCCGGTCATGCTCGACCGATACCGGGACAAGCGCGATGCCAGCCGTACCCCCGAGCCTTTCGGCGAACCCCGGCCGGGCTCGGACGACAGCTTCGTCATCCACGAGCACCACGCCCGCTCCCTGCACTGGGACCTGCGCCTCGAACGGGCCGGGGTGCTGGCCTCCTGGGCGATTCCCAAGGGGCTGCCGCCCGACCCCAAGGTCAACCATCTGGCCGTGCACACCGAGGACCACCCGATGGAGTACGCGACCTTCGAGGGCGAGATCCCGCAGGGCGAGTACGGCGGCGGCGCGATGTCGATCTGGGACCGGGGCACCTACGAGACCGAGAAGTGGACCGACCGCGAGGTCAAGATCGTGCTGCACGGGGAGCGCGCGTCGGGGCGGTTCGTGCTCTTCCAGACCGACGGCAAGAACTGGATGATCCACCGGATGGATCCGGCCACCCGCGATCCTCTGCCGCCCGCCGAGCCCATGCTCGCGATGCGGCGGTCGCGGGCGCCCAAGGACTTGTCGCGGTACGCGGCCGAGTTCGCCTGGGGCGGCCGGCGCACGATCGCCACCATCGACGGCGGCCGGACTAACGTGAAGCTCCTGCGCCCGCTGGCCGAGCGGTTCGGCAGCCGCGCGGCGATGCTGGACGGGGAGCTGGTGACGCTGCAGGGGGTGGAGGTCTTCGTCTGTTTCGACGTGCTCTACGACGACGGCGTGAGCCTGGTCGGCGAGCCGTACACCCGGCGGCGCGAGCTGCTGGAGGAGCTGGACGTGTCGGGTCCCCGCTGGCTCACCGCCCCGGCGTGGGCCGGGGAGTTCGCGGCGGTCCGGCAGGCCGCCCGCGAGCAGCGCCTGCCCGGCGTCGTCCTCAAGCGCCTGGATTCCCCGTACGTCCCGGGCGAGTCGAAGCACTGGCTCCATCTGCCGAGCTGACCGGCTCGTCCACGAACTCGCCGAGCAGGCGCAGCTCGAAGGTCTCCTCCAGCTCCAGCAACGCCTCCGGCGGCACGTGCCCGGCCGGGTAGGTGAGGTTGAGCCAGATGAGCGGCAGGACGCCACCGGTGCCGGCGAGGGCCCGCACCGGGTCGATCAGTTCCTGCTCCAGCTCCGATTCCCGGCTGAAGGCCGCGGCCCGGAAGCGGAGGTCGGGGTGGCGGTCGGTCAGGGCTCGGAGGTGGTCGCGCATCCGCAGCAGGATCTCGTAGTCGGCCGCACGGTCCCCCGTGCAGCGCGTGCTCACGTACTCGCGGCAGGCCAACGGCATAGCTGAGGATAACGGGCGCCCCTGCCAGGCCGGGGCGCCCGTGGACGGTCAGCGGGTGCCGGTGCAGGTGAGGGCGTCGGAGGCGGCCCGGCTGGCGGAGGTGATGGTCACGCCGGGCATGAGGTGGGCACACGCGGCCATGGGA
The DNA here is from genome assembly GCF_044459405.1 of Nonomuraea sp. NPDC050328. Lineage (NCBI taxonomy): Bacteria > Bacillati > Actinomycetota > Actinomycetes > Streptosporangiales > Streptosporangiaceae > Nonomuraea > Nonomuraea sp. NPDC050328. Next base: position 108,858 of record NZ_JBITIW010000006.1, on the reverse strand, counting down.
CTGCCCGCGCCCACGAACTGGAAGCCGCCGCCCCACTTGGAGGCGTAGCAGTTAAGGCCGTAGACCTCGTAGAAGCCGATCCAGGCCGTGGAGTTGACCTGGGAGCTGCAGTACCCGCCGATGCTGAGCGGGCCGTGGGTGGCGGTGACGGTGTCGGCGTGGGCGGCTGTGGGCAGTGCTAGGGCGGTGAGCGCCCCGGCGGCGAGCAGGGTGAGGATCCGGCGCTTCATGCTGCCTCCCTGGGGGTTGTTGATCAGATTGTTAAATAGGAAACTTTCCTAAGCAATATCTGTCGCACCCCAGGTCGGCGCTATTTTCCTTCACTCACTCACTGGCGACGGAAGAAAGTTCCGGCCACAGCGCCTCGGGCACCGGCGCGGCGGCCAGCGCCGCGTTGGCCCGGATCTCGGCCGCCGACTTGGCGCCGACGACGATCGAGGAGACCGCCGGGTGCCGCAGCGGGAAGGCCATGGCGGCCTGCGGCAGCGAGACGCCGAACCGCTCGCAGGTCTGCGCCAGCCGCCGGGCCCGGTCGAGCAGGGCGGGCGGCGCGGGCAGGTAGTCGAAGGTGCCGGCGGGCTCGGGCGTGGCCAGCAGGCCGCTGTTGAAGACCCCGGCGGCGATCACCTGCACCCCCCGCGCGGCGCACTCGTCGAGCAGGGGCAGGCCGCTCTGGTCGAGCAGGGTGTAGCGGCCGGCGAGCATGACGACGTCGAGGTCGGTCTCCTGGACGAACCAGAGCGGGACCTTCCACTGGTTCATCCCGATGCCGATCGCGCGGATCAGCCCCTCCGAGCGCATCCGGTCGAGCTCGGGGTAGGCCTCCTCCAGCGCCTGCTCCACGTGGTCGTCCGGGTCGTGGATGAGCGCGAGATCGACGGCCGGGACGCCGAGCCGTACCAGCGACTCCTCCAGGGAGCGGCGCACGCCGGCGGCGGAGAAGTCCCAGCGGCGGCGCAGGTCGCTCCGGACGGCGAAGCCGGCGGTGTCGGGCTCGACCGGATAGCCGGGCTCCAGGAGCCGGCCGACCTTGGTGGACAGCACGTACCCGGAACGCTCGCGCAGGGCCGCGCCGAGCCGCCGCTCGGACAGGCCGAGGCCGTAGTGCGGCGCGGTGTCGTAGAGCCGGACGCCGCTGTCCCAGGCGGCGTCCACGGTCGCGCGGGCCTGGGCGTCGTCCACCTCGGCGTAGAGGTTGCCGATGGGGGCGGCGCCCAGCCCGAGCCGGGGCAGGTCGATCACCCGAGCTCCCACACCTGCCGGAGCCCGGTGGACTCCTGGTCGAAGTCGCCGTCGAGCAGCCGGTTCATCTGCCGCTGCCAGGCGATGTCGGCCGGTTCGTGCTTCATCCCGGCCTGGAAGGCGGCCCAGTCCTCGACCTCGACGTAGTGGAAGAGGTCGAGGCCGTCGCGCCAGATGCGCCAGACGTGCACGCCGTGCCGGCGCAGCGCCTCGTCGAGGTCGGCGGGGACGACGGCGTGCTCGCGGTCGTAGATCTCCTCGCAGCCGGGCTTGAGCCGGGTGCGGATGGCCAGGCGTTGCATCAGTCCTGTGCCTTTCCGCCGGCGACCCGGCTGATGATGAGCGCGATCAGGATGATCAGACCGTAGACCACCGGCTGCCAGAAACCGGACACGCCCTTGAGAGTCAGGAGGTTCTGGACCAGGCCGATGACCAGGACACCGGTGAGGGCGCCGAGGATGGTGCCCTTGCCGCCGTCCATGCTCACGCCGCCGATGACCGCGGCGGCGAAGACCATGAAGATCCAGCCGTCGCCCTGGCCGGAGCCGATGGCGCCGAGCCGGCCGGTCTCCAGGATGCCGGCGAGCGCGGCGAGCACGCCGCCGAGGATGAAGACGCCCCAGAGCACCCGGTCCACCCGGATGCCGGCGGCGCGGGCGGCGTCGGCGTTGCCGCCGATGGCGTACAGCGAGCGGCCGACGCGGGTGTAGGCCAGGGCGAAGATGCCGCCGGCGAACAGGATCGCGGCGATCCAGATGGCCGCGGGCAGGCCGAGCCAGGTGGTGCTGCCCAGGTAGAGGATGGATTCCGGCAGCTTGAAGAGGGTCTTGCCCTCGGTCGGCCCGAGCTGCAGGCCGCCGATGACGATCATCATCGCGAGGGTGACCACGAAGGCCGACAACTGGAACCTGAGGATCAGGAAGCCGTTGAACGCGCCGATCGCCGCGCCGATGAGCAGGCAGAGCGGGATCACCAGCGCCGCGGGCAGCCCCAGGCCGAAGCCGCCCGCGGAGGCGGGCACGACCAGCATCACCGCGATGGCCGGGGCCATGCCGACGGTCGCCTCCAGCGACAGGTCGAACTTGCCGGAGATGAGGATCAGCGCCTCGGCCAGGACGACCAGCGAGATCGCGGCCTGCTGCTGCAGGACGTTGGTGAGGTTGCCCGCGGTCAGGAAGAACGGGTCCAGGATCGCGCCCACGATGAGCAGGAGCACGATCACCGGGACCAGCGTGAGGTCCCTGAACCTGGTCAGGCGCAACCTGGGTGCCGTCAGTGTTGTCACTCTTCGATGCCTTCCATCACGGCCACGAGTTCGTGGTCGGTCCATCCACGTGGCACGTCCTTCACGATCCGGCCGTGGAACATCACCAGGACGCGGTCGCAGATGCGCAGGTCGTCGAGCTCGTCGGAGACGACGACCGCGCCGGCCCCGCGCTCGGCGGCGTCCTCCACCGCGCCGAGCAGGGCCTGCTTGGCCTTCACGTCGACGCCGGCGGTGGGGTTCATGACGACCAGCGCGGCGGGCTCGTCCACCAGCGCGCGGGCGAAGACGACCTTCTGCGCGTTGCCGCCCGACAGGTCGCCGACGGGCTGCTCGGGGCCCTCGGTCTTGATGTCCAGATCCTTGATCATCTGTACGGCTCGCGCCCGCCGCCGGGCCGGGCTGATCACCCCGAACCGGCCGAGCTTGCCGGCGATCGGGATGGTGGCGTTCTCCCCCACCGACAGCAGCGGCACGAAGCCCTCGTGGTGCCGGTCCTCGGGCACGAAGCCCAGCCCGGCCGCCAGGAAGGCGGGCACGTCGCCCGGTTTGGGCTGGGTGCCGTTGACCGTGACCGTCCCGGCGTCCGGCCGGCGCAGCCCGACCAGGGTCTCGGCCAGGCCGATCTTGCCGCTGCTGGCGGAGCCGGCCAGGCCGATCACCTCGCCGGAGCGCACCTCCAGGTCGACGCCCTCGTAGCGGCCGGCCAGCGACAGCCCCGAGGCGGCCAGCACCACGCCGGACCCGGGGGTACGGCTGCGCGCCTGGTAGGCCGCGGTGGCCTCGCCGGTCATGGCGTCGACCAGTTCCTGATGCGGCAGGTCGGCGACCGGGCGGGTCATGATGTGCCGGGCGTCGCGGAAGACCGTGACGCTCTGGCAGATCTCGTACACCTCCTCCAGGTGGTGCGAGATGTACATCATCGTCACGCCCTGCGCCTTGAGCGCCCGCATGCGGACGAACAACCGCTCGATCGCCGGGCCGTCCAGCCGGGCGGTGGGCTCGTCGAGGATGATGAAGCGCGCGCCGAACGACAGCGCGCGGGCGATCTCGACGAGCTGGCGCTGCTCCACGCTGAGCTCGCCGGCGAGGCGCTCGCCGTCCACGTCGACCTCGTAGGTGTCGAGCAGCTCGCGGGCCTTCGCGCGCAGGGCCCGCCAGTTGATGATCCTCCCGGTGGTCTGCCGGTGCAGGAAGAGGTTCTCGGTGACCGTCAGGTTCGGGATGATCGTCGACTTCTGGTACACGCAGGCGACTCGTCGCCGCCAGGCGTCCCGGTCGGCGAGGGCGGGCGCGGGCGTTCCGGAGAACAGCACCTCGCCCTCGTCCGGACGCTGGAGCCCGGTCAGGATCGACACGAGCGTGGACTTGCCCGCGCCGTTCCTGCCCACGAGGGCGTGCGTCTCGCCCTCGGCGATCGAGAGGCCGGCGCCGTTCAGCGCCGTCGTGGGACCGAAGCGCTTGGTGATGGACCGGGCTTCAACGTGAATGTTCATCTACTTGACCGTGTTGCCCCAGAGCTTCGGGTCGTCGACGTTCTCCTTGGTGACCAGCGGCGCGGGAAGCTGGTCCTCCAGGCCGTTCGGCAGCTCGATGATCGTGCTGTCGTGGTCGGTCGGTCCCGGCTTGAACGTCTTGCCGTCCACCGCGGCCTTGGCGTAGAAGAGCGCGTACTTGGCGTACAGGTCGGCCGGCTGCGAGACGGTGGCGTCGATCTCGCCCTTGCGGATGGCCTCGAACTCCTGCGGGATGCCGTCGTTGGAGACGACGAAGACGTGCTTGGGGTCCTCCGGCGCGACCAGCAGGCCCTTGGTCTTCAGCACCTGCAGCGTCGGGGCCAGGTGCACGCCGCCGGCGTGCATGTAGACGCCCTTGATGTCGGGGTGCTGCTCCAGGCGGGTCTGCAGCATCGAGGCGGCCTTGCTGCCGTCCCACTCGGTCGGCTCGTCGAAGACCTGGATGCCGGGGAACTTGCCCTTCATGCACTCGTGGAAGGCCTCGGAGCGGTCGCGGCCGTTGATCGAGCCGAGCGCGCCCTGGAGCTGCACGACCTTGCCCTTGCCGCCCAGCTTCTCGCCGAGGAACTCGCAGGCCTTGGTGCCGTAGGCGCGGTTGTCGGCGCGGACGACCATGTAGACCTTGCCGGTGTCGGGGCGGGTGTCGACCGTGATGACCGGGATCTTCTTGGTCTCGAGCTGCTGGAGCGTGGTGGCGATGGCCGCGGTGTCCTGCGGGGCCATGACGATCGCCTTGGCGCCCTGGCCGGTCAGCGTCTGCACGTTGCTGACCAGCTTGGAGACGTCGTTCTGCGAGTTGGTGGCGTTGAGCAGGTCCACCTTGAGCTCGCCGGCCATCGTCGGCACATACTTGATGTAGGAGTTCCAGAAGTCGGAGTCGGCGCGCGGGTGGTCGATGCCGACCTTGCCGCCGCCGGCCGCCGCGGTGCCGTCCGAGGTGGACCCGCAGGCCGCCAGCAACGTCACCATCGCCGCGCCGGCGAGAACGGAAGTGAGCTTCATGCTTACCCTTCCACGGGCCGCAGCCGCAGCCCTTGCATGCCACCGTCGACCGCCAACGCGGTTCCAGTCGTGGCTCCGGATTCAGGACCAGCGAGGAAGGCGATCGCCGAGGCGACCTCCGCCGCGCTGACCAAGCGGCCCATGGGCTGCCTGGCGTTGAGTGCCTTGCGCTCGGCTTCGGGGTCGGTGGCCGAGTCGAGCAGCCTCTGCACCCAGGGGGTGTCGGCAGTGCCGGGGTTGACGCAGTTGACTCTGATTCCTTCGCGGACGTGGTCGGCGGCCATCGCCAGGGTCAGCGACAGCACCGCGCCCTTGGTCGCGCTGTAGAGGGCCCGCATGGGCAGGCCCGCGGTGGCGGCGATCGAGCAGGTGTTGATGATCGCCGCGTGCTCGGACCTCCGGAGGTACGGCAGAGCCGCCCGGCTGACCCGGACCAGCCCGAGCACGTTGACGTCGTAGACCTTGAGCCACTCGGCGTCCGGGTTGTCCTCGACGGTGCCCTGGGCGCCGATGCCGGCGTTGTTCACCACGATGTCGAGCCCGCCCAGGCGCTCGGCGGCCTCAGCGACAGCCGTACGGACCTGCTGGTCGTCGGTCACGTCGCACCGGATGCCGTCGGCGGGCGGGACCAGGTCGAGTGCCACGGCCTGCCAGCCCCGGGCACGGAAGGTCTCCACGACGGCCAGGCCGATGCCCGAGCCGCCGCCGGTCACGATCGCTCTCATTGGTCCCTCCAGACGTCGCCGCCGGGATAGCTGTGGGCCGCGATCGACTCGGCGTGCATCTGCGCGCTGAAGCCGGGGGTGAGCGGCGCGCGGTAGTTGCCGTTCTCGATCACGACCGGGTCGACGAAGTGTTCGTGCAGGTGGTCCACGTACTCGATGACCCGGTTGTCCATCGTGCCGGTGACCGCGACGTAGTCGAACATCGACAGGTGCTGGACCAGCTCGCACAGCCCGACGCCGCCGGCGTGCGGGCAGACCGGGACGCCGAAGCGGGCGGCCAGCAGCAGGATGGCGATGTTCTCGTTGACGCCGCCCACCCGGGCCGAGTCGAGCTGCAGGTAGGACAGGGAGCCCGCCTGGAGCATCTGCTTGAAGATCATGCGGTTCTGGACGTGCTCGCCGGTGGCGACCTTGATCGGGGCGATGGCGCGGGCGATGGTCGCGTGGCCGAGCACGTCGTCGGGGCTGGTCGGCTCCTCCACCCAGTGCGGGCGAAACTCCCGCAGCGCGGTGACCCACTCGATCGCGGTGCCGACGTCCCAGCGCTGGTTGGCGTCGATGGCGATCGGGAAGTCGGGGCCGCAGACCTCGCGGGCGGTGCGGAAGCGGCGGATGTCGTCCTGGAGGTCGGCGCCGACCTTGAGCTTGATCTGGGTGAAGCCCTCGTCGAGGGCCTCCTTGCACAGCCGGCGCAGCTTGTCGTCGTCGTAGCCGAGCCAGCCGGGCGAGGTGGTGTAGGCCGGGTAGCCGTGCCGCTTGAGGTGCTCGATCCGCTCCCGCTTGCCGGGTTCGGCCCGGCGCAGGATCTCCAGCGCCTCCTCCGGGGTGAGGGCGTCGCTGAGGTAGCGGAAGTCGATCAGGTCGACGAGCTGCTCGGGGGTCAGCTCGGCGAGCAGCAGCCACAGCGGCTTGCCCTCGCGCTTGGCCTTGAGGTCCCAGAGCGCGTTGACGACCGCGGAGATCGCCATGTGCATGACGCCCTTCTCCGGGCCGAGCCAGCGGAGCTGGGAGTCGTAGACCAGCTCCTTGTACAGCGCGCCGAGGTCGTCGGCCTCCCGGCCCACGACGTAGGGGCGCAGCGCGTCGATCGCCGCGGTCTGCACGTCGTTGCCGCGGCCGATGGTGAAGGCGAAGCCGTGGCCCTCCAGGCCGTCGTCGCTCTTGAGCACCACGTAGGCGGCGGAGTAGTCGGGGTCGGGGTTCATCGCGTCGGAGCCGTCCAGCTCCCGCGAGGTCGGGAAGCGGATGTCGTGCGTGACCAGCTCAGTGATCATGCCTGGCCCACCGTCTGGCGCTGCCGGCCGAGACCGTCGATCTCCAGTTCCATCACGTCTCCGGCCTTGAGGTAGGGGAAGCCGCCGAGGGCCACGCCCGCCGGGGTGCCGGTGTTGATCACGTCGCCCGGCTCCAGCACCATGAACTGGCTGAGGTAGCGGACGATCTCGGCCACATCGAAGATCATGTTCTTGGAGGAGCCGTCCTGGCGCAGCTCGCCGTTGACCCACAGGCGCAGGCCGAGGTCCTGGGGGTCGCCGATCTCGTCGGCGGTCACCAGCCAGGGGCCCAGCGGGTTGAAGGTCTCGCACGACTTGCCCTTGTCCCACTGGCCGCCGCGCTCCAGCTGGAACTCGCGCTCGGAGACGTCGTTGGAGATGGCGTAGCCGGCGACGGCGGCCAGCGCCTCCTCGCGCGATTCCAAGTAGCGGCAGGTCCGGCCGACGACCACGGCCAGCTCGACCTCCCAGTCGGTCTTCACGCTGCCCCGGGGCACCAGGACTTCGTCATGAGGTCCGATCACCGTGTTGGCCGCCTTCATGAAGACGACCGGCTCCTCCGGGACCGCCGCGCCGGACTCGGCGGCGTGGTCGCGGTAGTTCAGCCCGATGCACACCACTTTGCCGGGACGGGCCACGGGTGCGCCGATGCGCAGCCCCTCGGCCTCGATCACCGGGAGGGACCCCTGCTCCAGTGCCCGGCGGACGCGCTCCACACCGCCGGAGGCGAAGAACGCCCCGTCGAGCTCGGCCTCCCCGATGTCGCGCAGGCGTCCGGCGGCATCCAGCACGGCCGGCCGTTCCTGCCCGGCAGGTCCTACTCGCAGCAACTTCACAACAGCATCCCCTAGCCCATACATCGGATGTCTTGAGGCTTGATGCTGCTATGGTCGGACCAATCATGTCAAGACCCGCACAGGAGATACCTCCGATCTGTGACCTGGGTAAAGTTGGACACATCTGCCCAGGTCGGGGGCTATGTGCGTTATACATCGGATCACAACGCGGGTAACAGCCGTGTTTCCAGGGGCCCCCGCCCGCTGCCCGCTCCCCTGTCGCCGGAGGATTCATTGGCCGCCACGCTCTGGTACGACCAGCCCGCCACGTCGTGGGAGAACCAGTCGCTGCCGATCGGGAACGGGGCGCTCGGCGCGACCGTCTCCGGCGGCGTCGCCGGCGAGCGGCTCCAGTTCAACGAGAAGACCCTGTGGACCGGCGGCCCCGGCTCCCGGGACGGCTACAGCTCCGGCGACTGGACGAGCCCGCGGCCCGGGGCCCTGGCCGAGGTCCAGGCGCGGCTCGACCGCGACGGCCGGATGCCGCCCGAGGAGGTGGCCCGGATGCTCGGCCGGCCGCGCATCGGCTACGGCGCCTACCAGACCTTCGGCGACCTGCACCTCGACACCGGCCACCACGACGCCACCGGCTACCGCCGCGAGCTGTCGCTCGGCGAAGGGGTGGCACGGGTCGCTTACACGGCGGGCGGGGTGCGTCACACGCGCGAGTACTTCGCCAGCCACCCCGGCCACGTGATCGCCGGCCGGCTGGCCGCCGACCGGCCCGGCGGGCTCTCCTTCACCCTCCGGCACACCTCGCCGCGCGACGACCAGCGGGTGACGGCTCGCGACGGACGGCTGACCATCCGCGGGGCGCTGGCCGACAACGGGCTCCGCTTCGAGGCGCAGGTCCAGGTGGTGGCCCTTGGCGGCAGCCGGCGTGACGAGGGCGACCGGGTCGTGGTCGCCGGGGCCGACAGCGCCTTCTTCGTGCTCTGCGCCGGGACCGACTACGCGCCGGTCCACCCCGGGTATCGAGGGGAGGATCCGCATGATCGGGTGACTCGCGCGGTGGACGCGGCGGTGGCGCAGGGGTACGAGGCGCTGCTGCGGGCGCACGTGGCCGATCACCGGGCGCTGTTCGACCGGGTCACGCTCGATCTGGGCGGGGGCTTGCCCGCCGTACCGACCGATCGGCTGCGGGCGGCCTACACCGGCGGCGGCTCGCCCGACGACCAGGCGTTGGAGGCGCTCTTCTTCGCTTACGGCCGCTACCTGCTCATCGCCTGCTCGCGCGCCGGCTCGCTGCCGGCCAACCTGCAAGGGGTGTGGAACGAGGCCACCGACCCGCCCTGGGCGGCCGACTACCACACCAACATCAACCTGCAGATGGCCTACTGGCCGGCCGAACCGGCCAACCTGGCCGAGACGGCCGCGCCCTACGACGCCTACGTGGCCTCGCTGGTCGAGCCGGGGCGGCGTACCGCGGCCGGGATGTTCGGCTCGCGCGGCTGGGTCGTGCACAACGAGAGCAACCCGTACGGTTTCACCGGCGTGCACGACTGGGCCACGGCCTTCTGGTTCCCCGAGGCCGCCGCGTGGCTGACCCAGCAGTTGTACGACCACTACCGTTTCGGGCTCGACCGGGACTACCTGCGCACGGTCTACCCGATCATGCGCGAGGCCGCGCTGTTCTGGGTGGACAACCTGCGCCCCGACCCGCGCGACGGCCGGCTCGTCGTCTCGCCCAGCTACTCCCCCGAGCACGGCGACTTCTCCGCCGGGGCCTCGATGTCCCAGCAGATCGTCTTCGACCTGTTCACCAACGTCCTGGAGGCCGCCGCCGCGCTCGGCGAGGACGAGCCCGAGGTACGGCAGGCGCTGGCCCGGCTCGATCCGGGGCTCCGCGTCGGCGGGTGGGGGCAGCTCCTGGAGTGGAAGGGCGACTGGGACGACCCGGACGACACCCACCGGCACGTCTCGCACCTGTTCGCCCTGCATCCCGGCCGGCAGATCGAGCCCGGCTCCGCGCTCGCCGAGGCGGCACGGGTCTCGCTGGCCGCGCGCGGCGACGGCGGCACCGGCTGGTCGAAGGCATGGAAGATCAACTTCTGGGCCAGGCTCCGTGACGGCGACCACGCCCACCGGATGCTCGCCGAGCAGCTCCGCGGCAGCACCCTGGACAACCTGTGGGACACCCACCCGCCCTTCCAGCTCGACGGCAACCTCGGCGCGACCGCGGGGATCGCCGAGCTGCTGCTCCAGTCGCAGACCGGAGTCGTCGACGTGCTGCCCGCCCTGCCCTCGGCCTGGCCGGCCGGCTCGGTGACCGGGCTGCGCGCCCGTGGCGCGGTGACCGTGGACGTCACCTGGAGCGGGAGTACGGCAAGCGAGATCGTCCTGCGCACGGGATCGACCGGGCCGCTCCGGGTACGGAACTCGATGCTGACCGGCCCCTACCGCCTGCTCGACGACGCCGGCGAGCGGGTCGGGCACACCCGATCCGGCTCGACGATCACCTTCGCCGCGGGCGCCGGGCGGTGCTACCGGATCGTGGCCGGCGCTTGACGGTCGTACAGGACGGAGGTAGAACACGTTACAACGTGGTGAGTCTACCAAGCGCTTGATCAAGTAGCGCGGTGAGGTGGCCCGGTATGCACATCGACCTCGTTGACCAGGACCAATACGCCCACTCTGGCCCACCCTTGGCGCAGCTCGCCTGGCTCAGAGAGCACCACCCGGTCTACTGGCACGAGGGAGAACCAGGTTTCTGGGCAGTCACCAGGCACGCTGACGTCACCCACGTCTCACGCCACTCGGAGCTCTTCTCCTCCGCCAGGAAACTGGCGCTGTTCAACGAGATGCCCGAGGACCAGCGCGAGCTCCAGCGCATGATGATGCTCAACCAGGACCCGCCCGAGCACACCCGCCGGCGCTCCCTGGTCAACCGCGGCTTCACCCCGCGCACCATCGGCGCGCTGGAGCAGCACATCCGCGACATCTGCGACGACCTGCTCGACCAGTGCACCGACGAGGCCGACTTCGTCACCCAGGTCGCCGCCCCGCTGCCCCTGTACGTCATCTGCGAGCTGCTCGGCGCGCCGGTCTCCGACCGCGACAAGATCTTCACCTGGTCCAACCGCATGATCGGCGCCCAGGACCCCGACTACGCCAGCACCCCCGAGGAGGGCGGCGCGGCGGCCATGGAGGTCTACGCCTACGCCGCCGAACTCGCCGCCCAGCGGGCCGCCGCCCCGCGCGACGACATCGTCAGCAAGCTCCTGCGGCCCACCGACACCGGCGAGCGGCTGACCGACAACGAGTTCGAGCTCTTCGTGCTGCTCCTGGTCGTCGCCGGCAACGAGACCACCCGCAACGCCGCCTCCGGCGGCATGCTCGCCCTGTTCGACCACGCCGACCAGTGGGCCCGCCTCGTCGCCGACCCGGGCCTGGCCGGCACCTGCGCCGAGGAGATCGTCCGCTGGGTCTCCCCGGTCAACCTCTTCCGCCGCACCTCCACCTGCGACCAGGAACTCGGCGGCGTGCCCATCAAGGAGGACGACAAGGTCGTCGTCTTCTACTCCTCCGCCAACCGCGACGCCGCCGTCTTCACCGACCCCGACGTCTTCGACATCGGCCGCGACCCCAACCCGCACATCGGCTTCGGCGGCGGCGGCGCGCACTTCTGCCTCGGCAACCACCTCGCCAAACTCGAACTGCGCGTGCTGTTCGAGCAACTCGCCCGCCGCTTCCCCCGCCTGCAGCAGACCGGCGAAGCCCGGCGGCTGCGCTCGAACTTCATCAACGGAATAAAGGAGTTGCCCGTCCGCCTAGGGTGACCTTGTGCACGTCATCGATATCTCGCCCGACCAGCGCCTGCTCGACCTGCAGCGCGCCGCCTACGCCGTCGAGGCCGCCCTCATCGGCGACGACCGTATCCCGCCCCTGCACGAGCCCCTCGCCGACCTGCTCGCCGCGCCGCTCACCTGGGTCGGCGCCTTCGACGGCGACGCCCTGCTGGGGGCCATCGCCTGGGAGGCCGACGAGGACGCGCTGGACATCAACCGGCTCGTCGTCTCACCCGCGGCCTTCCGCCGCGGCATCGGCCGGCTCCTCGTCGCCACCGCCCTGGACCGTGCCGCCGGCCGTACGGTGCTGGTCTCCACCGGCCGCGACAACGCCCCCGCCCGGCGGCTCTACGAGGGGTACGGCTTCACCTGGCTGAACGACGTCGAGGTCATCCCCGGCCTCTGGATCACCAACTACCGCTTGGCTCCCTGACCTTCTTGCCGGGACCCTTCCACCACCTCGGGCCCTGTTCCCCTTTCCTGCCGCCTCGCTCCTGCCTCTTTCCTGGCCAGGCCACCCCCGTTCACTGCTCATCCACAGATCCACCCCGGGTGCCCCCTTATCCCCAGAACCCCGTTCGGCGGCCAGCCCAACCACCCCACTCCCCGCATCCTTGACCGCGTGTCCCTCCTGACCCGAGCCCGCCTCCTCACCACCCTCCTCCCCGAGGCCGTCGCCTGCCGCCAGACAGCCGCCCACGTATGGGGCCTGGCCACCCTCCCTTGGTCCAAGCCCGAAACCGACATCCCCGTAGACCTGATCACCCCCACCCCCCTGGACATCCCCGGCTGCCGCACCCACCAAGACCCCCTCCCGCAAGCCGACGTCACCACCCACACCGGCATCCGAGTCACCACCCAGGAACGCACCGCCCTCGACTGCGCCCGCCACCTCCCCCGCCACACCGCGGTAGCCGCCCTCGACCAGTTCCTCCGCCTGGGCCTCGACCTCGACACGTTGGCCCGCCAGGTCAGCGGCTTCTGGCGCCTGCGCGACACCCTGGCCATGGCCGACGCCGGCGCCGCCTCCCCACGCGAGAGCTGGCTGCGCGTCACCCTGATGGAAGCCTGCCTCCCCCGCCCGACCACCCAGATCCACGTCCCCCTGTCCGCGGACCGCAGCGCCTACCTCGACCTCGGCTGGCCGGACTTCAAGGTCGCCGTCGAATACGACGGCAACGAACACCACTCCACCCCCGGAGCCCGCGCCCGTGACCAACGCCGCCGCGACGCCCTCCGCGCCTTGGGCTGGCGCGTCATCACCGTCGACCGCACCATCCTCCCCGCCCGCACCGCCGACCTGCTCGAGGTCGTCACCGACGCCCTCATGGAACGCGGCTGGCAACCCGGCCCAGCCCGCATGACCGCCATCCTGTCCCGCATCCGCGCCGCCCGCCGCCCCACCACCCACCGCCGCAGAACCTGGCGCACCTTCCGCTAGCCCCCTCGACCCGCACCGCTGCCCCTCGGACAAGCGGGTGACCGTCAGGAAGACAGAGCGGGCCCGTCACCCGCATAGAGCCAGACGGGCCACAGACGGAGTACGGCGGGCCGCTCGGACCCAGGTGGGCCTAAGGTCGCCCACAGCGCGGCTAGCGGAGTACGGCGGAGCGGCCGGAGTGGATGGGCTGGGTGAGCGGGCGAGGTGAGCGGGCGGCTGAGCGGACAGGCATGGGGCGGCGGGGTGGGCGGGCGCTAGTTGGATGGAATTGGGTGCATCCGAGGTGGAGTCGGCTGTATCTGGAGTGGGCCCCAGGTTCGTCGCGGGGAGACAGCGGCTGGCGCGGTCGGGATGATGGTGGCGTGAGAAATGGAGCTTCCCGGTTCACCCACCTGATGCTTGCGAGACAGGACGTGCGACCCGATGTCGGTCGGAAAGGCCGAGTGGCGCCGACCACCAGAGTGCCCGGGGTTACCGGAGTGCCTGAGGTCGTTCGCAAGGAAGGACCCACCCAAGGACCCGCTGCCGGGCGACGGGATGAGGGTGACGCCACCCTGGAGGGCCGCGGCGCAAAGGGCACCGAGGGTTGGCGGTTTCGGCTGATGGGGTGCGGGTGGGTTGGCGGCGGGGACGAGAGGGTGGCGGCGTGAACGGGGTCACAGCCGAGGTCATCAACACGGAGCGATTGGAGTTGCTACCGCTGCGAGTGGAGGACGCCGAGGAGATGGCTGAGGTGCTGTCGGATCCGGCGCTGCACGCCTATATCGGTGGGACGCCGGATGATGCCCAAGCGTTGAGAGCCCGGTATGAGCGCATGACCACGGGCTCACCCGATCCGGCGATCACGTGGTTGAACTGGGTGATCCGGCTCCGCGACGAGGCCCGCCTGACGGGCACCGTACAGGCGACGGTCAGCCCCGCCGGGGAGGAGCGGATCGCGGAGATCGCATGGGTGGTGGGAAGCCCGTGGCAGGGACGCGGCATCGCCAAGGAAGCGGCTCGCGGGCTTGTCGAGTGGCTCGGTCGGCAGGGGGTGCAGGTGGTCGTCGCGCACGTCCATCCCGAGCATGAGGCGTCCGCCGCGGTGGCCGCGGCGTGCGGGCTGGCACCTACGGACATTTGGCACGACGGTGAGGTCAGGTGGGAGCGGACGATCGGGTGACGGGCGAACCACCCAACGGGACTCGGCGGACGGCGGCCCGCTGAGATCGTCCCCGCTTGTCCCGGACTGAGTGGGTAATCAGCCAGCGGGGATCAGCTCCCATGTCCCCTAAGACCAAGCGGGCAGGCCGCCCGCGTCGATCAGGCCGCCCATCCCTCACACCAAGCGGACCGGCGATCCGCCACACCAGGCAGATGAGCAACCCGCCTTCGAGAGGCCCCGCGCATCCAGGTAGCCGAGGTCAGGGCCAGGAGGAGTCCTGGTCGGGGTCGCCGCCGGCGGACAGGAGGCGGAGGTCGGATTCCACCATCATGGCCACGAGCTCGTCGAAGGACACCGTGGGTTCCCAGCCGAGCTGGACGCGGGCCTTCTTGGGGTCGGCGCAGAGGAGGTCGACCTCGGCGGGCCGGTGAAGGGTGGAGTCGCACACGACGTACTGCTCCCAGTCCAGGCCGGCGGCGGTGAAAGCAGCCTCGACGAGTTCGCGGACGGACTTCATCCGGCCGGTGCCGATGACGTAGTCCTCCGGGGTGGCGGCCTGGAGCATGAGGTGCATGGCCCGGACGTAGTCCCCGGCAAAGCCCCAGTCACGACGGGCTTCGAGGTTGCCGAGCCGCAGCTCGGAGGCAAGGCCGAGCTTGATCCGGGCGACTCCGAGGGAGACCTTGCGGGTGACGAACTCGGCCCCGCGCCGCGGGGACTCGTGGTTGAAGAGGATCCCGGAGACGGCGTACATGCCGTAGGACTCACGGTAGTTCTGCGTGAGGAAGTGCCCGTAAGCCTTGGCGACGCCGTACGGAGAGCGGGGGTGGAAGGAGGTGCGCTCGGTCTGCGGGGTCTCGCTGACCTGGCCGAACATCTCGGAGGACGAAGCCTGATAAAAGCGGATCTGTCCGGAGGCGGCCGACCCACGGGAGATGCCGGAACACACCCGGATGGCCTCAAGCATGCGCAACACGCCCATGCCGGTGACCTCGGCGGTGAGTTCGGCCTGCTCCCACGACATGGGGACGAAGGAGATCGCGCCCAGGTTGTAGACCTCGTCGGGCTGGACCCGCTCGACGGCGGAGATGAGCGAGCCCTGGTCGAGCAGGTCGCCACGGACGATCTGCACGTCCGCCAGGAGCTTGCGGGTGCGGGACACGCGGGGGTTGGCCTGGCCGCGGGCGAGGCCCCACACCTCGTAGCCGAGCCCGAGCAGGTGCTCGGCCAGATAGGAACCGTCCTGGCCGGTGATGCCGGTGATCAGAGCGCGCCTGGCCAACGGGGTCCTCCCACTGTCGTCTGTTGGCACGGAATGTACCGGCACCGAGGTCGATCAAGCATCCGGCCCCAGTAGAACCTGTTCCACAGAATAACCCTCGGTCAAGGCAATGTCGCAGTTCGCAAGGGCTGCGACAGCCACTGGGAACAATTCCACGTGACGTACTGAATGGTAGCCTTTTCCGACTAAGGTCATCTTCCACGGTACCCACCCCGGACCCGGGGCCTACCGGTGAGAAAGGGGTGTCCGTGAGCGACGACAAGCTGCGGATCGCACTGCTGTCCTACCGCAGCAAGCCGACCTGTGGCGGGCAGGGCGTCTACCTCCGGCACCTCAGCAGGGAACTGGTCGCGCTGGGCCACCACGTCGAGGTCTTCTCCGGCCAGCCGTACCCCGAGCTCGACGAGGGCGTCCTCCTCACCAAGGTCCCGAGCCTCGACCTCTACCGCGACGAGGACCCGTTCCGCACCCCGAAGCTGGCCGAGTACCGCGACTGGATCGACTGGCTCGAAGTCGGGACGATGTGGACCGCGGGCTTCCCCGAGCCGCTGACCTTCACCCTGCGCGCCTACCGCGAGCTGAAGAAGCGGGTGGGCGACTTCGACGTCGTCCAGGACAACCAGACCCTGGGCTACGGCCTGCTCGGCATCCAGAAGCTGTTCCCCGTGGTCGGCACGATCCACCACCCGATCAGCGTCGACCGGCGCATCGAGCTGGAGGCGGCGCAGGGCTGGAAGAAGCTGACCATGCGCCGCTGGTACGGCTTCGTGAAGATGCAGGCCAAGGTCGCGCCGAAGCTGAGCCCGATCCTGACGGTGAGCGAGTCGTCCCTCGCCGACATCCACCGCGACTTCAACGTGCCGCAGGCCAACATGCGGCTGATCCCGCTCGGCGTGGACACGCGCTACTTCCACCCGCGCCCGCACCTGCCCAAGCGGCCGGGCTCGATCGTCGCCGTGGCCAGTGCCGACTCGCCGATGAAGGGCGTGGCGACGTTGCTGCGCGCGGTGGCGAAGCTGGCCACCGAGCGCGACGTCAACCTGACCGTGGTCAGCAAGCCGACCCCGGGCGGCCCGACGGAGAAGCTGGTGCAGGAGCTGTCGCTGAGCGACCGCGTCCGCTTCGTGCACGGCATCTCCGACACCGAGCTGGGCGAGCTGATCGCGACCAGCGAGATCTCCGTGGTGCCGAGCCTGTACGAGGGCTTCTCGCTCCCGGCCGTGGAGCACATGGCCTGCGGCACGCCGCTGGTCGCCTCCCGCACCGGCGCGCTGCCCGAGGTGGTGGGCGACGCCGCGGTGCAGGTCGCGCCGGGCGACGCCGAGGAGCTGGCCGCGGTGCTGCGCCGGCTGCACGACTCGCCCGAGGAGCGGGCCGCGGTCGGGCAGAAGGGCTACGACCGCGTGATGGAGCGCTACACCTGGAACGTGGTGGCCAAGCGGACCGTCGAGGCACACCGCGAGGCCATCGCCGCCTGGAAGCGTCCCTAGAGACCACCCCGTCGAAATCGTCCTGAGGACAGGAGTTCGGTAAGTGCTGACCGTCGACTTCGCCAGGTTGCCCGTGGGGCCCGGCTTGCGTGTACTCGACCTGGGCTGCGGCGGCGGGCGGCACGCCTTCGAGGTGTTGCGCCGCGGCGCCGACGTGGTCGCCTTCGACATGGACCAGGCGGAGCTGGAGAGCGTCAAGGCGATGTTCCTGGCGATGGAGGAAGCCGGCGAGGCGCCCAGGGGCGCGAGCGCCGAGACGGTCCACGGCGACGCCCTGGAGATGCCGTTCGAGGACGCCTCGTTCGACCGGGTGATCGCCGCGGAGATCCTGGAGCACATCCCGGACGACATGGCCGCGATGCGCGAGCTGTTCCGGGTGCTCAAGCCGGGCGGCACCGCCGCGATCACCGTGCCGAGCTTCCTGCCCGAGCGGATCTGCTGGGCGCTGGACGAGGCCTACCACACGGCGCCCGGGGGACATGTCCGGATCTACACGCTCGCCGAGCTCAGCGCCAAGCTGAAGGCCACCGGATTCGAGATCGGCGGCCACCACCACGCGCACGGGCTGCACGCGCCGTACTGGTGGATCAAGTGCGCGGTCGGCGTCGACAACGACGAGCACTTCCTGGCCAAGGCCTACCACGAGCTGCTGGTCTGGGACATCATGAAGCGCCCGGCCGTCACCCGGATCGCCGAGGAGCTGCTCAACCCGCTCATCGGCAAGAGCGTGGTGCTCTACGTAAAGAAGCCATGATCTCGTCCGAGCAGGTCGTCCAGACCGCCAAGAGCATCGCGGCGATCCAGCAGGCCGACGGCGGCGTGCCGTGGCCCGAGGGCCACGTCGACGCCTGGAACCACATCGAGTGCCTGATGGCCATGTCGGTGGCCGGGCTGACCGACGAGGTACGGCAGGGCTACGCCTACCTGCTGCGGCACCAGCGCCCCGACGGCTCGTGGCCGGCCAAGCTCCAGGACGGCGAGCCGCTGGAGTCCAACGGCGAGTCCAACCACGCCGCCTACCTGGCCGTCGGCGTGTGGCACGAGCTGCTCGTGACCGGCGACGAGGACTTCGCCGCCCGGTTGTGGCCGGCGGTGAAGCTCGCCCTGGACTACGTGGTGGGTCTGCAGACCGATCGCGGTGAGATCGTCTGGGAGCGTGACGCGCGGGGCCGCGCCTCCGACTACGCCCTGCTGACCGGCTGCTCGTCCATCCACCAGGGCCTGCGGTGCGGGGTGGCGCTGGCCGAGCGGTTGCGCGACCCGCAGCCGCACTGGGAGTTGGCGGCCGACCGGCTGGCGCACGTGGTCAGGGCGCATCCCGAGGCGTTCGCCGACAAGAGCCGCTTCTCGATGGACTGGTACTACCCGGTGCTCGGTGGTGCGGTGCGCGGGCCGGAGGCCTTCGAGCTGCTGCACCGCGACTGGGCCACCTTCGTGGTGCCGGGGCTCGGCATCCGCTGCGTGTCCGACCAGCCGTGGGTGACCGGGGCGGAGACGTGCGAGCTGGTGCTGGCTCTCGACGCGCTCGGCGACCAGGGCCGGGCGCGGGCGCTCTTCGGCGACATGCAGCACCTGCGGCACGAGGACGGGTCGTACTGGACCGGCTGGCAGTTCGCCAACCGCAAGCACTTCCCGCACGAGCGCTCGGGGTACACCGCCGCCGCGGTGATCCTGGCCGCCGACGCGCTGCAGGGCTTGACGGCCGCCGCGGGCATCTTCCGCGACGCCGCCGCCCCCGCCGCCCCCGCCGCCCCCGCCACGAACCCGGACGCCTGCGGCTGCACCCCAGCCCGCGCCTAGCCCAAAAGGACCGCCTGCGGCTGCACCCCAGCCCGCGCCTGGCCCAAACGGGGTGCACCCCCGGGCCGGGCGGAGCGCAAGCCGCTTTGCCGATTCTTTAGCGCTCCCCTCCGGAGTGCCGCCGCCCGACCCGGCCAGGCCCTGACTAGCTTCGGGAGTGGCCACAAACGGCGTCTTCGGGGGAACAGTGGGCGCACCATCGCTCTTGGACCAGCTCTGGACCGAACCGACACCTGCCGCTCCACGCGGCCTCCGGCGCCTGCTGGCCTTGGACGCGGATCGGGCCGGGCTCGCCCGGCGCCGCTTCCGCCTCCGGCCCGGACCAGCCCGCGAGACCCTGGAGCGAGCCGAGCGGTCGTGCATCCTCGGCTTCAACTCGGCGCTCGCCGAACAACCGCATCTGATCGACCAGCTACCCCCTGACCAGCGAGGGTTCGCCTGCGAAGGCGCCGCGGCGGCGTCCGCGCTCCTCGACCTGGTCACCCTGACCCGGGGCCGGCGCCTGCACGAGCTACTGGCCGGCCCCGCCGTACATCACCCCCATGCCGTGTATGTCGGGGCGGGGCGGGCGTATGCCCGCCTGCCCCTGCGGCCGGGGTTCGCGCGGTTGCATCCGCTGCATCGCTGGGCCGCGCTGGACGGGCTCGGCTTCGAGCACGGCCTGGCCGACGCCGACCGGGCGGTGGGCGAGCGGGTGCAGCCGCGGGTGCGCGGGCGCGACGAGCAGGCCCTGGCGGACCAGGGGCTCGGGCGGCTGCTGTGGGTGCACGAGTGCGCGGCGCCCGACGACGTGGCGGCACGGATCGGGTCCTTTCCGGCGCCGCGCCGGGGTGATCTGTGGAGCGGGGCGGGCTTCGCGGCGACACAGGTGGGCGGGGCGGACTCCGAGGAACTCAGTGCGCTGGCCTTCCACGCCTCGGCCGACGGGTTCCGCGCGCACCTGGCTCAGGGCAGTGCCTTCGCCGCCGCGGCCTGGTTGAGGTCGGGACACCTGCCGCTGCACACCGTGCAGGCGTCGATCCTGCTGGCCGGGGCCGAGCCCGACGAGGCGGCGGCCCGGGTGGACCGCGCGCTGATCGGCCTGGGGCACGACCCGCGCACGGCCGAGGACTACCTCGCCTGGCGAGCGCACACCCGCCGCGCCTTCACCCGCCGCTGACCGAAAGCTCGCTACTGACCAGGAACCGCTGGTCAGCCGACCCGTTCCAGGACCCGGAGCGACCCCTCGACCCGGACCTCCTTGAACCCTTCCTTCAGCGCCCGCAGGTAGACCCGGTAAGGCGCCTGCCCACCGTCCGCCGGATCGGGGTAGATGTCGTGAAAAATCAGCACCCCTCCCGCCAGCACATGCGGCGCCCACCCCTCATAGTCCCGGGTCACCGGCTCCTCGGAATGCCCGCCGTCGATGAAGAGCACCGCCAGCGGCGTGTTCCAGAACGCGGCCACCCGGGCCGAGCCGCCCACGATCGCGACGACCTCCTCCTCCAGCCCCGCCTCGGCGATGGTCGCGCGGAAGACCGGCAGCGAGTCCATCTTGCCGAACCGCGGGTCGACCAGCGTCGGGTCGTGGTGCTCCCAGCCGGGCTGGATCTCCTCCGATCCCCGGTGGTGGTCGACGGTGATCACCACCGACCCGGCCAGCCGGGCCGCCGCCCCGAGGTAGATCGCCGATTTGCCGCAGTAGGTGCCGATCTCGCAGATCGGCCCGCGCGAGCCGTACCGCAGGGCCGTCTCGAACAGGGCCAGCCCCTCGGCCTCGGGCATGAAGCCCTTGGCGAGCGAGGCGGCGCGGCGCAGGTCAGCAGGCATCTCCGTCATACAACCGAACATTACTCTTGAACCTCATTCTGGAACCTGTTCTACTGGCCTCGTGAATCAGCGCGCCCGCATCGCGATGACCGAGGAGCAGGTCGCCGCCCTCCTCGCCGAGTCCAGGAAGCTGCAGTTGGCCACGATCAACCCGGACGGGACGCCGCACCTGGTCACCATGTTCTACGCCCTGGTGGACGGCAAGATCGGCTTCTGGACGTACGGCAAGGCGCAGAAGACCCGCAACCTGGAGCGCGACCCCCGGGTGAGCTGCCTGATCGAGACGGGCGAGGACTACAACGAGCTCCGCGGCGTGCTGCTGTACGGCGTCGCCAAGCGTGTGGATGCGGTGCTGGACGTCGGCCTGGAGATCGTCCGCCGGATGACCCCCGGCGTCGACGACGAGGCGCTGCTGCCGTACGTCGAGCAGACCGGCCGCAAGCGGCTGGCCTTCGTCGTGGAGCCGACCAGAGTGGTCTCGTGGGATCACCGGAGGCTGGCATGAAGGTCAAGGTCGACTATCTGGTCTGCGAGGCCAACGCGGTCTGCATGGGCCTGGCGCCCGAGGTCTTCGAGGTGGACGACGAGGACCAGTTGCACATCCTGCTGCCCGAACCGCCCCCGGAGCTGTCCGACCGGGTGCGCCACGCCGTCCGGTCCTGCCCCAAAGCCGCTCTCTCACTGGAGGAGTAACCCCTCATGCGCGCCGCCGTCGTATCCGCCGCAGGCGATGACAAGCTCGACATCCGCGACGATGTCACCCTCACCCCGGTGGGACCGGCCGACGTCCGGGTCAGGATCAAGGCGACCGGCGTCTGCCACTCCGACCTGTCGGCCATGAGCGGCGTGCTCCCGCAGCCGATGCCGCTGGTGCCCGGGCACGAGGGCGCGGGCGAGGTCGTCGAGGTCGGCGAGCACGTCACCTCGGTCAAGCCGGGCGACCACGTGATCATCAACTGGCGGCCCGCCTGCCAGGAGTGCGACCTGTGCGTGGGCGGCCAGCCGTACCTGTGCATGAAGTACGTGATCGAGTCCTTCAGCGTCCCCAGGCTGCGCTACAACGGCGACACCCCGCTGTACGGCATGGCCGGCTGCGGCACCTGGGCCGAGGAGTCGATCGTGCCCTGGCAGGGCGCGATCAAGATCGACCCGGAGGTCCCCTACGAGGTGGCCGCGCTGATCGGCTGCGGCATCACCACCGGCGTCGGCGCGGTGCTCAACACCGCGAAGGTCCGGCCGGGCTCGACGGTCGTGGTCATCGGCTGCGGCGGCGTGGGCCTGTCGGTCATCCAGGGCGCCCGCGTCTCCGGCGCCCGGGTGATCCTCGCGGTCGACCCGCTGGAGTCCAAGCACGAGCTGGCCCGCAAGGTCGGCGCGACGCACGCGGTCACCCCCGAGGGCCTGATGGAGGCGATCGGCTCGCTCACCGGCGGCACGGGCTTCGACTACGGCTTCGAGGTGGTCGGCAAGGCCGCCACCATCCAGTCCGCGTGGCAGGCCACCCGGGCGGGCGGCGACGTCATCGTCGTGGGCGCCGGCGCGATGGACGACATGGTCTCCATCTCGGCCTTCAGCCTGCTCTTCGAGGGCAAGAACCTGCTCTCCAGCCTGTACGGCGAGGCCGACGTGCGGCACGACTTCCCCTACTTCGCCAAGCTGTGGAAGTCCGGCCAGCTCGACCTCGACTCGATGATCAGCTCCCGCATCCGGCTGACCGACCTGAACGACGCGGTCGCGGCCCTCAAGGGCGGCGACGTGCTCCGCCAGATCGTGGTCATGGACTGAGCCTGGGAGCCAGCTCCTAAGCGACAAATCCTCCTTCTGTGCCATATAGCGCCCCAATTTCCGGGAGACGCTGGAAGGGCAGGCACAGAAGGAGGAAATCGCATGAGACTCGTAGCAGCACTCACCGCTCTGACCCTCACCCCCGCGACCGCCCCGGCCCAGGCCGACGCCCCCCGCTGGCAGCCCTGCGGACCCGACGGCCAGGTCTGCACCACCGTGCAGGTGCCCGTCGACTGGGCACGGCCCGGCCAGGGCGCCCTCACCCTGCGCGTCGCCAAGCTCCCGGCCACCGGCGAACGCCGCGGCAGCGTGCTCTACCTGCCCGGCGGCCCCGGCAAGGACGGCATCCAGCAGTTGGAGGAGGCCCGGGCCGTGCTGGCCGGCTTACGCCGCGGCTTCGACGTGGTCACCTTCGAGACGCGCTACCAGAAGACGATGGCCCTGCCCCAGCCGTCCTGCGCCGCCTCGGCGCCCCTGCTGACCGAGCCCCGCGACCGCGCGGACTTCGCCCGGCAGGCCGCGGCGCTGAAGCAGCTCGCGGTCAAGTGCGCGGCCGACGGCGGCGGCCTGATCGCCCGCGCCGACTCGGCCTCGGCCGCCCGTGACGCCGACGCGGTCCGCCGCCTGCTCGGCGAGCGGCGGGTCGGGATCACCGCGGAGTCGTACGGCGGCATCACGGCCACCGCCTACGCCCGGCTCTTCCCCGGCCGCGTCAGCGCCCTGCACCTCGACTCGACCGTCGACCTGACCCGGCCGGTGCGGTTCGGCACCGCCGCCGAGAAGATGTTCGACCGCTTCGCCGCCTGGTGCGCGGCCAACCCGTCCTGCCGGCTGCACGGCCAGGACGTGCGGGCGGTCTGGCGCGAGCTGATCGCCCGGGCCGACGCCGATCCCTTCCCTGGTCCAGGCGGCGCCCGGCTGACCGGCTTCCACCTGCAGATGGCCGCCACCGGCTTCGTCGTGCCCGGCAACTGGCCCGCCTTCGCCAAGGCCGTGGCCAAGGCGCGCGACGGCGACGCCTCCGACTTCGCCATGCAGTCGGCGGGACTGTCCGGCATGGCGAGCCGGCCCAAGAACCGGGCCGCCTGGTGCGGCGACGGCTTCGGCCTCCGGACCTACCGCGACTACCTGCGCACGCGCGAGGAGTCGCTGGCCGACTCGCCGTCCTTCGGGCGGGCGGGGACGTGGCTCGGCCTGATCTGCTCGGGCTGGCCGTACCGGCCGCCGAACCCGCCGCGGCCCATCCCCGGCGACCGGCTCCCGGCGGCGCTCGGGACCGCGTCCTGGACCGACTACCAGGCGACGAGCAGCCTGGCCGGGAGGATCCCCGGGTCGGTGACCGTACGCCAGGACGGCCCCGGGCACGTGCTCTACGTCTCCGGCGCCAGCCCGTGCGTGGCCCGGCACGTCGAGAACTACTTCCTGCGCGGCGAGCTGCCCGCTGCCGGGACGCTGTGCCCGGCGGTCACCGTCGGAGATGGAGGTCGCGGAGCAGCGACACCTCAGCCCCGTGATGGATCGCCTCGCGGTTGATGTGCAGCACGAGGTCGGCGAGCGGCCGCTCGGCGTACATTCCCTCGGCCTCGCCGCACGGGCGAAGCAGGCCGCCCTCCCCGAGGGCGGCCACCCCCGTGTTCCACGCCGCATAGGCCGCGTCGAGCTGGGTGAGCGCCTGCTCGGCGCTGCCGGTGTAGTCGAAGGTGTCGTAGGACACCGGCGGCCCGCCGAAGTGCGCGGCCACCCGCAGGCCGAAGACGCCGACGACGAGGTGCGCCAGCCGCCAGGCGATCGTCGTCACCGGCGGCGGATCCGCCTCGGGAGCGTAGTCGATCACGTACGCGCCCGACCCCACCGCAAGGGCAGGGTCGGCCGCCTCCCGCCGGCGCACGTTCCAGCTTCCGGGCACGGGCTCCCAGAGGTACTCCTCGTCCGAGAGCCCGTCGAACCGCGGGCGGAGCTGGTTGGTCCAGTGCCAGTCGAGCTGGTCACGTAGGTGCGCGTTCCAGTCCATGGCCGGTCACTTGCCCAGAACCTCCTGGTAGTGAACGTTGTGCATGACGCCGAGGATGTTGCCGAACGGGTCGACGACCGAGGCGGTCACGAAGCCCGGCCCCTGCTCGGTCAGCGGCATGTACGGCTTGGCCCCCAGCTCCAGCAGCCGGTCGAGCGCCGCCTGGACGTCGTCGACGTACCAGTGCAGGACGATGCCGCCGGGCGCGTCCGGTCCCGGAGGGGCGTAACGCCGGTCGATGATCCCGAGCTCGGTCTCGTAGTCGCCGAACCGCCACTCGTAGTAGGCGGCGGGCTGGCCGTTGCCGGGCCGCTCGAAGTAGGGCTGGGCGCCCAGCAGCTCGCTGTACCAGGTCTTGGCCGCTTCCATGTCGTCGGCCCAGAGGTTGACGGTGGCCGGTCCTCGCAACATGTGGTTGCCCCTTTCGCTCTCTACGACCATAGGATCCGGTGCGGAACCTCCGGTTCCTCAATGCCAGGAGGAATGCGGAATGTTGGAGACCTCGGTCCGGCTCCTGCGGTTGCTCGCGCTGCTGCAGTCACGCCCCGGCTGGAGCGGCGGCGACCTGGCCGGGCGGCTCGGCGTGACCACCCGCACGGTGCGCAACGACGTCGAGCGGCTGCGCATCCTCGGGTACCAGATCCACTCCACGACCGGCACCGCGGGCGGCTACCGCCTGGGCGCGGGCAACTCGCTGCCGCCGCTGCTGCTCGACGACGAGGAGGCGGTGGCGGTCGCGCTCAGCCTGCGCGCCGCGGCGGCCGGCACGGTCACCGGCATCGAGGAGACCTCGCTGCGGGCGCTCACCAAGCTGCGGCAGATGTTGCCCTCCCGGCTGCGGCGGCGGCTCGACGCGGTCGGCGAGGCGACGGTCTCGGTCGCCGGTCGCGGGCCGACCGTCGACGCCGAGACGCTCACCAGGATCTCGGCCGCGATCCGCGACCACGAGCAACTCCGCTTCGACTACTCCGGGCGGGAGGGCGGCACCGCCCGGCGGGCCGCCGAGCCGCACCGGCTGGTGTTCACCGGCCGCCGCTGGTACCTGCTGGCCTGGGACGTGGAACGCGCCGACTGGCGCACCTTCCGCACCGACCGCATCGCGCTCCGCACGCCCAACGGGCCGCGCTTCACCCCGCGCGAGCCGCCCAGCGAGGCCGGGCAGCACGTGGTGCGCTCGGTGGGATCGACGGTGTGGCGCCATCCGGCGCGGATCCGGTTGCACGCGCCGGCCGAGCGGCTGGCCGAGTTGCTGCCGCCGGCGGCGGGACTGCTCGACGACGACGGGGTGCTGGAGACCGGCGGCGACTCCTTCCAGTCGCTCGCCGCCTTCCTGGGCGGGCTCGGCGTGCCGTTCACCGTCCTCGACCCGCCCGAGCTGCGCGCCTACCTGCACGACCTGGCCGCCCGCTACGCCCAGGCGTGAGGCGGCGGGTCAGCGGTCCCCGTCGAGGATCTCGCGCAGGCGCGCGGCGAAGGCCTCCGGCTCGCCCGCCATCCCGAACTCGCCGCCGGCGAACCCGGCGTGGTGGCTGGGGAAGACGGCCGGCTCGACCCCGAGCCGCTCGGCCACGGCCGCACCGCCACGACCGGCGAGGGTCTCCGCCGACTCGACACCGACCGCCGGGACGATCCGGGTCGAGGCCGCGCGCAGGGCCTCGATGTCGGGCTCGTAGTGCGTGCAGGTGATGAGGTTCTGGCCGAGCAGCGCGTCGTCGCGCGAGCCGTCGTCCTCGGCCACCGGGAAGCCGGGCGGCAACGAGGCGGGCAGCGAGGCGAAGTCCGCCGGGATGTCGCCGGTCAGGCTCACCAGGAGCATGAACTTGGCCAGGCCCGCGGCGGCGCCCTTCTCCTGGTAGGCGCGCTCGGTGTCACGGACCGCCGCCAGCGCGGTCTCACGGTCGGCCAGCAGTTGCACGACCGGCGGCTCGTGCGGGACGAAGACGCGGACCTGCTCCGGGTGCCTGGCCACCAGCGCGAGGCCGTTCACCGCGCCGCCGCTGCTGGCCAGGATGTCCACCGGGCCCACGCCGAGCGCGTCGATCAGCCGGTGCAGGTCGTCGGCGTGCTGGTCGGGGGTGGACACGACGACGCCGTCGGTCTTGCGGCTGCGCGAGACGCCGCGCGGGTCGTAGGTGACCACCGTGCGGTCCTCGAACAGGCCGGCCAGGGTGGTGAACCCGCTGGCGTCCATCGGCGAGCCGATCAGCAGCAGCGTGGGCCGGTCGGACGGGGTGACCGGCTCCCGCACATCGTAGGTCAGCACGGCGCCGGGCACGTCAAGGGTGTAGGTCTTGGGCTCGCTCATGGGTTCCGCTCCTCTGTCGTCCACGTTCGCCAGGTAGACCGGCGAGGGCGCCGGAACTCATCGCACCCCCGGACATTTCTTCCTGCCAGCCCTACCCCGATCGGGCGGTTGGCAGGATTTCCGCTGGTCAGCCCGCTTCCTAGGGTTGTTCCTATGATCGACCACGTCGTCACCCTCACCGGGGTGACCAAGAACTACGGTGCGCTGACCGCCCTCGACAACGTCTCCATCGCCTTCCCCAAGGGCCGTTTCGTCGCCGTCATGGGTCCCTCCGGCTCGGGCAAGAGCACGCTCATCCAGTGCGCCGCCGCGTTGGACACACCCACCTCGGGGTCGGTCGTGATCGGCGGCGTGGACGTCGGTCCGCTCTCCGAGACCAAGCGCACCGAACTGCGCCGCGAGCGCATCGGCTTCGTCTTCCAGTCCTACAACCTGCTGCCCTCGATCACCGTCGAGGAGAACCTCACCCTTTCCCTGCGGCTGGCCGGCCGGCGTCCCGACCGGGCGTGGCTGGCCGAACTGGTCGAGCGCGTCGGCCTACAGGACCGCCTCCGGCACCGGCCCGCCGAGCTCTCCGGCGGCCAGCAGCAGCGCGCCGCGATCGTGCGGGCGCTGGCCGGCCGGCCCGACGTCGTCTTCGCCGACGAACCCACCGGCGCGCTCGACCTGCGCGCCGCCGCCCAGGTGCTCGACCTGCTGCGCTCGCTCGTGGACGACCTCGGCCAGACCGTCGTCATGGTCACCCACGACCCCGCCGCTGCGGCCCGCGCGCACGACGCCCTGGTCATGGCCGACGGCCGGGTGGTCGAGGTGCTCCGCACGCCCACCGCCGACGCGCTGGCCACCAAGCTGACCCGGCTGGGTGCGCTGTGATCAGAACCGCTCTGGCCATGTCCGGCCTCGCCGGGCTCGTGGTCGCCTTCTTCGCCGTCTTCGGCGGCATGGCTCTCGTCACCGGCACCGGTGTGATCATCGAATCGGGGCTGCGCTCCCCGCTCACCGGCCAGCGGCTCACCGGCGCGGACGTGCTGGTGTCCAGGCCGCAGACCGTCCGCGCGCCCGAGGACCTGCCGGTCGCCCTGCCCGAGCGGGCCGTCGTGCCCGCCGCGCTGGCGGGGGACCTGGCCGAGTTGCCCGGGGTCGCCGCCGCCGTGTCCGACCTCAGCTTCCCCGCCGCGCTGCTGACCGGACCGGCGGCCGTGCCGGTGTCCGGCCACGGCTGGTCCTCGGCCGCGCTGGCCCGCCAGAGCGGGCCCGCCCTCCAGGGGCGGGCGCCGCAGGGTCCCCGCGAGCTCGCCGTCTCCGCCGATCTGGGCGTACGGCAGGGCGCCACCGTCGAGGTGGTCGCGGGCGGGTCGAGAGGCGCCTACCGGGTGACCGGCCTGGTCTCGGCTCCCGGCGTCTACTTCGCCGACGACGCCGCCGCGGGCCTCGCCGGCCGTACCAGCGGCCCCCGAGCCGGCACCACCGACCTGATCGCGCTGCGCGCCGCCCCCGGCACCTCCGCCGAGGCCCTGGCCACGGCCGTCCGTGCCCGCGTGGGCGACGGTTATGTGGTCAGCACCGGCACCGCCAAGGGTGACGCCGAGTCCCCCGGCACCGCGGCGGCCCGCACGCTGCTCATCGCCCTGCCCAGTTCGATCGGCGGCATCAGCCTGATCATCGTCGGCTTCGTGGTGGGCGGCGGCATCTCGCTGTCCATCACCCGGCAGCGCCGCGACCTCGCCCTGCTGCGCGCCGCGGGCGCCACGCCCCGGCAGGTCCGGCGGCTCGTCGCGGTCCAGGGCACGGTCGCGGCGCTGGCCGCCCTGCCCTTCGGCGCCGCCGCCGGGTACGTGCTGGCCGGCCGGCTCGGCGACCTGCTGGTGCACGTCCAGATGTTGCCCGAGCGGCTGCCGCTCACCTACAGCCCGCTGCCCGCCCTCGGTGCGGCGCTCCTGCTGCTGGGCGTGGTCCGGCTCGCCGCCTGGGCCGCCTCGCGGGGGCCTTCGCGGATGCCGGCCACGGCGGCGGTGCGTGACTCGCAGAGCGAACCCCGCACGCCGTCCAAGGCGCGCTTCGTCATCGGGCTGGTCATCATCGCCGGAGCCTTCGGCCTGTCGGCGCTGCCGCTCTTCCTGCGGCAGGAGTTCGCCGCGATCGGGCCGACCATGGCCGCCCTGCTGTCGGTGGTCGGGCTCGCCCTCGCCGGGCCCCGGCTGGTGCAGTTCGCCACCGGGGTGCTCGGGCGGGTGCTGCCGCGCCGTACGCCCGCGCCGGTCTGGCTGGCGGTGAGCAACACCCACGGCTACGCCCTGCGGACCGCCGGGGCGGTCGCCGCGCTCGGCATGGTGGTGACCCTGACCACGAGCATGTCGCTCACGCACACCACGGTCATGCGGGCCACCGACGAGGAGAGCTCGAAGATCATCACGGCGGACGCCGTCGTCACCCTGCCCGCGGCCGGCGGCCTGCCCGCCGAGCTCCTGGCCGACCTCAAGGCCACGCCGGGCGTCCGGGCGGTGACCACGATGGGCACGACCACGGTCATCTCGGAGGACCTCGTCCTGGGCGACGGCTCGGAGAACCTGACCTCGCGCTCGGCCGCCGTGCTGGGCCCCGACGCCGGCGCGCTCGTGGACCTGGGCGTCACCGGCGGCAGCCTGCGCGACCTCAAGGGCGCCACGATCGCCCTCGACGCCGACCCGTCGCAGGTCGGACGCCATCGCAACCTCATCCTCGGCGACGGCACCAAGGTCAAGGCCCGGATCGCCGCCACCTACGACCGCGCGCTCGGGCTGGGACCGGTCGTCCTGGCGCGGGACCTGGTCGCCGGGCACACCACCACCGGCCTGCCCGCGACCGCCCTGGTCAAGCTCGACGACTCCGCGTCCCTGGACCGGGTCGCCGCCCGATGGCCCGGCCTGGAGATCGCCAGTGGCGCGGTCTCGCCCCGGGCCGCCGAGAACTCGGCGCAGTTGTGGATCAACCTCGCCGTCCTGGCGGTGCTGCTCGGCTACGTCCTGGTCTCCGTCGCCAACCGGCTGGTGGCCACCACCGCGGCCCGAGGCCCGGAACTGGCCGCGATCAGACGCCTCGGCGCCACGCCGCGCCAGCTCAAGTCGATGATCCGCTGGGAGGCGCTGCTCCTCGCGCTCACCGCCGCGGTGATCGGCCTGGCCCTGAGTGCCGTGCCGCTGATGGCGCTCAGCCTCGGATTCCTGGGCCGGCCGCTGCCGGCGGGCCCGCTCTGGCTGGCCCCGGCCTCGGCCGCGGCGGTCTGCGTGGTCGTCTGGCTCGCCCTCGACCTCACCGCCAGGAGGCTCATCCGGCGTACCTGACCGGCTCGGCCGGGGGGCGGTGGACGGTGCCGATCACGGCACGGGAGACTGATGGGCGAATTGAGGAGGAACCAGGCATGTTGACCGTTCTCGAGATTCCCCAGTGGCAGGGCTCCGGCTCCCCCACCGCCACCCGGCTGGTCGCGGGCGCCGCCCGCCTGGCCGCACTGATCGCCCCCGGCGCCCGCCACCTGCACGTGCCCGTCGACGGCTCGCTGGCCGAGACCGCCGCCCGGGTACGGCAGGCGTTGCCCGAGGACGGCTTCGTCGTCACCATCGGCGGCGACTGCGGCGTCGAGCTCGAACCCATCGCGGCGGCCCTGCGCCGGTACGGCTCGCGGCTGGCGGTCGTCTGGTTCGACGCCCACGGCGACCTGAACACCCCCGCCTCCTCCCCGTCCGGGGCCTTTCACGGCATGGTCCTGCGCACTCTGCTGGGCGACGGCCCGGCCGACCTGGTGCCCACGCCCGCGTTGCGGCCCGAGCAGGTGGCGCTGGTCGGCGCCCGGGCGCTGGACGCCGGTGAGCTCGACTACATCCGGGACACCGGCATCGGCGGCCTGGAGACGTTGCCCGAGGACGCGGTCGTCTACGTGCACATCGACCTCGACGTGCTGGCGGGCATCCGGTCGGTGGGCTACCCCGAGCCCGGCGGCCTCACCCCGGCCGCCCTGGCCGAGACGGTGGCCCGGATCGCCGAGCAGTACGAGATCGTCGGCCTGGGCATCACCGAGTACGCCCCGTCCGACCCGGCGACCGAGATCGACTGGATCGACGGCGACGACTCCGTTGACCAGAGCTCCACTGGCACCGGCAACCAGGGCAACGGCGGGGACCTCCCGGCTTCCGGGAGCGACCGCGACGGCGGGGGCCTTTCGGGCACAGGGGGCGACGGCGGGGACCCCCCGGCTTCCGGGGGCGACCGCGACGGCGGAGGTCTTTCGGGCGCAGGGGGCAACGGCGGAGGTGCCTCGGATCCCGGTTCCGTGTCGGAGCGCTGGGATGACGGGGGTGACTTCGCCCTGCTGAGCCGGCTGGTTCCCGAGCTGGTCCGGTTGTGCCGGGCCTCGGGGCCGTGGCAGATCGAACGCCGTGCCGCCAACGCCTGGCCCGCCGGGCAGGTGACCACCGCCGACGGCTGGCTGCTCCGGCACACCCCCGACGTCCCCCGCCGCCGCAGCAACTCCGCCCTGCCCCAGCTCGGCTCGGACCCCGCGCTGAGCGAGGTGCTCGGCGACGCCGCGCCCTTCCACCCCGAGCCCGCCCTGGCCGCCCTCGACCGCTTCTACGCCGGCCGCTCCCTCCCGGTGATCGTCCAGGTCACCCCCAGCGAGCACCGGCGCGGCCTCGACGACCTGCTCGCCGCCGCCGGTTACGCCGTGGGCGCGCAGGTGCTGATCCTCACCGCCGACGCCCGGCCGATCGCCGCCCTCGACACCGGAGCCGCCGCCCCCGTGGACGACCGGACCCGCTGGGCCGAGCTCTTCGAGGCGGTCACCGGCGACTCCTCGGCCATGGCGGTCATCGACCGGATCGTGCCCAAGTCCACCCTGGTCGCCAAGGACCGCGCCGGCCTGGGCCTGGCCGTCTCCGAGGACGGCTGGACCGGCCTGTTCTGCATGGCCACCCACCCCGGCTCCCGCCGCCAGGGCGTCGCGACCGCCGTGCTGGCCGCCGCCGCCCGGTGGTCGGTGGAGCAGGGCGCCGACCGGCTGTATCTACAGGTCGAGGAGGAGAACCAGGCGGCACGCGCGGTCTACGAGGGCCTCGGCTTCACCCTCGCCTACCGCTACCACTACCGCGTGCGCCCCTGAGAACCCCGCCGCCAACCACCATCACCACCGGGTGCGCCCCTGAGAACCCCGCCGCCAACCACCCTCACCACCGCGTGCGCCCCTGAGAACCCCGCCGCCAACCACTCCCACCATTGCGTGCGTCCCCCGAAGGACCCGCCGCCCTGCGACCTCAGCTCGCGGTTCGCAGGCGGTGGGTCTTGCGCTGGGTCTCGTTGCCGGCCTTGTCGTAGGTGACCCACTCGCCGGTCTTCTTCCCCAGGACGAAGACCCCCTCGTCGAGCACCGCCCCGGTGTCGTGCCAGCGCCGCCACGGCCCGTCCTGGACGCCGTCGACGAAGGCCCCGCGCTGGAGCGGCCCGCCGTCCTCCCGGAACCACTCCCATTCCCCGACGAGCTGGCCGGCCTGGTAGCTGCCCCTGGCCTTCACCCGCCCGTTGCGGTAGTAGAACGTCCACGGCCCCTGACGCCGGCCGTCAGGGGCGTAGTCGCCTTCGCCGGAGAGTTTGCCGTCCTTGAAGCGTTCCTCAGCCATGCCGGCGAGCATACGAGCGCCCGCCGACAGTTTCCGTCGTGCCGATCAGCGGCCGATCAGCGGCCGATCAGCGGAAGGACGCGGCGTTCTCCTGCGCCCAGACCGCGAACGAGCGAGCCGGCCGCCCGGTGACCTCCTCGACGGTCGGGACCACCGTGTAGCCGACCTCCGGGGTGTTGCCGAGCGCGTCGATCAGGAACTCGATGGTCTCCGCGCCCATGCCGAACCCGGCCCACATCTCCCGCGCCTGCTCCTCGCTCAGCTCCTCGAAGGTGATCTCCTTGCCCACCGCGGCGGCGAGCAGCTCGACCTTCTCGGTGGTGCGCAACGCCTCGGGACCGGTCAGCGTGTAGGTGCGCCCGCCGTGCCCGCCGTCGGCCAGCACCTTGGCCGCCACCGCCGCGATGTCGCGCTCGTGCACCATCGCGCTGAGCCGGCTGCCGAACGGCTCCCGGATGACGCCCTGGTGGCGCACGCTGTCGGCCCACCACTGGAGCGTGTTGGACATGAACTCCACCGGGTGCAGCAGCGTCCACTCGATCCCGGTCTCGGCGAGCGCCGCCTCCATCTCGCCGTCCTCGCGTCCGCCCAGGACGGTGACCCGCCGCACGCCCGCCTCGGCGAGCAGCTCCACGATGCGCTTGCCGTACGGCAGGGGCGCGTAGTCGTCGCCCGCGAAGTTGATCAGGTGCACGCCGGTGACGCCGTCGAACACCCCGGCCAGCGTGTCCGGCTCGCCCAGGTCCCCGCCGACGACCTCGACGCCCGCGGGCAGCTCGGCCTTGGCCGGGTTCCGGGTCAGCGCCCGCACCTGGTGACCGGCTTCGAGCAGCTCGGCGACGACGAGGCGGCCGACGGTCCCGGTGGCGCCGGTGACGAGGAAGGTCATGATGTCTCCTACGGATCCTTGCGGAACGGAACGATTGATTCCACTATAGCAGAACGGAACGCTTCATTCCAGCGGGAGTTGTCGGCACCGACCCGTAAGGTGCCGCGCATGACGGCCTGGATCCCGATCCGCGACCGGATCATCGCCCGCGACCCCCACGGCGTGGCCGGCCTGGTGCTCGCCTTGTCCCCTGAAGGCCGCACCGAGGTCGCCCGCCACCTGCCGGCCCTGCGCGACGAGCTGAACGAGGCCGACCCGGACGCCTGGGGAGACGAGGACAACGAAGGCGGGGACGGCATCGGCGGTCACGGCGCGGCCCTGCGTGTCGCGGGTGCGGGCGCGCTGCCGGGCCCGGCCGCGGTGGCCGCCTGGCTGACGCGGCGGGAGTTCGTCGCGCACTGGAGCGAGGAGATGGCCCCGGTGATCCGCGTCCTGACCGCCCGGCCCGCCGCCTGGCAGGCCGACCTCGCCACCCGCCTGACCCGGAAGATCCGCCGCGCCGACGACCGCAACGCGGCCCCGCTGGCGCTGGCCCTGCTGCGGGCCTGCGGCGCACCGCCGCCCGAGCACGACCCCCTGGTGGCCGCCTGGCTCCGCACCCGGCCCTCTCTCGACGACCCCCTGTTCGCACCCCTGCTGCCGCGGATCTTCGAGGCCGAAGGGGCCGGGCGGGCCTTACGTTCCGATCGCGTGGCCGGCCCGTGGCTGGCCCTGCTCCCCCGGGCGTCGGCCAACGGCCGGGTCTCCCGTGCCGCCCTCCTGGACGGCTGCCTCGGCCGCTTCCTGCGCGGCGGCGCGGAGACCGACCTGCGCTTCTTCATCCGGCTGCACCAGGCGCTCGCCGTCCGCGTCCACAGCACGTACGGCAAGCCGTACTCAGATCAGTGACATCTCAGTGCCCCTGACGACCAGGGCCTGGCCGTCCCGGAGCGTGCGGTGGGGCACGCCGTCGCGCCGGTAGGCCGCCGCGACGGCGTTCAGCGCGGCCGACTCCGGATGTCCCGGGGAGTCCACGTGCGGGACGAAAGCGAAGTCGAGAATCCCCAGCCCCGCCCAGACCACCGGCTCGCCGTACGCCGCGGGCACGGCCTCCGCGTCGTCACACGCCTCCAGCCCGCGCAGGCTGGGCGCCAGCACGCACGGGCCGGCGCTGTACCCGGCATAGACCAGCGCGTCGGCCCGGATCAGCGCGGTCAGCGCGGCGTCGGCCCCACTGCGCGCCAGGGCGTACCGCAACATGAACACGTTCCCGCCCCGCACCCACACCACCGGAAAGCGCGCGAGCTCGGCGGCCACCGCCCTACCCGGCCGGTCGAAGAAGTCGCGCAGATCGAGCTCGACCGCCCGCAACCCCAGC
Organism: Nonomuraea sp. NPDC050328; assembly: GCF_044459405.1. NCBI lineage: Bacteria > Bacillati > Actinomycetota > Actinomycetes > Streptosporangiales > Streptosporangiaceae > Nonomuraea > Nonomuraea sp. NPDC050328. Next base: position 74,249 of record NZ_JBITIW010000006.1, on the reverse strand, counting down.
GCCGCCAGCGCCGTGACCTCCCGCTCGACCCCCGCCACCCGCTCCGCCGGAGGCTGGGCGTCCATGGCGTTGGCGATCACGGCCACCTCGCCCGAGGCGCGCCCGTCCAGCAGGTCCAGCAACGCCTCCGGGTGCTCGCCCATCCGGAACGAGGACAGATACATCCGCATGCCCAGACCCTACGGCGAGCCGGTCGGTAGGGCCGGTCGCGCGACCCGATCACCGGGAGGACGGCTGTGATTGTCGACTTCCGCACCTACCACCTGCAGCCCGGCTCGCTGGACGAGCACCGCGAGCAGGAGGAGGCGTTCTACGGCAGCGCCGCCTGGCGGGAGGGTCCCCGCGAGGCGGTCGTGTCCCGGATCGAGAGCTACCACTCCATCGTGCTGGACCTCCCGGAAGAGGCGGCCCGGGTCTTCCGGCGCGACTGGCCCGTCACCCCCTGAGGGTGCGGGTCAGGAGGAGAAGGCCGCGTCGAAGGCCGCCGTCGGCGGGGTGATGGCGTTGAGCTTGCGGATGTAGGCCAGCGCCTCGGGCGCCCCGTCGAGCCGGTCCATCCCGGCGTCCTCCCACTCGATCGAGATGGGCCCGGTGTAGCCGATCTGGTTGAGCGCGCGGAAGCAGTCCTCCCAGGGCACGTCGCCACGCCCGGTGGAGACGAAGTCCCAGCCTCGCCGCAGGTCGGCCCAGGGCAGGTGGGACGACAGCCGGCCCCGGCGGCCGTCGCCGACGCGCACCCGGGTGTCCTTGCAGTCGACGTGGTAGATCCGGTCGGCGAAGTCGAGGATGAAGCCGACCGGGTCGAGGTCCTGCCAGACCATGTGGGAGGGGTCCCAGTTGAGGCCGAAGGCCGGGCGGTGGCCGATGGCCTCCAGGGTGAGCTTCGTGGTGACGTAGTCGTAGGCGATCTCCGAGGGGTGCACCTCGTGCGCGAAGCGGACGCCGACCTCGTCGAAGACGTCGAGGATGGGGTTCCAGCGGTCGGCGAAGTCCTGGTAGCCCGCCTCGACCATCGAGGCCGGGACCGGCGGGAACATCGCGACGGTGTGCCAGATCGAGGAGCCGGTGAAGCCGACGACCGTGTCCACGCCCAGGGCGGCGGCGGCGCGGGCGGTGGTCTTCATCTCCTCGGCGGCGGCCTGCCGTACCGACTCGGGGTCTCCGTCACCCCACAGGTGCGCGGGCAGGATGCCCTGGTGGCGGGCGTCGATCGGGTGGTCGCAGACGGCCTGGCCGACGAGGTGGTTGGAGATGGCCCAGACCTTGAGCCCGTACTTGTCGAGCTGGGCCCGCTTGGCGCGGACGTAGCCGGGGTCGGCGGCGGCCTGCCGTACGTCAAAGTGGTCGCCCCAGCAGGCGATCTCCAGGCCGTCGTAGCCCCACTCGGCGGCCAGCCGGCACACCTCGTCGAAGGGCAGGTCGGCCCACTGTCCGGTGAAGAGCGTGACTGGTCTCATGAAATCTCCCGGTAGGCGCCGTTGCTCTGCTCGACCGCCTCCAGCACCCGCTGGACGCGCAGCCCGTCGGCGAAGGACGGGGTGGGGTCGGCGCCGGCGGCGATCGCTTCGAGGAAGTCCTTGATCTCGTGGGTGAAGGTGTGCTCGTAGCCGAGGCCGTGGCCGGGCGGCCACCACGCGCCCACGTACGGGTGCTCGGGCTCGGTGACCAGGACCCGGGCGAAGCCCTGGCCCTCGTTCACCCACAGCTCGTTCATCGCCTCGAAGTCGAAGGCGAGCGAGCCGAGCGAGCCGTTGACCTCGATGCGCAGGGCGTTCTTGCGCCCGGTGGCGAAGCGGGTGGCCTCGAAGGTGCCCAGCGCCCCGCCCGACAGCCGGGCGACCCAGGCGGCGGCGTCGTCCACGGTGACCGGGCCGGTGCCGGAGCCGTCGGGCAGCGGGCGTTCGCGGACGAAGGTCTCGGTGAGGCCGGTGACGCCCACGATGTCCTGGCCGACCAGGAACTGGGCGGTGTCGATGATGTGGGCGCCGATGTCGCCGAGCGCCCCGGACCCGGCGAGGTCCTTCTGCAGCCGCCAGACCAGCGGGAAGTCGGGGTCGACGATCCAGTCCTGGAGGTACTGCGCGCGCACGTGCCGGATCTCGCCCAGCCGCCCGTCGGCGATGATCCGCCGGGCGAGGGCGACGGCCGGGACGCGCCGGTAGTTGAAGGCGACCATCGACCGGCCGGCCGACTTAGCCGCCGCCTCGACCATGGCCTCGGCCTCGGCCACCGTGTTGGCCAGCGGCTTCTCGCACAGCACGTGCTTGCCGGCGGCCAGGGCCGCGACGGCGATCTCGGCGTGGGAGTCGCCGGGCGTGCAGATGTCGATGATGTCGATGTCGTCGCGCTCGATCAGCGAGCGCCAGTCGGTGGCGTGCTCGGCCCAGCCCAGGCGGTCGGCCGCGGCCCGGGCCGCCTCCTCCGACCGCCCGCAGACCACCCGCATCGCGGGGGCCACGGGCAGGTCGAAGAAGGCGGTCACGTTGCGCCAGGCCTGGGAGTGCACGCGCCCCATAAACGCGTAACCCACCATCCCCACGCCCAGCGTCCTGTCAGTCATCAAGATTCGAACCCCAGAGGCAGGTACTTCTCGACGTTGTCCTTGGTAATGGTCTCGGATGCGAGGGTGATTGACTGCGGAACCTGGTTTTCCACCAGGTCGCTCATCCCCTTGCCCTGCGCGATCAGCCGCGCGAGCTTGATCGCGGAGGAGGCCATGGTGGGACTGTAGGTGACGGTCGCCTCCAGCACCGAGCCGCCGCTCTGGATCTCCCGCATGGCGTTGGCCGAACCGGCGCCGCCGACCATGAAGAACTCCTTGCGCCCCGACTCCTTGATCGCGGCCAGCACGCCGACGCCCTGGTCGTCGTCGTGGTTCCAGAGCGCGTCGATCTTCTTGTGCGCCTGGAGCAGGCTGGTGGCGACCTGGTTGCCCGTCTCGACGGTGAACTTGGCGTCCTGCTTGGCGGTGACGCTGAAGCCGTAGGTCTTGAGCGCGTCCTCGAAGCCCTTGCTGCGGTCCTGGGTCAGCGGCAGCGTGGCGATGCCCTGGATCTCGACGATCACCGGGTTGGTGACGCCCTTGTCCTTGAGCTTCTTGCCGACGTAGTGCCCGGCGGCCACGCCCATGCCGTAGTTGTCGCCGCCGATCCAGGTGCGGTAGGCGAGCTTGTCGGGGAAGATCCGGTCCAGGTTGATCACCGGGATGCCGGCGGCGGTGGCCTGCAGCGCCACCTGGTTGAGCTGCTGGCCGTCGTTGGGCAGCAGGACCAGCGCGGCGACCTTCGCCTGGATGAGCGACTCGACGGCCGAGATCTGCGCGTTGATGTCGTTGGTCGGCTCGACCGGCTTGAACTCGATGTCGGGGTACTGCTTCGCGGTCGCCTCGGCGTTCTTGGCGATGGCCGCGATCCAGCCGTGGTCGGCCGCGGGGGCGGAGAAGCCGATGACGACCTTCTGGCCCGGCTGGTCGTTGCCGGTGGCGGCGGCGGCCGGCGCGGTGGTGTTCTGCGCCGGTTGCGGCTGGGCGGCGGGCTCGTTGCTGGTGCAGGCCGAGACTAAGGCTCCGGCGCCGAGTACGGCTCCGCCGACCAGGAAGCCCCTGCGCGCGACGTTCTCTTTCATGGTGACCGCTCCTTGAGGTTCCGCCGCTGGAGAAGGACGGCGATGACGATGATCAGACCCTTGGCGATCAGCTGATCGCTGGTGTTGAGCCCGTTGAGGATGAAGAGGTTGGTGATCAAAGTGAAGATCAGCAGCCCGAGGATCGAGCCGATGATGGTTCCCCGTCCCCCGGTCAGCAGCGTGCCGCCAATGATGACCGCGGCGATCGCGTCCAGCTCGTAGAGGTCTCCGTGGGTGGAGGAGCCCGTGGTGGTCCGCGCCATGATCAGTACCGCGGCGATGCCGCAGCACAGTCCCGACAGCGCGTAGAGCAGCATCGTGTGCCGCCTGACGTTGATGCCCGCCAGCCGGGCGGCCTCCGGGTTGCCGCCGACGGCGTAGGTGCGGCGGCCGAAGGTGGTGCGGTTGAGCACGACCCAGCCGACCGCCACGACCAGCGCGAAGATGTAGACCAGCAGCGGGATGCCCAGCAGCCGGGTGGTGGACAGCTCGACCAGGGCGGAGTTGTCGGGGTGGACGAGCTGGGTCTTGCGGTCGGACATGCGCTGGGCCAGGCCGCGGGCGGCGACCAGCATCGCCAGGGTGGCGATGAAGGGCACGAGCCGGCCGTAGGAGATCAGCAGCCCGTTGACCAGTCCCGCGCCGGTGCCCACCAGGACGGCGCAGATGACCATGACGACCGGCCCGGAGCCCTCCAGCTCGAGGACGTCCTGCCCGAAGGTCTGGGTCGCCAGCGTGGTGGCCCAGACCGAGGCCAGGGCCATGATCGCGCCGACCGACAGGTCGATGCCGCCGCCGATGATCACGAAGGTCGCGCCGACCGTGATGACGCCGATGGTGGCCGCCAGCGACAGGATGCTGACCAGGTTGGAGGTGGTGGCGAAGCTGTCCGGGACGGTGACGAGGCCGACGACGGCCAGCAGGACGATCGCGACGACCAGTCCGAGATGCCTGGCTTGCCCCAGGTCGGCGAAGACGCGCCTGGCGTTCATGCCCGCGCACTCCCTTCCATGATCATGTCGAGGACGGCGTGCTCGTCCAGGTCGGTCGCGGCGCCCTCGTGGATCAGCTCGCCCTCCCGGATCACCAGCACCCGGTCGGCCAGGCCGAGCACCTCGGGCACCTCGCTGGAGACCAGGAGCACGCCGATGCCCTGGTCGGCCAGTTGCCTGATCACCGCGTACAGCTCGGCCCGCGCGCCGACGTCCACGCCGCGCGTCGGCTCGTCGAGCAGCAGCAGCTTGCGTGAGCCGAGCAGCCAGCGGGCCAGGACCGCCTTCTGCTGGTTGCCGCCGGACAACGTCTTGATCGGGCGTTCGGGGTCGGCCGGGCGGATGCCGAGGGCGTCGGTCAGCCGGTCGGCCTCGGCGCGCTCGCGGGCGCGGTCCAGCCAGCCGAACCTGGCGAACTCCGGCAGGCTGCCCAGGGTGATGTTGGCGGTGACGCTCTGGTCGAGGAGCAGTGCCTGGCTCTTGCGCTCTTCGGGGGCCAGGCCCATGCCCAGGCGCACGGCGTGCTGCGGGCCGCTCCGCCGTAAGGGGCGGCCCTCGAAGTGCACGCGGCCGTGCGGGCGGCGCGCGCCGTACACCGCCTGGAGGATCTCCGAGCGGCCGGAACCGACCAGCCCGGCCAGGCCGACGATCTCGCCCGCCCGCACCGAGAACGACACGCCGGGGCCGGTCAGGTCCTCGACCCGCAGGACCTCCTCGCCCGGCGGCCCGGCGCCGCGCGGCGGGAAGACGTACTCCATGGTGCGCCCGGTCATCAGCGAGACCAGCTCGCCGGTCGGGGTGTCGGCGGGCAGGCCGACGGCGACGGTCCGGCCGTCCTTGAGCACCGTGACGCGGTCGCCGATCTCGCGGATCTCCTCCAGCCGGTGGGAGATGTAGACCACGGCCACGCCCTGCTCGGTCAGCTCCCCGATGATCCGGAAGAGGTTGGCCACCTCGTCGTGGGCCAGGGCCGCCGAGGGCTCGTCCATGACGATCAGCCGGGCGTCGTGCGAGAGCGCGCGGGCCATGCTGACCACCTGCTTGGCGGCGGCCGGCAGCCGGCCCACCTCGGTGGTGGGGCGGATCTCGGGGTGGCCCAGCTTGCTCAGCACCTCCGTGGCCGCCCTTGCGGCGTGGCCGCGCCGGGTGAAGCCGAAGCGGGCGTGCTCGTGGCCGAGGAAGATGTTCTCGGCCACGCTGAGCCCGTCGACCAGGTCCAGTTCCTGATAGATGGTGGCGAATCCCAGCCGGAGCGCCTGGTGCGGGTTGGCGGGGCTGATCGGCTCGCCCTGGAAGACGATCTCGCCCTGGTCGGGGCGGTGCACGCCGGCCAGGATCTTGATCAGCGTGGACTTGCCCGCTCCGTTCTGCCCGAGCAGGCAGTGCACCTCGCCGGCGCGGACCTCGAGGTCCACCCCGTCCAGTGCCCTGACCCCCGGGAACTCCTTGACGATCCCCCGCATGCGTAACAGCTCAGCCATGCTCTGTCCTAGGCGTTGACGAGGCGGTTGACGTTTCCCGGTGACAGGTAGTGCTCGATCGCGAGGATGCCGGCGCCCAGCGCCGCCGCGTCCTCCCCGGTACGGCTCGGCACGATGGTCAGGTGGTGCGTGGCCAGCGGCAGCGACCGCCGGTAGACGGTCTCCCTGATGCCGGCGAGCAGGTGGTCGTGGACCCTCGCCAGCACGCCGCCGATGACGATGGCCTCGGGGTTGAAGAAGTTGACCAGCCCGGCCAGGACCTCGCCGATCAGCCGGCCGCCCTCTCGGACCAGGCGCAGCGCCTGGGTGTTGCCGCTCTGCACGAGCGCCACCACGTCGGCGCCCGATTCGGCGTCCAGCCCCAGCTCGCTCAGCCGGCGCGCGATGGCCGCGCCGCCGGCGACGGCTTCCAGGCAGGCGCTGTTGCCGCAGCGGCAGCCGGCGTCCTCGTGGCCGCTCACCCGGATGTGCCCGATGTCGCCGGCCGAGCCCTGCGCGCCGCGGTGCAGCCGGCCCTCGGCCACGATGCCGCAGCCGATGCCGGTGCCGACCTTGACGAACAGCAGGTAATCCAGGTGCGGGAAGGCGTTGCGGTGCTCGCCGAGCGCCATCACGTTGACGTCGTTGTCCACCAGTACGGCGGTGCCGGCGAAGAACTCCGGGATGGGGTAGTCGTTCCAGCCGGGCATGATCGGCGGGTTGTTGGGCCGGCCGGTGGCGAACTCCACCGGGCCCGGCACGCCGATGCCCATCGCTTTGAGCGACTCGCGCGAGCGTCCCACGCTCGCCAGCAGTTCGCTGACGCGCCGCTCGACGTGGGGCAGGATCACCTCGGGGCCCTCGGCGATGCTCAGCGGCTCCTGGTGACCGGCGACGACCTCGCCGGTCAGGTCCATGACGGTGATGCGGCAGTGGGTGGCGCCCAGGTCGACGCCCGCCACCGCGTTCTCCTCGGTGTGCAGGCGGAGCTGGCGCGGGGGGCGGCCGCCGGTGGACTCGCCGCCCTGCGTCTCCTCCACCAGTCCGCATTCGATCAGCGCGTCCACCCGCTGGGCGATGGTGGATCTGGCCAGTCCGGTGATCCTGGCCAGATCCGATCGCGTGGTGGCGGAACCCGCGCTGATCAGTGTCAGAACGTCGCCGGCCGAGCCGGGCAGCGGACGTTCCTCCCCTGAGGTGAGGCTCATGCCGCGACCATAACGGCACATTTATGGCCTAATCAAGGGATCTTTCGCGGATATCCGCCAGACTTATGTCGATCGTTGGAGTAAGCCGGTCACGATCAGAGCATCGCCTTCATCGAGTCGGCGGCGGTGAGCACGTAGGGCTGCTCGGCCATGATCGCCTCCCAGCCTGCGGCGATGTCCTCGGGCGACTCGGCCCGCGCGCCCGGTCCCTCGGCCACGAAGACCCGGGCGATCCGGCCGCCGCCCACCGAGAAGACCTCGCCCGAGGCCGCGCAGTCCTCGTGCGCGAGGTAGGCGACCAGCGCGGAGACCCGCTCGGGGGTGAACCTGCTCTCGAACTCGGCCGGCAGCAGCGACTCGGTCATCCGGGTCCAGGCGATCGGCGCGATGGCGTTGGCCTTGATCCCGTTGCGCGCGCCCTCGATGGCCAGGGTCTTGGTGAGGCCGACCAGGCCCATCTTGGCGGTGGAGTAGTTGGCCTGGCCGAAGTTGCCGAACAGGCCGGCCGGGCTGGAGGTGTTGACGATCCGGCCGTAGCCCTGCTCCTTGAGGTAGGGGTAGGCGGCCCGGCTGACCAGGTAGGAGCCGCGCACGTGCACGGCGAGCACCGAGTCGAACTCCTCGACCGTCATCTTGCCGAACGACTTGTCGCGCAGGATGCCCGCGTTGTTGATGACGATGTCGACCCGGCCGAAGGCGTCGATCGCGGCCTGGACGATGGCCTCGGCGCCCTGCGGCGAGGCCACGTTGTCGGGGTTGGCGATCGCTTCGCCGCCGTTCTTCCTGATCAGCTCGACCACCTCGGCGGCCGGGCCGGCCGAGGCTCCCGTGCCGTCCAGCGCGCCGCCGAGGTCGTTGACGACCACCTTCGCGCCCCGCTCGGCCAGCAGCAGCGCGTGCGCCCTGCCCAGGCCGTGCCCACCGCCGGTGACGATCGCGACCTTGTCCTCGAACCGCAACATGCAACCCTCCGAAGCCCGTGCCGAAAGAGAACATCATTCTAGTACGGGCCCTGATCGTTGCGGATAGTGATCGGGCACCTCTTTCTCTGCTAGAGTTCTGGACCCCCGCAAAGGGGCGGGCGCGCCCCTTTACCCCCGTCGGGGCTGGAGGACTTATGCCCTTCCGCGTGGTCCAGTGGGCAACTGGCGCCGTGGGCCGATATGCCCTGCGTGACATCCTGGCCCGGTCCGATCTCGAACTGGCCGGCGTCCTCGTCTACGACCCCGACAAGATCGGCGCCGACGCCGGCGAGATGCTCGGGATGCCGCGCGCCGGGGTCGCCTGCACCGACGACCTCGAACAGATCCTCGCCCTCGACGCCGACTGCGTCCTGCACATGCCGCTGCCCGCCTCCTACTTCGGCGGCCACCTGCACAACGACCTCGAGACCATCTGCGCGCTGCTGGCCAGCGGCAAGAACGTCATCACCACCACCGGCTTCGTCTACCCCAAGTCGTACGGCGCGGCCGTCGTGGAACGTATCGAGGCCGCCTGCGCCCGGGGCGGCAGCTCGCTGCACGGCACCGGCATCAACCCGGGCTTCATGAGCGACTACCTGCCGCTCGCCCTCACCGGCCTGTCGAGCCGCATCGACCACCTCTACGTGCGCGAGTCCTCCGACTTCCGCGGCCACCCCTCGCGGCAGATCGTCGTCGACCTGATCGGCTTCACCCGCTCGGCCAAGGACTACACCGCCGCGGTGCGCCCCTACCGCGCCTTCCAGCGCGCTCTCTTCGCCGAGAGCGTCGAGCTCGTCGCCGACGCGCTCGGCGTCACCCTCGACGAGGTCGAGGAGACCGACGAGTTCGAACTCGCCACCGAGGAGTTCGAGATCGCCGCCGGGCTCGTCCGCGAGGGCACGGTGTGCGCCTCCCGGTGGATCTTCTCCGGGCTGGTCCGCGGGCGGCCCTTCATGACCATCGAGTGCGTCTACAAGGCCGACTCCACCAAGGTCGAGCGCTGGGCCGAGCCCGGCTTCACCATCCACATCGAGGGGGTGCCGCAGATGACCCTCAAGGTGGAGGAGGTCTCCCACGGCCTGGCCGCGGCGGCGGCGCACGCCGTCAACTCGGTGCCCGCGGTCGTCGCGGCCCCGCCGGGCATCCACACGCTGCTCGACCTGCCCCTGCCCACCGGCCGGGGCACCGTCCGCCTGGCCTGACCCCTTTCTGTACGGCTTGCCGTACCTAAAGCGGGTTCTCCCGGAAGTGTCCGAAGCGCCCGCGGTGGTAGAGCAGCGGCCGGGCCGGGTGGATCTCGGCCTCGATGACCTCCCCGACCACCAGCACGTGGTCGCCGATGTCATGGTTGGCGTGCGGCCGGCAGACGAGGTGGGCGGCGGCCCCGGCCAGCAGCGGCGCCCCGAACCGGCCGGGCCGCCACCGGGTGGGCCCGCCGAAGCGGTCGATGCCGCGCCGGGCGAACCGGGTGGCCAGCCCCGCCTGGTCACCCGCCAGCACGTTGACCGCGAAGTGGTCGGCCAGCCGGAGCCACGGCCAGGTCGTGGAGTCGCGGTCGATGGAGAACTGCACGAGCGGCGGGGCGAGGCTCGCGGAGGAGAAGGACGTGGCCGTGAGCCCGACCGGCACGTTCTCGGAGAGCGCCGTGACGATCACCACGCCGCTGGCGTGCTGGGCCAGGGCGCTGCGGAAGGTGTCGCGGTCGACGGTGACGGTCATCGCAGCACCGCTCCCGCCTGGATCTGCGGGGCGACGCGGGCGGCCCAGTCGTCGAGCAGGGCGGGGTCGGCCAGCCGCGACTCGGCCACGGCGAGCCCGGGGGTGGGCACGTGCGCGCCGAGCTCGACCAGCAGGGGACGGAAGTGGGTCTCGACGGCCAGGGAGTGCTTGGGGTCGGCCATGACCAGCAGCGGCAGCGCGCTCTGCCCGGCCAGCGCGTCGCCCGGCAGCCGGTCGAGGAAGGCCTTGAGCAGTCCGGTGTAGCTGGCCTTGTAGGTGGGGCTGGCGTAGATCGCGATCTCGGCCTCGGCGACCAGTTCGAGGGCGATCTCCAGGGCCGGGTGCGCGCCGGGCGAGAGCACCACCCCCGCCAGCGCGGACAGGTCGACGGTGTCGCGCGGCCCGGCGTAGCCGAGGCGCGCGGCCAGGGCGTCGGCGGCGCGGTGCGCGACCTCGCGGGTGCGGGAACCGGCCCGCGGGTTGCCGACGACGGTGACGAGACTCATGCGGCCTCCAGCCCGTATGCCCGCGCGGCGTGCGGCCCGCGCCGGGGGTGAACCTCGCTCATGCCCACGACGCTACGAAACGGGGACCGTTAAGTCAACATTTCCTACTAGCTTTCCATGGAATACCAGATGTCCACGTCACCGGCCTGATGCCGGACCCGGCCCCGAGCCTCCAGCCACGCCAGGTGCGCCAGCGTCTCGTTGTTGGCCGCGCGCCGCATGAACGCCGGGATCGTCTCCCACGGCCGCGACCAGGTGAGCCGGGTGGCGATCGTCCAGCAGTCGGCCCCGCCGGTGTCGGCGACGACCTTCTCGATCTCCGCCAGCCGCTCCTCGTGGTGGGCCATCACGTAGTCCACCCGCTCGGCCAGCTCCAGGAACCGGTACTCGTGCGCGGGCAGCACCTCGTCCACCTCGAAGCGGCGCACCGCGGCCAGCGACTCGAGGTAGTCGGCCAGCGGGTTGGGCCCCGACTGCGGGTGCACGGCGACGATCGGCGTGATCTTCGCCAGCACGTGGTCGCCGGAGAACAGCAGCCGCCGCCCCGGCGAGACGAAGCAGAGGTGGCCGGGCGAGTGCCCCGGCGTCCAGATCGCGCGCAGGTCCCAGCCGGCCAGGCCGACCTGCTCGCCGTCCTCGATCAGCCGGTCGGGCAACGCCGTGGAGACCATGTGCCTGATCATCATCGACGCCCCGGCCAGCTCGTCGAGCGTCTCCCCCGGCACGCCGGACCGGACCAGCAGGGCGCGTTCCCGCGCCACCAGCGACTCGATGAACTCGTCGTCGTACCGCTCCCGCAGCAGCCCGGCGTCGGCCGGGTGGAGGGCGATCCAGGCACCCGACACCTCCCGGATGCGCCCGGCGAGCCCGTAGTGGTCGGGGTGGATGTGCGTGACCAGCACGCCCTTGACGTCGGTGATCTCGTAGCCGGCGACGGCGAGCCCGGCGCACAGCGCGCCGAACGCCTCGTCGGTGTTCCAGCCGGCGTCGATGATCGCCACGCCGTCCGGCAACTCCAGGGCGTAGACCAGGACGTACCGCAGCGGGTTGATCGGGATCGGCACCGGGATGGACCACAGGCCGGGGCGGACCTTCTCCACCGCGGGCAGTTCGCCGCCCAGCCACGCGGCTCGCTGGGTCTCGCTGGCCGGGGTCACCACGAACTTCGTCATCCACCCATTGTTACAGAATCATGTTCTGCCGCACGTGCCGCCGGCATCCGGACGAAGAGCAGCAGCGAGACCAGCAGCAGGCCCGCGGCGACCGCCCAGGACGCGGCCACCCCCTGCGCCGCGGCCAGCGCGCCCAGCGGGATGTTCACCAGCGCGCCCCCGGCCTGCAGCGACAGCGAGTTGACCGAGGTCACCGTGCTGCGCTGCTCGGCGGTGACCGCGTGGTGCGTCATCTCCTGCACGAACAACCCGGCCAGGCTGAGCCCGACGAAGAGCACGACGTAAGCGCCCGACGCGCTCACCAGTCCGGCGGTCCCGTCCAGGTGCGCGGTCAGGGCGAGCGCCGACAGCGCGCAGCAGGCGATCAGCGCGCCGGTCAGCACGCCGCGCACCCCCGCGCCGCTCCCGCCGAGCAGCCGGCCCGCCCAGGGCGCGAGGGCCGCCCCGGCGGCGCTCCCGGCGAAGCCCAGCGCGGCCACGACCGCGTAGAAGGTGCTGCCCAGTCCCGCCGCCCCGGCCAGCTCGGCCAGCCGGCCGGGGGTGAGCAGCTCGACCGAGGTGAGGGCGACGCCGTTCACCACCGAGTAGGCCACCAGCCGCCGCAGCACCGGGCCGCGGGCGGCCAGCCGTACGCCGGAGACCACCGTGGCGGGCACCTCGCGCAGCACCGCGGCCGCCGACCGGCGCGGGTGCGGCGGCTCGGGCAGCGCGAACAGCACGGTGACCAGCAGGACGAGCGCGGCCCCCGCGGCGAGCAGCACCGGTACGGCCAGCACCGCGGAGTCCTCGCCCGGCGCCAGCAGCGGCACCAGGCCGCCCAGCCCGACGCCCAGACACAGGGCCAGCGAGCCCATCGAGTTGCCCAGCGCCAGCCCGGGCCGCAGATCGGCCTCCGGCCCCTCGACGGCGTGCAGGGTGTCGACGTACCACGCCTCGGCCGGGCCGCTGGACAGCGCGCGGGCGACGGCCTTGAGCACGATCGCGGCGGTGAACGCCCAGATGTCCTGCGCGACGGCCGTCAGCAGGAAGGCCGCGACGGCGAAGGCGGCCGAGGCGGCCAGCACCCGGCGGCGGCCGATCACGTCGGACAGGCCGCCGGTGGGCAGCTCCAGGCTCAGCGTGACGACCGAGAAGACGGTCATGACCAGGCCGACCTGCGCCAGGCTCAGCCCGCGCGAGGTCATCAGCAGCACGCTCACCGGGATGGAGAGCGCCACCGGGAACCAGAGCAGGAAGCTCACCAGGCCGTAGCGGCGGCGCGGGTTCACGACGGATCACCGCCCATCCGGCGCGGGTAGGCGGCGATGTAGACGCTGACCTGCTCGGCGCCCTCGGCGTAGTCCCGTTCCAGTTCCTCCTTGATCTCCGCGATCCGGTCGAAGAGCCGCTGGACGCCCTCGGGATTGAGGTAGGCGAAGAAGTCCGACATCCCGGGCGTGGCCCGCCACTCCGGCGGCCAGTCGGTGTCGCGGTGTTCCCGCATCGCGCGGGCCAGGCCGTCGAGCTGACGGGCCTCCATGATCGCGACAGCCTCACGCCCTTCGGGGGTGGCCGACATCTGCGCCGGGTCCCAGGAGGTGAACTGGTGACGGGCCCGCCAGCGGCGCTCGCGGCCGTCTTCCGAGGGGTCCTCCTCGATGAAGCCGTACTTGGCCAGCTCGCGCAGGTGGTAGCTGGTCGAGCCGGAGCTCTCGTCCACCTTGCGGCCGAGCTGGCTGGCGGTGGCCGGGCCCTCGGCGCGCAGCAGGCCGAGCAGGCGCACCCGCAGCGGGTGCGCGACGACCTTCAACACCTGGGGGTCACTGATCAGGTACTGGTGCTCCATGACCCCAGAGTAAACCGCAAAGACAATTTTGCAAAGAGTATTCTGCGATAGTTCGGAGCTCTAACCTGGAAGCATGCTTGACGACATCCGCGTGGACGAGGCGATCTTCCAGCTCCGGCCCGACTTCGCCTGCCTGGCCATCACCGCGTACGGCCTGCGCAACGGCCCCACCGACGAGCGCTCCCGCGCCTGGCTGGAGGAGGCCTCGGCCCGCCCCGTGCAGGCCGAGAAGATCGAGTCCTGGCGCGAGGCGTACAAGACCTTCGGCGCCAAGCCCTCCCGCACCCGGCCCAGCGTCGACGCGCTCACCCGCCGGCTGCCGCTGCCGGAGATCAACCAGGTGGTCGACGCCTACAACTCCATCAGCGTCAAGCACTGCCTGCCGATCGGCGGCGAGGACCTCGGCCACTACGAGGGCGCCGCCCGGCTGGTCGTCGCCACCGGCGAGGAGGCCTCCGAGGAGGCCCTGGGTACCCCCGAGCCGGGCGAGGTCATCTGGCGCGACGACGTCGGCGTCACCTGCCGCCGCTGGAACTGGCGTCAGGTCGCCCGCACCCGGATCACCGAGGAGACCACCGACGCGCTCTTCCTCCTGGAGCGGCTCGAACCGCTGTCGATGGAGGAGCTGAAGGAAGCCGGCGAGGAGCTGGCCGACCTCCTGAGCAAGCTGTCCCCCGACGTCCGGATCGTCACCAGACTCATCACCTCGGGGAACTAAACACGGGTTTCCGATGTTGATACCGAATGGTGACAATGGCTGCACCACCCGGATTGACTAGGGGCGCGTGACCACTTTGGATCGTCCTGAGGGGGCGGATCGAGGTCGGCACGTTCCTCGGGCGCATCCTGCCAGTTCGGGCGAGTAGCCTTGGACAGGTTCTCTAACATCAACGCCGATCTGCGGAAGAGGGCGATTTCCGCCGTGTCGTCTGAGTCGTCGCGGACAAACCCGCTGGCAAGCTTTGGGCAAAACGAGTGGCTTGTCGACGAGCTGTACCAGAAGTATCTCCAGGACCCCGAGTCGGTCGACAAGGCTTGGTGGAACTTCTTCGCTGACTACAACCCTGACTACGGACCGGGCCGACCCCCGGTCAGGGAGGCGGCGAACGGCCCGGTGACCACCGCGCCCGCTCCGGCTCCCGCTCCTACAACCGTGGAGAAGCCGAAGGTGAGCACGCCGATCCCGGCCGGCGCTGAAGAGGTCAAGCTCCGGGGCGCCGCAGCGCGCACCGCGGCGAACATGGACCTGTCGCTGTCGGTCCCGACCGCGACGAGCGTCCGGGCGATCCCGGCCAAGCTGCTCATCGACAACCGCATCGTGATCAACAATCACCTGAAGCGCGGTCGCGGCGGCAAGGTCTCCTTCACCCACCTGATCGGCTACGCCATCGTCAAGGCGCTCCGGGCGATGCCGGAGATGAACTACTCCTACGCCGAGGTCGAGGGCAAGCCCACGCTGGTCAAGCCCGAGCACGTCGGCTTCGGCCTGGCGATCGACGTCCAGAAGAGCAACGGCGACCGCCAGCTCCTCGTGCCCTCCATCAAGGGCGCCGACGACATGGACTTCCGCCAGTTCTGGATGGCCTACGAGGACGTGGTCCGCAAGGCGCGCGCCGGCAAGCTCGGCGTCGACGACTTCCAGGGCACCACGATCTCGCTGACCAACCCCGGCACGATCGGCACCGTGCACTCCGTCCCGCGCCTCATGCCCGGACAGGGCACGATCATCGGCGTCGGGGCGATGGAGTACCCGGCCGAGTACCAGGGCGCCTCCCCCGACACGCTGAGCCGCCTGGCCGTCTCCAAGGTCATGACGCTCACCAGCACCTACGACCACCGGATCATCCAGGGCGCCCAGTCGGGCGACTTCCTGCGCACGATCCACCGGCTGCTGCTGGGCGAGGACGGCTTCTACGACGAGATCTTCGAGTCGCTCCGCATCCCGTACGAGCCGGTCCGCTGGGTCCAGGACATCTCGGCCTCCCACGACGACGACGTGGCCAAGTCCGCCCGGGTCATCGAGCTGATCCACGCCTACCGGGTCCGCGGCCACCTCATGGCCGAGACCGACCCGCTGGAGTACAAGCAGCGCAAGCACCCCGACCTCGACATCCAGTCGCACGGCCTGACGCTGTGGGACCTGGAGCGCGAGTTCGCCACCGGCGGGTTCGGCGGCAAGCCGCTGGCCAAGCTGCGCGAGATCCTGGGCGTGCTGCGCGACTCCTACTGCCGCACCATCGGCATCGAGTACATGCACATCCAGAACCCCGAGGAGCGGGCCTGGATCCAGGCGCGGGTGGAGAAGCCGTACAAGGCCCCCGACCGCGCCGAGCAGCTCCACATCCTGGGCCGGCTCAACACCGCCGAGGCCTTCGAGACCTTCCTGCAGACGAAGTTCGTCGGCCAGAAGCGCTTCTCGCTGGAGGGCGGCGAGTCGCTCATCCCGCTGCTCGACTCGGTGATCGACGCCGCCGCCGACGACGCGCTCGACGAGGTCGTCATCGGCATGGCCCATCGGGGCCGCCTCAACGTGCTGGCCAACATCGTGGGCAAGTCCTACGCCCAGATCTTCGGCGAGTTCGAGGGCAACATCGACCCCCGCACCGCGCACGGCTCCGGCGACGTGAAGTACCACCTCGGCGCCACCGGCGAGTTCTCCGGCCACAGCGGCAAGGCCATCACGGCCTCCGTGGTCGCCAACCCCTCCCACCTGGAGGCGGTCGACCCGGTGCTGGAGGGCGTCGTCCGCGCCAAGCAGGACCTCCTGGAGCGCGGCGAGGAGGGCTTCACCGTCCTGCCGATCCTGGTCCACGGCGACGCGGCCTTCGCCGGCCAGGGCGTCGTGGCCGAGACGCTCAACCTGTCGCAGCTTCGCGGCTACCGCACCGGCGGCACCGTGCACGTGGTGGTCAACAACCAGGTGGGCTTCACCACCTCGCCCGCCTCCTCGCGGTCGAGCGTCTACGCCACCGACGTCGCCCGGATGATCCAGGCGCCGATCTTCCACGTCAACGGCGACGACCCCGAGGCCGTCGTGCGCGTGGGCAAGCTGGCCTTCGAATACCGGCAGGCGTTCCGCAAGGACGTCGTGATCGACATGATCTGCTACCGGCGCCGTGGCCACAACGAGGGCGACAACCCCGCCTACACGCAGCCGCTGATGTACGACATCATCGACGCCAAGCGCTCCACCCGTAAGCTCTACACCGAGGCCCTGATCGGCCGCGGCGACATCACGGTCGAAGAGGCCGAGCAGGCGCTGCGCGACTACCAGGCCAAGCTGGAGCAGGCCTTCACCGAGGTCCGCGAGGCGGCCAAGAAGCCGCAGGAGAGCAGCGGCGAGCTGCGCGTGCCGCCGACCGAGGTCGTCAAGTGGTCGCACACCGACACGCCCACGGCGATCTCCGACGAGACGCTCAAGCGCATCGTCGACACCCAGCTCAACCTGCCCGAGGGCTTCACCGTCCACCCGCGGCTGGGCCCGATCATCCAGCGCCGCGGCCCGATGGTCGAGCAGGACCAGATCGACTGGGCCATGGGCGAGACCATCGCCTTCGGCTCCCTGCTGATCGACGGCCACCCGGTCCGCCTGGTCGGCCAGGACTCCCGCCGGGGCACCTTCGTCCAGCGCCACGCCGTGCTGGTCGACCGGGTCACCGGCGCCGAGCACACCCCGCTCAAGGCCTTCAACCAGGGCACCACGAAGTTCTACGTCTACGACTCGCTGCTGAGCGAGTTCGCGGCGCTGGGCTTCGAGTACGGCTACAGCACCGTGCGTCCCGACGCCCTGGTGGCGTGGGAGGCGCAGTTCGGCGACTTCGTCAACGGCGCCCAGACGATCATCGACGAGTTCATCTCCTCGGGCGAGCAGAAGTGGGGCCAGAAGTCGGGCGTCGTCCTGCTCCTGCCGCACGGCTACGAGGGTCAGGGCCCCGACCACTCCAGCGCCCGCATCGAGCGCTTCCTGCAGGTCTGCGCCCTCGACAACATGACCGTCGCCCAGCCGACCACGCCGGCCAACTACTTCCACCTGCTGCGCTGGCAGGTCGAGTCGGGCCGGCACAAGCCGCTGGTGGTCTTCACGCCCAAGTCGCTGCTGCGGCACAAGCTGGCGACCTCCAAGGCGGCCGACTTCACGCAGGGCACCTTCCAGCCGGTCATCGGTGACACCACCGTCGACCCGGCCCAGGTGACCAAGGTCGTGATGGTCTCCGGCAAGCTCTACTACGACCTGGTGCAGGGCCGCGACAAGGCCGGCCGCCAGGACGTGGCGATCGTCCGCCTGGAGCGGCTCTACCCGTTCCCGCAGGAGGAGCTCGACGCCGAGCTCGCTCGCTACGGGTCCGGCGTCGAGCTGGTCTGGGCGCAGGACGAGCCGGTCAACATGGGGCCGTGGCCGTACCTCACGCTCAAGCTGGCCGAGAACCCCGACCTGTTCGGTGGCCGCAGCCCGCGCCGCGTGAGCCGTACGCCCAACAGCTCCCCCGCGGCCGGCTCGCACGCCGCCCACGACCGGGAGCTCGAAGAGATCCTGCACCAGCTCTTCGGCTGATCGAGTCACCAGGTCAAGGCCCCGCTCCGGCGGGGCCTTCGCCGTTTTCCGGCCCTAGACTCTTCAACCATGTACTTCACCGACAGGGGGATCGAGGAGCTCGTTTCGCGGCGTGGCGAGGAGGAGGTCAGCCTCACCTGGCTGGGCGAGCGGCTGCGCGAGTTCGTCGACCTGAACCCGGAGTTCGAGACGCCCGTGGAGCGGCTGGCGACGTGGCTGGCGCGGCTCGACGACGACGAGGACGAGTAGCGATCCGCGATATATCTTGAGTTTCCAGGCAACGCGACATATCGTGTATGCATGGAGTGGACCATTGACGAGCCGGGGCAGCTCACCTTCGACTCGGTGACCGCGCTCAACGTGCGTACCGTGGCCGGCCGGCTGGACGTGCTCGCGAGCGACGACGGGCCTTCGGTGCTGGAGGTCACGGAGATCAACAGCTCCCCCCTCATCGTCACCCACGAGGAGGACGGCACGCTGACCATCGCCTACCAGGACCTCACCTGGGACGGCGTGCTGTCCTGGTTGCGCGGCCCGGCCAAGCGCAGTTGCAGCCTGACCATCACCGTGCCGAAGACGTGCCCGGTCAACGCCGGCGTGGTGACCGCCTCGGCGGTCGTGGCCGGCTTCGAGCGCCGCACCCGGGTGCGCAGCGTCTCGGGCGAGGTCACCCTCGACGGGGTCAGCGGCGACGTGGCCGCCGAGACCGTCTCGGGGCCGCTGGAGAGCCGCGCGATGGAGGGCGACCTGAACTTCAAGAGCGTCTCCGGCGACCTCACCGTCGCCGGCGGCTTCCCGCGCCGGCTGAAGGCGACGACCGTCTCCGGCCGGATCACCGCCGACCTGCGGCTGCGCCCGACCGGCCACGTCACCATCAACACCGTGTCGGGAGACGTCCTGGTACGGCTGCCGCCCACCGTGGACACCGACATCACCCTGCGCTCGACCACGGGCCGGCTCGACTCCGCCTTCGACGGGCTGTCGGCCTCCCAGCGGCCCGGGTCCAAACACCTGTCCGGGCGGATCGGCGGCGGCATGGCCGAACTCTCGGTCAAGTCGGTCTCCGGCCGGGTGACCCTGCTCAAGGGAGACAAGGAATGAGCCCCGTCTTCGGGCACGGCCGGCTGCGCCTGTACCTGCTCAAGCTGCTGGAGGAGAGCCCGAGGCACGGCTACGAGGTGATCCGGCTGCTCCAGGACCGCTTCCTGGGCGTCTACTCGCCCTCCCCCGGCACGATCTACCCGCGCCTGGCCCGGCTGGAGGAGGAGGGCCTGGTCACGCACGAGGTCATCGACGGCAAGAAGGTCTTCTCGCTCACCGACCAGGGCCGCGCCGAGCTGAACGAGCGCCTCGACGAGCTGGCCGAGCTGGAGCAGGAGATCTCCGCCTCGGTCCAGGACATCGCGCGCGAGGTCAAGGAGGACGTGCGCTCGACCGTCCGGTCCCTGCGCGAGGAGCTGGCGCAGGCGGCCAAGAACGTGCGCAGCAGCGGCACCTCGCAGTGGACCCGCTGGCAGGACGAGAGCGACCGGTGGAGCCGCGAGTGGCGGCGCATCTGGACCGACGCGTGGAGCACGCTGGGCGGGGGTTACGACGACGACGCCGAGGAGCGGGCGCAGCTCGACGCCGACCTGGGCGAGCTGCTGGCCGACTTCGTCGCCCGGGTCCGCCAGGACGCCTCCGCGGGCAGGCTCACCCGCCGCTCCCTGGAGGAGGCCCGGCGGGCGCTCGACGAGGCCGCCGCCCGGATCGGCGACACCCTGCGCTGAGGGCGCTGAGGGCGCTGAGGGACTAGCCCCGGGCGGCCCGGCGGGCGCGGTAGGCCAGCGGCATGTACCGCACCCGTTCCGGCAGCCGCGGCGCCACCGCCGCGGCCGCCCGGCCGATCGCCCGCAGCAGCCGCTCCCGCCGGGCCGACCACCGCAACCCCAGCTTCTCCCGTACGGCAGGCGGCAACGTCCCCACGGTGATGAAGTAGTTCAGCTCGCTGGCCGGCACCCCCACCGGCTTCCACACCAGCCCCGGCACGTACGGCGGGCTGGGCGTGGCACGCAACGTCGCCAGCACCTCGATCGCGGTCGGGTGCGCCTCCAGCCGCTCGGCCACCATCCGGTCGAAGTAGGCGGCATACCCGGCCAGGTCGTCGAAGGGCGAGCGCACCCGCAGCAGCCGCCCGAGCGCCTGGAAGTCGTCGAACATCGCCCGCTCGTCCACCGGCCCGGCGCCGAAGATCCGTTCGAGGGTGCGGAACTGCTCGAACAGGCTCCAGTGCACCCAGGCCCAGGCCTCGGCCTGCAACGCGTGGTACGGCCTGCCGTACTCGTCGACGCCCTTGATCCCGGCGTGCAGGTCGCGCAGCCGGCGCACCTCGGCCTCGCCGTCGGCGTAGACCCAGCGCTGCACCGAGCCGAGGGTGCGGCTGAGCCGTCCCCAGGGGTCGGTGCGGAAGTCGGAGCGCTGGGCGACCGCGGCGCCGACCGCCGGGTGCATGGTCTGGAGGACCAGCGCGCTCCCGGCGACCAGCAGATTTCGGTATTCACCCGCCGTGTCCCACAATCTCGTCCCAGGCCCCATGGACGAGATGTACCCACTATGCGGTGAAGACGATTTTCCCGAAGACGTCACCCTCGTGCATGGCGGCGAAACCGTCGCGGGCCTCGGCCAGCGGGACCACCCGGTCGATCACCGGCCGCACCCCGGTCTGCTCCAGGAAGACGGCCAGCCGCTGGAGCTGGTCGCGGGTGCCCATGGTCGAGCCGACCACCGACAGCTGCAGGAAGAAGACCCGGTTGAGGTCGGCCGGCGGGACCGCGCCGCTGGTGGCGCCGGAGACGACGACGCGCCCGCCGGGCCGCAGCGACTTGAGCGAGTGGTCCCAGGTGGCCTGGCCCACGGTCTCCATGACCGCGTCCACCCGCTCGGGCAGCCGGGCGCCGGGCTCGAAGACCTGGTCGGCGCCGAGCTGCAGGGCCCGCTCGCGCTTGTCCTCGCTGCGGGAGGTCGCCCAGACGCGGTAGCCTCCGGCCCGGCCGAGCGCGATCAGCGCGGTGGCGACGCCGCCGCCCGCGCCCTGGACCAGCACCGTCGAGCCCGGCTGGAGCTCGGCCTTGTCGAAGAGCATGCGGTAGGCGGTCAGCCACGCGGTGGGCAGGCAGGCCGCCTCCTCGAAGCTGAGCGCGGCCGGCTTGGGCACCAGGTTGCGGCGCGGCACCGCCACCCGCTCGGCGAAGGTGCCGTCGTGGGTCTCCGACAGCAGGCTGCGTTTGGGGTCGAGGGTCTCGTCGGGCCCCGAGCCGATCACGGAGTGCACGATCACCTCGTTGCCGTCCTCGTCGAGCCCGGCGGCATCGCAGCCGAGCACGATGGGCAGGCGGTCCTGGCGGATGCCGACGCCCTTGAGCGTCCACAGGTCGTGGTGGTTGAGCGCGGCGGCCCGTACGGTGACGGTCGTCCACCCCTCCGGGACCTCCGGTTCGGGGCGCTCGCCCAGGGTCAGGCCCGCGAGCGGGTTCGCGGCATCGGTCTGCGTGGCGGTTACGGCGAACATGGCCGCACCCTACTTCACGGTG
Organism: Nonomuraea sp. NPDC050328; assembly: GCF_044459405.1. NCBI lineage: Bacteria > Bacillati > Actinomycetota > Actinomycetes > Streptosporangiales > Streptosporangiaceae > Nonomuraea > Nonomuraea sp. NPDC050328. The sequence continues at coordinate 52,660 of NZ_JBITIW010000006.1, read as the reverse complement.
ATCTCGACGCTCTCGAGCGCGTGGTCGATGTACCGGCGGGGCCCGGCGACGCCGATGTAGACGCCCGACCGGCAGACCCAGCCGTAGCTGCCGGTCCCCATGATCACCGACGGCGGCCGCAGGTTGCGCCGGCAGCCCGGCAGCGGGACCAGGACGAGCATGTGCCCGGTGGAGGTGCCGAACCACAGTTGCGGGCCGGCCGGTTCGCGGCCGTAGCCGTACTCACCCGGCTTCGACAGCCGCAGCGGCCCGGTCGCCGAGAGGGTGAGGAAGCCCTCCGGGGTGACCGTGCCCTTCAGGTTGCGCGCCCAGGTCATGCGCTGGTCGAAGGTGAGCCCGTTGGGCCGGTCGTAGAGCGCCAGCCGCCAGTCGCCGAAGCCGAACAGCAGCACCTGGCCGGGGTTGCTGCCGGAGGGCCGGGGCCAGAGCGTGACGTTCGGCGTGAAGTGCCGCAGCGGCTGGCCGCCCTTGGTGATCTCGACCTCGCCGGAGAAGGGCGCGACGAGCTGGCGGTAGTGGTTCATGGTCTCGCCGCGCAGCACCGCGCCTTGGAAGGGCCGGATGCCGAGGCTCTCGAAGTCGAGATCGGCCGGGTAGCGCAGCTCCGCGCGGCGGCCGTCGGGAAAGACCAGGTCCAGGACCTTCTCGCCGCCCACCAGGCGGGGGGTGGGCGTCAGCACGTTCGGTCTCGTGCCGACGGTCACCAGGGTGCTGATCGGTTCCGGCCGCTGCCGCTCGGCCTGTTGCGCCGGCTCAGGGTCGCGGCTGATCAGCCACCCGGCCAGCGGCACCGCGACCACGAGCGCCAGGAGGGCCACGCCCAACCGGCGGCGCCGGCGCGGGGTGCCCGCCTCGATCACGTCGAACTGCTCGCCCACACCGGCAGTCCAGTTGAGCGGGCCTGCCCGCGCAAGGCTTCGGACCTGGCGGAATCATCACAGGTTCGCAACCTGTGTCACCAGGTCGCGACATTCACCGGCCCGTCCGTGGTCAGGTGCACGGCCTGTCCCACCAGTTCCCGGCTCTCCGCGTCGGCGAGCAGGTCCGCCTGCCGTACCAGAGCATGGGTGCGGCGGCCGTCGGGCAGGTCGGCGACGAGGATCCCGCGCTCGGCGACGCCGTCGCGGCCGTGGGCCACGGTGTAGCCCGCGACCACGGCCGGTCCCTCGTGGGTGTCGGCGATCGGCACCGGGTCGGCGGTGGACACCGGGCGCGCGTCGCCGAGCCGGCCGCCGGGCTCGCTCGACCAGACGGCGTAGGTGTGCTTGGTCAGGTGCATGCCGACCCCGGTCACCAGGCCGTGCCCGCCCTCGCGCAACAGCGCGGCCATCGTCGCGGTCGAGTGCAGGACGTAGCAGCTCGACGGGCCTCCCGCGTACGGCAGGCCGCCGGTCACGGTGAGCCCGCGCCGGTCGTGCGGGTCGAGCTTGAGCGCCTCGCAGGCCTGGCGGACCGCCACCGCGAAGCAGCTGTAGAGGTCGAACGCGCTCACCTCGTCGAGCCCGATCCCGGCGCGGTCGAACGCGGCCCGGGCCGCGTGAGCCATCGCCGCCCCGCCGCCGAGCTCGGGCCGGGCGGCCACCTCCCACGTCTCCTCGGCGTAGGCCCAGCCGCGCAGGTAGATCCGCTGCTCGCGCGGGACGCCGAGCCGGTCGGCCAGCCCGGAGCTGACCAGGACCAGCGCCGCGGCCTGGTCCACCTCGATCACCGCGACCGTGTTCCTGGTGTACGGCCAGCCGACGAACCGGTTGCCGGGCCCCGGCGTGACGAGCTCCTCAGGCGACATCGCGCGGCGGCGCCAGGCGTGCCGGTTGGCCGCGGCGACCTCGGTCATGGGCGCGAACAGCGCGCCCCGCTCGGCCGTCTCCGCGGCGACGGACTGGCCGAGGGCCGCCCGGCGGGCGGTCTCCATGATCGCGTAGGTGTGCACCGGCAGGAACAGCTCGTGGGCGAGCTCGGCCGGATGCGGCGGCCGCTCCCAGCCGTAGGGCGGTTTGGGGTCGGCGGCGTGGCTCCACGGCACCCGCTCCCCGGCCAGCCGGTAGTGCCGGCGGGTGGCCAGGGCCTCGGCGCCGACGACCAGCGCGGCCTCCATCTCGCCCGCCGCGATCCCGGCCGCCGCCGCGCCGATCAGGTGCTGCGGCGCCGTACCGCTGACCCGGGAGTAGACCCGGTGCCGCGGCGCGGCGCCGAGCCGGTCGGCCAGCCGGTCGGCGGGCGAGTCGTACTGCCAGGAGTCGCTGTAGACGATCTGGACCGAATCCAGCCGGGCCGGGTCGAGCCGGGCCTCCCGGGCGGCCTCGCGGGCGACCTGCTCCCAGAGGTCGAGCGGTTCCGGTCCGGGCTGGTCGCGAACGGTCGACTGGGCTACGCCGACCAGGCAGGGGGTGCGGGCATTCATGCCGTCATCTAAGCAGAACAATCTTCCGTTTGTAAATTGAGTGATGGTTGTTACGAGTGATGTCAGGGTGAATTTATTCGGCCCTGGACCTGGGGTGATGCCATTTCCGAATACATGCGGAATGGCTATTTCAATAACGGAATGGAACCGCGCCAGACTTTTTCACGTCGTTTCCTGGATTACGCCTCGCGCCATTCGCTAGCGTCTCGCTCGTTTTCCTGGCCCATCCGGGGCGACAGTTCCCCGCTCTGGGCCGCCGAGAACTGGATGAAGGAGCAGCAATGAAGTCCCGAGCAACGAAGGCGCTGGGCATCGCGATTCCTCTCGCGGCCCTCAGCGGTCTGGCCGGCCTGTCCCCCGCGAACGCGGTGGCCGCCGACGACATCGTCTCCGCGGAGGCGAAGAGCACCACCGGCTCAGCGCTGGCGTTCTGGACCCCGGACAAGCTCCGGGCCGCCAAGAGCGCCGACGGCGCGCTGGACCTCTCCCAGCGCGGCGGCAAGATCAACGGCAACGCCCCCGACGGCCCGCCCGGCTCCGTTCCGCCGATCGGCCAGGAGGGCGCCAAGTCGCCCAAGGTCAAGCAGGTCAACCTGCCCAACACCGTCGGCCGGGTGTTCTTCACCGACGGCGACGGGGAGTGGAAGTTCTGCTCCGCGACCTCGATCCAGGGCAAGTACCGCAACGTCGTGGCCACCTCCGGCCACTGCGTGTACGACACCAAGCACGACCGCTTCCACGACAACTGGGTGTTCATCCCGTCCTACTGGGACGGCAACAACCGGTGGGAGGGCAAGACGCCCTACGGGATCTACGAGGCCAAGACCTTCAACGCGCACGACGACTTCGTGGTGAAGGAGGACTACGACTTCGACTACGCGTTCGTCAACGTCTACAACGGCTACAAGATCGACTGGAAGAAGACCACCGGCGGCGGCTGGGAGCCGGTCAAGAAGTACATCGGCCGGCTCGGCGACAACGTCGGCGGCATGGGCTTCACCTGGAACCGCAGCCCGAAGGCGAACGTCTTCTCCTTCGGCTACCCCGCCGGCAAGCACGACGACGGCGACCGGCCGTACTCCGGCCGGACGATGAAGTGGTGCTACGGCAAGACCGCGCCGATGCCGGCCGCGCCGAAGTACCGCATCCAGGAGCACATCGGCTTCAAGTGCTCCTTCACCGCCGGCGCGAGCGGCGGCCCGTTCGTCTACAACTACAAGAACACCTCGCGCACCGGTTACGTCTACGGCGTCAACAGCGTCGCCTGGGACACCGACGGCAACGACCGGTTCGACCACATCTCCTCGCCGTACTTCAACACCGACACCTACAAGGTCTACAAGGCCGCCGCCAACCGGTGGTCCGGCAACCCGCCGAAGCCGTAGATCATTTAGCGCGGAGTGCCGGATTCTCCGGCACTCCGCGCGTTCTTGATAGGTGCTTTATCGCTGGTACGGCAGGCTTGATCAGATAACAAATCTCGATCCGAGCTGCATTACCGCAGTTGATCTGGAAAAATCACCCCAGAACGGAAGGTAACTTCATGATCCCCCGACTCAGGCACCTCGCGGCCGCCGCCCTCAGCGGCGCGCTGCTGCTGTTGCCTGCGCTCGCGGGGACCCCTTCCGCAGCCGCGACGACCGGCTCCGCCCTCGCCCCCGACCCGACCTACTCGGTCGACATGGCCAGGACCGAGGCCCAGATGGAGGCGGTCGCGCGCTACTGGCAGCCGGAGAAGCTCAAGCTGGCCGAGAACTACACCCCGGCCACCCCCGGCTCCCGCCCCAAGCCCACCGGGACCACGACCGCCTCCTCCCAGAGCCTCGGCCTGGCCCGGCGCCCGGTCCCCGACGCCCGCACCGTCCCGCCCGCGCCTCCCGCGGCCGGCGGCGCGGCGCGCACCTTCGGCAAGGTCTACTTCCTGATCAGCGGCAAGGAGTACTGGTGCTCGGCGAGCGCCGTGGCGGCCAAGAACCGCAGCGTCGTCGCCACCGCCGGGCACTGCGCCTACGACCTGAAGAACCTGCGCCCCGCGGACAACTGGATCTTCGTCCCGAACCCGGGCACCGGCGGCACCACCCCGGACGGCATCTACATCGGCGCCACCCTCAACATCCACGACGTCTGGTCGGGCGAGGGTGACTACGACTACGACTACGCCTTCATCACCGTGCACTCCGGCTTCCGCTGGGAGACCAAGGACGGCAAGCCCACCCGGGTGCCGGTCGGCAAGCTCCAGGACAACGTCGGCGGCCAGGGCCTGACCATCCTGCGCGGCGTCGGCAACCAGGCCGTCGCCTTCGGCTACCCCTCCGGCGCCCAGCCGGACGGCACCCGCCCCTTCGACGGCCGCACCCTCGCCACCTGCGACGGGCGCACCACCAAGACCCGCTCCCCCAGCTTCAACCTGGAGCACGGGGTGCAGCTGCCCGGCTGCAACTTCAGCCACGGCGCCAGCGGCGGGCCCTGGCTCCTGGAGTTCGACGCCGGCAAGAAGCTGGGCTGGCTCAACGGCGTCAACAGCCTCACCTGGAACCGCGACGCCAAGGGCACCTACGACGCGGTCTCTTCCTCCTACTTCAACAGCGGGACGATGATCGTCTACCAGCACGCGGCCAACGCCTCCTAGCGGGCCCAGAAACCTCGACCCCGTCGGCCTTCCGGCGGGGTTCTTCGTTGCCCTGGAGATCAACTCGGCCGGATTAGACGGAAGATCTCGCGATTCGGTGCCATCAATGTGCTGTGATCTGAGTCACATTCAGCGGCGCAGGATTCGCGGTTCTTCACTCCCTGCCCATCTGTCTCAAGCCCTAACACGCAGTCAAAACGCCACAAATTCCACAGAAGTGTTGACATGTCACAGAAAAGTAACGACGGTAACCCTTCCTTCCGGATAGGGCGGAACGGCTTCCACCTGCAAAGATCCCGCCTGTATGTTCCTTGCTGTCCCTTTACTGACGCATGAGGCGCCTGTTCGCCTCACGACAGAGCAAGGAGCAGTTCCCTTGAAGCGCATCCTCATCCCGGCCAGTGGCGCCGTCCTCGCCACCGGTCTGCTCGCCGCCGGTCTCGCCGGTGCGGCCCAGGCCGCCCCCGACGTCGCCTCGGACCCGATGGCGAAGAGCGCCGCCGTGGCTCAGGAGATCGCCCAGTTCTGGAGCGACTCCAACAACGCCGCCCTCAAGGCCGCCACCGCCTCGAACGTCTGGGACAACTCCGACGTCACCAAGCTCAAGAGCAAGGGCGGCTACACGCCCGACAGCAAGCCCGGCAGCGTCCCCGCCATCGGCGAAGAGAAGAAGACCACCCCCAAGGTTCAGAACGTGAACCTGCCGAAGACCATCGGCAAGGTCTTCTTCGTCAACGCCAAGGGCGAGAAGAAGTGGTGCTCGGCCACCTCGATCCAGTCCAAGTACAAGAACCTGGTCGCCACCGCCGGCCACTGCGTCTACGACGTCGCCTCCAACACGGACGTCATGTCCAAGTGGGTCTTCGTCCCGGGCTACTACCAGGGCAAGACCCCGTGGGGCATCTACGTCGGCAAGCAGGCGTTCACGCACTACGACTTCTCGAACTACGAGGACTACGACCGCGACTACGCGTTCGTGACGGTCTACAACGGCATCGGCGGCACGTTCAACAAGACCACCGAGATCTCCAAGTCCGAGTTCCTCGCCCACAAGGGTGCGAAGTACATCGAAGAGAAGGAGATCAAGGACCTCGCCGAGGCCAAGACCCTCGCCGCCAAGTACAACGCCAGCGGCAACGTCGAGGCGGGGTACAACGACAAGGGCGAGAGCATCGACGGGGCCGGCCCGGTCATCTCCAAGACCACCCCCAACCCCGACGACAAGGTCGCCCACAACTACCCCGGCGCGGTCAACGTCAAGACCGAGGTCAGCCTGGCCACCTGGCAGGGTGCGGGCGAGGGCGTCCAGAACGGCAACCGCTTCAACGAGAAGCTGGCTCCGAACAGCGGCCTGAAGAACGAGTACGGCATCACGTACGAGCGCGTCACGGAGACCGAGTACAACAACTTCGTGGCCTCGAAGGCCGCCGGCAACGAGCTGGGCGTCGCCTACACCTCCGCCGCCGGCAAGGTGAAGTTCGACGACGACGTCACCATCGACTTCAGCGCCACCCCGGGTGGGTACTGGATCGTCAAGACCTACCTCAACCAGTGGTACAAGAAGTCCTCCACCACGAAGTACTACTTCCGTGACTACTACAAGGTGGAGCACGAGCTCAAGGACGCCGGTCGCCTCGGCGACAACGTGGGTGGTCAGGGCTTCGCCTGGAACCAGCCCACCGGCAAGTACGTGCGCGTGTTCGGCTACCCGTCGCTCGCGCACCCCGACGGCAACAAGAACTTCACCGGCGTGACGCCCAAGTGGTGCTACGGCAAGACCTCGGCCAAGGTCGTGCAGGCGCCCGCCAAGAAGATCGAGGAGCACGTCTCCCTCAAGTGCTCGATGACCGAGGGCGCCGACGGCGCCCCCTGGCTCCTCAAGTACAGCAACGCCAAGCGCCTGGGCTACGTGAACGGTGTCACCAGCACCTTCGCCGACCAGGACGGCAACGACCGCGTCGACACCAACACCTCGCCGTACTTCGACGGTGAGACCAACACGGTGTACCGCGCTGCCGCCAACGTGTGGTCCGGCAAGATCACCGGCTGACCGTACGGCGCATAAACGAAGGGGCCCGGCTTCTGCCGGGCCCCTTTCGTCGTTCCCAGGACCTATCGCAGGGGTTCGTAGCCCGGGATCCGCGGTTCTGGGGCTCTCTCAGAGCCCGCAAACGCCGGTCCTGCCGAGGATCTGTCCGATTTGTGTGAGGCCTTTTGACGCGTGGGGGGCCGATCCGGTGCCATCGAGTCGATGTGATCTGTGTCACATCACAACATGACCCACGGTCACGGGGTCGCTTCAGTCACATCCGCCCCACTAACACCAAGCTTATGCTGATCTGCGGAAATGCCCACCGCAGGTGCAGGAAACCCCTTCAGCGCTTACGCCTCTTAAACATCACAGAACGATCACGCCCCATCGGGCCCCCCGTTTTCCCCTCAAAGCGGGTTCCTGTTTTCAAGATCGGCACTGTATGTTCCTGGCTATCCCTTTACTGACGCATGGGACGCAAGAGGCGTCTCACGACAGCGCAAGGAGTTACCTTGAAGCGCATCCTCCTCCCCGCCGGTGGCGCCATTCTGGCCACCGGTCTGCTGGCTGCTGGTCTGGCCGGCGCTGCCAACGCGGCCCCCGACGAGGGCACCCTTGAGGCGCACCTCGCTCAGCGCGCCGCTGAGGTCCAGGACACCATCAACTTCTGGACGAAGTCGAACAACGAGGCGCTCCGTCAGGCCACCGCGTTCCACTACGACTACAAGGCCGTCAAGAAGATCGTCCAGAAGGGCGGCTACAACCCCGACGGTAAGCCGGGCGTCGTCCCCGCCATCGGCGAGGAGAAGAAGGCCGCGGTCAAGGTTCACAACGTGAACCTGCCCAAGACCATCGGCAAGGTCTTCTTCCAGACCCGTGACGGCAAGCTGTACTGGTGCTCCGGCACCTCGATTCAGTCCAACTACAAGAACCTGGTGGCCACCGCTGGTCACTGCGTGTACGAGGACCTGAAGAACGAGGAAGTCGTTTCTCGCTGGGTGTTCGTCCCGATGTACTACCAGGGCAAGACCCCGGCCGGCATCTACGTGGGCAAGCAGGCCTTCACCCACTACGACTTCACCACCTACGAGGACTACGACCGCGACTACGCGTTCGTTACCGTCTACGACGGCATCAAGGGTGGCGAGAACGGCGAGACCACCAAGGCCACCGAGCTCTCCAAGTCCGAGTTCCTTGCTTACAAGGGTTCCAAGTACATCAAGGAATCCGAGATCAAGGAGGCGGACGCCGCCAAGACGCTGGCCAAGGCCAACGAGCTGGCTGCCAAGTACAACGCCAGCGGCAAGATCGAGGCCGGCTACACCGCCACGGGCGAGGAGATCGAGGCCGCTGGCCCCGTCGTCTCCAAGACCGTCGCCAACCCGGCTGACAAGGTTGCGGACAACTACGTCGGCGACGGCAAGGTCAACATCAAGCTCGAGGTGAACCTCGAGACCTACAACGCCGCCGTCAACGGCAACCAGAACGGCAACCGCTACAGCGGCACCCCGCAGCCGGAGATCGACTTCGCCGACCTGAAGCACCTGAAGGGCCTCTCCTTCAAGCGCGTCACCGAGTCGGAGTACAACGCCTTCGTTGCCGCCAAGAACGCTGGCCAGGAGCCGAACGCTGCTGCGTTCACCTCGGCTTCGGGCAAGGTCAAGATCGGCGACAAGACGGTCGACTTCGCTGCGACCCCCGGTGGCTACTGGATCGTCCGTACCTACGTGAACCAGTGGTACAAGCAGTCTTCGACCACGACGTACTACTTCCGTCAGTACTTCAAGGTCGAGCTGTCCATGGCCCACGTCGGTCGCCTCGGCGACAACGTCGGTGGCCAGGGCTTCGCGTGGAACCAGCCGACCGGCAAGTACGTCCGCACCTTCGGCTACCCCTTCGCGCAGCACCCCGACGGCTCCAAGCCGTACTCCGGTGTGACGCCGAAGTGGTGCTACGGCAAGACCCAGGGCAAGGGCCCGGTCACCCCCTCGACCTACAAGGTTGAGGAGCAGATCGCCCTGAAGTGCGCCGTGACCGGTGGTTACGACGGTGGTCCGTGGCTGCTCAAGTACAGCAACGCCAAGCGTCTCGGCTACCTCAACGGCATCACCTCGCTGTTCCTGGACAACGACGGTAACGGCCGTATCGACAACATCACCTCCGCGTACTTCGACGGCGAGACCGCTCTGGTCTACAACGCCGCCAAGAACGTCGCCTCCGGCAAGATCCTCCCGTAGTTTCTCCGGTGGTAGGTGACCTTGGGGTGAGGGTCCAAACCTCCCCCTAAGGGTTGTTAGCTTCAAACCGAAGGGCTCGGCCTAGCCGAGCCCTTCGGCCTTTACTTCCCCAAATCGATCTTCCTCCAGGGTGACGGTCTTCTCGCCGTCTCGTACGCGGCGAAACCGCGGCTGAACCCTGATAGGGAACTCCTTCACTTAAAGGGATGAAGTAAAGGGAAGAAGGCCCGGTCCCCAGGACCGGGCCTTCACTTGTTCCCAGGAAGGTTCTAGACGGTGGCGAGCTGGTGCTCGAAGAGCTCTCGTACCGCGCTCAGTTTGCGGAAGGGCTCGAAGCGGCGCCGCAGATCTTCCACGTACGTCCTTGTACGGGCCGACTGCAGTTCCCCGGCCAAGGAGAACGCCTCGCGGGCAGCCGTACAGGCGGCCTCCACCTCACCACGCTGCACAAGGCCGCCGGCCAGCAGCGAGAGGTTGAACATCCGTCCCCGCACAAAGCGCCCGTCCATGTCCAGAGACCGGCGAGCGAAGGACACGGCCCGCTCCCCGTCCCCCAGGTCCCGGAAGCAGTGGGAGAACTTGGCCGCAAGGTAGGCCGAGTCGAAGTACCGCAGCCACTCCGGCTCCTCCGAAGCCCGTCGCCGCTCGAAGGCGGCCTCGGCCTCGTTGAGGGCCTGGGCGCAGGACCGCGAGTCCCCCAGCCCCGCGTGCGCGTGCGCCTCGAGGACGGTGGCGGCGGCCAGGAGGGTACGGTGGCCGGAGCGGCGGGCGGAGAGCTGGGCGGCCCGGGAGAGGTCCAGGGCGTGCGAGGGCTGACCCATGTAGATCGCCTGGTGCGCCATCCCGGAGAGGATCTCGCTCCCCAGCGCGTGGTCGTCCGCCCCGTGCGCCAGCCGCAGCGCCTGGATGAGGTAGCGCTGCGCCAGGCCGTGCTGTTCGAGGTCGTAGGCCATCCACCCGGCCAGCCGGGTGAGCTCCGCGGCGGCGGCGGCGAGGGTACGGCCGGTGGCCTCGTCGTAGGAGCCGTCCCGCAGCAGCGGTGAGACGGCGGTGTCCAGATATTTCACGACCGCGGAGCGCACGCGCCCGCTGCCGAAGCGGTTGTCCAGCTCGCCGAAGGACCGGGTGACCTCGTGGATCGCGGTCACGTCTGATCTGCCGACCTTGCGCGCCCCCGCCCCCACCGGGCGACCGCCCGGCGGCGAGGTGAGCCAGCGGACGGCACCGGCCGCCCCGGCTCCGATCGCGAAGGTCGAATCGACCAGGAATCGTCGTCGTTCCACATCGGCCCGCCACAGCGCTGTCACTGTCGCGACTCCCTCCACCCACGTATGCGTGAACTCTTGTCCAAGGTGGAGGGGACTGCTGATGGCCGGCATCCCGAAGTCCTCGGGGTCGACCGGCCGGCCGAGCCGGAGAGCGAAGATCTCCGCGAGCAGGCACGGGACCGGCTCGCGTGGTCGCTGTCCGCCGATCCAGCGCAGGACGGAACTGTGGTCGTATCTCAGCCCCGGGATGCCCCGGGAGGTGCCGAGATCGTTCAGGCGCCGAGCCAGCCCCTTGCGGGAGAATCCCGCTTCGGCGATGAGCTGCTGGAGCAGTCGGTTGGGCTCGCGTTCCATCGCTCTCCTCGATGAGCCCTTACAGAGAGCCTCATTTATAACACGAAGAGTAAAGGCCGTTTCGGTATTCCCAAAACAAACGAAGGAGGGTACGGCTGGCGTCAGCCGTACCCTCCTAGGTCACGCGGGTCAGCGCGAGGCGACCCCGTCCAGCCGGGCCTGGTCGGCCACAGCCCGGGCGACGGCCGGGGCGACCCGGGCGTCGAACGGGCTCGGGATGACGTAGTCGGCGGTGAGATCGGCGCCGACCACGGCGGAGAGCGCGTTGGCCGCGGCGACCTTCATGTTCTCCGTGATGGTGGTGGCCCGGACGTCGAACGCGCCGCGGAAGACGCCGGGGAAGGCCAGCACGTTGTTGATCTGGTTGGGGAAGTCGGACCGCCCGGTGGCGACGACGGCGGCGTGCTTGCGCGCGAGCTCGGGGTGGATCTCGGGCGTGGGGTTGGACAGGGCGAAGACGATCGACCCGGGCGCCATGGCGGCGATGGCCGCCTCGGAGACGGTCGAGCCGGACAGGCCGACGAAGACGTCCGCGCCCGCGAGGGCCTGCTCGGTGGTGCCGGTGTGGCCCGCGCGGTTGCTGTCGAGCGCCAGCGCCTCCTTGATCGGGTTGAGCCCGTCACGGCCGGCGTAGATGATGCCGCGGGAGTCGGCGACGGCGATGTCGCCGATGCCCGCTTCGATCAGGATGCGGCTGACCGCGATGCCGGAGGCGCCCGCGCCGGCCACGACGGCCCGGAGGTCGCCGAGGGTGCGGCCGGTGAGCCGCGCGGCGTTCTGGAGCGCGGCCAGGGTGACGATCGCGGTGCCGTGCTGGTCGTCGTGGAAGACGGGGATGTCGAGCCGCTCACGGAGCCGGGCCTCGACCTCGAAGCAGCGCGGCGCGCTGATGTCCTCCAGGTTGATCCCGCCGAAGGACGGGGCCAGCCGGACGATGGTCTCGACGAGTTCGTCGACGCCGGTGCAGTCGAGGCAGATCGGCACGGAGTCGACTCCGCCGAACTGCTTGAAAAGCAGGGACTTGCCTTCCATGACGGGCATGGCGGCGGCAGGTCCGATATCGCCGAGCCCTAGCACAGCGGTGCCGTCGGACACGACGGCGACCACATTCGAGACCCAGGTGTAATCGTTGACGAGCTCGGGAGAATCGGCGATGGCCGTGCAGACACGGGCCACCCCGGGGGTGTAGGCGAGGGCGAGATCGTCCGCGTCACGGACGGGCACAGTCGATCTGACCTCCAGCTTGCCGCCTCTGTGCAGGGCGAACGCCGGATCGAGATCGAGATTTTCGAGGGAGGTGACAGCCACAGCGACCCCTGAGTACTTCATTGGACGGAAGGGAACGTGCGACGAGGAGTGGTCGTCGTGATCGGGACGGGGGTCACCCGTTTCTTGATTGTGCCATACGGACGGCGACGCTTCCGTTGACACATTGTTAAATGCTGGATGGTAAATCGCGCCCGTGACCTCCATAAACTTCTGGAAACCAGACATACCACTTGGAGGCCGTCTTGTATCGCCGAACCATGGCCATGGGTGCCGCAGTCTTCGCCGCGGTGCTGGCTTTGAGCGCCTGTGGCAGCGAAACCGGTGGCACGAACACCGCGCAGCCGGGCTCGACCGGGACGGCTGCCGCTGCCGGTCCGAAGCTCGTCGCCGACGGCAAGCTGACCACCTGCACCAACATTCCGTACGAGCCCTTCCAGTTCAAGGACTCCAGCGGCAAGATCGTCGGCTTCGACGTCGACATCGTCGACCTCGCGGCCAAGAAGCTGGGCCTCACCCAGGAGATCGTGGACATCGACTTCGCCGTCATCAAGAGCGGCGCGGCGATGGCCTCCGGCAAGTGCGACGTCGCCGCCGCCGGTATGACGATCACCCCTGAGCGTCAGCAGAACATCGACTTCAGCGTGCCGTACTTCGACGCCACCCAGGCCCTCCTCGCCAAGAAGGGCACCGGGGCGACCTCGCTGGAGGACGTCAAGTCCAAGGGCCTCAAGCTGGGCGCGCAGGCCAGCACCACGGGCCTGGAGTACGCCAAGAAGAACGGCTTCAACCCGAAGGAGTACGCCGACTCGGCCAAGGAGCTGCTGGCCCTGCAGTCCGGCCAGGAGGACGTGATCATCCAGGACCTCCCGGTCGTGCTCACCTGGCTCAAGAAGCCGGAGATCGCCGAGAAGTTCGAGCTGATCGCCAGCCTGGACACCGGCGAGCAGTACGGCATCGGCCTGAAGAAGGGCGCCGACCCGATCCTGCTCAAGACCATCAACGAGAGCATCGAGGCGGCCAAGAAGGACGGCACCTACGAGCAGATCTTCGTGAAGTGGTTCGGCAAGAAGCCGGGTGAGCTGGGCTGATGTCCAGCCCGACGACGGTGGACGAGCCGGGTCCCGCCCGGCTCAGTCCCCGCAAGAAGCAGCGGATCGTCCGGGCGGTCCAGTACACGGTGCTGGCCGGCCTGGTCGTCTTCGTGATCCTGTACGCGGACTGGTCGAGCCTGGCGCAGAACTTCGCCAAGCCCGACGTGGCCGGCAAGGCCGTGCCGGACCTGTTCACGATCGCGCTGAAGAACACGATCATCTACACGATCGGCGGGTTCATCCTGTCGTTCGTCTTCGGCCTGATCCTGGCCCTGATGCGGATCTCCAAGGTGGCCCCCTACCGGTGGCTGGCGATCTTCTACATCGAGGTCTTCCGCGGCGTGCCCGCGCTGCTGGTCTTCCTGCTGATCACGTTCCTGCCGCTGGCCCTGCCGGGCTTCGAGGTGCCGTTCGGCACCTACGGCCAGGCGATCCTGGGCCTCGGTCTGGTGGGCAGCGCCTACCAGGCGGAGATCTTCCGTGCCGGTCTGCAGGCCGTACCCAAGGGGCAGACCGAGGCCGCGCGCTCGCTGGGCATGTCCGCCTCGCGGGCGCAGTTCACGGTGGTGATCCCGCAGGCGATCCGGATCGTCATCCCGCCGACGACGAACATGTTCGTGGCGTTGCTCAAGGACTCCTCGCTGGTGCTCTTCCTGGGCGTCTCGGGCGAGTACGTCGAGCTCACCAAGTTCGGCAACGACCTGGCCTCGCAGTACGCGAACGCCACGCCGATCATGGTGGCCGGACTGACCTACCTGATCGTCACGATCCCGCTCAGCTACCTCGCTCGCAGGTTGGAGAAGCGATGACCCACGCCATCGAAGTCCGCGACCTGCACAAGTACTTCGGCTCCAACGAGGTGCTGAAGGGCATCGACTTCGCCGTCGAGCCCGGCCAGGTGGTCTGCGTGATCGGCCCGTCCGGTTCGGGCAAGTCGACGTTGCTGCGCTGCGTGAACCTCCTGGAGGAGCCGACGCGCGGGAAGGTCTACGTCGGCGGCGTCGAGCTGACCGATCCGGACGTGGACATCGACGCCGCGCGCCGGCACATCGGCATGGTGTTCCAGCAGTTCAACCTCTTCCCGCACATGACGGCGCTGAAGAACGTCATGATCGCGCAGCAGCGGGTGCTGAAGCGCGGCTCGAAGGAGGCCGAGGTCGTGGCGAGGGAGAACCTCGGCCGCGTCGGCCTGGCCGAGAAGTGCGACGCCTACCCGGCGCAGTTGTCCGGCGGGCAGCAGCAGCGGGTGGCCATCGCCCGCGCGCTGGCCATGAACCCCAACCTGATGCTCTTCGACGAGCCGACCAGCGCGCTCGACCCCGAGCTCGTCGGCGACGTGCTCACGGTCATGCGCAAGCTGGCCGAGGAGGGCATGACCATGATCGTGGTGACGCACGAGATGGGCTTCGCCCGCGAGGTGGCCGACCGGGTGGTCTTCATGGACGGCGGCGTGATCGTGGAGGACGGCGTGCCTGCGCAGGTCATCGGCGACCCGCAGCACGAGCGGACCAAGAGCTTCCTGCACCGGGTCCTGCACCCAGAGGAGCGCTGAACCGGGGCCGCGGGATGCGCCGGAGCATCCCCGGTCATCGGTGACTATTTATGTCATGAAATATCCCGTTCTGGGGCTTTTGGCGGTCACCCTTGCCGCCTGCGGAACCTCGGCGGCGACCCCGCCGGAACCGGCCCGGACCGCCGCGCTCACCCTGTGCACCAACGCCCCCTACGACCCGTTCGAGTTCGAGCAGGACGGCCGGATCGTCGGCTTCGACGTCGATCTGGCCGGGCTCGTCGCCGAGCGGACCGGCCGGCCGCTCAAGGTGCTCAACATCCCCTTCGAGGACATCCAGAACGGCAAGGCCCTGCGCGAGGGCACCTGCGAGCTGGCCGCCGCGGGCCTCACGATCACCGAGGAGCGCCGCGAGCGCGTCGACTTCTCGGTGCCCTACTTCGAGGCCACCCAGGCCTTCCTCACCCGCAAGGGCAGCAAGGTCAGCTCCCTGGACGACCTCGACGACGAGCGCGTCGGCGTGCAGAGCGGCACCACCGGCGTCGACTACGTCCGGGGCCAGGGCCTGGAGCCCGTCGAGTACGACGACTCCATGGAGCAGCTCATCGCCCTGCAGACCGACCAGGTCGACGTCCTCGTCCAGGACCGCCCGGTCATCGCCGTCTGGATGACCAAGTTCAAGCTCTCCAAGGAGCTCAAGCTCATCGCCAGCCTCGACACCGGCGAGCAGTACGGCATGGCCGTCCGCAAGGGCGACACGCGGCTCCTGTCCACCGTCAACCAGACGCTGGCCGAGGCCCGCGAGGACGGCAGCTACGAGCGGCTGTACCGGCAGTGGTTCGGCACCAAGCCGCCCAAGCGGGACGAGGGGACGCGCCCGGAGGGCCCCGGCTCGGTGTAATAGTTGGGTATGGACCTCACCTCTTACGCCGAGCTGGCGGTCCGGCTCGTGAACGACGGCGGCCACCACGAACTGGCCGCCGTGTTCGACGCCGCCTCACGCGAGCAGGAGCAGGAGGTGGTGAGCCGGCTCAACGAGCTGCTCCGGCAGTACCCCATGACCCCCGAGATCTCCGGGCACGACGGGCAGAGCTGGCACCTGCACCTGGCCGAGCGGGACGACGTGCTGGTCAAGGCGGTCATCGGGCTGGCCTTCCTGGTCACCGAGTTCGGGCCCGACCGGCTGGGCCGCTGCCAGGCCGCCTCGTGCGCCAACGCCTTCCTGGACACCTCGTCCAACCGCTCGCGCCGCTACTGCTCCGAGCGCTGCGCCACGCGGGCCAACGTGGCCGCCTACCGCGCCCGCCGGCGCACCGCGGCCTCCCGCTAGCCCGCCTGGCCCGCCTGGCCCGTCCTGTCCGTCTTGGCCGGGCGGCGGCGCAGTGGCCAGTAGCGCACCACGACACGCCCGACGACGTCCTGGACCGGCCCGAAGTCCCAGCTGTCACGCCGGCCGGCCGCCCGCTGGTTGTCGCTCTCCAGCCACCAGCCCTCGGGGCCGTGCCACTGCGCCCGCTTCACGATCAGCCGCTCCGGCGCGCCCGGCAGCCGGGCCACGACCAGGTCTCCCGGCCGGATGGCCGCCCCCCGCCGCACGAACAGCCAGTCGCCCGGCTGGAGCGCGGGCCGCATGGAGTCCCCTTCGACGCGCACCCTCATGGGTTCAGCCTCCGTGACGCGAGTAAGGTCGGTACTGGACCAAGAGGAAAGGACCTTTCTGATGCTCGCACGACTGCTGCGACCCAAGCATGTGGCCTCGGCGCACTGCGACCTTCCCTGCGGTGTCTACGACCCCGCTCAGGCCAGGATCGAGGCCCAGTCGGTCAAGGCGATCATGGAGAAGTACAACGCCACGGACGACCAGGTCTTCCGCACGCGTGCTCTGATCATCAAGGAGCAGCGCGCCGAGCTGGTCAAGCACCACCTGTGGGTGCTCTGGACCGACTACTTCAAGCCGCCGCACCTCGAGCAGTACCCCCAGTTGCACCAGCTGTTCTGGGAGGCTACCAAGCTCGCCGGCGCGGCCGGGGCGAAGGGTCAGATCGACGTGGCGCAGGCCGACGAGCTCCTGGCGAAGATCGACGAAATCTCCAAGATCTTCTGGGAGACCAAGGCCGCGTAGTGGCACAAATCGGCCCTGGGTGGTGTTTTCCACCCAGGGCCTTTTCTGCTCTTGGCGAGTCTCGCTCAGCCAAGGCGTCCCTCATAGCGGTAGGTTGCAGACAGCGTCACCATGACGGCGAGGAGGATCGTGACCGAGGACACCGAGACGCGCGTGGAGGGCATGGGTGCCATCCGCGATGTGGTCAGCGCCCGACTACCCGCGGACAGCGCCTACCTGTCCGTGCTACGCATGATCACCGCCGGGCTGGCAGCCAGGCTGGACTTCACGCTGGACGAGATCGAAGACCTGCGGATCGCGGTCGACGAGGCGTGCGCGATGTTGCTCAACGAGTCGGTCCCCGGCACTGACCTGACCGCCGAGTTCGAGCTCGCCGGCCAGGAGATGCAGGTCCGGGTGGAGGTCGCCACCGTGGGCAACAGCACACCCAAGCGCGACGACTTCGCCTGGATGGTGCTGACCGCGCTGGCCGACGAGGTGGACGCCGTGACCGACTCCCCCGACCGCATGGCGATCGTCCTGCGCAAGCGCCGAGGCGCAGCGAGGCCGTCGTGACGGAAAGGATTGGTGCCATGGCCACCAGCGAGCCCGCCGTGCCCGACCGGGTGCGTGCCCGCATGCTCTTCGCCGAACTCGCGGAGCTCGGGCCCGACGAGCCGCGCCGGCAGCGTATCCGTGACGAGCTGGTCGAGCTACACCTTCCCCTGGTCGAGTACCTGGCCCGTCGATTCCGCAACCGAGGCGAGTGGCTCGACGACCTGACCCAGGTCGCCACCATCGGCCTCATCAAGTCCATCGACCGCTTCGACCTCGCCCGCGGCGTGGAGTTCTCCACCTACGCCACGCCGACCATCGTCGGCGAGATCAAGCGGCACTTCCGCGACAAGGGCTGGGCGGTCCGGGTGCCGCGCCGCCTGCAAGAGCTGAAGCTGAGCCTCACCAAGGCGATCAGCGAGCTCTCCCAGCGCGAGGGCCGGGCGCCGACCGTCGCCGAGCTCGCCACCTACCTCAAGATGACCGAGGAAGAGGTCCTGGAGGGCCTGGAGTCGGCCAACGCCTACTCCACCGTCTCGCTCGACGCGCCCGACTCCGGCGACGACGACGCGCCGGCGGTCTCCGACTCGCTCGGCATCGTGGACGAGTCGCTCGAGGGCGTGGAGTATCGCGAGTCGCTCAAGCCGCTGCTCGAACGGCTGCCGCCGCGCGAGAAGCGCATCCTGCTGCTGCGGTTCTTCGGCAACATGACCCAGTCGCAGATCGCCAACGAGCTCGGCATCTCGCAGATGCACGTCTCACGGCTGCTCGCCCGCACCCTCGCCCAGCTTCGCGAGGGGCTGACCGCGGAGGACTAGTCCGCCTCGCCGTACAGGGCCTGAGTCGTCGGCGGCGCCAGCAGGGCGACCAGGCCCGCCACGGCGAGCGCGACGATCGGCGCGCCGATCGTCGGCTGCTCCGTCCAGACCGTGATGCCGACCGGGATCAGGAAGATCTGCGTCAGCACGCCCGGCGCCCTCCCCCACCGCTCGGCCCGCAGCAGGCCGCCCCAGGCCACCCAGATCAGCCCGGCGCCGATGCCCAGCCCGAAGACCGCTTCGGCCAGCGCGGTCGTGACCGCCTCCGCCTCGCCGAGCATCGTGCGCACCGCGAGCACGCCCCCCAGCGCCAGCGCGACCAGCCCTTCCAGGGCCACGACCACCGCGGCGACGACCAAACTCACCGGACGTTTCACGCCGCCACCCTACCGCCGCCCCCGGCCGCCCCTTCCTCCTGTACGGCACGCGTACAGCAGGTCCGTGGCGCACGGGGCTTCAGGCGCCCGGACACACTCCCGGGGCTCTCCGCAGGTATCGGGCGATCAGCGGATACTCTGGCCATATGCGCGCAATGTTGCTGGTCAACCCCAAGGCGACGAGCACGAACCGCCGGACGCGGGACGTGTTGATCCGCGCGCTGGGCGCCGGCGTGGATCTCGCGGTCGAGGAGACCCGCTACCGGGGCCACGCCGCGACGCTGGCGAGCACGGCCCACGCCAAGGGCTACGACCTGGTGGTGGTGCTGGGCGGCGACGGAACGATCAACGAGACCGTCAACGGCCTGCTGGAGCCGGTCGACGGCGACGGCGGCCGGCCCGCGCTCGCGGTGATCCCCGGCGGCAGCGCCAACGTCTTCGCCCGCGCGCTGGGCCTGCCGAACGACCCGACCGAGGCCATGGGCGCGGTGCTGGAGGCGTTGCGGGAGGGCAGCCGCCGCACGGTCGGGCTGGGCGAGGCGGTGTGGGAGGACGGGCACCGCTACTTCACCTTCTGCTCGGGCATGGGATACGACGCGGAGGTGATCCGCGCGGTGGAGGGGCTGCGCGGGGCCGGCCGGAAAGCGACGCCGGTGCGGTACGTGAACACCGCGATCCGGCACTACTTCCTGACCGACAAGCGGCATCCGGCGATCACCATCAGCGGTCCCGGCATCCCGGCCGCGCCCGGCGTCTTCATGGCGATCATCACCAACACCTCGCCCTGGACCTACCTGGGCACGCGGCCGATCACCCCGACCCCGTGGGCGAGCTTCGAAACCGGCCTCGACCTGCTGGGCCTGAAGCGGATGGGACTGCCGTCGGTGCTGGGGCTGATCCGGCAGCTCCTCGACCGCGAGCGGGAGAACTGGCCGCGCGGCAAGCATCTGGTGGAGCTGCACGACGAGGCCGAGTTCACTCTGCGAGCCGAGCGGCCGGTGGCTTTCCAGCTCGACGGCGACTACCTGGGCGAACGCGAGTGGGTAACGTTCCGGTCTATCCCGAATGCGTTACAAGTTCTGGTCTAGGTGGTTACATTCGGTCATTGTGTGACGCATCCGACATCCATATCCGCCAAAACTTCCCGCCAACCCTCTTGCGTGCACTCTGCGTGGCTGAAAGGCTCAACACGACGTCGGAACGTAGGACCTTTGAACGAACCCCTTCAGGCCCTCGCCGGCGGACGGACACCCCGGGTCAACAGATTCGGGTCACTGTTCGCGCACGTTAGTGAAAGTCTTCACAAAGTAGTAAGCCGCACGGAGTCAAACCACAGGCTCCATCTACTAAGGAGTGGACGCATGGACTGGCGCCACCGAGCTGCCTGCCGTGACGTGGACCCCGAGCTGTTCTTCCCGATCGGCAACACCGGACCCGCACTCATGCAGATCGACGAGGCCAAGCAGGTCTGCCGATCCTGCGCGGTCGTCGACGGCTGCCTGAAGTGGGCCCTGGAATCCGGGCAGGACGCCGGCGTCTGGGGCGGTCTGAGCGAGGACGAGCGCCGCGCGCTCAAGCGTCGCACGGCTCGCGCCCGCGCCCGCGCCATCCTCTAAACCACCAGAAGAAGACGAGCGCGGCTTCCCGGCTTGAAGCGCGCTCAGGTCGACGGCAACGGGATCGAGAGCGTCACCTCGGTCCCGCCGCCGTCGCGGGGCACGATCGCCAGCCTGCCCGACAGCTCCCCCTCGACCAGCGTGCGGACGATCTGCAGGCCGAGGCTGGTGCTGTTGTCGAGGTCGAAGTCGGCCGGCAGACCCCGCCCGTCGTCCCAGACGACCACCGTCAGCCGCTCGCGCCGATGCAGGCCGTACTCCGAGGTGACCAGCACCTCCAGCGCCCTCGGCCGCCCGTGCTGCAACGCGTTCTGCAGCAGCTCGGTGAGCGCCATCGCCAGCGGCGTGGCGATCAGCGAGGGCAACACCCCGAAGGCGCCCACCCGGCGCGGCGTGACCGCCGCCTCCGGCGCCGACACCTCCCCCGCCATCGCGATCACGCGGTCGGCGATGTCGTCGAAGTCCACGAACTCCTCGGGCGCGTGGGAGAGGGTCTCGTGCACGATCGCGATCGAACCCACCCGGCGCACCGCCTCCTCCAGCGCCTCGCGGCCCTCCGGCACGCGCAACCGGCGGGCCTGCAGGCGCAGCAGGGCGGCCACGGTCTGCAGGTTGTTCTTGACCCGGTGGTGGATCTCCCGGATCGTCGCGTCCTTGGTCATCAGCTCGCGCTCGCGCCGCCGCAGCTCGGTCACGTCGCGCAGGAGCACCAGCGCGCCGATGCGACCGCCGCCCACGATCAGCGGGATCGCCCGGAGCTGCACGATCGTGCCGCCCGACTCGACCTCGGTCTCCTGCGCCGCGCGGCCGCTCGCCACGATCATCAGGTCTTCGTTGATCGGCTCGTCGGAGTAGCAGAGCGTCGCGGTCAGCCGGCCGAGCTCCGCGCCGACCAGGTCCGCGTGCAGCCCAAGCCGCCGGTAGGCCGACAACGCGTTCGGCGAGGCGTAAGTGACCCGGCCGGCCCGGTCCAGCCGCAGCAGGCCGTCTCCGACGCGCGGCGAGCGCACCAGGATGGGCGGCTCCCCCGAGAACGGGAAGCGGCCCTCGGCGACCATCTGCGCCAGGTCGGAGGCGCTCTGCAGGTAGGTGAGCTCCAGCCGGGACGGCGTGCGGGCCGACGACAGGTTCGTCGAGCGCTGGATCACGCCCAGGAAGTGCCCCTCGGCGTGCCGTACCGGGATGGTCTCCTCGCGGACCGGCACGCCCGAGGACCAGTCGGGGTCGCCCTCGCGGCAGATGCGGCGCTCGTTCCAGGCGGTGTCGATCAACTGGCGCTCGCCGGGCGGGACCATCGAGCCGACGATGTCGTCGTGGTAGACGGTGGGGCCGGTGGTCGGGCGCATCTGCGCGATGGCCACCCAGCCCGCCGGCTCCATCACACCGGTGCTGGACTGCTCCGTGCCGGGGAGCGGCGCCCACAGGATGAGGTCGGCGAACGACAGGTCGGCCAGCAACTGCCAGTCGGAGACGAGCGTGTGCAGCCACTCGATGTCGGCGGCGTCCAGCTTGGTGTGTCGGACCGCGAGGTCGCTGAGAGTCGGCACGAGTGCATCATGCGTGCTGGCTGCCTATATTTCCAAACTGGGCATCTCTTGGAGAGACAAAAGGTCAGGAGGCATCCGATGGCAGCGTCGCTCGCCAGTCTGGATATCCTTCCTTCTCGCCTGTGGTTGACCGCGCGGGCCAATCTGAGTTCCGATGATCTCGCGGTGATCAGACACGCCCTCACCGCCGTGGCAGAGAGTAAAAGGTGAGACGTGGCTGAAGAGGGTCCCCGCGTACCGAAGTACTACGACGTCAAACGCAACCTGCTGGAGCTCACCAAGAGCCTGCCGGCCGGGGCGTCGTTGCCTCCCGAGCGCACGCTCGCCGTCCGCTTCGAGACCTCCCGCACCACCGTACGGCAGGCGCTGTCCGAGCTGGTCGTCGAGGGCCGGCTCCTGCGCATCCAGGGCAAGGGCACCTTCGTCGCCCAGCCCAAGGTCGCCCAGGTGCTGCAACTGAGCTCCTACATCGGCGACCTGCGCAACGTCGGCCTCGAACCGGACACCAAGATCCTGGAGATCGGCTACATCTCGGCGGACGAGGCGCTGGCCCGCCGCCTGGCCATCAACCCGGGCGGGCGCGTGCTGCGCATCCACCGCCTGCGCCTGGCCAACGGCGAGCCGGTCTCGATCGACACCACCCACCTGTCGGCCCGCCGCTTCCCCCGGCTGCGGCGGGAGCTGGAGGTGCACTCCTCGCTCTACGAGACGCTGCACAACGCCTACAACGTACGGCTGACCGACGCCGAGGAGATCATCGAGACGGTGCTGGCCACGCCGTACGACGCCCAGATGCTGGGGGTAGACGTGGGCCTGCCGATGTTGCTGCTCACCCGGCACGCCTTCGACGCCGACGGCAACCCGGTGGAGTGGGCGCAGTCGTTGTACCGCGGCGACCGGTACAAGTTCGTCACCCGCCTGCGCAGGCCGTAGGGACCGGGCCGCGGTGCCGGCCCGGTAGACCTCTAGCAGCGCGCCGCGGGCAGGTCGCAGACCTTGCTCAGCAGGCCGTTCTCGGCCCAGGACACGACCTTCTTGAACCGGCTGTACGGCAGGCCGCTGTTCATTCTGGCGGTGGTCTGGCCGTAGGAGATGATCGCCGCCCCCCGGCGGACGACCACGTCGGCATGGCCGCTGTGCACGCCGTTGGACCCCATGCGCAGCCCCTCGTCGCCGAGCCCGAGCGGCGAGACCCACGGGCCCTTCTTCCCGCCCGCGCATCGCGCCGCCTGCGCGCGCAGCCCCTTCATGACCGCCTTGGCGGCCTTGACGTCCTTGTAGACGACGAGCTGCTCGTGCTTGGAGTACTCCGCCTCGACCAGGTAGGAGACCACGCGGGCGGCCACCCGTCCCTTGTCCCAGCGCACATACCGCTGGCACGGGGCGAACTGCAACGCGGTGCTCTTGCTGTTCACCACCGTCCACTCCGGGCCCCGCGCCTCGGCCTCCCAGGTCAGGAAGCCCTTCGGGATGACCGGCCCCCCGCCGAACGCCACGGCGACCGCGGTCACGACCGAAACGAACACCATTCCTCCTGTCTTCTCTCCCCGTGTGTGAGATGCGCGACAAGAGCCATTCGTTCGGCGAAGATGCGAGCATGGCCAAGGCAATCGAACAACCGGTGCCGGGCATCACCGTGGGACACGGGCTCCTGGCCCGCGCCCGCGGCGCCGCGCAACCGCTGGACAAGGTCGTCCACGACGGCGACACCATCAACATCGCCGCCGACGGCAACTTCGGGGTGCGGCTGCTCGGCGTGGACGCGCCCGAGGTCAGCTTCGAGTTACCCCGCAACCCCGACTTCCCCGACGACCCGAAGAGCTTCGTCAAGATCGAGCACCCGGCCTGGACCCGCTTCCTGAGCGACCCGTTCGCCAAGGGCTACCCCGAGCTGAAGCTGCGCACCGCGCTGCACGCCGACCTGCTGGCCCGCCTCGGCCCCGACGCCGGGCCCAACCACGCCAGGCACTCCGTCCCGGCCACCGCCGCGCTGCGCGAGATGATGCGCCTCGACATCGAGGAGCAGGGGCTGACCGGCGAGACCTTCAAGCTCCGGCTGGCCTTCGCGCACGAGATCCTCGACCGGTACGGCCGGCTCCTGGCCTACGTGAACCGGGAGCAGAAGCTCAAGCCCCGCCCCGACCCCTACAACGAGCGCCTGCTGGCCGCCGGGCACGTCGTGCCGTACTTCATCTGGCCGAACGTCGACCCCTTCGTGCGCCAGGAGGGCCGGGTGTCGGACGCGGTGCCGCCGCCGGGCAGCGCCCTGCAGCTCGCCTCCGCCGGCGCGCTGGGGCGGGCTCGCGACGCCGTACAGCGGGCCAGGCAGGCCGGGCTCGGCCTGTGGGAACACGCGGGACCGCTCGCGATCCTTCCCTTCGAGCTGCGCTTCCTCGCCCAGCGCCGGGCGCCCGACCGCTACGTCATGGACCTGTCCGACAACGCGCGCGAGCTGCTGCACCCGCAGAGCTACTTCCGCGTCCCGCACCCGGAGGACCGGCTGTACGTCAACGCCGAGCACGCGCCGCTGTTCCGGGAGAAGGGGTGGTCCGTGCCCCCGCTGTGAAAGTGAAGCTAGCACCACCGACATCGCCGCCGCCGGATCCGTAGGGTCGAGGGCATGAACATCCCCCGTCGCGCCTGGCTGGACACGGCGCACGTGGTCACGGGGTTCGCGGTCGGCCTGCTCCTTGGCACGCTCGCGCTGCTGACCGTTCTCGTGCCGCGGCTGGCCACGCGGGCGGTGCCGTGGCTGACCCGCGTGCAGCGCTCCCGCTTCAGGGCCTTCCTGGGCGTCGAGATCCCGACGGCCGAGGTCGTCTCCCGGCGCCGCGACGGGCACTACTGGCGGCAGTTCGGCTACCACGTGCTCTCGCCGTTCTTCAGCATGGCCACCGGGCTGCTGATCTGCTTCTGCTGGGGCGCCGCGGTGGTGGGCCTGTTCGGCTTCCTGCACCAGTGGCTCCAGCCCGCGCCGTGGATCTTCCCGATCAACCTGCGCGACCCGGCGATCGCCGCCGCCTACACCGGCTCGGGCGTCGTGCTGCTGGTGCTGGGCGGCGTGCTGGCCCGCGCGATGGCCTCGCTCGACCTGGCCATCGCCCGCGGCCTGCTCGGGCCCAGCCACACCGAGCTGGGCCAGCGCATCGAGACCCTCACCGAGAGCCGCGCCGGCGTGGTGGACGCCGCCGACGCCGAGCGCCGCCGCATCGAGCGCGACCTGCACGACGGCGCGCAGCAACGCCTGGTGTCGCTGGCCATGAACCTCGGCATGGCCCGAGCCACCCTCACCGACCTGCCCGACCCGGCCCGCGACGCCATCGACCAGGCGCACGAGGAGGCCAAGCAGGCGCTCAAGGAACTGCGCGACCTGGTGCGCGGCCTGCACCCGGCCGTCCTCAACGACCAAGGCCTCGACGCGGCGCTCTCCGGCATCGCGGCCCGTGCCCCCGTGCCGGTCCGGCTCCGGGTCGACCTGCCGGTACGGCTCTCGCCGACCATCGAGGCGGTCGCCTTCTTCGTGGTCTCCGAGGCGCTGGCCAACGTGGCCAAGCACGCCAGGGCGACCGCCGTCGAGATCACCGTCCGGCTCGACCGGCAACTCCTGCACGTGAGCGTCTACGACGACGGCCGCGGCGGCGCGACGCTCGACTCCGGAACCGGTTTGCGCGGCCTGCGCCAGCGCGTGCACGCCGTGGACGGGACCTTCCTGCTGACCAGCCCGGTGGGCGGACCGACGATGATCACCGTGGAGTTGCCGGTATGAGAGGCCTCTGGTTGCTGGCGGGCAGCGTGCTGACCGTGCTCGTGCTCTTCCTGACCACCGCCGGGGCGTGGGCGCTGTTCGCCGACGCCGAGGCGCCCTCCGAGCGGAGCCAGTCGCGGCTCGCCTTCGACGGCTCCGCCCTGACCATCGACTCGCGAAGCGGCGCGGTGGAGCTGGAGATCGAGCGCGGCGCCCCCGGCCGGATCACCCTGGAGCGCACGGTCATCTGGCTCCGCGACAAGCCCGCCGTCCGCGAGAAGTGGGACGGCTCGACGCTCTCGCTCGGCGACGGGTGCGCCGAGGACGGCGAGTGCTCGGTGCACTACGTCGTGCGCATCCCGGTCGAGACCGACCTCGAAGCCACCACCGTCGGCAGCCTGCGGGTCCGCGAGCTCCACGGCGACCTCCGGCTCACCACCGAGAGCGGCTCGATCGACGTGGACCAGGCGTGGGGCTCCATCTGGGCCCGCAGCGCCGAGGGCTCGGTCGACCTGAGCGACCTGCTCAGCGACACCGTGGACGTCGAGGTGACCAGAGGACCGGTCACCATGCGCTTCGACAAGGCGCCCACGTCGGTCAAGGCCGTGGTGAAGGCCGGCGGCTGGCTGAACACCTGGCTGCCGCTGGGGCTCTCCTACGACGTCGAGGTGGAGGCGGTGGAGACGATGATCGACGTCACCCGGTCCGGCGACTCCCAGCGAAAGCTCAGCCTCATCAATCCCCATGGCTACGTCCAGGTGTGCTGCCGCTGACCGGTGGTAGTTTCCCGGGCATGAAGCATGCTGGCGATGCAGCCGTTGCCGTCTCCAAGGCCTACGGCGTCGAGACCATGTTCACCCTGTCCGGCGGGCACGTCTTCCCGTTGTACGACGGCGCGGTGCACGAGGGGATGCGGATCCTCGACGTGCGGCACGAGCAGAGCGCCGTCTTCGCCGCGGAAGCCACCGCCCGGCTGACCCGAAGGCCCGGGCTCGCGGTCCTCACCGCGGGCCCCGGCATCACCAACGGCGTCAGCGGGATCGCCACGGCCCACTTCAACGGCTCCCCCGTGGTCGTCATGGGCGGCCGGGCCCCGCAGTCGCGCTGGGGCAGCGGCGCCCTGCAGGAGATGGACCACCCGCCGCTGCTCGCCCCGATCACCAAGCTCGCCTTCACCTCCTCCGGCGCCGACGCCGCCGGCCAGGACGTCGAGACCGCCTTCCGCACGGCCAGCGCCCCGCACCGCGGCCCGGTCTTCCTCGACTTCCACATGGACCACCTGTTCTCCCCCGCCCCGGACTACCAGGCCGAGCCGCTCACCCCGTCCTCCCTGGAGCCCGACCCCGAGGCGGTCGCCGGCATCGCCCGGCTGCTGGCCGAGGCCGAGCGGCCCGTGCTGGTCCTGGGCTCCGACGTGTGGATGGACCGCGCCGAGGAGGCCGCCCGCGACTTCGCCGAGGCCTGGCGGCTGCCGGTCATCCCCAACGGCCAGGGCCGCGGCATCCTGCCCGCCGAGCACGAGCAGCTCGTCACCCGCGCCCGCGGCCTCGCCTTCGGCCAGGCCGACCTGGTCATCGTGGTCGGCACCCCGCTCGACTTCCGGCTCGGCTACGGCTGGTTCGGCGGCAAGGACGGCGCCCCGCTGGCCCGCGTCGTGCACATCACCGACGCGCCCTCCCAGCTCGCCACGCACATGACCCCCGCCGCCACCGCCGCGGGCGACCTGTCCCTGGTCTTCTGGAGCCTGGGTACGGCCTGCGGTGAGAACGGCGTCAAGCCCGACCGCTACGCGCCCTGGCTGTCGACCCTCGCCGCCGCCTCCGCCGCCGCGGTCGAGGCCGACGCCGAGCTGCTGGCCGCCGACACCGACCCGATCCACCCCATGCGCATCTACGGCGAGCTGAACAAGGTGCTGGCCGACGACGCCGTGGTCATCGGGGACGGCGGCGACTTCGTCTCCTACGCCGGCAAGTACGTCGAGCCGCGGCGGCCCGGCAACTGGCTCGACCCCGGGCCCTACGGCTGCCTGGGCACCGGGCTGGGCTACTCCATCGCCGCCCGGATCGCCCGGCCCTCCTCGCAGGTCGTGCTCCTGCTCGGCGACGGGGCCGCGGGCTTCTCGCTCATGGACGTGGACACGCTGGTACGGCACAAGCTGCCGGTGGTCATGATCTGCGGCAACAACGGGATCTGGGGGCTGGAGAAGCACCCCATGCAGATGTTGTACGGCTACGACGTCGCCGCGGAACTGCAGCCGCAGACCCGCTACGACCAGGTGGTCACCGCGCTCGGCGGAGGGGGGGAGCTGGTGACCTCCCCGGCCGAGATCGGCCCGGCGCTGCGGCGGGCCTTCGACTCGGGCGTGCCGTACCTGGTGAACATCGCGACCGACCCTGAGGTCGCCTACCCGCGGAACACCACCGGGGTGTGAGGGTTCAAGGGCGGGACGTCCCGCCCTTGCCTCACGACTTCGACGGTGACGGGGTGGGAGTGGGGGTGTTGATGCACGACATGTCGCCCATCAGCACCACTTCCACGGCCTTGTTCACCGGGTGCGGCGTTCCGGGATCCGGGTAGACCGAGCCCACGACCAGGCACTCGCGGGGGAAATCCGGCTTCTCCTGGTTCTGACCGTTGATCTGCTTGAAGCCCGCCTTGTACAGCAGCTCCTTGGCCACCGACTCCTTCTTGCCCACGATGTCCGGGATCTTCGCCATCTTGACGCTCGGCGTGGGGCTCGGGGACTTCGTCGGCGTCGGCTTGGTGGTCGGCGGCTTGGTCGTCGGCGTCTCCGACGGCTCCTCCGACGGCTCCTCGGTCTCCTTGGGAGTCGAGGGCAGGATGGTGGGAGTCGGCGGACGGGTCGTCTTGGTGACCTTCGGCCCGGTCTTCGTCCTTGAAGGGCTGGGCGACTCGGTTGCCCGGACACTGGAGACCGTCGGCGAGGGGGCCGCCGTGGGCAGGATGGCCCCGCCCGTGATGGCGTAGGCCCCCGCGCCCACCCCCAGGAACGCGACAACCGCCACCCCGGCGACCAGCCCGCTCTTCCCCCGGCTCTTGGCGGCGGCCCGGCGTCCCCGGCGGGAGCCGGGAGCGGCAGCGCCCTGAGGCGTGGCGACGGTGGTGTTGTCCGGTCCGGCCGGCACGTCGGGGGGAGCCATGCTGGCCCCGGTGGTGACCGGGATGAAGTCGGTGATCTGCTGCCGCGCCCCGCCCTCCTGGACGACCTGGCGCGCGGCCTGGCTCATCGCGGCGGCGGTGGGGAACCGGCCGGCGGGGTCCTTGGACAACGCCCGCTCGACCAGGGCGCGCACGGGAGCGGGGATGTCCGGCGGAAGCGGCGGCGGGGTCTCACGGATGTGCTTGAGCGCGATCGTGACCGCGCTCTCGCCGTCGAACGGCCGCATCCCGGCCAGGCACTCGTAGGCGACGACGCCGAGCGCGTAGATGTCCACCGCGGGCGTGACCGGCATGCCTTCGGCCTGCTCGGGAGCGCAGTAGGCGGCGGTGCCCAGCACCATGCCGGCGTCGGTCAGCCGGCTGGCGACCTCCTGCCGGGCGATGCCGAAGTCGGTGAGGACGAGCGTGCCGTCGCGCTGCACCAGCAGGTTGCCGGGCTTGACGTCGCGGTGCACGATGCCGCGGTCGTGGACGGCCTGCAGCGCGGAGGCGGCCTGGGCGATGAGCTCCATGGCCGGTTCGGGGGCGATGCGGCCCAGGCGGGCCAGCAGCCGGTCGAGCGGCTCGCCGTCCACGAACTTCATCACCAGGTAGACGGTGTCGCCGCTGACGCCGTAGTCGTAGACGTCGACCACGCCGGGGTGGTTGATCGTGGCCATGGCGCGGGCCTCGGCCTGGAAGCGGGCGGCGAATCCGGGGTCGGACATGCGGCCGGGGAGCAGCACCTTGACGGCGACGGTGCGGGCCAGGACCGTGTCCTCGCCTCGCCACACCTCGCCCATGCCACCGGCGCCGATGCGGGTGTCCAGGCGATATCGCCCCGCAAGCGTCGTTCCTTGGCCAGTCATGTCTCCCCCGCTACCCCACGCCTCTCACGCGTCCCCCGAACAATCCAACAAACAGGACTTTTATCGCAGCCGGGTAACACGGAGGTCACGGCAGGCAGAGTTTACGGCCTGCGTCCCTCATTCCTCTCCCGAAACAGCACAAGTCGCTTAAAAACCCTATCGCGTGAAGTCGCGGCCACGCAGGCACTTCCAAACCCACGCAAGTAGGCTGACGGCCATGACCCTCGCGCCCGGCCTCCACGCCTCGATGCTGATCATGGTCGAACGGGAGGACACCGCCCAGAAGGTGGGCAGCGGCGACGTGCCCGTGCTCGCCACCCCGCGCCTGCTGGCCCTGGCCGAGATGGCCACCTGCCAGGCCGTCCGCCGGCACCTGGAGCGCGGCCAGACCACCGTGGGCACCCGGGTCGAGCTCGACCACCTGGCCGCCAGCCCGCTCGGCGCCCACGTCTCGATCAGCGCGAAGCTGACCGAGGTGGACGGCCGGCGGCTGGTCTTCAGCTTCGAGGCCCACCAGAACGAGCAGCTCGTGGGACGCGGCACGATCGAGCGGGCGGTCGTCGACCGCGAGCGGTTCCTGTCCCGGCTCAGCGACCGCTGACCTTCCACGGGATCACTCGATCACCGCGATGAGGTCACCCGCCTTGATCACATCGCCCGGGGCCACCCTGATCTGAGTCACCACCCCGCCCTCCCCCTCCTCCACCAGGACGGGGATCTCCATCTTCATCGACTCCAGGATGACCAGCGTGTCGCCCTCCGCGACCGTGTCCCCCTCCCGGACGACGACCTCTCCCACGCCGGCCACCATCTCCGCGCGCACCTCAACCATGCGCTCCCCTCCTCAGTTGATCAGGACATGGTCCTAAACTGCCGCCCATGGCGACAACAGTCCTGGTCACCGGCATGTCGGGTACGGGCAAGTCCACCGCGCTCCACCACCTGGCCGCCCGGGGCCACGCCACGGTCGACACCGACTACGGGGACTGGACCCGTCCGGTGCCCCTGCCCGATGGCGGCACCGACTGGATCTGGCGCGAGGAGGCGATCCACGCCCTGCTCGACGGGCACACCACCGGCACTCTCTTCGTCGCGGGGTGCCGGTCCAACCAGGGGCGGTTCTATCCGCGCTTCGACCACGTCATCCTGTTGAGCGCGCCGGCGGGGGTGCTGCTGGCCAGGATCGCCGCTCGCACCACCAACCCGTACGGCAAGCGTCCCGAGGAGCGGGAGGCGGTCCTGCGCGATCTGGAGAGCGTGGAGCCGTTGCTGAGGGCCACGGCGACGGCTGAGATCGACGCCACGGCACCGATCGAGGAGGTCGTGCGCCGCCTGGAGGAAACGGCCGCCTGCCGTACAGACCGGCCCTGAGCAGACCGTGCCGGCCGTCAGAGGCGGTGGGCCGGGGTGAGGCGGTCGACGACTCGGGCCAGGGCCTCGATGACGTGCAGGTCGTACTCGCCACCCGCCCCCAGCCGGAGGCGTTCGAGCGCGGCCCCGGCACGGTCGCGATCGGTGGAACCGCCGACCAGGTCGTCGTAGCCGTTGGCGGCCTTGATGATCCGGCTCGACAGCGGCGGGTCGTCCTTGACCGGGTCGCACTGCCGCCGGACCAGCTCGGCCACCCGGTCGAGCACCCCGGTCTGCTTGATCACCGCCGCGCCCAGCTCGGCGATGCGGCGGGCCTGTCCGGGGTCGGTGAGCACGGTCGCGCCGCTGGGGATGGGGTCGCGCAGGGAGAGCTGCCCGATGTCGTGCATGAGGGCGGCGTACTCCAGCTCCAGCAGCTCCGGTTCGGCCATGCCGAGCTCGCGGCCGACGCTGACCGCCAGGCGGCTGACCCGGCGGGAGTGGCCGGGCTCGACGTAGCCGCCGACCTCGGTGACCCGCGACAGCGCCCGCACGGTCTGCAGGTAGGTGGCGCGGATGCCGGCGTACTTGCGGAAGGCGACCTGCGTGACCAGGAGCGGCGCGGCGAAGACGAGCAGGGCGACCATGTCCATGCTGTGCGTGGCCAGCGCCAGGAGCACCCCGGAGGCGGCCACGGCGGCGCCCAGCGGGAAGGCCATGTTGATCTCGTCCCGCACCGCGACCCGGAAGGCGGTGCGGACCTGCTCGGCGCGGAGCATCGCGGCGATGAGCACGTCGGCGAGCAACGTCAGCGCGATGAGCACGACCATGGCCCCGAGCGCCGGCCACCACTTGCCGTCCGGCCCCTGGGTGATCTCGAAGAGCGAGGGCGCCATCGGACGGAAGGCGAAGGCTAGCAACGCCCCGGTGAGCAGCCGGCGCGCCACGGCGTCGAGCCGCGGCGGGCGGCCGACCGCCAGGTGCGGGAGCGCCCCGGCGATCATGCCGACGGAGATCACCGCGACCACCTGGAAGGCGCTGTGCTGCAGCGGCGTGCCGCTCATGTCGAGCAGCAGCGTGTACCCCAGCGCGGCGGCGGCGCCGATCGGGGCCACCTCGCGGTTGCCCGGCATGGTCAGCCGCGCCAGCTCGCCCACCGCGATCAGCGCGCCGAAGCCGAGGGCGACCTCGGGCTGCTGCAGGCCGACGGCGGCGGTGTGCGCGACCCCGGCCACGGCCAGGAGCCCGGCGGCCGCGATGAGGAGGAGCTGACCGGAGTCGAGCCCGCGCATGGGTGCGTTCATCAGGTGGTCAGTACCTCGATGGGCATGGTCGGGTCGTCGTGGTCCTTGGTGGCGGCCTCGGCGGTCTCCTCGGGCACCGCGGGGATCTGCCGCGGCGGCTGCCAGGGCTCGCGCTCCAGCGCCTTGATGAAGGCGGTCACGAGCACCGGGTCGAACTGGGTGCCCGCGCCCTTGCGCAGCTCGTCGAGCGCCATCTCGACCGGCCGGGCGCCGCGGTAGGAGCGGACGGAGGTCATCGAGTCGAAGGCGTCGGCGACGGCGATGATCCGGGCGAACTCCGGGATCTCCTCGCCGGCCAGCCCCATCGGGTAGCCCTTGCCGTCGTGCCGCTCGTGGTGGTGCATGATCCCGGCGAAGGCCTCGTCGAGGAAGTCGATGCCGCGCACGATCTCCAGGCCGCGCATCGGGTGGAGCTGGATGGCCGCGTACTCCTCCTCGGTGAGCGGGCCGTCCTTCTGCAGCACCTTGGTCGGCACGCCGAGCTTGCCGACGTCGTGCAGCATGCCGGCGTAGCGGATCGCGCGCAGCCGCTCCATGCCCATGCCGACCTCCTGGGCGATCATGGTGGAGGCGAGCGAGACGCGGGTGCAGTGGCCGCGGGTGTAGTAGTCCTTGGTCTCCACGGCCTGGCACAGGGCGGCGATGGTGGCGTCGTAGGAGCGCTGCTGGGCGTGGTACTGGCCGAAGGCCCAGCGGGCCACGAAGAGCGGCAGCAGGACGAGCACGGCGGAGATCGACTGGACCGTCGCCCACAGGCCGGCGACCAGCAGGCCGAAGGTGCCGTAGCCGAGGTAGGACAGCAGGAACTGCAGCATGCCGCGCAGCGGCACCTCGCCCTTGGTGGCCAGCCGTACCATCGTGAGCGTCAGCACGATGTTGAGCGGCACGAACACGGCGGTGGCCGCGGCGTAGGGGCCGATCAGGTCGTCGAACTGGTGCACCTGCGGCACCCCGGCCCGCTGGCCGAGCGCCTCGTAGACCCAGCCCGCCGCGTAGCCGCAGATGGCGAACTGGGCCCCGTTGAACAGCCGTTTCACCAGCGGCAGGCCGGGCCGTACGCTGACCACCGCGGTCAGCCCGACGAGGGCCGCGCCCTCGGGGCCGATGAGCACCACGGCGGCCAGCGAGGCCGAGAAGCTTACGGAGACGGCGAACTGCTCCACGTTCAGCAGAGTCGGCATCGACTCGCAGACCAGGAAGAGCAGCGCCAGCACCAGCAGGATGTCCCAGTCGCCGGGCGCGCTGAAACGGCTGATGAGTACGGCCGCCGCCGCCAGGACGGCGACCAGGTAGACCCTTGCGGGCCACGGCAGTTCACGCATTGCGGCCCCTCCGGGGATCTCAGGTCCAGGAGACCCCTGGGGGCACCGCGCCACCGCCGTGCGTCACGAGTACCACGAGGACGGCAGCGACCAGCCATGCCTTGCACCACATGAGCAGCACGCTACAGAAAGCGGCCCGTGGAAGTGGGCAGAGTCTGGAATCGCAAGCAAAGCGTAATCAAGCCACTACCGGAGGCGACTTCCGGACCACCCGGATCCGGTCAGGCCAGCTCGGAGCGGACCCGGGCGATGCGCTCCAGAACCTTGGCGCGCAGATCGTCGGGCACGGGGTCGCAGCCGCAGTGCTTGGCGACCAGGGCCTTGACCGCCTTGTCCAGGTCGTACTCCTTCAGGCAGGGGCTGCACTCCTCGAGGTGCACCCGGATCTCGCCCGAGGAGCCCTCGTCGAGTTCGCCGTCGAGGTAGGAGTAGACCAGATCGAGAACCTCACGACAGTCCTTGTCGTGCGGGTCGCCACAGCTCATTTCGAGCCCCCCTCAGCCGGCGCCGCCGGGACCAGGCCGCGCTCGCGGGCGTAGTCTTCGAGAAGCGTCCGCAACTGCCTGCGGCCGCGGTGGAGCCTGGACATCACGGTGCCGATCGGGGTGCCCATGATGTCGGCGATCTCCTTGTAGGGGAATCCCTCGACGTCAGCCAGGTAGACGGCGATGCGGAACTCCTCGGGGAGCTCGGCCAGCGCGCTCTTGATGTCGCCGTCAGGGAGGTGTTCGAGCGCCTCGACCTCGGCCGACTTCAACCCGCCCGAGGTGTGGGACTCGGCGCGCGCGAGCTGCCAGTCCTCGATCTCCTCGGTGCCGGACTGCTTCGGCTCCCGCTGCTTCTTGCGGTAGCTGTTGATGAAGGTGTTGGTGAGGATCCGGTAGAGCCACGCCTTCAGGTTCGTTCCCTGCTGGAACTGGTGGAACGAGCCGAACGCCTTGGCGAACGTCTCCTGCACCAGATCCTCGGCGTCGGCCGGGTGCCGGGTCATCCGCAGCGCGGCCGAGTAGAGCTGGTCGAGGTACGGCATGACGTCGCGTTCGAACCGCTCGCTGCGCTGCTCCAGAGTCTCCGCGCCTGTCGCGGGCACCGGACCCACCCCCCTAAGATCACCGGTGGCCTGCTTAGGCGGAACACCGTACTCAAGGGAGGATACCCGTTCCTCCGGGTCGACCAATGTGAGCATGCTCGTTGCAACCCGCCCGCTCTCTCGTCTGTTCCCGCAAGATGGAAGGTGACGAACGACCCGGTGCGGGGAAAAACCATACGTACCGGCTGGTAGCCATTATGTGAACACCTCATGACCCCCTGGAGCCGCGTGTGCTGCCCATTCCGGCCGAGGAGCTGAACGGCTCAGGGACGCTCGGGCCGTACTGGACCTTTTACCGCGCCGTCGTCGCCGAGCAGTTGCACCGGTGGCTTCCGTCCCGGCCGTCGACGGTGCTCGACCTGTCCGGAGGCCGGGGCCGCTGGTCCGGGCAGGCGGCCCGAGCCGGGCACCGGGTGATCGAGGTGCTCGACTTCCGCCGCTCGGAACCGCGCCTGCGCGACACGCGAGTGTGCCAGGTGCGGGCCGACGACCTGGGCTTCCTGCCCGACGAGTCGGTGGACGCGGTGGTCGCCGAGGAGCGGGCCATGTCCATCGAGCTCATGGCCGAGTCGGCGATGAGCGACGTCGTGCGCGTGCTGCGGCCCGGCGGGCGGGTGCTGGTCTGCGTGGACTCGCTGGTGCTCGGCATGGCGATCCTGGCCGAGCAGGAGCGCTGGGACCACCTGCGGGTCGACGGCGAGGTCATGCTCGTGCCGTGGCCGGACGGCAGCATCACGCGCTGCTTCAGCAGCGGGCAGTTGCGCGAGCTGCTGGTGGAGGCCGGGCTGGAGGTGGACTGGGTACGGCCGCGCACCGTGCTGTCGCCCTCGACGGTGGACCACGTGCTGGCGTCCGACACCCGCGCGCTGGCCTGGCTGGTGCGCACCGAGCTCGACGCCCACCCGGACGACGACGACACGGTCGGCATCCATCTGGTGGCCAGCGCGACCAAGCTCGCCTGAGCTCCAGCCGGGCCGGCTAGCGGCGGCGCTCGCGCTTGGACTGGCACTGGACGCACCTGGCCGCCTCCGGGCGGGCCTCCAGCCGGCCTTCCGGCACCGGCTTGGCGCAGTCCACGCAGCACCCGTAGGTGCCCTCCTCCAGGCGCTTGAGCGCGTCCAGGACGGCTCTGCGCTGGGTGGCGGCCACCGTGAGCATGGCCTGGGCCCGGTCGTTGTCGGTCAGGTCGGAGCCCGCGTCGGCCGCGGACCTGTCCCGGACGGCCACCGGGTCCCCCCGGAGCACCGCGATCGATCTGTCGATGTCGGTGAGCATGCTCTCCAGCCGCTCACGAGCGGTCGCGAGATCCACGGGTCCGCACCTCCGGGAATGGGGGGTCCGCCCGGGAGCGCGGACCCCCCGGCGGTCCGGCCCGGTGCAGTTCAGGGGCGTAGGTAAGCGATGCGTATCGCTTTCCTCACCGGATGCCCAATTGGCGCGGTTCTTACACCGCCTGTTTAGAAAAGTGCCACTTCTTCTTCAGGCGGCAAGGGCTTGACGAGTTCTGGGCTGTTGTTCCGCACGTTGTTGACGTCGGTCGAGACCGGGTACACCGCCAGCCGTCCCGCGTCCGCCGGCACCAGCAGGCCGCTGACCGTCTTCGGGTCGGTGAGCTTCGGGTCGAGCCACTCCGCCCACTTCGCCGGCTCGATCATCATCGGCATCCTGTCGTGGATGCGCCCGGCCTCGTCCTCGCCGGTCGTGGTGATGACCGTGCAGGTCACCAGCCACTTCAGCGGGTCGTCGTCGTCGCGCGAGGGGTCCTTCCAGAACTCGTACAGCCCCGCCATCGCCAGCACCCCGCCGTCGGCCGGGTGGATGTAGTAGGGCTGTTTCTTCTTCTTGTCCCCTTCGACGGGCATCCACTCGAAGTAGCCGTCAGCCGGGAGCAGGCACCTGCGCTTGGCGAACGCCTGCCGGAAGGACGGCTTCTCCGCCACCGTCTCCAGCCTGGCGTTGATCATCTTCGAGCCGATCGACGGGTCCTTCGCCCAGACCGGGACCAGGCCCCACTTCACCACCTTGAGCTGGCGTACCGCCCGCTCGGCGTCCTTCGGCACCCGGCTCATCACCGCGTAGACCTTCTTGGTCGGCGCCACGTTGTAGTCGGGACCCAGCTCGGTCTCGGGGTCGTCGTCGAGCTCGACCTGGAACTCCTCCAGCAGCTCGTGCTTCTTCCGCGCTGACGCGTACCGTCCACACATATCCCCACACTGCCACGTCCCGCCTCCGCCCGTCAGGTGCGGGATCGGGGCGAGCGCGGGCGGCCCAGCCGTACCGCTGCCGATATTCTGGGCCCATGCCCGCTCCGCACTGGCCCGCACCGACGGCGACCGGCCCGGTCTCCGCGACCGTCCCGCTGCCCGGCTCCAAGTCGGTGACCAACCGCGCGCTGCTGCTCGCCGCGCTCGCCGACGGCCCAGGCGTCGTACGGCAGGCGCTCCGCAGCCGTGACGCCGACCTCATGGTCGAGGCGTTGCGCGCGCTCGGCGCCGAGCTCGTGGGCGACGGCGACGACTACCACGTCACCCCCGGCCCCCTCCGGGGCGGCGCCCGCATCGACGTCGGCCTGGCCGGCACCGTGATGCGTTTCGTGCCGCCCATGGCCGCGCTCGCCGACGGCGAGGTCTTCTTCGACGGCGACCCGGCCGCCCGCACCCGCCCGATGGGCCCGATCCTCAACGCGCTGCGCGCGCTCGGCGCCGAGGTCGACCGCGACTCGCTGCCCTTCACCATCCGCGGCCCGATCGAGGGCGGCGAGGTCACCATCGACGCCTCGGCCTCCTCGCAGCTCGTCTCCGGCCTGCTGCTCACCGCCGCGCGCTTCGCCAAGGGCGTCACCATCCGGCACGCCGGCCCGCCGGTCCCGTCGATGCCGCACATCGCCATGACGGTCCAGATGCTCCGCGCCGCGGGGGTCGGCGTCGACGACAGCGTCCGTGACGTCTGGCGGGTCGAGCCCGGTCCCATCGCCGCGCGTGACCTCGTCGTCGAGCCCGACCTCTCCAACGCCGCGCCCTTCCTGGCCGCCGCGATGGTCGCCGGCGGTACGGTCACCATCCCCGACTGGCCCTTCGAGACCACCCAGCCCGGCGACGCGCTGCGCGACCTCCTCACCCGGATGGGCGCCACCGTCTCCCTCGACACCACCGGCCTCACCCTCGTCGGCGAGGGCCGCGTCGAGGGCATCGACGCCGACCTCCGCGACGTCGGCGAGCTCACCCCGACCATCGCCGCCCTCGCCGCGCTGGCCTCCTCCGAGAGCCGGCTGCGGGGCATCGCGCACCTTCGCGGCCACGAGACCGACCGGCTGGCCGCGCTGGTCACCGAGATCAACCGCCTGGGCGGCGACGCCGAGGAGACGGAGGACGGCCTCCTCATCCGCCCGCGCCCGTTGAGCGCCGGCCTGTTCCGCTCCTACGCCGACCACCGCATGGCCACCGCGGGCGCCGTCATCGGCCTGCGGGTCCCCGGCGTCGAGGTGGAGAACATCGCCACGACGGGTAAGACCCTCCCGGAGTTCCCACGCATGTGGGCCGCTCTGCTGGGGACCGATCGGGGAGCAGACCGCTGAAGCGGCGGCAGTACGACGAGGACGACGTCAGGGTCAGGCCGGGCAAGGGCTCCCGGCCCCGGACCCGGATCCGTCCTGCCCACGAGGACGCCACCGAGGGCTTCGTCGTGGCCGTCGACCGGGGCCGCTACACCTGCCTGGTGACCCAGCCCGCTCCCGCGAAGAAGCGCAAGGCGGAGTCCCCGGGCGACGGCACGTCCGCCGACCGGACCGTCATGGCCATGAAGGCGCGCGAGCTGGGCCGCAAGGGCATCGTGGTCGGCGACCGGGTGGCTCTCGTCGGCGACATCTCCGGCAAGCCCGACACCCTGGCCCGCATCGTCCGGGTCGAGGAGCGCCGCTCCATCCTGCGCCGCTCGGCCGACGACACCGACGACGGCATCGAGCGTCCCATCGTCGCCAACGCCGACCAGCTCGTCATCGTCACCGCGCTGGCCGACCCGCCGCCGAGGCCGCGCATGATCGACCGCATGCTGGTGGCGGCGTTCGACGCCGACATCGAGCCGCTGCTGTGCCTGACCAAGTCCGACCTCGCCCCGCCGGCCGAGCTCATCTCGCAGTACGCCACGCTCGACGTGCCCCACGTGGTGGTGCACAAGGGCGGCTCGCTCGACGAGCTCCGCGAGCATCTCACCGGCCGTACCAGCGTCCTGGTGGGTCACTCGGGCGTGGGCAAGTCGACGCTGGTCAACGTCCTGGTCCCCGACGCCAACCGCGCGGTCTCCCACGTCAACGCGGTCACCGGCCGAGGCCGGCACACCTCCACCTCGGCCGTCGCGCTGCAGCTTCCCGAGGGCGGCTGGATCATCGACACGCCCGGCGTCCGCAGCTTCGGCCTGGCGCACGTGTCCCCCGAGACCGTGCTCGCGGCCTTCCCCGACCTCATCGAGGGCACGGTCAACTGCCCCAAGGGCTGCACCCACCTCAGCGCCGAGTGCGCGCTGGACGCCTGGGTCGCGACCACCCACGCCGACCCGGCGCGCCTCGTCTCCCTGCGGCGGCTGCTGGCCTCCCGCGACACCCGCGACCCAGACCTGACCTCCTGAGAAGGGGTCAGCGGTTGGGGCGGAGGGTCCAGCGGAAGGTCATCTCCGAGACCACGACCCCTTCGGCGTTGCGCACCTCGACCTCCACCGCGAACTCGGGCCGCTCCCCCGCGTCGAGCTGACCCACCACCGAGGCCCGGTCCACGAGCAGGCGGCCCTCGGCGACGACCTCGCCGAGCGCGAGCTTGCGGTAGCGGACGTCGGCCCCGGTCGTCAGCGGCACCGCCCGGGACAGCTCGTCGCCGAAGGCGGACAGCATGGCGGCGCCCGAAGCGCTCTCCGCGAGGGTGAACAGCGCCCCCGCGTGCGGCCCCGCCAGGTGGTTGTGCAGGTCGGGCCGGTCGGGCAGGCGGCAGACGGCCACGCCGTCGGCGACCTTGTCGAAGGTGATGCCGAGGTGCCGGGCGAAGGGCACGGTGTCGAGCAGGAAGGCGCCCACATCGAATGACATGGCCC
This sequence comes from Nonomuraea sp. NPDC050328, assembly GCF_044459405.1. Taxonomy (NCBI): domain Bacteria; kingdom Bacillati; phylum Actinomycetota; class Actinomycetes; order Streptosporangiales; family Streptosporangiaceae; genus Nonomuraea; species Nonomuraea sp. NPDC050328. Next base: position 12,940 of record NZ_JBITIW010000006.1, on the reverse strand, counting down.
CATGCTACTGGCCGGTAACCGGATGGACCGGTATAGGTAACCCACTCGCCCAGGCGATAGCGTGGCTCCTCGTGACGGGCTACAGCGACGATCTGCGTCTCGCGCATTACATGGCCGACGCCGCCGACGACCTGACCATGCGCCGCTTCAAGGCGGTGGACCTGAAGGTCGAGACCAAGCCGGACCTCACCCCGGTGAGCGACGCCGACCGGGCGGTCGAGGAGGCCATCCGCTGCACCCTGCGCCGGGCCAGGCCGAGGGACGCGGTGGTCGGCGAGGAGTTCGGCACCACCGGGTACGGCGCGCGGTCCTGGGTGATCGACCCGATCGACGGGACGAAGAACTACGTCCGCGGCGTCCCGGTGTGGGCCACGCTGATCGCGCTCATGGACCACGGCAAGGTGGTGGTGGGCCTGGTGTCCGCCCCCGCGCTGGGCCGGCGCTGGTGGGCGGCGAAGGACGGCGGCGCCTGGACCGGCAAGAGCCTGACCAAGGCCACCCGGATGAACGTGTCGAAGGTCGGCAAGCTGAGCGACGCCTCCTTCTCCTACTCCAGCCTGGGCGGCTGGGAGGAGCAGGGCCGGCTGGACAACTTCGTCGACCTGACCCGCAACTGCTGGCGGACCCGCGCCTACGGCGACTTCTGGTCGCACATGCTGGTCGCGGAGGGCACCGTGGACGCCGCGGCCGAGCCGGAGCTGTCGCCGTGGGACATCGCGGCGCTGACGGTCATCGTCGAGGAGGCGGGCGGCGTGTGGTCCGACCTGTCCGGCGGCAAGGGGCTCGACGGCGGCAGCCTGGTCTGCACCAACGGCCTGCTCCACGACGAGGTGCTGAGCCGGCTCACAGCTCCAGCGAAGGCTTGAGCCGTTCCATGGTCCACCGGCGCTGCATGATGACGACGAGCAACATCAGCGTCAGCGCCCCGGCCAGGAAGCCGCAGAGCAGGCCGACCGAGTGCCAGGTGATGTCCGGGTTGCCGCCGGAGATGGTGACCCGGAGCCCGGCGACGAGGTAGGTCATCGGCACCAGCGGGTGGATGGTCGCGAACGGCTCGGGCAACGTCTCGGGCGGGTAGAGGCCGCCGCAGGAGACGAGCTGCACCATCAGGAGCAGCAGCGCCACGGCGTCGCCCGCCGAGCCGAGGGCGATGCGGACGAGCTGGACGATGGCCACGAAGGTCGCGATGCCCAGCGACATCAGCCCGAGGGTCCCGGGCACGTTGACGGGGGCGAGTCCCAGCCCCTTGTCGACCACGAGGTAGAGCACCCCGGCCGCGACCTGCCCGAACCCCACCACCGGCAGCCACGCCGCCGCGGTGACCAGCGGCGAGGGCGCCCCGGAGGCCAGCGCCCGCTCGCTGACCGGTTTGAGCATGAGGAAGGCGACGATCCCGAAGACCCACAGCGCGATCGGGATGAAGAACGGCGCGAGCCCGCGCCCGTAGGCCCCGGCGGGGTGCAGGTTGTGCTTGCTGATCTCGACCGGATCGGCGAGCGTCGCGGCGTCGGAACGATCCAGCGAGGGGATCTTGGCCTTGCCCTCCTCGATGCCGTCCACGAGCTGCTCGGTGCCGTCCTTGAGCTGGTCGAGCCCGCCGCTGAGCTGCCGGGTGCCGTCGAGGAGCGAGCCGACGCCCTGGTCGAGCCGGCCCGCGCCCTTGGCGACCAGCCGGGCGCCGTCGTCGAGCCGCTGGATGTCCCGGGCGCCGCGGGCGATCTTGCGCTGCAGGGCCGGCACCTCGCGCCGGAGCGCGGCGATGTCGGCGGCCACCCGCTTGACCTCCGCGTCGAGCTGGTCCGCCGCATCGGCGAGGCGAGCCGCCTCCAGGGCCAGGAAGTCGGCGAAGTCGAGCAGCGAGTCGATGATCGCGCTCATCGCGGGGGTGAGCCGGAAGTCCTCCGAGGCGTCCGGGTTACTGGGCAGTCCGAGCTTCTTCTTCTCCTCGGCGATCCACCATGAGATCTCGTCGCACAGCTCGTGCAGGAGGTCGGAGACCGCCGCGGCGGCCCGTGCGATGCCGCGGGCGCCCTCGGCGCCGATCCCGGTGATCTTCGAGGCGAGCTGCGCGATGCGGTTGGCCCGGTCGGCGAGGACCGGCAGCTTCCGCTGGGCGAGCGCGGCGAGCGGCTGGGCGATGGCGTTGAGCTTGTCGACGCCGTCGGCGACCTGCCGGGCGCCCGGCGCGAGTGCGGCGCTGCCGCGCTTGAGCGTCTCGGTGCCCTCCACCAGCTTCCGCCCGCCCTCGGCCGCGCTGCCCGCGCCCCGGTCGAGCTTGCGGGCGCCGTCCTCCAGTTCCTCGAAGCCCTTCTCCGCCTCCTCCAGCCCCTCGACGACCGCCTCGAAGTAGGTGGTGACCGCGGCCTCGTTGATCTGCGCCTGGAGCTTGGCCTGGACGGTCTCGGCCATCACCCCGACCAGGTAGTTGTTGCCGTCGTCGAGCTGGATGGACATCGCCGCCTGCTGCGGCGCCCCGTCCGCGCCGCTGCTGAGCTTCTCGCTGAAGTCGGGCGGCACGGTGATGATCACGTAGTAGCGGCCGTCGTGCTGCCCCCGGGCGGCCTCCTCGGCGGTGACGAAGTGCCACTGCAGGGTCGCGTCCTCCTTGAGCCGCTGGACGAAGTCCTCGCCGCCGGCGATCCGCTTGCCGTCCACGTAGACCGGCCGGTCCTCGTTGACCACGGCCACCGGCACCTGGTCGATCTTCTTGTACGGGTCCCAGTTCGACCACAGGTAGATGGCGCCGTACAGCAGGGGCACCACCAGCAGGAAGGCCAGCCCGGCCCGTTGCAGCGGCTTCCGGAAGCGCCGCAGCTCGAACAGGGCCAGGTCAAGGACGCGCACAGCGCACCCACCCGTCCGCCAGCGCGTACGCGGGCGCCTCCTCCACCGTCGAGGCCACGATCGTCGCCCCCGTGTCACACGCCCGGCGCAGGGCCCGCCACACCTCCCTCTGCCGCGCGCTCGCCGTGTTCTCGTGCACGTCGTCCAGCACGACGACCGGCTTGCCGGCCATCAGCCCCAGCGCCGCGCACAGCAGGGTGCGGTCGGCCGCGTCGAGTTCCTCCACGGGCTCGCGCGCCGGGGCCCGCCAGCCCAGCGCCTCGCACGCGTCGTCGAAGGCGTGCGGCCCGACGCCCTCCAGCCACCGGCGCTCTCGCGCGTGCTCGCCCACCCGCAGCTCGGGCGTGAGGTCGATCGGCGGCCGCACCCGCGCGACGGCCACCTTCTTCCGGACGGCACGCACCCCGTCGACGGTCAGCCGCCCGGTCGTCACCTTCATCCGCCCCGCCAGCGCGAGCAGGAAGCTCGACCGTCCCGAGTCGGACGGCCCGACGACGGCGACGAGGAAACCGGCCGGCGCGACGAGCGACAGGTCACGGAAGATCCAGCGGCCGTGCTTGCGCAGCCCGAGCCCTTCCGCTTCGATCACGTGACCATAGTGTCACTCAGAGTGCCAGAACCCTCGTAACCGCGCTGATCAGGCTCTCCCGGTAACCGCCCCCGAACAGCACCACATGCACCAGCAACGGGTGGAGCTGGTGCAACGGCACACGTTCCCGCCACCCGTCGGCCAGCGGCGCCACCTCCTGGTAGGCGGCCAGGATCCGGTCGAGGTGCGGCGCGCCGAACAACGCCAGCATCGCCAGGTCCGTCTCCCGATGGCCGCCGTGCGCCGCCGGGTCGATGAGCACGCCGCGTCCTCGCGACCACAACACGTTCCCGTTCCACAGGTCGCCGTGGATGCGGGCGGGCGGCTCCGCCACCGAGAGCTCGGGGAGGCGGTCGATGACCCGCTCGATCAGGCCCGTCTCCCGCGGGGACAGCTCCGCCTGCCGTACGAAGGGAAGAAGCCGTTGCTCGGCGTAGAACTCCGGCCAGGAGGAGGCGGCCGAGTTGTCCATGGGCAGCTCGGCGATGAAGCCCGGCCAGGGGGCCCCGAAGGAGGGCGCGCCGAGCAGGTGGGTGCGCGCGAGGTCGCGTCCGAAGCGCTCGACCGCGGCGGGGGTGGGCGGCTCGGTGTCGACCCAGTCCACGGCGAGACTGCGTTCGTTCACAAAGGCGACATCAACCGCGATATCCCCCAGCCAGCGCAACCCCTCGGCCTCGGAGGTGAACAACGGGGAAACAGGACCCGACTTGACGAAGACCCTCCGGCCGCCGGGAAGGGTCTCCCGGCGGTGCTCGATGCCGCCGCGGCCCCCGCTCACCGGGCGGCGAGGTACTCGGCCAGCCCCCGCGAAGCCGCCTCGACCTGGCGCAACACCTCGTCGAAGCCGTCCTGCCCGCCGTAGTAGGGGTCGGGCACCTCGGCCCCCTCGGGAGCGTCCGGGTCGAAGGAGCGAAACAGCCGCGCCCCGGGCACCTTGCGCAGGTTGTCGCGGTCCATGACCAGCACCAGGTCGAACTCGCCCGGCCGGATCTGCCTGGCCCGATGCGCCGACCCGTCGTAGCCGCCGGCCTTCAGCGTGCTCAGCGCGCGCTCGTCCATCGGCTCGCCCTCGTGCCAGCCCCCGGTGCCCGCGCTCTCCACCTCGACGTCATGAATCCCCTGCTCAGCAAGGGTTTTGCGGAGGACGACCTCGGCCATCGGGGAGCGGCAGATGTTGCCCATGCAGACCAGAAGGATGCGATAGCTCATGACTTGGGATGGTATTCACGCACCCCGAGGCACGTCTTCCGCCATCGGTCATAGCTCGTTTCATTTCCGTTCACTTTGCCCGAGTTGTATCAGGGCGTAACGAAAAAGAGCATCTCAACACGGAGAAGGACACATACCGTGACCAGTGGACAGCGCCGCCTTCTTGGGGTGGCGACGGCAGCCCTCGTCGTTTCCCTTTCTGCGGCGGCCTGTGGCGGCGACGCCAAGCCTGACGCGGGGAGCACCTCCTCCGCCAGCGCCCCCGCCGAGGCGGGCAGCTCCGCCCCGGCCGCGGCCAGCGGCGAGATCAAGGTCGACGGCTCGAGCACGGTCGGCCCGCTGACCCAGGCCGCCGCCGAGATCTTCGGCGAGGAGCAGCCCAACGTGAAGATCGCGGTGGGCACCTCCGGCACCGGCGGTGGCTTCGAGAAGTTCTGCGCCGGCGAGACCGACATCTCCAACGCCTCCCGCGCCATCAAGGACGAGGAGAAGGCCGCCTGCGAGGCCAAGGGCATCAAGTTCACCGAGCTCACGGTGGCCACCGACGCGCTGACCGTGGTCGTGCCCAAGGAGAACACCTGGGCCACCTGCCTGACCACCGACCAGCTCAAGAAGATGTGGGAGCCGGCCGCCGAGGGCAAGGTCATGAGCTGGAAGGACGTGGACGCCAAGTTCCCGGACGAGCCGCTCAAGCTCTACGGCCCGGGCACCGACTCCGGCACCTTCGACTACTTCACCGACGAGATCAACGGTGAGGAAGGCGCGAGCCGCAAGGACTACAGCCCCTCCGAGAACGACAACGACATCGTCACCGGTGTCTCCGGCGCCAAGGGCGGCCTGGGCTACTTCGGCTTCACCTACTTCGAGGAGAACGCCGACAAGCTCAACGCGGTCCAGATCGACTCCGGCAAGGGCTGCGTCGCCCCGAGCGTCGAGACCGCCCAGAACGGCACCTACGCGCCGCTCGCCCGTCCGCTCTTCGTCTACCCGTCCGCCGCCGCCACCAAGCGGCCGGAGGTCGCGGCGTTCCTCGACTTCTACGCGAAGAACATCAACGTGATCGCCAAGGACGCCAAGTTCATCCCGCTCAACACCGAGCAGGAGACCAAGCTGAAGTCCGACCTGGAGGCCCTGAAGGGCCTGGCGGGCTGATGGCCGCACAGCACAGGGCGACCGCGACGGGGACCGGCAGGTCCCTGGCGCGGTCGCGCCCGCGTTACGGAGAGGCGGCCATCAAGGTCGTCCTCATGCTCGCCGCCCTGGTCTCGGTCGCCACCACGCTGGCGATCGTCGCGGCTCTCGCCGAGCCGACCATCGAGTTCTTCGCCACCGTGAGCATCGCCGAGTTCTTCGGCTCCACCACCTGGGGCCCGCTGTTCAACCCGCCGAGCTTCGGCGTGTGGCCGATCATCGTGGGCACCCTCGAGGTCACCGTCATCGCGATGATCGTCGCCGTCCCGCTCGGGCTGGCCTCGGCCATCTACCTGTCGGAGTACGCGACCCCGCGGGTCCGCAAGATCTTCAAGCCCGTGCTCGAAGTGCTGGCCGGCGTGCCCACGGTCGTCTTCGGCTTCTTCGCCCTGGTCTTCGTCACCCCGCTGCTCCAGCAGATCTTCCCCTTCCTCAACCTTGAGCCGCGCAACGCGCTCAGCGCGGGCCTGCTCGTCGGCATCATGATCATCCCGATCATCGCGTCGATGGCCGAGGACTCGATGGCCGCGGTGCCGAACGGCCTGCGCGAGGGCTCCTACGCGCTCGGCGCCTCCAAGATGCTCACGTCCGTGCGCGTCGTGGTGCCCGCCGCCTTCTCCGGCATCGTCGCCGCCGTCATCCTCGCCTTCTCCCGCGCCGCGGGCGAGACGATGATCGTTGTGCTGGCGGCCGGCGCGAAGCCGGTCTTCACCGTGAACCCGGCCAACGAGATGGCGACGATGGCCTCCTTCATCGCCAGCGCCGGCTCGGGCGACCTGCCGGTCGGCTCGATCGGCTACAAGACCATCTTCGCCGTCGGCGCCCTGCTGTTCATCCTCACGTTCGCCATGAACTGGATCAGCGCGCGCCTGGTTCAGAAGTACCGCGAGGTGTACGACTGATGGCTCTCCTGTCCACCCCCAGGTCGGCGGTCCAGCTCGCCAGCAAGGGCCGGCCGCTCAAGGAGCACCTGTTCCGGGTCGCCCTGCTGTCCAGCCTGGCCATCGCGCTGGGCTTCCTCGCCGCGTTGATCTTCTACGTGGTCCAGGAAGGCTGGCCCCGCCTGGACTCGATGCTCTGGGAGAACCAGCCGTCGATCCGGCGGCCCGAGACCTCCGGCATCCAGTCGAGCATCCTCGGCACCCTCTGGATCATCGGCCTGACCATCCTGATGGCGCTGCCCACGGGCATCCTGGCCGCGATCTACCTGGAGGAGTACGCCGACAAGACCAAGTGGTACAACCGCCTGATCGATCTCAACATCTCGAACCTGGCGGCCGTGCCCTCGATCGTCTACGGCATCCTCGGCCTGGGCATCATCGCCCGCTGGATGTCCTTCGGCTTCACCATCATGACCGGCGCGATCACCATCTCGCTGCTGGTCCTGCCGATCGTGATCATCTCCGCCCGCGAGGCCATCAAGGCCGTGCCGCCCTCCATCCGCGAGGGCTCGCTCGCGCTCGGCGCCACCCAGTGGCAGACCATCTGGCGCCAGGTCCTGCCGGCCTCGGTGCCCGGTATCGCCACCGGCTCCATCCTGGCGCTCTCCCGCGCCATCGGCGAGGCCGCGCCCTTCCTCATGCTGGGCGCCGCGACCTTCATCCGGTTCAACCCGGAAGGGGTCTGGAGCAGCTTCTCCGTGCTTCCCCTGCAGATCTACGGCTTCATCACCCGGCCTCAGGCCGAGTACGCCGTCCTCGCTGCCGCGGCCATCGTGATCCTGCTCGGCATCCTGCTGCTCATGAACTCCGTGGCCATCTGGCTCCGTAACCGCTACCAGAAGCGGTGGTAAGGGACTCGAATGTCTGAGATTGGAATCTCCATGCCGAACGTGACCGTCCGTGGTCCGGAGGCGCCGCGCAACATCGAGGCGCTGGACCCGGTCTTCAACGTCGAGGACCTCAGCGTCTTCTACGGCGACTACCAGGCGGTCCGCAACGTCGACATGACCATCGGCAACCGCGAGATCACCGCGATGATCGGCCCGTCGGGGTGTGGCAAGTCGACCGTGCTGCGCTGCTTCAACCGGATGAACGACCTCATCCCGGGCGCGCGCGCCGCCGGCAAGATCACTTTCCACGGCGAAGACCTCTACGGCGACCACGTCGACCCGATCGAGGTCCGCCGCCGCATCGGCATGGTCTTCCAGAAGCCGAACCCCTTCCCCAAGTCGATCTACGACAACATCGCCTACGGCCCCCGGGTCAACGGTGTGAAGGGGAAGATGGACGAGATCGTCGAGCAGGCGCTGACCAGCGCGGCCCTGTGGGACGAGGTCAAGGACAAGCTCAAGCAGAACGCCCTGTCCCTGTCCGGCGGCCAGCAGCAGCGCCTGTGCATCGCCCGCGCCATCGCGGTCCAGCCCGAGGTCATCCTCATGGACGAGCCCTGCTCGGCCCTCGACCCGATCGCGACCACCAAGATCGAAGACCTGATGCAGGAACTGTCGCGCGACTACACGATCGTGATCGTCACGCACAACATGCAGCAGGCCGCCCGCGTCTCCGACCGCACCGCCTTCTTCACCGCCGACGTCGACGACCAGGGCGTACGGCACGGCCGCCTGGTCGAGTTCGACGAGACCAGCCGCATCTTCACCAACCCCTCCGACAAGCGCACCGAGGACTACATCACGGGGCGCTTCGGCTGATGGCTTCCGAGATGCCCGTACTGCTGGTGGCCGACCCGGACGAGCGCATCGTCTCGGACCTGGCCACGGCACTGGAACGAGAGGGTGTCTCGGTCACCGGCGCGCGCGACGGCGCCCAGGCCTTGTTGCAGGCCGGGGCATTACAGCCGGACGTGGTGCTCGTAGCAGCCACGTTGCCGGTCATCGGGGCAGTGGACTTCATCCGTGCGGTACGGCTGGCGCGAGCCGTGCCGGTCCTGCTCGGTGTCGACGAGGGGCATGCCGAGAAGGCGGTCCAGGCGCTCGCCGCCGGGGCGTCGGCGTGTGTGGCCTGGCCGTACCGGGTGCCGGAGTTGTTGCCGTTCATCCAGGCCTCGCCCAAGGTCCTGGCGGTCGGCGGGGTGGAACTGGACGTGGGCGCGCACCAGGTGAAGGTGGACGGCCGTGCCGTACACCTGCCGCTCAGGGAGTTCGAGCTGCTGCACTACCTGATGCGCAACGCCGACCGGACGGTCACCCGCGAGCAGATCATGCGCAACGTCTGGCACACGGCGGACACGGCCTCGACCAACACCATCGCGGTGCACGTCAAGCGGCTGCGAGCCCGGCTGGGCGACGTGGACGACGAGCTGATCCAGACCGTGCGCGGCGTGGGCTACCGGCTCAGCAAGCGGGGGCGCGGCGCGGCCTGACCTTCTTCGACCCTGTCCTTCACCGCGCGGCTTCGCCTGCGACGGTTTTCCCCCGCGGGCTCAGCAGGCCGCGCGGAAGCGGAGCATGAGGCGCCGGACCACGCCCTCCACGGTCGCGATGCCGTCGCCTGCCTCCGCGCTGCCCTCGGTCAGGACCGCGACCGCGTACCGCCCCGCGATGAGCCCGACGCTGGTCACCGCCCAGCGTTTCGTCGACACGCGCTTCAGCCAGCCGTTCTTGAGCTCCGTGCGCTCGCCCTTGCACGCTCCGGCGCTGACGCCCCAGTCCTGCCCGTCGACGACGCCGCCCATCAGGCTTCTGACCCGCGCGCGCTCGGCGGCCGGCAGCGGGCTCGACTCGCGCACCAGCGCGCTCATCAGCCGGACCTGGTCCTCGGCGGAGGTCTTGGTGATGCCCCAGCAGTACAGGTCGAGGCAGTCCCCCGGCACGCCCGCGGTGTGCTTGAGCCCGAAGGCCCGCCCGGCCCTGGTGAAGCCCGGAGCCTTGCCGATGCGCTCCCACAGCCGGTCGGCCGCGTGGTTGTCGCTGTGCCGGATCATGATGCTCGCGTCGTGCCGGGCGGCCTTGCCCAGCTTCGCCCACGGCGTCTTGAGCAGCAGCGCCATCAGGATCTGGACCTTCGCGCCGCTCGCGGTGATGAGCCGCTCGTGCCGGTGGTAGCGGTAGCTGCGGCCGGTCCTGAGGTCCTTGACCATCGCGGTCACCGGCCCCGGCCGGATGCGCAGGAACCGGTCCAGCGACCTGGTGACCTCCTCGGACCCGGCTGGCGGGGCTCCGGTGAAGGTCAGCGTCCCGGCCAGTAACGCGTGAATGATCATCGCCCCGCTCCTCAGCTCGGCCCCCTGCAGAGTGGGACGCCGGGAGCGGGACGGGAGTTCTCAGGAAATCCGGGCAATCGACTCGTCGTCGCAACTGTCCCAGAAGCCGCCCACGACGTCCTCCAGGTGGTCCAGGGACTCGGCCGCGAACAGCACGTCCTGATATTTCGTGATGTCGTAGTGCGTGGTGCCCATCGCGGCGAGGTCCAGCGGCCGGATGTCCATCCCGCGGAACTCCTCGATCTCCCCGTAGGAGGACAGGATGCCCGCGCCGTACGCCTTGAGCTCGTTGTCCTCCCGCAGCACCCCGAACTCCAGGGTGAACCAGAAGACCTTCGACACGAACTCCAGCGCCTCGTCGCTCTCCACCCGCCGCGCCGCCGCCCCCGCACTGCGGTACAGCCGCGCGAACCGGTCGGAGGCCAGCGCGTTGGCGTGCCCGATCACCTCGTGGATGACGTCCGGTTCCGGCGTGTAGAACGGCACCGAGTGATGCCGGATGTACTGCGTCGAGTGGAAGTAGCCGTCCGCGAGCACCCCGTAGAAGTCCCGCAGCGGCACCAGCCCGGCCGCCGGCAGGTACCGGAACCCGGTCAGCGGCTCCAGCAGCTCGCTCACCTCCTGCAACTGCGGGATCCGCTCCTCGGGCAGCCCGAGCCGCTCGGCCCCGGCGAGATACTCGGCCGCCGCGTACTTGCGGTGCTTGACCGCCAGCTCGCGCGTCACGCTCGCCCAGACCTCGTGCTCCTGCTCGGTGTACTCGGCCTCGGGGATCGGCTCCCCGCGCCGGTGATTGACCGCCAGCCCGGCGATGGCGTTGCGCCGCGCGCGGTACACCGGATCCGCGAACCCCGGGTGCGACTGGGACAACTCGACCACCACACCGCCGTCCTCCGTGGTGGAGACCGGCGCGAAGTACTGCGCTTCCTCGAACATGACCCAGATAACAGCAATTTCCTGATTCGCTGGCAAGAGCTGCTAGTTTCTCTGCCATATCCGCATAGTCCGGTACGGCTAGCGCCGGGATCGGCTGGTCGAATCGCCCAGAGGTGCACGTGGACACATTGGACGCCCGGCTGCTCGCCACCATGCGAGCCCACCCGCGCATCGGCCTCACCGAGCTCGCCCGCCTCCTGGGTGTCGCCCGCGGCACCGTCCAGGCACGAGTGGACAAGCTCGTCGCCCGGGGCGTCATCGCCGACTTCGGCCCCACGATCGATCCCGTGCCGGTGGGCTACCCGATCCTGGCCTTCGTCTGGCTCCAGATCGCCCAAGGGCGCCTCGCCGAGGCGGTGGAAGCGCTGCGTGCCGTCCCGGAGATCCTGGAGGTCCACGGCACCAGCGGCCAGCACGACCTGCTGTGCCGGGTCGTCGCCCGGAGCACCGAACACCTCCAGGAGATCATCGCGACCGTCCTGGCCTCCCCGGCAGTGCAGCGGACCGACTCGACGATCTCGCTGTCGACGCAGATCCCGTTCCGGGTCGAGCCGCTGCTCCAGGCCGCGGTCACCCGCTGAGCGGCGTTAGCCGGCTGGTCATGTGATCGACCCCGGGGACGAGTTCCCGGGGTCGCGGCCCCGTGCCACGATCAGGGGATGAGCTTACGGCGCGTCACCCTCGTCCTGGCTGCCGCTGCGGCAGCCCTGCTTCCCCTCGCCCCGCCGGCCACCGCGACCACCGCGGCCCATCGGGGTGAGGTGCGCTTCGCCACCTTCAACGCCTCGCTCAACCGCAACGCCGAGGGCGACCTCGTCCGCGACCTCAGCACGCCGGCGAACGCCCAGGCCAAGACCATCGCCGAGATCATCCAGCGCACCCGCCCCGACGTGGTGCTGATCAACGAGTTCGACTACGACACCGCCGGGGCCGCCCTGCGCCTGTTTCAGGAGAACTACCTGAGCGTCGGCCAGAACGGCGCCGCCCCGATCGTCTACGGTCACGCCTACACCGCCCCCAGCAACACCGGCCTGGCCTCCGGCTTCGACCTGAACAACAACGGCCAGGTCGTCACCACCCCCGGCGCGCCCGGCTACGGCGACGACGCCTTCGGCTTCGGCCAGTTCCCCGGCCAGTACGGCATGGCGGTCTACTCGCGCTTCCCGATCGGCGACGTCCGCACCTTCCAGACCTTCCTGTGGAAGGACATGCCCGGCGCGGTCATCCCGCCCGGCTTCTACTCCCCCGAAGAGCTGGCCGTGCTCCGCCTGTCCTCCAAGAGCCACTGGGACCTGCCGCTGCAGGTCGGCAAGCGCACCGTGCACCTTCTCGCCAGCCACCCCACCCCGCCCACCTTCGACGGCCCCGAGGACCGCAACGGGCGGCGCAACCACGACGAGATCCGCTTCTGGGCCGACTACGTGCACCCGGCGCGTTCCGGCTACATCTACGACGACCGTGGCCGCCGTGGCGGGCTGCACCCCAGCGCCCGCTTCGTCATCGCCGGCGACCAGAACGCCGACCCCTTCGACGGCGACAGCTACGCCGGGGCGATCCAGCAGCTCCTGAACCACCCGAAGATCGACTCCTCCACCGCCCCGGCCAGCGCCGGCGCCGCCGAGGCCGCCGCCCTCCAGGGTGGCGCGAACGCCTCGCACCGCGGGGACCCGGCTCAGGACACGGCCGACTTCAACGACAACGCCCCCGGGAACCTCCGGGCCGACTACGTGCTGCCGTCCAAGCGGTTGCGGGTCAGCGGGAGCGGGGTGTTCTGGCCGGTCCGTAGCGACCCGCTCTCCCGCCTCACCGGCGTCTTCCCGTTCCCCAGCTCCGACCACCGCCTAGTCTGGCTGGACCTCCGCCCCTGAAACGCAGAAAGGCCCGTCCGGACACCCGGGCGGGCCTAACTCTCGTGTAACGCAGTAGAGCCCGCCGGGAAACCCACGGCGGGCTCTACTGATCAATATTTGTGCGGCGGCGACCTACTCTCCCACACCCTGGCGAGTGCAG